>NZ_FQXT01000001.1:601013-869174 GCF_900130045.1 Leeuwenhoekiella palythoae
AGTTTGTAGTCGGCAGTCGCAGTGGGCAGTGGGCAGCAAACAATAATCGGTAAACAGAGAACCGCATAAGCACTACACATCCCATTCTAATTTTGAACTTTGAATTTTGAATCTTCTAATCTAGTCTACTTCCCGCTGATAGGCTTTTCGTTTTAAAAAGTGTAACCGCTCCGCAGCCAATGCTTCAGCCTGTTGCATAAAACGTTTGCACAGGTGATAGGCCGCGTTAGCATCGGTATCGGTGACGGTATACGTGCTTCCATACCGCAGGTGTTGCTGGGCGTGGCTAAGCAGGTGCAGACGACGACGCGCTTTAAACGAGGTGGTTTCCAGCAGTGTGCTAGGAAAGGACGTAAAACTGCGACACAGGGCTAAAAGGTAGTTGAGGGAGGTGTAGGCCGGACTGTACTCCCAAAACAAACGGATCAAGCCCAGGCAGGTCTGGATCAAGGCTTCCTCATACATATGCAGTTGCACCAGCGCGTCTTCGCGGGTATCCAGAATACGGGTGCTCTCAATGAGATAATACGCCCGGTTGCTGCGGAGGTCCCAATATTTTTGGAGTTTCTCAACCTGTTGTGAATGGTACAAATACCCTTGCTTCAAAAACCCGCGTAAGCGATCATCTTCCGCACACAAGGGTTTCCCCTCCCCCAATGCCTTTTGCAGAAAATTACTACCAAAATCCAGCGCTTTGTGCGCCCGCTTCACGGTTTCTAGAATAAAACAGATACGGATGCGCCGTCCGGTTTGATTATAAACCCGATCGGTGAGTTGCGACGGACTGACACCTACCGACTTATACGTGACAAGCAGCACCACCGCGGTGCTTTGATGCTCTTGGATTTCGGTGGCCGAAAAGCAATGGACCGCCTGCACCCGGCTGTCCTGCGCACTGTAGAGTAAATAGGCGGAGTGTACGCGGTACGTTTCTCGTAAATAATTTAAAGCCTCCTGCAGCGCTTGCTCTAATGGCGATCGGGTAGCACCCACTGGGGAGGCTGCCTCTGGGGGAGTTGGTTTTGGACTACAGGCTTCCAACAGCTCCCGGGCTGCAGTATCTACCACCGTAAATACCCGCTCCATACACATCTGTATCTGGTAACAGGTATGCCGGTCTATAACTTCATCCTTAGGGACCCCATCTGCCGACCAAACATCCAGCAATTCCAAGAGCGTGGGATCGGCATCGGGTGCTTCGGGTGTGGGAAAGAGCTTGCGCAATTGGGGAAGAAAAGGACGTACAGCAACGAGCTGGGCTTCTAAAGAAGGGTACTCCATCACCCTACCGGTATACCACTTGCCCGCTAGCGCAAGACAGGTTTTAAACACCTCCACCAAAGCCAATACCGAAGCCGCATAGTCCTTCCGCTCAAACCAGTATACCGCAGTATCAAAGCCTTTACAGATACATGCCGCGTCCTGCTCCAGCTGCTGTTGCGCCTTAAGGTGCAGTTGTTCCAACTGCCGCTCGGAACAATTTTCAAAGGTTTCGGTTGCAGTCCGAGGGTAAATACGATCCCCCAGGTGGTACCCCCACCATCCATACACGCTTCCCTCCTGCACCAACCGCTGCAGCTGCTTTCGGGTATACACTTGCATCCGTACTAGCGGAAACTGCACGTGCAGCACCGGGATTTGTTGTTGTAAATCGGTCAAGGCCCCGGCCTCCTGAACCACAATCAGGAGGTTGTAGATCGCATCAGGTGTTTGACGGATTACACTGAGATACAGTGCTTGTACCGGAGCAACTTGCAACAAGGATTCCGTAAGCGGTTCGAGCGCCTCATGCAGCGCAACTTTAGACGGGAGTTGGAGTTGTGGAGTCATAATTCAGTTTTACATATTCTACATTTGTCATATTTCTATACGACAAATGTAATAAAACTTTTCAACTGTCAACTAATTATATGACAAAAATGTCATACGATAAGATGACATTTGTTATATGACTAAAGACGCATTAAAGAAAAAAGTAGGTAACCGCATCGTTAAATTACGGGAGCAAAAGGGTTGGACACAATCTGATTTGGCTCGTGAATGTGGTAAGGATCGACAAGCTATTGAGAAGCTTGAAAATGGAAAAGTAAATCCTACCGCGTATTCTTTATTTGAAATAAGCAAAGCCCTTAAAATAGAGCTTTACCAACTTTTGAAGTTTTAATTGAATGTCCTTTTCTTCGAATAGGAAGCTTTACATTCCATCAATACCCCTCATCCCCAACCCTTCTCCTACAGGAGATGGGAGCTCCTATGCGAGTGAGCTCTCTCCTAACGTCGAGATTACTGATTGTTTTTAAATAGAATTACTACTCCTACCCGAAGGGTTAAACGAAACTAAAACTCCCTCGGTTCAGAATAGACGCGGGCAGCTCCGAAGGACAGGAGCGGTAGCGACGCGGAGCTGATAAGGCGGTTTTTGCCTGATAAGGCAAAAAATTCCTAAGCGTGGGGGTCTTTTCTTTTGATTCGTTTTCTTTGGACAAGCAAAGAAAATGAATAAAATATTCTATAGGAACTAAAATAAGTAAAACGCGTTTAAGCGAACTTTCAAATCAAGAAAAGACCCATCTTCGAGCTGAAGAACTCTACCTCATCGCCTTGGCCATTGACGTGGATCCCGGGGAGATGTTTATGGAGTTGCATCAAGACCTGAAGTTACCGGAGGAGTAGGTTGTATTTCTTATATTCTATCACAAAAGCTCGATGCTAAGTAGCACCAGTACCACTACTATTCATGTTTCCTTTCTTTTGTCTTGATACAAAAGAAACAATCCCGAAGCTTCGGGTCAAGGCTCACAAGACGGTATCTAAATTTATCGTTCACTGCACTGCATGCGCTTAACTCGACCGCTATCGCGGCCTCAAACAGAACCGCTTGCTACGTTACGTTCACTTCAAATTTCACAATACCTTCTTGTAGGCCGTTTTTAAATTATAGCTAAGAGTTACATTCTTTAGTCTTCCCTCGGTTCAGAATAGATGCAGGAAACTCGGATTAAGTTGGCAGTTACTGTTTTCAGTTTGCAAGAGTTACTACTAGTTTAAGACTATAAGTTATTTATACGCGAAGGGTTTCCAATTCTTTTTCTTCAGTATAGCAAGAAGGCTCCGTTAAAAATTTTTAAAGCCTTGGGATTTTTAGAATAAAGCCTATAGAGAAAAGATCAAAGAAGAACTATTCATACCCGAAGGGTTACACGTCATCAAAACTCCCTCGGTTCAGAATAGACGCGGGCAGCTCCGAAGGACAGGAGCGGTAGCGACGCGGAGCTGACAAGGCGGTTTTCGCGGTAGCGAAAAATTCCTAAGCGAGGGGCTCTTTTCTTTTGTTACTTTTCTTTGGAGAGGCAAAGAAAAGTAAGATGCATTAATAGTAAGTTACATTGCTCAAAATGAAGGCATAAGACTCCCTAGCTCTCGTAAACAAAAATTATGCGAGTAAAGTAAGATTACCGGATAGAAATAATCCTCTAAAAATCCTCACGCATTAACCCTAAACCACCGTATACAAAGTCGTAACGAGCCTACCTTTAACTCCCGGAGCCGGTAGGGATACCAGCTCTTTTGCAGCTTTTACTTTAAAATTAAAAGGAGGTGCCTGTAGCGCTACACCACTCTTTTTTTTAAGGCGGATGCCTTGCCCGGAAATGATATCGATGTTGGGGGTAAACTCCTGATCGGGCAGGTGCTCGGTAAGGATCACATAGCGATACGCGTACAGCTTGTTGACAATCGCTTGTATCTCGGCATTGGAAAGGTGTTGCAATACCTGTCGCAGCAAGGCACAATCACCCTCAGGTAAGGTGTCTTTGGCTATATCTAAGGTGTGAAACATGAGCTGTTTGCTTGTAAACGTCTTTTGGTTGTGCGCGATCAACTCCGGTACAATATCTACGGCTTTATAGGCTTGGGTGTAGGGCACCAACTCTTTACCGACATTAAAATCACCACAGCCCAGATCACACACCACCGGTGGGGCTTCTAAGTTTTTAAAAAAGCCAATAACCGCTTTTAGGTAAGCCTGTACCGTCTCGGTATCGTGCGAACCCTCCCCGGAAAAAAAGTCGGTATTCCCGCTACCCCATAGCTTCTTGGCATATACCTGCTGCATCGCGTCTTTGGTAGGCCAGGGCGTTTTAGAGCGTTTGGTCATTAGTAATCAATTGTTTTTAAAAAGTATTCTTGAACGGGTTGAAACCTTTAAACCCCTGCGCTGCGTGTTGAGGAGCGGGGTTTTAATAAAATAAACTAGATCATTAAGTTTCACTACTGAGGAGAATTAATTTAACTAGCAAATAGAGATTTGAAAAAGTACAAAACAGGCTATTAAAACGTTCTAGATTCAACTTGTTTTAGTAGCTCCAACTTACTCTGTAATTCAATATTCAACTCTACTTTTTTATTAAATTGTTTTGCTTGCCTCAAGCTTTTTTTTAGACGATCAATCTCATTTTCAAGTCTGTTTATTTCTTTTTCATTCTTAAGTATTAAGCTAAAAGGCTTTTGATCGAATAGCGGCTTTCCTGTCAATTGGACACACATATTCTTAAATACAGCATCAATACTTTTATTAAGATTAAAAACATAAGTATTTGTGTCGATATTGAACCAGTGGCAATTAAATCTCCAATCTATCACTGAAATATCATCGCTGTTAGGATGAGAATGTTTTAAGGCAGACGACAAATAAGCTTGCTGTTTGAATTCAATCCAAAACACAATATGATACGGAATAGCCTTATCGATGATGTCAAGTATCTTAGATATATCAGCTTTTTGCTTTAATTCAACCTTAAATACTTGTATTTCTAGTATTTCTTTAGCTTCTAGATTTATTGTCTCTCTAGAAAGTTTGTGCGTCCAAGTAATACGAAGAACTAAATCAGTAAGCAATCTTTTTTGTTTAGTGCTCGTATACTCATCAAAAGCATTTTTCGGTATAACACGAGCTACTTTTGATTGATTAGGTAAATTAAAAAAATCCATTAGCGTACAATCAAAAATGATACTAGCTTAAAATCTTCTATTCCCTTAATTTTTTCTTGTAGAGCGGTCGTACCTCCAGATTTGAAAAGACTTAGTACTTCCTTTTCTTCTTCCTTTTGTAAAACTGTGCGAATACTTTGCTTTAAAAGTTTAGAATAATCATCCATTTTATGATAGTCATCTGTAAGATCAGCTAACTCTTTACACACATCTTCAAGGGGCGCCTTTTTACCTTTAGCTAACATTCTCATTGCATCAAGAATCTTCTTGGATTCTACATGATTAAGTATTAACTCCCCATTCATTTTTATGTAAACCAAATAATAGGGATGAAGCCTATTTAACTTATTTATATTTACGCTTGTATTCACATTCTTCAAGACAAATATTACACCGTCTTGCAAAATGGATCCTGACTTTACAACAGCATGAAGACCTTCAGGTATGTTTTTCAACTCCCCATATTCCTTTATCATATTTGTCAAATCTACTCGAAAGTCATTGAGACCTAAATCTGTAATACTTACGCCTTCTCTTAAGTCTTCTAAATCAATAACTTCATCTTGAAGCTTCTGAAGCTGTATTTTCCTATATTCTAAATCCTTTTCCTCTGTATTAAGTATATTGTCATCACCAGTACTCGCCATATTACTAATTAGCATTTTGTTCTCAACACGTTGCTTAAGGTTGATATAATTATCTAGAGTAACATCGGGCCAAAAATTAACCATAGTTATACTCTCATTTTTAGATCCAATTCTATCTACCCTACCAAAGCGTTGAATTATACGTACCGGATTCCAGTGAATATCATAATTAATCAGATAATCGCAGTCCTGTAAATTTTGCCCTTCAGAAATACAATCGGTAGCAATAAGCAAATCAATAGACTCCTTAATATTTGGGTATAATTGTTCTTTATCTTTACTAAGTGGAGAAAAACATGTAAGTATCGCATTAAGATCTGCTGGTATTTGCTTAGAACTGGAGATACGCCTTGAACCAGTAATCAATGCTACATTTAAATTGTATTTACGCTTTAAATACTCATGAATATTTTCATATAAATAGTTTGCCGTATCGGCAAATGCGGTAAAAATAATAGCCTTTTTATTATTTGGATTGAATGGTTTTTCAATTTTATGATTGACAAGGGTAATAAGGTGTTGCAATTTAGTATCCTTTTTACCTCTAATATCAACTATTCTATCCCATAGTTTGCTAAGAATTAAAAGGTCTTCGGTAAGATCTTCACGCCATTTTGTTGTATCCATATCTGCGATATGAACTTTTATTTTTTTGCCTATAACTTGATCTTCATCTGCCCAATTGGATTCAAAATCATAATTCTCATCATTTAAAATTTTATGAATTCCCTCATAGTCATCGTCTACTCCTTTATCTATAGTTTTGATAGCTTGTTCAATTTGACCAATAATACCTTCTAAAGTAATTCTAAATGAATCTACGGAACTCTCTAGGCGCTTAAGTAAATTGATGCGCATTAAGATACGAAGACTCAATTCGCGATCTACCTGAGATAGTTTTCCAGATCCCGATCGCACTTCTTTATCATACAAATCCGAATAGGCTTGAACCTTACTTGGTAGTATATAATTAAGAGGTGTATAGACTGACAAATTGAGAAGTGTTAGCTTTTCTGCTAGGTCAACATAGGTTATGCTATTCGAACTTGTGAGAGGACTTTGAATTGATACCGGTTTATTCCGCTCGGGGAACTTTCCTATTGCAGATGTATCATAATATGTTGTTATATGCTTTCTTGACCGTGCAATGGTCAAAGAATCTAAGATTTCAAAAAAATCAAAGTCAAGCATATCCAGTAATTTCTCTGTAGTACGCTCCTCCGTTTCATATTTACTCCAAATATTAAAAGCTTGTTGTGCTTTTCTAAATATTTGATCTATACCACTTTGTGTATCTAACTTTTGATCTATGTTTTCTGAATCTCCTTCATAAGCTAAGGCCAACTGGTTTCGTAAATCATTAAATCTATTATTTACCGGAGTAGCCGATAGCATCATAACCTTAGTTTCAATACCTTCTTGAATAACTTTACGCAATAGTTTTTGATAGCGATTCTCCTTACCTACGACAGTATTATTATTCCTAAAATTATGCGATTCGTCTATAACAATCAGACCATAATTACCCCAGTTAACATTAGCAAGTTCTCGACCATTACTCATTCCACGCTCCCTGCTTAAGTCTGTATGAAACAATACATCGTATCTAAATCTATCAGCAGCTAAAATGTTGTTTTTATCATTATGACGATAGGTATTCCAGTTTGCCTCTAACTTTTTGGGACATAACACTAAAACATCTTTATTACGCATCTCGTAATACTTGATGACACCTAATGCTGAAAATGTTTTTCCTAAACCAACCGAATCTGCCAAAATACAACCTTTGTATTTTTCTAACTTATTAATAGCACCTATTACAGCATCCTGTTGAAAATTGTAGAGTTTACTCCATACTAAAGTATCTTTAAAACCTATTTGCTCATTAGGTAGATTATCTAAGGATAGGTCGTCTAGAAAGTCATTGAAGATATTATAAAGTGTTATAAAGTATATAAATTCTGGACTATTCTCTTTATATGCGCTTTCAAAATATTGCTGTACTTTCTCCGTTACATCTTTTAAGTCTTCCTCATTTTCCCAAATCTGGTCAAACCAATCTAAATAAGCTTTACTATCGGGGTATTCTGATTTTTGAATAAGTGTTGGGAATCCTTTCTTGTGTGTGATTCCAAGGTCGGATGTTGTAAAGCCACTTACATTAGTATAGGCCTGAGCATTCTTTTCATCCTGCTTTAGATGAATCAACCCATTTAAGGGTTGATTGTTATGCTTATTTGATTTGAATGTAACTTTTTCTTTAACCCATTTTGAGCATTCTTTAGCAATGGCTCTTTGATTAAGCTGATTCATCAGCCTTATTTCAAACTCACCTCCACATAGTTCTGATTCTCTAACAATATGGGGTATGTAAAACTTTCTGCTTTCTTTCTGAAACTTCTCTTCTATAAAGGTTGGGGAACTAAAAATAAAACGTAACTCATCAACTCTATTTAATTCTTTTCTCAGTGCCTCAAAAGCATATATAGAAAAGGTTGATGCTGCAATACTGAGCTTACTGCCTTTTTTAATTGAGTCTTTTAAATCATCACCTAAGCGGGTATTTACATTGTCAATTAACTTCATTTAATTATTCCAGTTTTTCAAAATCGATCGTGCCTCTACCGATTATTTAATTATTTATGCAAATTGCCACCAATTACTAATGTTTTTATGTATTGCTTTTTGCCATGCCTTCACGTCTTTTTCAACTCCAATCGAGATAACGCTGCATTCCTCATTGCTCAAATTCCTTGACTCCTGAGAGCTATGGTCATAATATTGCCCTGATTGGTTTCTGTTTTCTGCCCCTGGATATACTAGAGCTACTTTTTTTGCTCCAAAGTATTTCGTGTACACAAACATTTGCCTCAAATCTTCCGGGGATGGATTATAGCCATTCAAGTTTTTCCATTTAGTATCAAGTACTACACAATCTTGTCTGCCTTTATTAAGAACAATGTCGGGTTTCATTTTACTGCGAAAGCCTGATAGTGGCTTCCAAAAGTTCTTTGTGTTTTGAGCAGCAATACTCGTAGTACTTGCTTTATACCTTCTTAAACTTACATATACAAACTGTTCCCAAAGCACATTCATATCAAACATCAGTGCCAATACATTATTGGTGCCTCGGTTTACATCTGGGTGATAGTTGAGTAGAATGAGTTTGGCTATTTCCAGTGCATTCTTGTATGGTTCCGTTTTTCGATCAAGGAAAATTCTATCAAATAAGGTTTCTGTTATTTTAATGTCGTATAACTCTGGGAAATTCAACAATAAGGCTCCCAGTCTGCTATTTAATTGCACGTTGATATTGATATAGCTCAATAGCTTCAAGGCTTTATAAAGAATTGCATGTATGCCATGTTCTTTGTCGTAAGTTGTGTACCTTACATAAAATTGTTCTGGATGCACCAGATTCTGACTGACTTGCTTGGAAAACTGAATACTGCCTTTTAAAGCGGTTCTATTGCCTTCTGTTTTTCGGTATTTTTTCACTAAACCTCTATGCAACAGATATTCAACTTCCTTGATGAAAAGTTCAAAATAAAGGTCAAGAATAGAGTTTGGACGCAATCTTAAATTACTGTTGCTTGGAGCATGAATATCAAATATTCCAACTGCATACAGCATGCTAATTAAAACGTTTCTCCACCTTTCTGCGTCATTGGATCTATCAGCTTTTGGCAATACTTCTATAACCGTTTTAGCAACTTGAATCACACCAACATATTCATTAAAACGAACGCCGTGATGGATCAACGAGTAATAAGGAACACCATTTTCTCCATAGAACAATTGTAAAGCTTCTAGCTGATCATTTGAAAGCCTTTGCTCGCCTCGGTCTGTACGAAGGCTCTCGTGTTCAAATACGATGATATGCTTATTCTCTTTACTCAATCACTTGTTTTTACGTTGTAGTTCATTCAAAGCCTTGATAAACAGCTCATCACTTAAGTCTTGGATGTTTTTGAGATGATAAACTTTCCTTTCTACCAAAGGGCTGCTATCATAATCTTCAAACGGAGCAAAAAAGTCTTCATCTACCTGATTGTCTTTGATATCAAAAAATTCAGAGCCAATCACCAACCCAATTTTACCATAATCACCAAAGAAGTATTCCTGTAGTAAAGGCACTATCTTGTTTTGAAAAACCGATTTCAAGCCTTTTAATCCTTCTACCGATAGCAAATAACTATGACCAATCATGTGGTCTTTGTCCAATAGTTTCTCGATACGCTTATTTATGGTTTCTAAGAGGACTGAAAGTTCTATACCGTTTAAAATACCATTTTCAGCCCTACCTTCTGTGTTAATGAGTTCCGGTTTTGGAGGCATTTCAGTAAAGCTGAACCTTCTTCTAAGAGCTGTATCCAATGCTTCTACACTTCGGTCTGCAGTATTCATGGTTCCTATAATGTGAACATTCGGAGGTACTCCAAACCAATCTTTGCTGTATGGCAATTGTACTTGAATTGCTTCCGGATTACCTAACCGCTTATCTTCCTCTATAAGAGTGATTAGTTCACCGAAAATCTGCGATACATTTCCTCTGTTTATTTCGTCAATGATAAGTACATACGGTTCTCCAGTTTTTCCTTTGAAATTTTCCTTTTTCAAAGATTTTACTACTTGTACTTTATCGTCCCAAGAGTATTTTCTAATCTCTTTTGGCGTCTCTTTAGTAACTGGGTTATTGTTTCTGATAGCATTCAGCACAGACCAATTTGCTGTGGAATTACTACCCCCAATGATAGACCTAAATTGTTGGTCGATATTGTTTACATCGGCTAAATCAGGAAATGCTGTATGCAGCTTTGAAAGTCTTTGTTTAGAAACAGGATAAATATTGTCTTTTCCCGGATGTTTAATGATGATATTGCCCTGCTGAGAAATACCATCAACAACTACTTTACCTCTATTTTTGGTTGCTAGCTCAATCGTTTCTTCTGAAGCTAATTTTTCTTCTAACTCTTGAACAAAGTTGTCAAAAGCTAATGAGAAGTCAAGTACATTTTCTGTGGCAACGGATTCTTCCTCTTTGGCTAATGAAAAGGAGGCTTCAATACATAGCTTTCTAAAAATCCCTTCTACCACACGGTAAATCACCGGATCACCTTCTTTTTCAGGCTCAATCGGCTTGATACCTTCTACAAAGTCTTCATAAGTCATACTCTGATGAAAAGTAGTAAAAATGATTCTACCGTCATCTACCTTTTGCTCAAAACGTGCTTTGATATCAGAACGACTTAATCCGGTTAAATTTTCACCACAAAGCTCTAAAGCTTGATTAATGGTGTTGTATGTTTTTCCGGTACCTGGAGGACCATAAAGTATCTGATTTAGTTCATTGGCCATTTTATCAGAATTTTGTTCAGTTGCTATATTGTGATCTTCTGGTAAGGTCTTTATTTGATCTTCTGCTAAGGTTTTTATTGGAGATAAATTATCCTGCCTAGGAGGGGAACATTTATAGAAATTAAATTCTTCAACAGATATTGGTTTGATTTTTTCTATTCCTTCAGCAACAAAAACAATCTTAGCAGATTTTTTTTCATCTCTATATTCTGAAAAATCAGAATTAAAATTTTTTAATGAAATGTTTTGAGATTGAATTTTATCAAGCTCCTCTTGGTTAGTGGCAAAGTCTGTAATGTTTGCACAATAAACCGCGTTACCTTTGACGCTATAAAAAAGAGGGAAGAAGCCTGTATCTTCAATTTTATCTCTTAAGAATTCTAAAACCTTAGCTCCCCTAGTCGGCTTTTTACTGTTCCATAGTATTAATCCAGCCCATTGCTTATCTAATATAAGCTCTCTCTCTTGCCAGCCTGTACTATCTGATGCCATTAGACCAACTACATCATCTTGCCATTTATCTTTTATTGAGTATATAATGCATGATAATAGATATGTATAGTTATCTTGATTTTTTACAGAGATATTGCATTGCTCAAAATAGGCTTTTAATTCTTCTACAAATTGTTCTGAATTAAAAGATTTTACAAACAGATTCTCCGAAATCATCTCACGATGATTTCTACTTAAAATAGTTGAATTTTCTTGAGGTAAGAGAAGGTAATTCAAAGCATTTAAAATTGAAGCACCTTTAATTTCACCATTTTTAAACTTTGTTCTAATTAATCCCTCTATCCATTTGTTCATTCTTACACTTGCTTTAGCAAGAACTCTGTTGTCATCATATTGATTAAGTAGATTCTTATCACGAGCATTAGAATCACAATAGGAAATAATCTCACAAAGCAGATTTTTGATTTTCTTAAAATTAGGATTTGATTCTGCTATTTCTAAAAACTGGTTATAATTAGTAGAATATTTTATAAGCGATTCTTTCAACTCACTTTCTACATCCATTTCTATCCATTTCTTTAAAGCATCTTGTCCTTTTTGAAAATAAAATTCTTCGGAGGCGATCAAACCTTGCATCCAAGGGGTCTGTATTAGACTATTTATTTCTTCTTTATTCATTCTTAACTCTATAATTATCCCTTTTCAATAAAGTTCATTTATTCTTTACAATAGTTAATATGTCTTTTATTTTATCAACTCAATTGCACAATATCCATTAATTTCTCGTAGCTACTTACCTTCTCAAACTTTACCTCAGCACCACTGATCTCTTTAAAATGCTCTGTCGCACAATGGATTTTTAGCTTCTCTATTTCTCTTAGGTCCATATCAGAATCAGATCCTTTAGTCTCTGCTACAAAGTAGATATGGCGCACTTTGTCTCTATCAAAAACTATTGCCCAATCAGGACTATAGTTAGCTACTGGTGTGCTTACATAAAAGCTCTTTGGCAACTTAGCGTACACCACTACCTCTGTACTGTTTTCTAATGCAGTAGCAAAGTCTGATTCGATTTTAGAATCAGAAGTAAGAAAATCATAGATATGCTTCTTAAGTAAATCCGATTGGCGTAAAGCTGATTTGTCATTGGTAAAAACCGTTTTAGCATCGTGTCGCTCTTCGGTTTTATGATATACTATATTGTTTATAATCAAGCTCGCTTTAACCTCATTAATTAACTTGCTGCATTTCCCAATAAACTCTTCAGGATTCTTGCGTATTAATGCAAATTTAGTTGGTGCTATTTTCTTAAGTATTGCTACTATGGTTTTACGCGTTAGATTGGTTTGAACTTCAATTTCACCTACGATATCATAAACCGTATCGGCATACAAATCATTCTTAAGCTTCATATACTGGCGTTTAGACTCACGGACTAAGCTACCTTCTTTCATTTGTCCAGCACTGCCATCTTCTAATTCCCCTGTCTTTACCTCATAAACGCGATCGCCAATATTGAGTTGTGCATCTATTTTTATTTTAGCATCCTGAATAAGCTGTTCTGTATCAAACTGTACTTCATAAATAGTTTTAAGATTGATTTTCTCCCAAAGTGCCTGAAATTCTTTTTTAGCAAAATTCTTGTTAGGGTTGAGTACCACAGTTTGACGCTCATCTTCAGGTTTAAATTCGGCACCTGTATAAATGGTCTGTAGGAGCTTGCAGACAGATTCTTTAAAGGGTTCAAGCTTTTCGGGCAGAGGGACTTTACCTTGTTCAATCAGTTCTTTGCCTTTAGGAGTAATCTTGTAATCTTCGTCTATGATTTCACTAACAATGAGTTTGAACTGTAGCTTCTTTGCATCATCTTCTGTTAATCGTAATTCCTCATCTTGTTCGTTGGTAACAAGCTTGCTCACAAAGTAATCTACTTCTGCTTTTTGTGGTCTTTCTTTGAGTGTATCGGCTATCTCCTTTTGTAAGCCTTTAGCAAATGCTTCATAGCTTTCTGATGCTATGACTGTAAGCTTATTCAACTCGTGGACCCGGTCGCCTACGAAATCAAAATCCTGACGAACACCTCGTTTATCAACAGCTAAGCGCATACCACGACCTACTTCCTGACGGCGCCTCGTTAAGCTACCACTTTCGGCATGCTTTAATGCACAGATTTGAAAAACGTTAGGATTATCCCATCCTTCTTTAAGTGCAGAGTGCGAAAAGATAAAACGCGTAGGTTCTTCAAAACTCAACAGGCGTTCTTTGTCTTTCATTATTAAATCGTAAGCAGAAACATCGTCTGACCATTCACGCCCGCGTTTAACTTTAGAATCAACAGTTCTCCCTTTTTTGTCTATAGAAAAATACCCGTTATGCACCTTACTTGCATCATCACGCTTAAGATATTCTCCATAATTTGTAGGCATATAGCCTTTATGAACCTTACTTGGATCGGTATCTTTTAAAAAGTCATTATATTCTTGTTCAAAGAGGTCTAAGAATTCGTTTTTAACCTTATTGTATTCTTCCTCAAACAAACGTGCGTATTCCCCTATTTGCTGTTCTCCTAACTCATCGTATACTCTGTACTTCTCTACGGTATCTATAAAAAATAAAGAGAGTACTTTAATACCCTGACCAAAGAGTTGTTTTTCCTTTTGCAAGTGTGAAAGTATACATTCGCGTATTTGCACTCTTCGGAAAGCGTGCTCATCCTTGTCATTTAGAATATCACCAGGATAAACATCTTCCCCGGCAACTACAATTTTATTAAGATAGCCGTTTATTTCAGTTATCGTTTGATTTTTGTAAGCAGGCATATTGCCAGACTGCTCATAAATATTATATCCCTCAGCTACCTTTACCCGTTTTTTAGAAATCGCGCCAGAAGCAGTTCGCTTCTCATGCTCTATAACAGCATAAGGTGGTTTTGAAGTACTAAGACTAATACTTTCTAAATACAAATATCCGTTAGTCCCTGTAGAGCCTTTTAGATTTATTCCTTTTACCTGTATTTTTTTTACCAAACGTTTATTGTAAGCGTCTAAAGCATCAAGACGGTAAACCTTGTTATATTCATCTTTATGTGTAGCTGAATAACGTAGCGTAAAAAGTGGTCTAAAGTCTTGCATACTCTCCAACGTCTTTTTACCATCTACAGACTGTGGTTCATCAATGATTAAGATAGGGTTGGTTTGGGCAATGATCTCAATAGGCTTACGAGTACCAAACTGGTCTAACTCCTGATAAATACGCCTTGCATCTTTACCTCGTGCATTAAATGCCTGAGTATTGATAATCATGACACTTATACGACTATCAGAAGCAAAATTCTCAATATCCTGCGGCCGGCTGGAGTCATAGATAAACGGATTGATTTTATGCCCAAAGCGTTCCTGAAAATGGTCCTGTGTTACCTCAAAAGACTTAAATACCCCTTCACGAATGGCGATACTTGGTACAATCACAATAAACTTACTCCACCCATACTTTTTATGCAACTCGTACATAGTACGAATATAGGTATAGGTTTTACCGGTACCAGTCTCCATTTCTATGGTGAGGTTGTACCCCAATTTTACGCCTTTAGGGCGTTCAATCTTTTGACTTTCGTGTAGGTTATTATGCTTCTGTACTTCTTGTATGTTTTTAAGCACTTGAGACTCCATAATCTGGATGGAGGCATTACGATAACCAATCTCTTCTTCTACGTCAAAATTTAAAGTGCCTAAACCAGTAGCTGCTTGTTTAGCCTTACGTAGGAGTTCTTTACTACGCTCTAAGGTAAATCGATTGGTTTTAAGGGGTTGCCCCTCAAAACTAGCTACTACAGCCTGAACCGCATTGACCTGAAAGTCTTGTTCTTTAAACTGTAGTTTCATATTAAATCACTTTCATTTCAGTTTCAGGACTTAGCTGCTTAAATAGCTGCTTTACATTGGTTTTTGCTGTATCGTTCTTAAAGCCACTATCCCTAAATACAATACGCATTGGTTTATCCTCAGCAATGGCTTTAGCAAAGTCTTCATCTATATCACTATCAAAACAAGCATAGAGCGAGTTTTCCGCTACCTTAAAGACTTTCTTGCCTGATACATCTACGGGCGTGATTTTGAGTGATAGGGCTAAGCCCCAATCTAACATCACCTGCGCCAATAAATCCTCTGCGGTACGATCTGACTTTACATTATCTGCAAAAGCATCTAATTGACCTTGATCATAATCTTGTGGCTTGTAATAGACATCTTGCATGTTGCTGCTGTCTAAGCGATAAACACGGAAGCCATAGTCTATATCGGAATTGGTTTCTTCTTTGATTTTCTTGGCTGCTCTGCGAATGCGTTCCTTACCTATTTCGCATATATTCTTGTAACCTGCTTTGTAGGCTTCACTTTTTTCATCCGTTTCTTCAGGAAGTTGAACCTGAATAAAACTCACTCTTTCTTGGTTTTCAGCATTCCACGAATAGACCGTGTGGGCTAAGCTTCCTGAACCTGAAAAGAAGTCTAAAACAGTAGAGTCTTCATCCAAATTCGCAACTTGAAGTATTCTCGATAAAAGCCTTACTGGTTTTGGTCCGTCAAAATATCCTTTATCATCAAATAGCTTTTTTACTTCTTGTCTGCCTTCCTGATTATGACCAACTTCTTTGTAAGGCCAAATTGAAATGGGAACCATACCTGTTTGAACTTCAGAAAGGAAACGTTTTAACCGAGGAACATTATTTCCATCCTTACCAAACCAAATTCTGTTATCATCAATGAGCTTTTGCATCCGCTCTTTACTCGTGAACCAACACCTACCATCGGTAGGAGACACCATTCTTCCTGAAGGCGTTTTAATTTCATAGTCGTAAGCGGCACTGTAAGTCTTTACAGTTAGGTTGTCTGAAGTCCAAGGTCCCCTTGGATCATCATCCATATTCTTGTATCTTGAATTGGCTTCTTCACTTCTTTCAAGCTTCCCTATTTCAAATTCAAGTATGTTCTTGGTAAACACTAATATGTGGTCATGACTATCTGAAAAATACTTAGCATCATTTTTAGGAGCGAATGCTCTTTCCCAAATTACATTCGCAATGAAGTTGCTATCACCGAAAATTTCATCGCAAACTCTTTTTAAGTTGTGAACTTCATTATCGTCAATTGAGATAAAAATTACTCCATCATTCGAAAGTAAATTCCTGGCTAACTTCAGTCTAGGATACATCATGCTTAACCAATCGGAATGGTAACGTCCTGCAGTTTCTGGGTTGGCTACCAAGCGTTGGTTGTATTCGTCTTTTTGTCCGCTTTCTATAAGTTCTTCCTGGGCGTCTTTACTAAAGTTGTCTTTATACACAAAGTCTTTACCTGTATTGTAAGGCGGGTCTATGTAGATCATCTTAATCTTACCCAAGTAGCTTTCTTGCAGTAGCTTGAGCACTTCTAAGTTGTCGCCTTCTATGTAGAGGTTTTGTGTATTATCAAAATCAACAGAGTCTTCTCTTACTGGGCGCAAGGTTTTGGTAGTGGGTAGGTTGGCGGTTACTATGGCTTCTCGTTTCCCTGGCCACTCTAAACGGTAACGTTCTTTATTACCTTCTATCACGGCATGGCTTAGCTCTTGCTTGAGCAGGTCAAAATCTATAGCCCTACCCTCTGCGCCTTCAGTAACGCAATTGGGAAAAAGAGCTGCAAGTTTATCAAAGTTTTCATTTACCCGGTCCGGTGATTGGAGGTCTAATTTATCTATTGGCATAAAATATGGTGTGTTCGTAGCAAGTGATCTCTAAGCTAAAGTACTAGCTCTTTATGGCTATTTTCCAAAAATAGGAAGCTTACTCTTAAAAACATCTAGTATTGTTTAAAATATAGAAATGGTTTGTTTAATATTTTTATTTCAATTTTAGGTTTACTGTTCGTTTTCTCTTGTATCACTTCTCTAAAATATTCCAGAATCATTACCATCGCAAGGGTGTCGAGTTCGCAATAGCGTAGGAGTCCGTTTTCTAGTTCTTGGCATTTGAGGAGGTCTTCTCCAAATATATTATTTCACGAAATACTTCTAATGCGGATTTCCGTATTCCCACTAAAAAGGTGGAAAATACCCGCTATTGGGGATGGTGAAACGACTGTAAAAAAAGTACTTTATGACACGGAATTAACTAACCATCCAATACCTGTATTATGAGAACATTTAGGATACTCCTGCTGATACCCCTTTTAAGTTATGCTCAGAATCAAGCCCCTAGAGCCCTAATCGATAAAGCTTTGCTAGACTATGAATCTGAAATCACCGGCTCCCAATTTGTAAACGACAAAACATTAAATATTCTTATAGGTGACGTTTTAAACCAATACCTTCCCAATACTAAAATCTCTACGCAACGCTTAAGCTTCCTATTAGACGATGATGATAATTCATTTAGCTTAACCGGAAACTTTGATCCTAGACTTACGAAAACCAGTTATCAAAGCTTTTTAGCTTCAGGAGGTCTAAAATTGAAAGGGGAACCTACTGGATCCTTTTATAACTTTAAAGATTCCAATTGGGCAGAAAACATAGGTGCTCAATTCAAACTAACCTGGTTTATACCGGGTACGCTTACTAAAAACGCTGATCACCAAATAAGTCGGCTTTTAAAAACCTATAGAGAAAAGACTATAAAAAATCTGGCGCTCGAAACTTTAGAAACCAAGCCTTTAGACTCCCAGGAATTGGAAGAATTAATAGCAACCAAAGAGGCTGAATATATTCTTAAAAATGATTTATACGTATCCATGTATAAATTTTGGGTAACCCTGCAAGGTTATATTCCGCTTACCAAAAGCAGTAACACCTTTACAAACACAACAGATGCAAGTATCAAATCTGAACATCAGTTTGAGGCCTGGGAGGCTTCACTTAGTATAAATGGATTTTATAAGGGTAAAATCTTTTCGTTTAGTTTTTCAGCCATTCCTCGTGTTTACCAAAACAACAACATTCTAACGGAGACGGTTAAAAAACGCACTTTTACCTCTTTTGAGGGGTCTCCCGAAGGACAACCTGCGCTTACCACTACAGACAGCTATTATTACGGAGCGTATGAAGAGTTTACCTCCGGGCAGGTAAAAGCAGAAGTTGCATCGCTCTATAAAGATTGTATAGGATTGAGTGCTGCCGTGGAACAGAACTTTTGGTATGGTTATGATGCGCTCAACTGGAAATTAGGCATCCCCTTAAATCTAAAAAACAAAGATGGAGCATCAAGCATCGCCTTTGAAATCCAATGGCGTGAATTCAATAAACAACATTACCTCGGCATAAGTCTAGGTAAAGCATTTGGCAAATTTTTAGATTAACCATACCATTCCCGACTTGGATTTAGGTAATCTGTTGCAGCAGTACTGTCTTAAAACAAGGTAAGCGTAACACCTCGACGCAAATAGCGTCGGCAACCTGACTGAATATTAAAAAAGTCTGCCTTTTCACCCCTATTGAAAAAAGCAGACTTTAGAAGATTGGTTAGTTGTTAAGGCCTGAGGCCTTAGTTAAAGCATCTGGTTGTAGATGCCCGTGGTAAATAATTAGTGGTTATAAAGAAATTTGCTACATGCATCTACACATCTTTTGCAAGCTGCTGCACAATTTTGGCAATGTTGAGCCTCGTGGCTGCTGCATTCTTCAGCGCAAGATGCGCATAGGTTTTTACAGTATTCTACAAGAGCCATTAGCTTTTGGCTGGGTACATTAATGCTTAACAATTTGGCTAAGCTAGAGCATACTTCAGCACACATACGATCGTACCGTATACAGGTCACCATCATTTGAATATGGTCTTCCTCAAGACAAGCATCCGCACAATGGTTACAATAATTTGCACATTCATTTAAAGTACTGATTAATTCTTCGTGGTTCATAAGGTTAATTTTATAAGATTGATACTTTTTAATTGCAGTAAATCTAAAGGAGTTGCCTATTGGCATGTACATCTGACGAATTCGGTTTGATGACGCTGTAAAGCGCTTACCGCATGCTCTCGCAGCAGCAGCTACCTACAGCTGCACTTAGGTCATTCTTCAGAAAAAAGTTTTGCAATGCACTACAATCGCTGTTAATAATCAGTACTAAATTAGGAAGTACACCTGTTAAGATTTGCTAAATAGAAATTAATACAATTCTAAAATATGCTGTTGTTTGTTAAAAAATCATTGACAGTCAACAATAAATACAATGCTTACCGCAACAACCTCAGGAACCTAAAACGTAGAGCGAAAGTTCCAGCTTGCGCAATCTTGTTGGCAGTAGGCAGTTGTTATGCTGCTGTTTGTTATTGCTGATTTATTATTCGGCGTTAAAGTACAAAGTAAGAAATACAAAATACAAATAGATAATGCTATGTCACTTCGAGGGCTGTTTTTAAATAGTATTCAGTAAACAGTAGCAGTAAGCAGCATAACTATTTTTACACATCAAAACCTAGCCTTTTATTCATAAGCGTTATACGCATTCATACCCGAAGGGTTAAACGTATCTAAAACTCCCTCGGTTCAGAATAGACGCGGGCAGCTCCGAAGGACAGGAGCGGTAGCGACGCGGAGCTGACAAGGCGGTTTTTGCCAGATAAGGCAAAAAATTCCTAAGCGAGGGGGTCTTTTCTTTTGATTCGTTTTCTTTGGACAAGCAAAGAAAATGAATAAACTCAATTAGTAGTAAACATTACTAAAATCGACTTTTGGAGATTCACGAGCTCCCGTAAACTAAAAATCAAGCGAGTAAAGAAAATGAACAGAACATGGATTGAAAAAATACACTTTCAATTTATCTTCCCTTTCTTTTGTCTTGATACAAAAGAAACAAAAGATTAAGGCTTACATGAGCTTCTCTAAATTTTATGCTCGCTGCACTGCATGCGCTTAACTCGGCCACGGGCCTCAAACAGAACCGCCTGCCGACGCCCCGCTCCCTGCAAATTTAACGAGAACCTCATGATAGGCCGTCTTCAAACTGAAACTAAGAATAGTATTCTTTAGCCCTTCCCTCGGTTCAGAATAGACGCGGGAAGCTCCGAAGGACAGGAGCGGTAGCGACGCGGAGCTGACAAGGCGGTTTTTGCGATAGCGAAAAATTCCCAAGCGAGGGGCTCTTTTCTTTTGTTACTTTTCTTTGGAGAAGCAAAGAAAAGTAAAGAACATGATTTGAAAGAAAACTTATCAAACCAATGCTAGGTAAATAATCCTAGTTTACCATGCTACTGGTCCCAATGAAGATTGGGAATTGTATCGCGTGTTTATAATAATAATACGCAACAAGCTGTCACTTTGAGAGCATCCTGATAGCTTTCGGACAAGAAGTCTATCTAGCAAGAAACATTTTTACTAAAAACACTTCTCGATACAGTTGAAGCACTGCTAACGCACTACTTCAACCACTCGAAGTGACGAGTGCGCTTACCTTAAGAATTGAACGATTCTAAAACGGATCTATACTCTTCTAAAACTAAAATTCAAAACAATTAAAATATAAACCAAACTACGGAATTCTGTAAAAGAAGTTTTGATGCGCTAACTAGATTTGTTTTTTGTCGGAACAAGCCGAAAAAAGACATTAAACAGAAGTAGGTTCAAATGATACATTTTATGAAAAAACTTTTTACACTTATCCTGCTAATTGCACTAACGCTTACCAGTTGTGCCTCACATCATGGTTTGCCCAAAAACTTTAATCAAAACACAACCGAGGTTGTCCTAACCAAAAAGAATTTTAAAGTTATAGACCTGGTCAAAGGCGAAGCTCAGGCAACCTATGTTTTGGGTATTGGAGGACTTTCAAAAAATGGTCTAATCGCAGAAGCTAAAGCCAATATGCTACGTACTGCTCAAATGAAAGGTGCTTCCCGCAGTATTGTCAATGAAGTAGTCGAAGTTAAATCATCAGGCTTTTTATTTGTGACCAAATTCAAAGTGATTGTTTCCGCCCAAATCATTGAATTTACTGAATAAGTCTTACCTACCTAAAGAATTAAGGAGTACGGATGTACTCCTTTTTTTTTATTCAGTTCATTAAGTTTAGTTTATTTGATTCTTACTTTTGCATCTGCTTTCGACATAATAGCTCTCTAATGAACACCCCCACAAGCCATACCGCCTGCCCCGATTGTCATGGTCTGGGGAAACAGAACCGCGGACTCTCAAAACGTGCGAAGCAGCGGTATCAAAAAGCTTTGGAGGTGTACCAACGTTTTCCTGATAATCCCAAGCCGGTAAAGCCTAAAGCGCATTTGCAGGTGTGTCCCTCCTGCTCAGGAAGCGGACTCCTCCCTGCCCCGCACCCTCCGAAGCCGGACACCACACGCTTTCCACATCTGGCGATCATTGGGGGTGGGATTGGTGGAACGGCTTTGGCGGTAGCTTGTTTGCACCGGGAAATTCCGTTTACCTTGTACGAGCGGGATGCTAATTTTGATACCCGTGCACAGGGCTACGGACTTACCCTCCAACAGGCACATACGGCGGTAAAAGGTTTTGGCATAGACACTCTGGAACAGGGCATCGTTTCTACCCGGCATATCGCACATACGCCAGACGGTACGGTCTTGGGCGAATGGGGCATGCGCAAGTGGGATACGCAAAATAATGTAACGCCTAAACGTACCAACATTCATATTGCCCGGCAAAACCTGCGCTTGGCTCTATTAGAACAACTTTCGGGTGCTGACGCGATACGCTGGGGACATCAGCTTAACGGGTTCAACCAGACGGAAACAGGTATTGAACTTAAGTTTAACAGCCAAGAAAACGCCACCACAGCGCACGCCGATCTGCTGGTGGGTGCCGACGGTATTCGCAGCAGCGTACGCGAGTTATTGTTTGAGCAAGAGCCCTATCCCTTGCGCTATCTCGATTGTATCGTGATCCTGGGGATCTGTGCGTTAAGTGATCTGCAGGATGCTGCTCACGAGTTACTGGATCAAAAAACTGTATTTCAAACCGCCAATGGGAACGAGCGTATGTATATGATGCCTTATGATCCCGAGCATATGATGTGGCAGTTCAGTTATCCGCTAGCGGAAGCAGAAGCTAAAAACTTAAGTGCGCAAGGAGCTGAAGCCTTAAAGAAGGAAGTGCTGAAACGTACCAACTGGCACGATCCTATTCCGCAAATCATCGAAGCCACTCCGGCTGCTTTTATTTCCGGTTATCCGGTTTATGACCGGGAGCTGTTACGTCCGTTAGACTTTGCTTCTTGTGGTCCCATAACCCTATTGGGCGACGCCGCCCATCCTATGAGTCCGTTTAAAGGTCAGGGCGCCAATCAAGCCCTACTGGATGCGCTAGCCCTAGCCCGACGCATCACCAAAGTGTGCAAACCAAATACCTCGTGGAAAGACACCAACCTCCGTAAAAAGATCTTAACGCCCTTTGAAACCGAAATGCTCAAACGCAGTGCCACGAAAGTTGAAGCCTCAGCCAAAGCTGCCCGTGTATTACATTCAGACCAAGTCCTGCAAGAACGCGACGGCCCTCGAGGGGGAGGTAGACAGTAGCAGTGGGCAGTCAGCAGTCGCAGTTTACAGTAGGCAGTTGCAGTTTACAGTAATGAGTTTATTGTTTGTGGTTTACTTGAGTGTTCGTGCGCGATTGTATCGCGTACTGAAAATCTCCAAAAACTTCTCATTCCAACAACAAGAAACATCACACTACACGTATAACTTCATCAGCTCCCCTCCTCGTTGAGGAGGAGTGATGTTACCGCAAATCTACCAAAACCACCCCTGCCTACTACGCAGGCTTTCCCCTCCTTCAAAAGGAGAGGAGCGTTATTCTAATCAGATAGCTTTTTTTGTTTCTTAGACTTCATTACGGTGCTATACGATTGTGATCTCTCCTAGCGTCGAGACGACGGAGGGCTTGCATTACCTAAAGCTTTCCATTCCCTGTAGGTCTAAATCCTAAGTGTATTCCATAAAAAATCTATACATTTAAAACGAATAGCATTGTTTTATATGAATTTTTTAAAGATTTTGGGGCTGATGCTCCTTTTGGTAAGCACCGCTTGCAACTCTAGAAACACAGCCGAAAACGAATGGATCACCCTTTTTAACGGTACCAACCTCAACGGATGGACGCCTAAGTTTTACCATCACGAGGTAGGTGAAAATTATGCCGATACCTTTCGGGTGCAAGACAGCAGTATTGTGGTTGCCTATGATAACTATGATAGCTTTGATGAGACCTACGGACATTTTTTTTACGACGAAGCCTTTGCCTCGTTTCACTTAAAATTCAAATATAGATTTACTGACGAATGGATGGAAGATGCTCCGAGCTATACCTACCGCAACAGTGGCGTGATGTTCCACTCCCAAGCCCCGGAAACGATCTTAAAGGAACAAGACTGGCCGCTTTCGGTAGAATATCAAATGCTGGCAGAAGCCGAACCCGGAAAATCCAGACCTACCGGCAATATGTGTTCGCCCGGTACCGATGTGTATTATAAAGGTGAAAAATCAAACGATCATTGTATCAATTCGTCTTCCCCCACCTTTCGTTGGGATACTTGGGTAGACGCAGACCTCATCGTGTATCAGGATTCGCTGATCATTCATAAAGTAAACGGCAAAGAAGTGCTTCGGTATACCAATACCCAAATAGGCGGCGATGTAGCCAATGGCTACAATCCCAAACTCAAAGTAGATGGGCAAGCCTTAAAAAGCGGATACATCGGTTTACAGGCCGAAGGTCAAGGCGTGATCTTTAAAGACATTAAGCTTAAAAAATTATAAAGCAATCTTTTCTTGCTAGTTCGTAAGCAATAAAGCCTTGGTCGCTACCGCAAACTTTCCAGAGCAAGCCTGTCTGCCGACAAAGGCAGGCCTCCAAGATATAGCTTGGAAACATATTTTAATTTCGAGGCATCCCGATAGCTTTCGGGACAGAGTATAAAACCCTTTGGCGGAACCAATAAAAAAGCTCCCTACTTGCGCCAGGAGCTTTTCGTTTTTCAACCAACTTACGAACTCTTGATTAGTTGAGTAATGCGCGAAGCGCTTTTGCTGCTTCTGCAGGATCTTCAGCCCCGTAGATCGCTCCACCGGCAACTGCTACTACAGCTCCAGAGTCTTTTACGGCTTTGATGCTGTCAAGGTTTACACCACCTGCGATAGAAACCGGCACTCCGGCACGTGCTGCCTCGTCGATCAATACTTGAATCGAGTAGCCTTCTTCTGCCTGCTCGTCAAGACCTGCATGTAATTCCACAAATGCTACACCCAGTTCCGTTACTTCCTGTGCACGTTTTACACGATCTGCAACACCAATGGTGTCTACCACCACACCTTTACCGTGTGCTTTAGCCGCTTTTACCGCCCCTGCGATCGTGCTGTTTCCGGTAGACCCTAAGATAGTGATGTAATCAGCACCTGCCTTAAAAGCCATATCTGCTTCCAACTCGCCGGCATCAGCGGTTTTAAAATCTGCAAATACCTTTTTGTCAGGAAATGCATTCTTAATTGCTGTAATTGCAGCCAATCCTTCACTTTTAATAAGTGGAGTACCCAACTCAATAATGTCTACATAAGGAGCCACTTTCGTAGCCAATGCAAGGGCATCTTCGGTCTTTAATAAATCAATTGCTACTTGTAACTTAGCCATGATATCTTGTTTTTAGTATATTAAAAATTATTCTTGTTCTTATTCTAAATTTGCGTGTCGCTGCCAAAGTTGGTCGGCAGTCTTTCCGCCTTTATTCCAAAGCAGCTGTATCAGTGCGTCTCCGTAGAGCAATAGCGCTTGCTCAAATAAACTACCGGCATATTGCTGAGAAACCTCAGCTTCTTGTCTGTTTTTTTGTGCCGCCGGAAGCACCACTACTACATCGGCCAGATCTGCTAAAAGCGATTCCATATTGGTGGTAAAGCAGAGTACGGCAGCTCCTTCTCGTTTTGCTGTTTTTGCTGCGTTCACGATACTGGTGGTACTTCCACTTCCCGAACCTGCAAGCAGTACATCGCCTTTGGTAATCGCCGGCGCGGTGGTCTCTCCTACCATATGTACGTCAAAACCTAAATGCATCAAACGCATACCAAGCGCTTGCATCATAAATCCACTGCGACCCATTCCCATCAAAAAAATACGCTGCGCACGTTCTAAAGGAGCGATAAGTACTGCGAGTTGTTCAAAAGCAACACCTTGTCTTAGGTACTCGTGTTCATTATAAATCAGCGCGATTGCATCTGCTAATGCGGCTTCACTGCTTATCGTTTCAAGGGTTTGCATAATTGCGTGTTTGTATTAGAAAACAAAAGTACTGTGAAGCGCGTGGTACTTGTTTCACAATATGATAGATGTGTGGTACAATCTGCACATTACCAAAATATCTTAGGTACGATATGCTACTTTTGTGGTACATTTTAGAAATCAGTAGGTTTTTTCCTTATTACCTAATTGTTAGCAACCCCTATAAAAAGTTATTTATGCTTAGTGATAAAGTACTATACATACGTGATCTAGCCGACTGCCCTCCTTCTTATCTGGACGACCCCGGAAGACGTGAATTTTTTGAGATCGTATGGTTACAGCAAGAAGATGCGCTGCACCCTCCGCAGTATGATTTTCAAACCGTCAATGGTCATTGGATCTACCTGATCCCACCGTATCGTGTACATCAGTTGAACAAAGCCGGAAAACGCGGCGTGCTTATTTCTTTTAAACAAGAATTGCTGGAAGATGATCTAAAGGAATTTTTACTAGATGTGTTCCGAATCTTTAACCTTCAGGGAGAGTTCTCTTGCTTACAAGTGAGTGAGGAACACGCCCAAAGTCTCTCTGCGGTGTATCAATTGATGTATGCCGAATATGATCAAGATGCGGTAAATCTTATTATGCTGAAGGCCTTACTGAAAGTTTTATTGCTGAAGCTTATCGAATTAAAAGAACAGCATTTTACACTTCAAGATCTCAATGAAAAGCGCGTCTATGAATTTATGATGTTACTTGAAAAGAATTATCTTGAGGAACGTACAGCCGCTTTTTACGCCGGAAAGATGGGACTGAGCGCAAAGCGACTCAATCAGATTTTAAAAGAAAAATTAGACAAAACCGTGGTTCAACTACTCCACGACCGCTTGATTCTTGAGGCCAAGCGCCAGATGATACACAGTGAGCATACGATCAAAGAAATTGGCTATAACCTCAAATTTAAAGACCGCTCTTATTTTAGTCGGTTTTTTAAAACCCACACCGGTCAGACGGCACAGGAGTTTCAAAATCAGGCGCGCCGCTATGTGCTTAAACATGATAATACGCTGTATGCCGACTAAAACGAAATATCCCACTGTATTCTAAAGCGCAGCTCGTTTTCAAGTTGGGCATCTTCGGTCTCGTAGTCAAAACTTGATAGCTCGGCGGTGAGCTTGTTGCGGTGTCCTTTAAAAAACCAATTAAACGCCAAGGATTTTTCGTCTAGTGACGTTTCACTATCAATATTCGGATTGAAATTGGCGTAGCGCGCTGCGATCTCCAGTTGCTTAGGCCACCAGCTTATCGCCTGATGTGCAAAATACCCGGCTTGCATATAATACCCGCGCAATTGGGTAGTCGCATCCGCATCGAGTTTATCAATCACCTCTTTATAATGCAACTCCGATTGCCAACTGAATCCACGATAAACAAAAGCGGTCTCAAAGTTCCCCTGATTGATGCGGTACTGCCCGGGTTCTTGGGTTTCAAAACCGGTTAAAAATCCGCCGCCGGAAGAAGAAAATCGAGTAAACGGACTCCGGTTAGTCACCGCAGAAAAAGCGATTTGTGCTTCGGGAGTTTTGTGAATTTGCAAGTCGCTGATACCGCCAAAGCCCAGATCGTCTCCTAATACATTCCATTGCAGGCGACCAAAATACATCAAGTTTTTATCGTCATTTTCGCTATTAGAGCGTCCTGAGCCGGTAAGTACAGCTGCCCAATAGCTGAAATCAGCTGCTCCGCGACCTTCTAACCTTCCGTAGAGTTCAATACCCTGTTGCCGGTCTATGGTAAAACTTCGGTTTAAAATAGAACGGTCCACCAATTGCTGCGCACCACTGCTGATGCGGCGCTCACGTGTGAATTCAACCTTCCACTGGCCAACCTTGATATTGAGCCATTTCCAGCGCTCGATCATAATTCTAAAATCAAGCAGATTCCCGCGCCCTAATTCGTACTCCCAATAATACTTCAACCAGGGTTTATACGCGTGCCCCCCTACTTTGAGACGGGCTCTGTTAATCTTAAAAACCGAATTCTTTTCATCGTTAAAATCATCAAACGTCACCGGATCATTATCTCCCGGGGTCGCAAAGCGAAATTGCAACCGGCTCTGTATATGCAGACTAAAGGCATCGTCAGGTGCCGTAAATAATACGCCTTTGTTACCGTAATCGATATTCCAGCGCGATAGGCTGTCTTGTTGTAGTTCTTGAGCATAGCTAAAACTGTTCAGCAAAAGCAAACAAAAACTAATCGCATAAGTGATGCGGATGGAGCGCGTGCGCATAACAAAAGGGTTAGGCCTGCAAAAGTAAAATTATCTCCTCACTTAACCGCTTAGAAACCTTAAAGAAACCTTTAGGAAACACTCAGAGTTTTCAAGCAGCTACAATTTCGATTAAGCGGATGCCGATGTAAACAGTTTTTTGGCTCCGCCAATAATAAGCAGCACCACAAAACCGATGACCAGTCCTAGTAAAAGATCGGCCAACATACCCGGCCACGTGTGAAAGAGGTCGTGTACCACGTGAAGATTGTGTCTAAAAATTCCTCCGGAAACCAAAAGCAACGCAATGGTCCCGATAACAGATAAAGACTTGATCACTACCGGTAAGGCATTGACTAAAAATTTACCCACTTTATCAGAAAAGCTGTCGTCTTGCTCGTTCAGGTTGATGAGTTTAGCCCCAAATTCGTCCATACGTACGATGAGTGCGACAATCCCATACACCCCAACGGTAGCCACCAAAGCAATGATAGAAACCACAATGATCTGATTTACTAATTCTTCGCCGGTAACCGTACCTAAAGCGATGATGATGATCTCTACGGAAAGGATAAAATCGGTTAAAATAGCCGACTTCACCTTTTCTTTCTCATAAGCTAAAAGTTCTTCTTCGGTGCGATTTTGTAAAGCGGGGCGCTCCTCTTCGTGTGCGTGCGGCACAAAAAACTCATAGATCTTTTCGGCACCTTCATACGCAAGGTAGAGTCCGCCAATGATCAAGATCACCGTTACCGCCACCGGCACAAACGCACTGAGCAAAAAGGCCACCGGTAGAATGATGATCTTATTGAGCAGCGATCCTTTGGTGATCTTCCACAAGACCGGGATCTCACGATTAGACATAAAGCCGGAAGCTTTCTCAGCATTTACAGCGAGGTCATCGCCTAAAATACCTGCGGTTTTCTTTCCGGCGACTTTAGCCATCACCGAAACATCATCCATCAAGGTTGCAATATCATCAAGAAGCGCAAAAAATCCTGAAGCCATAAGTGTATTGGGTTGGTTGTTTGCGGCAAGATAAGTTGCTCTTTCTAAAAAGGCATTAAAAAAATGATAATTTATACGATTGCAGTAGGGTTAAACTAGAACGATTGGCGTGAACTCAAAGCGGTCTCTAGAGGCAATTTCTCTAAAATACGCCCATCGTGACTCACTTGAACTGCCAGTGCCGGAGCTTCGGCGTGCGCAAGTGCCAATTGATAAGTGACATAGCCCTCAGCGACTTGCTGCGTTACCTGTGCGATACGATACGCTTCGTAGGTTGAAGCAATTTTCTGCTGAACGGGTTCCGGCAATACGCTGGCATCTGCACTTTTTTGGGTTTTTAGCAAATAACCGTCTGCAGAGTACCAATGGGTATGTTGCGCCTGATCTTCCACAAAGCTTACTTGATAGGCTTTAGAGGTAACCTCCCACTGTACTTCTTGTGCATCGGGATAGTGCACCTCAAAGTTGGTTTGCACATTTTTAGGAATTTCCTGCGCTTGGCTGCTCAGGCTTAATACTGCGGTCATTAAAATTAAAGCGATAGTTTTCATAAGTTCTATTTTTTAGTTGAGACAAAGTACCCGCACAAATCTGAAATCATTTAGGAGTTTTAGACGCTCAGAATATTAAAATATGTTAAACATACTTTTGACATCAAGCCACTTAGCGCGCTATATCAGTATATGTAAATACTAAAAAAGCGTCGTAACCATCAGCTGCTGCTAAAGGTGTACGACGCTTTGTAAATGAGCGATTCGGTTAAATCAGTGGAAGAAACCAGCTGTTTGCTCGGTATTCAACTCAAAGGTTCATTCGTCAACTGCTTCAGAAACGTTTTAAGGTCTTGATCCCTTTGGCGCGTTTAATAAAGCATTTTGATCATCAAAAAAGAGTTCGTGCTCTTTCCCAAAAGTATTTTCAACTTCAACCATATACCGCGTTTTTCCATCTTTGATATATTTTTTAGCCTCATCAAAGCGGAAACCCGAATACTTCTGTTTCAGTTGATTTTGAATCCCTGCCGGTAGTTCGGTTTCACGAAGCTCTTGTTCGCTCGCCACCACGCTTCCATCAGCAGCATAACACACTTCATAATCTAAGCGGTCGATCTCAAATTCTACCTCATAAGAAAATGCGTGCTGTTCCCACTCAATATCTGTAGCTTTAGGGTATGCCGTAGAGAAGGCTTGGGTCACCGGTGCCGGAACTCCGGAATTTGCTGAAGTTTGTGCTGTGGCCAGACTAACGCTGCCCAACAGAATTGCGGTCATAAATACATTTTTCATCGTGTTTCTTTTTTAAATTTGAAACAAAACACGGGAGCAAAACTGAAAAGATTTAGGATAAGCTCACAACTAGAGTCAAACAAAGCCTGGTTTTTATACTTAAGCTTTACGCCGAAAATACTTAAGCCCTTGATTTTAAAAGCATCTTAACCTTTGCATAGTTCTTAGTAGTTATTAAAAAAAAGGTCATTACCAATTGATTCCAGATTTGCGCTTTAGCCTTGCAGTCTATATTATGAAACCCCTGCTATGAAGATCTTAATTATAGAAGACGAACCCCAAATGCTGGATAATATGCGCCGCACACTGGAGCAGGAACAGTATTTAGTAGAAAGCGCTGCAACCTATACCGAAGCACTAGATAAAATTGGAGCCTATGCCTACGATTGTATTTTGCTAGATGTGATGCTTCCTGACGGAAACGGTCTAAAAATTCTCAAAGAACTTAAAGCCCAGCAAAAAGAGGAAGGTGTTATTATTGTTTCAGCAAATGATTCGTTAGACGATCGTATCGAAGGGCTCAACCTGGGTGCCGATGACTATCTGCCGAAGCCTTTTCATATGGCCGAATTACGGGCTCGGGTACAAGCGGTTTTACGACGCCGTAACTTTGAAGGGAATCGCAATATACAGTTGGGGAACGTGAACATCAATCCTGAAACGCGCCAGGTTTTTATAGCAGAAGAGGACATCAACCTCAACCGGAAAGAATATGATATTCTTACCTATCTGATCGCCAATAAAACCCGACTCGTTACCAAAGCTGCTCTGGCCGAGCACGTGTGGGGAGACCACATTGACCAAGCCGATAGTTTTGATTTTATCTACTCGCAAATAAAAAATCTGCGTAAAAAACTAGAACCGGCAAGCATCAACGTACAGGCGGTTTACGGCGTGGGCTATAAACTTGAAGTCGACTAGATGCGTCTATTAAATTACACCACACAATACTTTGCGCTGCTACTTTTAGGAGTGATCACCATTTGGGCAGTCGCCTTTTATTATGCGATGCTTGATGAGATTTATGACAGTCTTGATGACGGACTGGAGAATCAGAAAATTTTGCTTCTCAAGCGCGCTCAAGAGGATCCTTCGATCTTAGCGCATAATGATTTTGACAAGCACGTGTATAGCTTTACTCCTATTACGGCTCCTAGCTTTGAACAGCAACAAGAGCGCTATCAAGACACCTTGATGTATATGCTGAACGAGGAAGATTATGAACCGGTGCGTATTTACGAAAGCGCCATACAGGCAAACGGCGGCTATTATAAACTGAAGATCATTACCTCGATGGTAGAGGAAGACGACCTGATCGAAGATCTGGTGAGCTACCTCATTGGCTTATACGCCTTTTTGGTCCTTTGTATTTTAATACTGAATAATCTTTTACTGAAGCGCATCTGGAAACCCTTTCACTATCTTATTGATCAATTAAAAGATTTTAAGCTCGACCGAAAGACCAGCTTGACTACAGCACCCACAAAGATCGAAGAATTTACGCTGCTCAATACAACAGTGACTGCGCTGATCGCTTCGGCACAGCGCTCTTATGAAGAGCAGAAACAGTTTATAGAAAACGCTTCTCACGAACTGCAAACGCCTCTGGCTATTGTGATCAATAAACTCGAACTCTTTATAGAACAACAACCGCTTAGCGATGAGCAGCTCGTGCAAATGGCTAGCGTTCTTGATAATCTGGGCAGACTTACGCGGCTCAACAAATCCTTATTGTTGCTTTCTAAAATTGAGAATGAGCAATTTCAGGAGGAAGCTGAAGTAGATTTTAAGCAGTTGCTGCACCAAAGCCTTAGTGACTTTGAAGCTATTGCAGCGCATAAAAATTCAGCCTTAATACTCCTTGAGGAAACTGAAATGTCCTACCGTATGAATCGGGATCTGGCGGTCATTCTGGTTAATAATCTTATTAAAAATGCCCTGGTACACGGCACACCGGGAGCACCTATTCACCTCAGATTAAAACAGCATGCGTTGAGCATCACCAATCAAGGGACACCTACTCCATTGAAGGTGGAAGATATTTTTGCGCGCTTTAAAAAGTCGGGCACCAATGAAAAATCTACCGGATTGGGATTGCCCATTGCGCAGGCTATTGCGGTAAAGTACCAACTTCAGTTAACCTATAGTTATACTGAGGGACACCGGTTTACTTTAACGTTTCCTATTTAAGAAATGATTACGAAGCATTCACAAATCATTACCAATTCTTTTCAGAATTATATTGAATCTTTGCTTTTACAACCTTAACGTATGAAATATTTAGCCCATTACGTCATTTTTGGAGCGCTGGCTTTTAGCGGAGTTCTTTCGTATGCGTTTTATAAAAAATCGATCGCTGAAGAACGTGAAATTCTGGAAAATGCCAGTTACAATCTGGTGAACACTTGGGAATTTCCTGAGCTGCTCTATGAGGTAAGCGGTATCGCTTGGGTTAATGACTCTACCCTTGCCTGCATTCAGGATGAGGAAGGTGTGATCTACAATTTTAATCTGAATACCAGCGAGATCACCAAGGATACCCGGTTTGCTAAAGACGATGATTATGAAGCTATCGCGCTCAACGGTACGATGGCGTTCGTGATGCGCAGCGACGGACACATTTTTGAGATCGCTGATATTATGGCCGATACGCTTGTGGTTTCAGATTTTAAGACGCGTTTTGATTCTAAAAATAATATGGAATCGCTCGCCTATCAACCGGAACACGACAGACTGATCACCATTGCCAAAGATGAGGGTCTTGACGAGGACCGTTATAAAGGAGTTTATGCAATTCCGTTGGAGACCCACGAGCAGGATGAGCAACCGCTTTTTGCGATCGATCTAAAGTGGGATGCATTTAAAGCCTTGGAAAAAAAGAAAATAGAAAACACGTTTAAACCTTCAGATATTGCCATACATCCTAAAACCGGGGATTTTTACATCGTAGATGGAACGAGTCCGCACCTGTTGATCGTTTCGGCTTCCGGTAGTTTTAAAGCCTTGCACGAATTGAATAAATTTCATTTTGCACAACCCGAAAGTCTTACGTTCAGTCCGGAAGGCACTTTATACATCGCGAACGAGGCAGCTAACGGAGTGGCCACGATGTTTGAAGTCACCTTGAAAGATAAAGAAGGCGTTGAGTAAATTAGTTCAAGGCAAGCTCAAGGGTGTTGCATCCTTTGGCTTTGCCAATATATTTTAATGTTTAGCAGCACGGCGGTGTGAGGCCCGCTTTGCGCGTCAAATAGTAAACTACCTCAGGACAAGCCTTGAGGCGTTGATTAAAAAGAATGTTTCACTTCGAGGCATCCCGATAATCATCGAGACGGTGTATTAAACCTCTTGGCGGTGCCTATAAACTGAAGCTTTACTGCTTTTGAATTTTACATTAAAATTAAATGGAGAAGCCGCATCTATTGCTAGATGCGGCTTCAATATATAGAGAAAGCACGAGGCTTTTAGTTTTCGGCGTTGCCGTACATATTAGATTCTCCCCCATCGATCGCAATGGTTTGACCACTTACATACCCGTTAGCTTTACTTAATAAAAATGCAACTACACTGGCCACATCTTTAGGATCACCTAAGGCACGAGTGGGATTTCGTTTTGCATATTCAGCTTCGGCAGCTTTAGGATCATCAGGGTTGACTTGCTTAAATGCTTCGGCAACCATAGGCGTTAAAATTGCGCCCGGAGCGATCGCATTGGTCAAAATTCCGTCTTTACCATATTCTAAAGCAGCGTTTTTAGTCATTCCGCTTACAGCATGTTTACTCGCTACGTACGGCATCTGATTGAGCACCCCGCGAATACCTCCCACGGAGGCCACATTTACGATACGGCCAAAATTTTGCTTTTGCATCACCGGGATTACATAACGAAGGCCGTAGTAAACTCCCATTAAATTGATGTCGATCACTTTTTTAAACACATCAAGATCGTAATCAATAATCGGAGCCTGTTTACCCTCAATTCCTGCGTTGTTGTACAGACCGTCAATTCGACCAAATTGCTTTACTGCTTGATCCACATAGTTTTTTACTTGTTCCTCGCTCGAGACATCTGCTTTTACCGATAGTAAAGCAACTTCAGGATTGATCTCTTTAAGTTTTTTCTCAGCATCTTTTAATGCGTCGTCATTATAGTCAACCAGAACCAGTTTTGCACCTTCTTTGGCAAGCAGTTCTGCAGTTGCTAGTCCCAGTCCCATCGCAGCACCGGTAATGATAATCACTTGATCTTTCATAGTATTTGAATTTTATGGGCGTAGTTAGTGGAAAATTAATCCCAAATTGCGCCTCAAATTAAAAATTGATTTTCAGTCAAGGCCTCGTAAATTGGAGCCGAGACTCAATACTGTTGTATGTACAACAAAATTAAGTTGCACTGAAAAATCAAGACGTTAAAAGCATTATAAGGTTTAAGTGACTATAAGTAAACGAATCGTTAAGACATGGTTACCGGAAGCATTATTAAGGTTTCAACTCCGCCGACTTCGTCTTTAAGATAATCTACTTTCAACTTGTAATTGATATCGCGCTCTTCTGCGTAATAATTGCCGGTCTTCTCATCAAAACCGCCATAATCAGTATACGCGAGACTTACGATCTTATTCTCATCCATCGCATTAAGTGTTTGTAAATCTTGCTCGCTTAACGTATAACGTTTGAGTAACTGATTGAGGCTGTGGGAAAAATGTCCTTTTGGTTGCGTTTTCATAGTGTTTGTTTTTTCCAAAATTATTATGGGTAATAGGATTAAAATGTTAGTAAAATCTTATTTCACAGAAAATTAAGAGCACAAGAACTGCGCGAATAAACCTCAAAATACACCTAAGACTAAGGATGCAGCGTCACGGCTTGCTTACCGGTTTCAAACAACCAGAACACATCTTCTAAAAATTTAAGATGGAGTAGTATTGCTTTTAACAATATAGATTAGGGAAATGAAATTTGTTGAAACTCGAGAAACAGTATTGGCCGGACATCTTCAATTTGTTTAGATACCAATCCCTTAAAATCTCTTAACACTTATTTAAAACCATGTTATAGAGGGTTAAAAAAGATTTCGCATTAACATATTTAGCATAATTTGATCCCTTAAACTTAATAGCCTCTATGAATCACCAATACGCGTTTATTAGATCAATTTTTCAAGTTCGCTTTTCTTTACTAATGGTTTTAGTACTTCCTGCGCTACAAACATTTGCTCAGGATAAAGAAGTAGAACAAACTTTTTATTTCACCGGAAACACCGGATACGCTCCTAATGCCACTACAACTTCGGTTTTAGAAGCCATTACTACGATGTCTCAAAAGGATGCGAAAGCCACTTTTGTAGCTATCGGAAATATCACCCAACAAGGTTATCCGCCAAAAAAGAAAGACCGTAAGGAGGTAGAAACGTTTTTGCAGCAAGAACTGATGGAACCGCTGGAAGCTTTTAACGGAAACGTGATCCTAATGCCGGGAAAAAACGAATGGAATAAAAACGGTCACGAAAATCTGGACGATCTTGAATCTTTTATTCAAGACAACAGCGAGATCGAATTCTGGCCCAATGATGGTTGTCCGCGCGAGATCGAAAATCTTGATATGGATAATGTAGAGTTATTGATGATCGATTCGCAATGGTTTCTTGAAGACTGGGACGATCATTTGTATCTAAACAATAAATGTGACATCAAGACGCGGGACGACTTTTTTGCAAAGTTTAAGGACGACCTTAAAGACGAGCAAAACAAAACCGTGATTGTTGCTGTACATCATTCCATATTGACCTTGTCACAGCAGAATTTTATAGAGAACATAGGCGGTTTGACCGTTGAAGATTATTACAGCACGCTCAGACAAAAATACGCAGGCACGCTGGAAACACTGGCGAGTCAATTTCCTGATGTGATCTTCGTTTCGGCGAGTGATCGCAACTTACAGTATGTATTTGATGATGGAATTCCGCAGATCATCAGTGGGGCAGCTTCAGAAAAACTTGATGGTGTGCGCAAAGCGAAAGACGGTCAGTTTGCGTCTAAAGCGCACGGTTTTGCCCGACTTACCGTTTATAAAGACCGAAGCTCGGTAGTCGAGTTTTATGAAACAGACAACGGTACTCCTAAAAAGCTTTTTGAGAAAGAAATTCGTCGCCAGCAACCCAAACCTCAAGACATTAATAGTCCGGACATCAGCGGTATGGGTAGTACAAAGAAGGCTTCGATCTATACTAAAGAAGAAACAGATAAAAGCGGGATGTACCGGTTTTTATGGGGCGACCACTACAGAGATGTTTATAGTAAAGAAATTGAAGCACCTGTACTTGATCTTTCAAAACTTCCGGGTAACGTTCACGCGATCTCTGAAGGCGGAGGAAATCAGTCGCGCTCGCTACGTCTGATTGACGATGAAGAACACGAGTACACGGCACGCGAACTGCGTAAAAGTGCTGTGCGCTTTATTCAGTCTAAAATCACAGATCACTACGTACGTGATTTTATGGAAAACACTATTGCCGAAGACATCGTACAAGATTTTTATACCACCGCGCAACCTTATGCGCCGTTTGCTTTGAACCCTATTTTTGACAGTCTTGATATTTACAACGCGCAACCTAAAATCTATTACCTACCGAAGCAAAAACAGTTGGGCATATATAATGAAGACTACGGCGACAAACTCTATATGTATGAGGCGCACGCGGGCGATGAAAACAAATCTTTTGAACGCTTTGGCGACGCAGATGACATCATAAGCACCAAAGATCTTTTGGCAGAAATACAAGATTCGAAAAAACATCAGGTGGATGAAGCTAATTTTCTTAAAGTGCGCTTAATGGATTTTGCTGTGGGGGATTATGACCGGCATTATGATCAGTGGCGTTGGTCTGCTTTTGAGCAGGAAGACGGTACCACGTTATACAAAACCATTCGCCGGGATCGTGATCAGGCGTTTCCTAAGTATGACGGACTCGTTTTAGGTTTGCTAAAAGTGGCGTTGATTGATTTTCGTTCTATGGAAAAGTATGACGAAGACGTAAACAGCGTAAAATGGTTGAGTAGGTATGCATATCCGCTGGATCAGGCCTTCTTAAAAAGCCTCACTTGGGAAGATTGGGAACAACAAGTTCAGTTTATTCAAGAGCGACTTACTAACGAAACCATCGCTACTGCTTTTGCTAGCCTGCCCGAAGCAGCACAGGACCAAAGTACAGCAGCGATACAAAAGAATCTAAAAGCGCGTCGCGATAATTTAATGGATATTGCCCGCCGCTATTACGAGTATTTGATGCGTCATCAGATTCTGTTAGGAACCGGCGATAAAGATGAGTTTGTGATTACGCGTCAAGCTGATGGTAAAACCAGCATTAGCCTGACTACCGAAGATGATCGCAGTTTTGAACGTACATATGATAAAGCGCTTACCAAAGAGATCTGGATTTACGGGCTGGATGATGACGATACTTTTAAAGTGACCGGTGATGGCAATCAGTACATCCCCATCAAGATTTTAGGAGGAGAAAACAACGACGTTTATGATTTTGAAAACACCCGCGCGGTAAAAGCTTACGATTATAAAAGCAAGAACAATACGTTTGTAAATTCGGGTACGCGAAAATGGTTGGTTGACAGTTATGACATCAACACTTATAATGATGCCTCTCGTAAACTGGATGCCTTCTCTACCCTACCCGCGATCAATTACGACCAGGATACCGGTTTTTCTGCAGGTTTAAGTGGAACCTACACCACCTACGGCCTGGCAAATAATCCGTTTTCAACACAACAAACCTTGACCGCAAAATATTTTGCAGCCACACACGGTATTGAGTTGAAGTATTCAGGGGAATTCGCGCACGCTTTTTACAAATGGAATTTTGGCCTTGACGCACGCTACACTACGCCTAACTATGCGATCAACTTCTTTGGAACCGGAAACGAGACCACCTATGATCGTGACGCAGTAGATCGAGATTTTAACCGGGTACGCATCAGTCAGTGGAGTGTAAACCCCTCATTGATCTATCGCGAAGATCGCGTGCAATTGCGCTTTGGACCTACCGTCGAATCTTTAAATACTTCCTATTCAGGAAGCGGTGTAACCGGCGATACTAATGTTTTTGCAGCAGGTGATAATGTCTTCAATACACAGTATTATGCAGGAGCAGAAGCAGCATTTCAATACAAAAATAAAAGCGGTGCTATTGCCTTCATCAGAAGGGGATTTCAGTTTGACTTGGTGACCGGATACAAAACCAATATTGACGAATACGATAACGAATTTGCTTATGTAAACCCGACCCTTTCGGTGGACTATCCTCTGCACCCTAGCGGAATGGCCGTTCTTGCTACTAAGATTGGTGCTGAGATGAATATTGGCGACACCTATGAATTCTATCACGCAGCTACTTTAGGTGGAAACAACAGCTTACGTGGTTTTAGAAATGAGCGCTTTAACGGTAAAACGGCTTTTTATCAAAGTACCGATCTACGTGTAGGTATTGCTGAATTAACCACAAGTTTTATCCCGCTGCGATTAGGCGTTTCTGCCGGGTTTGATTATGGTCGTGTTTGGGTACCTAATGAAGATTCTGAACAATGGCATAACAGTTATGGTGGGTCTGTATTTTTAAACGGGTTTAAAGCCCTTACTGCCAATTTAGGCTATTACCGAAGCACCGAAAGCGATCGTGTGTTATTCACACTCGGATGGAAATTCTAAAACGCTGATGCGATAACTTGAAGAAACCGTGTTCCCCCGCACGGTTTTTTTTATGCTCTTGACTTTCGATGGAAAAATTCCGTTAATACGGATTTTTTCCTTTTATAACAGTTAGAGATTTGCGTACTTTGCACTTATGAAAGAGGCCAAGTTTGCGGTTATTGACGTTGAGACTACCGGTGGCGGGATCAAAGGCAATAAAATTACAGAGATCTGCATCATTGTTCTTCAGGATGGTAAAGAGCTCAACCGGTTCACTTCACTCGTAAATCCGGGAAGAGAAATTCCACTGTATATTGAAAAACTAACCGGCATCAATGACCGTATGGTTGAGGATGCTCCTTATTTTGATGAAATTGCGCCACAGATCCTAGAGCTTACTCGTGATTGTATTTTTGTGGCACACAATGTTGGTTTTGATTATAACGTGGTGCGAGCAGAATTTAAAGAAGCAGGCATTGACTTTAACCGAAAACGCTTGTGCACCGTTCGGCTTGCTAAGAAACTCATACCGGGATTGTTTTCATACAGCCTGGGCAATTTGTGTACTTCTATAAACATTCCGCATTACGACCGGCACCGGGCGCAAGGAGATACCGAAGCTACGGTAATCTTATTTCAACGCTGCCTGGACCTTGATCCGGATTATGAAGTCATCGAAGAATTCCTTAACCGAAAATCAAAAGAGTCTTACTTCCCTCCGCACTTTAAAGCGCAGGATTTTGAGAATCTTCCGCATAAACCGGGTGTGTATTTCTTTAAAGATAAAAACGGAAAACCGCTTTACATCGGTAAGGCGATAGACATACAGAAACGGGTGCTTTCGCATTTCAGAGAAAAGAGTAATCGCAAATATGAATTGCTGCAAAACACGCACAGTATTGACTATGAACTTACCGGCAGTGAGTTACTGGCGCTGTTGCGGGAAGCTGAACTGATTTTAAAATATTACCCTAAGTACAATAAAGCACAAAAGAATCCGTCGAAACCTTATAAGCTTACCTCCTATCATAATAAACAAGGGATTGAGCAGTTTGCGTTGCATAAAAACAAGATCGCTCCGGTGAGTTGGATGCAGTTTTACACCCGTGAGGAGGCCATTCAGTTTATGGAGCATCTTTGTGAGGAATTTGAATTATGCCCTAAATATTGTGGGCTGCAACAAGGCGTGGCTACCTGCAATCATTATAAAATACACACGTGCAGTGGTGCGTGTTCTGGTGATCTTAGTGTTGCTGATTACAATCTGCGCGTGTCTAAAGCGCTCGATTATATTCACCAGTACGAGCAGTCCTGCCTATTGGTAGAAAAAGGCAGAGAAACGGGTGAGAAATCTTTTATCTATTTAAAACAAGGTCGGTTTTCAGGATATGGTTTTATAGACGATGCAGCAGATTTTAATCATCACGAGGATTTTGAGCATTATCTGATTCCGCAGAAAAGCTCGGCATATGCAGACCGTATTGTGCGTCGCTATCTCGCCACAGAAAAGCATATTGTGCGCTTACCGCTTACTTCAGTAGAGCAGCATACGCAGAATATTTTTGAAAATTGGTTTGTAGATTAAAGCACTTCCTGCTCAGTAACTCTTCGGGCAAAACGAGAAGCAACCGCACTGATGATCATAATTTGCGAAGCGTGAAAAAGCATTAACGGCAATAACACTAAGCCCAAGCCGGGCATTCCGGTAAAGATGATTTTTGAAAAGACGGTACCGTGTACCAATGATTTTTTGGTTCCACAAAATTGCGCAGTTATTTGATCTTCGATCGAAAAGTGTAACCATTTAGCAATGCTTCCGGTCAACCAAAAGACAACAGCAAACAGGCTTAGTACTCCACCCCATATTAAAAGCAAATCTAACCAGGAAACCGAAGCGAATAGTCCGTCTGAAAAAGACTCGGCAAAGCTTTTATAAATGATGAGTAAAATAATACTCTTATCAAATAAGGTGAGTTTTTTGCTATGCTTCTGAACAAAATCTCCTAAAAACCGCTGCAACAACATCCCTAAAATCACGGGGAGTAAAATCTGAACCACCAGCTTGGTATAGATCTGGGTAAAATCAAAATCGCTTTGCATATCGTCTATAAAAAGACCCATCCACAGCGGCGTGATGATGATGCCTAGTATTCCGGAAATACTGGCATTAAAAATCGCCGCCGGAATATTTCCTTTAGCGATGGAAACCATCACAACAGATGAACTAACTGTTGAGGGCAAAGCGGCTAAAAAGAAAAAAGACAACCACAGGATCTCGTGGGTTTCATTCTGTAAAAGCGGCCGGAATAACAGCACAAGCAACGGAAAAATTAAAAACGTACATGCCTGTACTAATAGATGGAGTTTAAAATTTCCCAATCCCGCTTTCAACTTTTGCGGACTCAACTTAAGTCCGTAAAAAAAGAAGATCAACGCAATCCCTATGGCGCTTATAAGATCTAAAGGTACCGGACTTGAAGCAACACCCCACTGAGGGAAAAAATATGCAATTGCGATAACCACGATAATTGCTACTACAAAACGATCAATTTTTATGCGCATAGAGGTATGTGGAGTTATAAGATCAAAAAAGGAGGCAAAGTTAAGGCAGATCTTTATCCTAACTTGGTAGCATTCTATCTGATTTTAAAAGATTTTTTACGCATTTTTTGATATTAATTGGCTGAAATATGCTTTTAGTCTAAAAAAACATGCGTTATCTCATCTTAATCAATATTTTTATAAACGTTAAAACCAACCACAGAAATCACGAAAGGCAAGAAAAGCCTTATTGATCTCTTGAGAACCTAAATAACGCATGAAGCAAAAGCGCCCATCTATAAAAGACATTGCAAAAGCACTAAATGTCTCTATAACCACCATTTCTTTTGTATTAAACGGCAAAGGCGAAGAACGAAAGATTTCAAAAGAAGTCATTAAAAAAATTGAAGACTACGTAGAAGAAATCAATTATCGCCCCAATCAGGTTGCTCAAAGCTTACGTACCGGAAAAAGTAAAATTCTGGTCTTTATGGTCGAAGATATCGGGAATAGGTTCTTTGCTAAAATCGCCAGGATCATTGAAGATATCGCTTATGAAAAAGGCTACAAAGTCTTGTTTTGCAGTAATGAAAACAATGATAAGCGCTCCAGAGAGCTCATTAGAGTTTTTCACGAACGACAAGTAGACGGATTTTTAATCATACCCTCTCCCGGAATAAAAAAGGATATTGAAAACCTAATTAAAAGCGATATCCCGGTAGTACTGGCTGACCGCTATTTTGAAGATCTCGATGTGCATCACGTGGTGATTAACAATTATGCAGCCGCCCAAAATGCGACGCAGCATTTGATTGATAATGGTTATAAAAACATCGCGTTTATTTCGATAGATACACAGCAAATTCAGATGAAAGATCGCGCGAGAGGATACCGTGACGCTGTACAGCAAGCAGGCTTATCTCCTACGGTTCTTGAATTGCCTTTTGAAGAAATTCACAAACCGGAAGGAAAAAATAAAATCAAAGCACTACTTACCGGAAGCAACGGGATCGATTCCGTTTTCTTTTCTACCAATTATTTGACGCAGGCTTCATTAGAGATCATCAAAGAATTGGACCCAAAACTCATCTATGATCTAGGGATCGTGACCTTTGACGACAATGAGTTCTTTAGGATCAATACGCCTTCGATCACAGCTGTAGCGCAACCGCTTCAAGAATTAGGCGAAGAATTGATGCGCATTATGTTCAAACTTCTCAAAAAGAGCGATAAAGAAATTCCGGTGATCAAATCGGTGCTTGATGCAGAATTACTCCCGCGAGAATCTTCTAAAAAGAAGTAGCTTTCGCTCAATTTTTCAGCCTAAAACAAAATGCAAAATAGGTTCAAAGGCTTTTTGGTAAGCTTTATTAAATAAATAAAATGAAATCCATTTTAAGAAGATCTAATCTTTCTAAAATGGATTTTTTTATGCGGAATATTTCCTTTAAAATCACCCCAGAATTTTACTTCCTTTCTATCTTACTCTTTCGGTATTAAATACGGCGATGCCAATTTATGTTAAAATACTATCATTTCGGCAGTAGATAGTATCACGATGCTCTTCGATTTTTGAAAATTATTAATAGTTACGAATAATCAATAACTATAAAAACGCGTCATTAAACGGTATCTGAAACGTTTTGTAGTGCTTTTAAGACATAATGATGCAAATCGACTTTTATTACTGAAACGATTCCATTAACTAATCAATTTCGCTATTTTAATTACATTCTGTAATCCTAATATTGTATTATCAACTTCAATCTATAACTTTAAGCGTGAGAATTTTAGATTAGGCAACGTTCTCTTAAAGATTTGGTAAAACGTTTTACTAGTTTTAGCAATCTTTTAACGGAAACACGAATAATTTAAAAACTCAGTTTATTGGATGAAAAAATTACTTTCTCTCATTGACAAGTATTCTTTTTCTCTTAAGGTCCTTTATCGACCTAGAGAATCCAGGTGTAACATCCTGGTTTTAGGAATACTTCTCATGACATTGCTGTTGAGCACCACTTCAGCAATGTATGCCCAAGAAGAAACCGGTATTACAGTTACCGGTACAGTAACAGACTCGCAAGGAGTACCGCTCCCCGGAGTCAACATTAAAGAACAAAACACTACTAACGGAACACTTACCGATTTTGATGGAAATTATACCATTACGGTGAGCGATGGCGAAGCAACGCTTGTATTCTCGTATGTAGGTATGAAAACTGCTGAAATTCCTGTGAAGGGGGAATCCAGTATTGACATTCAGATGGCAGACGATGCGCAATCTTTGGATGAAGTCGTATTAGTAGGATACGGAAAACAGAAAAAAATCAGCGTGGTAGGTGCACAATCTACGATCAAAGCAGACGAACTAGAATTACCTGTTGCCAATTTGGGTACTATGCTTGCCGGTCGTATTTCTGGGATTACCGGGGTACAACGCTCAGGTTTACCGGGTTACGATGGCGCAGATCTATGGATTCGCGGTATTTCAAGTTTTGGTAATGCATACCCTCTGGTTCTGGTAGATGGGGTTGAGCGTTCTTTAGACAACATTAATCCACGTGATATTGCATCCTTCTCTATTTTAAAAGATGCTTCAGCAACCGCAGTTTATGGAATTCGTGGGGCTAATGGCGTGATCTTGATCGAAACCAAAAAAGGTAAAATAGGTAAGCCACAAATTACATTAGACTATTTTGAAGGGGTAACGCACTTTACTAAAACACCAGATCTTGTAGACGGTATTACCTATATGAATTTGGCCAACGAAGCCTTAACCACGCGTGGGGATCTACCTAAATATTCTCAGGAATACATTGACGCCACAGCATCAGGCGAGAATCCGCTGCTTTACCCTAATGTCAACTGGATGGACGAAGTTTTTAAAAGTTACGGACGCAACAGACAAGCACTCATCAATGTCACCGGAGGCGCCGAAAGCGCTCGCTATTATGTGTCGCTTGGATACTACAACGAGACCGGACTTTTTCAAACAGATCCTAATGTGAGCTATGATTCAGGTACTGGTTTTGAGCGTTATAATTTCACTTCAAACCTTACCCTTGATTTGACCAAAACCACAGATATCAATGTAGGAATACAAGGTTATTTATCAGACGGAAACTATCCCGGAACGCCTACTTCGGCTAATATCAGTTTAGAAGATCAGATCTTTGGGACCGCCTTAGAGGCACCACCGGTAGAATATCCCGTGCTTTACCCAGGCGGTTACGTTCCCGGTAGAAGTGCCAATGGCGGCTTACGCAACCCGTATGCAGAAGTTGCGTTACGAGGCTACCGTACCATTACCCGTACCAATCTCAACACTAACCTAAACCTCAACCAGCAGCTGAGTTTCATTACTGAAGGTTTATCACTACACGGTCTTTTTGCTTTTGATTCATTTAACGAGCAGAATGTAGCAAGGTCAAAACGTGAAAGTACCTACTTTGTAGATGCTAATTTCCCATACACAGAAGATGGCGGTTTATTGCTTAACGAGACCTACACAGGTACTAACTTTCTTGGCTATGATCGCAGCAATGGTGGAAACCGCAGGTTCTACACTCAGGTTTCTGTAAACTACGACCGCAGTTTTGGAAAACACAGCGTTAGCGGTCTACTGCTTGCTAATCGTACCGATTATTCAAATGCATTTGCCGGCAACTTTACAGAAGCCATACCTTTTAGAAATGAAGGTCTAGCAGGTAGAGCTACCTATTCCTATGACGACCGTTATTTTCTTGAAGTGAATGCGGGTTATAACGGTTCAGAAAACTTTGCTCCTAACAACCGCTACGGTTTTTTCCCATCACTGGCAGTGGGTTGGGTCGTATCTAACGAAAAATTCTTTGAACCTATAAAAGAGCATATTGATTACTTTAAACTGCGCTACTCAGACGGTTTGGTAGGGTCTGATTCAGGTGCAGGGCGCTTTGCTTACCTCAACCGTGTAGAAAGCGGGCAGGATGGATATTACTTTAGTGAAAATAGACAGTATGTAGATGGAATCGCGCAAACCTATTACGGGGTTGATGTTGTTTGGGCCGAAGCGCGCAAACAAGATTTAGGGATTGAGATCAATGCATTTGATAGTAGATTAAGCCTGATTACAGATTTCTTCTACGAGCGTACCGAAGGTGCCTTCTTAAACCGAAGCGACATTCCTAATTACATTGGTTTAACTACCGATCCTTACGGAAATATCGGGGTTACCGAAAACAAAGGTTTTGACGGAACGCTTAACTACAGTCATCAATTTCAAGAGCTGCGCCTTTCGTTTAGAGGAACCTTCTCTTACAACAAAAATAAAATCGTTGAGAACGGAGTCCCAGAACAACCTTATCCTTGGTTAAACCGTCAGGGTACAGGTCTTTTAGCTAACGTAGGTTATATAGCTGAACGTTTATTCACTCTAGAAGATGACCTTGATGGCGATGGCTTTATTACGACCGCAGACGGTTTTCCAACTCAGTTTGGACAAATTCAACCGGGAGATATCAAATATTCAGACCTAAATGGCGATGGCCAAATAGATGCCTTTGACCGTAAAGTAATTGGTGATGGTGATGTTCCGGCACTGACTTACGGTTTTGGAATTACTGCTATTTATAAAGGTTTTGATGCGAGTTTATTCTTTCAGGGACAAAGTTTTTCTGACCGTTTTATAGGCGGTTATGGTATTCGCCCATTTATAGGTGATGGTGGTGAAGGTAATATCTACACCACTAGTCTGGATCGCTGGACAACTGAAAACAATGATGCTTATGCCACCTACCCAAGGCTTTCTTTTAGTGCTTCGGGGATAGGACAAACAAACAATAACCAAAACAGTACGTGGTGGTTGCGAGATATTGACTTTTTAAGACTGAAAACTGCCGAAGTTGGATACACGTTTAAAGAAACCTTTTCCAAAAAATTTGGTGTTGATGATTTTAGAATCTATATGCGCGCCACTAACCTGTTTACCCTGAGCAAATTTGACCTTTGGGATCCCGAGTTGAATACCAACAATGGTGGGCGTTATCCTAACATTTCGGTAGTATCCTTAGGAGGAACTTTTCAATTCTAAAAAAAATAATTGAATCGCAATACCTCGTGTAATGCAGATTCAAAAAAATATAAAACTTATGAAAAAACTAATAGTAACACTTATTCTTAGCGGATTATTGCTCTCCTGCGGCGATGATTACTTAGATCAGGTGCCTGATGATCGCCTTACCTTTGAGGAGACTTTTGCACGTAGATCTACCGTTGAACAGTATTTAGCTAATGTGTATTCACAAATACCCAGTGAGTTTGCACAGCGTTATACTACGACTGAAAACTCTGGACCTTGGACCGGCGCTTCTGATGAAGCCGAATATGTTTGGGGATTCCATATGGGGAATTTCCTGAATATTGGTGACTGGAATGCGACTACCCAAAATGTAAGTAACCTGTGGTCTAACTTTTACCGCGGAATTCGATCGGCATCTACTTTTATTGAGTCGGTAGATTTATGCCAGGATTGTGATCCTGCAATCATTACCCAGTACAAAGCCGAAGCGCGTGTTTTAAGAGCCTATTATTACTTCAATTTAATGCGAAGCTACGGCCCGGTTATTTTGCTAGGAGAAACGCCAATTCCTGCTGATGCAGACCTTCAAGCGTTGGGTTTAAAAAGAAATAGTATTGAAGAAGTAGCTGCCTATATCACTTCAGAATTAGACGTGGCTGCAGCAGATCTTGAAGGCACAAGCTTTACAGGTAATAATGCAGGTCGTATGAGCACACCTTTTGCAATGGCGATCAAAGAACAAACGCTGCTATTTGCGGCGAGTCCGCTTTTTAATGGAAACACAGATTATGCTGATTTTGTAGGCACCGAAGGAGAAAACCTAATCCCTCAAAATTATGACGTGAATAAATGGAAAGCTGCCGCCGATGCTGCCAAAGCTTTTATTGACAAATACGTGCCCAACACTTATAGCCTTTACGAGCGTTTTAATGAGGATGGTTCGTACAACCCTTACCTTTCTACACGTGATGTGATGCTAGTAGATTACAATTCTGAAATTGTTTACGCGCGCCCGGGTGGTGCTAATTATCTGCATTATGATATGACTCCTTACCACTTAGGTTCAGCTACAGAAGTACGCGGTGCCGGTGGTCTGAGCGTTACGCAAGAAATGGTAGATGCCTTCTTTACTTCAAACGGAAGAGCTATTGATGATCCACAGGCCAATTATGTGGCTGATGGTTTCTCTCAATTTCAGGCGCCTTATGATTTTACCACGAGAACTACTTTTAATCCGTGGACCAATAGAGAGCCACGATTTTATGTGGGAGTAACCTATAATGGCAGTTTATGGCTCAACCGTAATTTTGGTGATATCATTACCAAGACTTGGTTTGGTGGAAACTCTGGTCGCCAAGCAGGTACAAATGACTATCCTCCTACCGGATACATCGCAAGAAAAAAACTTCCGGTTGGCGATTACAGAAACAATAACCGCTCGTTACCTATGCTGCGTTTAGCAGAAATCTATTTGGATTATGCCGAAGCACTAAACGAGTACGACCCGGGAAATCCTGATATTTTGACTTACGTCAATCTCATTCGCGAACGTGCAGGAATTCCTGAGTACGGTTCTGTAGAACTGGATGCTCCTGCAACCCAAGAAGCTATGCGCGAGGCGATAAGAAAAGAACGCCGTGTAGAATTATTCTTAGAGAACACCAGATATTTTGACGTTCGCCGCTGGAAGATCGCTGATGAAGCCCTCGCCGGAGAAATGCACGGTATGGATATCAATGCCCGTACTGAAGAGGAGTTCTACAACGTAGTGACTTTTGAAACGCGCATATTTAGACCACAAGATTATTTGTGGCCTATTCCACAAGATGAATTAAACGCAAACCCGGAGCTTGTGCAAAACCCGGGTTGGTAAACCAGTAGCCACAAGATTAGGCTCCTGCCCACGTACAGGGCCTAATCTTAATTTATAAAAACATACGATATTATGAGAACATTATTTTTTAACGCTTGCGTAATCGCTTTAGTAAGTCTAAGTCTTACCGGTTGTGCTCAAGATCAAAATAAATATACCTTAACCTACACCAGTCAGGATGAAACTTTAGATCCCGAAATTCAAGAAGGTATTGAAGAGATCTTTGAAAAAGTGTATCCTAAGCTGGTACAGGATTTTAATCCTGCTGCTCAGGAACATGTAACCATAAAAATTGATACAACTTACGATGGTGTAGCTTATGCTCACCAAGGAGCGATCACGATCAGCTCAGACTGGTTGCACAAAAAACCAGAAGATCTTGATCTAGTTACTCACGAACTTATGCACTTGGTACAATCTTATCCCGGAGGTGCAGGACCCGGTTGGTTAACAGAAGGAATTGCAGATTACGTCCGTTATAAATATGCTTTAGATAATGAAGGAGCGGGATGGTCGCTAACCCCGTTCAGCCCTTCTCAAAGTTATGAGAACGCATACCGTATTACGGCGCGCTTTTTAGTATGGTTGACGCAAAATTACGATGAGGACCTTGTCGTGAAGCTTGATGAAGACTTGCGTACCAAGCAATACACTCCTGAAACTTGGAAGAAATACACGGGTAAAACCGTTGATGAATTATGGGAAGAATATGCTGCTAACCCCAAGCTAAGCATCTAAAAAATTAGATAATTATGAAAAAAACTATATATACTGTCTTACTGGTATTTGGGGTATTTATGATGCTTCAATCTTGTGGAGATGACGACTCGTCTCTGGTTACAGGCGAACCGGATTCTGTTGTGAATAATGATCCTGAAGGTTCTCCGCTACGCGGAATTACACTTAGCTGGAATGAACAGGATGAGGATGTTTTACGTCAATATTTTGATGTTTCGACCGCGGTCTATTACGACGCGGAAGTAGATCGCGCTATAGAATGGCCATTCAATTTCTTTAGTAATTCTTGGGCCTACGTAGTAGAAAACTACGGCACCTATGGTGAAAAGAGTTTGCTTTATGTGATTGGTCACGGTGAATCTGACAGCCCTACGTATTACAAAACCATCTTTGATGATGATGCCGGTAATCGTAGTTTAATAGATCTTCCTATCACAACAACTGAAGGATCAGGTGCTACGCTTGATGTGGCTTCTGCTTTAATGGCGCAAGTGGTGGAACACTCTAGCAACGGGGTTCATAAATCACCTGCAGCTGCAGTTTGGGGAGATACCTACAATCAGATCTTTACCTATGACCTCTATGTAAATCTTGGCCTCGAGGCAGAGGCCGAACGTGTAAAAACAGCGTTCAGCGCTACCTCGGTAAATTATCCTAATGCAGAAACCTTTTGGTTCAGAGATTGGTTTTTGCCTATTTATGAGACCTACAATGGAGGTATCACGCTCAACAACTTTTTTAAAGTTCTTGCAGCCAACTATCCTATTGACGGAACTGATTATGCCCGCGATATGAATTTAGGCGAACTCGTGCATTTTTTTAGCGGTGCTACCGGTGAGGATCTTGAGCCGCTTGCAGAAAGCGCTTTTGGTTTTGATGATACCAATAAAAACGAATTGCTACAGGCGCGTGCAGAGTTCCCTAATTTGAACTATCCTTTTGATCCCGCTTCAGAATTGATTGACGTTACTTCAGAAGGAAACGCGACAATCGTAGTAAGTAGAGATCACCCTAATGGTGCAGACTCTGCCGAAGGTTCTCTTAAAGTGATTGATAATGATTACACCACAAAATTCTTAACTAATGGTTTTCCGCAGGAATTTTATATGCAGCAAAACTTTGAGTTTGCTCAGGTGGTAAATAAATACACATTTACTTCGGGTAATGATGCGCCTGACCGTGATTTTAAAACCTGGGAACTTTTAGGTTCTAATGACGGAGCCAACTTTGAGGTTTTAGATACACGTACAGACCAAACCTTTACGGCGCGTAATCAAACCAGAGAATTCACATTTGACAACGATCAAGCTTATCGCTATTATCGTATTAATGTGCTAGAAAACAACGGTAGCACGCTCATTCAACTAACAGAATGGAGACTGCTTAATCTTAAGCTTTTAACCTTTGGACCTCAAGACATAACCGCTACGGCTATAACAACGGTAAGTCGCGAAAATCGTAATGGTGCAGATTCTAACGAAGCTTCCATAAGGGTAACCGATGGAGATACAGGTACCAAATTCCTTTTGTTTGACTTTAATAATCCTGAGTGGATTCAGCAAGAGTTTGCGCAAGGGGTTCGCGTAACAAAATATTCGCTTACTTCTGCAAATGATGCTCCCGGCAGAGACCCTGTAGGCTGGACGCTTTCAGGATCTAACGACGGAACCAATTTTACAGAAATAGATTCAAGAACCGGCCAGTCTTTTGAAAGCAGAGGACAAACGCGTGAGTTTTTGATCACCAATGATACCAGCTATACGTATTATCGCTTAGACATTTTAGCCAATGGTGGCGATAGTTTGTTTCAATTAGCTGAATGGCGCTTGTTTGCTGAATAATTTAGATTGACCTTCAGCTTAATACCTTAATATCCTGAGCCCTTAAAAAAGGGTTTGGGATATTTTGATAAAAGAGAATAACGCACTGCTGAAGCCATTTTGATTATTAAGGATCGAGCCCAATTACCTTCCACTTTGTGGAAAAAACCAGAATAACTAAATTTTAAACTATGAACAGAAACAGTTTATTGATGCTTAGCCTTCTGTGCCTCTTTGTATTTTCGTGCAAAGAAGAGAAAGCCACAGCACAAAACGAAAACGATGTAAATGCCGCCAGCGCTTCGTTGCGCGCACCGGCCTACCCGCTCATTACCCACGACCCTTATTTGAGCATTTGGTCTATGGGCGACGAACTTAATGCTAGCCCTACTAAGCATTGGACCGAACGAGACCACGCCCTCACCGGAGTGCTTCAGCTAGATGATAAGTTTTATCAATTTTTAGGAAGCGAGAGTAAAGTTTATGAGACCATCCTTCCGGCTTCAGATGAAGAAACCTATTCAGTTAGCTATTCCGAAAGTAAACCTGATGAAAATTGGATCAGCACCAGCTACGATGCTTCTGCTTGGAAAACCGGGGAAGCACCTTTCAGTGAAAATGAGAGTATGGCTAAAACGGTGTGGAACACAGATGACTTGTATTACAGACGCAGCTTTGATCTGGAAACTACAGATCTGGAGAGTTTGTATCTAAAATTAAGCCATGATGATAACGTAAAAGTTTGGCTTAACGGGGTGCAAATCGCAGATATCAACGGCTGGCAAAACAGCTACAAGTACTTGCCTATTCCTGAACAAGCGATGCAAACGCTCAAAACGGAAGGGAATGTACTTGCGATTCACATCCGCAACACCGCGGGCGGACAATTTTTAGACGCCGGATTAGTGACTGAGGCCAAAACGCAAACCAACTCGATCGTCAAAAAAGCAAAACAGATTGATGTGGCTTTTAGAGCAAATCAAACCGAATATGTTTTTGACGCCGATGGAACTCAGGTGAATGTGACATTTACCTCTCCGTTATTGATCGAGGATCTTGCGATCTATAGCAGACCTATATCGTACATCAATGTAAAAGTCGCAGGTAAAGAAGGGCAACAAGCCAAAGTATATCTAGGAGCTTCTTCTGCTATTGCGATCAACCAACCGGTGCAAGAGGTGGAAGTTTCAGAATATCAAAATGAAGGGCTTTCGGTATTGAAAGCAGGCTCTGTGGCGCAGCCTGTATTAGAGAAAAAAGGAGATGACCTGCGTATTGATTGGGGATATTTATACGTTGCTGCTCCAGCTGAAAATGTACAGCAGTATGTTTCTCCGGCTGCCAAAGGGTTAGAAGCTTTTGCTACCGGAAGTGTACAGGATACTGATGCTGAGACAACCGGTAAAAACCTTATCCTGAATACCGTTGCAGATCTTGGTAAGATTGATGCACAGGGCGCAGAACAAGTTTTTATGATTGGTTATGATCAACTCGAAGCGGTGAATTATTTTGGAACCAGCCTTAAACCGTGGTGGTCTAAAGACGGTGCAACAATGAATGCTGAGCTTGGCGAAGCGTATGCTAATTACAACGGCGTGATCAATAAAGTCAAAACTTTTGATCAGAAATTGTACGATGATGCGTTAGCTGCAGGTGGTAAGAAATACGCAGATCTTTGTGTTGCCGCTTACCGTCAAGCCATTGCTGCTCATATTCTCGTAGAAGCGCCTAATGGTGATATTTTGTTTTTATCAAAAGAAAATAACAGCAACGGTTCGATCAATACCGTGGATGTTACCTACCCTTCTGCTCCACTATTTCTGGTTTATAATCCAGATTTACTTAAAGGAATGCTCAATGGAATCTTTTACTACAGCGAAAGCGGAAAATGGAAAAAGTCATTTCCGGCGCACGATATAGGAACTTACCCTATTGCTTTAGGTCAGACCTATGGAGAAGATATGCCGGTAGAAGAAGCAGGAAATATGCTTATCCTAACTGCGGCAATCGCTCAAGTAGAAGGCAATGCAGCATATGCTAAAGCGCACTGGGAAACACTTACCACCTGGGCAGATTACCTGATGCAAAGTGGTTTTGACCCAGCCAACCAATTATCAACAGATGATTTTGCCGGTCATTTAGCGCGTAATGCTAACCTTTCGGTAAAAGCGATTATGGCCATTGCTTCTTACGGGAAACTTGCAGCGATGCTGGGAGATACTGCAACTGCTGAAAAGTATACCAATGCCGCTAAAGAAATGGCTGGCAATTGGAAGAACATCGCGGCAGATGGCGATCACTACACCTTGGCTTTTGAAAGCGAGGGTACCTGGAGCCAGAAGTACAACCTGGTTTGGGATGAGATTCTGGGCTTGAATATTTTTGATGAAGACGTTCATAAAACAGAAATCGCCTATTATCTAACCAAACAAGAAGACTACGGTTTGCCATTAGACAGTCGTAAAACCTACACGAAGTCTGACTGGATTTTATGGACGGCGACTTTGGCTGATAATGAAGCTGACTTCAATGCACTAATTGATCCGGTTTGGGAATTTGCTAATACCACACCAGACCGTGTGCCGCTTTCTGACTGGCACGAGACCACTGATGCACACAAAGTTGGTTTTAAAGCCCGCTCTGTAGTAGGTGGTTATTTTATTAAAATGCTCAAAGATGAACAATTGAGCAAGTAGTATTTAATTAGCGTTAATACTATGGAAGCGGAGTCTCACCAACTCCGCTTTTTTTCTACCCAAAACGGAATGTATTTGTTTACTAAACAAGTAGTATAGCGCAGTACTAAATCTCTTAAGCAGAAGATGATAAACTCATTAGAACTGAAGCATTTTTCAATAGTGATGTGTGTAAGCATGATAATGAGCATTTTGCCTTAGTTTCTCACAAAAAGGCAGTTTTTGGCCTATAGTACGATGACAGTAGAAAGCATCTTCCATTATTTGAGAAATTACCGCAATTACGATTTCATCAAAAAAATCAGGAAACTCCTAAAAAAATTAACAATTGATCAGGTTTTAGAATGTGCTCACCTACCGTTGACACAAATACCATATCGTTTGAAATGATTTGTTTTGCACTCAATAAATTCAAACGTTATAGTTTCAATATAAAACCTAATTGCCATTTAAGATTTACAGCTGTAACTACAAATTGTCTTAAACATCACTATTTGCGTCAATATTACGTATTAAACGTAAAATTTACTTTTAATATTAATACCAGATAAAACGTTTTTATACATTCGTCAAACATTACGATATCGATATCGTAACGCGTTATTCTCTTAAAATTTTAACAATCAGAAATTTTAAAAACTAATTCACACAAAAATGAAACTCAATGAAAAAACTTCTACTGAACTCGATTAAATGGCATCCCTTGCTGATGTTGGTTCTAGGCGTTTTGTGTTTACAGAATACATACGCACAGGAAAATATCACTGTTGAAGGTAATGTAAGCGCTGCAGGAGAAACAGCAGGGCCACTGCCTTATATTACCATTTTGGTCAAAGGGACCACGCGGGGAACCACTACAGATTTTGACGGAAATTATAGCATTAGTGCTGCACCTGATGCTACCTTAGTATTTAGCTATGTAGGTTTTAAAACCAAAGAAATACCTGTTGATGGCCAAACCCAAATAGATGTGCAACTTGAAGAGGATATTGCCGGCTTAGATGCTGTTGTGGTAACCGGATATTCTACACAAGATAAAAAGTCGATCACCGGTTCTATTGCAACCATAACCAGCGAAGATCTGGAGAAAGTGCACGGAGGTGCTACTGTAAGTTCTGGATTAGCCGGTAAAATACCTGGGGTTAGCTTCCGTATGAATGACGGACGCCCGGGAGCAAGTGCTTCAATTCAGATACGTAATATGGGTACTCCTCTTTATGTAATTGATGGTATTCAGCAAGATGAAGGTCAGTTTAACAACATATCTCCTAACGATATTGAAAGTATTACAGTACTTAAAGACGCCTCAGCTGCTGTTTATGGGGTTCGTGCCGCAAACGGTGTAGTCGTAGTAACTACAAAAAAAGGACGTAAAGGAGTTAAAAATACGGTCAATGTTAATGCATATGTAGGCTGGCAAAACTGGTCTCGTTTTCCTGAGACAGTAAACGATTCTTATCAATGGATGTTAGGTAAGGCTGAAGCTGAAGTCAACCAGTACGGCTCAACAGGAATCACTCCTGAAGAATTAGAAAAATACCGAATTGGTGAAGAGCGTGGCTATCAATCCTTTAATTGGAAAGATTTTATAATCAAGAAAAATGCACCGCTTACCAATGTAAACGTAAGTGCTACCGGAGGTTCTGAAAACATCAGCTATTATTTATCTGCGACTCACTTAGATCAAGAGTCGGTATTAGGTGATGAGTTTACTTTTAAAAGAAGTAATATTCAGAGTAATGTTGACGCTAATATCACAGACCGTCTTAAGGTTGGTGTACAAATCAATGGCCGCGTAGAGACGCGTAAAAATCCTGGTATTCCCGGAGCCGATGACTACTGGCTACCTCGTTTTGCAATTTTGCGTAATCGCCCATTCGAGCGTCCGTATGCTAATGACAACCCGGAGTATCTTAACGATATAGGGCATAATGAGACCAATTGGGCATTACACAACTTTAAAATAGGTGGTTATGCAGAAGATATTTGGCGTGTACTACAAACCAATTTTTCTGCAGAATATGACATTCCCGGTGTAAAAGGTTTAAAAGCAAAAGGAATGTACTCTTACTATATTGCAGACCGCGTACTCAATGGTCATGAATATACTTACGATGCATATACCTACGATCCTGAGAATGATGTCTATAATGTAACTGGTGGAAGTTCAAACCCTTGGAGGGAACGCAGAACCCGCAAGGTCTTGAGAAATATTTATCAAGGGCAGTTACAATACAAGCGTAAATTTGGAGACCACTCTGTTGAAGGGCTGTTTATTGTTGAGAGACAAGAAGCAAGGTTTCAAGAGCAATGGGTACACGCCGTTCCAAAAACAAATACGCTACCTCTAATTTATTTTTCAGACACTGATGCTTACGATGATTCTGATAATGAAGAAGCCCGTATAGGATACATAGGTCGACTAAACTATAATTATAAAGACAAGTATTATTTAGAAGTTTCTGCGAGACGCGATGCCTCTTGGAAATTTGCACCAGACAAGCGCGTGGGGTATTTCCCTTCTGCATCAGCAGGTTGGAGAATCACTGAAGAAGAATTCTTTAAAGACCTTATAGGTGATGACAGCGTTTTAAATAATCTAAAATTCAGAGGTTCATATGGTATCCTCGGAGATGATAATATTGGTATTGGGCCTTATGATTATTTAACAGGGTATAACTACAATCAAGGCGTAGCTATTTTAGATGGAAACCCTGTGATCGCTAGCCGTGATAAAGGGCAGCCTATCACAAACATCTCTTGGTTTAAGAGTAAGATCACAGATATTGGAGCTGATTTTTATCTATTTGACTCTAAGCTATCTGGTTCTGTTGATTACTTCTACAGAAAGCGTACGGGCCTAAGAGGACGTAAATATGACATCCTTATCCCAAATGAATTGGGTTATGGTCTTCCTGATGAAAACGTAAACTCTGATGCTCAATATGGTATTGAAGGAGCATTATCCTACGCTACAAATTTTGGTGAAGTGACCTTTAATGTTTCAGGTAATGCTTCTATTTCAAGAAGTAAATTCTTAGAATCATATAAGCCTCGCTTTGATAACTCGTATCAGCAGTACCGTGCATCTTCAGAAAACAGATACAATACAATTTTCTGGGGCTACACAGCATTAGGGCAATTTCAGTCTCAAGAAGAGATCGACAACTACCCTGTTGATATTGACGGTCGCGGAAACAGCACCTTGCTACCTGGTGACATTATTTATGAGGATGTTAATGGTGATGGCCGTATAGATGGTTATGATGAAACCCCAATTGGCTATAATAATTACAACCCGTTGATCAACTTTGGGTTCAGTCTTTCTGCGGCCTATAAAGGCTTTGACTTAAGAGCAGATTTCTCTGGTGCCTCAGGATACTCTTGGAATCAAAGCTGGGAACAACGCTGGGCGTATCAAAATAATGGTGCGTTAAACAAAATTTTCCTTGATCGTTGGAGACGTGCAGATCCGTTTGATCCAAACAGTGAGTGGATTCCGGGTAAATATCCTGCATTGCGCTTCAATGATGGCGGCCACAGTAACTACAACAAAAATTCTACATTTTGGTTGCATAACGTCACTTATATCAGAGCTAGAACACTAGAATTAGGCTACTCGCTACCAGACACTTTCCTTGAAAAAATCAATGTTTCGAGAGCGCGCTTTTATGTTAACGCATACAACCTCTTCTCTATTGATAATCTTGCTGAATTTGGCGTAGATCCAGAAATATCTGATGATAATGGGTTACAGTATCCGCAAAACAAATTTGTAAACGTAGGAGTCAACATCTCACTTTAAAAAATGAATGCAATGAAAAAATATATATATTTCTTAATAATTCCCTTTCTGTTGGGCAGTTGTTCCTCAGATAGTGAATTTTTAGATCGCGAGCCTTCTAATATCCTAACTCAGAATCAAGCGTTTGGCAGTCCAGATATCGTACTATCAGTATTAGCCGACCTTTACAATCGCTATTATGATTTTGGTACTGTAGAAGATTGGTCTTCTCTGGCGCAATTTAATGTTGCCTTCTGGTCAGAAGCCGGTAGATATGGCTATTTTCAAAACGGAGGCTACGGCTACGGTGATTGGGGAACTTGGGACTATGGTTACATAAGAGAAATGAATCTTTTTCTTGAGCGTCTTGAGCTTTCTGAGGCTTTAGATCCCGCAGATAAAGCACGATTTGCTGCTGAAGGTCGGTTTTTAAGAGCTTCCTACTATTTTACAATGGTAAAACGTATGGGAGGCGTACCGCTTATTCTTGAATCTGAAACCTATGACTTTAGTGGAGATGCGACTTATTTACAACATCCACGTGAGACCGAAGCTGCGCTTTATGACTTTGTAATCAGTGAGGCTGATGCGATTTTAGCAGATCTTCCTTCTGATGTAAATACAAAATCAAGAGCGAGTAAAGGTGCTGTTCTCGCTATGAAGGCTCGTGCCGCCTTATATGCCGGTTCTATTGCTAGATATGGAGCGAGCACACCTCAGGTATCGTTACCTGGTGGTGAAGTAGGTATTCCCGTATCAAGAGCAGAAGAATATTACACTACTGCTCTAAGTGCTGCTCAGTCGATTATTAATGGCGAAGTAGGCAATTATTCACTATATGAGAAAAAGCCTAATCTGTCTGAAAACTTCGCAAGTATTTTTTATGATAAATCCAATAATCCAGAAGCGATCTTTGTCGAAGACTACAAACTGCAAAGCGGTAAAGTACATGGCTTTACTATTGCAAATCAGCCGCGATTTGGTGCTGAAGAAGAAGAAGGTGGCCGTATCAATCCGGCGCTGAGTTTAGTGCAGTCTTTTGAAACGTTAGACGGTGAGTATGCGCCGCTACCTATTGAGGATGCCTCAGGAAATCCTATTTATTACGATACACCAGAAGGGGTTTTTGCTAACAGAGACGCACGTTTAATGGGGACGGTAATAGTGCCAGGTTCTTCATTTAAGGGTCGTGAAGTAGACATTTTTGCAGGTATTCAGCTCGCCGACGGAACCATCATCAGCGGCGATTCTCGCGGACAACAAAAAGAAGTGATGGGCACAGATATGAAGGTCGTAGGTTTTGACGGACCAATAGACGGATTAGAATTTACAGCGCAGACCGGTTTTTACATTCGTAAATATCAAGATCCTAAAGCAGGGTCAGGTCAACGTGGAACACAAAGTGACGTATGGTTTATTCGTTATCGCTATGCAGAAGTATTGCTCAACGCAGCAGAAGCAGCTTTTGAATTAAATCAACCTGCTGTAGCAGCAGGTTATCTCAATCAAGTGCGTCGTCGTGCCGGGATCACAACAGATCTTGCCGCTGCAGATATCACTTTTGACCGTATCGCGCACGAGCGCTTTGTAGAGTTTGCTTTTGAAGGGTTACACTTTTTCGATCTTAAACGCTGGAGAATTGCTCACGAAGTGCTTGACGGTACACCTATGGATGCTGCTACAATAACCGATAATATAGGAGATGCGACCAAGCGACTTACGCAACCTTTCGGACTTTGGCCTTATAAATATTACAATCCGGGAGATGCTAATGACGGCACCTATATCTACAAGATTGTAAAGCCAAATCGCGTTACCAGTGCAGATCGTTTTCAGTTCGGGAACTACTACTCAGAGATCGGAGCAGGAATTCTAAACAACAATCCATTGATTGTCAGAAATCCTAATCAATAATTTTAAAAGCCTAAGATTATGAAAATCACAAATTATATATACTTAGCAGCGACAGCATTGCTCTTTGCATCCTGCGAAATTGACAACTATGACGAGCCGGAATCCTTTTTCACCGGAAACATCGTGTACAACGGGGAGCCTATTGAAGTTGGTGCGCGCGAAGTACGTTTTCAGCTCTTTCAACCCGGTTTTGGAGCCTTAGCTCCACTAGATATGCATCTGGATCTAGATGGTTCTTTTAGTGGACGCTTTTTTGACGGGGATTATAAACTGAAGTTCATAAATGGTCAAGGACCGTTTAAAGCCTATGAAGTGAACGAGCAACAAGGCGATACTATTTTTATTTCGCTACGCGGAAATACTGAAATGGATATTGAGGTACTTCCCTACTATATGCTTAGTGGCGAGACCTTTAGCGCAAGCAGCACTGCGGTTGACGCCGCTGCCAATTACGATCAGATCATTACAGACGCAGATGCAAGAGCTATTGAGTTCGCCAGATTATATCTTAACGATACAGAACAAGTCTCTAATAACGGAGATTATCATAGGGTATGGAGTGATATGACCGTGGGTTCTGGTAACCTTAGCGGCAGTACCGCTTTACCAGACGGCTATGCCAAGCCTTATATTTTTGCTCGCATTGGAGTTAAGATCGTAGGCGTAGAAGACATGCTTTTTAGCCCGGTTCAAAAATTAGACCTGTAAATTCTTTTTTAGTTGAAGTTGAGAAGGAAGTCCGTAAAGCAATTTTCGGGCTTCCTTTATTAAATATTAAAATTAACTTAAGAAATCTAAACTAAAGTAAAACGTTTTACTTATATTGAACCATTAAATTATTTCAAACGTTATAGTGAAACGCTTATTTTTAATATAATGCAAGTGTTTAAACAACAAATACAAAAACTCTTTCTTAGCCTGCTGCTCTTTGGTTTGAGTTTATATCAGCCCATAATAGCACAGCGTAACTTATCAGACTACGTAAACACGCTTCAAGGTACTAATTCTAAATTTGAACTTACCAGAGGTAACACCTACCCTACTACAGCGCTTCCTTTTGGGATGAATACCTGGACACCTCAAACAGGTACTAATGGCGACGGATGGAAATATCAATATTTTAAAGAAACCATACGCGGTTTTCAACAAGCACACCAATGTAGTTCCTGGAGTAATGATTATGCAGTATTCTCCTTAATGCCGGTAACTCAAAGCTTAAAGTTAAATGAGAATGATAGGCAATCTGGATTTAGCCATACTAACGAGACTGCGAAGCCCTATTACTATCAAGTAAATCTTGATAACGGAGTAAATACCGAAATGTCTCCCACTGAGCGAGGAGTTCATATGCGTTTCAGTTTCCCTAAAAATGAAAAATCTTATGTAGTCCTCGACGGCTATACAGGAATTAGCGGTGTTGAGATTGATCAAAAAAATAAACGCATTTCAGGATACGTGCATAATGGCAGAGGGATGGAGCGTTTTGAGCATTTTAAAAACTTTTTTGTCATCGAGTTTGACAAGCCCTTTAAGGCTTTTGGTACTTGGGATAACACAAATGGTGCTAAAAAAGAAAGCAATACCTCAGCAGAAGGCAAAGGTAAAGGTGCATATATTCAGTTTAATAATGGTGCTGATGTACAGGTGAAAATTGCCTCTTCGTACATCAGTCAGGAGCAAGCGCAACGTAATTTGAATAATGAATTAGGTAAAGCTAAAAATCTTGAGGCTACTAAGGCTGCTGCTAAACAAATCTGGAATGAGCATCTAAGTAAAATCTTAGTTGAGGGTGGCTCTGAAGAGGATATGAAAACCTTTTATTCTTGCTTTTTTAGAGCGAGTTTATTTTCTCGTAAATTCTATGAACTCAATGAAGCCGGAGAACCTTATTACTTTAGTCCGTATGATGGCAAAGTGCACGAGGGATATATGTATACTGATACCGGATTTTGGGATACATTTAGAGCACAGTTTCCGCTTAATGCGCTTTTATATCCTGAGATGCACGGCAGGTATGTTTCGGCTCTTTTAGATGCCTACGAGCAATGCGGGTGGTTGCCTTCTTGGTCCTTCCCTAGTGAAGCCGGGAGTATGATAGGGAATCACGCCATCACCCTATTTGCAGATGCTTGGGCAAAAGGTATACACACCTTTGACCCTCAAAAAGCTTTAGAAGCCTATTATCACGAAGCAACAGAAAAAGGTCCGTGGGGCCCGGCGAATGGTCGTCACGGTCATAAGGAATATTATACGTTGGGTTATGTGCCTTATCCTAAATATGGTGAAGCCACTGCTAAAACATTAGAATATGCCTATGATGATTTTTGCGGATATAATTTGGCAAAAATGACCAACAATACATTTTATGAGAATGTATTTGGTCGCCAAATGTATAATTATAAAAACGTATGGGATTCTGGTGTAGGCTTTATGCGTGGCAGAAAAGCTGACGGCTCCTGGGTTCCTGATTTTGATGCGTATGAATGGGGAGGCCCGTTTACTGAAGGGAATGCTTGGCACTACGTGTGGTCAGTATTTCAAGATCCCAAAGGTCTTATCAATTTAATGGGTGGAGAAGAACGTTTTAACGCTAAAATGGATTCTGTTTTCACGGTACCTAATACCGTTCACGTAGGAACCTATGGTGGAAAAATTCACGAAATGACCGAGATGGAGATGGCAGAAATGGGCCAGTATGCGCACGGAAATCAGCCTATTCAGCATATGATTTATTTATACAATTACTCGGGTCAACCCTGGAAATCCCAGCAAAAATCCCGTGAAGTAATGCGCAAACTATATAATTATACAGAAAACGGCTATCCCGGTGATGAAGATCAAGGTCAAACCTCTTCTTGGTATGTTTTAAGTGCGATGGGATTTTATAGTGTGTGCCCGGGAACTAACGAATATGTTTTAGGAAGTCCGGTTTTTGAGAAAACAACCATTTCTCTTGAAAATGGAAAAACATTCACCATTAAAGCCGCTGATAATTCACAACAGAATGTTTACATCAATTCAGCTCAACTTAATGAAAGCGCTTTCTCAAAAAACTACTTAACTTATCAACAACTTTTAGACGGAGGTACTTTTAACCTTCAAATGAGTGCTACACCAAATAAGAAACGTGGCATACAGAATACAGATAAACCTTTTTCACTCACAGAATATTAAAAACTAAAAACATGAAACAAAAAAAGAACTCCCATTCTACCGAAAGAAGAGACTTTATTAAAAAGGCTTCTATAGCTTCTTTAGGTATTTCTATTGTACCCAGACACGTATTAGGAGGTGTAGGGTTTACTGCGCCTAGTGACAAACTCGTTGTTGCCGGTATAGGTGTAGGTGGAAAAGGAGAAAGTGATATTAAAAGTTTTGCCGATTCTGGTTTGGCAGAAATCGCGTTCTTATGCGACGTTGATGACCGTAGAGCTGCTAACTCAAGAGCGCGTTTTCCAAAAGCGAAATACTATAAAGATTATCGCGAAATGCTAGATAAAGAAGGCGATAAGATTGACGCTGTTTCTGTTTCTACACCAGATCATAACCACGCTGTTCAAGCAATGGCTGCTATGGAAATGGGCAAGCACGTTTATGTGCAAAAGCCTCTGACCCACGATATTTATGAAGCGCGCCAGCTTACCGAAGCGGCAGACAAATACAAAGTGGTTACGCAAATGGGTAACCAAGGAGCGTCAAACAACGGTACGCGTTTAATGAGCGAGTGGTTTGATGCCGGCTTGATTGGTGAGATTGAAGAAGTATATTGCTGGACAGACAGACCGGTTTGGCCTCAAGGAATTCCTTGGCCACAAACGCCTGAAGCAGTCCCAAGCGAACTAGATTGGGATCTTTGGTTGGGTACGGCTCCTTATAAAGATTATGTAGGCGGCTTAGTACCGTTCAACTGGCGTGGCTGGTGGGATTATGGTACAGGCGCATTAGGCGATATGGGATGTCACTTGGTTGAAGTTCCTGTGCGTGTGCTTAACCTAAAATATCCTAAGGATGTGCAATGTAGCGTAGGAAGTGTGTATGTAGACGAATTCAAGCGCGGTTATTTCCCTGAAAGCTGCCCTCCATCAAGTCACGTTACAATGACCTTCCCTAAAACCGATAAAACAAAAGGAGACATCAAATTACACTGGATGGACGGAGGTATTCAGCCGGCTCGCCCAGAAGAATTGGGTCCAAACGAAGTCTTTGGAGACGGCGGAAACGGAGTGCTATTTGTAGGTACTAAAGGTAAAATGATGTGTGGTACCTATTCTGAAAATCCACAACTATTACCGACTTCAAAAACAGAACGCACTCAAGTTGCCGAAAAATATGAGCGTGTACCCGGCGGTGCAGGCGGTCATTACAAGCAATGGGTAGAAGCTGCTCTTGCCGGATACGGCAAAAAAGAAGTGAGTTCGCCGTTTAGCGTTGCAGGACCACTTACAGAGACCTTATTGATTGCCAATCTCGCTATAAGAGGTTTTGACATTCGCAAGGAACTTGAAAATGGAAACGTAGAATACCCTGGGCGTTATATTGAAATGCTTTGGGACGCAGAAAATATGCGTGTAACTAATTTTGAAGAAGCAAATCAATTTGTGAAGCGTAATTACCGTGAAGGGTGGAAATTATAATATATAGAAGCTAATACCCACCGAAGCAACACAGCTGATTGTGAACAGGAAATCTACTTTCTGGACCTTCGTTTCCTTTACAAGGTTTTTGAAAGTAGATTTTTTTATCTCAAAAAGAAATACGTAGTAAACTATCATTTGGCAAATCTCATACTCTTCAATCTTGAGCACCCGCCAATAAAATTTTAAAAATTCTCAGCACTACTAAAACGTTTTACTATTGTATGTATTATATTTAGAACCTCAATTTAGAATTATGAAAAAACTTTTAACGCTTTTACTTCTTTCGGCACTTTTCACCAGCTGTGCTCAAAAAAAAGAAGTTGCTAACAACAACCCTGTTTTTCCGGGATGGTATGCAGATCCTGAAGGGATCATTTTTGATGATATCTATTATATCTACCCTACTTATTCTGCTCCGTATGAAGAACAAGTATTTTTAGATGTATTCTCTTCGCCCAATCTCACCGAATGGACAAAGCACGAACGCATTTTAGATACTTCGGCAGTAAAATGGGCTAAGCGTGCAATGTGGGCGCCTTCCATCATCAAAAAAGACGATAAATATTATTTGTTCTTTGGTGCAAACGATATTCAAAGTGATGATGAATTAGGTGGAATTGGAGTCGCTGTAAGTGACTCTCCTGAAGGTCCGTTTAAAGATCATTTAGGCAAACCTTTAATTGATAAGTTTCACAATGGTGCACAGCCTATAGATCAATTTGTGTTTAAAGATAAAGATGGCTCGTACTACTTGTATTATGGAGGTTGGAGACATTGTAACGTCGCTAAATTGAATGATGATTTCACCGGTTTCATTCCTTTTGAAGATGGTACGATCTTTAAAGAAATCACACCAGAAAGTTATGTTGAAGGTCCGTTTATGTTTATCAAAGACGGTAAGTACTATTTTATGTGGTCTGAAGGTGGCTGGACCGGTCCTGATTACAGTGTCGCTTATGCCATTTCTGATTCTCCTTTCGGCCCTTTTAAAAGAGAAGATAAGATCTTACAGCAAGACCCGGAGATCGCTACCGGTGCCGGGCATCATAGTGTGATTCACCCTCAAGATTCTGACGATTACTATATGGTCTATCACCGCAGACCTTTAGATGAGACCGATCAGAACTCTAGAGAAACCTGTATTGACAGAATGTATTTTGACGAAAACGGTCGTATTAAAACCGTTAAGATCACCAATGAAGGCGTCCAGGCTCACCCCCTAGACTAACCGGACACACCACCAGAAATAACTAAAATGAAAAAATATAATCTAATGAGTTTCTTTGCAGGTTGCCTATTGCTGCTTTCCTGTGATGATTCTCAAAATAAAAATATAGACATAACTACTGTAGATAAGCCTTCGGTAGCTACAACAAATATAAATTATGTAAGCAATCGCGCTCCGCTTTCTCCAAGTGCGCTGATCAAACTTCCGCTAGGCGCAATCAAACCGGGAAGCTGGCTAAAAGAAAGTCTGCAACGTCAAGCCGATGGCCTTATGGGCAATCTTGGCGAGATCAGCGCGTGGTTACAAAAAGACGACAATGCTTGGTTATCTGATGATGGCACCGGTGCCTGGGGCTGGGAAGAAGTCCCTTACTGGTTAAAAGGCTATGCGAATACCGGCTATATTTTGCAAGATTCTTCGATGATCAAAGAATCGCAAATTTGGTTTGAAGCTGCGCTGAAAAGTCAGCGTGAAGATGGCAACTTTGGTCCTAAAATGTTTTCAGATCGCGATGGCTCTCAAGACTTTTGGTCCAATATGATTATGCTGTATTGCCTGCAGTCGTATTACGAGGCAACTCAGGATGAGCGCGTGATCGATTTGATGACCAAGTACTTTGAGTATCAAAACAGTGTGCCTGATGATAAAATGCTTTCAGGTGTGCACTACTGGCAAACCTTGCGTGGTGGTGATAACCTTTATAGCGTGATCTGGTTGTACAACCGTACCGGAGATAAATTCCTTTTAGATTTAGCCGAAAAACTACACCGCACGAATGCCGATTGGTCGAAGCGCGACAATACTTTAGCCGAAATTCACAACCATAAAGAAACACGGGAGGGAATGGAGTTCCCAGACTGGTTTAGCAAATTGGTTGACTGGCATAATGTAAATATTGCACAAGGTTTTAGAGAACCGGCGCAATATTATCAGCTAAGCAAAAAGGAAGAGGATCTGCAAGCCACCTATGACGACTTTAAGATCATAAGAGATTATTTTGGTCAGGTGCCGGGTGGAATGTTTGGTGCCGATGAAAATGCGCGTCCCGGCTATAGCGATCCTCGTCAAGGAGTTGAAACCTGCGGAATGGTAGAACAAATGAACAGTGATGAGCATTTGCTGCGCATTACTGGTGATATTTTTTGGGCAGACCACGCTGAAGAAGTAGCCTTTAACACCTACCCTGCTGCGTTAATGCCAGATTTTAGATCACTGCGCTACATCACAAGCCCCAATATGGTATTGAACGACGATGCAAACCACAGTCCGGGGATTGCGAATTCGGGTCCGTTTTTAATGATGAACCCATTTAGTTCAAGATGCTGTCAGCATAACCACGGGCAAGGCTGGGCCTATTTTACCGAAAATCTTTTTATGGCTACGCCAGATAACGGTCTTGCAGCTGTTCTTTACGCTGCAGGTTCGGTTACGGCAAAAGTGAGTGATGGCAAAGAAGTGACGGTAACTAATGACTCAAACTACCCATTTACAGAAAGTTTAGACTTTACCGTAAACACTTCAGAAGCTGTTGAATTCCCATTATATTTTAGAATTCCGGCGTGGGCCAAGAATGCTTCGGTAGCATTGAATGGTGAAGCACTTGATGCAAATCCTTCAGCAAATACCTATTTACGTATTGAGCGGGAATGGAACGACGGTGACACCATTACTTTAATCCTTCCGAAGGAATTAGGTTTACGAACCTGGGAAGCCAATAACAACAGTGTAAGTCTTGATTACGGTCCGCTGACTTTTTCGCTTAAAATAAAAGAAGAATATCCAACGAAGAACAGTTCGCAAACCGCAGTTTGGGATTCAAAATGGCAAAAAGATGCCGATGTAGAAAAATGGCCTTCTTTTGAGATTCATCCAGCCTCACCGTGGAATTATGGCTTAATTTTAGACAAAGATCATCTTAAAGATTCGTTCACCATTGAAACTAAGTCGTGGCCAGAAGACGATTATCCATTTACGGTTGATGCTGCTCCTATTGTGATCAAAGCAAAAGGAAAACGCATCCCGCAATGGACGATTGATCAATATGGTCTTGCAGGCGAACTGCAGCCAAGTCCTGTAAAATCTACAGAACCGGCTGAAGATATTGAATTAATTCCTATGGGCGCAGCGCGTTTACGCATCAGTGCATTTCCGGTGATCGGAGAAGGCAACGCCGCAACCACTTGGGAACCTACTAAATAAATCAAACACTCTAAACAGACACTAATCGCAAATTGAAGCTTATGAAAAAACTACTTTTAGGTTTGTGTACCACATTGCTAATCACTGCCACGCAAGCACAAGAAACGCTGGTAGAAGAGGTACCAAACCCTGTAGACTATGTTAACCCGCTTATGGGAACCGACTCAAGCCCGGGTTTATCAAACGGAAATACCTATCCTGCCGTGGCTGTGCCGTGGGGAATGAATTTCTGGACGCCGCAAACCGGACCTATGGGACACGGTTGGGCTTACACGTACAATGCAGATAAAATACGTGGATTTAAGCAAACCCACCAGCCATCGCCTTGGATGAATGATTACGGACAATTTTCATTAATGCCGGTAACCGGTGGTATGAAATTCAATCAGGATGATCGCGCGAGCTGGTTTTCGCATAAAGCGGAAGAATCTACGCCGTACTATTACAAAGTGTATTTAGCAGATCACGATGTAACGGTCGAGCTTACACCTACAGAACGCGCTGCACAATTTAAAATGACTTTTCCTAAAGCAGATAGCTCTTATGTAGTGATCGACCCTTTTGATAAAGGATCTTATGTAAAAGTGATCCCGGAAGAAAACAAGATCATTGGTTATACCACAAAATATGCGCGTGGAAAATTGACCAATTTCAAGAACTATTTTGTCATCAAGTTTGATACACCATTTAGTGATGTAAATACTTGGCAAAATGATACGCTGGCAAAAGGTCAAGCTGAAATGACAGCAGATCACGCCGGAGCGATCGTTGGTTTTAAAACGGAAAAAGAAACTGTAGTGAATGCAAAAGTTGCTTCGTCATTCATCAGTTTTGAACAAGCCGAATTGAATTTGGAGCGCGAAATTGGCAAACAAGATTTTGAAACTACCAAACAAAACGCACGAGCACTTTGGAATGAAAAACTAGGCCGCATTGATGTTGGTGGCGGGACTATTGATCAGGTGCGAACGTTTTATTCTTGCTTATATAGAACGTTATTTTTCCCAAACAAAATGTATGAGATCAATGCTAAAGATGAGATCGTACACTGGAGCCCGTATAACGGTGAAATCTTACCGGGATATATGTTTGCCGGTACCGGTTTCTGGGACACGTTTAGAGCGCTTTACCCGTTCTTAAACCTGGCTTACCCATCGATCAACAAAGAGATGCAAGCAGGTCTTGCCAATGATTTTAAAGAAGGTGGCTGGTTACCAGAATGGTCTAGCCCTGGTTATGCCAATATTATGGTAGGTAACAACTCGGCTTCTGTAGTTGCAGATGCATACATTAAAGGCTTGAGAGGTTATGATACTGAAACCCTTTGGGAAGCGCTAGTAAATGGTGCGAACAACGAAGGACCTATGACTGCTGTAGGTCGTGCCGGTGCACCATACTATAACGAACTGGGCTACGTTCCATATGATGTTGGTGTAAATGAAAGCGCCGCAAGAACACTAGAATATGCTTATGATGATTTTGCGATCTATCAATTCGGAAAAGCGATCGGAAAGCCTAAAAAAGAGATCGAGATCTATAAAGAGCGTAGTATGAACTACAAGAATCTTTTTGATCCTAGCTATGGCCTAATGCGTGGTAAAAACGAAGACGGAAGCTGGCAAGAAGATTTTAACCCGTTCAAGTGGGGTAACCCCTTCACTGAAGGAAACAGCTGGCATTACAGCTGGTCTGTATTTCACGATGTACAAGGACTTATCGACTTAATTGGTGGAGAAGAAAAGTTTATTAAGAAATTAGATTCTGTATTTTCTATGCCTCCTATTTTTGACGAAAGCGTTTATGGTGGTGTGATTCACGAGATTCGTGAGATGCAAATCGCAGATATGGGACAGTATGCGCACGGTAATCAGCCTATTCAACACATGATATATTTATACAACTACGCTGGTGCTCCGTGGAAAACACAATACTGGGCGCGTGAAACGATGGACAGAATGTATATGGCAACTCCGGATGGTTATTGCGGTGACGAAGACAACGGGCAAACATCTGCTTGGTATGTGTTCTCTGCAATGGGCTTCTATCCTGTTGCTCCTGCTACAGACCAGTACGTTCTTGGTGCTCCTTTATTTAAAAACATGACGATCAATTTAGAGAATGGAAAAGAGATCGTGATCAAAGCTCCAGAAAATAGCGATGAAAACCGTTATATTGAATCGATGAAAGTTGATGGTAAAACCTACAACAAAAACTGGTTAAGCCACGAAGAGTTGATGAAAGGAGCCACCATAGATTATGAAATGAGCGATACTCCTAATAAATCCCGAGGAACCAAAGAATCGGCGTACCCGTATTCACTTTCTAACGAATAAATCCAGAGACCTTTAAATACATGACACGAATTACATTCAAGGGTTTATGCACCGCCGCAAGTTTACTTGCGGCTGGTGTTTTTAACACCCAAGCACAAGAAGACCTTGCCAAATATGTAGACCCGATGATCGGGACTGCAAAAATGGGACACACCTATCCCGGTGCTACTGTACCTTTTGGCAGCGTTCAGTTAAGCCCGGATACTGATACGATTCCATATGCGGTTAATGGGCGCTACAACCCTGACGTTTATAAATACTGCGCCGGTTATCAATATGAAGATTCAACTATTGTTGGATTCAGCCACACACATTTTAGCGGAACCGGTCACTCTGATTTGGGTGATTTTCTAGTAATGCCAACGGTAGGAAAACTACAACTCAATCCGGGAACAGAGACTAATCCGGACAGCGGTTACCGCTCTCGTTTTTCTCACGATGAAGAAACCGCTGAAGCAGGCTACTATGCCGTTAATCTAAAAGATTACGGGATCAAAGCCGAAATGACAGCCACCACCCGTGTGGGTATGCATCAGTATACGTTTCCAAAAAGTGAGCAAGCGCACATTATTCTTGATCTAAAATCAGGAATCTACAATTATGATGAGAAAAATGTGTGGACAATTGTTCGCGTAGAAAACGATTCGACCATTACCGGTTATCGTCAAACCAGCGGTTGGGCGCGTACGCGTAAGGTTTATTTTGCAATGACGTTCAGCAAAGCCTTTAAGAGTTATGGTCAGGAAAAACAAAAGGGACAAGTTTATCGCGGATTCTGGGGCCGTTTTGATCAGGAGCATAATTTCCCACAAATGGCAGGAAACGACCTGAGACTGTATTTCGATTTTGATACGGAAGAAAATGAAGCGATTCAGGTTAAAATGGCATTATCGCCTGTAAGTACCGAAGGTGCACTCAACAATATGGAAGCAGAAGTTCCGGGTTGGGATTTTAACACTGTAAAGCAACAAGCCCGTAACACTTGGAATAAAGAATTGCAAAAATTTACAGTAGAGACTTTAGAAGAATCTGATAAAGTAAATCTGTACACCGCAATGTATCACGCCTTTTTAGGCCCAACCGTTTATATGGACGTAGACGGAAAATATATGGGACTTGATCGCAATGTGCACGAGGCCGATGGCTTTACCAATTATACCAGCTTTTCGCTTTGGGATACGTATCGTGCGTTGCATCCCTTATTCAATGTATTGCAGCCACAACGCAATCAAGATATGGTGCAATCTATGATGGTTCACCAAGAACAAAGTGTACATCATATGCTTCCTATCTGGTCGCATTATGCTAATGAAAACTGGTGTATGATCGGTTATCATTCAGCTTCAGTAATTGCAGATGCTATTGTAAAAGGCAATGCAGATTTTGATCAGAATGCTGCTTTAGACGCTTGTGTAGAGACGGCGCGCGTTCGTTATTTTGACGGTATTGGCGACTATATTGATATGGGTTATGTTCCTGAAGATAAAAGTGGCGCTTCGGTATCAAAAACTTTAGAATATGCTTACGATGACTGGGCGATCGCGCAAGCCGCTAAGAAATTAGACCGTGACGAAATCTATAAAGAATTTATCGAGCGTTCTACCTATTGGAAAAACGTGTATGATAAATCTATCGGATTTATGCGTCCTAAATTGAGCGACGGAAGCTTTAAAAAAGAGTTTGACGCCTTGAACACGCACGGTCAAGGATTTATTGAAGGAAACAGCTGGAACTACAGTTTATACGTTCCTCAGGATCCTGCAGGAATGATCGATCTTATGGGCGGAAAAGAGAAATTCAGCACGCATTTAGATTCTTTATTTACAATGGAATTGCCTGATAAGTATTTTGAAAACACCGAAGATATTTCGCGTGAGGGAATCATTGGGAACTATGTACACGGTAACGAACCTTCGCATCACGTGGCTTATTTATACAACTGGACCGATGATGCCTACAAAGCGCAGGACAAGATCAGAATGATCTTAAAGCAAAAGTATATGACCGGTTCTGATGGGTTGAGTGGTAATGACGACTTTGGTCAAATGAGTGCCTGGTATTTATTCAGCAGTTTAGGATTTTATCCTGTAGCTCCGGGATCGGTAGATTATGCTTTAGGAAGCCCTGCGGTTAAAGAAGCAACACTTAACTTAGATAACGGAAACACCTTCAAGGTTGAAGCTAAAAACCAGTCTGAGAAGAATGTATACGTGCGCAAGGTAGAGCTGAATGGCAAAGAACTTACCGAACCATTCATCACGCACGATCAGGTTATGAACGGTGGAACGCTTACTTTTTATATGAGCAGAAAACCTAATAAAAATCTTTATAACTAAGTTTATGAGCAAATTTGTCCAACTTTCGGTATGTATAGTTTTTATGGTTTGGGGTAGTATTTTTAAGTCAAAGGCACAAGATTGGCCTAATTTAAAGCGCTACGCCGAAGCCAATGCCCAAGTAGATTCGATCTATGCAAAAGAAAACAGAGTGGTCTTTATGGGCAACTCCATTACCGAAGGTTGGGTCAATAGCGATCCTGATTTCTTTACCAAGAATAACTTCATTGGTCGCGGAATTAGCGGTCAGACCACGCCTCAGATGCTGTTGCGTTTTAGACAGGATGTAATCGATCTAAATCCGGTAGCGGTAGTGATCCTTGCCGGGACCAACGATATCGCCGGAAATACCGGCCCGATGACTACAGCGCAGATTTTTGACAATATGGTTTCTATGGTTGAACTGGCAGAAGCCAATGGCATTGTTCCTATCGTCTCTTCTATTCTTCCTGCGGCTAAATATCCGTGGAAGCCTGAGGTTGATTCCGTAGGTCCTATCTTAGAACTGAATACGATGCTGAAGTATTACTGCGAAGGAAAAGGCTTGGTGTATCTAGATTATTTTTCTGAAATGGTAGATGAAGAAAACGGTCTTCCCGAAGCACTATCTTATGATGGCGTGCATCCTACAGATGAAGGCTATCAAGTGATGGAGCCGTTGGCATTAGCAGCAATTAAAGAAGCGCTTAAAAACTAAATACTGCTTATAGTATCAAAAAAAAACCTGCTTTATAAAGCAGGTTTTTTTTATGTCTTGGTGAATGCTCTACACCAGCTCTTTATACAAATTTTTCTTGTCTAGATAATCTAGCGCCAAAGCATAAGCCCCGAGACACACAGATGTGCTTGTGCCTAATTTACTAATGCCGATAGCAATGCGTTTTTCCTTATTGTATTTCGCTTTTGCTGTACTGAAAGGCACCTTAACCTCATACTCAGAATCGGCCGTAAAAGCATTCAATTGTGCAGGATCGTCTATATTAAAAACCTTTGAAATCGCACGAGGCATACCCTCATTTTCTAAATTATAAATACAGCCCGAAAGATGCTCAATAATCTTAGGTACAATAAATTTTGAAGCTCCCGCAATGCCGCCACCAATTACGATAGGGCCATCTACAAGCGCTAGTGCATTGGCCAGAGATTCTGCCACTGCTGTTGCCATTTCTTCAAAAGCATTGATCGCAGCTTGTTTATCACCTTCCTTCTCCCCGCTTGCAATTTTATAAATCTCACGAGGCGAGATCAATTCGGTTGTTCCTGACTGCTCAGCATATACACGCTGAATGGCGCGAATACTCACACTTTCTTCAACTACGGTTTTTGGTTTGATGTAATTTCGAGTGAGCCAGATTTCGCCTGCGGCGGAATTATCACCTAAACAGATCTGGTTATTTACCACAATACCACCACCAAAACCGGTGCCTAAGGTAATGCCAATCAAATTCTTATACGTCCGGCTTATTCCTGCTGCTGCCAATGATTCATTAATGAACGGAAGCATTCCCGCTACCGCTTCGCCATAAGCAAACAGATCTCCATCGTTATTGATCAGCGTTGGAATCTCAAAAATCTCCTCAAGCATAGGTCCTAAAGCCACGCCACCTCTAAATGCAGGTAAGTTCACCAGATCACCAATGATTCCGTTTTTATAATCTGCAGGTCCCGGAAATGCAAAACTGATCGCCTCAGGCTGCTGCCCGTTGAGTTGGGCTTTTACCTGATCAAATCCTTTAATTATCGTTTTGAGACAACGCTCTAGATCGTCTGAATTAGAAGGTAATGTGATAGGTTGAATAATCTCTTCTCCCCGCTGCAATGCCGAAAAAACAAAATTAGTTCCTCCTGCATCAAGCGTCATTACAATCCGTTCATCTTCGTAAATATTCTTCATTCTTTGTTTGGTACTCTAAAAACTATTAATAATACCGTCCCTGGTGAACCTGCAAAAGTACGATAACTAAAAGGTTTTACTAAGAACATTTCTATTAGATTCAGTAATAACTTTAAAAACTTCTTCTTAATCTGTATTTATTGCTCAGATTTGACCGAATTTTCAGCTACAAATCTCAATAACAAGGGGTAAGCAGGATGCGTCATATTGTGTCCATAGCCTTGCATTTCGTATTGTTTTATGTGTTGCTGTCCTGCGACTTTCATCATTCGGTAGAAGTAGGCATTCTCTTCATACCTCCCTAACATTTCCAGTTCTCGATCGCCGGTAATCAAGAGTATAGGCGGCGCATCATTCCGTACAAAATAAAGCGGAGCATAGGCGTCTACTATGGGTTGTTCTCCCGGAATGCCACGCTCTGCTCTAATGGTAAAATGAGTAATGGTATGCCCGCTAAACGGTATCAATCCCGCGACGTCATTAGCATTAATATCATATTTAGCAAGACGACTTTTATCCATAATACTCATCAAGGCCAAATAACCTCCTGCGGAATGCCCGCTCACAAAGATATTTTTTGAGTCACCATTATAGGCTTCGATATTTTTAAACGTCCAGGCGATCGCTGCAGTTGCATCTTCAATACAAACCGAAGCTTTAACTTTAGGAGAAAGCCTATACCCTACTCCGACAATACAGTAGCCCTTGTTTTTTAAAGCTTGCGGAATTTCTTTAGAGCCGCCGGTGAGGCCGCCGCCGTGAAACCAAATAATCACCGGAACATCTTTTTTATCTTCAGGATAGTAAATATCTAGACGCGCTTGTGAAGCGAGATAGGTGTCAGATTGCTGAAGTGCTTTAGGGTAGTAATTGATGTTTTCAATTGTTTTATAGCTGATTTCCTGCGCCACAACGGGTTCCAAAAAGCTTAGAACAACGATAAAAAATCCGACTAATTTCCTCATAAAAATTGCTTTTACTCTACGTTTAATTTTAAATCGCCTCCAAGCATCAATTGTTCCTGATCAATAAAATAGCCATCAAGCGTTTTTCCGTTGTATTGAATTTGCTTTAGCGTTCTTGATGTTCCTTCTTTGGAGGTTTCTAATGAATTTCTACCTAAATTCCATTTTACGCGGTCAAAAACGGGAAGACTTACTAGATACTCATTATCTGCCGGTGACAGCGGATACAGTCCAGAAGCTGCAAAAACATACCAAGCGCTCATCTCCCCCGCATCATCCATCCCGCTAAATGCCAAACCGGTTGGTCCTACCCCATAATAGTCTTCTAGAAGCGTGTCTACAATGTGCTGGGATTTTTCGGGCTTATTGATAAAATAATAGGCAAAGGGTGCCTCGTGATCGGGCTGATTTCCGTGGCAGTATTGACCTAAAAATCCGCTTACATTGCGCGCGATATGTTTAGGATTCCAAGGTAAGGTGAATAAGGAATCTAGCTTTTGCTCAAAAGCTTTTTCACTTGGATATAAAGCTACCAAACCATTCATATCGTGCGGCACGAAGAACGCAAGTTGCCAAGCATTGGCCTCGCGATACATATACTCATAATATGGATATTCTGCATCAAACGGACTTATAAAAGATCCATCAGCTAGCTTACCGCGCATAAAATGTGTTTTTGGGTCAAAGACATTCTTGTAATTCTTTGCACGTGCAGCGAGATCTTTGGCGTGATTGTCATCATTTAAAGCTGCTGCCAACAAAGACAAACTGTAATCATCGTAAGCATACTCAAGCGTTTTTGAAACACCGGCCTTTGCTTTAGTTTCTACATGCGGATTTTCAACATCAGGGTCTGAAATAAAACCTTTTTCTATGTATTCTGCGATGTGTGGTCGTGTGCCGCCTTCTTTATACGCATTGTTTAGAAGCTGCTCGTAGGCTTTTTTCACATCAAAATTCGTAATGCCTTTACCATAAGCCTGTGCGACAAAAGGTGCAGCGTGATCGCCGTGAAAAAAGGTAGGCATAAATCCGCTTTGAGTTCCTTTGTCGATTAACGATTGAATGATATCACCGGTAACTTCCGGCGATAATAAGCTCAATAAAACCAATTTGTTGCGATACGTATCCCAAAGCGACGGATTGGTATAATACCGGAAGCCTTTATTTTGAACCGTTCCCTGAGCATCTGTAAACTCCCCATTGTGATCACTGCGCAAAGCCGGCCACTGCAAGCTTCGGTATAACGAGGAATAAAAAAGCTCTTTCTCTTTTTGGCTTCCGCCGGAAACTTGGATCTTAGACAACACAGCCTCCCAAGTCTTTTCCGCAGCTTGGTGTATTTCCTCAAAAGTTTTAGTCCCTATTTCTTGCTGAAGATTTTCTCGTGCATTTTCGGTACTTACAAAAGACAAACCTATTTTTAAAGTTACCGGGTTTGGCGAAGCTTTTAAATTCAGAATCGCATAACCTTTATCTGTATTTGGGTTTACTTGCTGGAGTTCGCTGATCGCCTCGCTGAGTTCTACCGAAAAATATACTTTATCACCTCCCGTACGCTGAAATCCTTCAAGTGTCTTACGCCCGGTTTGTCGCAGTTGCCACTCGTCAACGTGATGATTTGCGCGTCCCAGATCAAATAGAATTGTATGTGCCGAATTATCATCGAAAGTATAGTTGTGAAAACCCGCACGCAAGGTTGATGTAACCTCAACCTTAACCTTGTAATCATTCAAATAAACACTGTAATAGCCGGCGGAAGCATTTTCAGTCTCTTTATCAAAAGAAGATTTAAAAGGTACCGAAGCATTTTCTGCAATTGGCAAAATCGGAATATGACACAAATTCCAGTGCCCTTTATTGGTATGTGTAAAGCCTAGAATTTCATCGTCTTCATATTCATAGCCGGCGCCGCTTCCGTATTGGGTAATGGGACTCAGTTGTACCATCGCATTAGGCAGCGTCGCGCCGGGATAGGTTAATCCTGCCCATACCCGCCATCCTTCAGGCGGTGTGTACCCTATAAAATCAGGATCTGTGAGCGGTGCGGTACCGTGAAATGGATTGACATAAGCCACCGGGTTTTCTACGTAGGCTTCTTTTTGTTGCGCTGTTACAAGATTGCTGAGGCTTAACAGCGTAACTGCAAAACTAAATAGTATCTTCCTACGGAAAGCGCTAGCGTTGTGTTTCATCAACTTTTTATTTTAAATCGAATTGAGTAATTGGGGTTTCTCCTGATAGATTTTCCAAAGTAACTCTCCAAACAAGGTGTTTGCCCAAGCAAACCAAGATCGGGTAAAGTCAGTAGGATCATCTTTATGAAAAGTCTCGTGCATAAAGCCAGTTCCGCCGTGCGTATTCTTGAGCATTTTGATGCACTCCTTAATTTCTGCATCTGAAGTGCTGGTCAAGCCGCGCATCGTAATCGCCATCGGCCAGATCATATTCATACCCACGTGCGGTCCGCCAATGCCTTCGGCAGCCGTTCCTTTAAAGAAAAACGGGTTGTCTAACGACCAAACAAAGTCTCGGGTATTTTGATAAATAGGATCGTTCACATCTATCGCGTCCAGATAAGGCAAAGAAAGTAAACTAGGCACGTTAGCGTCATCCATCATCAAATGGTTACCAAAACCATCAGTCTCAAAAGCATAGATCTTACCGTATTTTTCGTGTTCAGTCACACCATATTTAGCAATCGCTTCTTTGACCTCTGATGCTAAAGCTTTCAGTTCGTTTGCTAGAGCGGTTTCTTTTTGAAGTGTTTCAACCATTTCTGCAGCCTGATTTAAACTTACCACCGCAAAAAAGTTAGACGGAATTAAAAATGAATACACCGTAGAATCGTCACTAGGTCGAAAGGCGCTACAAATCAAACCTACCGGTTTTACAGGATACCCTTTCCCACGAAGAAAGCGCGTATCGGTTCCGTTAGAAGTATTTCGACTGAAAGAATACGGATTGGTACCGTCTTTCTCCTGTTGCTCTTTGAATGTTTTTAAAATATTCTTGATCGCCGCCAGCCACTGTTTGTCAAAAGGAGCTGTGTCTCCGGTGGTTTTCCAATAGTTGTAAGCCAAACGAATAGGATAGCATAAAGAATCTATCTCATATTTACGCTCGTGCACTCCCGGAAGCATAGCGGTATTATCAGAGGTCCACTCCCCTTTTTTCTCAGGATCGTCATAAAATGCATTAGCATACGGATCTTTTAAAATCTGACGTGTTTGCCTATTGATCACACCGGCGATAAGGTTTTTAAGATCTTTATCCTCGTCTGCAAATTGCATATAAGGCCATACTTGCGCAGAACTATCCCGCAACCACATGGCATCAATATCTCCCGTGATCACATAGGTATCTGGCGCTCCTTTATATTTTGAATAAGTAACCGTAGTATCTAATGTGTTAGGAAAACAGTTGTTAAATAACCAAGACAGCTCTTGATCGTCAACATTTTTTGAAAATTCTTTAATCGCCTTTTCAATGGCCTTACTCTCAAAATTACGCTGCCCTTCCGGCACACGCACTGTTGGAAATTTTTTAAATAAACTTTCGGCAAAAAGGCCAGTAGGATTTATCACGGTTAAGCCTCCGGCTAAGGCCGTATTTTGAATAAATGTTCTTCTTTGCATAATGAGGATATAAAACACTACACTTTAGCTATTTAACACCTTAAACACTAATAAGCGTAGCATATACGAAAACGATATTTTTGTAATTTAAGTGAAAATAAGTAAAACGTTTTAGTTATTCAAGTTTTTTATCATTAATTATTGCTTAAGCAACTTCTCTAATTCCATTGGATTTTTTAGAGATATTTTATACTACTTGACTGCGTTAATAAAAAAAGCCGCCAGACGTTATGTCTGGCGGCTGGGGCTAAATAAATCTTTTCAAATAAATAAAGATTCTTTTTTATTCTTGAGCTTAGAATGGTAATAAGAATAATCTCCATTCTGTCATTTGAAACAAACTGCCTCCACCATTACTTGAAATATCTAATCGGTAGAATTTATAAGCGGTATTATTATCAAAATAGAATTCTCTGGTTTGAGTACGATCTGAAAATCTGTAATCTTCTCTGCTGTCAAGGGTGATCCATGTTTCACCATCTTGTGAACCTTGTATCTCCCAATCCTGTGGATCACGATCTGGAGCATCATTACCTGAAGTAAACGAATAATAACCCGCAACAATAGGTTCTTCAAACTCTAGATTTATCCAAAACGGAGTGACAAAACCAGATAGATATTTTGTAGTCAAATCTCCATCAATAAGCTTAGTTGATCCTTCACGACCTTCTGCTCCACCGCTGTATTCCCGGTTTACCGAGATCGTACTTTGATCTGTAATATCTACAGGAGGCCCTGCGATCACTTTTAACGGCGCAGTATCTGTAAGTGAACTGTCATCTGCTGCCGTAACACGCAAAACAGTTTCTCCAGATCCGGTTGCGGTTAGGGTTACAGATTTATCCTCGTTTACTTGTAAGTCAGCTACGCTAGGATCTTCTACCTCCCAGATATAATCGCGTTGGGGAACAACATTAGGCTCAAAGGTAGCCGTGACATCCAGCGTATTTCCTGATTCCAGTAAAATGATGTCATAATTATCGAGATTGACTCCGCTTTCAACGATGGCGTCAAATTCGCGCCTTCCCTCACAAGATGCAAACGCAATAAGGAGAAGCACGACCGCCGGTTTTATAGAATTTAAAATTGTTTTCATAATATACTTTTTAGTATCCTGGGTTTTGAACAAGGTTAGGATTTGCTTGTAATTGTCTGTATGGAATAGGATAGATCGTCAAGTTAAGATCTCCTGAAGGCTCGTGATCCCACCAAGATCCTGTGGTGAATTCACCAAAACGAATAAGATCAGTACGACGTTTTCCTTCAAAAATGAACTCTCTACCACGCTCAATTAACAATTCACTCATCGTTAAAGATGTCGTTGTATAGGCTTCATCTGCCCAATCATCTGAAGTAAAGTAACGTACCTTACTAGCATTGATAAGATCTACCGCTTCTTGAGTTGCGTTACCATTATTTAAACGCATCAAAGCTTCGGCTTTATTAAAATACAATTCAGTTAAACGGTAAACCACGTAATCCCCTTCTAGATAGTTAGGGTCTTCTTGTCTACCCGAACGGTATTTATGGAAACGCGCACCGCTATTCTCTTCTCCATCAGTCATAGAACCTTCACCGGTTTGCCCTTCAGTATTTCTACGAATGTTATTCACGTAGATAAATGGCTCACCATTATACTCTTCAGATCCTAAAATAGGTTCCTCTGTACCAAATTTATATTGAGGTCCAAATAAAAACCATTCTTGCTTACGAATGTCATTTTCCTGATATGCATTGAACGCTGTAGGAATTACAACAAAAGCATTATTACCGCTGTAGTTTACGTCTAAAGCTGCAGTCATATTAGAGAAGCCCATGTAAAACGAAGCCCAGCTGTATCCAAAGTCATTTTGACGACTGAATGGAAACTGAAAGATGTTTTCTGGAGAATCTTCATTTGTATTATTGAAAGGTCCTAACGGGTCTTGATCTAACGCAATGTTTCCGGTTAACGAACCTCCTTCTCCATTGATCACTTTATCAGCATACGTGATGCTTTCTTCCCAGCGCGGAGTACCTGACCATACTTCAGCATTAAGGTAAAGCTCAGATAGAATTGAATATCCTACAGCTTTACTCATACGTCCAATAAGCTGTGGTGAAAGTGGCTGAAGTTTTTCAACATTATCTAAAAGTTCTTGCTCAATAAAAGCAAACACTTCTTCTCTAGAAGCAGTAGGTGGATTGTTAGGCTCACCTACGGTGGTTACAATAGGTACATTACCCCACATATCCATAATTTTCATATAGTGATATGCACGTAAAACCTTAGCTTCAGCAACGATTGAAGCCAAACGCTCCGGAGTTACCCCAATAGATGCTGCATCTACAGCCTCAATACTCTCGATAGCCGTATTTACAAAACCTAGACCGGTCCACATGAGTCTCCAGGCATTATTTAAACGCCCCTCTTGATCAGTCCATGTGTGATAATGTTGACGTATGTGGTCTGCATTGTCGTAACCGTGACGTCCCTTTTGAGGCCAAGCGGTTTGATCTGCCGAAAGTTCGTTATGGTAGTAATAACCATTTTGGCCAGACCAAGCCAACCACGCCTGCATATGCGTGAACGGTCTTAAGTTAGCTTGTACGAGTTCTAATTCAGTTTTATAAAAATTTGATTCTGAAAGTTCTGAATATGTAGTTTCTTCAAGGTCTGTACACCCAATAGTAAGTAACACTCCCATTGCGCACGCAGCCTTCTGAAATAAGTTTATCTTCTTCATCTTCTTAATATTAAAAGTTAACATTGACACCTGCGGTAACCGTTACCGTTCTTGGGTAAAAGTTTCTATCATCTATACCAGGATACAACCCGGTATCTTGTACTTCAGGATCACGGCCGGTATATCCGGTAAAGGTTGCAAGGTTTCTAGCACTACCAAATAATCGTAATGCACTAAACGGACTGTTCTCTCCCAAGTTGAAGTTATAGCCTAGAGTCAGGTTATCTAATTTGACAAAGTCCCCATTCTCAAGATAGTAATCTGAATATTGTGGTGCTTCTGTGATGTTGTTGTACTGTCCTAATGCTGAAGTAAGCACGTTACCCGGCAGTAAACTTGGATTGCCATAGAATAGATCTACGGTGTTCAAAATATCATATTTGAATTTACCGCGTAGCAATATGGTAAGGTCAAAATTCTTATAACGGAAGGTATTGGTCAAAGAAGCATAATATTTAGGCAAACCATTACCAATAATCGCCTTGTCTTCCTCGGTCATATCACTGGCTCTTCCGATAGTCCCATCTGCTTTATGGAATAACCATTTACCATCAACAGTAAAACCGGCAAAGCGTTTTCCGTAGAAGTTTCCGATAGGGCCACCTTCAGTATTTCTAATTGCATCCCCTAAGTTTCCTGGGTTACCAATATTTCCTCCGTAAAGTTCACTCACAGAGAAGATTTGATTAGAAAGTGTTGTAAGCTCGTTGTTTTGATAACTTCCTACAAAATCCACATTCCATTTAAAATCTCCTTCTTCAAACACACGGTAACTCAGCGCGAGTTCTAAACCATTATTGGTGATATTCCCTACGTTTGTATAAATACTTCCCTGTACAAAAGGTGGCTGAGGAACATCATAACTCAGCAATAAGTCCTCGGTACGACGTGTATAGTAATCAATAGAACCACTAAGCTTGTTAAACCAGAATCCAAAATCAACACCAATATTGAATTCCTTCTTGGTTTCCCACTTAAGATCTGGGTTAGGGTTCTTTACAGGACCATAGGTTTGATAGTAAGTAGCACCATCAGCACCATCTAAAAATACAGGGTATTTACCTCCTGTTCCTAAAGTCACAATAGATTGGTAATTAGGAATCCCTTGGTTACCCGTAATACCATATCCTGCACGTAATTTAAGATTGTTTACCCAAGCGGCACCTTCCATAAAATTCTCATCAGAGATCAACCAACCTCCGGATATCGCAGGAAAACTAGCCCACTTGTTATTGGCTCCAAAACGTGAAGAACCTTCGTGACGCACAGAGGCTTGTAAAAAGTAACGATCAAGATAGTTATAACTCAAACGACTGAAATAAGCGATAAGCGTATTATCTTCTTTAAAACTTGATAAATTAGGACGTGGCAAATCTGTATCAGTGATCGCGTTACCCGCACCAAAATTCCAATCTTCAAAACCATCTGTGGTAAAACCACTGTTATCCATAGAATATTCTTCGGTGGTTGAGTACTGATAACTATAACCTCCTAGTAATTCAAAGCCGTGATCTCCAAAATCTTTAGTGAAGTTGATTGTTGGCTCTACAGTTTGAGTATAATCTATATGATTCCCTTTATATGCATACCCGGTTCCGAAGTAAGGACTACCAGTGTTATACTGCTGATAATCTTGCGTTGAACGGTAAAAGCGATCATTCCAAGAGTTTCTTTGATAAGAACCAAAAACAGAAGCTACTAACCCGGGAATTATTTCATACCCAAGTTTTACGTCCCCTGAAAAAGTAATTTGCTTACGCTGATTAAAACGATTTGCATATTCAGAAAATGGGTTATACCCGTTCTCCGGCTGGTAAAAACCATAACGCCCTTGGTTGAACAACACCCCTTCTTCTGAAGTATTAAATGGTGCATAAATAGGCGCCGTAGGATTCCAGTCTGTCACAATACCGAATTGGTTACCTCCTAAAAGGTTTGCGTCATTTACATTAACAACAACGCTAGAGGCAAAAGTAAGTTTGTCATCAAGTCCTTTTTGATTGAAACTTGCGCGCACTCCAAATTCTTCTCTTCCATTTTCCAAAGCAATACCTTCAGAATCTTTGTAGTATAATGAAGCTCTGTAATTACCATTTTCGTTACCGCCAGAAGCAACGAAGTTATGATACTGTGTAAGATTAGAACGGTTAACCAGTTCTTCAAAAATATCAGTAGAAGCTCCTAGATCATTATTAGCGCTAATGATTCCGTCTGCGATAGCAGCTCTAAATTGATCTGCCGATAGAAAATCTGGTTTACTGTTTACATAATCGCGTGAAACAAAGCTTGAGTAATTAAAAGTACTCTTACCCTTCTTTCCTTTTTTGGTAGTAATTAAAATTACCCCGTTGGTCCCTCGTGTACCATAAATTGCTGCTGCTGCACCATCTTTAAGTACATCAAAAGACTCGATATCATTTTGCTGAAGTAAATCAAGATTACCTCCCGGAATTCCGTCAATTACAATAAGTGGTGAAGTAGAACCGGTGATCGAGGTCACCCCTCTAAGCTGTATTGCTGTACCACCATTAGGATTGTTTCCTCCTGCTCTGGTGATCTGTAGTCCCGCAACTTTACCTTGAATCAATTCAACCGGTGAGGATACCTGCCCTTGATTGAAATCATCAGTATCTACTTTAGTTACAGCGGTAGAAACGGCTTTACGCTCTTGAGAACCGTAACCAATTAAAACCACCTCTTCAAGTGATTCTTCATTCGATTCCATCGTTATCGTAAACGAATTTTGAGAGCCTACTGCTTGCTCTACGTTAGTCATCCCCACATAAGAAAACACAAGTACAGCGTTATTAGAGGCAACATCTATACTAAAATTTCCATCAAAATCTGTCGCCACACCATTGGTGGTTCCTTTTTCCTGTACCGTAACTCCCGGCAAAGGCATTCCTCCGGGATCAGTGACCGTTCCCGTAACGGTTTTTCCTCCCTGTGCATAAAGCGTATGTAGCGATGTCATACCTAATGCAAGGAAAAAAACCAGAATAAATCTTTTAAAGTTTTTGTCCATAATTGTTCGGTGTTTCTGGAATTTCAAATTCCCATTAATGCATGTTTAAGTTTTAATTGTTTTTCGCAAACGTTAAAGTAAAACGTTTTAGCAATTATAATAAAACGTTTTAGTATAATTGTGTGAAATTCACTTAAATTTTAATAAATTAACATAATTAACAATTTGCAAGGTTATTTCTAGGTCTATTATCATTATCAGTAATTTATACGCCATATTTTTAGAAATAATTTAAAGCACATTAAACCTATCCTATGCAAATACAAGAATCTTCAAAAATGTATGATGTCATCATCGTAGGCTCTGGAGCCGGCGGTGGCATGGCAACAAAAGTTTTGGCAGATGCCGGACTCAAAGTAGCGGTTGTAGAAGCAGGTCCTCATTTTGATCCTGCAGACCCTAAACAACGTACGCAACTCAAATGGCCTTATGAATCTCCAAGACGTGGTGCCTCAAATAGACGACCTTTTGGAGATTTTGACAGCGCCTATGGAGGTTGGGAAATTGAAGGTGAACCTTACACTCAAAAAGACGGAACTCAATTTGACTGGTTTAGATCTAGAATGCTAGGCGGTCGTACCAATCACTGGGGGCGCATTTCGTTGCGTTTTGGGGAACGCGATTTTAAGCATAAAAGCTATGACGGTCACGGCGACGACTGGCCCATAGGATACGAGGACGTTAAACCTTATTATGATAAAGTAGATAAGCTTATTGGAGTTTTTGGTACCAAAGAAAATATAGAAAATGAGCCTGATGGTTTTTTCTTACCTCCACCAAAACCCAGATTGCACGAACTTTTTTACATCAAGGGAGCTCGCAAATCTAATATTCCAGTGATTCCTTCGCGAATGTCTATGCTTACCAAAAAAATCAACGATGATCGCGGTATTTGCTTCTATTGTGGACAATGTTCCCGTGCGTGTGCGGTATATGCCGATTTCTCTGCAGGGACTTGTTTGATCTTTCCGGCGCAAAAAAACGGCGGTCAAGTAGACCTCTTTGTCAATGCAATGGTACGCGAGGTAACTACAAATGATGAAGGAAAAGCTACCGGAGTTTCTTACATCAGTAAAGATGATCGTAAAGAATATAAGCTGAAAGGCCGCATTGTCGTGCTTGCAGCTTCGGCGTGTAGTTCAGCGCGGATCTTATTGAATTCTAAGAGTGCGCAACACCCTAACGGATTAGGGAATAGTAGTGATATGGTGGGCCGTTATCTGCACGATTCTACCGGTGCGAGTAGATCTGCGTTCATTCCAGATTTGATGAATCGCGATACCTATAATGAAGATGGTGTAGGCGGAATGCACGTCTATACACCGTGGTGGGGCGATAATAAAAAACTGAATTTCCCGCGTGGTTATCATATTGAAGTTTGGGGTGGTCTAGGAATGCCGAGCTATGGTTTTGGCTTTAACCCCAATGACCTTAACCGTTTCTTCAATCAAAAAGTGGGCGGCTACGGAAACAGTTTACGTGCAGATATAAAAAAATATTACGGCTCTACCATTGGTATGGCCGGTCGTGGCGAGTCTATCGCGATGAAAGATAATTATTGCGAGATCGACCCAACCACGGTTGATGAGTTTGGGATCCCCGTGTTGCGTTTCAATTATAAATGGTCTGAATATGAAGTGAATCAAGCCAAGCACATGAACGATACTTTTGAAGAAATTGTGCATAATATAGGCGGTACGATGCTTCAAGATGCTCCTTCAAAAGAATCGAATTACGGTCTCGAAAATCCGGGCCGAATCATTCACGAGGTAGGAACCACCCGTATGGGAAGTGATCCTAAAACTTCTGTAGTTAATGAATTTCAGCAGTTGCACGACGTGGATAATGTTTTTATTGTAGATGCGGGACCGTTTGTTTCTCAAGCCGATAAAAACCCTACTTGGACCATTTTAGCGCTTTCATGGAGAGCTTCAGATTATATTATTGAACAACTAAAACAGCAAAACATCTAAATCATGGATAGAAGAGATAGTTTAAAATCGATGTTTTTAGGTTCGTTAGGAACCGGACTTTTACTCACAGGATGTGATCCTAATCTGGGCGAAAAAGAAGTTGAAATTGCGAAAGCTGCTGAAGATTATTTTGGCCGTACCCCTGAAGAACTCGAACTGATTGAAAAGCTACAATCAGAGCAGTTTTTTAGAGAACACGAGATGGACACATTGAATGTATTATGTGCGCTGATCTTACCTGCAAATGAGGAATATGGAAGTGCTACCGATGCCGGCGTGCCCGAGTTTCTTGAATTTATTGTCAAAGATATGCCCTATTTACAAACGCCCATACGCGGTGGTTTGATGTGGCTAGACCATACTTCTAATTTAGAATACGACACTGAATTTAAAAGTACTTCGGAAGAAAATCAGAAAGCTATTTTAGATACGATCGCTTTTCCTGATCCCGAAAAACCCGGCTGGGAACAACCGGTACAGTTACAGTTTTTTAGCTTGATGCGTAACCTGACGATGACGGGGTATTATACTTCAGAAATGGGAATCAAAGATCTGGACTACAAGGGTAATCAACCCAATATTTGGGATGGCGTTCCTGAAGAAGTTTTGCAGAAACACGGCGTAAGCTACGATCCCGAGTGGATCGCAAAATGCGTAGATCAAAGTCAGCGTGGCGTCACCGCCGAGTGGGATGACGACGGGAATTTACTTACCTAAAACGTACTATAAATCCATAAAAACCTCCTAAAACAGGAGGTTTTTTTGTTCTAAGCGTTTGGTATTAAAACCCAAGTTCGTTGCGTACAAGTGCTGCTCCGGCACTTAAGGCACTTAACTTTCCGCGGGCAACTTCACGTGATAGTGGCGCCATTCCGCAGTTGGTTGACGGATACAGATTTTCAATAGCTACAAATTCAAGTGCTTTACGCAGCGTTTGGGCTACTTCTTCTGGCGTATCAATGGTATTCGTAGCTACATCTATAGCCCCGACCATTACTTTCTTACCGCGAATGAGCTCCAGGAGCTCAAGTGGCACGTGTGAGTTATGACATTCTAAGGATACAATATCAATATTCGAGGTTTGAATTTTCGGGAATATTTCTTCGTATTGCCGCCATTCTGAACCTAACGTTTTTTTCCAATCATTGTTCGCTTTTATTCCGTAGCCATAACAAATATGTATTGCGGTCTCACAGTGTAATCCTTCGATGGCACGTTCTAATGCTGCCATCCCCCAATCATTCACATCATCAAAAAATACATTAAACGCCGGCTCATCAAACTGAATAATATCTACTCCTGCTTCTTGTAGCGCTTTGGCTTCCTCATTAAGTGCTTTGGCAAATTGCCAAGCTAATTTTTCACGACTTTTATAATGATCATCGTACAAAGTGTCGACCATAGTCATAGGCCCCGGAAGTGCCCATTTTATAGGTTGGTTGGTCTGTTTGCGTAGAAACTGAGCATCTTCAACAAATACTGCTTTTTGCCGCGCCACCTCATCCACAACAACCGGAACACTGGCTTCGTACCGGTCACGGATTTTTACCGTCTTTCGATTTTTAAAATCTACTCCACTCAAATGTTCTATAAAGGTGGTTACAAAATGTTGGCGTGTTTGCTCGCCATCACTAATGATATCAATTCCTAAAGAATGCTGTTCTTGTAACGAAATACGCAGGGCATCTTGTTTGCCTTCTAATAATTGATCACCTTCTAATTTCCAGGGCGACCAAAGTTTTTCGGGTGGCGCAAGCCAGGCAGGTTTAGGTAAACTTCCAACGGTTGATGTTGGTAATATATTTTTCATAATGAAGTAGTTAGTTGAATTGATTAGTGTGCGTAATTTGCAGACCACTGCTCCAGCACATTCTTATACGGTTTTATAAAATGTTCTTCGGTAAATTTTCCTTGTTCAATGGCCAGCTGACTGCGTTCTTCCCGGTCATATTCAATCTTGGTGAGCGAATGATCTGGGTTTTTTAAACTGGGTTTAAAGCAGGATCCCGCCACCGAATTGGCATTGTAAATCTCAGGTCTATAAATTTTTTGAAAAGTTTCCATCGTACTGATGGTACTTATTAATTCAAGATTGGTATACTCTGTAAGTAGGTCCCCAAAAAAGTAAAAGGTGAGCGGCGCTACGCTGTGTCGCGGCATAAAATACCGTACTTGCAAGCCCATTTTTTTGAAATAGGATTCGGTTAAAGAAGCTTCATTCACTTGATATTCATACCCAAGAATAGGATGGTGATTGCCTGTACGCTGGTAGGTTTTATTGTGCGAAACACTCAAACAGATCACAGGTGGTTTAGCAAAATGCTTCTTATACGTTTCTGAGGAAACAAAACGCTTAAAGATCGTACCGTGCAAGCTTCCAAAATCATCTGGAATACTAAAATCAGTTTTACCTCTATTGTGTTCTATAAGCAAAACACTAAAATCATAATCCCGTACGTAGGAAGAAAAATTATTGCCTACAATCCCTTCGATGCGCTTACCTGTTTTATGATCCAGTATGTGCGTTTTTAAAACTTCGATCGCAGGAAATGTTGCTCCGTTGTCGTGCATATCAAGATCCACAGAAACAATTTCCAACTCAACCTGATAACGGTCTTGATCAGGATTGTCCCAGTTTGCCAACGAATTAAAACGATTGTTGATCATTGTAAGGGTGTTTCGGAGATTTTCTTGACGCCTCGCTCCTCTTGCCAAATTTGCAAAATTAGTTGTAGTACGTGTACTGCTAGAGGGCACATAGTCTTCGTCGAAATAAATACGCTTTACTGTAAATTCAAAATCGTCTTTAATGGTATCCTGAGTGTTAGTCATGGCTTTTTTTGATTTGTTGTTTTAGTATTAAAACTACTTTGAGGCAAGCCCTTGGGTATATTCTTCAATTATATGTCTAAAAACTACCTGAGGCTCATTTTGCAGTTTTTATCTCTTACAAATCTCAAAATAAAAGATTAATTAATTAAGTTTGAACCGATATTTAGATACAATAACTACACAAACTACTATAAAAGACAAATCGTCTTTTAGCGGTATAAAATGGACCTACAAATAGAAAATTTATCTATGTCAGAATTAGACCAGATCGATTTGAAGCTATTAGAATTGCTTCAGCAAAGCGGAAAATTAACCACTAAGGAAATTGCACGACAGGTAAACTTATCTCACACTCCTGTTTACGAACGCATAAGACGTTTAGAAAGGGAAGGAATTATTAAGAAATACGTTGCGCTTGTAGAAGCCGAAAAAGTGGGTAAAGGACTGATCGTTTTTTGTGACATCACGATCAAAGAACATACTAAAGAAATTGGCCATCAATTTGTACAAGATATCATGGCGTCTAAGTACGTTTGTGAATGTTATAATATTTCGGGGAATTACGACTTCAGATTGAAAGTTATGGTGCGGGATATGAAACACTATCAGGATTTTGTACTGAATGACCTAGGTTCCATAAAAAATATTGGGAGTGCGCATAGTACCTTTGTAATGGGGGTTATAAAACACGACTACGCCGTGCCCATATAATGCGCACCTCCATTAAAGTAACTTAGAATAAGCCTTTAGGACATTGCTCGAAAACGAATTATCCATTTCGAGACATAGCGGTAGCTATCGTGAAGTAATACTAAATCCTTTGGGGAAACCAATTATTTTCAATAGGATCAAATCCTATCTTTAACATTCATCCTCTGATGTAAAATTCTTACTATTTCAACAGTATTGGTATCATCCTTTCGGTAGAAAATGACGTGAGATTCTATGACACTAACCCTGTAGTTTTTCCTTAAATGCCCAACAGACTTTCCCGTCATAAAATTAGCAGCGATAAATTCAATTCGATCTATCAATAATTTATAATAGGTATCAGCCTGCTCTTTTGACCATTTGTGTAATGTGTATAACCAAATATGGTCTAAATCTTCAATCGCTTGTTGACTTATACGATATTTAGCCTCCCTCATAAATACTTCTTGTGTAAAGCTTCGAGCCTTTTTTGAGAATCAAAATCATCAACAAAACCACTCTGCTCTCCCGCCTCCAAAGCTTTAATCAATTCGCGTTCTTTAAGCTCCTCCCGTTCAAATAAGCGCAATGCAGATCTAATCACCTCACTTACCGAACTATAGCGACCCGATTTTACTTCTTCATTTACAAATTCTTCAAAATGACTTCCCAATGAAATTGACGTGTTCTTTCCCATTTTTAATATTTTAAATAAAAGTACCAACTTTTGGTATCGCGTCCAAATGCTCTAAATCGAATGCTTTGGGTTCCATTTAACGACTTCATTGGTAAGCATCGAGTCAATAGCCATTTGCACACAGATTGCGGTATTGGCACCGGTTTTTAAGTCTGAAATGGGTTTGCTATTATTCTTGATCGCATCTCTCAAATCCATTAGAGCCTGCTTGCTAGGATCTGCGTGGCTAAACTCAAACGGAATTCCCTTTCCGGCTTCCCAAGGTGTTGTAGCACCCGCAACACCATCAACCTCAGCGCGCTTTTTAGTATAATTTCCTTCAGGATAAAACCAGCCGTTGACATAATCTAAAATAATGGTTCCCTTGTCGCCCATTACCTTGATCTGGTAATCGTCTTTAGCATTAGTCGTTAAACAAGTAAAGGTCGCCTCTACTCCACTGGGATACGAAAATAAATGATGTACATTATCAAAGGTTTCTCTGCCGTCTTTCCAGTAATCAATACCGCCTGTACCAAAAACCTGCGACGGTGTTTCTCCCAAAACCCAATTGGTAAAATCGATCTGGTGCGAACATAATTCTGCAGTCAATCCGCCGGAATATTCCCGGTACATACGCCAATTGATCATACGCTCCAGTTCGGGTTCAGGAACGGGTCTGCGCCAGTTTCCGCTGCGATTCCATTGGCATTCAAAAGCAGTGATCTCGCCTATTTTTCCATCTTTAATCAAATCAACCACGTGCGTATACAAGCGCGAACTGTGGTACTGATGGCCGGTTTGAAAGACTAAATTCCCTTGTGCGGCATCAACAACATCCAACACGGCATCATAGCCTTTTGCCATTGTCTTTTCGCCATACACGTGTTTTCCGGCGGCAAGCGCATCAAGCTCTATCTGCGCATGCGTGCTGAACGGAGTCGCTACCAAAACCGCATCAATACTCTTATCTTCTAGCAATTTTCGATAATCGGTATAGGCTTTTGCTGAATCTCCCGCGCGTTTCATTCCGTTAGCCAATCGAAACGGAATAACATCACAACAGGCAGCTACTTCAATCCCTTCAATACCATTCATCACTGAAATTAAACCGCCTCCGCGATCGCCGGTTCCTATCACACCTATGCGTATTGGTGCACTTGAACCCACATATTTATTGATGTAAGCAAACCCCGGACTAGCAGAAGATACCGCCGCTGCTGCCAGACTGCTTTTGATCACAAAATCTCTACGTTTCATAGTCTCTTAAATTTTAGGTTCCCAATTAGGTGCATACTCGCGTCCCCAAAGTTGCATCGCTTCCCGATCATAAATGCGACCTGATTTAGCATCGATATCAAAACCGTGCCCTACGCGATACGCCATATTTGCATAATGCACCATCGCCATACTTACCGAAGCATCTTCAATAGGCGCTTTTAAAGTTTCTTTACCGCGAATCGCTTCAAAAAAGTTTACCATATGCGCTGTGGAAGAGTCGCCCCCACCGCCAAGTGCGAGTCCGCTTTCTGAGGTTTCTTCACTTTGTTTGATCACTTTTCCGCTGCGATCCATAAGCACATAATTAGAACGATCTACCAAAACCGAACCTTCGGCACCAAAAATTAGGGTACCACGACCGCGGCCATACGTGTTGTACCCGTTGCGGCTTTTTCCGTCCCAATTGATCACTTTATCATCATCAAATTTGAACGTCGCATACATCGTATCATACATTTCCCAACCGTCATTTTTAAAATGGCGTTTTTCGGCTTGCACTTCGGCGTAATTAGGGAATTCAACACCCAAAGCCCATCGGGCAATATCGAGTTCGTGCGTCGCATTATTTCCGGTTTCGGCGGTGCCGTAATTCCAGCCGTACCAATGCCAGTTGTAATCCCAAGTTTCACTCGTGTACGCTCTACGCGGAGCCGGCCCTTGCCAAAGCTCCCAATCTAATCCGGTGGGTACAGCCGCCTGCTGCTGCACCGGTGTTTCTCCACGCGTATTAGAATAAAAGGCTACAGCTTTATAAACATCACCAATTACCCCTTTGTGAATCTGATCTATGATCTCTATAGTGTGCAACGACGAGCGCTGTTGATTACCCATTTGCACGCGTTTGTCAAACTTTTTTGCCGCCACAACCAAGAGTTCGTTTTCATTCATATTGTGGCTACACGGTTTTTCAACATACACGTGTTTGCCCGCTTTTAATGCCATAACAGACCCCGGAGTGTGCCAGTGATCTGGAGTTGCATTTACAAGAATATCTACATCCTTATCTTCAATAAGTTTGCGAATATCATTTTCTAATACCGGTGTGTAATCAATATGTTCTTTAAAATTCTTAAGCGCATTCAGTCGGCTTTTTTCCATCACATCACAGAGATACAGTAGGCGTACGTTAGATTCTTTGCGGGCGATGGGTGCATAATAGGCTCCCAAACGTCTTCCTAATCCCGCGACCGCAACATTTAGGCGATCATTAGCTCCTATAATATTGCGATAACTACTGGCAGCCATTCCCATTGCGGTATTGCTTAGCGCCAGCGCGGTTCCGCCTAAAATTGATTTATTGATAAACGATCTACGTGTGGTCATATTAAAGTTCTTTGATTTTGATATTCTTGAAGGATACGCGATTTCCGTGGTCTTGTAGTAAAATATTGCCGCGCTCTAAGGTCCCAAATCCCGGCCAGTCTTTGTATTTACTTTCTTGAACTAATTGAAGAAAAGCATCTGTACTGCGATCGTACTCCAACACTTTTTCATCATTAAGCCAGTGCGAAACTTTACCATCTTTACTCACAATGCGTGCAGTATTCCAAGAGCCGATAGGGTTTACCGGTTTATTAGGATTAGCCTGAATCAAATCATACAACGAAGCTAAAGTGCGACTACCTTCGTGATTTCCTAATTTGGCATCAGGATGCCGTTCATCATCCAAAATCTGATATTCTAAACCTATCGAAGAACCTTCACCTTTATTCAGGTCTGTATCTACATAATATTTGATTCCGCTGTTAGCACCTTCGGTAATTTTAAAATCCACTTTCAGTTCAAAATCTTCGTACTTCTGTGTGGTAACAATATCTCCACCGGCTTCAGACTCTCCGCCTCCACTTTCCATAACCGTGAGCATGTCGTCTTCGATCTGCCACCCTTGCTCCGGAAAAGTTTCAAGTTTTGCTCCTTTCCAACCTTTTGTGGTTTTTCCATCCCATAGCAGTTGCCAACCAGATGCTGCTTCTGCTTGTGTCAGATTATTTTTAGTATTGAAAGCAGGCAAGCGCATCTGCTTACTGTATTCTCGCGGATTCTCTGAAATGATCTTTAGATTTTTCCATCGTATTTCCTTCCCCGGTTCATCTTCAGCGCCTATCGCGTGAACTTGCAATGCAATAAATCCTGAAGCGGTCTGGTCATCTACAAGATGGGCCGCTTCAACCCCATTGATCCAAGTTTTGAGCGTATCACCCAATGCTTCCACACGGTAATGATTCCATTCATTTTGTTTAAAAGCCTGCTGCGCTTTAGGGTTATTTTCTAACGAATACAACCAGCCTTTGCGCGCCTCGTCATAAATACCGGCGCTCCAAGCCCGGTCAGATGGGTCTATCTCTACCTGATATCCGTGAACTCTCCCCTTTTTATAATCAGGATCGCTTAGGCTGCGTATTTGCACACCTGAATTCATTGAGGGATCTACCTTATAATCAAACTCTAAAATGAAATCACCATAATCTTCGGTAGTCGTTAAAAACGAATTCGGTGTATTGGCTACGGTGGTACCAACGATTTCCTCACCTTCTATACGATATGCTGCTTTGCCGTTAAGTTGTTCCCAACCATTAAGCGAAGTACCATCAAACAGGTCTTGCCAAGGTTCTTGATCTGATTCTTTTTTACAGCCCGTGATCAGTAAGCTTGCAAGCACAAACAATGCTGCGCCTTTGTAGAGATGTCTATTCATAAATCCTATTTATCGATTAAATGTTCATAATACGCTTAAATATACGCAATCGTTATAGCAAACCATCAAAAAAATAGCGAGACTTCAATAAAAAGCCTCGCTATACATACACACTAGTTTAATTCAACTTTTGTAATAAAAGTATTTTGCGTTCCCCAATCTTTATTGGGCGTATCTGCTGTTTCAATGATCAAGTCACCACCGGAAGTCAGTTCTTCGTGCGTGAGCCAGTTTCGATTTAAAGGTTTACCGTTAAAGGTTGCCGATTTCACGTAAAAATGATCCTTGTTATAATTCTTGACCGAAATTTTAAAGGTCTTCCCTGTGGCAAGATTAAGATTCACTTCTTTAAAAATTGGTGCCGTTAAATAGTAAACCGGACTACCTACATTAGCTACCGAAAGTCCCATACTGTGCAGCACAAACCACGATGACATCGTACCAGCATCATCATCCATCGTACGCAAATAAGCTTTGGGTTTGTTCTGATAAATGCGGCCCACATAAGGATCTATCCCTTTGCTGTTGTCGTTAAAATAGGTTTGCACCACAGTGTCTAAAAGAATTTCTCTAAAAAGCTTTTGTGATTTCCAAGGTTGACGGGTCGCATTGTACAATCCCGGAACTTGCAAATCAGGCTGATTGGCGTGATTGTAATTAAACTCTTCAAAAAACTGATCCAGTTGACCTTCAAAGGCCTCTGCCCCACCTGTTAAATCTTGCAAGCCGTTTACATCCCAAGGCACAAACCAGCGGTATTGCCAGATGGTCCCTTGATACAAACCGCGTGCTTGCATTCGATCTACATCATTTTTTGACAGATCTTTAAAATCTTTATCCCAATAGGCTTTATAATCTAAAGCTTTATCTAGATACGTTTTACCCGCTCTGGAATCTCCTGTCGCTTTGAGAATTTCGCTCATCGCCCATAGATCGTAAGACGATTCTAAAGCTTTGTCCGGAGCACCAAAATCTAAATGATCTGCTTCATAAAGCAAAGAATCCTTGATAGCTTCAAAATCGACCTCATAACCTTTTTTATACGCATCGAGTAGCACAACCATCGCGTGTTCTGTACGTACCGTAGGCGAGGTCTCGTGTTCTGTTGCCCAATTCTTTTTCCCAAAGCGGTATAAATTGGCAATACTCGTTGTGATATTTTGATAGGTTTTAGGCTTAATTAAAGATAAAAGCGGCAACTGCTCGCGGTAATTATCCCAAATCGCCCAACCGTTATAGACTTTATACTCCTCATTTTGCACAGAACCATCTGTGGCTCTAAACGTCCCATCTTCTTCAGAAACCAAAAACGGAGATTGTGCAGTTCTATACATTAAGGAATAGAATAATTCCATGCGATCGGTTTCCCCAAAAACTTCAATAGTGTTCAAATAGGCATTCCAACTTGCGGAAGCGCTTTCTTTTAATGTTTCAAAATCATCTGAAGTAATGCGTTTTTTGGCATATCCCTCATTTACTGAAGAAAAACCTACCTGGACTTCAGCCGTATTCCCCAAACCTTTTACCATCAATTGATGCTCCCCTACGTTCTGAATTTGCGCTTCTTCCGGTAATTTAATCGCATAGTAAACGCGGTAGGTTCCGGCGTGACAAGTGGTTTTGGTATCAATAAATCCCGAGATCAGATTTCGGCGTATCTCGTGTGTTTCAGCAACAAAACGATTACTCAAGGCAAAAGAAAGATCTATATACAAACCGCTATTCGCATTCGGAAACGTGTACTGATGCATCCCTAAGTTTTGCGCTACGGTGAGTTTAGCGTCGATTCCGTTTTCAAAATTCACGTGGTAAAAACCGGGAACTGCATCCTGCGTTTTTTTTATGAGTTGGGTCTCTACTTCAGCATTTAGAATAGGTTTAATAAGTAGATTTCCTCCGCTTCCCGTGCAGCCCACGCCTTCCATTCGGGTATGGGTAAAACCGTCAAACTGCTTTGCGTAATATTCATAGCCCGTATGCTGATGCGGATTGGTTTGCGGGCCTAAATTCATCATATTGAATGGTGTAGTCGCCGATGGAGACATCTGCCCGTGATCGCCGCTCGTACCTAAAAACACATTGACGTAATCTGTTAATTGCTGTTGCGCAGCACTTGTAAAAGCCAACAATAACGTAAGAAATAGCGGAATATATTTTTTCATCAAAAAAGCTTCAATAATAGATCTTAAAGTTAGGTTTTCGAAGGATTAAAGCGTTTCGGCAATGTTATGTTTTCTATGAATCCATATTCCATAGATCGCGATAATCGTAAAACATGAAACAGGAAGCAGGAACGAAAGATTCATTTCAGAAAGCCCTAAAACGGTAATATCGTTTACTCCTACGCCACCAAAGTCTATGATCATTCCTTGAAGTTTTGGTAATAAAGCACCACCTACAATAGCCATCACGAGTCCGGCTGCGCCTATTTTAGCTTGATCCTCCTTTAAGCCTTCTAAAGCAATCCCGTAAATTGTGGGGAACATTACCGAAAGGAAAAGCGATACTAAAACCAAGCTATACAAGCCGGCGTGGCCTTCAAGAATTACCGCGCCTAAGGCGAATAAACCTCCTAGCCCCGAAAAGCAAAACAACAACTTTCCTGAGCTCATAAACTTCAGCATATACGTACCTATCGCACGACCTACAGTAAATAAAATAAAGGCTACCAACTGATAATTTGCTGCGGTAGAACTGGATATCCCTTTAGCCTCAGCATATTGATAAATATAGGTCCAGCAGCCTATTTGCGCACCCATATACAGCACCAAGGAAAATACACCTAGAGCATATTTCTTATTTTTAAAAAGTTCGCTGAAGGTATCTTTTATACTTGGGATGCTGCCGTCTCCTTTTGCCTGCGGCATTTTATTTACGGCAATAAGCACTAGAATAGCCAAAACCACAAGCCCCAAGATCACATAAGGATTGCGGATCACCATAAGATCAGCAGATTTTATAAGTAGCTTTTGCGCTTCGGGCAATGCCGAAAAATTCTCTACATCATCAGATTGTAAGAGATCCAAGACAAAAAACTTCGCAACCAGCAAACCTACGATGAGGCCGACAGGGTTGAAGGCTTGCGCCAAATTTAAACGCTGCGTTGCCGATTTCTGATCTCCCATTGCCATAATGTATGGGTTTGCCGTGGTCTCTAGAAATGCCAGACCAAAAGTCAGGATGTATAAGCCCAAGCAAAAAAACCAGAAAAGCCCGGTTGTTGCAGCAGGGTAAAACAATAAGGCGCCGCCGGCGTAGAGCGTGAGACCAACCAGAACTCCAGATTTATACGAAAACTTACGTACAAATAAAGCGGCCGGAAGCGCCATGCAAAAATATCCTCCATAAAAAGCCATCTGTACCCAGGCGGCTTGCGAGTTAGACAACTCTAATACTTTTTTAAAGGCCTGTACCATGGGGTCTGTTACCGCGTTGGCAAATCCCCAGAGGGCAAATAAAGAGGTAACTAAAATAAAAGGAAGTAATAATTTTTTAGGTACAACCGGAGCTGCTTGTGTTTTATTCATTCTTAAACTATTTAAATCAGACCTTTCTAAAATCTAGCACTACACAATCGTTGTAGTAAACTAATTCTGAAAAATTTTATACGCGTGGTTTTTGTTGAACTTTAAGCGAAAACGATCTCGATATCGATTTCACTAAAACGTTTTACTTTTGTAAATCTAAATGTTTTCTTTTAAATCAAAAATTAAATTTTAGAGCTTGATTTGAAAATGATGGGTTCCGGAGCTTAATGTTAATAACTCCGGCTTTAATGCTTCACCTTCTTGCATTACTTCTTTAAAGTCTTTCAGATTAAAAGAAGCTGTACTATTGGTTGGAATTTCAACGGTATAACTCACAAGGTTTCCTTCTCGCTTCCAGGAAGAAACAATATTCCCGTACGGACTTTTATGCGATGCTTTGAACTGTTCAAGCCCTTTCACAAAATTGGGTTTTAGAATAATATTCTTGAATCCGGGAGCTTGTTCATCTGGTAGAATTCCGCCTAGACCTTTATACATCCACGCACCAATGGCACCAAACATAATGTGATTTCTAGAAATGTCTGACGCAGCATCAATATCCCAATTTTCATACAAAGTAGTTGCTCCGTTTTTGATCCACCAGCCCCATGACGGATAAGTTTCTTGCGAAGCCACCTCGTAAGCAAGATCTGCATATCCGTTTTCACTCAAGGCTCCTAAAATAGTCTTGGTTCCTAATAGGCCTACATCAATATGCTTGTCGTCTGCTCGCACCCGCTTTGCTAAATTTTCAGCCACTTTGCTTCTCAAATGCTCGGGAACCACGTCAAAATATAAGGCGCTGCTCAATTCAGTTTGTAAACCACTTTCATAAATTCCGGTATCGGTATTCAAATACTTTTTATTGATCGCAGACCGTACTCTTGTCGCCAAATCTGCATAGATTTTGGCGTCTGCCTCATTTCCTAAAAGTTTTGCGGTCTTTGCTAAAATGCTGGCATCAACAAAGTAATAGACGGAAGAAGTGAATTCTTTAGGCGTTACCGATTTTACCGGAACCCAATCACCCAATCCCCAAGTGGTCAAACCATCCTCATTTTCAGTTTCGGTAATATGATCTACATATTTTTTTATCGCCTCATAATTTAACCGAAGCGCGCGATCATCTCCATAAAACTGGTACAATTCCCAAGGAATAATTGCGATCGTACTCGTCCAGTCTGGGCCATTTCCCCAATCATAGCCCCAGCCCCAAGTAGGAACTATAGAAGGCAAAACGCCATTAGGTTGCTGCTCATCCCGATGGTCAGCAAGCCATTTCTCATAAATGGTTATTCCATCAAAATTGTATAGTCCGGTCTCAGTATTGATGTGTGCATCTCCGGTCCAACCATTTTTCTCCCGCTGCGGACAGTCAGTTGGATACCCAAAAAGATTAGACAAATAAGCTGCATTTGTAGCTTCCCAAATTTTATTGAGCACCTCGTTTGAGCTCTTTATTTCGCCTACTTGCTCCACATCACTATGTGCAAAATATCCGGTGAGATTCTCTATGGAAAGATTAACCGGTTCGTTACTTGTAACGCGTACATATTGAAAGCCTTTATAATTAAATTTAGGCTGAAATACTTCATCTCCGGTTCCGGCCAAGGTATAAATATCGGTTTGAAAAGGATCAGAATCATCGTGTGACCTGTAGTGTACGTTAATGTTTGAAAGGTCTACATCGCCTAAACTGTCTAACTGTTCAGCGTGAGTCACTCGAAAAACCGTACCTGCATCACCCTGTACTTTTAACTGCGTAATCCCCGAAATATTACGACCAAGGTCAAACACATAACTCGTATCTGCCAACTTCGTAATACTAACCGGAGTTAGGGTATCTACCAAACGTATGGGCTGAATGGCCTGGGCGACAATATGTTTTGACGGTGCTTCTACAACCTGAGCGGGCGTCCAGGCGCTATCATCAAAATCGGTGGTATTCCATCCTGACTGGTTTAAACGCGCATCTATATGCTCTGCCGTGTAGATACTATTAAAAACCTCTTGTCCTAAACTCGTTTTCCAATCGGCATCTGTAGCGATTACCTCTGAAGTACCATCGGTATAGGTAACTTTCAAATTGAGTAAAAATCGCGGCCTATTGCGCCAACCGGCCTTGTCAAAATTCCATACTGCAGTTGACTGGTGATTGTACCAACCGTTGCCCAAAAGTACGCCTAAGGCCAATTCACTAGATTCTTTAACCGCATCAGAAACATCAAAAGTGACATACGCGTTGCGTTTATCAAAACGCGTATACACCGGGTCCATAAAATGGTTTCCTATTTTGTTGCCGTTGATGTAAAACTCAAATAATCCTGCAGCGGTAATGTACGCTGTCGCTTTGCTAACCTCTTTTTCTAGCGTGATCGCTCTTCTAAAATAAGGCGCCTGCTTTACTTCAATACTGTTGGTATCTGTGATCCAATGGCCTTGCCAGTTTTCGGTTTGCATCATTCCGGTTTCAAACCGAGCAATTTCAGAACTGCTAGAAGCTCCTGAACTATCCTTGGCAATAACCTTCCAATAATACGCTGTAAACGGTATTAGCTCCTTTCCTTTAAATTCAACCAGATTTATCGCTTCTGCGGAAGCGTGTTCCCAAACAGCTCCGGTTCCCTGAGCCACCTCAGCAGAATCTTGTCCCACTAAAATTTGATACTCTTTTTGATGATATTGGCTATCGGCGTCAATCTTCCACGTAAATCTTGGTGCAGCCGCATCTAAGCCGATAGGATCTTTCAGGTATTCGGTCTTAAGATCGTAAGGTTTAAAGTCCGTTTCGGTTTTACACGATACAAACATTGTAGTTCCTAGCACTAAAAATGACAGGAAATAGTAAATGCGCTGATTGAAAAATCGGTTTGAGAAAGGAATATAATTCACAGGAAATTATTCTACAGGATTAAAAAATGAATCAAAAAACACCAAATGATATTTAATCGCATCCCGCCAAACATCCCAGGTATGACCGCCGGGCGTGGTTAAAAAACGGTGCGGAATATTCATATATTCCAGTTTTTCGTGAAGTTTTACATTGGCATCATAAAAGAAATCTGAAGTCCCACAACTGATCATTATCTGTAAGGAATTGGGCGTCAATAAAGGCGTCATATTGATCACGCTATTAGCTTCCCAGCGTTCTGTATTCTCAGCATACGTACCCAAATATTCTGAAAGCTCCCAGTTGTTAGGAAATGGTGTGATGTCTACGCCACCACTCATACTACCCGCAGCGCCAAAAACATCTTGATGTTTAAAAGCAAGATAAAGCGCACCGTGACCGCCCATACTCAAACCGGTGATCGCTCTCCCGCTTCGGTCTTTTATGGTGCTGTAGGTGTTATCTGTGAACGCCACTAATTCTTCAGCTATGTAAGTTTCATACTGACTTTCTGGTTTTACCTCGCTGTCAAAATACCAACTATTATAATTTCCGTCTGGGCTTACAAAAATCATCTGATAGGTATCAGCAAACTCCAGCAGTTGAGGAGCGCGTTTAGGCCACTCGATATAACTACCAGAATGCCCGTGGAGGAGATACACCACAGGATATTTTTTTGAAGCATTGTAGTCGTCTGGCGTGATCACCATCGCTTTAATGTCCTTATCCATCACATCACTGTGGGTGGTTACCGTTTCTAGTTTACCGGCGTACGTAAAGGTACACGTGAGTAAAAACAGTCCTAAAACGAGTTGGTGTAAACTTCTCATACTTAAAATTGTATCAAATTAATTCGGAAAAACATCTGTTGCCTTGGCCATGGTATTCCATTCTTCTTGCATCGCTTTTAAACGATCGGGATATTTTGCTGCCAGATTATTCATTTCGGTACGGTCTTCTTTCAGATTATACAGTTCCCAATCTGCATTACCGTCAAGCTTAACCAGTTTCCAATCGCCTTGACGTAGAGCTGCTGCACCAAAATGCTCCCAAAATAACGTTTCATTAATCGGTGCTTCTTCTGTATTTGTAAAAGCCGAAACCATACTTTTTCCCATATATGGGTCGATGGTATTTCCGTTGAACTCCTCCGGATAAGTCGCTCCTGAAAGCTCCAGTAAGGTAGGCATAATGTCTATGATGTGTGCTGCTTGCGATTTTACAGCACCTTGTTCTTTAATTCCTGCCGGCCAGTGTACAATGAAGGGCGAAGTGATTCCGCCTTCGTAAACGCGGGCCTTCCAATATCTAAACGGCGTGTTGGCCACATTTGCCCAAACGGCACCAATACCAGACATCACCGTTTCAGGTCCCGGAAGATGTTCTTCGCTCTTCTTTACAGGATAATGAATTTCGCGACCATCACGTGTTTCTGAAGGGCGGTCAAAGCCAATTCCGTATTGAGAAGGACGCTCTGAACTTGCTCCGTTGTCTGACATAAACATAATTACGGTATTATCAAGTTGGCCGGTTGCTTCCAACTTGTCAATGAGTTTCCCGATGTTTTGATCCATACGATCAATCATTGCTGCGTGAACCGCCATCGCTCGAGAATCCCAGTTTTCATTTTCATTTTCTGCCCACTTCAAGTCGGGAAACATGAACTCAGAAAGTTTGGTCGTGTCTCCTTTGAAAATCCCTTTCTCGATGAGTTTTTTATAGCGCTCCTCTCTGATTTTTTGCCAGCCTTCGTCATACACGTGCTCGTATTTCTTGATTTCTTGCTCAGGTGCCATTAACGGCCAGTGCGGTGCACAATGAGCTACATAAAGGAAAAAAGGCTTTTCTTCTTTTACAAAATGATCTACATAAGCTACAGTAGAATCGCCGATGGCATCAGTGTAGTAGAAATCTTCTGGAACATCTTTTACAGGCTTTGTACCATTTACCAACGCAAACGGATCAAAATAATCTACTACTCCCCAAATGTTTCCGTAGTATTTATCAAAACCACGCGCTGTAGGATAGGTATCTAAATCTGAAAACGTTTCTTTTTCTGTCTGATGATTTAACCACTCGAGCTGCTCATTTCCGCCGAGATCTTCAGTAGGTGAAACGTGCCATTTCCCAACCATTCCGGTTTGATAACCGGCAGTTTTTAAAACTTCGGCCAAGGTTACGGTTTGTTCATCAAGACGACCGCGATATCCCGGAAGGTTACGATCCATCGTCATCTGACCAATTCCCGCCTGATGCGGATATTGCCCGGTAAGTAATGCTGCGCGAGAAGGACAACATCTTGATGTATTATAAAACGCGTTGAAGCGTAAGCCGTTTTCTGCAAGACCGTTTAAAACCGGCGTGTCTACTTCACCACCATAACAGCCCAGATCTGAAAAACCAAGATCGTCTGCCATAATCACAACGATATTCGGTTTTTCGGGTGTCTCTGAAACTGAAGCTTTATCAGAGGTGTCGTTGTTTTTGCAATTGATAAAAAGTAAGGAACAACCTGCAATTAGGCTGATTTTTTTACGGAAAGGATTTAATTTATGTAACATAACTCAAAACTAAAACGTTTTACTTTTGTTGTAAATGTATTCTTTTCAAATGAAAAAATCAGGATTCTCATTTTAGAAAATCCTGATTTTGAGCTTTACTTGGTGAACATGTGCTTATTCGTTAAGTGCATTAATCACTTCGGTATTGATTTGATTTGTTCGCTTGATATCTAATTTATCAACCTCGCGATCATAGGTCATTAGGCCATTGATTTCACCTTCTACATCAGTAGTTTGTGTGTAGATCGCTCCGGAGAATCCGGCGCTTACAAGTTCTTTCAACTTTTCAGCATAGTCTACATATTCATCGGTAACTTCTTTAGAATTGTTGAATTTCACATACCCCCAATTGTTTCCGGTTTTCCAAAGGTGTCCTTCCAAGGGAAGTCCGATTCCTCCATACTCTCCTATAACATTCACACGATTGGCGTCGTATAAATACATATTAGGCGCAGGATAATGGTGTAAATCCAGAATATCACCGGTCTGGAAGAAATTACCTCCACTAGCGGAATTTACCAAGCGTGAAGGATCGTATTCATTGGTCCAATCTGTAATTTCAACAGTCTTGAATTGTCCCCAAGATTCATTAAAGGGTACCCAGATCACTATACTTGGATACGAATAGAGATAATCCATTATTTCTTTCCACTCTTTGCGGTAGATCGCTTCAGATTTAGCGCTACGCTCAAATTCGTTTCCTTTATGGTAATCGCGATTTTGCCAGTCGTGCGAGTTATCACCGTTAGGCATATCTTGCCAAACTAAAATTCCCAAACGATCACAATGCGTATACCAGCGTGCAGGCTCTACCTTCACGTGCTTACGTATCATATTGTACCCATATTCTTTGGTTTTCACGATATCGTATTTAAGCGCTTCGTCAGTTGGTGCGGTGTATAAACCATCAGGCCACCAACCTTGATCAAGCGGACCAAACTGAAAGTAATCTTTATTATTAAGCTGCATACGCATAATGCCTTTATCGTCTCTTTTCTTAGAAATCTTGCGCATTGCGAAATAGCCTTGGACTTCATCTTGAGCTTTACCGTTATCAAGAAGTGCGATTTTAGTATCGTATAAAAAAGGAGATTCTGGCGACCATAACTTCGCATCAGGAACAGCAATAACAATTGGTTCGCCCACCGCAGCTTTTGTAGTAGATACTGTATTAGAACCATCTAGAATTGTGATCTCTACAACATCTCCATACGTAGTTCCCGCAGCAGCAACTTCAAAAGAGATCGTACCTTGATCAATATCTGGAGTCGTACGCACATCTTCTATGTGCTTTTTACTTACCGGCTCTAACCACACCGTTTGCCAAATTCCGGTAACCGGAGTGTACCAGATTCCGTCAGGATTTTTCACTTGTTTCCCTCTAGGTTGAGGACCATCACTTGTAGGGTCCCAAACTTTAACCGTGAGCTCTTGTTTTCCGCTCTTTAAAAACGGACTAATATCGAATGAAAACGGGGTGAACCCGCCGGTATGTGAGCCTATTTTCACTCCGTTTAACCAAACTTCAGTTTCCCAATCTACAGCACCAAAATGGAGTAGAACAGCTTTATTATTCCAATTTGAAGGAACACTAAAGTTGCGTTTGTACCACACTTCTTGATCTGCACCCACTTCTTTCATCACACCAGAAAGGCTCGACTCTACAGGAAAAGGCACTAATATTTTTCCGTCAAAACTTTTTGGAGCAGCTGCTCCCTTTTTCTCAATGCTGTATTCCCATAGCCCATTTAAGTTTTGCCAAGCATCGCGCTCCATAATTGGGCGTGGATATTCGGGTAGAACATTATTCACATCAATTTGCGATGCCCATTTGGTTTTGATCTTGTCTCCGGCGGGCTTCCACTGCGCCGTGAGTGTGGTCGTAACAAAAGCCAAAATGGCTAAAACTCTAATTTTTTTCATTTCAAATAATAGATTTAAACTTGGATCTCTAAAATTTACAACGTTGTAATTCTAAAAGATTCCAAAAATTTGCAATTCAAAGTACGTTATAGAATCTCCTAATTTTGTCAAGATTTCGTATCAATTTGCTATTAAATCCATTCAATTTCGGCGTTATTCTAAAAAATACCGGGATAGTGAGACGATATGTTGAGATGCTGAACTGTATTATTGTAGGGATAGCTGTATCTTTTAACCCATAAATCTTAAGGTTTTGAAATACTTAAAACACACCACTCTTTTTCTCTTAGTATTTGTTCAGATCGTTTTGGGTCAGGACTATTATTTTGAGCATTATACGGTAGAAAATGGTCTTTCTCACAATACAGTCTTATCCTCGCTCCAGGATTCAAAGGGCTTTTTATGGTTTGGCACTAAAGATGGTCTCAATCGGTTTGATGGCTATGCATTCAAACGTTTTCAGAATAAACCCAACGATCAAAAACACCTGTTAGGCAATTACGTAGAATCGCTTTTAGAGTATGATGGGCATATTTATGCCGGTACCGATAACGGCCTTTTCAGATACGATTATAAACTCGAGAATTTTACCCTACTTGAGGGAACCGAAGATATCATCATTCAAGATCTGGAGCACGACGCTGAAGGAAACATTTGGTACATCGGTAACGGTACTATTTATAATTATAACATCACCACAAGGCAAACCGAAGACTTTCCGCCCAGTAATTATTTTATAGCTTCTGAACTTCTAGAAACGCCCGAAGGTGGCATTGTTGCTGCGGGTTTAGATCAATTGTATCGCTTCAACCCAGAGGAGAAATCCTTTGAATCTTTAGGTTTTTATATGCCAGACGTGGAGCTTTCGGCCTTCAACATCAATATTTTGTTGATGTTAGACGACAATACGATAGTAATTGGTTCGCACAATTATGGGGTACTCGCTTTTGACCTCAAAACCAAAAAAACAACGAGTCTGCTTCCGGTAGCCAATCCGTTTTACATACACGATCTTACGCTTAAAAATGAAGACGAACTCTGGGTAGCTTCAGAATCTGGCGTGCACATCTATAACCTAAAAACGAAGGCGTATACTAATCTTAAAAAGAATATTAGCGATCGCTACGCGCTTTCAGACAATGCGGTTTATACGTTGACGGTTGACAGCAGTGGCGGCGTTTGGGCAGGGACGTATTTTGGCGGAATCAATTATTATGCACCTGCCTCGCGCTTTTTTACCAAATACTTCCCTAAACCTGCACAGAATTCTATAGTTGGAAACGCGGTGCGCGAAATTAAAGCAGATCAAAACGGCATGCTTTGGATTGGTACCGAAGATAATGGTCTCAGCAAATACAATCCCAAAACTGATACGTTTACCAATTTTAAATCAGAAGAGTCCGGCGGAATTCTTACGCATCACAACATTCACGCGTTAATGCCGGATGGCGATCAGATCTGGGTGAGCTACTTTGATAACGGGATTGACGTCATTGATATTAATACCCATAAGGTGCTTAAGCATTATCAAGTGGGAACTTTAGGCAAGGCGCGTAACAATTTTGTTTTCTCACTGGTTAAAACGACTTCCGGAAAAATTTACGCAGCTACGGTACGCGGCGTGAAGTATTACGATCCTGATCAAGACCGATTTGTGCTGTGTGACGCTTTCCCCGAAAATTATCATTACACCTCTTTTATTCAGGATTCTAAAGGAGTCCTTTGGGCGGGCACGTATTGGGACGGACTCTATTTTTTCAATCCAAAAACCGAAGAGAAAGGATATTTTCAAGAAGAAAACGCACAGGGCAACACGCTAAGTCACAACCACATCAACGGTATTTTTGAAGATGATTCCCAACGTTTATGGGTCACTACCGAAAACGGCCTCAACCTGTTCAACCCAAGCACTAAAACCTTCAATGTGTTTACTACCGCGCAAGGTTTCCCCAGCAATGTATTTTATGCGGTGGTAGAAGATAATTCAGGGAAACTCTGGGCTACTACTGCAAATGGTCTGACTGCGTTTAACAGTAATTTTGAGAATATTCAAACCTTTACTAAAGCGCAAGGATTGTTGGGTAATCAGTTTAATTACAACAGCATTTATAAAAATCCATCCGGGCGTATTTATACCGGTAGCGTCAACGGGATGGTCAGCTTTGATCCTTCAAGCCTTATAAAAGATAAAAATCACGCACCGCTTTATTTAACGGGCTTACACATCAATAACAAAGAGGTTGCTGTAAATCCTGAAGATGACATACTTCCGGAATCCATTGCAACCCTGAACACGTTGGTTCTTGAGCCGGAAGATTCTTCATTCAGTATTGACTTTGCTGCTCTGGAATATACCGCTCCCGAGGTCACGAAATACTGGTACAAACTTGAAGGATTAAATACAGAATGGATTTCGCTGGGAACTAACAACACCGTGCATTTCACAAAACTGAATCCCGGTGAATATACCTTACACATCAAATCTCAAAACAGCAATGGCGTTTGGAGCCAAGAAAGCCAACCCCTGAACATCGAGATTTTGCCGCCCTTTTATTTAACCAAACTTGCTTTTGCACTTTATATTTTGTTTGCTGTGCTCTGTATTGCTGCGGCGTTTAGAGTCTACCATTTATACCTAGCACGTAAAAACAACCGAAGAATCAAGCAGGCCAATGATAAAAAGGAGAAGGAAGTGTATCAGGCTAAAATTGAATTTTTTACTAATATTTCGCACGAGATACGCACGCCTCTCACACTGATCAAGAGTCCGTTAGAGAAAATTCTCAAGTACAAAGACATTTATCCTGAGATTGCTGACAACCTCAAAATAATGAACAAGAATACCAATCGTATTCTTAATCTGGTCAACCAACTTTTAGACTTTAGAAAGACCGAAATTGAAAAAATGAGTCTCAGTTTTGTGGAGACCGATGTGAGCCAATTAGTACGAAAAACACAAAGCAGATTTACCGAAGCGATTAACGATAAAGAAATGGAACTTCATCTGGATCTGGAAGAAGAGGTTATTGCCTTCGTGGATCCCGAAGCCCTCAAAAAGATATTGAGTAATCTCTTAAGCAATGCGATCAAATATGGCGAAAAGCATATTTATCTAAGCTTGGAAAAAGCCGGGCAGCACTTTAAGATCGCTGTAAAAAACGACGGTTACCTGATCCCTGAATCGATGAAGAATAAGATCTTTGAACCTTTTTATCGTCTTTCGGAAGGAGCTACGCAAGCCGGAACCGGAATAGGGTTATCCTTAGCGCACTCGCTGAGTGAAATGCACGATGGAAGTCTAAAACTTCAAACGCTAGACAATGGTTTGAACACTTTTGTGGTTGAGCTTCCGCTACACCAGAAAAAGCATTTTGAACTGTACGACCATCCCGCTACCACCGAAGAAACTCCCTTAATTCCTCAAAAACCTGTACAAGCTTCCGCAGCTACAAAACCTGTTATTGTCGTTGCTGAAGACAATCAGGATTTACGCGAATTTGTCACTAAAGAATTACAGGAAGCTTATAAAATCTATGCTGCTCCTAATGGAGAGATCGCCCTTCAAATGCTCAAAGAACACAGTGCGCATTTGGTTATCAGTGATATTGCCATGCCGGTAAAAGATGGCTTCACGCTCTGTAGAGAAATTAAAACCAATATTGAAACCAGCCATGTACCGGTAATTTTACTGACTTCAAAAAATGCACTTTCAGCTAAAATTGAAGGCCTTGAATCTGGTGCTGACGCGTACGTTGCTAAGCCATTTTCGGTAGATTTTTTAAAAAAGCAAGTGGCTAATCTAATCGAGAACCGCAAGCATATAATGGAGCATTACGCCACCTCGCCGCTTGCACATATGCGTAGTATGGCCAACACGAAAACGGACGACGCATTCATTAAAAAACTAGACGATACCATCGCCAATAATATGGCAGATTCTAATCTCAATGTAGAAACCCTCGCCGAAATTATGCATATGAGCAGGTCTACTTTATACCGAAAAATCGCCGAAATCACTAATTTGAGTCCAAACGAACTCATCAATATTTCCCGACTTAAAAAGGCTGCTGAATTGCTAAAAACAGAGAATTATAAAATTTATGAGGTGGCAGAAATTGTAGGTTACAATTCGGCTACGAGTTTTGGTCGCAACTTTCAGAAACAGTTTCAAATGACACCTTCTGAATATGTGAATAGCGATCAACGTATTTCCTAAAAGAAAAAGCCCGGAAACACCGGGCTTTGTTATTAGTTCATAAAATCGATTTCTATTCTTCAGAAGCGATAAACACATAATCCCGCAAGTCTGATTTGCGCAATCCTTCAATCAGTTCTGCAACCGTAAGCGCATTTAATTGTGCTCCCGCGTGATTGGTATGGGTATGATCATCGGGGAAAAATTCGGCAACTTTTTCTTTACCCATCGCTTCGTATTTCTGAGCAACGGCTTCATTCAGATCTAAAAAGTACCCACCGGCTTCATCCACTGCTTCTTTCGCCCATTTCACATAAGATTCGGTGGGGCGTTCCACTTTTCCATTAGGCCATTCGTTACGAGGAATCATACTCAACACAATTGGTGTTGCTCCCGCAGCTTCGGTTTCTTTGATGTATTGCTTTATATACCAGCCATATGTATGTACAGTCTCAACACCTGTACTATCGCGCTGCACCTCTTGCGTTTCGTCGCCCATTCCTTTTAAAGAACCGCGATATTTAGGCTGATCTACGTGTCCGCCGTCATTATGACCAAATTGCATCAGTACAAAATCTCCGGGTTCTAATCGCTCTTTTACTTCATCCCAAAGTCCTTCATAGCGAAAGGTACGGCTGCTTCTTCCCCCACGCGCTTTGTTATACACATTCATTCTAGTGGTGTCTATATGCTGCGGAAGATAGACGCCCCAACCGGTTTTCCCATCCTGACCATTATTGGCCACCGTAGAATCTCCAATGATGAATAAATTATGCTTTTGCGGAAGCGTGATCTCAGGATTTTCAAGCACATATTCTTTTAATGAATTATCACTTTCCTGAAGTCCTTCTGCGATCAACGAGGCTGCTAAAACCGCTCCTTTAGCCGAAGTATGCGTGTGATCGCGTTTGTAAAATAAATGACCGGTGACTTGATCCTCGCCCCGCTTTTCCATTTCCGAAGCCATTTTATCGTTAAGATTGATGAAGGTCACCTGTTCTTCTTCAGCGATCTGTTTTGCCCAACCGCCATAACTTTCATCATTGCGGGGCACTTGTCCATCCATCCAGTCGTTACGGGGAATTGGTGCCATAACTACAGGAATCGCTCCTTTCGCTTTTGCTTCGGTAACCACTTTACGAATGTACCAGCCATAACTGTGCACCACTTCGTGTTCACCGGTGAGCATATTGTCTATTTCTTCAGTTTCTTCACCTGTTCCTTTGATGGTTCCACGAGCGCGCGAATCGTCGTTGAGCGCTCCGCTATCATTATGCCCAAACTGAATCAAAACATAATCGCCCTTTTGCAAACTGTCTAAAACCGGCTGCCAAAGCCCCTTGCTTTGAAAAGTGCGGCTGCTGGTTCCGCCCAAGGCGTGATTTTTAACCGAAACTTTTGTAGTATCTAAAAACTGACCGATATAATCGCCCCAGCCCCAAAGACCTCCATCTCCTTTACCGCTGCCATTTTTTACTGTAGAATCTCCCACGCAATAGACCGTGGGTTTTTGAGCCTGTGCAGTATCACAACTTGTAAAAAGCACTGCCGAAAAAAGCACTAAAAATGCTGAAACTATTCTCATATCTAATTCTATTTTAAGTCTACATCTGTTCTAAAGTCAAACCAAAGTTTCATAGAGATCCCATCGTCGCCGCTCTTGATCCTAATGTTTGAAGGCTGACTACTAGGTCCCTGTTGCGATAAAGGTTTAAAGGCACGTTGCCCCGGAATCTCATACATAAATGAGATATTCCCCGGAGGAAATGAGGGCTGAAAATGACTGCCTCTAAAGCCATTTTGTGCCTCATCCGGTGTAAATAAGCGCAGGAATAATTTATCGCTTTCACTAAATACTTTGAAGCTATTTTTCCCGGCTTGAAGATTTCCGGCAAGGAAATTTGCATAAAATCCTTTAAACTCCGGATAAACCAAATTTTCAAAACTTTCTCCGGTAATGGTGGTATTGTATTCTTTTTCCCAAATACCGTATTCAATTCCTTGCAAGCGGTTGCGCCATGTGTGGTATGGTCCGCGGCCAAAAAGCGTAATTCCCTCAACTCCTTCTTCTGGAAAGTCAAAAGTGATTCCAAATTTATCGATATCGCCTTCATAAAATGCCCCGTCAAAACCACTATTTCGGCCTGCATTTTTAAGTGCGATCATTTTCATATGCACACGACCATCAGGATACATCGTCCAGGTGATGTGATCAATCCCGCCGTTATAATCAATTCTACAAACCGCATTTTTCCCCTCTTGAGTTAAGGTAACTTTTTCTACCTCAGCTTTCATCCCAATAGGCTTAGGACCGTTCACAAAAGGTATATTACGTTTTTCACTTTTTACCTCTGTGATGTAACCGGTTTGTGCATTCAGTTTTAGGGTGACCTTATCGCTTTTCAAAGTGACCAGATTTTCATCCTGTGTAGCTTTAGCCGATTTCTTAACCGCTTCTTGATAGATCAACTTATCAGCAAAGTAATCTGCTTTATGTATCGCCCACGTCCAGGTATAGATCTCGCGCCCATATTGATCTCTGGCGGTGATCTCCAGCCAGTCTCCTTTAAAGAAATCAGCCGCTACCGGCATTGTAATTTTTCGGGTTTCACCGGGTGCAGCATTCGGAAGATCGATAGCTCCAGAAGCTACAACCCTGGCTTTGGTATTGGGGTTGTACATTGTTCCCGCTCCGGCTTCCATCACCCTGTAATTCATCGTTACGGTGTTTAGGTTGCTAAATAAATACGCATTGGTAACAAGAAAACTTCCGTCAAAGGTTTCTGTGATTGCTTTCGGTTGAAATTGGACTGGTGCCCATACTTCTTTCACCGTGTAGAAACTGCCTTCTTTCTCGCGATGCGGACCTAAAACACCATCGGAAGCAAGGTTGCCTTTAGAATCAAATTTCTCCTCGCCGGTCCAGTCGGTTCGCAGCACAGCTTCATCGCTATATACCCACATAAATCCACCGGCAAACAACGGACTTTCGCTATAATGTTCCCAGAAATCTTTGAGTCCGGCTCCTATCCCATTGTCGTACGTTCCGTGCATAAATTCAGTAGGAAAAAACACATTTTCTCCACTTCCGAAGCGGTGCACACCAGTCAAATAGGTTGGATAATGATGGGTATCCCAACCGTTAAAATCAGACCACGGGTGAATTACAATTCGATTTTGTGGGTCGTGTCGTTCAAAATCATCGTCGAGATCGTAGTTCCATCCACCTTCATTTCCTTGGTCCCAAATGATCACCGAAGGATGGTTTACGTCGCGATCTACCATCTCCTTGATCAATTGTTCGCCGGTTTCTGTATCATACGGATTCTGCCAACCGGCGAGTTCGTCTAACACCAAAAGCCCCAAAGAATCACATACGGCAAGAAAATGATCATCAGGCGGATAATGAAAACGCACTGCATTCATATTCATATCTTTGATCAGGTTTACATCCATCACACTGATGCGTTTGCTGGTACTGCGACCACCTTCCGGCCAAAAGCTGTGGCGGTTGATCCCTTTCATCACGAGCTTGGTTCCGTTTAGGTAAATTCCGTCGCGTTTTCTAAAATCTAAGGTTCTAAAACCGATGCGTTCTGAAACTTCGTGCACGGTTTTTCCATTTTTTTGCAATTCCAGTTTCAGCGTATATAAATTAGGATGTTCAGGATCCCAAGGTTTTACTTTGCTCCATTGTGTGGCGATGGTTTGCTCGTTTTCGGCAGTGAGGTCAATGGTTTTTACCTCAAAAGTTTCATTCCCTTCTAATGGACTCAACGAAGCCAGAACCTTTAGATTTTCTGAAGGATTCACTAAATCCAGAACAGCCTTTAGGCTTCCGTCCATCTGCGCATCAACGGCGATATGATCTATATGTGTTTGTGGTTTTACTTCGAGCCAAACCGGACGATATATCCCGCCAAACAGCCACCAGTCGGCCTTTCGCTCTGCGTTGTTTACGGTATTATTTTCAGAATGCTTCCAGACGTGCACTTCGAGTAGGTTGTCGTCCCCAAAATTTAGAAACTCAGTAATATCATATTCAAACTCATAGAAACCGCCGTGATGCTTCGGCCCTACCACTTCCCCATTTATTTTCACTTCGGTATCGGTCATTACTCCACCAAAATGAATGCTAACAACCTGTCCCTCTGCTGAAGCAGGCATCTCAAAATCAAGTTTGTAAAAGCCTTCTTCTTTACTGGGTTCATCCTGCTCCAGTTCTTTATACCAGCGACCATACGTGTACTCGCCAAAGCCCTGCAATTCCCAATGCGAAGGAACTTCAATAGTTGACCACTTTCCGCTGTTATTTCCTTCTGAAACTTTAAAATCCCAAGTTTTAGGATGTTCAAAATCAGGCCCCGAAAGCATTATTTTATGGGTTTGTTGCGCACAGATAAACGTGCTGCTTGCCAGTAAAAAAACTGAAAGTATGCGTGTTTTAAGGTTCATAAACAACTGGGTTAAATTTTAATTTCCGTCAGGTTTTAGGGATTCAAACAAACTGCTGTAAGGAAGGGTGTACGATTCAGGAAGATTGGGTGTATCAGGATCGTAACTTGGTGCATCTTTAGCGATATAGTTTTTAAGTTCAGAATCGCTTTTGCGCAGACCGCTTAGAATCGCCAGCGCAACCTCATTAGCACCAAAATTGCTGAAGTGCGTATTATCTTCTAAAGCTTCCCGCTGCCCCGGAAACATATTTGCGGCATACTGTACAAAAGCCTTACGAGATAATTGCGGGCCCCAGGCTTCGTACATTTTGGTCGTCATTTTGGTTAGATCTATTAATGCCACCGCTTCGTTTTGAGCAACTTTACGCATTGCATCAGGGAACTCACCGTGTGTAGGTTTTAATTTTTTCCCGTCAAAAGCACGACGTTGTGTAGGCGTAATTAAGATAGGAGTACCGCCTTTTTCTTTAATCCGTTTTATAAAATCGGTCATTATTGAAGTATAGAGGCCGTATGCTCCTGCGCCTTCTCCTTTTACCTTCTCATCGTTATGACCAAACTCGATCACTACAAAATCGCCTTCTTTTAATTGGTTTAAGATCTTATCGATTCTACTACTTCTAAAAGACGCCAGAGAAGCACCTGAAGAAGCTTGATTGGCGACAGCGATCTCCTCGTTCAAGTAGGCCGTAATAAATTGACCCCAAGAAGCCCAAGGCTCCACATCTTGATTGGTTACCGTAGAATCCCCCGCTAAAAACAAGGTTTTTGTCTGATTTACAGGTTCGATCTTTATTGATTGTACAGTACTGCTCCCTAAGAACTCGAGCGTTAACTTCTTATCCCAATCTAATTTGGCTAGTTCGCGCTCTTTAAGTCCAACATCATAACCGGGCTCGATCGTTTTATTGAAAAGGCTAAGCGTGAAGGTTTGAATAGCTGCCTTTGATGAGGCGATACGTTCTTGCGCTAGAAAGAGCCTTTTTGATTCGGCTTTAACCGTCATCTCGGTGTTTTTGCCTGATAAAGTTACCGTGACTTTATAATTTCCTTCAGGAAGATCTACCGAAAAATACACCGGCATTGTGGCTTTAAACCCTTCTTCTTGAATTGCTACCCGATAGGCTGTACCCAGATCAAAACCATAACCCGAAGCAGGAGTATAAGGAAGTGCTGTTGCAATGAAAGTCGCATCAGCCTGGGTTGCCTTCCTTCCGAAGTCAAAATAATGAGTGTTCGTTTGGCTCGCAATCGATTGCATTGAAGCCACAATCAAAACAAGCATTTGAAAAATTTTATACATAACACGTTTTGGGTAAACTATCTCAGGGCAAGCCCGTGAGGCATTAGTTGGAAACAAATTTTCAATTTTGAGGCATCCCGATAACTATTGGGATGGCGTCTTAAACCCTATGGCCTCGCCAATAAAAATGAAAATTACAATTCTTAACCTAATAAGCTATCCTGTACTGTTATGATAAACGTATATTTTACAATTAATATTAAACGCTGTTGCGCTCAATGTATTTAAATACGTTTTTGACCTTTTCTTTTTTATTTTTAAGGACCATATAGGCGGCGGTCTCGCCCATCGCTTTAAAATCGGTACTGATCACGGTGATGCCTAGTAATTCTTTTAACGGTGTTTCGTTGTAAGAAATCACGCCAATATCTTTACCCATAGTCAAATTGCGCTCGCGTATCTGACGCACAAGATTTACCAAGTCCATTTCCTCGATCGTGATGTAAACATCGCGACTTTCAAAATCCATATCATCGTAGATCTCATTGAGAATTTCGTACTCAAAATCATATTGCATACAAAATTGCTTAAAGCCGTGCATAATACGTCTTGGATACGGGTGAATGAGTTTTTCAGGATAAACTAGAATAAGCTTGTCGTACTTTTTAAGCTTATCCATTCCTTCTTTGAGCGCGTTAAAAATATCTTCTTTAAAATCCTGATAGATAGAACCATAATTACCCTTGATCTCAGGCTTGGTGTTATCTACCATTAGCAGTTGATCTTTAGGAATTAGCTCAATGGCTTTCAAGACTTCGGGGGTAAAACTTATGTGATTAAGGTCATTGTCTTTAAAATGTGGCATGATAACGTAATAGTTATAAGCGCCAAGATTCTTCTCAATAGCATTTACAAACAGAGACTCTTCACAGTGATAGATATACAGGTTTACGTGCGCATTTACGCCTAAAGTGTTCACAAAATGATTAAAGATCATCATCTTATAAGAACTGGGTTTATTGATGAGGAAGAACACATTAATACGCGAAATCAATTCGGTTTTTGCGGTGTAATACCCCTTCCCTTTCACCGAAATGATCACCTTGCGTTCTTTTAAAATCTTGTACGCTTTTTCAACAGTATCCCTACTTAAATAAGCAGATTCACTCAGTTCATTGATAGATGGAATTTTCTCCCCAATCTTTAATTTTCCTTTCGCTACATCATTAATTATAGAGTCAACGATCTGCTTGTATTTGGGTATTCGAGAATCTTCATTAATACTAATGTTTACATTTTGAGACATAGATAAGAAGCGTGTGTTTGTTTGTGTTTTGTAAAACTAATCAAAAGATTAGCGTATTAAAACAAATATGTTGCAGTACAGCACAGGATGCTATCCTTTTTGTTTACATCTATTTTTGGGTCAGATGCTATAACCTTTACAAACTAAAAATGGAAAAAACTTTTAGCCACGTAGATTATCTTTGGGATGAACAAAAAGCGGCAGAATTAGGAGACGATCAGGTTGCTCTTTTTCTGTATCGCTCTAACATCCTTGGCGCAGATTTAAGAATAACAAATTACGGCGGCGGTAATACCAGCTGCAAAACCATAGAAAAAGATCCGCTTACTAATGAAGACGTCGAAGTGATGTGGGTAAAAGGTTCTGGAGGTGATATAGGTACGCTAACCCGACAAGGAATTGCCGGTTTATATACAGAGCGCCTGAGAAACCTTAAAAATGTTTACGGCGGGCTTGAAGATGAAGACCGTATGGTAGGCCTTTTTAATCATTGTATTTACGACTTAGATTCAAAAGCACCTTCTATTGATACGCCACTGCACGGCTTACTTCCTTTTGCACATATAGATCACCTGCATCCTGATGCGCTTATCGCAATTGCTGCGGCAGAAGATAGTGAGAAAATCACCAAAGAAATTTGGGGTGACACAATGGGTTGGGTACCTTGGCAGCGCCCTGGCTTTGACCTTGGCCTTCAGCTAGAAAAATGCCTAAATGAAAACCCTGGAATCCGCGGAATTGTCCTAGGAAGCCACGGTTTATTCACTTGGGGAGATACTTCTTACGAATGCTATATCAATAGTCTTGAAGTGATCGAGAAAGCGTCTTCTTATATCGAGAAAAAGGTAAAGGAAAACGGAAACGTTTTTGGCGGACAAAAGATCGAAAGTTTACCGGCAGATCAGCGTAAAGATCAGGCTGCTAAATTAATGCCGCTCCTTCGCGGACTCGCTTCTTCCGAAAACCGTATGATTGGTCATTTTACTGATAGTGACACGGTGCTTCAGTTCATTAACAGTAATGATCTGGAAAAATTAGCTCCAATGGGGACTTCGTGCCCTGACCACTTCTTGCGTACTAAGATTCAGCCATTAATTCTAGATTTAGATAAAAACGCAGATCTTGACGACACCGAAGCAGTATTGGCTAAACTAGAACCTTCTTTTGAGCAATACCGTCAGGAATACAAAGATTATTACGAAAGCTGTAAACATGACAACAGTCCGGCGATGCGTGATCCTAACCCTGTGATCATCATCTTCCCCGGAGTAGGGATGTTCAGCTTTGCTAAAAATAAACAAACCACACGTGTAGCAAGCGAATTCTACATCAACGCCATCAACGTAATGCGCGGTGCAGAAGCGATCACCAGTTACACTTCATTGCCACGCCAAGAAGCATTCGATATCGAATATTGGTTGCTTGAAGAAGCAAAATTGCAACGTATGCCTAAAGAGCAACCGCTTTCTCGCAAAGTAGCTTTGGTTACCGGTGCTGCCGGCGGAATTGGTAAAGCGATCGCAGATAAGCTTGTTGCTGAAGGTGCTAATGTCGTACTTACCGATATGAGCGAGGAAGCTTTAAAAGAAGCTGTTGCGACCTATAAAAAAGATCAAGTTGCCGGTGCGGTTTGCGATGTTACCAGTGAAGAAGCTATTAAAAAAGCCTATAAAGAAGCTTGCTTGGCCTTTGGTGGTGTAGATATCGTGATCCACTCTGCAGGATTAGCAATTTCTAAAGCATTAGAAGATACGACACAAAAAGATTGGGATCTTTTACAGAATGTACTTGTTAAAGGGCAATTCTTAATGGCTCAGGAAGGTGTTGCGATTATGCGCAAGCAAGGCTTAGGCGGTGACATTGTGAATATCGCAAGTAAAAACGGACTCGTTTCAGGGCCTAATAACGTAGGTTATGGTACTGCAAAAGCTGCTCAACAACATATGACACGCCTACTCGCTGCAGAATTAGGCGGTGATAAAATTCGTGTAAATACCGTAAACCCTGATGGTGTTATCGTAGGTAGCAAGATCTGGGAAGGCGCTTGGGCCGAAGGTCGCGCAAAAGCGTACGGTATCGAAGTTAAAGACTTACCTGCACACTACGCAAAACGTAATTTGCTTAACGAGATCATCCTGCCAGATGATATTGCAGACGGTGTTTTTGCCTGTGTGGGCGTACTGCAAAAAAGTACCGGAAATACCATCAACGTAGACGGTGGTATGGCCAATGCTTTTGTGCGCTAATTTTAATTGAATTGTTTTAATTATCAGGAAACTCCTTATTCTGTTTCTAGTCTCAGGAGTTTCTGTTAATTTAATATCCTCCAAATTTGTCTTCCAATGAATATCGAAACACAACAACTACAAGATCTTAACGCAAAAAACCTTTCTACTCATAAATCTCAATTCGATTTCTTAACTCAAACGTTGTCGAATTCTGACGTCGATGTAGATCAGGTTATTAAAAAACTAGCCGATTTTCAAGTGGCGATTCCCAGCTGGGCATTAGGTGCCGGCGGAACCCGCTTCGGAAGATTCTCTTATGGAGGGGAACCTGCTTCTTTAGAACAAAAAATTGAAGACATCGGGCTTATTCATAAGCTAACACAAACGGCAGGAGCTATATCATTACACATTCCATGGGATGTGCCGGAAGATTACAATGCGATCAAAGAACTCGCTGCGCTTAACAAGATCAAGTTTGATGCAGTAAACAGCAACACCTTTCAGGATCAAAAAAATCAAAAGGAAACCTATAAATACGGTTCGCTAAGTAATACCAGTGCAGCGGTACGTGAGCAAGCGATTGCTCACAATAAAGAAGTGGTAGAGATCGGAAATAAATTAGGATCAAAAAGCTTGACCGTATGGTTAGCTGACGGTGCTTCCTTTCCTGGGCAAAACAATTTTCAGACTGCACTAACGCATACCCAAAACAGCTTGATCTCGATCTATGAAGATATGCCGGCAGATTGGAAAATGTTTATCGAGTATAAACCTTACGAGCCTTATTTCTACAGTACGGTTATTCAGGATTGGGGGACGTCGCTAATGCTTGCCAACGGCTGCGGTGAACGCGCGTACACTTTGGTAGATTTAGGACATCACCTTCCGAACACGAATATTGAACAAATTGTTTCCATCTTAATGCTGAAAGGCAAACTTGGAGGTTTTCACTTTAATGACAGTAAATATGGTGATGATGATATCACCGTTGGAAGTATCAAACCGTATGCACTTTTCCTGATCTTTAACGAGTTGGTTTACGGAATGCAGAACAATCCACAAAACCCGGAATTGGGCTGGATGATCGATGCGAGTCATAACCTTAAAGATCCGCTTGAAGATTTGATTCAATCGCTTGAAGCGATTCAAGAAGCCTATGCTAAGGCCCTCTTGATCGATCAAGAGGCTTTACGAGCGGCTCAGGAAAATAACGACGTTACCTTGTGTCAAGAGATTTTACAAACTGCATACCGCACCGATGTACGACCATTAGTTCAGGAGGCACGCCTAAAAACCGGCGGTGCACTGAATCCTATTGCGGCCTACCGCGATCTAGGCGTGCGTGATGCACTTATTAAAACAAGAGGAAAAAACACAGTAGCGACAGGGCTATAAACTGCAAGCAAGAGTAGATGAAGAAAACAGTTACGGCAGTATTTGATATAGGGAAAACCAATAAAAAATTCTTTCTTTTTGATGCTGAATTTCAAGAGGTTTATCGCGAGTACGTTCAGTTTGATGAAATCACAGATGAAGACGACCATCCTACCGAAGATCTTTCAGCACTTCGCGATTGGTTAAAAACCGTTTTTGACCGTATGCTCAAAACTGAAAAGTATGATATCAAAGCCATCAATTTTTCTTCATACGGGGCTAGCTTAGTACATCTCGATGAGAACCGCGATGTGATTTTCCCGCTATATAATTATACGAAATCGATTCCGCAGGAAATTATTGACAGCTTTTACGAGAAATACGGTCCGGAAGAAGATTTTCATCAAAAAACTGGTTCGTCTAGCTCTGGAATGCTCAATGCCGGAATGCAACTCTACTGGTTGAAAAATACCAAGCCGGAAGTTTTTAAGAAAATTAGGTATTCTTTACACCTTCCGCAGTATTTAAGTTTTGTATTTACGGGAATTCCGCTGAGCGAGTACACCAGTATAGGTTGTCATACCTCGCTTTGGGATTTTGAAAAAAGAGATTATCACGATTGGGTGTATGCCGAAAACTTAGATCAGATCCTCCCGCCTATCGTTTCTACCGAAACGAGCATCAATATGAATTATAACGGTAAGCGTATTAAAATTGGCGTGGGTATTCACGACAGTTCTGCGGCTTTGCTTCCGTATGTACGCAGTCTTAAAAATCAATTTATTTTGATTTCTACGGGAACCTGGAGTATCGCGTTAAATCCGTTTGTAGAACGCACTTTGAGCAAAAAAGATGTGGCAGATGATTGTATCAATTATATGCGCATTAATGGAAAACCAGTTAAATCGGCCCGCCTTTTCTTGGGTAATGAATACAGCATTCAAGTAAAAAAGCTCACTGAGCACTACGGCGTAGACAAAGACTATCACAAGACGGTAAAATTTGATCCCGAGATTCATTACGAGATCGTAAAAGAATTTGAAAAGCTATTTAAATGGGAATCGATTGTCGATCCTGAAATGCCTGAAGAAACCCATTTGCGTTATACCTCATTTGAGGACGCCTATCATCATTTAATGATGGAACTCGTGCTACTTCAAGTAGAGAGTATTAAAAGCGCCAAAGGGAATATGACCATCGAAAAACTCTTTGTTGACGGTGGTTTCAGCGATAACGATATCTATATTCATTTGTTATCGCATCACTTCAGAACAATGGAATTGCGCACCACAGACTCCTCGCTGGGATCTGCCTTAGGCGCAGCGATTTGTATCTCTGACACCCAACTGAACTCTAAATTTTTAAAGAAAAATTATTCGATGAAAAAGCATATTCCTTTCATCGCTAAATAAACACTATGGCTAACTCCTTTGACACTGCATATCCATCGGTTGATGATTTACGCTCCAAAGCAAAAAAGCGCGTTCCCGCCTTTGCTTTTGAATATCTGGATGGTGGTTGTAATGAAGATGTAAGCATACAACGCAACACTTCAGAAATACGCGATGTACAGCTACAGCCGCGTTACCTCAACAATTACGGACAAAGTTCGACGAAGACCAAAGTACTTGGGATGGAATTTGACGCGCCATTTGGTATCGCTCCGGTGGGATTACAAGGACTGATGTGGCCCAATTCGCCAGCGATCTTGGCTAAAGCAGCGCATAAAAATAACATTCCGTTTATTTTGAGTACGGTGACCACAATGAATATTGAAAAGGCCAGCGAACTCACCGAAGGAAATGCGTGGTTTCAGTTGTATAATCCTGTTGAAGATGCGGTGCGCAACGACATTATAGACCGTGCCGAAGCTGCCGGTTGTCCGGTTTTAGTGCTGCTGTGTGATGTACCTACTTTTGGCTACCGACCACGAGATTTTAGAAACGGACTCGCACTTCCGCCAAAGATGTCTGCCAAAAATATTATGCAGATTTTAGGTAAACCTACTTGGGCGTTTAACACGCTTAAACACGGTCAGCCCACCTTTGAAAACCTAAAACCCTATACGCCGGAAGGTTTAAATCTGAAACAACTTGGCGCGTTTATGGACCGTACCTTTTCAGGAAAACTCAACGAAGAAAAAATAAAACCCATCCGCGATCGCTGGAAGGGAAAACTAGTACTCAAAGGTGTACAATCGTTGCAAGACACTCAGGATGCCATAAGAATGGGCTTTGATGGAATCATCGTTTCTAATCACGGCGGCCGCCAACTGGATGCTGCACAATCAACGATTAATTCGTTAAAAGAAATTGCAGCCACCTACGGGGATCAAATTGAAGTAATGATGGACAGTGGTTTACGCTCAGGGCCAGATATCGCGCGTGCGATGGCTTGTGGTGCTAAATTCACTTTTATGGGACGCTCCTTTATGTACGGCTGTGGCGCACTAGGTAACAAAGGCGGAGATCACACCATCGGGATGCTCAAAACCCAATTCAAACAAGTGATGGATCAATTGGTGTGTGAGCGCGTTGAAGATCTACCCAAACATTTAATAACCTCCTAACTATGTCGCAATACAATCAAGAAGAAGAAACTATAGAGGAAATCGCCGGTGGTGAATTTGAACGCCAGGCGGTACCTCAATCCAGACTACAAAGTTGGAAGGCATTTTTAGGTATGTACGCCGGAGAGCACGCTGCAGGAACCGAATTTGTAATCGGTCCGTTATTCCTTACTACGGGAGTAAGCGCTTTTGACCTTATCGTTGGATTGCTCATTGGGAACTTAATGGCGGTTTTGAGTTGGCGTTTTTTAACGGCAGAGATCGGAACCAAGTTTCGATACACGCTGTATTTCCACCTTGAAAAAATCTGCGGAAAACGCTTAGTAACCGCTTACAATCTCGCCAATGGTGTACTCTTCTGTTTCCTTGCCGGGGCGATGATCACGGTTTCGGCTACAGCCGTTGGGATTCCGTTTGATATGGAAATGCCCAAACTCACCGATACGACTCCTAACAGTCCTACATGGGTGATCATTGTGATCGCTATTGGTGCTGTGATCTCCATAATTGCTGCAAAAGGATATCAAACCGTAGCAAAAGCCGCAAACTGGATGTCTCCGGTGATTGTGCTGGCGTTTATCGCTTGTGGCGTGGTGGCGTTGATTCAGTTAGATGTACACAGCTTTACCGACTTTTGGAATATTTGGGGAGAAGGTAGCGAACCTTTTCCGGGACAAATAAAATATACGTTCTGGCACGTTGTATTATGGTCGTGGTTTGCCAATGCTGCGATGCACATTGGGATGTCTGACCTCTCTGTGTTCCGCTTTGCGAAAAAACCAAGCGCAGGCTGGACGACCGCCGGCGGAATCTATATCGGGCATTATGTTGCTTGGATTTCAGCCGCCTTGTTATATGCGGTATATCTTAAATCTCCCGAAGCACAAGCAATGCTGGCAGGTGGCGAAGCACCATCGGTAGCTCCCGGTCCTTTAGCTAACAATGCTATTGGAATCTTCGGGATTATTGCCGTGATCCTTGCGGGGTGGACGACTGCAAATCCAACGATCTATCGCGCCGGACTTGCTTTTCAAGCCATTATGCCTAAAGTTTCTACATTTTGGGTTACCATTCTTGCGGGATCTGTAGCCACAATTGCAGGTTTATTCCCCGCTTTTGCAATGAAATTATTAGGCTTCGTAGCACTTTACGGATTCATTCTTGCCCCTATTGGAGCAATAATCGTATTCGATCATTTCTTTGGAAAAACTGCAGGAATTCAACCATTTTATGCTGAAAAAACAGGAGTAAAATTCAATTGGGCGGTATTCGGCGCTTGGGCATTAAGCTTTGGAGTATTTTATTTCATCTCGGTGCAGTATGATGTATTCTTATCCTTCCTAACCTTACCGGCCTGGATAAGCTGCGGAATCCTGTTTTTAATTTTCAGTAAATTTTATCAAACTAAAACTGCTCCGTTGAGTACGTAAACTAGTAATCTTAGATAAACTCCTTCAGGTCAAGCCTAGGAGTATTAAACCTTTTAACGCTGCCCTATAAAGCGTAAACAATAATTATTTGTGTGTGTAAATGGTCGTCAAGCTCGCAACTGACGGCCATTTCTTTTTAATAAAATAATATGGGACAGGTAGGGACAGGATGCTCCAAATCAATAAAACGTATATTTTACAGTTAATTTTACTTTTATTGCATGATGAACATAAATTCCACGCCCATACTTTCGCTAATTACGTGCTTAATGCTCTTTTCTTGTAAAGAGCCTAAGGCCTCTGAAAGTAAAACTTCAACACCTGAGTGGATCAGCGAAGTAGGCGCTGAGGAGATCGAATTCAATAAAAAAGTCTTCTATGTAAATGACTACGATGCCATTGCAGACGGAAGCGCATTAACTACTGCTGCTATTCAAAAAGCGATTGATGCTGCAGCGGTAAACGGAGGCGGAACCGTCACGTTCAAACCGGGAACCTATCTAAGCGGTTCTATTTTTATCAAAGAAAATGTACATTTTAATATTCCTGAAGGGGTGAAAATTTTGGGTAGCGAGTCGATTGAAGATTACCCCGAGATCGATACGCGCGTTGCCGGTATCGAAATGAAATGGCCTGCCGCACTCATCAACGTTTTAGATCAAAAAAACGTAACAATTGATGGTGAAGGACAGGTGGACGGCCAGGGAAAAGTATATTGGGATTATTATTGGAACTTACGCGAAGAATATGAACCCAAAGGTTTACGCTGGATCGTAGATTATGATGCCAAACGCCCACGTACCTTCTTACTTCAAAATGCTGAAAATGTTTTTCTAAAAGACCTCAACATCCAGCGCGCAGGTTTTTGGACGGTGCAAGTACTCTACTCTAACCATATCACAGTAGATGGCTTGACCATTCGCAACAACATTGGCGGTCACGGCCCCAGTACCGATGGGATCGATATTGACAGCTCTAAGTATATTTTAGTGCAAAACTGCGATATCGATTGTAATGATGATAATTTTTGCTTGAAAGCAGGACGGGATTGGGACGGACTACGAGTTGATCGTCCTACCGAATATGTGGTGATTAGAGATTGTATCGCCCTTGCAGGATCTGGCTTAACGACCATTGGTAGTGAGACAAGTGGTGATATTCGGCACGTATTTGTTTCTAATATTCAAGGAAAAGGAACCAAAACCGGACTCAAAATAAAATCAGCAACCAATCGTGGCGGAACCGTAGAAGACATTCATATGCAAAATATCAAGATGGATAGCGTGGGGACTTTTATGGAAGTTTCGATGAACTGGAATCCTTCATACAGCTACTCCAAATTACCGGAGGGCTATGATTACGATTCCATCCCAAAACGCTGGAAAACCTTATTAGAAGAAGTTACTCCGCCCGAAAAAGGAATTCCAACATTTAAAGATATTAGCATTTCAAACATTGAGGTTCAAGGTGCAAAACGCGCCATTTACGTCAACGGAATGGAAACGTCTACGGTTAATACTATTCAACTGACAGATGTACATATTGCTGCACAAGAAGCCGGTCAAATAACGTACAGTAAAGATTGGACCCTTGACAATGTGAGTCTCAATATCGCCGATGGTTCTACGCTAACTATAGAAAATGCGCCGGCCGTTGAATTCCCTAATACCCTATATATCGCAAATGATGAAGATTAATATGAAATTGAACGTTCTACGCCACATTGCTTTTTCCCTCTGTATGTTGCAGATCACTGCCGCCCGTTCTCAAGCTACAAATCAGTTTGAGCTGGTAACAGATCGTCAAAAAGTGAGTATTGTTTATGATAAAGACGGAGTTGCACTTGATTCTATTGCTGCACATTTACTCGCTGAAGATATTGAACGCGTAAGTGGATATTTACCCACAGTCACCACAAACCAAAATGCTATATCAGGCAACGCAATCGTTATCGGTAATCAAGCCTCTGATCTGATCCAAAGCTTTTCAAAAGTCAGTAAACCACAACAATTAGCTTGGGAAAGCTACAGCATCGAACTTATAAAACCGAAAAACGGCTCAATTACAAATGCTTTGCTTATTGCAGGTACAGATGCACGCGGAACCGCTTACGGCGTGTTTGACATTTCAGAAAAAATTGGCGTTTCTCCTTGGTACTGGTGGGCTGATGTAGTGCCAACCAAACAAAAAGAATTAACACTTGAGATCAATTCATTTCAGTCTAAAAGTCCGAAAGTGAAATACCGTGGTATTTTTCTTAACGATGAAGATTGGGGTTTACAACCTTGGGCAGCGCATACGTTTGAACCCGAAACCGGTGATATAGGTCCTAAAACCTACGCCAAGATCTTTGAATTGCTACTGCGCCTAAAAGCCAATGCCATCTGGCCGGCGATGCACCCCAGCACCAAAGCCTTTTTTCACTATCCGGGTAATCTGAAAATGGCTGAAAATTATGAGATCGTTTTAGGCTCTTCACACGCCGAGCCGATGCTGCGCAACAATGTTGACGAATGGGATCACGAGACGATGGGTGATTTTAACTATTTCAGCAATAAAAAAGAAGTGCTCAAGTATTGGGAAGATCGCGTAGAAGAAGCTCAAAACGCCAACGGAATTTACACCGTGGGAATGCGTGGCGTACACGACAGCGGAATGGCGGGCGCAAAAAGCACAGAAGACGCGGCTAATATCCTCAATCAAATCATTCAGGATCAACGGAAACTTTTACAAAAGCACGTTGGGAATCCAGACGAAATCCCTCAAGTATTTACTGTTTACAAGGAAGTGCTGGATCTCTATGAATATGGCCTCGAACTTCCGGAAGACATCACCCTTATGTGGACCGACGACAACTATGGCTACATTCGCCGATTAAGTAACGCTGAAGAACGCCAACGCAGCGGCGGAAGTGGTGTATATTATCACGCCTCATACTGGGGAAGACCGCACGATTACCTCTGGTTGAGCACCACCCACCCGGCACTCATTAGAGAAGAACTGCTCAAAGCCTACGACACCGGCGCCGACAAGATCTGGATTCTTAATGTAGGCGATCTTAAACCTGCAGAATACACTATGCAGTTCTTTATGGATCTCGCTTTTGATCCCGAATCCTTTAGAAAACCGGATAGCTATAAACAACATATGACTGATTTCTACGAAGGAATCTTCGGAAGTGATCTAGGAGCCGAAATTAGCAGCCTGCGGGAAACCTATTATGACCTCGCCTGGCTCAGAAAACCTGAATTTATGGGGTGGAGTCAAACCGAACCTACGCGTCCCACACATTTGACAGAATTCAGTTTAGAAGAAGAAAATCCGCAGCGGCGTGCCGCTTATCGACAACTGGAACACAAAGTTCAGGAACTCACCAATAAAATAGATGATGCACAACAAGACGCTTGGTTTCAGCTTGTGACCTACCCTATTTTGGGCGCTTCAGCAATGAATCATAAATATTTATATCGGGATTTAGCGAGTTTCAATGCGAAACAGAATCCAGAATTAATGCAAAACTATCAGGATTCCATCGCGCTAAAACAACAGCAGATTCAGGAGCTTACCAAAAAGTACAACACCCAGATCGCTGATGGAAAATGGAATAAAATGATGCACAGTGCGCCACGTAATTTACCGGTTTACAAAATACCGGATGCCGTACTTGCTGATGAAGAAGTAAATCGGAAATATTCAAAGCCCGTGATCTCAAGGAAGGTGGCTGACTTTTCTGATGCAGCAAATTTTAAAGAAGGCTTTCCGCAGGAATTAACAGGTTTAGGGTACTCTAAAACTGCATTACAACTCACGCCTGTTACTCAAAAAGCATATTCAGCTACAGATTTTACAGGCAACCCCGTTTTGCATTATGATATAAATCTTGAGCAAAGTCTTGACAACGCTGTCCTTACGCTTACCGCTGTTCCCAATCACCCAATCACGGGTGAGCAGCAGTTGCAAATTGGTGTTCAATGGGACGATCAAGCGATACAAATTATCGATTTTAAAACACAAGGAAGAAGCGCAGACTGGAAGACTAACGTCTTGCGTAATCAGGCACGCGCTTCAGTAAACCTTCAAAAACTCAATCCCGGAAAACATCAATTAAAACTAATTGTAATTGATCCCGGCGTACTGCCCGATTATTTCACGATTAGCGCAAAACACCAGCCTTTACCCTACACCTTTCAACCACAGGAAACACCTTAACTATGAGCTTTCAATTTAAAAAATATGGTCTAATCATTGTTTTACTCTGTCTATCTCAAGCCTGCATTGCACAACGTCTCATGGAGCACTTAGATCGTGGCGTGGTGGTCATTCCGCAAGAAGATCAGACTGCGGTAGTCAGCTGGCGGGTTTTAGGTACAGACCCTGACGAACTTCATTTTAATTTGTACCGCCAGACCGGCGAGGAAACACCTCAAAAACTGAATACAGCATCTATTTCTGGCGGTACATTTTTTATTGATACTGATATAGATTGGTCTAAAAAAAACACCTGGTTTGTGACTTCGGTTTTAAACGGAAAAGAAATCAAAGAGCCCGGTACGTTCAGTATTGCGGCAAATGCCGAGCACAAACCTTATCTAAGTATTCCACTTCAAACTCCGGATGGCTACGCTCCCGGGGATGCCAGCACAGCAGACCTTGATGGAGACGGGCAATACGAGTTGGTTATTCACCAGATGGGAAGAGGGCACGACAACTCCCATCGCGGACTAACAGACGACCCTATTTTTCAGGCCTACGAGTTGTCTGGCGAGCTATTATGGGAAATCAACCTCGGAAAAAACATTCGGGAAGGAGCACATTACACACAGTTTTTGGTTTACGATTTTGACAGCGATGGCAAAGCCGAAATGGTCTGCAAAACAGCAGACGGCACCACCGATGCATTAGGCAATGTCATAGGCGATCCTGAAGCTGACTGGCGCGATACCGATGAAAAAAGTAGAACCTACGGCAAGATCCTAAAAGGCCCCGAATATCTCACCGTTTTTGACGGTCAAACCGGGAAAGCACTTGCCACAACCGATTATATCGCACCGCGTGGTGACATCAGCAAATGGGGTGGTCACGGTGGAAACGGGGGCAATGACAATACCGGAAATCGCGTAGATCGCTTTACCGCTTGTGTGGCCTATTTAGATGGGATTCATCCTAGTTTTGTGATGGGACGCGGTTATTATGGTCGCACCGTGCTTGCCGCTTTTGATTTTAAAAATAACAAGATCAGTTCGCGCTGGGTATTTGATAGTGAGAACCGAGAAAATCCGTATTCAGGACAAGGAAATCATAACCTCTCGGTTGCAGATGCCGATGGCGATGGTAAAGACGAGATCATCTTTGGCGCAATGGCTATTGATGATGACGGCACAGGAATGTATTCCACCGGTTTTAGACACGGTGACGCGATTCACGTAAGTGATCTGGACCCCGATGTCCCCGGCTTAGAACGTTTTGGAATTCACGAGATCGAAAACGGAACGGAAGGTCCGGGAATTGCGCTCTTTTCTATAAAAGACGGAACCGTTTTATACACCGCCGAACCCAATCGCGATATTGGTCGTGGCGTAGCTGCCAATATAGACACCACCCGTGTAGGTGCGCAAATGTGGTGGCTGGGCTCCCACGACTTACACGACAACAAAGGAAAAGTAATTGGTAAAGCACCACGCTCTGCCAACTTCCTGATCTGGTGGGATGGCGATTTTAGCCGCGAACTTTTAGACCGTACCTACATTGCTAAATATGGAAAAGGAATGCTATTCAAGGCCGATGGTGCTACGTGGTCTAAAGGGAGTAAAGCGACACCTTCCTTAAGTGCTGATATTCTTGGGGATTGGCGTGAAGAATTACTCCTCCCAAGTAAAGAGGGTGACGAGATGCGCATCTACTCCACCACCATTCCTACCATGCAACGTATGTACACATTGATGCACGACCCGCAATACCGCTTGAGCATCGCTTGGCAAAATGTAGGCTACAATCAACCGCCGCATACCGGTTTTTATATGGGCTATGGAATGAAAAAAGCTCCAAAACCCAATATAAAATTGATTCCGGAAACTATAGACTGATCGAGATGCACGCCAGTAACACCAAACGTTTTTTAAAACCACTCTTTATTCTGTTTTTAATAGGCTTTACCTGGTCAGGACGTGGCCAGCAAAAACAGGAATATTGGCATAACAAACCAAGAACACTTCATTACAAACCGGAGGGGAACAGTTTTGTTCTGGTTAATGGTTCTCGAAAATTCAATCGTGCTCTGTACGGTACCAATACCGGTTTTAGAGTAGAAACCGGTGACCTGCCGGAATTTGCATTATACCTGCCCGGAATGGGTGGAAATTTCAAACTGGGAATATCTAAGGAAATAGAATCCAAATGGATCACTGAAGCCGACAGCATTACAACCAAATACATTCCCGGAATGATGGAGTACGAAATTCGTGATGCACTCTTAGGCAACGGATTTTTAAAACTTAGTGTTTTGGCTTCAGCAGAAACCGAAGGATTTCTTTTAAAGGTTGAAGAACATAATATTCCCAAGGCTGTTGCTCTTCATTGGCTTTTTGGCGGTGCCAGTGGAAAGAAATTCCATCGTGATGGCGATATTGGCGCAGACCCGGAGGCGGTATTTTATCTACAACCGGAATATACCCGGCACAATGCTTATGAACTCAAAGAAAATGGATTTAGGCTTAAGTTTAATTGGGATGCAAAAAGTCAGACCAATAAAAAAACACTGACCGCGTCTGTTCCTGAAGGACCTCTGAATTTAGGAAGTGCTCACGCTATTCAAAATCCCAATACTCTTCAACGAGCTACATTAGATTCACTTCCTGTCATTTATGGCACGGTCGACAGATCTGCCGCGCAAACCTATTATTGGAACATTGAGCATACGATAAACGATACTTCTGATAAAGCATTAAGCAATGCTTCAGCCTTTAAAAAAGCAAGATTCAAAGCAGATACCTTAGCAAACAGAATTAAACTAAATACTCCTGATCCGTACCTCAATACCTTAGGTGGTGCGCTGGCTACAGGGGCAGATGCGATTTGGGAGGATCCCGCTTTTTTACACGGTGCCGTAGCCTGGCGGATGCACCTCAACGCATGGCGTGGGGCCTATAATGCAGATTTGTTAGGTTGGCACGATCGCGCAAAAACCCATTTTAAAAGCTACGGAAATTCTCAAGTGCTCGAACCCGAACGTGGACCCGTTGTCCTTGACAGCAGTCGTAATTTCGCCCGACAGAAAGAGGTTTTGGGTACGGCGATGTTCAGTAAAGGTTACATCAGCAGGCATCCCAACCGCAATGATCGGGCGCATCACTATGATATGAATCTGGTTTTTATAGACCAGCTCCTTACCTATTTCAACTGGAACAACGATCCCGAGTTTTTAGAGGAAATCTTTCCGGTAATCGAACGGCATTTGGCTTGGGAAAAGCGTAACTACGACACTAACGATGATGGTTTGTATGATGCATACGCGGCAATCTGGGCAAGTGACGCCTTGCAATACAGCGGCGGTGCAGTCACGTATACTTCGGCTTATAATTATCGCGCAAATACTTTAGCGGCAAAGCTAGCAGAGCGTCTGGGTAAAGATCCGCAAGCCTATTTAGATGAAGCCGAAAAGATAAAAACAGCCATTCAGCAAAAATTATGGCTTCCAGATCAAGGGGTGTATGCCGAATACCAAGATGCTTTGGGCAATCAATTACTTCACACGTCTCCCGGAATTTGGACGGTGTATCACGTCATCGATAAAGCAGTGCCTGATGCATTTCAGCAGCAGCAAGCCTTACATTATATTCAAAAGCAAATTCCGCATATTCCGGTGCAGGCCGAAGGACTTCCATACGAAGATCTCGAATTGATTTCCACCACAAACTGGCAACCCTACACCTGGTCTGTAAACAATGTAGCACTTGCTGAAAACCTCAACACTGCACTGGCCTTCTGGCAGGGTGGGAATCCCGAAGCAGGTTATAAACTTTTTGAAAGCGCTTTGGTGGAGAGTATGTATTTGGGCGCATCACCGGGTGGCTTTCAGCAGTTATCCTTTTATGATGCGATTCGAGGGGAATTGTATCGGGATTTTGCCGACCCGATCGGTGTAGCTTCCCGGGCTTTGGTAGAAGGACTTTTTGGTATTCAACCCAATCTTTTGGAACACAAACTAAAAATCAAGCCGGGTTTTCCTGAAGACTGGGATCACGCCAGCCTCAATCTTCCTGACCTTGATGTTGCTTTCAAAAAAACCGAAAATACCACAACCTACACAATTGCTAATAAGTTTAAAACCGATGTAGATCTGGAGCTGGAATTGAGCCTCAATACCACCGCTATCAAAGCGGTTTTAGTCAATGGAAATTCGGTGAATTATCAACTGGTCGCTGAGGCCATTGGTAAACCGAAAATTTTAATTCCGGCGGGGACTCATAAAAACTATACGATTCAGGTCACTACTGAAGGCACTACGCCTGAAAAACTTCAAAGCAACGCTTTTTATACGCAAGGAGCAGCTTTTGAACTCAAATCAAATAAAGCAGAACTCCTCGAGCTCAAAGATCCTCAAGGCATTCTGTCTGACACAGCGCTTTCTACGGAAAAACTTTCAGGAAACATTACCGCTACAACCGGACACAAAATGCTTTTTGTAAAGCTGAAACAGAACGACATGACATGGTGGCAACCGATAGAAATTGAAATAAAATCAAAATTTCAAATCCTATCTACACAACTGGAAAACGACCATTTGGCGATAACCATTCAAAATAATACCGATGCACAGATTTCCGGTGATTTAGAGATCAACCATACAGCTGCGCAACAGATAAGTTTCAAAGCTAGAGAATCAGCAACCATAATATTGGCACTGGCGGAATGCTTTCCGGGAACAAACCTGCTTGAGCTGCGCTTTGCTTCGGGAGAAAAAATTCAGCTGCCATTTACCAATTGGGATATTCCAAACTCCAGCAGAAAGCAGCAATCGATGCCAAACATCAGTAGCTTTTTTAATGCACGGGTAGACGAAGTATTTCAGCAGCAGTATTTGAGTCCGCGCCCCCAATCTCCTACCCTGCAACTCCCTACTACCGGCGTTGGCAATTGGTGTTATCCCAATGTCGCTGAGGATATTCATCTGGATGATAGCGGACTTCGCAAGGCTTCCAAATCCGGAGTTCTTGAGGGATCTAATGAAATCCTTTACGCAACATCTTCAGAAGAAAATGCGCTCAATATTGCATTCGCCTCAAAATGGGACAACTATCCCGATTCGATCACTATTCCGCTTAGAGGCAAGGCATCCCACGCGTATTTGATGATGGCAGGAACCACCAACCCGATGCAAACCCAACTGGTAAATGGCACAGTAACTGTCACCTATACTGATGGAACTACCACAGTTTTAGAACTTAAAAACCCTGAAAACTGGTGGCCTATCGAGCAGGATTATTTTACCGATGGCTATGCGTTTACCACCGGTGCGCCCAAACCACCTCGGGTGATTTTTAAAAATGGCGAGATTAAACGCGATTTTAAGGACTATATCAACATTCACGGCTTTACCAATTACGGAATCGATGGTGGCGCAGGAACGATTCTCGACCTTCCGCTCAACCCACAAAAAACACTAGAAAAACTAACGCTCGAAGCGCAGGCGAATGATGTGATCATCGGGCTGATGAGTATCACATTATTGAAACCATAAGAAAATGAAAAATACATTCTGGATCACCACAATCGTTTTTGCTTTAAGCCTCTATGGATGTAAACAAGAACAATATAAAGATGAAACCGCAGATAACGCTATAAACCGAAAAGCGGTTGTCACCAGGCACAACGTGCACATTTCTGAAGTAGATACGCTTGCTTCGTTAACCGTGGGCAATGGTGCTTTTGCGTTTACAACAGATGTCACGGGGTTGCAAAGCTTTCCGGAATATTATCAAAGAGGAATTCCTTTAGGAACCTTGTCTGAGTGGGGTTGGAATGCTAAACCCAACGATCAAGGCTATTCCTTTGAGGAAACCTTAAAAGACTATGATCAAAACGGAAGAAAAGTATCTTATGCCACGCAGGTAAAAAGCCCGCAACATGCCAAGGAAGCTGTTGAATTTTTTCGGTCAAATCCGCATCGGGTACATTTAGGAAATCTGGGGTTTGAACTCACCAAAAAGGATGGAACTCCGGTTAAACCGGAAGACCTCAGCGACATGGATCAAACCTTAGATTTATGGACGGGCCTGCTCACCAGTTCGTTTGTTGTTGAAGGTATTCCTGTGCAAGTGAAAACCGCCAGCGCTCCAGATAGTGACGCCATCGCCGTTCAGGTAAATTCAGCCTTAATTGCAAGTGGCCAATTGAAAATACATCTGCGTTTTGCGGCCCCAACTGCTGCCTGGACCGATTATGGCACGCAGTGGGAAAATCCAAAACATTATAAAAGCAGTATAGCAGCGCAAGATGATACTTCTGCCTTGATCGAACGTCAGTTGGATTCACTGAACTATAAAGTTGCTCTAAATTGGGAAGGAACGGCCACAGTTTCTGAAAAGAAAGCACACTATTTTCTCGTGGAACCTACAGGAGACCAAATCGCATTAACCTGCACGTTTGCAGATTCAGAACCGAAAGGAAAGAACGCTACCGAAACCATTTTTAAAAATAGCGCAACAGCTTGGGAAAGCTATTGGTCTAATGGCGGAATTGTAGATTTCTCAGGAAGTACCAATCCGCGAGCAAACGAACTCGAGCGTCGTGTGGTGCTCTCCCAATACTTGACCAAAGCACAAACTGCCGGAAAAATGCCACCGCAAGAAACCGGACTTACGTATAACAGTTGGTATGGGAAGCCGCATTTGGAAATGCATTGGTGGCACGGGGTTCACTACGCACTTTGGGGCAGACCTCAATATTTAAAAAACACATTAAACTGGTATGAAAGTGCCTTTGATAATGCCAAAGCCCTGGCGGAACGTCAAGGATTCAAAGGTGCGAGGTGGCAAAAAATGACCGATCCGTACGGAGATGAAGGTCCTTCATCTGTAGGTGCTTTTCTGGTTTGGCAACAACCGCATTTCATCACCTTTGCCGAACTGCTTTACCGGGCAGACTCTAGCAAAGCAACGCTCAACAAATACAAAGAACGCGTTTTTGCTACCGCAGATTTTATGGCTTCGTTTCCCGATTATGATAAAGAAAATGATCGCTATGTATTGGGGCCACCGGTAATTCCTGCACAGGAGCGTTTTGAAAAGACCGAAACCTTCAATCCAACCTACGAACTCGCGTATTGGAATTGGGCGCTCAAAACCGCTTCAAGATGGAAAGAACGCGTTGGCGAATCTGTTCCTGAGCAATGGACGGAGGTTCTTGAGAAGCTTTCGGATTTGCCGGTTCAAGAGGATTATTATTTGGCCACAGAAAGCGCCACAGATTCCTACACCAACCCTGAGTTCTTAACCGATCATCCTTCGGTTTTTGGAGCCTATGGGATGCTCCCGGAAACGTCCTTACTCAACAAGGCTACGATGCGCAATACTTTTGATAAAGTTTGGGAAGTGTGGACATGGGAAGATACCTGGGGCTGGGATTTCCCGATGACAGCGATGACCGCTGCGCGATTGGGAATGCCTGAAAAAGCTGTAGATGCCTTATTTATGGATGTACAAACCAACACCTATCTTAAAAATGGTCACAACTATCAAGAAGAACGTTTAACGCTGTATATGCCCGGTAACGGCGGTTTGCTTACTGCGGTGGCGATGATGTGCGCGGGTTGGGATGGCTCAGAAACTAAAAATCCCGGATTCCCAAAAGACGGAAGCTGGGATGTAAAATGGGAAGGCCTGGAACCGTTTTTCTGATTATGAATTAAAAATTCTGAATTACTGAATATATCAATATCGGAAAAATTAGAAGGAATCATAGCTTCCTAAGGTTCAAAACAGTCGTAAAAAGCTCCAGAAGATTGGATTGATAGCAACGAAGAGCTGGAGTTGATTCTTGAAGCATCTTTGATGAGAAGCTGAAACAAGTTCAGCATGACGACTCAAAAAACCTAAATGTTAGCGCGCGATTGCATCGCGTGCTTGTATATAAAAACCTTACTTATCGAGAAACACCTCCTGAATCGCTTTCAATTCTTCAGTTGAAACCTGTATCGCTGTACCGTGACGTATACCGTCAGGAAAAGAAACCTGATCAGAAATATCAGTCCAATTTTTTAAGTCGGTTGATTGTACAGCGCCGTATTGATGATCTGTATACTTATCAAAATACACCAACCACTTGCCATCCTTCTGAATCGCGGTAGGGCCTTCTGCCCAATACTTACCGGTGATGGGAGCGCTCGCTTCAGAATAAGGTCCGATCAAATGTTGCGCAGTAGCTACTTTTAAGTTCTTACGCGCAGGTTCACGAGTTTCATCTTTTAAGAACATCACATACTTTTCACCATCCCATTGAATCATTGCATCTATCGAGTTAAAACCGGGTTCGTATAAGACTTTGGCCTTGGTAAACGCTTTAAAATCTTTGGTGATGGTATAATACATTCTGTGATTGTAACCGGCATCTTTTTCTGATTGCGTTTCCGGGAACAGGCCGGGGATTGTGGTCGCCCAGTAGATCATATATTCATCATTTTGCGCATCATAGGTAATTTCCGGAGCCCAGCAGTTACGCGCTGTTTCCTCGTGCTGCATCACCGGGATGAGTTGCTGCTCAGACCAGTTGATCAAATCTTTAGAAAAAGCATAACCAATTCCACGTTCGGTCCAACCGGTGGTCCAAACCATATGATAGACGCCGTCTCCACCTTTGATCACTGCAGGATCCCGCATTAATTTTTGCTCGCCAACTTCAGGTGTAAGAATCGATTGATCATCATTCAACGATTGCCAATGTAAGGCATCGGTACTGTAGGCTAAATGCAAACCGTCTTCTCCATTTCCTTTAAAATAGGTAAAAATATAGGCTGGATCTTGAGCTTTACACGAGGTGAAAGCTAAAGCTAGTATTAGACAAATAGAGAGGTTTTTGAGCATAGGTAACATGTGTATAGTTAATTTGGTTCGAAGCAGACCGTCCTCTCGAGCGTAGTCGAGAAGTTATTAATCTCATTTTATAATCATAAGGTCTCGACTGCGCTCGACCTGACACCTAGATGTTTAGCGTAAACTAATTGATGCCATTTATTCAGTAATCAAGTCGTGCTTTTTCATCCAAAGGCTTAATGCTGCGGGCCAGGAATCGGCCGTGTGGGTGCCTCCCATTCCAAAACCGTGGCCGCCATCTTCGTATAAATGCATTTCCGCAGGAACTCCGGCATCTTTCAATGCTAAGTAGTAGTTAATGCTGTTTTCTACAGGAACCGCATAATCATCGGTGGCGTGCGCCAGAAAAGCCATCGGGGTTTCGGGCGTTACTTGATACTCGCCGCTATACGCATACGCAGCGCCTCTGGAGGCTTTCTTCCCTAATAAATTATCCTTAGAACCCTGATGCGTAATACCATTTTGCATACTGATCACGGGATAGATCAACACCGAAAAATCGGGTTTTGCGGAAACGCCTTCGGTGGCATCATAAACCTTATCAGCATAATGCGTAGCTGCGGTTGATGCTAAATGCCCTCCCGCAGAAAAGCCCATGATTCCCACTTTTGAAGTATCAATTCCGTAAGTAGAGGCCTGCTCGCGCACATAGCGAATGGCACGCTGTACATCCTGTAGTGGCCCTATGCTTTTATCTTCCATAATCGCATCGCTGGGGAGTCTGTATTTCAATACAAAACCGGTTACGCCTTGCTCGGCAAACCAGGCAGCAAGTTTGTAGCCTTCTTTATCAATCGCCAAATGACCATAACCACCACCCGGACAAATCACTACGGCAGTTCCGTTGGCCTTGACGGCTTCGGGCTCGTAAATGGTCAACGTAGGATCGGTAACCTTATCTACACCATACACCTGCCCGTTATCAGCGTGTTGTACTTCTTGATAGGCTGCATCGGTTTTACTGTTAGGAACTCCGTTTTCCCAAAGTTTGACTTCCTTTTGTGCGTGAAGACTGTTCATACTCACAAAACTAACGCCTAAAACCCATACGAATACCGAATAAACGGATTTATAATTCTTCATAAAATTCTATTTCTACTATACGCAACTGCCCTTTGGCTGCTGCCGCTTTATCGTCTTTAAATAAATCAAGTTCCTTATTGGGATCAACCTCAACAATATCATTAAAGCCATCTTCCTCCTTTTGAGCGCCGGCCAACTGCACCGTGATCTCATCAGTTTTTACTGTTTTCAGAGGAATGGTGATATACCCAAGACTTTGCCAGGACTCGCCCTCAAAGAGGACTTCATCCCCTGCTAAAATACGTAAAGGATATTTTTTTCTGCGCCAACCGGTCAATTTAATCACGCATTCATTGACCTCAGCTTCTTTGGCTAAGGTATAGGTGATCCAACCGGTTTTTGCTTGACCGTCATTGCGCCATTCGGTGAGTTCGTTATCATCATAACTCAGATACGGTTCATCTTCTTCATTAGCGGTTCGTGCCGAACGAATAAACACCGGCTTACGTTTCCATGAAAAAGAAAGTGTTTTGGGTGTAGGACCGCGGTCGAGATAAGATGACAAATCTGCTCCGGGTAATACATTTGCCAATCCGTTTTGGGTTTCAAATGCTTCGGAATCCAATTGTATAGAAGCATTTTTGATTCCGGAAGCTTTAGCTTTAATCTTGATGCTCCCGGCCTGCGTCGTAGATTGAATCATCACGCGATTTACACCATTTTCAACCGGAAGCACTTTCGACTGAATGTAATTATCAGGACCATCTGCAATACCACCCAGCCAGGTTGCCGGACCATCCAGTTCAAATTCGATCTTAGAATTATCAATTGGACAACGCTGCCCGTCTTTATCGACCACTTCAACTTCAAAAAGGGCAACATCCGCACCATCAGCTTTAAATGGAAGTTGTGCTTCTAAACGCTTCAATCGTATGCTATGTGGTGTTCCTGCGGTGGTCTTTTCTGCTGTGCTCAGGATCCTTCCTTCGGCATCATAGCTCACGGCTTTGACACTACCGGTTTCAAACCTTAGATCTTCAAACGTAAACAGAAAACTGTAAGCTTTCTTACCAAAGCCTTGCGACGTTCCGTTGATAAAAAGTTCGACTTTTTCGCCGGTAGAAACCACATAAAAATCTTTTTGTGTGCCGGGTTGATAATTCCAATGCCCCAACATATGCGTGCCGTGCTCTTCTGTATCTACCCAGCCATTCCACATCACCTGATGTGCAAAATAGCCGTCTTTAGGAATACGCATCGGGTCTACTTCCCCACTCGTACGGTAATTTTGTTCCCCGCGATAATGCGTGTTGGAGTCTGAAAAAATAATATTCACACCCCCCGAACTCACGCGGTGACCGGTTCCCGGGCGGGCTTCATAATAATCATGCCAGCGAATAACATCCTCGATCGCGTGCCGATCCTGATTGTGATTGTAAGACGTTGCCGGTTCCCCTTTGTATAAAGGTCCGTCGCCTTCTTTATGAAAAGGTGGTGAAAACTCATCCCAATATTTGCGCATCCCTTCATCCCGACTGTACTCAGTAGCCCACATCGGGATTCCTGCACTTTTATTGATGTAAAGCATCTCGCCACCATATTCTGCTTCACGGCTATCTAGCATTTCACGCGAACCAATAGCACGCCCGCCATAGGGGTCGTAGGTATCGCGTAAGCTCTTCATCTCGGCCATATGCGCCTCACTAATGGACTCATTCCCGCTTTCATAAAACACAATACTGGGATTATTTCTATTGTAGATTATTGCGTCGCGCATCAGGTTGGTACGTTGTTTCCAATGGTCGCCTTGAGAATCTTTTTCGGCATCCCCGGCAGGCATCGCTTGGAGCAGGCCCACGCGATCGCAAGACTCGATATCCTGTTTCCACGGAGTCACGTGCATCCAACGTACAAGATTTCCGTTGCCTTCGACGATCATACGATTACTAAAATCACTCAACCACGCCGGGACAGACATCCCGATCGCCGGCCACTCATTACTGGTGCGCTGGGCATAGCCTTTCATTTGCAATACGCGATCGTTGAGATAAACTTTTCCTTCTTTGAATTCGGTCTTTCTAAAACCGGTTTGGGTACTGACTTCATCAATGACGTTACCATCAACTTTCAACATCGATTTAACCGTATACAAATACCCGTAACCCCAACTCCAAAAATTCAAATCATTGAGACGTTGTGCTGCGGAAACTATCGTGCGCTCCCCCGGTTTAAGACTAGTTTCCGCTCCCGTAAATTCAGCAACCTTTTTATTATCCAGGTCAAAAACAGCTACCGAATATTGAAAGGTTTTAGATGAGTCATATTCGTTTTTTACTTCAGATTCGACGTGCACAGTCGCTGAGGCCTGTGGAATATCAAAAGCCATAGCATAGACATAAACTCCCGTAGTTTCAAGATTTGAATACAGCGGAAGCGTTTGATATAAGTTATCGGTAATGTGCAGAAATACGTTTTTAGGAATCCCGCCGTAGTTTGCATTAAAATTGATGTTATTCCACCTGTAGGTTGCATTAGTGCTGCGCTGACGGTAATGCCAATCATTGTCAATGCGCAAGGCAATAGAATTCTCCTTCCCGTCAAATACAACGATATCGCTAAGATCTAAACCAAAAGCCATTACCCCGTTTTCGTGCAAACCTATCTGTTTCCCATTTACAAAAATGTCTCCACCTTGACGGATGCCTTCAAATTCTAAAAAGATCTTTTGTCCCTTTGCCGCTTCCGGAAGTACAAAATTTTTACGGTACCAAACAATTCCTGTGCTGTGCTCATCAATGGATTTTAAAAAGGCCTCCTCTTGATTGTACGCGTGCGGCAATGTTACCTCCGTCCATCCTTCGGTGTCAAAAGAAGTAGCCTCAGCACCTTCAATCTCACCGGTTTTAAACTGCCAATCGCTATTGAAATTATAGGTTTGGCGCTGTGCAAAAAGGCTTTGCAGCGTAACTGCAAAGCCTAGTAGCATAAGTATATTTTTTAAGCGTTTAGGCATCCCTTAAATTTTAGTATTCTAAACGGTACAATTCGGCTCCTGCCAGCAGAAAGCACCCCAAACCATAGTCTTCAAAATCAGGGATCTTCTCATAAGATAGGGGCTGCCCGTCTTTTGGTTCTTTTCCGGTGGATTGTAACCAACCTAAAAAGCCATTCTCGTGAAGCGATTCTGAGACCATCGCATTCCAAGCTTTGGTAATTACCGGCAAGTACTTTTCACGGTCTAATAAATCGTTGTTGATTCCATAGGCGATTCCGTAGACAAATAAAGCCGTACCCGAAGTTTCTTTCCCTCCAAAATGTGTTGGGTCGTGCAAACTCACATTCCAAAACCCATCTTCGCGCTGTACTTTTACAAGGGCTTCGGCCATCGCCTGCAAGTCTTCAATATACTGCTCGCGGTGCGGAGCATCTTCAGGAATGATCGAAAGCGTCTTTGCCAACGCAGCGATCACCCAACCATTACCACGACTCCAATACGAGTCTTCTCCGTTAGGCTCAGTGTACGGCGGATCAAAATCAGCGTCACGCCACCACAAACCATCTTCCGGATTGAACAAACCCTTTTCACCAATAACGTTGCGGCTTTCCATATACATCTCGTACATCTTTTCAAAATAGCGCGCATCATTTTCCAGTACGCCCATTTTAGCAAAAACCGGCATTCCCATTTGTATGGCATCGATCCAATCCCAATCGCCATTTTGTGGTGTTACCAAAAACTTTTGCATACAGGCTCTGGTGTTCTTCAGCTTTTCAGGATCGGGTTGCAAATTGTACAAATCAATGTAAGTCTGCGCTGCATCATAATCATCTGCATTACGGGTTTCATTTCCACTGCGGAAACCCCACTGATGAAAATCGGCCCAATCTAAAGCATATTGATAATATTCTTTTTTAGGGTAGATCTCGTGCAAAGCCATCAAACCTTCATAATACACGCCGCGCGTCCAAATGTTACTCGGGCGTTCTTTATTGGTGATGATGGTTTTGCCTACATCAGGCCATTTCTTCATAAAATACGCATTGGCAAGTTCCATTTTTGCGAGCACATCATCCCGATTGATTTGTTGCTGCGCCGCACAATTAAAGTTGAATGCTGCCAAAACAGCTAAAACCAGTAGTTTTCTCATCTATATTCGTTTTATATCTCGTGAATTATTTTGTTTCTATAGCCAATGGCACCAATTGAACAGGCCCCAAAAGTCCTGAAGGTGTAGGTTCCCAGACGGTGGCATCAAAAGGTTTATAATCTTTATTTACCATATTGATCTCGTAAAAGGTCTTCCATTCTTCCCCGCGCAATTCTTTAGCGCGAAGTCGGTTTGCTGCCAGATTGGTCACCTTAATGGTTAAAGTATTTTCCCCGGCCTGCAATGCACCAAGATCCAAATGGTATGGCGCCGACCAAGCGGTACCCACATAGGTGTCATTCAGCCACACGGCAGCACTTTCTCTTACATCTCCCAGATCAAGTTGCCATGTACCTGCTTCGGTTTCCGGTTTAGTAAACGTGGTGGTATAGCTTGCAGTACCTGAAAAATGCTCAGCATCTTCGCCAAGTTTCGTCCAGGATTTTAAACTACTCAAAGTCGCAGCTTCCGGAAGCACAGGTCCTCCTTCTTCAAAGTTGATATTCCATTCAGTTTCTAGCGGAATTCCTTCAGCCATTGGCGTCGTATACGCCCAGTGTTCTTCAGGCAAACTCCAATTGGTTTTTAAGATCAACGCATCGCCCGAAGCTATTTGCACTTTAACCTCAGCCTGTCCTTCGGTAGTACGAACAGCTGCCGTACCCACTTTTCGCGTAAGCGGATCTAAAAGCACTGCATTATCGACATTGCCCGATAATGGAATATAGGTATCAATAGCTTCTGAAGTATGATTGACCAAATAGTAAATCTTAGAATTGCCTTGAGCTCTTCTGATAAATTTCAATCCCGATTCTACTAAGGTTTCAGGATGTACTTCCGCTGCACGTAGACCTGATTCTAAAGCAGTAATGGCTAAATTATTTTTAGCGATCAGGTCTTGAAGTGCTGCAGTTTGTTGTTCATATTCAAAATATCCGGGAACGCTTTCTGGTAAGCCGGTAAAGATCACAGAAGCTCCGGCGTTTTTGAGTGCTACCAGTTTTTCTAAACTGGCTAACGGCATGAATTCGCAATCAGGAATTACCAAAGCTTTATAAGTTCCGCCGGGTAAAACGATGTTTCCATTTTCTACTTTAGCTTGCTTTAAAAAAGCATCCGAAAGAAAATCGACACCGTAGCCCTTATCCATCAAGGTGTTTGTGGTCTCATAGAACGGCGTATCAAGCAACCACTCATTTAAAGAATGGATCTTAAACTGAAAAAATAAATTCCCATCCTTGTAACTATTGTATTGGTCATAAATAGGCCAATATAACAAGGTCTCGTTATCTGCTTTTCCTTCTTGTAAAACCGATTGCACATTGCCGAGGTAGCCAAACAATGCCGAAGCATCTTTCCAGATGGTATTCTTCGGACTAAAATTTACTGAAGCATAGAACTTCCAGCCCGGCCAACCGGCACGCTCCGGAGAATACGTAGAGCCGTGTAAGAAAATATGATTCACGCCATTGAGCAGTAATTCTTCCGCCTCAGGCTTTGCCTGAGACAAGGCTGTTTTAAAATGTTCTCTAAGCCAGGTAAAAGTTTCTGAGGAAATAAGCGGTTTCCCGGCAATATGACCTGCCGAAGAAGAGAATTTGAGCATCACGGGATCTGCATCGCCCGTACGAATATTTTCTTCTTCGCGTCGAAAGCCTTTGATATCAAAAGGCATCGAACCAAAAGTCTCACACTCCGGGATATCTGCCGAAGCATAAAGATCAATAAGATTCCCCGGCGAGCCGTGGGCTTGTAATTTGGTTTTAAATCCGTGTTGGTTTGACCAATCGGTCCAAGGCTCATTGAATTGATGCAGGAGTAAATCAGACAGTGTTTCGCGATAATCGCTCTTAACGCGATTTCCTAAATCGTTATCGCTATCACTCAATAAAAGATTGATGTGAGGTTTAAGGTCATAACCCCGCCATTGTTTAAAAAAATCAAAAAACTTCGGTGTAAAGTCGGTACCATAAACTTCATAGCTGTCGTTAAAAATCGCGCGCAGATGCCCTTGAATTTCGGAAAATGCTGTATCATAAGGTTGTACATAATCTTCAAATGCCTCTTTAGAGTAATGATCTAAGGTATAGCCGGCACCTCCCGGAGCTGCCCGCTTTACTTGCTGCCCGGTTTTGCCGGTAAACAAAGCATAAACCGTGTAAGCAGCATCTTGCGCGGTCCACTTTAATTTGTTTTCAGTTACATCTGAGGTTAGATCTTTAAAATTATCCTTAGTATCATAAGCCAGCACAGCGCTCAGGGACGCGGGCTGTCGTTCTTTTGCATCCGGCTTTAATTCTTGATCAAAGACCTCGCCTTGCTTGAGTTCGTACTTTTGAACAACCAATTTGGTCGCGGCAAATTCACGCTCTACCTGAGGGCCACCATACGGCCATCCGGTACCCAAAACCATATCTACACCAAGCCCCAGGCTGTCTGCAGTAGTGATTGTAAAATCAAGAAGCTCTAAATATTCCGGAGAAAGAAACTCGAGAAATTGTTCTTCTTCGCCTTTAGCTCCATATATAGGAGTGATCTCTACGCCGCCCAATCCGGCTTTTTCAAAAGCGATTAGATGTTCTTTGATGTTGGGTTTATCAACCGCGCTTCCCATCCACCACCAGCGCGTCCAGGGCTTAGCGGTTTGTGTCAGTTCTGGCCAAAGAGCCGCATCAGTTGCGACCGCTTGGGTGTCCTGATGTTGACAGCTAAAAAACAATAAGCAACCCACCACTGTGGAAAAAAGAGAAAAACGCATAAAAGAGTGTTGAAAATTGAAAATACAATGCATTGCAAAGCGCTTCAAGTTAGGCTAAAATTAGAAGTTCAAGAAGCATTTGCTATCCTGTGCCGTCCTGTGAAAACTATTATTTATTGCTCAAATTCGTAATGTACAGGACACCACAGCACGGTAAGTACAGGACAGCTACAACGTTGTAATAGCATAATTTTAACGCAATACTTATCAATTCATATAGTATTCTCTCAAATTATTTAAAATATGAAACAATTAAACAAATGGATTCTGACGTGCTTAAGCATACTGTGTTTCACAGGCTTAGCTTGGGCACAAGAAAAGTCAGTGAGCGGAACCGTTACTGATGCACAAGGAATGCCCCTACCGGGAGTAAACGTTTTGGTGCAAGGCACTCAACGTGGAACACAAACCGATTTTGATGGAAACTTCAGTCTTCAAGCTTCAGAAGGAGAAGTATTGCTTTTTTCATACCTCGGAATGAAATCGATTACACAATCCGTAGGTAGCGCAAATACCTATACGATAACGATGGAGGCCGACAGTGCCGAACTCGACGAAGTAGTTTTAGTAGGTTATGGTACACAGAAAAAATCTAGCATTACCACTGCCGTAGCTACAATGGATACCGAAATTCTAAACCAACGCCCCATCAGTAAGGTTGATCAGGCGATGGTAGGACAAATGGCCGGGGTACGCGTTAAACAAACCAGTGGGGTTCCCGGAAAAAGTTTTTCAGTACAGGTACGGGGAACAGGCTCGATCTCTGCCGGAAATCAGCCACTTTATGTTATTGATGGATTTCCATTAGAGCCGTCTACACAAAATGGCAACGGCGATTTTGGCTCAGGAAATCCTTTAGACAATATCAATCCCGGGGATATCGAGTCTATTCAGGTTTTAAAAGATGCTGCCGCCGCATCCATTTACGGTTCGCGTGCTTCTAACGGGGTTGTTTTGATCACGACGAAGTCAGGAAAACTGGGCAAACCTAAACTGAGTTTCAACACTTATTACGGGATCAACAAAACGGTAAAAAAGCTTGATATGCTTAGCGCGGAAGAATGGGTTGATCGGGCTTCGGAGATCATCGATGCCCGCTGGGTAAATTCAGGAGCTGGTCGTACGGCAGACCAAACGAGCGCAGAACGGCAAGCCATTCTAGGCGGTTTTGACACCAACTTTATCAAAGACGACCGCTGGTTTCAGGAAGGTCATCCCGGTCTGGATTATATCGACTGGCAAGACGAATTTTTTAGAACCGGCGAAGTAAAGAGCTATCAGCTTTCAGCACGCGGTGGAAACGAATTTGTAAATTATTTTATTTCCGGAGAACATCTTAATCAAGATGGTATTGCTTTGGGCGTAAACTACAAGCGCTATTCTGCACGTGCTAATGTGGAAATTACTGCAAGTGACAATCTTAAATTTGGTGTGAACATCGCGCCTTCGTATTCGGTAACCCAAGATCCCGGAGTTGAAGGTAAAGACAACTTGATGCACTATGTGGTTTCTGCCACGCCTATTTCTGAAGATGGCCTGGATTATAACATTGGCGACAATACCGCTTATGCCTGGGGTCGCAGCGTTCCGAGTCCTATTCGTACTATTGAAAACACCATCGGAGAGAATAAAATCTTCAGAACACTCACAACCCTTTATGGAGAATATGAGATCATTGAAGGCTTACGCATTAAATCTTCGCTTAACTTAGATAATACGGAAGCTAAGAACAAATACTTCAGGCCTTCGTTTGTAGATCGTAATAGACAGGCAGCTGGTTCGTTTAGCGCGTATCAGAAGCAAAACTTTGTCAATGAGAATACAGTAAACTACGATCTCAATTTTAATGACACCCATACCCTATCCTTATTAGGAGGAGCATCGTACAGTATTTTTAAATATGACAATCAGCGCATTCTTGCAGCTCAAGGGTTTGGGTCTGATGACATCACTACACTCAATGCAGCAAACAACATCAACGCCAGCGGCACCTATACTTTTGAAACTAAAAAAGTACTGCTGTCGTATTTTGGTCGTGCGCAATACGGTTATAAAGACAAGTACTTACTATCGGCGAGTATACGTCGTGATGGCTCGTCTAATTTTGGTCGTGATACCAAATGGGGAGTATTTCCTTCAGCATCTTTAGGATGGAATATTGATAAAGAAAAATTCATTGCTGATGTTGATTTTATCAGCAATATGAAACTTAGAGCCAGCTGGGGTCTTGCAGGTAACAACACTTTTAGTGATGATTACGCCAGTATTTCCAGAATTGGATTTTCTAACTATTCCTACGGTGGAAATTTTGTAACCGGGCAGGTACCTATCAATTCAGCCAATCCTAACCTCAGCTGGGAAGAGTCTGAGACCATCAATTTTGGTACAGACATCGGATTCTTAAAGGGACGCATTTTTACTTCTTTTGACTATTACGTAAAAACCAATAAAGACCTTTTATTGAGTGTTCCGGTACCTACCGCTTCCGGGTTTTCGTCAGCGGTGACCAATATTGGTAAGGTAGAGAACCGCGGTTGGGAACTGGAGTTAACGACCCGCAATCTACAAGGGGGTGCTCTTACTTGGACTACTAATTTCAACATCAGCCACAATACCAATGAGGTAAAACAATTAGGGCCGGATAACTCCCCGATCCTAGGTGGTTCTTTTGATATTGAACACAATATTCTTCAGGTAGGTCAACCGCTGTACAGTCTTTATGTAGTACAACAAGACGGTATTCTTTCACAGGAAGATATCGACAACGGCGCCGCACTCTACGGAAATCAGATGGAAGGCGACCCTAAATATGTTGATGCTAATGGAGACGGTGTTATAAGTCCGGCAGACCGTGTGATCTCAGGACATCCCAATCCCGATTATGTTTATGGGATGACCAATACGTTTACGTATAAAGGTTTTGACCTGACCGTTCTGGTTCAGGGACAAACCGGTGGTAAAATCTACTCCACCTTTGGTAGAGCGATTGACCGAACTGGGCAAGGCTATCAGGATAACCATTTAGGGTTTATTCGCGATCGCTGGAGATCTCCTGAAAATCCCGGTAACGGCATTGAAGGAAAAGCTTACTCTACCTTTGGTCGTATTAAAAATACAGACTGGTTATACTCTTCAGACTACTGGAGAATACGTAACATCACGCTGGGCTACGACTTAGGCGCTGTGATAGACACCAATCTATTTTCGGGCTTACGCATTTATGTTACCGCAGAAAACTGGTTTGGTAATGACCAATACTACGGTGGCTTTAACCCTGAAGCCGTTAACAGCAACGGTGATGATTATGGAGCCTTTCCACTTTCAAAATCAATTGTTACCGGTCTAAACTTCACCTTTTAAAAAAAGCATCATGAAAAAATATATAACCTTAATCTTGCTAGCTGTATTGGTAGTTTCGTGTTCAGACGAACTCGACCAAACGCCTATTTCTGAGCAGGGAAGTAATAATTTCTACAGAAATACCGCAGACTTTGAAGCTGCCGTAAACGGAATATACAGCACGCTACAGAGCTATCCTATTTATCAATTTTACCTTTCGGAAACCCGTTCAGACAATTTATATGCGGTTTCACCTACAGGTGTGCGTGCTTACGATCCTATCAATGCCTTTGATCGTTCACTCGCAACCAATGCCATCGTTGCAGACAACTGGAACACCGATTTCACCGGAATATTTAGAGCGAACACCGTTTTAGATCAGATCAATGAAGAGTTGGTACCTGATGGCGCTGTATTGAACCGCATCATAGGAGAAGCACGCTTCTGGAGAGCCTTTTTCTATTTTGATCTGGTGCGCACCTACGGTAAGGTCCCCGTGTTTGACCGGGTGTATACGCCTACCGAAACTCTGGAGATCCCACGTGCTCCGGTTGCCGAAGTCTATAACCTGATTCTCGAAGATTTGAATACCGCCATCGATTTGCTCCCGGATTCTTATGGTTCTGACGCACAAGGTAAAGTGACTTCGTGGGCTGCCAAAGCTACCTTAGGCCTCGTGTATCTCACCCGAAGCGGACCTACCTACGGTATTGAAGGCGCAGGTTTAGATGCTGATGAATACGATCTGGCAGTAACCCAGTTTAATGATATCATCAATAACGGACCTTTTGCTTTTGTGAGCGATTACCCTGCTATTTTTGATTACAACAATGAGCACAATGCCGAAATTGTATTGAATATAGAATACCTCTCAGGCGGTTTAGGAGTTGGAGCTGAATACCCTTCCCTTCCGGTGCCCGATGGCTATTTGCGCGTGAATGGCGTAGGTTTTTCTAATGGGGAAACTGCAAAACAGGTGGCGACAGATTTGATCAACGCCTACGAGGCAGACGACCTTAGAGACGATCTTGATATTCAAAACGGATATACCGATCAAAATGGAAACTTCAATCCGGTGCCTTTTTATACGAAATATTTAAATCTGGAACGCGCCGGACAGGACCGCTTTGACTGGGGATTAAATTACCCAATCCTACGTTATACCGATATTTTAACGATGAAAGCCGAAGCGATTCTTATGGGAGCAAACGGAACACAAGCTGAAGTAGATGGGATCGTCAATCAAATACGCGACCGTGCCGGTTTAGATCCGGTTGCCAATGTGGATCTGGCAACGCTCTTAGCGGCCAAACGTCTTGAATTTGCCGGAGAAAGCAGAAGATGGTACGATCTGGTACGTACGGGTACCGTTGTGAGTACGATCAATGCCTGGATCGCTACCGAAGATGTACAAAACCGAATGCAAACCATGGATGAGAACCAAATCCTGTTCCCGGTACCTAGTTCGCAAATCACGGTTAAAGAAAACCTGTATGACCAAAATCCGGGGTATGATTAATGCCGGGATATTTTTAGTATTTTTCGATAAAAAGAAGTTGTAGTAATACGCTTTTTCGCGCAATGCTTCCACAAAAAAGCTGTTCTGCTTAAAGAACAGCTTTTTTTATGCTTACGTGTAAACCTAGATTCTAAATCGATTTAACTTAAAATTAAACTAATTCTCTAGCTAAAAAGCATCATAGTACAGGACACCTCAAACGTTTTCTTTACCTACTTTCACGATCAAATGTACTTGATACGTTTAATATTCTTAAATAATTCTAATACACATGAAACAAACAAACAAATTTTTTCTACTGTGTTTCAGTATACTGATGCTCTCCACCAGCTTGTGGGCTCAGGAAAAAGCGGTAACCGGGACCGTTACTGATGCTGACGGAATGCCGCTGCCCGGAGTTAATGTTTTGGTACAAGGCACTCAGCGCGGAACACAAACCGATTTTGATGGTAACTTCAGCTTACAAGCTGCCCAAGGAGAGACCTTGCTTTTTTCTTTCCTCGGAATGAAATCGATTTCGCAAGTCGTAGGTGCACAAAACACCTATACGATCACTTTGGAAGAAGACAGTGCCGAACTCGATGCTGTAGTGGTAGTTGGGTATGGAACGCAAAAACAATCTGACCTTACAGGTGCGGTTTCTTCAGTAAGTTCTGAAGAACTGCTTACACAACCTGTGAGTAACGTATTTCAAGCCTTACAAGGTAAAGCTGCCGGGGTAGACATTACCAGCAGTGAGCGTCCTGGTACGGTAGGATCGGTACGTATTCGGGGAAACCGTTCGTTAACTGCGAGTAATGCGCCACTTTATGTAGTAGATGGGGTACCGCTGCTTTCAGCTTCTTCTATTGAAACCATAAACCCAAGAGACATCGAGTCGATCAACGTATTAAAAGATGCTTCGGCTACCGCAGTCTATGGATCGCGAGGGGCTAACGGGGTGATCATCGTAACGACTAAAAAAGGAAAGACCGGCCGATTTACCCTAAACTATTCGGGTACGGTGACCACTTCTGATATCGTAGATCGTGCACCGGCAATGAGTGCTGCAGACTTTATTGATTTTAGACGTTGGGCGGCATACAACCTCGATCCTGAGACGTATGCTCACCCAGACAGTCCTACTTTGGCTAATGACACCAATATTTTTGACAGTCCGCTTGACGGGCAGACTTCACGAGATAATGTTTTGCAAGGTTGGCAAAACGGAAGCTTTGACGCTTCTCGCGTGCGCAACACCGATTGGACTGATTTTGTAACGCAAACCGGAATCTTAAGCGAGCATACCTTAAGTGCCAGTGGGGGTACCGAAAAAGTCAACGCTTACGGTTCTGTGGGTTATGTAAATAATAAAGGAACGCAAAAAGGACAGTTTTACGAGCGTTATACGGCCAACTTAAGTGCAAGTATTAAACCGGTAGATTGGTTTCAGTTTGATGCCAATTTTAACCTATCGTGGAGTGAGCAAGATTATGGTTTCTCTACTTTAGGGGGTCGTAGCGGTTCGGTACCTAATGCGATTTACGGCGCTGCTAAAAACATCTACAATATTGCAGTACCCTATGATGCCGATGGTAATTTAGTGATCAACCCGGGAGGTGAGACCACCATTTATACCATCATTGGCGAAGAGAATAAGAGTACCCAATTATCGCAAACCTTGCGTGCGCTGGGTAGTCTTAGTGCTACCTTTGATTTTGGGGAGATCTACCAACCTTTAAAAGGTTTAGAATACTTAATACGTTTTGGGCCTGACTTTCGTCACTTCAGAGAAGGGGTTTACATAGACGGAAGTTCATCGCACCGCATCAATTCAGACGGTTCACTAGGTACTAACTATGCGCGTTTGAACAACAGACGAGATTTTTCGTGGACGCTGGATAACCAGATCAACTACAGCAAAAGCTTCGGAGAGAAACACAATCTTGATGTAACCTTACTGCAAACCGCTTCTTCTTGGAATATTGAAAGTTCAGGCATGTCTGCCAACAATATCCCAAAAGCCTCTATGCTGTGGAATAATTTCGGTGCGATAGACCTTACCAATTCGGAAAACAATGTAAGTATTGGCTCTAACCTTAACGAGCGTCAGTTGAGTTCGTATATGGTGCGTTTAAACTATGGTTTTGACAGTAAATATTTACTTACAGTTTCAGGACGTTGGGATGGTGCTTCACAGTTAGGCGCTGGCAATAAATGGGACTTCTTCTCCTCTGCCGCGCTGGCCTGGAGATTAGATCAGGAAGATTTTCTTGCGAATGCAGATTGGGTGAATAACTTGAAGCTGCGTTTAGGATATGGTACTACAGGTAACTCAGCGGTAGATCCATACGCTACTAAAGGAGATATTATTTCGATCTTCCTTCCGTTTAACGGACTTTCGAACCAAATCGGGTATACGACCAATGAGCCGTATTATTCCAGATCGCAATTGTCTTTAGCCAACCCAAATCTGGGCTGGGAGAAAACCACACAGTACAACTTAGGGGTAGACTTCGGTCTGTTTAACAATCGTGTTTCGGGTAGTTTGAACGTGTATAAATCCTATACTTCAGATTTATTGATGTCGGTTAATATTCCTACCCTGACCGGGTTCCCTTCTACCATCGCTAACATTGGTAGAACCAACAACAAAGGTTTTGAAGCAAGTCTGAATTTAATTCCGGTAGCGACCGAAAAAGGCTTCCAATGGGCTTCAGATCTTAACGTAGCGTGGCAACGTGACGAAATCGAAGAATTAGCCTACGGCGAAAATGATATGGTAGACAACAACTGGTTTATCGGCGAGTCTATTGGAGTGATTTATGGGTACGATAACGAAGGATTGTGGCAAGACACTCCCGAAGATCAAGCAGAAATGGCCTTATGGAATGAGAACGGATACGATTTCAGCCCGGGTAATGTGCGCCCTACCGATCAGAACGGCGATTATGTTATGAATGCTGACGATCGCACGATCTTAGGCAATACAACACCACGATGGACTTTAGGTTGGAACAACTCCTTTAGCTACAAAGGTTTTGAATTGAGTACGCTTATCATCTCTCGTTTAGGATATAAAGCCAATATAGGCGGTGAGGCAATGACCGCACGTTCTAACCAGCGTGAGATCGATTACTGGACGCCAGACAATACCGATGCTGCTTTTCAAAAGCCTATTTTAGGTCAAGCGACTTCAGGATCTCAGGATGAATTCTCAGGGTTATTAGGGATTCAGGATGCCGGTTTTGTTAAGATCAGAAACATTTCACTGGGTTATAATTTTTCTCCTGAGCAAAGCGAAAAAATGGGCTTAAACAACTTGAGAGTGTATGTACAAGCGGTAAACCCGGGAAGTATTTATCAAGGGGCTGCTTGGTATGATTTTGATACCAACTCAACCATTTTCAACCGAAGCTTTGCTGTAGGTTTAGACATCGGACTATAATCCTCAATTGAATTCAAAAAAGAAAAAGATGAAATTAAATATATTAAAAAGAAGTAGTACTATTTTACTCTGTGGCGCGCTCGCTTTGGGCAGCACCTCGTGTAAAGATGATTTTCTCGATGAAGAATTGACCAACCAGTACTCCACAGAATATTTTGAAACTGCTCAAGGTCTTGAAGATCTTACAGTTTCCCTTTACGGAAATATCAGATGGCATTTTGGGTACGAATGGGCCTATGGGTTGACCCTTTACGGTACCGATGAGTTCACCAACGCCAATGACCTCACTAATGAAATGTGGAACACCTATGATAACCGCTTGAACCCGGTAGGTGCAACGCCCGAAACCGGTGCGGCTAACAACAACGCGACCTCTCCTGCGGCGCTTTGGGATCAGATGTATTACGGGATTGCTTCGGCAAACACCATAATCGCTAATGCCGAGGTGATTGAAGATGAGGGCATCCGCAACCGTTGTCTGGCGCACGCGCATTTTTTACGAGGCTATAATTACTACCGCCTTGCCGCACAATACGGAGGTGTGGTATTGCAGTTAGAGCCTGCCGAAGGTGTGGTGCGTAACTTTACCCGAGCGACTGATGAAGAGACCTGGGCGCAAGTCATTTCAGACTTTAGAGAAGCTTACAATTACTTTGAAGGAGAAGTTTACACCTATGGAAAAGGGGTAACCTGGACTAAAGCTACCGCAGCACACTTTCTTACCAAAGCCTTATTGTTTAGAGCTTCTGAGCGTAACGACGATTGGAATGCAGAATACATTCAAGGAGACCTGAATGAAGCGATCGAAGCTGCTACTTATGCGATTGACGCACGAGGTGGTCTCGCTGCAGATTACCGTGATTTATATGCCAATTGGACGGGTGTTGACAGTGAAGCTGAGCAGTTAGACGAAATTCTAATGGCTGCGCCGCACAATGCAGATGCATCGACTACAGGACGTTTCGGAAACCGTACGTATAACTATTTCACCCCACAATTTTCTAATTTCTCAGGAGGTTGGGTACGTCGTGGTGTATGGATTGGAGGTATGGATTTTCAGCGACTGCGTCCTACCGAATATACCTATGCGGTTTTTGATCACGTGAATGATTCGCGTATGTGGAAAACCTTTAAAACGGTATATGGCGTAAACAATGTGATCAACGCCGATGCCGGGGTAGAATTAGGAGATCCGGGGATTGTAATGATCTTGAATACGAAAGATGACGATACCTATAATGACTTTACTTTTGGTGCCAATATTCAAAACCCAAATTGGTCAGACGTTGATGGTCGCTTACCCGAATGGCGTCAAGGAATGCGTCAAACCGAAACTTCAGGTTCGCTAACCAGTACTCCGGGGCAGTTTGTACCCAACTCGTTAGTGTTGTATCAAAATGGGCAGTATGTTTCGCCTGATTTTAAGAGTACACCGATTTCAAACTTTTTCGCCGGAATCAACAAAACCGATGACGGTTCTCGTTTCGCAGAAAAAGGAGATGCGCACCGTGACGTGACTATGGCACGCCTGGCAGAAACCTACTTGCTGCGTGCAGAGTGTTATGCGCGTTTACAGCAATACGGCAATGCGATGAACGACCTCAACACCGTACGTGCGCGTGCTGCTTGGAAAGAAGGAGAAAATCGTTCGTATTATATCGATGGCTCTGTTGCATTTGAAAACAACAGCCTCAATACCGGTTCGGCAGCTACCAATTATGTCAATTCCAATTTGAATATGAATACCTATTACCTTTCTAATCCGGATGTTGAAGTAACCACTGCGGCTTCTGACCTGAGTTTAACCTCTTTCCCAGACAACCTGCCTGACGAAGATGAAGCGGTGCTTGCGGCATTAGGCGTTTCCGGGTCGTATGAGCGTGCCCTTCATTTTATCTTAAATGAGCGTACCCGTGAGCATTTAGGCGAGTGGATGCGTTGGGAAACGCTTTCTCGTACAGGAACTTTGATTCAGCGTGCGCGTGCGTTTAATCCGCAGGCGACCAATATCACTGAGAATAAGCACGAACTGCGTCCGGTACCGCAATCCTTTATAGACGGATTGCTCAATGAAGACGGTTCTAACCTGTCTCCGGATATGAAAGCCGACTGGCAAAATCCGGGTTATTAATCCGTACTACACGCTTTAGCCTAGCGGCTCCAGCATGTTATAGCAATCCCCGGAAGCTTTTTCTTCCGGGGATTTTTTATGGCGCTAAGCTGCTGTGTTAAAGTATTTTTAAACTTGAGATCCTCCTTCTTTACAAAAGAGATTTTGATATTTTTGCCTTCCCTAAATCAGTGAGCATTGCATTCAAAAGAGTATTCACGCATAAAGAGTCTGGCCGACTTAGATCTGGATTACCAGCAGCTTGTACAAGATTTTAAACTGCTGAGCGAACTCGCCGCAAAAGTCACAGGCACGCAACTTTCCGAGGTGAATTTGATCGATGCCTATACCCAATGGACCGTTGCCGGAACCCAGAATCAAGCCACACAAAAACCCAGGGAAACTTCCATTTGTAATGTAACCATTGAACAGGAGCAGTATTTTGAATCGCTGGTAGCCGAAGATCTTCGTTTTAAAGACTCAACCTATGTGGTAGATGAAGGCTATGTGTTTTACTACGGGATTCCGCTTAAGCTAGATCAAAACGTGACCGTAGGCAGTTTATGTGTCGCAGGAAAAGATAAAACATCCCTCACCCAAGAGCAAAAAGAACAACTGCATCTGATTGCCAAAGAGCTGGAACGTTTGCTACAACAACAGAAACAACAGCAGCTGTTAGAACAGGCGCTAGCCGATTCTAAACGTATGCAGCGCCGGCTGGCACACGACATTCGCAGTCCGTTAAGCGGACTCTCTCAGTTGCTTTCAACCACCAGCTTAAGCAGCTTGCAGCGCAGCGATCTGGAAAGCTTACTGAGCGATGCCGCAGGTACCGCCAGTAGCTTGTTGCAGCTAACCGAAGCTATTTTAGAGGATACCCCACTTCTGGACCAGCAGCTCCACGTTTATGACACCCAAGCCTTAGCCAAAAAACTAACCGATTTATACAGTCCGCAAGCTCAAGTTAAAGCCATCGCCTTTAATGTGCGTGCGACCCCTTCGGTCCTGCGCTTTCCCCGAAAAAATCTCCTTCCTATCATTGGTAACCTTATTGCTAACGCGCTAAAGTTCACGCCGACCAACGGAAAAGTTCAAGTTGCAATGCACTTGGCATCTTCCCAAAAAGCTAAAATCCTTCACGTGAGGGTAGAAGACAACGGCATCGGGATGACTCCCGAAACCCAAGAAGCGGTGCGTACTGGTAGGGCAATCCCACGAAAAGGAACCCAAGGAGAAACCGGTTATGGACTAGGACTAAGCTTCGTTCGTGAACGCTGCGAGGCCTTGAGCGGCACCTTCCATCTCACTTCTCAAAAAGATCAAGGAACTACGGTTACCTTAGAACTTCCGGTTATGTAGTATTTATAAGATACTGAAGTACGAAAGTAGAAATACGAAATACAGATTAACAGTTGGCCGTAGCAATTGGCAGGTTTCTGTTTGCTGTTTATGGTTTACCAAACCAGAGACTTTTTTCAACATACGATAACGGAAATACAAAATACAAAAGTAGAAATACGAAATACGCACATCTTACATTGATGTTTCCGCGCTGCCTGTCCCAATGAAGATTGGGGATCGTATCGCGTGTTTTGAGCACAGGTTATCATTTATAAACATCGAGAGCAACCCTATATGATTTCAGATTGTGATTTTTGTGTATAGCATCTTGTCTTTCCTGTAGCCATAAATAGCGGTTAGTAGAGATCATATGCACACCCTAATAATTATCTATATAGTAAAAATGACTATATTTAAGGGCTAACCTTTATTCTATTATATATGAGAACACTACCCAGACGTAAGTTCCTACAAAAAACTGCCTTAGCCTCTGCAGGTTTAAGTTTGACCAATAGCCTTTTAGCACAACCTATTCATTTGTTTTCAGCTAATGACCGTATAAATTTAGGACTTATAGGTTGCAACGGGATGGGGTGGTCTAATTTGCAGGCACATTTAAAATTGCCTAATGTGACGTGTATTGCCTTAGCAGATGTTGATGAGCGGGTTCTAAATAAACGCGCTTTAGAACTTCAAAAAAATTCTGGTACTGCACCGAAGCGTTACACTGACTATAGGAAACTCTTAGAGGATAAAGCTATTGATGCGGTTATCATAGGTACACCAGACCATTGGCATTGTTTAAATGCTGTGCATGCCTTACAGGCTGATAAGCATGTGTATGTAGAAAAACCATTAGCAAACAGTATCGAAGAATGTAATGTGATGCTTGACGCAGCCAAACGCTACAACACTAAAATGGTTCAGGTGGGACAGTGGCAACGAAGTGGGCAACATTATGATGAGGCTGTTAACTATGTTAGATCAGGAAAACTAGGTCCTATACGTTTAGTAAAGTGTTGGTCGTATCAGGGTTGGATGAATCCCATTCCAGTAAAGCCAAATACAACGCCTCCAAAAGAAGTGGACTACACCATGTGGTTAGGTCCCGCACCTTCACGCCCCTTTAATGAGAATAGATTTCACTTTAATTTTAGGTGGTTTTGGGATTATGCAGGAGGACTGATGACCGATTGGGGAGTTCACGAATTAGATATAGCCTTGTATGCGATGAATGCGGGCGCTCCTAAATCTATTTTGGCATCTGGTGGTAAATTTGCCTATCCCGATGATGCTTCTGAAACTCCAGATACCCTACAAACCGTCTATGAATTTGAAAATTTCAATCTGTTATGGGAGCATGCTACTGGTATTGATGGGGGTAATTATGGTTCAACAGAAGGTATTGCATTTATTGGAAATAATGGAACTTTAGTGGTCAACCGAGGAGGATGGAAAGTGGTTCCCGAGCGGGAAAGGCAAAACGATCAATGGATTGATAAAACCCCGGAGGTGTCTTGGAAAGACCGTGAAGGTAATGCCTTAGACAATCACGCTAAAAATTTTGTTGACACTATACGTAATAACACGCCTACCGAGCTCAAGTGTAATATCGAAGCAGGAGCCAGAGCAGCAATCACAGCGCATATGGGTAATATCGCCTTTAAAACAGGTAATAAAATTTATTGGGATGAGCAATCGCAAACGTTCAATAATCCTGAAGCAGATGCCCTTATTCGAGCGAACTACCATAACGGATGGGAACTTCCTAAAATATAGTCTGAGCTATCCTTGACTGAAACTAAATATGCTGTTTGGCGCCATTCGGTTTATGAATTAACCAAATTGGCGTCAAACTTCTTAAAGATGTTCAGCTTCTTTGTAAATCTGATCATTTATGAAATGATCAGACCTTCTTTTTTAGATGATTACACAACCTTTTGAGCGCGTATCCGTTTCTATCCTCCAGATACGCATGAACCTCGAGCTACAGTTTCATTCTAAAAAAACCAACCCCGAGGTTTAGCGACAAGACTTTTAAGTAAATTTATAATGAAAGAAGCCATACCTACCTATATAGTTTCACGTGAGCTGTGCGATTTAACCCAAAGAATAACGTAAAGACCAAAGGCTTGAAACGGTTTGAATAGCACAACGGTAAGACGACATACACAAGGTTTCCGATTACTGTTTTCCTTTTGAGGCTTTGAAAAAAGAGTACCTTTTTGAAAATACGAAATGCAAAATATTCCAAAGCTTTTATGTTTCAAATCTGCTGCAGGCTATACTACTAAATTAAACGTCATCCTGCCGCATCTTATATTCTAATTTTAAGATTAGCTCCTCCAAAAACTTAGTTCTACTCCCCTTTCGGGCTTTGATTTCTCCATACGTTTTATAAACTCCATCCAATTTAATATTGAAAAAACCTTCAAAAGAGGCTACTAAAGTACTAAGGTCAGACAACCCATGATTGAGATACTGTGACGCGTGTAAAGCATAAATGAGTTCGACTAAAGCTGTTTTAGACCCAGACCAAAGCATCACATGATACTTCTGAGGTAACGGAACAGTTTCACTGGGAGAATTTAGAGTCTTAAGAGCATCACGAATATAATGTATAAGGCGATACATGGCTTGCACTTTAGCCCAGAGCATATCATACGCACTACTAAAATCAGGATAATCGTAGTGGTACAGCATAGGGGTCATTGGAAAATTCTGCTGTGTATTGCGCGTAAAGAACTGATGATCTAAATAGGTGTGTTCTTCCTCCATATACCTTACAAAGTGCATATTGTGGTTAAAGAATTTGTTGATTTTGCGCAATTCCTTCTTATAAAACCTAATCTGGAAAGAAGCGCCAGCTTTCGGTTTTCTCATTTCACAGGTGCGCATCTCAGTAAAGTATATAAGATAACTCATCGGGCAGGGTTTAAGATGCTTAAAAAAGTGTATTTCATGAGGTACATCTTCAAAATCTTCCTGCTCTACGAGCTCCTTGAGACAGATCAGCGTTTTAGATGCAACTTCAATCCCCACCTCTGCCTTTTTCAGGGTTTCAGGTATTACAAATACTTGAGTTTTTAATTCATGGTGAAAGTTTTGTAGGGTTGTAGCAAACATGGTAACATCAGTTAGACAGGTGAGTACATAAGGAGAAATTGATAGGTTCAAAAGCATTAGGATAGTGAGATAATCTATTGGTCACTCAAAAATTAACCGGAGTGCCCCGTACGCATCATCTCTAATTCCTCCAGAAAAAAATGGTCATCAGTTTGCACAAAGGCTTGTTTAGGCAGAACTGCAGCCCCTAGTTTGCGCTTCTCAAAATTGGCACTCATCCCAAAATCTATCTGTTTCATGTTCAGTTTTCGGGCTCTTAAAATGGTTTGATATAAAAGCTGTCTATACGTTTTAAATACTTCTAAATACTTATAATCCATACCAATTAGACTGGGTACATAAACGCCTGAATAATTTTTATAGCAAAACATAACCCCTAATAGGCGTTCATCTTCAACAGCCTTAAGAAGAATGCATTCCCAATTGGGATGACTGCGCAAGACTTCAAAAGCCTCAAGAGGATAAGTAAAGGTATTAAGTCCATAATTTTTACGCTGAACCTGTAGATAGAGCTCGTAATAGACTTTAATGTTTGCGCTACTCACCCGTTGAACCACATTAGATTTAACCAAACTTAAATAGGGCTCGATATCTTTCTTGAAATGCTTTTGAGATCGTTTAGAAAGGTATTGGGTATAATCAGCTTCGATCTTATGATGTAAGTCTAGCAATACACACGAATCGGGCATATCTATGGGAATATAGCCTTGATCCAAAATCGCCTTTGACCAGTTGTAGTTCAGATCAAAATCGCGAAGCACGGTCATGGTAACCTTCCTTGTCTGTGCCAGATTTTCAATGTATTCCAACAATTGCTTTAAAGCCAAGGTGACCTGTTGGTGTTCTTCATTCAGATAAAGATGGTTTCCTTCAGTAAATAAGCAGCCCAAAGATAATACCCGCGAGGTTTGTAAATAGGGATTACGTTTTCGCTGGTGCTCCAGCAGTTTAGAGACCGAAGCCGGAGCCAGCATATCATTTTTCCAAAGACTTTCGGTTAAAAAAGTCATCAATACTGGGCAGTTAGCATCATCCACAATCTGTATATACCAAAACCGCCAGTTGTGCTCGGGTTCTTGATTCTGAGTAAAGCTTTGCTCCAAATAGGCAAGCCCATCATAAGTTAGCATATTGAATTTCCCTAGGGTTGTATTCCAGTGGGTTGCATCAGTCTCAGCAATACTTTTAAATTCCTTAAATTGTAAATCCTGGTTAGTGGTGGCAAAGGGCTTACCATCTACAAAATCCATACGGAAAGCTTTTCCCACTCGAGAACGGGAATTATCTGTAGCCATAAGGGCGATATCATAATTGCTTATCAATTGCTCCACCAGTTGATCAATATCATCAAAAGCATTATGGTTGGAGAGAGTAATACGAAGTCCGGTGTTTTTAGCAGGGACTGCGGGAAATAAACCAAGGTTTACATAGATCCCTGCTTCCATCAGGCGTTTTACAAGAAAGTAACCTGTAGCAGGCAAGCCGGTTCCTATATAGAATACCGGCGAACTATTTCGCGCGATAAGTGGTAAATGGGCCATAACCAATTGTTGATTGAAGTAGGCGATGCGATTATTCAGCGCTTCCTGCAGACGATAAATCTCATCAGACAAATGAATGTTTGCCGAGGCTATGGCTGCACCTAACGCACTAGGTTCTAACTGGGCTGAAAAAGTTAAGGGACCTCCAAAGTTTTTGATTTGGTTATAGAACTTTTTATTCGAACAGATTAAAACGGAACCCGATGCTCCAAAGGATTTACTTAAGGTTCCAAATACCAACACATGTTCCGGTAGGGTTCCCAGCTGACTCAATACATAGCCCATCCCATTAGCACCTCGCCAGCTCATTCCATGTACATCATCAAAGTAGAGATAGAGCTGCGGATATTTTTTAGTGAGTGCTAACAATGCTTTAACCGGTGCATAATCTCCAAACATCGAGTATACCCCATCGGCCATATACCATATTTTAGAAACTTTAGAAGAAAGTTTTTGGATCAGGGTTTCCAGCATTTCCAGATTATTGTGGCGTACAAGCTGTACGGGTATTCCTCGTACTTTAAGGAGCTGCGCTGCATTTTGTACACTCCAATGTACTTGATGGTCCAAGATAACAGCATCTTCATCCCGCACCACCGTCGGGATGACTGCCAGATGACCCAAGGTGCTGTTCTTGGTAATAATTACAGGATTTTTAAAGAGTAGCTGCAGCTTCTCTTCCAGTTCTTCATAAAGCGGATGCGAAATATAGGTTTTAGATAAAGGAAATTGGGTACCGTAGCGCAAGAGGGCCTGCATGGCCCCTAATTTGATCCGGTTATTTTGTTCTAAACCTAAATACCCGGTATTTCCAAAGTGATAACAAGCTTTTCCTTGTACCGTAAGCCATCTACCGGTATGTTGTCTGTCTTCAGCACGCAAATGTACGATACCTTCCGCTTTAGCTTCCGTGATCACCTTATCAACGGTATCCCGAAAATTGTTGTGTTTGATTTGAGCCATTTTAAAGAAGTTTGGTTGTATCAGACCGAATCTAACCAATTATTAACACCTTGAATATCAGCATTAAAAATTCAACAAGTATTATTCCTTTAAACTTTACTATTTATCCCTGAGACTTTACTTTAACTCCAAAAACCTTCATAAAACTCCTCAACACTATAGATTAAATCCTTTATAATTAAGCAACTAGACAGGCTTTTTAATACATTTAACCTTACAAAACTTGTTCACTATGCGTCCTGATTACGAAAACGCGTATGCTGAATATCGGATTAAAGCGGGAATCCTGTTTTTATATTATAAACCTGAAGCTTGTCTAAGTCTTAAGGCAGCAGAAGAGGTCGTTCAAGATCGTCTTGCCGTCCAAATGGGCCAACCTTATCCGGTATATTGCGATGTACGCCCTATTATAGATTCTGAAAAAGAAGCACGGGATTTCTTATCTCAAAATGGCAATGCTTTGGTGCGTGCTCTGGCTTTTCGCATTGATTATCCAGTAACTGAAATTATGATGCAATTTTATTTACAAAACGGATCAGCGGCTATCCCCACCCAATTGGTATTTGATATTAGAACTGCATGGAACTTCCTAAGCAGCTTTCGAGAGTGATGATCGCTTCAACTAATTCCTTTCTTGCGTATGAACTACTTAAACACTCGAGCAAAACAAATCAAAACGATGATTTTAGAAATGGCTAAAGGTAATTTTAACTACCAAATTCCTCGTACAGGCGAAAACAATGAAACTGAAGCCATTGCAGCATCGCTTAATATGCTGGCTCAGGAATTGAGAGTCTCGTACAATCCTTTTATATTCAATGCGCCGGCTGATAGTATTTTTAAGGTGAGACACTACCTCTTTTTGATCAACCCAGAGCATAGTATACTTTCTACAAATTTTGACCTCGATGCAGAACCCACTTTCGTTGATCAAAACTTTTTACATCTGTTAACGCCAGCTTCAAAAAAAATCTTTAAAAAGCGTTTAAAACAGTTGCTAAAAAAACAATACCCTAGTGTACCTTGTAGATTAGAATTGCGAGCTTCAAACACGCTGAACGTACCTTTAGAATGTACACTTTTTAAGTTGCGTTACGATGCAGTTGCCGGTAACTTTCTGGTAGTGGCCTCCCGCATTCAAAGTCTTAATCCCTTACTGAAAGAGGATGCTTCAAAAAAAGAATACCCGATACGGAAGCTCGAGGCGCTCAAAAACACACGAGACATACAAAATATTCAGGATGTGAAAGCCTATCTCCAAGACCACCCGGAAGATCGTATCGCCTCCTTAAAGATCTTGGGAGTACGCTTTGGTCTTAATGAATATAAACTTAAAAAAGGCTTCAAAGAACTTTATCAGACCAGCGTATTTAAATACCAATTGCAACAGCGCTTACATAAGGCCAAGCATCTCATTAGGTCCACCACAGACCCCCTATCGAGTATCGCTTTACAAACAGGCTTTAAGTCCTACGTACATTTTGGGCAGGCATTTAAAAAAGAATTCGGTGTAGCACCCAGTCAGTACCGGAAAATGCACCAATAATCCCGTACACCTGAGTTTCAATCCCTCATAACATACTGTTTCCCAAACACCTCTCATACCTTTAACCTGTAAACACAAAGCATGTCAAAAGCAGGTTATATAAAACAAGTTGCAAGCATGGGAGTAGTACCCCTCTTCATGTTACTATGGGTCTATGCAGCTACGGCTAAGCTGTTGGAGTTCGAAGCTTTTAGCATTCAATTGGGGCAATCTCCTTTATTAAGTGCCTATGCGGGTATTCTAGTTTGGTTGGTTCCTTTGAGTGAATATGTGTTGAGTACATTATTGTTAATTCCAAAAACGAAAAATATTGGTTTATATGGGAGTCTGTGTTTGATGACGGCTTTTACCACCTATATCATCATCATTCTCAATTACGCCGATTTTGTTCCCTGCTCTTGCGGAGGCATTCTCGAAGCTTTAAGTTGGACGGAGCATTTGCTGTTTAATGGCTTCTGTATTATTCTGATCTTGCTAGTCCTTTTTATAAATCGATTGTCTTTTAGCAATCAGTCACAGCACAGATCTTTAGCAAACGGGCTATTGCCTTTAGGGTCTGGGATGCTTTTTAGTAGTGTTATGGTAATTGTACTTTTTTTGACCTCAGAAAAGCAAATACATCGAAACAATGCTTTTATACGAAGATATATTCCGCACGTATTTGATCAAAAGCAAGTGTATGATTTAGGAGTGAATTCCTATTATATAGCAGGGCTTACCACAGATAGTATCTATCTGGGAAATTCAACCGCTCCCTTTACCTTATTGAGCTTTGATAAAAATCTTTCAGATTTCAATTCTTCACAGATAAAGCTTGAAAATGCCTCTGATATCAAATTCTTGGCTTCTAAAGTCAAGGTAAATGATTCTGTGTTATTGCTCTATGATGGTACAGTACCGGTGCTCTTTAGTGGAGCCTTACAAAGCAGAAAAATAACTCCCCGGCGTACACCATTTTATTTTACCAAACTGCAGCCTTTAGCATCAAATAGATATGCTTTTACTTCTAGAGCGGCAGCCACCAATGAAAATGAACTGGGGTTGTATTCTTATGCAGATACCTCTGGTTTTAAACTAATTCCACAAATACTTGAACGACAGGTAGACGGCATATTTGACGTAGAAGGTTTTTTAACCTTTAATGAGGAGTTGCAGCGCATAATTTATGTGTACCGCTTTCGGAATGAATATTTGATAATGGATACCAATCTCAATGAGGTTCATAGAAAAAAGCTTATCGATACGATCAGTATTGCACAATTACAAATAGACACGATTGCTGGAAAAGGCCAACGTAAACTTGGATCAAATACTATTCACGTTTCTAATACTATAGCCACCTCGGGCAAGCAACTATATGTTCATTCTAAACGTCTGGGTAAGTACGAGCCAGAGCTGGATGACGGACGTTCTATTGTTGATGTCTATGATCTCAATAAGGGCCTGTATACGCATAGCCTATACCTGCAGCATCCAGGGATGAAACCATTGATGGATCTTGCGCTAAAGAATAATCAAGTCTATGCAATTTGTGGAACTTATTTGATACACTATCAAAAAACAATACAAAATAGAGTAACACCCAATTAAAATATATCGGCCAATATCAGGAGTACGACCGAAAACCTGAACTAGAGTAGGTCAATAATTATTAAATTTTACAACTATGAAAAATTTAAAAAAGCAAGTGTTCTTACCGGTAGCAGCCATTGGACTGGCCCTGGGAGGAGCATTTATGACAAGTGCAGCAAAAGTAAATGCTGCGAGCAATGCCCAGGTACCTGGGTATTATTACGACAATGTTCAGCTGGAGTGTAGAGACGCCGGGGTTGAATGTAGTACTATTGATACAGGAATTCCCTGTACCGATGGTACGCGTAACCTATTTGAGTTAGATGGAACAATGTGTGAAACGCCATTGTATCAAATACCTCAATAGGCTAAGAGAGAACCCGCACCATGTGCGGGTTCTATTTTAATAGGCATTTGCTTTCATCCACAGAGGTTTTTGATCCCCATTAAGATAATGCTCAAACCATGCTAAAATACGATCATTTACGTCCTGTATCGCCTTAAGATTTGAAAAGGCATGACCCTGATCCGGGTAAAGCAATAAGGTTGATTCTTTACCGGCGCGCTTTAATCCTAGATATAAGGCTATTGATTGGTTGCGATTCACATGATAATCTTCTTTACCGGCATAAAGGAGTAGTGGCGTGTTCACTTGATCTACTTTCCAAATGGGACTGTTATCCATATAAGCCTGCTGGTTTTCATAATACGGGCCTTGCATACGTCCCTGGTAATTTTCCAGATGATAAAATTTAGTATTACCCACCCCGTCAACAGTGGTGTATTTTCGTGTCAGATCACTAAGTCCACCACCGGAGACTGCAGCAGCATATCGTCCCCCGGACCCAACTATATAATTAACCTCAAAACCTCCAAAGGAATAGCCATTGAGGCCTATTCGCTTAGAATCGATAGCGGTGTTATTAAGAACTTCTTTCAAAATCAAATCAATGCTTTGTTTTGAGGATTCACCGGGTTGGTTAGACTTATACGTTAAGTCGGGACACAGCACGAAATATCCCTCGCTCCGTAGCCGCGTATAATTTATCCCCTTACGGTCTCCAAGAAAAGGAACGGAGTAGTGATGTATGGCACCTGCATTTTGCTCATACAAATCAATAATCATAGGATAGGACTTTGACGCATCGTAAGCAAAAGGGTATAAAAGTGTAGCCTGTAACCCGTCCATTTGTTTTTCATTATCTAGCTGCAGCAACTCGGCTTTTCCGGTAGTGAAGCGCGTATAGTGTCTATTGGACTGATAGCCCCGTTTGAGTGTTGTGTTAGCCCTATTCCAGAACATGACCCGTGGCGGCAGATCTTGATTTTCCTCCAGATAGTATAACCCATTTTCTGTTATTTTCGGACTGTAATGCCGTGAAGCCTTAAAAGCGATATTTTTTAGTTTTCCGTTGGCATAACATGCAAAACCACTCCTGTATGTCTCATCACTACTTTTTAAATACAGGGGCTTTTCTAAATCTAAAACGTCAGGGGTAAATAATGAAGTACCTTCCCAATCCTGTAAGATTTTAGGTTCGGTTATCAATCGGTAAGTTCGACCTTGTTCTCGCCCCTGAGTCAGGCGCTTGGCTTGAAGTTTAATTAAATCCACCTGCCAGATATCAAACTGATCGTAAACCAATAGTTGCGTACCGGTTTTATCAAAACCTGCCAAGCCATAGGGGAAAGGAAAGACACTTTGTGAGGGATCTGCAGTAGACAGGGGTGTTGGGATGTAGACGGAAAGGTCTATCTCCACCTTCCTTTGGATATCATAAATCAGCCACCTTCCGTTTTTGTAATAATACATAAAACGTCCGTGGGGTTCTATTCCGGTATAGGATGTGATCCCTTCAATTTTAGAGGCGCCGTAGATGGAATCACCGGTCATTGTGCTTCGCAATTGAATATCGGCATCATTTATAAGTTTAATTCTAGGATGGTAGGGCTTGGAATGGGTAAGTAAGATCAGGCTATCATTGGCGGTAAGGTAACTGGTCTGCCAAAGTGAATCGGTTAGCTGTTGATACCCATTGGTTTTCAGATTCCAAACCCCATAATCAGCCGTGTTGATATGGGCTTCCACATATCGAGGGTTCATAACTTCATACACATCCTTACTGCGATAAATCTCTACACCGGACCCCCAGGCTAATGTCCGTCTTGGTATGCTTTGTATTCGAAAAAACAGGCAATCACCGGTTTTGGAGAACGTGAAAGGCTTATGCGTAAAGGGTTTGTTTACCTGTTTGTCCGCCGGAAATTCAGCGCGGTTGGTGGCATTAAAGGCCATCAAGGTTTTATCGCCTAGGTTATAGCAAAAGAGTTCCGGTTCCTTAGTCCCCTGTGGAGTATAATACCATGCAATTTTACTAGAATCGGGATTCCAGATCAATCTGTTGTGTGTTCCGGGTTCTAACTTAAGCGGTATCGGTTTTCGTGTTCCTGTTTCAAGATCATAAACTTCAAGTCTGGGAGCGCTTGTATCCTGTAGCGCGTAAACCACCTGAGTTTTCTGGGCGTTTAAAGCGTAATCCTCTAGGTCCGTTAGATCTTGTTGTCTCCCGTTATTTAGATTCAGAAGCTTTAGGTCAATTGTTCCACTCCTGCTTTCAAGTAGTAGCATATGTAGATCAGGAATATACGTATAGGCGCTATACCCTTCAAAATGGTTTTGGGTATCCTCTAGTAAATTCACGATTCCAATACCGGTTTGGCTCTTGTAGAAACACCAATTTTCATCGAGCGTTACGCTTTGGATATTAGTAAACGCATATTGTTTGTCACCAGACAGTGAACGGATCTCGGTGGTATCCTGTAGGTTTTCATAATCTTTGTAAAGTTCCATCCAAGTTCCCTTCGGGGAAGTGCTCCGCAGTTTTAGTGAATACCAAAGCTTATAGTCATCTAGATCAGGTAGTTTCTTAGATTGGGCATAGGGAATTCCTATGCCCACAACAAATAGTATAAGGGTGGTCAATAATCTAAACATCAGTATCCGGGATTTTGGGGGAGCAAGTTTGGATTAGCACCTAATTCGGTTTCAGGAATAGGAAGCAGGTAGCTTTGGGCACCCCAACCGGGTTTGCTTTCTTGAAGTACGGTCTCCGCTTTATCCCATCGTTTTAAGTCAAACCAGCGATGCCCAAACTCGGTAAAGAGTTCTGCCCGGCGTTCCGATAAAATCAGGTTTTCAAGTTCTTCTGAAGTCGCAGCATTTAAAGATGACAAGCCTGCCCGTAGGCGTATGGCATTGAGATCAGCAAGAGCTTGGGGAATCCGGTTCAGCCTCCAGGCTGTCTCTGCCCGTATCAGATAAAGTTCTCCAAGTCTTAAGACTTTACTGTACTCCAGTGAGGAGGCAGTACTAAGTTCTTCCCGGTATTTAATGGGAAAGTAGGCCGTGATACCATTCTGGGTGATGCTATCGATCCAGCTTTCTATTCGTAAATCTCCCGGTTCAAAACTAGTTACAAAGTCAGGATTAAAAGCGGCATAATTACTGCCAAGCACGCTTAATATAAAATTGCGTCCTTCGAGCGTATTCGCTCCTGCATTCTGAGGCATAAATTGCCAGAGGGTATTTTTGCTCTCTTTTAAAAAAAGTTGATCTAAGGGAATATCCAAAGTATACAACTCAGACTCTAATACTTCCCCGGCTTTATCATAGGCTTTTTGCCATTCGCCTTGATAGAGGTAAACCCGAGCCAATAGCGCCTTTACCGCAAAGGCATTGGGCCGAGTACGTTCCGCAGAACTGTAACTTTCCGGGATTAAGGCTTCTGCCTGAATAAGATCACGCACTACTTGAGTATAGACTTCATCTACGGGCTTTTTTGAAAGCTCTTGATTTACCCGATAATCGGTGGTGGTGACATAAGGAATAGGTCCAAAGAGATTGGATAAATAAAAATGCATCAACCCACGGATAAAATACGCTTCACCTAGAGGACGCTCAGCGGCGGTTGCATCAAGAGCGTCAGAGCCAGGGATGCCTTTGATAAGTGCATTTGCCGCGTAAATACTGTTATAAGAAGTATTCCAGAAATTGGCTATGGTACGTGTATCGGGGCTTACAGAATGGGTGAAAAAGAAATAGGGATCACTGCTTTGGGATCCAAATTGTTCATAGGTATCGGCATAGAGCGCCAGATTAGAACTGATGCCACTTCTACCACCGCTGAGTATACCCTGATCACGCTGAAGCGCATAGATGTCTGTGAGTGCAGCCTCAGCGGTACGCAGGTCTGTAAATACCGCTTCACCGGTAAGCTGCCCGGGAGGCAGATCTACTTCAATAAACGATTCACAACCTGTCAATATCAGGTTGAGTAGCACCAAAAAGGCGAGAAAAGGTTTTAGGTGGGTATATAGGAGAATAGGTTTCATAATAGTAGTTTTAAAATTGTATTTGAAGGCCAAGGCTGAATTGGCGTAGGAGCGGCAGGTTGGTACTAAATCCGGACTCGGGATCAGCGCCCTCAAAAGGAGTGAATGTCATAAGATTTTGACCTTGAAGAAAAATACTTGCATTCGTAATAGTCTTAGATACTGTAGGAATACGATAGGATAGATAAGCATTTTTTAACCGTACAAAGGAAGCATCCACAAAATTACCGGAGCTGTTTACAAAACGGTTGTATGCGGTAAGGGCGGCTGAATTTCTCCCGGTTGTATAGCGCTGATAGGTAGCCTCATCTCCCGGTTGTTGCCAACGGTCGAGCACAGCTACCGGTTGATTTATCATGGCTCCCGGGATGTTGGTGATGAGCCCGTTTTTATCCTGTCCTACAAATTGCAACAGGAAACTCAGGTTCCAATTTTTATAAGATATTTCGTTACCCAGCCCCCCAAAATACTTCGGATCGTAGGAGCGTATGTACTTTCGGTCTTCGGTGAAACTAATGCTTCCGTCACCATTAAAATCACGGAATTCATAAATACCGGTTTCCGGATTTACCCCTTGAAGTTCATACAATTGTACCAGATTTAAAGATTCGCCAATAACCAACAGATTAGCATTGGTGGAGTTTTCCAACCCCGGGTACGAAAGCAACTCATTTTTAAGTAGACTGAAGTTAAACGTGGTCACCCATCTTAGGTCTTTGCCATCCAAATTCACACTACGCAATTCCAGCTCAAAGCCTCTATTTTCAACTTCGGCGTTAAGATTAGCACGTAAACTGGTAAAGCCGGTTGTGCCCGGCTGAGGTATACCTACTAACTGATTGGAGGAGCGGTTTCGAAAGAGGGCTGCAATTACATAGATCCTGTTATTCAATAAGCCGGTTTCCAGAGCCAGCTCTAGTTTTTTATTGGTTTCCCAACTAAAATTCGGATTGAAAAGCTGCGCCGGAGCAAGACCGTTAAGATCACCATAACTGCGACCACTTAGGGTATAAGCATCTAAATATTCATAGTTGCCTATTTGATCGTTTCCGGTGATTCCATAACTCGCCCTTAGTTTCCCGAAGCTCAATACGTTTTGATTTTTAAATAATGCTTCTTCAGTAAAAATCCACGCTAGACCTGCTGCTCCGAAATTGGCAAAGCGATTGCCGGTTCCAAAGCGGCTACTTCCATCGCGACGCCCGGTAAGGTTAAGCATGTATTTCTTATCCCAGTTTAAATTAACACGACCGAAAAAGGCCTGATAGCGATATTGTGAAGATCCGTTATCCAAAATAGTTGTTGTGGTGGCTGACGCCAGATTATCCAATTCCTGATTACTTGGGAATCCCTGAGCAGATACATAGAATTGTTCTTCCCGTTGCTGTTGTACGGTAACCCCTGCAAGCAGCGATACATCCAGCTTTTTCCATCGATTCTCGTAGGTAAGCTGAGGCTCCACGATCCAGGAATCCCTTGAGGCGGTGTTGCTGTACACCACCGAGTAGCGGCTGTCTCGATTGGCTGCCGGGTTATATCGCGTAGAAGGGAAGAGGCGTTTATCTTCCATCTCGATTTGATTATAACCCAGATTCGCCTTAAAGCTCAGCGCTTTTGTAAGCGCATAGGAAAAAGTCGCATTTGCAATTAAGTTGTTTGATTTATACCGGTAGCTTTCATTTAAAATGGCGGCATAAGGATTCCCCCAAGTGTTGCCTGCCCAGTTGAGACTCCCGTCTTCCGTATACACCTCTGGGGAGTTTGGCGGAATGCGGGTTTGACTGGTAAGATCAGACAAGGGTAATACATTATCCTCACTTACGTAATTCAAGGAAAGATTGACAGCAAATCGATCATCAGCAGACTGGTGATTCATCGCGCTCAACACCGAAGCTTTGGTATAGTCACTGTTTCCTTCAAAAACCGTGTTTTCGGTTCTAAGATTGGCACCTATTAAAAATCGCGTTTGTGCACTACCCGTATTTAATCTTAGGTTTACTTCCTGAAACTGCGCTTGATTGCCCAATAGCTTTTCTTGCCAATCGGTTTCCGGGTTGTCTTCCCAGGTGCCGTTAACATCAAAAGCATTGGAAGGATAAGTGGTGATCTCGTCATTGGCATAAGCTTCTCTGCGCATCTCCAGATACTGTGAGGTATCCATCAGGTCAACAAACTGAGCCACTTCAGCAATTCCCGTCTGCATATTCAGCGATAAGCTGGTTTTACCCCCCTTTCCTTTTTTTGTAGTAATTAAAACTACTCCATTAGCCCCGCGCGAACCATAAATAGCCGTCGCATCGGCATCTTTTAGTATTTCAATACTTGCAATATCAGAAGGACTCAAGGCATTAAGAGGAGAAACGCTACCGGGAATTACCCGAGCATTGTTGGTAGCAATACCCAGAGAATTTCCTGAAAACGGAACCCCATCCACGATATACAGCGGGTCATTGCCCGCGCCTATACTGTTAGTCCCCCGTACCTGAATATCAAAACCCCCACCCGGTACTCCGGTGGTTTGGGTGATATTCACTCCCGCCATCCGACCTTGAAGAGCCGCCAGCGGGTTGGTCACCGGCTGCCGCTCGATCTCTTCGGTGGTCACCCGGGCGATACTGCCCGTTTGCTCTCGGCGTGTGGTATTGTAATACCCGGCGTTGATGGTCACCTCGCCCAGATCGGTGATGTCCTGTTGTAGGGTGATGGTAAATGTGATTTGATTCCCTACCGGTAGGCGTAGCGTTTTAAACCCAAGATAACTGATGCTTAAAGTATCGCTAGGTTGTGCTTGAATACTGAAAGCACCCTGCATATCGGTTTGCGTACCCGTGTTGCTATTTAAAAGGCGTATGCTTACGCCCGGAATGGGATTTTGCTCTGTATCGGTAATGGTACCGAATACTGTTTGTTGGGGCATTGCCCAAAGTAGATTTCCTGTTGCCCAAAATAGGCTAACAAGTATCCACGCAGCCCCCGTAAGGCGCGTAGTCAAAATTTTCATAACTTCGTCGTGTTAAAATGAAACAATAGTTTTAAGCTCACGCCTTCCCCACTGATTCCACTCTCAGGGAAGGCTTTTTTGCTTAACACCCGTATCACTGGGTGTTTCTTACTTTTTCATAGGCATTTTTTTATGGCTAATTCAAATGTTTATGGCTGAACTATTCAAGCCCGTAGTATTAAACGCATGTTCTCCCTCGGTTCAGAATAGGCGCAGGAAGCTCCGAGATTCAGGAGCGGTAGCGACGCGGAGCTGACAAGGCGGTTTTCGCCCTTAAGGCGAAAAATTCCTAAGCGAGGGTGTCCTTTCTTTTGTTACTTTTCTTTGGACAATCAAAGAAAAGTAAGGAACAACCTCTTATTGCTTTCACGTTTCTAGATACGTCATAAACACGATTAAAATTTGCTAATGCACCAGTGCTAATACAAAAACTGTATAAGCCCGTGCTGCATGCACTGCACGCAACCCCAACCCAACTACCGAATACTCTTAGGGAATGACCGGTAACCCACGGGTGCTTTAGCAGGATGATGTGCTCCCGTTAGCACGTATGTCATATGCTATTTAGTTTTAAATTATTAAACAATCTTACTTTTCAATTTGATGGGCTTAACGTCCTGATTTTATAACCTGAAGGGTATAGTTCTCTTTTTCTTCAGTATAGCAGGAAGTTCCCATAACCCTCATCCTCAACCCTTCTCCCAAGGAAGAGGGAGTTTGATTCTAACTGCCTTTAGCTTTAAGATCAAGAAATACTATTCTTTAGCCCTCCCTCGGTTCAGAATAGTCGTAGGAAGCTCCGAGATTCAGGAGCGATAGCGACGCGGAGCTGACCAGGCGGTTTTCGCCCCTAAGGCGAAAAATTCCTAAGCGAGGGGCTCTTTTCTTTTGGTTCGTTTTCTTTGGAGAAGCAAAGAAAATGAACGGAACATGCTATTGAACCATTAACGCTATTCTTTTACCTTAAAACAAAAGAAACAACCAACTGTTTACAAAGTTCAGCGCTCTCAAATTTTATAATACGTTTTTGTATCCTACTTTTAAATCCTTTTAAACATCAAGCCCTTAATACTTGCTTACCTTTGCATTAACTTTTTAGAATGTTTAGTAATCTCGGCAGCTTCTTTGAAGCTCCAACACTTTTGTCGCTGTTCAGGATTATTAACATCAGGCATAGTATTGTAGGGCGTCCATTAGGCACCTATGTCATACTGTTTGGAATTGCGGTGCTAAAGCACCTGATTTAACAATACGCTACAAGGAGCGGTGACCACGATGGTCCAATCTTTAGGGGGAAAGTAAATGAATATAAAAAGCACTAAGGGGTCGATACTACTAGGTTCCGGAATCAAGTAGTATTGGCTTTGCTTAACAAGATACTAGTCTTCTTCTACAGCTGTAAGAAGCGGCTCAGTGCATTAATTATGAAGTAAATATATAATAAATCTAATTAACAACAAATAGTAATTAAAATATATTTTTTGTTGTTATGTAGATTGTTCTATTTGATCTATGTCAAGATATAAAGACGAACTTAATTTGGCTAAGCTGGGAGCCAACCTGACCAAAAGGCGGGAAGGCTTAAGATTATCAGTGGAAGATGTTTCTGAAATGACTGGTTTTTCTGCGCAAACCATTCGCAATATCGAAGCCGGTGAAGAAAGTTCGTTGTCTTATGTGATTGCTATTTGTCAAGCATTAGAGTTACATCCTACTAAAGCATTTGATTTTTCAATTCAATTGAAACCTCGTTTTAAATTATCTGCAGTACGCGCTGAAAAAACCCGACTTACGCAGCGTATTGATGGGTTTGTAGCTAGCGACTATTTTAAGAAAGGCCGCACTGCAAAAGATGTTGTGACCGAGCTAAACGAAGTATATCATATTAAAACGACCACCTCAGCCGTCTCGGTGATCCTTAAACGCAAAGTAGATGAGCAACGCTTAAAAATCACGCAAGATGGGAAACAGCGGATCTATAAAAAGAATTCATGACGTTTCACGAGTCCAAGATAACTACATGCTTGGAACTTCCCTACTTTCTTTTTTTACCTTTTCAAAAAATAACAATAAAGAAACAAGCAATGCCAAACAGAAAACAACGAACAGTGTACAAAAAATAACGAACAAAACTTAATAAACAAGGAGCAACAAACAGGCAACCAAAAAACAACGATGCTAGTCCATCAGTTCCTGCGCTGCCTGTCCCAAGACATGTAAGAATTATATCGCCTACTCTTCTTACAACAGCTTCACAACTAGTCTAAATACCCTAATACCTCTTCGACCTGCAATCCACAATATGCAGCAAACTCATATACGGTAACAAATTGATGTGGCTCCTTTTTATGATAAACTTTAATGTCAGCCAAAAGCTGCCGCCCATAGCGCTCACTTTTTCCGGTGATACACTGTACATCTTTAGGAAATATACACAGGCGTTTGCTTTTCATAATCGATTCAATAGATACGCTAGAACAAACCTCAACAGAAAAAACGACAATATTTCGGTATGCCTTTCGGAGTTCCGATAAAATTTAACAGTAAAACAAAGAATCTGAGACTTCAATAAGACTCATTTTTAATTTGCAACCTCGATTCTTGACATCCGTAAAAACATCCCTCCAAACCTCCCTTCTAAGGGAGGCTTTCCTATACAGCTCCCTTCTCTTGGGGGAGGTGGTCTGGGGTTGAGGGCAGAACTCATGTCAGGTTCGCGCGCTGCCTGTCCCAATGCATATGGGGAATTGCATCGCGTATCTTTTATTCTAAAATAAACCCAAAATAATAGTATCGAGAATCCAGGTTAACAATAAACTCCCTAAATTCATAAACTTCTCGATACACTTGAATCCCTGCTACCGCAGGTTTTCAATCACTCGAAGTGACATTACCTATACCCGAAGGATAGTACAAAATATGATCCCTCGGTTCAGAATAGACGCAGGGCGTTCCGAAGGACAGGAGCGATAGCGACGCGGAACGAACAAGACGGTTTTCGCCAAAGCGAAAAATTCCTAAGCGAGGGGCTCTTTTCTTTTGTTACTTTTCTTTGGAGAAGCAAAGAAAAGTAAGGAACATAGAAAGAAGCATAGTAGAAACAACAAACCCTCCTCCCAGAACGAATCCCGAAAGAAGGGTTTAAACATCAAGAAATCCTACAAATACGATTCCTAGTTAGGGTCTGGTCTTAAATAGGACTCATTTTTTTATTTGCAACCTTAATTCTTGAAATCCGTAAAACATCCCTCCAAACCTCCCTTCTAAGGGAGGCTTTCCTATACACCCCACTTCTTCTGGGAGGAAGGGCTAAGGTTGAGGGCAGAACTCGTACCAGGTTCGTGCGCGATTGCATCGCGTACCTTTTATTCTAAAATAATCCCAAAATAATAGTATAGAGTAGCCTGATTAACCCTAAACTCTCTTACTTCAAAGACTTCTCGATATAATTGAATTCCTGCTCCGCAGGTTTTCAATCACTCGAAGTGACAGGCGTTTACGAAATCCTAGGGATTTGACCCCTTCAAAACCTCCTATTTCAACAGAAGGCGTTCCTTTGAGAAAGACAGACTCCCTTCCTTTGAAGGAAGGGCTGGGGATGGATGTCAACCCAAACGCTCAACACATAACGCTAAAATTGCCGACTGAGACTGCCAACTAATTCCGAATTCATCAGAACCCGGAACTTTGAACATTGACTCTTGAACCTATAAACAAAAAACCCTCCTCCCGGAACGAATTCCGAAAGAAGGGTTTAAACATCAAGAAATTCTACGAATACGATTCCTAGTTAGGGTCTGGCCTAAATAGGACTCATTTTTAATTTGTAACCTTTATTCTTGACATCCGTAAAAACATCCCTCCAAACCTCCCTTCTATGGGAGGCCTTCCTATGCAACTTCCTTCTCTTGTGGGAGGAAGGGCTAAGGTTGAGGGCAGAACTCGTACCAGGTTCGCGCGCGATTGCATCGCGTACCTTATATTCTTAAATAAACCCAAAATAATAGTATCGAGAAGCCTGGTTAATAATGAACTCCTAACTTCATAGACTTCTCGATATAATTGAATCCCAGCTAAGGCTGGTCTTCATACACTCGAAGTGACATTACCTATACCCGAAGGATAGTACAAAATATGATCCCTCGGTTCAGAATAGACGCAGGGCGTTCCGAAGGACAGGAGCGATAGCGACGCGGAACATACAATCTTTTTAAGTAATACCTATGCTGATAGTTTAGCTTCCGTTTGGTCAGTATAGCAACAGTTGTCCGTTAAAAATTCATGAAGCCTTAGAAGTAATTTAGGGAGGCGCTTGCAGTTTTTGCAATAGCAAAAAAACACCTATCCAAAAGGTGTCCTTTCTTTTTTGCATCGCCCAAAAAAGAAACAAAAAAGTCTAGGCTTACATAAGCTTCTCTAAATTTTATGCTCGCTCCACTGCATGCGCTTAACTCGGGCGGCGCACCGTCCTCAAACAGAACCGCCTGCGAACGTTCCGCTCCCTGTAAATTTAACGAGAACCTCTTGATAGGCCGTTTCCTAAATTCAAACTAAAAATAGTATTCCTTAGTTTCCTTTTGGTCAGTATAGCAACAGTTGTCCGTTAAAAATTCATGAAGCCTTGGAAGGAATTTAGGGCAACTGGTGCGGTTTTCGCCCCCAAGGCGAAAAATACCTATCCAAAAGGCGTCGTTTCTTTTGGTTCGTTTTCTTTAGACGAGTAAAGAAAATGAACAAAACACTATTGGTAGTTAAAATCACTCAAACCGACGTTAGGAGGTTCACGAGCTACCGTAAAATAGAAATCACGCGAGTAAAGAAAAGTAAGGAACATGGAAAGAAGCATATCAGAAATAACATATGCCATACAGAAAACAAAAAACCCTCCTCCCGGAACGAATCCCGAAAGAAGGGTTTAAACATCAAGAAATCCTACGAATACGATTCCTAGTTAGGGTTACTTCGATTTAAAAACCACGTTTTCAAACGTTGAAACAGCCATTTTAAAAACAAAGAAACCACAAAGCTCACACAAGCCCCTACTCCTGCAAGGACCACTGCCTCCAGCAGCGTATCCCGTTGAATACTGGGCACGGCTGCGGCCACCGTGCCTCCCAACGTGCCTAGTTTTAAAGAAGCGGTACTAGTGTTCATCTACGTGTTGCTCAGGCTCAGGCAGCTTATCGGCCACCACCGCCTGGCTCACCGCAGTAGCCACGCTACCGGCAACCACCGCATACCCGGCAAGACTCAATACAAAGGCCGGGAGGGTCACAGGTGCAGCAAGTAAAGCCGCACCACCACTGGCCAGTCCAATGCCCACGCTACGAAGTATGCGGAAAAACCGTGGTGTGGGTTTTTGATAACGATCTAAGATATTCATGAGCATTATAGGTTATCGTTAAATATACAGCCTCCTGGTGTTCCTGCGCCTCACGTTGCAGTACCAGTAATCGGGCTAGCGCCCTACGCGAATGCAATCCGCGACCTATGCCACTAAGTTCAGAAACCGGTGCGATACAGCCCTGCAATGCTCCCTGTGCATCATTTGCCGGATGTATTAAGATCCAACTGCGCTTGGGAACATCAACAAGGAGCAGGTGATTCCCAAATTTGCGGGATACTCGAAATTGCACCTCATAACGCCCCTCGGGAATACAAGAAACAGATCTGCGATTCTCACGCCAGGGAAGCTCGATCGTAAAGCACAAAAACCTGCCGTTTACAAAAAGTACGCCGTTGGTACCTGAACGATAGTAACTCCGTTGTAAAACCCACTCCATCTTACGCCGGTTGCGCGACCTGTACCACAGCCATCGCATTAAAGGCCCCATTTTGTAGGGAATACATCGTTCCGTTCACCTCTTGGTAAAACTCAATACTAAGGGCGTGTACCACCTGGAGTGTGCTGCCGGCTGTGAGGCTTACCTCCAGTGTGGTAGCAGCCACCTCGGTATTCTGATACGGCAAAATTCCGGTAGTCACACTTTTAAAGAGCGAAGTCTGCTCTTCAAAATCCAGCTCACTGGCCCCACAACTCAGTTTATAATGCGTAGCTCCCGCGGGTGCCGCGATCTGCACGTGTGGAGTGTAGGCTTCCAGCTCCAGCCCCACCACGCCGGTAGCACGATCATACCCCACACTATAGGGAGCAGACAGGGTGGTGCTCAACGGACTGTTTGCATTAAAATCAAAGCCATTGAGGAGCCCTAAATCCCCCTGGGTCAAATTACGAGCGCCACGGGCAGAAAGCGTATCCGTTTTAATGATTGCCAGCAAAACGGTGGTCAAGCGACTTACCACCTTAGCATCTTTAGCCTGCTGCAGGAGCAGCTGCATCGAGCTACGCAATAATTTACCGCCTTTGCCGGCGCGTCCAAATTCCGCCCCGTTTTCTCGGGTACGTTGAAAAGCAGGATCGGTAGCGATACGCTTTTTATCGATCCCTCCTTTAAAACGAGCCATGTGCCCGTCTCCACTTTTGTAAAAAGCAATATCTCCGATAGTGCCTTTCAACTTGATAATTCCAGCTTGTTTAGCCATAGTAAAAAGGTTTTAGATTAAGCCACAAAGAACTTGGGCAATCAACCTGAATACTAACGGCAGTGTACATTCCTGCCGATTTTGCCGATACTGCCGATGCTGCCGGTAAAAAAGCCTTACCTATAGCCGCCTTACGAGATAAGGTACTTCTAAGTGATTGGTTTTCCTATGCAGCAATTCTGTTTATCTCATTAGTATAAAAATGAAAATACGGAATCAGAAATACAAAATGCATTCGCGCAATGAACTCTCCTTTGCAGTAATTCCGATCCATACCTTAGGTTTTATTTAAGTGTATTGGGAGAGAAGCTAATTCTAGGTAAGGAAATAAGTACCATGTGTGATCTCTCCTAACGTCGAGATGACTGATTAGCTTTGATATGAGTAGAGTTTATACTCAAGGGCTTTAGTTCCCTTTTGGTCAGTATAGCAAGGGTATCCGTTAAAAATTTCTGAAGCCTTAGAAGAAATTTAAGGGAGATGCTTGCCGTAATCACCCTCAAAGCGAAAAATACTTATGCAAGCATTTTTTACCGATTACTACAGATTGAAATAGTAGGGCATTTCCTAAAATCAATACTACGAATGCAATTCTTTAGCCATCTTTTTCTTCAGTATAGCGAGAAGGCTCCGTTAAAAATTTTTGAAGCCTTGGAGAAAATTTAGGAGCCTTTTTGCGATTTTGCCTGATAAGGCAAAAATACCTAAGAAATGTGCCTCTCTGGAAGACGATTCTTATTACGATTATTATAGGCACATTCAATCTGACCTATTCAAAAAATAGAAAATACAGATTAAAAAGTGTCTTTTCTTTTCTGCATCCGACGACCGCAGGGAGAGGAATGCACCTGTTGTGCTATATAATTTTGTTAGTCGAATTAGTACTAGTAAAGAAAATGAATGAACACAATTAGTAGTAAAAATTCACCAATCAACGTCAGTAGATTCACAAGTTCCCAAAAAATAATAATAAAGAAAAGTAATACAACGGCATCCCCCACTCAAAGCCCAGGCAAAGGCCATGATAGAGTATGAAAACTGCTGCTAAAAAACGACCTTAAGAGGCATCATTTGGAAACCTTGCAAAATTTCAGAACAATGCATTAGAAGTAGTAACTTAAAACAATGAACAACATACCGAGAATAAGGAATAACAAACACTAAATAGGAAATCAGCCACAACAAACCCTAAACAAAAAAGGACACCTATACCAGCATCCTTTTAAAAATCATCTAGCAGAATAGCCCTTCCCTAAACCAAGTCTGCCCCAAAGTGTTGTTCAACTTCAGCACGTATAATTTTCACGTCTTGCTCTTTGGCTTTGGGTATAATCACCAAAACGTCATCGCTATCTACCACGATATAATCCTTGAGTCCTTCTACGACAACCACTTTCCCTTTTTCAGAACGAATAAGATTGCCTTGCGCTTCACGCAACACCGTTTGAGCATTTACAATGACATTTTTATCCTGATCTTTTTCTAAGTTGTCGTAAAGTGCACCCCACGCCCCAAGATCACTCCAATCAAAGGTTGCCGGGATTACCCCAACGTGACCACTTTTTTCTAGAATCCCGTAATCGATACTGATGTTCTCTGCTTTGGCATAGTTGTCCAAAATAAATTGCTGCTCTGCTTCGGTATTTAAAGCCTCAAAACCTGAGTTAAACAACGCATACATTTCCGGAAGGTATTTCTCAAAAGCTTCGATAATGGCTCTGGCGCTCCAGATAAAGATTCCGGCATTCCAGGAATAATTTCCCTCTGCTAAAAATTGTTTAGCCGTTTCATAATCGGGCTTTTCCTTAAAAGCTTCCACCCCTTTCACAGCGGCAGTTGAAGCATTATACTGAATGTAGCCGTAGCCGGTATGCGGAAAAGTAGGTTCGATACCCAAGGTAACCAGCAGTTTTTCTTCCGAAGCATCTTCAGCACACGCTTCAAAAGCCGTATTTAAGTCCGTTAAAAAGGCCTTCTCATTTTCGATCCAGTGATCGCTAGGTGCTACGATCATTACTCCGTCAGGATTGGCTTTATAGATCTTTAGCGCAGCCAGCAAAATACATGGTGCAGTATTGCGCATCGCAGGTTCTAAAACGATATTCTCATCTCTAACTTCAGGAAGTTGCTCGTTTACCAAGCCTTTGTACTTTTCATTAGTTAAAACCAACACGTTTTCTGAAGGTACGGTTTGAGACAAACGTCCAAAAGTGCGCTGGATCAAGGTTTCTCCGGCACCTAAAATATCATGAAATTGCTTAGGATAACTTGCTTTACTCAGTGGCCAAAAACGGGAACCAACGCCCCCGGCCATTATAATTGCATAGTAGTTGTGGTTTGTCATCTGGTGAATTAAATAGCGTTAATACGTTATTTGTATAAGTTGTTTCTATGGGTTTAAATATAGCATTTTTAACCTATTACGTCAGGATTAGGAGCTGAAGCAGCAAGTATGAGGCGTTCAATAGTTGCATTAATATACTGAAATGTAATCCTTTTAGCTTAAACCTATCGACTTAAAGCCATAAGCTACCACGTAACCCAAAACGAGAAATAGAAAACCACAAACAATAAATAAAGAATAAGGAATTATAAACCCAAAACAACAAACACAGAATAATGAATAACAAACAATAAATAGAGAATCAGGAACAACAAACAGTAAACAATAATAGACTCTAGTATAGCACCTCAATACTAAAAGCTATCGACTAAAAACTATAAGCTACCGCGTAACCCGCAACGAGAAACAGAAAACCACAAACAATAAATAAAGAATAAGGAATTATAAACCCAAAACAACAAAAACAGAATAATGAATAACAAACACTAAATAGGGAATCAGGAACAACAAACCTTAAACAAAAAAAAGGACACCAATACAGCATCCTTTTTTTTAAGCCTATCGACTATAAGCTAGAACCTAAACACCATTAAAAACTCTTTTTAAAACGCTCCCATAAGGATGCCTTTTCCTGCCCATAAGCATAGCCATATTTATTCCCATATCCAAAATTAGCCGTTTTCACATCATTGATCACAAAACTGATGTCATGCAATTTCCCATCATTCTGAGAATCTATGGCAAATTGTAGCAAGCGTTTTTCGGTATATCCCGCACGCGTCACGTAGATGATGAGGTCAGCATACTGACTGATCAAGAACGTATCAGCAACCAACATAGAGGGCGCAGTATCTACGATTACATAGTCGAATCGTTCCCGTAACTCGTCTAACATCGCACCAAATTTCTTTTGACGCAACAACTCAGAAGGGTTCGGAGGAATACTTCCCGACAAAAACAACTTTAAATTCGGGTGGAATTTGGAATCATTGATCAAGGTATTCAAAGCATGATCATCATTCACGAGATAATCACTTACCCCTAAAAAGCTTTTCGATTCGGTATCATAACGCTGCAATTGCGGATTCCGCAAGTCGGCCCCGATGATCACCACCTTTTTCCCGGTATTGGCTAAAGTCATGGCTAAGTTGATACTGGTAAAGGTTTTACCCTCCCCTTTGACTGTAGAGGTAGTATAAATACAATACCCCTTACCTTCATGCTTCGCATTCACCAACAAATACTGCAGGTTGGTCGTCAAAATCCGAAAGGATTCTGCCAATACCGAACGGTCATTTTCTTCGATCAAATCGCTTTCCCCTTTCGCAATCCGTGGTAATTCCCCAATAATAGGAATACTCTTGGTAAGCTTTTCAATATCTTCCCGGCGCTCGATTTTATTATTTAAAAGGCGTCGAATATAAATCACTAAAAATGGAATCGCTAAACCTATAAGGAAGGCTGCTGCTAAAACAATTTTGGGCTTTGGTGACAAGGGGATATTCAAACTATAAGCCGAATCTACGATCTTCGCTTTCGGAGAAGTTGCGGCTAAAGACAAGGAATTTTCTTCCCGCTTTTGCAATAAAAAGATATAAAGTGCCTCTTTGATCTCTTGCTGTCTAGAAATATCCCGAAATTGACGTTCTTTATTGGGTACTGTGGCGATTTGCGCCCCGATAAATCGGCTTTGCTGTCTCAGGTCACGCAAACTGATTTCTAAACTCGATACCGTACGTTCTAAACCACCTAAAATGGTCTGACGCAATTGCTCGATCTGATTGTTAAGCCGCAAAACCGTAGGGTTTTTATCGGTAGCCCCGCTTAAGATTCGATTGCGTTCCAAGACCAATTCGTTATAACTTGCGATCTGTGCATTCACCGATTCCCCTTCTAAACCAATATCTGCCGGCAATAATCCCGTATCCGCATCCTCTTGCAAATAGTTAATGATGGATTGCGCGATGGAAAGTTGCGTTTGAATCTCTTGTTCCCGCTTGCGGTATTCACTGGCGTTTTCTACGATCAACTGGGACTCGGTTTCTATATTGGTTAAGCTGTTTTGTTCTTTAAAACTTTCCAACCCAACTTCTACGGTATCTAACTCCCCACTGATAATTTGTAAACGTTCGTCGATAAATTTAGCGGTATTCACCGCAACCTCATTTTTATCTTCAATGGCTTCTTTATTATACTCAAAGATCAATTGATCCAAAATATCCTGGGCTTTTTGCTTGACTGGGCTTCCTAACCGTAATTCCAATAAGGTCGCATTATCATCCGTCAAATTGATCTGTACTGCTTCCCTATAGCTGTCAGCTACTGATGGGATCGTACGCAATTCGATCAATACCCGCTCCTTAAGCACAGGTTCAGGATTCTGTTTAAGTATAAAGGTTCCGTACTCCAATTGAAACAGTTCCCCTACCCTCACGGTCTGCGTTGCACCACTTTCCGGAAAGGTCAGTAGCAATTCGTCATTGGATCCCGTGTGCTCCACGGTAAACTGATGCAGACCCTTTGTTTTAGCTCCGAGTAAAGCTGCCTCTTCTAAAGAAACCACTTCTATAACATAGGGCGTATTTGCGTAGAGTTCATCCGTTTTCACCCCATCCAGATCATAATAAACGACATTCAACTTTAAAGCCTGAACCGTATTGATCATCAAACGTCGGGATTTCAGCAAACCGATTTCGTTCTCAATAGAGTTGGTACTCATACCTCCTAACAAACCCAAGTCGGCAAACTCAGCCCCGGCGCCTAAGCCGCCACCTTTGCTTTCTTCATCCTTAATGATTACACTGGCCACAGTATCATATACCGGGATGGTCAGTTTTAAATAGACAAAGGCGATTAATAGACAGGTAAAAACCCCAACAAGAAACCACGGCCAATAGCGTAAGTATTTGTCTAATTCTTCACGCAGATTGATTTCTTCGTTTTGTTGATTCAGTTCGTTCATAAAATCCCTTAAAAAATCAGTTTAAATTAGCGTACAAAAAGCACCACCAGTGAGATCAATACCGAAGCAACCGAAATAAACAAGCCGCTATTCGGATTTAAACTGCCGGCCTGGCGTTGCGAATCGTTCAACTCCACATAGAGTACATCATTTTGCTTCAGGTAGTAATACTCGGAATCAATCACACTGTTATCGGTCAAGTCCAAATAGGCTTTCGTAACCTTTCCATTTTCTTCGCGCATCACTAGGACATTATCCCGCCGTCCATAGATTTGCATATCGCCAGCCAACCCCAAGGCTTTAGGGATGGTAAGATATTCATTAGAAATCGTATAAGTTCCCGGTCGTTGCACGGCTCCCAACACCGAAACCTGAAAATTGGAAAGTTTTACATTCACGATGGGATTGGTGACGTAAGCAGCGATCATACCTTTTAATTTCTCAGCCAAGGCTACCCGGGTCAGCCCCCTCACGTAAATCGTTCCCAATACCGGAAATTCGATATTCCCATTACTATCCACTAAATACGTTTGTAGCTGAGGGGTTCCTCCTACACTAACAGCACCATTTGAAACATTACTCGCTCCGACTACAGGAGGGTTAAACGGAAGTGCTGCTTCCTGTTCAATAGCACTTACCGTAATGGTCAGTTCATCATTCGGCTGAATCGTAATAAATGATTTTGCCGGTTGTTCCATAGCAATTAGAGCCGGTACTTCCAATTCATCCGGTTCGTAAAAATACGTAGTATCTTTCCGAGAAACGCAAGAACTAAAGCATAGGATCATAGTAACCCAGCACAGCATGTTAAAATAAGAAGACTTCATCTATAAAATTTGCTCAAAAATAAGATTATCTTTTTAAGGGGAAAGCTTTAAATTAAATTAGTAGGCTTTTTCCTCTCCTTGTACCGCATTCAAGACGGTTTTAATAATGATCTTCACATCCAACCACAAGCTCCATTTTTCCACATAAAAAATATCCAAACGCGTTCGGTTGATGATATCGGCCTGCTGTATGATCTCGCCGCGATACCCACGTACTTGGGCTAAACCGGTGATCCCGGGCTTTACAAAGTGGCGTACCAAATATTTATCTACCGAGCTTTGGTATTTTTCGGTATGTACTTCCATATGCGGGCGAGGGCCTACCACACTCATATCCCCGAGCAACACGTTATAGAACTGCGGCAACTCATCAATACTCGTACGTCGTAAAATACGTCCCAATTTCGTTACCCGTTTATCATTCTTGGTCATCATCTTGGTATCCGCATCCGCCGTGGTGGCCATGGATCGAAACTTATAACACCAAAATACCTTACGGTTTACCCCGTGACGCTTTTGCTTAAAATATAGTGGTTCGTTAGAGTCTAAACGTTGCAGCAAATAGATCAATGGGCTCAACCATGACAACACCCCTACGATCACCAAGAGGGCAAACACCACATCAAAACTTCGCTTCACTATTTTAGCAAATGGGGTTTCTAGTGGCAGTTCGCGTAAGTTCAATACAGGAACATTGTCATAGAGCTCAATGGTCATCGCCCGGGTAAAGATCTCCTTATTATCCGGAACGATCTTCAGTTTGATCAGGTTATTATCGGCATAGGCCATCAAATTGAATAACTGAGGTTGCGATAAACGCGAAGCTATACAAAAGATCTGGTGCACATCTTTACGCTTAAAATAGGCAAAGGCTTCTTCTACTTTCCCTAAATAGGTAGGGCTTTTAGAATGTCCGTTGTCAAAGTAGCCCAGATACCGATAGCCCAAGTCTGGCTCATCAAACACCTTACGGATCTTCTTTAAGTTACGATCGCGGCCGATCACCACTACATTCACCGCATTCCCGCCTACTTCCCGATATTTCCCTCGGGCATAATAAAACAGGATGCGATAAAGTAGCAAACTTCCAAATAAGCACAACAGTACATTGCGGTGATAGGCAATAGAATGAAGTGGCGTTTGACTCAGGCTAAACCACGCAAAATAGCCCAGCGTAAACAGCAAATACAGCTGAATGGGTTTATGGATATTGGTAAAAAAGCGTTCTTTCCGGGAAGTAGGATAGTAATCGATCGCATAAGCACTCAACAACCACGTGGCATTAAAAAACAGGATAGAATTAATGTCAAAATACAAGTTGGGTATAAACCAAGCAAGCATCCCATTCAGCAAGCTTAAATGGATCAAAATACTAATGGGGACGATAAGTGCAGAGCGTTTCATAAGTAATTATACTAGGGATCAGTCTTAAGAGAGCTTTCGAAGCTTAGGTATCAAGTATTGTGGGATCTTACGGCCTATTTTAAAGGCTAAGGTTATGGAACCCCAAAGGGGATATCGGTGAATGATATCTAAATCTTCTTTAGACTTTATTTTTTGTAAGGCGGGGGTGGTACTTTTACCTCCAAGCCGCATTTTGACCAACCAATCGTTGATAAAGTAAGTTTTCAGCTTAGGATTGCTTAGCCAACGCAGCGTGATCTCATAATCACTGGCGATCCGATACTGCTCCTCAAACAAACCATAAGTTTCAAAGACTTCTTTTTTGACATAGATGGTCGTATGCAAGGGTACCCACCCATACTTAAGATAACGGGATCGAAAGGGCTTCGCTGTATAAATGCGCTTCACCGCATCAGGTTGTTCCCGAGCCACAAACATCCCATTCCCATAGACGATATCGGCGCTACTGCTTTGAAAAGCCTTCACGATCTCACTTAAGGTACTTGCTTTAGGATAAAAATCGTCGGAATGCAGAATCCCAATGATATCCCCGGTAGCTGCTTTTATTCCTTTATTTAAAGCGTTATACAAGCCTTTATCCGGTTCGGAAATATAATACCCCAAACGTTCCTTGTAGTCTTCAATAATAGCCTGCGTCCCATCGGTAGAGCCACCATCGATCACCACATGTTCTATATCAGGATAATCTTGAGCCAGTACCGCTTTAATACACGAACGAATCGTCGCTTTGTTATTGTATACAATAGTGATGACAGATATTTTCAAAACAACTAAAAGGTTAAAATATTAATGGTACTACAATGCTTAAAATGGCTATACTTAAAAATCTAAGCATTTCATTTTATGATTAAAACAAGGCAATAAGACTGCCTATAGATCTCGGCGCAATACACTTTCAAAATAGGTAATCGTCTCTCGCAAACCCTCCTGCAAGTCAATCTGAGGCTCCCAGCCTTGGAGCAAAGCCTTGGCTCTAGAGATATCAGGCCGGCGTTGTTGGGGGTCGTCTTGAGGTAAAGGCTGAAACACGAGTCGAGAAGCCGAGCCTGTCAATTCTAGAATAGTCTGCGCCAATTGCAACATGGTACATTCTTGAGGATTCCCAAGATTGATGGGGCCGGTGACTTGAGCTTCAGTGCCCATCAACCGAGTCAAACCATGAATTAGGTCATCAACATATTGAAAACTTCGCGTTTGACTCCCATCACCAAAAATGGTTAAAGGTTCCCCACGCAGGGCCTGCACAATAAAATTAGACACCACCCGCCCGTCGTTGATGTTCATATGCGGGCCGTAGGTATTAAAAATTCGGGCGATCTTGATCGCAACCCCATTTTGAGTATGGTAATCCATAAACAAAGTTTCTGCACACCGCTTGCCTTCATCATAGCACGAACGCGGCCCTATAGGATTCACATGTCCCCAATAGCTTTCGGGTTGTGGATGTACCGCAGGATCTCCATACACCTCCGAAGTACTGGCCTGTAAGATCTTTACCTTAACCCGTTTCGCTAACCCCAGCATGTTGATCGCCCCCATTACCGAAGTCTTGATGGTTTTAATAGGGTTATACTGGTAGTGCACCGGGCTGGCAGGGCAGGCTAAATTATAGATCTCATCCACCTCAGCATAAAAAGGCTCGGTAATATCATGCCGTATCAATTCAAAATACGGATTGGCCAACAGGTCTACGATATGTTCCTTACTCCCGGTGAAGTAATTATCCAAACACAGGACTTCATGGCCTTCTTGGAGCAACTGTTTACACAGATGCGAGCCGATAAAACCGGCACCGCCGGTTACGAGTATTCGTTTCATTCTATTTAACACTGCGTTTACGAACGGGTCTAGCTGGATTGCCCTGATTGATAGTGTAGGCTTCCAGATCTTTTGTTGCTACAGAGCCAACCGAAAGCACCGCATGGCTATTACAAGTCACTCCCGGGCAAACCACTGCCTTTGCTCCTACCCATACTCCGGCCTTTAAGATAATAGGACCATTGCGGTAATCAAAGGTAGAAACAGTATAATCATGATTACCAGTAAGCAACATCGCTCCTTGCGAAATACAAACATGGTCCCCTATAGTAACCTGATCCAGGTTATCAATCCAAGTATTTTCTCCAAGCCAGACGTAATTTCCTATTATTAACTTCCAAGGAAATTTGATACTTACCCCAGTTTTAATAACAAAACCATTTCCAATCTTTGCCCCAAAAAGCTTTAGCAAGTAAATTTTAGGAGTCATAAATGGAAACCATCCTGATCTCAATATAAAAGCATTGCATGTCAACCATATAAATTGCTTGACAACACCTGCCTTTTTAGAAAAGTTCCTATTATCAAATTGATCCAGACGTGTACCAACCATAAAGTTATTTATTAAATAGAACCCTTAAATTTTCACCAAATGCATTAGTGGTAAAATACTGTCGATATGCTTTTGAGGCATTATCTTTCTTCAACCTCCTCTGCTCTTCAGAGAAGTTTAACCAACGCTCCAAAAGGTTAATAGTTCCTTCAAGGGTATCCGCTTCTGCTATACCGGCTTCCTCTTTAATAATTTCCCTCCATATATTTACTTGTTTGCTAATCAGTACCGGGGTGCCACACGCCAAAGCCTCCACCACTGCAATTCCAAAATTTTCTTGGTGACTGGGAAGTATAAAATTTTGAGCACCATATAGGGCTCCCCACTTCGCCGCACCTTGTAGCATTCCCGGAAAATGGATTCTATCATCTCCAGCAGCATCACTTAAAACCTGCTGACCATAAGCTGATTCCAAACCCGGCCCAGCGATCACCAAATCAGGAATATCTGCATGCTTCACTCTTAGACTTCGATACGCTTTAACCAATAAATCAACGCCCTTTTTAGAATCAACACGTCCTAAGAAAAGAAAATAAGGCCTTTCATTTAAAGCAGGTATAGTACTCTTGAATGCTTCACTAAGAGAATATGAATAGGAAATTGGACTATCTATCCCCAAACCTACCACTATTTCACTTTTTGGATTGTAGGGTTTGAAAGTAGTTCGTGCCAACTTTAACTCATCTAGACAAGTAAAGAGCAAACCATTAGAATTATTCACTACTTGACGCTCCAGAAATTTCCAAAAAAACCAATTTCGAATGGCTTTCAATCGGCGGTCTTTTGCTTTTTGAAAATAGGGATCTAGCATGCCATGAGGCATTACCCACAGCGACGATGTTGATGCATATTTTCTCCAAAACAAATACCCCCCGTAACTAGAGTACTGCCAAAGCCCATGAAGGATTATATGATCATAATTTCTTAGGTGTACCCTGGCCCATTCTTTAAAGTTTTCTGTATAGGAATACATATTATTTGCAGGACCTAAGGCATAGACCTCATAATGTTTTGAGCGAAGAAAGCTTGCCTCAGGTTCATCAAAGCAAACCACCTCGCTAGCAAAACCTACACTATCTAAAGCACATACGGCTAGATCAACGGCTTTGGCAACGCCTCCGGCAATCGGGTTTAATGAAGTAAGAATATGCAATACTTTCAATATTCTAAAGATTTTATAGATTCTACAGCATTATTAACCATATTATTCATTAATAAATTATCTGCTATATAAACTCTCGCACTATTACCCATCTCTAGCAATCTCGATTGCTCACAAGAATTAATAGCTGTTACCAAGGCATCGACATCTTCACAAATCACTCCTGCTTTACTCTCTTCTAAATAATAATACTCTACGCATTGTTTTATTTCCTTACTTCGAGCTAATGTAAATATTGGCAAACCATAAGCCATCGCTTCTACTATGGAAAGCCCTAACCAAGCAGGCTGTAGGTAAATATCTGCAAGACTAAATAACTCTTCTTTCTTAGCATTATCATAAAGAGCACCAAAATCATACACATTGTCAAAGACAGAAAAATCAGGCTTATACGGTCCTTCTCCTATTATTACAAAACCTACGTCCGGTGTAGCTTCAATAATTTTTTTTAACAAATCTGCTCTTCGTTCTTTAAGGGTGAAACGTGCAGAAAATATACATACACGGTCATACTTGATTTTATTTTCAATTTTTAAAGCTGCTTTATTTTTGGTTGGTTTAAATGCTAAAATACGCTCCACATCACTTAAGGTGTTATCTAGGGCAACTATTTTCTTGGGGGAAATACCCTCATTACACCAAATTTTCTTTTCTTTTTCTGTATACAACCATACCAAATTAGATAATTTAATTTGCCATTTAATTAAGGATGAAGGTTTTGAAGACTCATCCATATATCGTTTTACTGAAATACCGTGTCCCCACAGGATGGTATCTCTATTAACTATCCTTCTACATAATAAGACAAACCACGTTGTAAGATGGCAAAAATTAAGCATTAAAACGACACCCTCTTTTGAAATTATAAAGGGCAACGGATTGTACAAAAGAAATGGACCTATTTTTAAAGAAGTAATTTTAACAGCTTTAAAAGTAGATAACTCAAACTTACTTTCCTTGATTCTATTAGTATCGCTTGAAACAAATACTTTTATTGTATAAAATTTTGCTACTCCTCGAAAAAAATCTGTTCTGTAGTGCGGTATGGAGGGTTGAAGAAACAACATTAAACCTTAACTTTTAGTAAACCTGTCTGCAAAGACCAAAATACTAAAATAGGTAAGCTAATGGTATCCAATAAAAACCCTTCTAGAAAAGCACATATAAGCATTGGGATTAAAATAGAGGTGTAAAATATATTGTAGACTTGCGTATATAAGAGATTTTTAACATCGTCTATTATAACTAAAAAAAGTAATGTAGAACCCAAAAATCCATTAGCAACTACCGCATAAAAATATGAGTTAGCAGTATATCCACGTCCTCTTCCGATACCAAAAAGACCGGTTTCTTCAATTTGTTTTAATAAGTTGGACCAAGCGTTTACCCGTGTATTGCTTCTCCCTGTATAATCTAGGTCATCTATAGACAAATAACCAAAAAATAAAAGAACAAAAATAGAGGACAACAACAATACCATAATCTTACTATCGTATCTTTTCAATGAAAAGAATACATTTGAGGAAATTGCTAAAAGAGCGAACAATAAAGCAGTTCTCGAACCCGTAATTACAACAATATAAATACCTAGGATTAAGGAAATGGTGTAAAATAAGATATTCTTTAGTTTATTACATTGATTGTATAACTTATAAAATGTAAAGCTTGCAAATATTGCGGCATACAAACCTATAAAATTAGGATGACTTGTTAAGCCAAAGAGTCTACCATTCCAAATTACATTACCAAGACCTAATATAACAACAATAGCGTTAAGAAAAATAAAACAAAAACTTCCAAAAAAAATAGAATTAAAAAAAGAATACTTTTCGACATTCTCTTGAAAAACAAAATGAGCCCTCGAAAAAAAAACAACAATAAGAATGGTAAAACCTAAATTTATTATTAGACTATTAAGATCACCATCAATGTAAAACTCAGTTAATATTAGAACTAATTCAAAAATAAAAAGCAATACTAACGGTCTTGAAATCTTTGCGCGATATGATAAAAGTTTTATATTCAATACAAGTAAAATGAATACTATAAAGTAATTAGATAAATTGGATAAAACTTCTAAAGGAGCAGGTATACTATAAGTTAAAGCTTCTTCTTTTGCATTTTTTGCTTTAAATGAACTTAAAAAAATAAGTACAGAAAAAAGATAGAAAAAAACTTTGTTATTAAAAGAGACATTATTTTTAATGGTCATCTAGATGTTTTTGTATTTGTCTATCTAACAATTCTTCTCGAGAATTTTCACTTTTTGAAAAAAGGCCTTCGATCTCTATGAGATTTTCATTGTTATAAGGTACACCAGAAAATTCGAGCATTTGCCTTTGGATTTCCTTATTTGCTAAAAAATCTTCTAAATAAAAGTGTTTAAAATTATCCTGATACAACCTTTCATAATCACACCTATAAGTTTCAACGCTCTTGAGCGCTTCGATATAATACGCTATTAACCCTTTTTGTTTTATTATAGAAGTAAATCCTTTTATTTTAGGACCAAAGGGCACAGTTTTAAACATCTTGATCAAAGACATTTGGAGAGCATACAGCGAGAGTCCAAAAACATCTTTAAAATCTATTTGCTCCTTGATACTCTTTGAATGAAAATTATCTTTTTTATTATTATTCGTTTTATCAAACTTCACTTTGGTAGAAGAATATTTTTTTAAAATTACTGAAAGACTAAAAGAGTACCCTTTTTTGGCAAATTTATAATTTGACTTTATGCACTTTACCGGATCACGTTCAATAAAAATAATTTTAGCATCAGGAAAAACAGCGTGTACTAAATGCGGTCGTAAACTGTTAATAGGTGATTTTTCAACAAACACGTAGTCAGAAGGAACGTCCTTCAATAACTTTTCTCGAATGCGTGTAACGATTTTATCTGAAATAGAATAATCCTCATCGTTCAAATATCTAAAATTACCTAGTCTCCAAGTTGCGTGCGGCTCAACTTCAACATAAACCTTGTCGATGAGACTAAAAACTTTAGAAACAAGGGTTGTGCCCGATCGAGAGTACCCAACTATAAGAACTTTCTTCATCTATTCTAAAATAATTTGAACAAAATTATCAGGAGAAAATTCTTCCAAATTCAATTCGTTCACATTAACCTTGCGCTTATTTATGATCATATATGCTATTTTATCAGCAATTTCCTGAGCGGTTATTTCATCTAGGGTTAATCCTAATTGCTGATCAGATATCAACTCTCCTAGCAACCCATTTTTGTTGCCTATCATTGGTTTTCTGTTGCTCAATGCGTGACCAAAAATGCCGGAAGATGCTTCAGGATTTTTATAAGGTATCAGGATTGCGTAAGACTGTAGAAAAAGAGATTTCAACCTCTCGTTGGAAACAAAATTATTATCAAATATTATGCTAAAATCTTGATTCTTTAAATTTTTAATTTTCTTCTGTATTACAGCCTCGACTGAAGCATTTGCTTTTCCTACGATTAAGATAGCTATTTGATCACTTACTTCTTTACTTAATTTATCAATGGCTCCTAGTATTTCATAAGTACCTTTTCTAGGAGTTATACTGCCGGGATGTAAAAAAACCTTAGTGTTTTTATCAAGACCGTAAAAATCAAAAAGATCAAACCCTTTTTCTTCTTTATAATTTGGTATAGGGTCAGGCAGCCATTTAAAAATATTTCTGTCAGACAATTTATTCAAGTATTGAACTGATTTACGATCATTTAAAATAAACACAGACTCAATTGATTTATTTGTTGAATACAATTGAGTAATTATTTTTTTTCTATAATACTTTAAATAATTAGTTAAACCTCTTTTTTGCATTCTGCTAAACTGTAGAAAAAGAATACCAGAAATAAAAAAATTAGTCTTTCTGAAACACAATGCTAACTGAAATACGTTGAAATAAAGTAAATAAACTTTATTTACTGAATAATGATTAGCATACTGTTTGACCAAACCAAATTCTTTGAAGGATCTTTTTAGCAAACTTATATTTTTCAATTCATCAACAATTCCTTGAGACAAAAATTCCCAGACAATAATGTCCTTGCTTTCATTTATGATTTGCGCATTATTCACTTTAAAAGATACTGGTACCACGAAAATATATTTATCCTCTAATTTTGTATCTGAAACATATTTTGCGATGTGCAATATATATTCTAAGTGATGACCTGTTAGATTAGAGTCATAAATAAGTTTAACCATTGTATTACTTTAAGAGAAAAATACTTTAACTACATCTATAAGCCTTAAAACTTATTTGAGATTTTAAAAGTAGTTAGAGGTGAAATATAATATAGCAAGTACTTCAAAAACCTTTTAAATCCAAAAATAGCCACTGTATCTTTTGTTAAAAGTATTAAAAACTGCCTTTTGATATATTTTCTTTGATTTTTATAAAACTCTTCAAATTCCGCTGAATCGATTTTTTCGCCGGCAAATCTAAAAGACATTAAAATAACCTGATGTATAAGATTTAAAAACTTTACACGATCTATTTTATTTTCTATTGATTGATTTAGAAAGTTAACCAATTCTTTATGAATAAAAATTAGGTCAAATGAATTTTTAGCTCTCCACGAGGACATAATTGAACCAGATTCTCTTATTCTATAGTTGTATAAAGCATTTTTAAACACCAGTACTAGATTTGCATTGTAAATGAGCTGAGGGCCAAATAATGCATCTTCATGCAAGAGCTGTGGATAAAACTTTATCTTTGTTTTTTCCAAAAAATCTCTTTTGATAATGAAACGCTGCGCAGCTCCAACTGGAAATCTTTGGAATAAATAATTTTTGCCCTTAACAATTAAATTATGGTCTATAAAAAGATCTAATTCAGAAATTTTCTTCGAGGGGTACACCTTTTTTAAAGGAGTAATAAATATATCTATTTCAGGAAATTTTTTAAGAGATTCAAATAAAACATTTAGCGAATTTTCAATAAGCCAATCATCACTATCAACAAACCAAACATATTTCCCTTTTGCTAACTCCAATCCATTGTTTCTAGCTACACTAAGGCCTGAATTTTTTTGTGCTATTAATTTAATATTTGGAAAGTTTAAAAAATTTTCAACGGTGGCAATACTTTTATCCTGTGTACCATCATCAACAATTATAATCTCAAGATCTAAAAAGTTAATATCTTGTGAATATATAGATGCTAAGCATTGTTCAATGTAATCTTCTACATTATAAACCGGAATAATAATTGACAAAAATGGTTCTTTCAAAGAAATTTTTTTTTGAATTTATGTTTCAATGATTTAAAAAATAATAAAGATGGTAAAATATGATATCCAAATGGTAGAGTGGTCTTAATGCGTCTTAAAAAATCTTTGAATTTTGTATAATTATTATCTGAATACTCCAAAGGAACTACAGAATTTGGTTCACTTTCTTTTATTTTTTTAAATAAATTTTGCCATCTTTCAGAAACTATTTTTATATCAAAATTTTCTTTTAGATATTTTGAAGTATTCTCGTATTCATTTGAATTTTGTGCTAGTGCAGAAATTAAATAGGTTTCTAATTCGTTTTCTTCTTGATACAAATATTTTTTTTTATACACAGTTTCTACATATCCTATAGAAAGCCTCGTTGTAATCAGTGCACCAAAACCTTGCATTTCAATGGCAGTATATCCAAATGTTTCTGTATTACCTGAGGGATTAGGCACACCCACTTTGGTCTTTTCTAAAATTACATTCTTTTCCTTGCCGAGTACACCGTGAAATATTATTGATTTTAAAAGGTTCCCATTCTCATCTGTAATAAATTTTATGAATTCTTTTTCATAAGATTTTTCAGCTATACCGTAATCTCCTAATTTCTGGGAACGATTATATAATTTTCCTGATCCAATTACGTGAAGTTCAGCATTAGGATGAATTATTAAAACTTTTTTCCAAATTCTTGCTAAAACATGAAAACCCTTTGCCTTTACAATACTTCCTACATAGGTTACTATCTTTGACCTTTCAAAAAAATTTAAACCTGACTCAAAATATGAAGTATTTACAGCGTTATAAATATATGTTGACTTGTTAAAAGCAAGATGGTCACGATATGTATTTAATTGCCCTCTACTTACGTTAACTATTCTTGATATTTTTTCATTTTTGCAATAATTTTGAAGCATACCAAACGTTATAAAATTATGCGCCCAAATTATAGTTGGAATTTTAAGTTTATTGATACATTCTTTTAGGTTGCTGTTATGTTTAAGAACTAACAAGTTGACTTGAAGATTAATTGCTAACTCAAAGGAGTCATTTAAATCATTAACAATTGTAGGTTCTATAAAATTCAAATTAATAATACTATTACTAAATAATAGAAATTCTAAATCTTGTTGACCATTTTTAACTAAATGACTCAATAAAAACAGCAATGCATATTCACTGCCTCCAATACCAGGATTTGATTGATCTAAATCATCGAAATTCACATCCTCTATACCCCTTGTGTCAATGTAAAATGCAACTTTCATTTTAGAATAATTCGATTTCTTCAATATTCATAATCCTTTAAATCTAAAAGGTCATTCAATTCAACGTTACTGGACTTATAATATTCCTTAAGAGTTTGGATTGTAAATTCATTGAATGAATATCTTGCTTTTCTACCTCTTTGCATTTTTCTTTCGATTGTATTTTTTATAGGTATCAAGAAATTTTTCGGTATGTTTTTTGAAATATTAAAAACGATAGGATATTTACGCAATATTCTCCTAAAGACATTATGATAATGAGTGGTTCCGTCATTTTGCTTCTCTTTGTTCAAAGAATCAATAGTCTCTTCCAAAGAGATATTCATGAATGAAGAAAGATCAGTTGCAAACCTGTGTTTGTCCAATATTAAATCCTCAAAATGCAAAACCTTTACATTGTCTTTCGAAAATAATTCGAAATAAAGTTTTACAACTTCGTTATATTTCAAAGATTTCAATAAAGGTAAATCATTTTTTAATGCAATTTCAATCCACTTATCTGGTTTAACATGTCTACCACACGAAAAATTTCTTGGATCAAAAGGCTGGTCTCTGTATTGAGAAAGCAAAAAATCAATTTGATTTCGAATTACAATTATAATTTTGGCATTTGGAAAAACCTCTTTTATCCTCGTGGCTTTTAAGCCTATGTCAGGATGACTGAAATTGACAGATGTAAGAAGCTCGTGACTAAAGACCGTCGCCTTTTTTTTCCCTTCGCAGTCCATTATATATTTCTTAAAAATCCCTTGCATCTGTTCTAAAACATTACTTTTTGAATATTCGATACTATGCGAAGATGTTATAGTATCATAAAAATTACGAAGAGATGAATCATTTAGATAAATATTTGAATTTGAAATATTATATGTGTCCTTACCTATATTTTCAGTTCCAAAAAGACCAAGATTGAGAATTTCGGAATGCACCTCAAATACATTTTTTTGCAATGTGGTACTTGCTGATTTAGGATAACCAATGTGAACAAAAATTTTATTCATATTCATCTTCCAAAAAAATTAAATGTTACTATTTCCTTTTTTATTTTTAAAATTTCTTTTAAGTCCTTATCGACAAAATCGTAAAAAGTATTTATTAAAAATTGAGGGACAATTGTTGAAAAAGCAGCTCCCACAAAGCCATACTTTGGTATCAAAATCAAATTTAAAAGGATATTGCCAACGGTTGCTATTAACTGTCGAATAAATATAGCTTTAGTTTTGTTTAACAATAGCATATATTTTACAGTCATCATACCCGAAAAACTTAAAGGTAATGTCCATATGTATATAGCAAGTACTTGTGCTGCGCCCTGATATTCGAGGCCAAAAAATAAATTTATAATAAAACCTGATAGAAAAGTCACCATCAAACTTAAAACAATTAAGGCCCAAAAAACATATTTAAATATTTGCCTGTATCTTAGCCAAAAATTTGGCTTTCTATGCAACTGGATCAACTTTGGAAAAATAGAAGTCACAATAATAGTTGGCAAAAAACTTGAAGCCTCTGCTAATTTTATACCCGCAGCATAGATGCCCGTGCTCGCCGCACTCATCATTTGCATTATCATAACTTGGTCTATTTTCATAGCAATCACCGTACTTAGACTGGCAATTATTAAGGGCCAACTATGAAACAGAAAATCCTTTATAATTTCCAAATCAAAACTAAAAATCTTAATTACTGCTCCTTGTTTTTGAAATTGCCAAATCATTAATAACAAACGAAAAGCTGAGTATAAAACAATTGATATAGAGAAATAAACAACTGAGAGTGATAAATAAATGAATAATATTTTGATTGAAGATGCTACTAATAAAGAAATAACATTTGCTATCTGAGATCTTTTTGCTAAGACTTTAGCTTGAAACCAATAGTCTAAAATTTCTGCTGATTCAAAGATTAATGATATAGAACATACAATTATTAACAATCTTGATATATCTGATTCGTTTGTAAAATAACTAGCTAGTATAGCTAAAAGAGAAAAAACAAACCCTGATAATATTCTTAGATTTAAAATTGTTCCAAGAATTATACTTTCTGACTTCTGGGCGTTTACGATTTCTTTAATGAAAATATCCCTAAGGCCTAAACTTGCAAATGCGCCAAAAAGAATTATGTAACTAGAAGCATATTGGTATAACCCAAAGTCTGTAGGCGCCAAATATCTTGCAATATAAATTCCGGTGAATAATGCTAAAAAACTATTTAGAATTTTCCCGAAAAACATATACCCCGTATTGGAAACATATTTTTTGACTTCAAGTGAAGAAAATAAAGAATTTCTAGTTTTTCCCAACAAAACCTAAAATATTTAAAGAATTATTCAACCAAAAACCAATTATTCAATAGATCAGCTCTATTGTAAACCATTTCTTTTTTAGTCTCCCAATCCAAAACGGTTTTCCCGGCATACTTACAGATCGCACTCCCAGCAGCCGTATCCCACTCCATTGTAGGAGCAAAACGCGGATAACAATCGGCTTTACCTTCAGCGACCATACACAGCTTTAAGGAGCTCCCTTTAGAAATCATTGCGACTTCGCCGTATTCAGCTTCCAGCCCCTTGATATAGTCCTCCGTTTCCCGAGACAAATGAGATTTACTGGCTACTGCGGTGTACTGTCGTCGTTCTTGAGCTAATGGCAATTGCTGTCCCGCAGCTAACACCTCTGATTCTGTTGCTGTTGTTGAGATTTCAAAGGCTTTAAAAGAACCTAGATCTTTAGCGGCGTAAAACAACTCTTGCAGCACCGGCACATAGATCACCCCCAGTATCGGAACCCCGTTTTGAATCAATGCGATGTTTACCGTAAACTCTCCGTTCTTTTTGATAAACTCCTTAGTGCCGTCTATAGGATCTACAATCCACAGATATTCCCACTCGTTTCGAGTTTCATACGCTATATCTTTCCCTTCCTCTGAAAGCACAGGAATACCGGTTTTTTCCAAATAAGACATTATAATGTGATGACTTGCGGTATCGGCTTTGGTAAGGGGTGAAGCGTCACTCTTAAAGTCTACATCAAAATCTTCGTTATGGTAGATCTCAAGAATGCGTTTTCCTGCTTCTAATGCAGCATTTATAGCGGTATTTAAGTGATTAGTTAAATCCAAGATTTCATTATTAGTTTATTGTTCAGTTTTTTATTGTATTTCCATTTTTCAATTCTAAACTAACGCTGTTTAAAGCTATAAGGAATCATAAACAAGAAATAGCAATAAGAAACAGTTCCGCCTTGAAGGCATCGGGCTAGATCACCATTCCCGCAGCAACGGTTTCATTAGTACTTTCATCGATCAGAATAAAACTCCCCGTACCTTTATTCTGATTGTATTCGTCTACTAACAACGGCTTGGTTGTACGCATTTTTACACGAATGATATCGTTCATACCCACCGTATCATATTCCTCCTGACGGTGTAAGGTATTGATATCTACCTTATACAACACCTGCTTAATCATTGCCCGCGCTTCAACGCTCGTGTGTTTGATCGCATACTTGGCTCGCGGACTCATCGCATCGTTATTCATCCAGCACAGCATGGCTTCTATATCCTGTTGTGGCTCCGGCTGATTGTGCTCGCGTACGATCATGTCTCCTCTGCTGATGTCAATATCATCTTCCAGATTGATGGTCACCGATTGGGGCGGAAAGGCTTCTTCCAGTTCTTCTTCGCCCAAGACAATAGATTGGATCTTCGACTTAAAGCCTGAAGGTAACACCATAACCTCATCCCCTTTTTTAAAGATCCCACTGGTTATTCTACCCGCATAACCGCGGTAGTCGTGAAATTCATCACTAAAAGGCCTGATAACATTTTGCACCGGGAAACGACAGTCTACCATATTGTGATCACTGCTGATATGAATGTTCTCCAACGTACCGAGTAAAGAATCTCCAGAAAACCATGGCATGTGAGCAGACTTGTCTACCACATTGTCCCCGTTTAAAGCAGAGATCGGAATAAAGCGTACATCCTTGATCTTCAGCTTTGAAGCAAAACTTTTATACTCCTCAATGATCTCGTTAAAACGTTCTTCTCCGTAGTCTACCAGATCCATCTTATTAACGCAGACCACGATGTGTTGAATTTGCAAGAGCGATGCGATAAATGAATGGCGTTTGGTCTGCTCGATCACTCCCTTACGGGCATCTACCAAGATCAAAGCCAAGTTGGCTGTTGAGGCCCCGGTAATCATATTTCGGGTATACTGTACATGCCCCGGCGTATCGGCGATGATAAATTTGCGTTTAGGTGTCGCAAAATAGCGATACGCCACATCGATGGTGATCCCTTGCTCGCGCTCGTCTTTCAAACCATCGGTAAGATGGGCCAGCTCTAAGTGACTGATTCCTTTCTTTTCTGATATTTTCTGCAGGTTGTCAATTTGATCTTCGTAAATAGACTTCGAATCAAACAACAATCTTCCTATCAAGGTACTTTTACCATCATCTACACTTCCTGCAGTGGTAAAACGTAATATTTCTTTTTCTTCGTGTTGTAATCCCATTGTTTGTTGCTTTGCTGTTTAGAAATATCCTTCTTTTTTACGATCCTCCATAGCGGTTTCTGAACGTTTGTCGTCAGAACGATTCCCTCGTTCGGTCTGGCGCGCGATTGCTACCTCTTCCAAAATAAGCTCTAAGGTATCGGCTTCTGATTCTGAACCTCCGGTGATGGTAATGTCTCCCAAGGTACGGAAGCGTATTTTCTTGGTCACCACTTCTTCTTTAGGTCTTAAGCTAATAAACTCCGAATTGGGGATCCAGGTATCTTGTCTACGAATCACTTGGCGCTCATGTGCAAAATACAAGGAAGGAATCGCAATATTATTTAAGGTTAAGTACTGCCATACATCCAACTCGGTCCAGTTACTTATAGGAAAGACCCTGAAGTTCTCCCCCATATTGAGTTTTCCGTTGAGCAAATTCCACAGTTCTGGACGTTGATTTTTAGGGTTCCATTGCCCAAAATCATCCCGATGTGAAAAGAAACGCTCTTTTGCACGAGCCTTTTCTTCGTCTCTTCGACCTCCTCCTATACAGGCATCAAACTGATGCTCTTCAATCGCCTCCAAAAGCGTGGTCGTTTGCAATTTGTTTCGGTTAGCATCGATCCCGGTCTCTTCTTTTACCGAACCGCTCTTGATCGAGTCTTCTACAAGGCCTACCACCAAATTGGCGCCCAACTTTTGCATCAGCTCATCTCTAAAAGCGATGGTCTCGGGAAAGTTATGCCCGGTATCTACATGTAAAAAGGTAAAAGGAATCTTAGCCGGGTAAAAAGCCTTGCGTGCCAGTTCGGTCACTAAGATCGAGTCTTTCCCTCCGGAAAACAAAATAGCCGGGTTTTCAAACTGTGCTGCGGTCTCCCGCAAAATGTATATGGCCTCTGCCTCCAGTTCCTGCAAATGCGATAATGCGTATTTTCTCATAATATATTGGTTAGTTTATCGTTAATCACGTCCCAGATCTGCTGTACACAGGTCTGAATATCATCTTCATGGGTTTTGATTTCAATATCCGGATGTTGCGGCGCTTCAAAAGGCGCAGAAATCCCGGTAAAGTTAGGAATTTCTCCCGTTCTGGCCCTTGCATACAAGCCTTTTACATCCCGCGCTTCACATACCTCCAGCGGGCAATTGACATAGATTTCTATATAATCCTCCCCCAAAATATCTTTAGCCCGTTGGCGATCACGCCCCATAGGTGTAATAAAAGCCGTGAGCACCACGGTGCCGGCATCGGCAAACAATTTACCCACCTCGGCAATCCTGCGGATATTTTCAGAACGCGCTTCGGCGGTAAAGCCTAGGTCTTTATTAAGTCCCATGCGGATGTTGTCTCCATCTAAGGTGTAGGTATCGATCTGCTGCTCGTATAAAAACTTTTCTAACGCATCACTTACGGTAGACTTACCACTCCCCGAAAGTCCCACAAACCACAAGACTAAAGACCGATGCCCTTTGCGCTTTGCGCGAGCACTGCGGTCTATATTATACTTTTGCTTTTTTATATTAGTACTTGCCATAGTCTAGGTATATATAAAATAAAGGTAGCCCCAGATCACTCCTAAATAGATCAGGGTAAGCGGAGCTCCAGCTTTAAAAAAATCTTTGAAGCGATAATCGCCGGGCGCCATGATCAACAGATTGGTCTGGTAGCCTATAGGCGTCATAAAGGCTGCAGAAGCCGCAAAAGCCACTGCCAAAAACAAAGCCTCTGAAGGAATACCTGTCGTAGCACTGATCGAATAGGCCAAAGGAAATGCGATCGAAACTGCTGCCACATTGGTAATGAACGAAGTGAGCAAGGTTGTGAAGAGCATCAAGCCTAAGACCACCCCATTAAACCCGTAGGGCAATACTGCGTTGAGGATCCAGGAAGAAACCTCGTTTGCCAGCCCGGTGCTCATAAACACCTCCCCTACCAAAAGCGAAGACACCAAGATAACAAAAAGATTGAGGCGGAACTCATTTTTGATCTCCTGTATTGAGGTAAACCCGAGCACCACCGCCAGAGTCAGGATCAGACCAAGTGTCAAAAACAGATCTAACTGCACTATCAGCGCAGCCGTTATAATAGCTACAAGCCCCAAGCCTAATTTGATCTTTTGTGATAGGGGTTGCTGTTCTTGCGTGACATTAGATAAAATGTAAAAATCGGCACGTAAAGCATCAGTCAAGTTGATATGCGGTACCACGATCAAAAGATCACCGCTTTTGAGTTGCAGTTCTCCAATACGTCCGCTTAAATCCTCACTGTTACGGTGTACTGCCAAAATAGTCGCCCCATAGCGCTGTCTAAAATTCGTTTCATTAACCCGTTTCCCGTCCAGAGAAGAATTGGTAGGGATGGAGATCTCTACAAATTCTACCTTGTTTTCATGTGCCAAGCGCTTTTCGGCTATAAATTCGAGTTTACGTTCTTCGGCGTTGATCTGCATCACATCGGTGAGGCTCCCCGAGAAGATCAGTCGGTCTCCTTCCTGAAGAATCATATTGCGTGAGGCCACGACTTCAAAACTTCGGGAACCTCGTATCAACTCGATCAACGAAACCCCTTTATATTCTTTTAAGCCGCTTTCTGACAAAGACAAGCCAGAAAGTGCGGATGCCGCCGGGATCTTAGCTTCCACAAAATACTTGCGCACCGCATCTTGCTTTTTTTTAAAATTAAAAGCCCGCTGGGGCAATAAATAGTAGCCCAAAGTCATCAGGTAAAGTACACCCGCTATAACGACCAAACTGCCGGGCAGTAAGAAATCTGCAAATCCAAACTCAGGCAAGCCGCTACCTGCGATCAAACCATTGAGCACCAAATTGGTAGAAGTTCCTATCAGGGTAAGCATGCCTCCTAAAATTGCCGCAAAGGAAAGCGGAATCAACAACTTGGAAGGTGCGATCTCGTATTTTTCTGCCATCTTCATCATATAGGGAATCAAGATGATCACCACTGGTGTATTGTTGAATACCGAAGAGATCAAGGCGACCAGCATACATAAGACCCCCAGAAACAAAATGGGGGAGCGAATACCTCCCAATACCCTATCTAAATAAAGATCTAAGTTCATGTTTCTATTGATGGCTGCCGAAAGCGCGACCACGATAAAGATCAACAAAACGCTTTTAGTGATCGCAGCATTTAGAATGCTTTCCACCTGAATATAGCCACAGATCAAAAACAACAAAACAATACCTGCAAATACATAAGAAGGGTTGCGTTTCCCTCTTATAAGTGCAAACACCATCCAGATCAAGCTTATTCCTGTAATATACAGATCATAGGTCTCAGTAAAAGCATAAAAACCTTCAAGCATTTAGCTTTGGGTATACCAATGATACATACGCTCGATTCCCTGAGGTAGTGCAACTTCGTGCCGCCACCCCAAGGCATTTAGTTTAGACACATCGGTTAGTTTTTTCATCGTACCATCTGGTTTCTCGGTATTGAAGTAGAGTTCACCTTCAAAACCAACCGTCTTTTTAATTAGCGCTGCTAGGTCTTTAATCGAGATATCCTCTCCGGTTCCTATGTTGATATGGGTATTGCGGATTTCTGCGGGTTGCCCCTCGACTGCGCTCGGGGTGACATCGGCAAAGTTTCTGTTCTCCATAATAAAGACGCAGGCATCAGCCATATCTTCACTCCATAAAAATTCGCGCATGGGTTTGCCGGATCCCCAGATCTCTACCCTCACCTGACCGCTCCCAGAGGGAGAGGAACTTTGAATTCCATATTTAGATAGTATTTCGAGAATCGTAGCTTCAGAGGCATTACCATCCACCCCTTCAATGGGCAGTTTATTTAAATCAGCCTTTAGGCTGTCCCAATCTCCGTTCTCTAGGGCTTTTCCTAAATGCATTTTACGAATTAATGCAGGTAACACATGCGATTTTTCCAGATCAAAATTATCGTTAGGGCCGTACAAGTTGGTAGGCATCACCGAGATAAAGTTGGTCCCGTATTGCAAATTATAGCTCTCGCACATTTTAATACCTGCGATCTTGGCGATTGCATAAGGTTCGTTAGTATACTCCAAAGTATCGGTCAACAGATACTCTTCCTTCATCGGTTGCCGGCAGTTCTTAGGATAGATACAGGTACTTCCTAAAAACAACAGCTTCTTTACGCTGTGAACATAGGCCTGATGGATCACATTGTTTTGAATCATGAGGTTTTCATAAATAAAATCGGCTCTATAGGTATTGTTCGCCACGATCCCCCCTACTTTTGCTGCTGCCAAAAACACATAGTCTGGCTGTTCCTCTTGAAAAAAGGCGCTTACCTGAGCTGCATCTCTCAAGTCCAGTTCACTACTGGTCCGATACACCAAATTGGTATAGCCTTTTTCCTTAAGATTTTTTACGATTGCTGATCCCACCAAACCACGGTGTCCAGCAACATATATTTTGGCGTCCTTTTGCATCTCTTTTCTATTCAAAATAATTCATGATACGATACCCACCATCCTTTAAATACTGATCCTTTTTCATCAGTTTGAGGTCACTTTGCATCATATCATTCACTAAGTCTTCCAGATCATATTCCGGCACCCAGCCCAATTTTTCTTTGGCTTTGGTCGCATCCCCAATCAACAGATCCACTTCAGTAGGGCGAAAATATTTGGGATCTACCGCTAAGACTTCTTTGCCTATCTCAAGTTGATATTCCGGATTGACACAGGATTTCACATAAGCCTTTTCATCAACGCCTTCGCCTTTAAATTCCAATTCAATACCGGCATGTCCAAAGGCCATTCGTACAAAGTCGCGTACCGGAGTAGTTGTATTCGTAGCGATCACCCAATCTTCAGCTTCTTCCGCTTGTAAGATCATCCACATCATACGTACATAATCTTTGGCATGCCCCCAATCCCGCTTGGCATCCAGGTTTCCTAAATAAATTTTATCCTGTAAGCCTAAGGCAATACGTGCAGCAGCGCGGGTGATCTTACGGGTTACAAAAGTTTCTCCCCTGATCGGTGATTCATGATTAAACAAAATTCCATTACACGCATACATACCGTAGGCTTCGCGGTAATTTACGGTGATCCAATACGCATACATCTTGGCTACTGCATAGGGTGAACGTGGATAAAACGGTGTCTTTTCGGTTTGAGGTACTTCCTGTACTTTCCCGTACAATTCTGAAGTTGATGCTTGATAAATTCGCGTTTTCTCACTCAAGCCCAATAAACGCACCGCATCCAAAATACGTAAGGTACCTAGTCCATCCGCATTCCCGGTATATTCCGGAGTTTCAAAAGACACCTGTACATGACTCATCGCGGCCAGGTTGTAGATCTCATCCGGCTGAATTTCTTGGATCAAACGGATCAAGTTGGTACTGTCGGTCATATCCCCGTAGTGTAAGATAAAATTACGATTTTCCACATGAGGGTCTTGATACAAATGATCAATACGATCCGTATTAAATAAAGATGCCCGTCGCTTAAGACCATGCACCTGATAGCCCTTTTTCAATAAAAATTCGCTTAAATAAGCCCCGTCTTGTCCGGTCACCCCGGTGATTAATGCTACTTTCATGTCTATGATTACTAATTGGTCAGCGCATACTAACGCTGCAGTTTATGTTACTTTTTGTTAAATATATCTAAATAATATTGAACCCCCTTTTGAATTCCTGTTTCAAAATCTTCTCGAGGCTCCCAACCCAGCTCCCTTTTAATTTTATAAGGATCAATCGCATACCTATGATCATGACCTGCCCGATCAGTAACAAAGCGAATTTGCTCTACATAACTACCTCGAACTTTGGGTTGTATACGATCCAATACCTTACAAATATACTTGGCAATATTTGTGTTAGTCCATTCGGCATCTCCACCAATACAATAGGTTTCCCCGGCATTCCCGTGCTTAAACACAAGGGCCACCGCCTTGCAATGATCCAAGACATACAACCAATCCCGTACGTTTTTCCCATCCCCATAAATGGGGATTGCCTCTCCTGCAAGCGCTTTGCGAATAATAGTTGGAATGAGCTTTTCCGTATGTTGCTTAGGGCCATAATTGTTAGAGCAGTTGGTAATGACCGTATTCAATCCGTAGGTATGGTGATAACTACGCACCAGCATATCCGCCGAAGCCTTACTCGCACTATACGGGGAATTAGGTGCATACGGGCTGGCTTCAGTAAAAGATCCGGTAGCACCAAGACTCCCATAGACCTCATCGGTAGAAATCTGATGAAAACGCGCAAGTGCAAAGCCCCTTTTATAGACAAAAGGCGCTTCCATCCAAAAGCGATAGGCTACATCCAAAAGCGTAAAAGTTCCGGTTACATTGGTTTCGATAAAAACCCCGGGATTGTTGATACTATTATCTACGTGCGACTCTGCTGCAAAATGAATCACTCCGGTAAATTGATGTTGCTCAAAGAGTTGCTCCAACAATTTCCGATCACAGATCGTACCGTGTACAAAATCATACCTAGGGTGTTCCTCAACTTCTTTAAGGTTGTCTAAACTACCAGCATAAGTTAACGCATCAAGATTTACAATATGCACCTTAGGATGCGCCTCTAGATAATAAGGGATAAAATTAGAACCAATAAAACCGGCTCCTCCGGTAACTAAAATACGCGTGTTCATCCGGTAGCCTGTAATTGCGAGATACAACGCGTCAAGCTGCTATTCCAATAGGGCAACCTGACTTTAAAATCTTTTTGCGTACGTTCAGTATCCAACACCGAGTAATAAGGTCGTGCAGCCGGAGTAGCATACGCACTAGCTGGTATAGGAGCAACACGGCAGGCACTTTTGGAGTTTTGCATGATATGTACCGCTAGATCATACCAGGAGCATAGTCCGGCATTGGCATAATGATAGGTTTCGGTTTGTGAAGACTCAAAGTCTAAAAGTTGGGTAACAATAAACCTTGCCAGATCTTCTGCACAGGTAGGACGCCCCACCTGATCAGCAACCACCTGTACCTCCTCTTGTAATTGACCTAAGCGAAGCATAGTTTTTACAAAATTACTCCCATACACCGAATACAGCCACGACGTACGTAATATTAGGCTGTTGGGCAAGGCTAAAGCGCGCAAAGCCTCTTCTCCCTCCCATTTAGAACGCCCATACACATTAATAGGACCGCAAGCCGCAGTGGTGGGATACGGGCGATACGCCTGCCCATCAAAAACATAATCGGTGGAAAGATGGATGAGACGCACCGAAAAGCGTTTACAAATACGTCCCAGGTTGGCGACCACATCCCTATTGAGTTCATAAGCAGCTTCAGCATAGATTTCAGCTGCATCCACCGCCGTATACGCGGCACAGTTAATGACGGTTTGTATACGATTTTGTTCTACAAATTGCGCTACCATAGCTATATCCCTAAGATCCAGCTGTTCGCGGGTGGTAAAACAGAAGCTAGGATCTTCCTTTTTTAAGGCCTGTAAACAGCGCCCCAATTGTCCGTTAGCTCCGGTAACCCAAACCCTATTCATCGATACAGCGAAGTATTGGAGTCAAAGACTTCAGCTTCCGCTAAAGACGGCCAGGCCTGATCTTTGCTTGAAAGTTGATGTGTATCAACAGGCAACTGCCAGTTGATGTTTAGTTGTGTATCTCCATAGTATACACCTCGTTCGGCTTTTGGCGCATAATAAGCATCGGACTTATAGGCCACTACCGCGGTAGAAGAAAGTACCGCGAAACCATGTGCAAAACCTTTGGGTATCAGCAGTTGTTGTTTGTTTTGCGCATCCAACACAACAGCTACGTGCTGCCCAAACGTGGAAGCCTCTTGCCTGAGATCCACGGCCACATCCAGAATACGACCATGTAACACGCGTACTAATTTTGTTTGAGCATACGGCGCTTGCTGGTAATGCAACCCACGTACCACCCCATAGCGCGATTGAGATTCGTTATCCTGACAGAAATTAATAGCAAAACCTAAAAAAGCATCCAAAGCATCCTGCCGAAAGCTTTCCATAAAATAGCCCCGTGCATCCGTATGCAGCTTTGGCGTACAAAGAATGACTTCGGGAATAGGACAGCGTTCAAAATGCATACTAGTTCCTTGCGGCACGTTGAAGTAAATACTGCCCGTAAGCATTGTTTTCCAAACCTTGCGCTAAAGTTTGCAATTGAAATTTGGTAATATAACCTTGATCGTAAGCGATCTCTTCAATACAAGCCACCTTAAGACCTTGCCGTTTTTCTATCGTATGAATAAAGTTAGAAGCCTCTAGCAACGACTCGTGAGTACCGGTATCCAGCCAAGCATATCCTCTTCCCAGCAAGCTTACGTGCAAGGCATTAGCTTCACGATACAGTTCATTGATACTGGTAATTTCCAATTCTCCTCGGGCACTGGGTTGCACCTGCTGCGCATACTGCACCACCGAATTGGGATAGAAATACAAGCCGGTCACCGCGTAATTGCTTTTAGGGTGTTTGGGTTTTTCTTCGATACTCAGCACCTTCCCGTTTGCATCAAAGGCCACCACCCCGTATCGGGAGGCCTCCTGTACTTGATACCCAAATACCGTCGCCAACTTTTGGGTTTGCAAACGCTGCCGGGCGTGCTTAAGTTTTTCGGTAAGTCCGTCTCCGTAAAACAGATTATCCCCCAGCACCATACATACATCATCAGCACCAATAAATCCTGCACCTAAAATAAAAGCCTGCGCCAAGCCCTCAGGCTTTGGCTGTTCTTGATAAGAAATATGTAAGCCTAAAGCACTGCCATCTCCAAATAAGCGCTCAAATTGTGACACATCCTGCGGCGTACTGATAATCAGAATCTCCCGAATCCCGGCCAACATCAATACCGATAGCGGGTAATAGATCATCGGCTTATCATATACATTCAAAAGCTGTTTAGAAACAGCTTTAGTAATAGGATACAAGCGTGTCCCCGAACCTCCTGCTAGGATGATGCCTTTCATTAAAACAGTACCATTTTTAACATTTTAAAACTTCTTGTCAGTTCGCGCAGTCGAGAACTCCAAGCAATACAAATCTCGATTAATCCAATATTGCCACTCAAAAACGCTTCTCGATACAAATTAAGTTCCTTTAACACTCCGATCAATCCACTCGAAGTGACAAACTAGGTCAGTTCTAGTGATGTTAGAGCGCCCAAGCGCGAAAACATAGTATCGAGAACTCCAGCGCTAATCCTAAATTGAACAGCTTTACTTGTAATTCTTCTCGATACAAATTAAACTCCTTTAACACTCCGCTTAATTCACTCGATGTGACAAGTATCGGTTGCATAAAAAGGCACTAAAACTAATTTTAATTAGATAGCATTTTACGGCCTATAGAAAAGGACTCGTAAAATTTGAAATGAGCTCTTCGTGAAATTTCCTTTTGTTTGACCCAGAGGGGAGTTAAGGAAATTTAGAAGGCGAATGATAAATTTAGAGTCGTTTTCTTAAGCCTAGCGTTTTTTGGTTCTTTTTTTGGCAATGCAAAAAAGAACATATGCCCGTTATAATCCTATCTGAAAACAGTTCGTAGGGCCTGAAAATTCTCAGTTGCTTCTCACCATAGCTTACCTAGAGCTTAAAGCCATTGCAAGCCATCTTAACTCCCTATCGCATAAAACTCAAATCCTAGATCCGTCAAAGCCTCTTTATCTAACAAGCGACGTCCATCAAACAAAAATGCCGGTTTAAGCATGTGTGTATAGATCGCTTCCCAATCTAAGGTTTTAAATTCGTCCCATTCGGTCATCACGGCGACAGCATGTGCTTCTGCACAAGCAGCTTCTGCCGTATTCACCACAGTGATCAGCTTACGGTTTTCTTCTTCAGAACGCGTCCCCAGATAATCCAGATCTGCCAGGATCTGTTCTTGGGTCACTTTAGGATCATACACCACGATCTCGGCTTGCTCATTCAGTAAATAGTCAGCCACATAGATGGCTGCAGATTCGCGGGTATCATTCGTATCTTTTTTAAATGCCCAGCCCAAAAGTGCTATTTTCTTTCCGGAAACCGTATTGAACAAGGTTTTAACGATCTTAGCAGCAAAACGGCGTTTTTGATGATCGTTCATCAAGATCACCTGCTCCCAATAATCGGCCACTTCATTCAAACCAAAAGACTTGGCGATATACACCAAATTCAAGATATCCTTTTGAAAACATGAGCCTCCAAAACCTACTGAAGCTTTCAAGAATTTAGGTCCAATCCGGCTGTCCATCCCAATGGCTTTAGCCACCTCCTGCACATCGGCTTCCGTCACTTCACAGAGTTCAGACATCGCATTGATGCTCGATACCCGCTGCGCCAAAAAGGCATTGGCGGTTAATTTAGAAAGTTCGGAAGACCATACATTGGTGGTCAAAATATTATCCGGGGTCACCCAATGTGCATACACATCCACCAAGGCTTGAATGGCTTCCCGCCCTTTTTCCGAATCCAGATCTCCCCCGATCAACACGCGATCGGGCTTATGCAAATCGGTCACCGCGGTTCCCTCTGCTAAAAATTCAGGATTCGATAAAATCTGAAAGTTCACACCATTCCCGGTATTATCCAAAATACGCTTTAAGGCTTCGGCCGTACGTACGGGTAAGGTAGATTTCTCAACAATGATCTTATCATTCTTCGCTACCCGTGCGATTTGCCGTGCACACAACTCAATATACTTCAGATCGGCAGCCATGCCTTTACCCATCCCGTAGGTCTTAGTAGGGGTATTCACCGAAATAAAGATCATATCGGCTGCATCGATCGCAGCATCCACATCCGTTGAAAAAAACAGGTTGCGACCGCGCGCCTCAGCCACCACCTCAGAAAGTCCCGGCTCATAGATCGGGATTTGTTCTACATCAGGATCGTTCCAGGCTGCAATACGTTTTTCGTTAATATCGACCACCGTCACGGTTATTTCCGGTGATTTTTGGGCGATGATCGCCATTGTAGGACCGCCTACATACCCGGCGCCAATACAACAGATATTTTTAACTTTCATAAAAGATATTTATTTCATTCCCTTGAAGAAGGGAATCTCTCAAGACTATAGACTAAAATTATACCTATACCCCAAGCCTACACCCAGGGTGTTCTGTACACGATCACTCCAATCGAGTCCTAAAGTTCCGGTAAAAACTCCAAAAGCAGTAGCATAACGCAACTCCCCATAACTGTAAAGCGCGTGCTCCCGGGGTTGATAAGAAATATTATAAGTACCCAAATTAGTCACATAGCTCAACTTCCCACGATACTGCAACTTGCCAAAACTTCCGGTAGCACCTAAGTGCACCACATAACTACGGTCATTTACATTACGCTGCCCATAGACTCCGGGGATAATAAAGGGCAATCCAATAATACGGTTTTGATAATTCCAACCGCTTTGATAAATTCCATTCCAAAAATAGCTATCACCCCCACTAAAAGACCCACCGTTACTCGCATCTCCAAAACGCCCACTTTGCGAAACGGTTTGTACATATTCTAGGTCTAGCGCATCCAACCACGAGATCCCTTCGGGTTCTAAATATGCCCCCCAAACCCCATCGGGAAAGTTACTCAACTCGATCCCCGAGGTATCTTCAAATAGACTTTGATGATAGAGTTTCAGGTAAAAGGTAGGGCGGGTGAATTCGTACGCGAGTTCATACGACCCCAGACCATTCCCCAAACTATTGATTTGATCTCCTCCAAAAGCTCCGGATCCGGCAGAAGCCCCCTGACCAAAAAAGATATTGATCAAATTCTTAAAGTCGGTAGGTTGTTCACCATACACTGGTGAAGTCCCGCCGAATTGCACATAATGCTTCATACTGCCACTCAGACGGTCTCCAGGACTGAACACCAAAGCCAACTCCAGACTCTTGTGATGTACTTGTGCGTTGCTTACATACCGATCTTCTTCTAAAAAATAGTGCCCAAAAGTTGCCGAGGCCTCCAACCACTTGAAGACTTTTAAGGGTTTCAGCATACGGATATAGATCCCGGGTAAGGCTCTAGCGTTGTTACTCCATACAATATCGCCATCTACGCTCGAGATTCCGTTGAGTTGACGCTCCCGGTGTTTTAACCCTGCATTGGCTTCTATCCACTTCCAGGTATAGGTAGCATAAAGCTCATCGGCCTTAACCCCATCATAGATCCCGTCATTAGCCAAAAGTCCCCCACCAATTTCAAGACGATGGTTTTCATTAAAGCGGGTCGCATAGGCCACCTGAGCTAATCCCAAAACATTAGTCTCAGCATCCAGCCTTCCATATTGGTTGCTGTACATCCAAAACGGATTTTCCGATCCGGTTGCGGCAAGTCCACGCCCGCTGATCGACAACTGCAGCCCCTCAAGCTCTTGCGCTTGCCCATACGACACAGAAGCACCTCCTATGAGCGTTAGGGTTAGCAGCAGGCTGTTTATTCTTTTTTGCAGAAACCTATTCAATTTATAATCTTTTAAAGTTTTGATTGCGCTTCACTTGTCCTTTTGGAAGGCTTCTCTCTATTTTAAAACTTCAGACAGATTGTTTAAAGTCCGTTTTTAAGTCCTTCTTTTCTAATTTAACTCAATGCTATTCTACCTCGGTTCAGAATAGCTGTAGGAAGCTCCGAAAGAAAGGAGCGATAGCGACGCGGAGCTGACAAAGCGATTTTGCCTTATTAGGCAAAAATTCCTAAGCGAGGGGGTCTTTTCTTTTGTTACTTTTCTTTGGACAAGCAAAGAAAAGTAAAAGATTTCCATGGCTCCGCCGCGTCACCCCCATTTTTCTAATGAAAAGCAACCTGCCTCAACAACAAACTTTATTAAGCAACGCTACCAAGCACTAAAAGCTTTAGCGGTACTCATAAAAAGACCTCCCTAGAAAGGAGGCTATACGCGCTAACGGTTCGCAGCGCTATATCGTATTTAATTGACCAAATCTTTTAACCGGGCCTCCACAATGACACCCAAACTTTTAATGGCCATTTTTAACTTTTTACGTCCTACCTCCTGCACCACACCTTTTTGCCCTTTAAAATGACCACTGGCAATTTTCACTTCGGTTCCGGGTTGGTAGGCGCATACACGCACCTCAGTCACGGCATCATCAGACAGCCAGTTTTGAATGGCTGCGATCTCTTCATCGCGCACAATGGCGGGTTTACCTAACCAAAACAGATAACGTACGACTCCATGCACCGCAAACACCTGTTGGCGATCCGTGGAATTTAAACGAACAAAAACATAGGATTTAAAAAGCGGAACACGTATTTTTTTCTTACGATCACTCCAAATACGCACCTCTTCCAGTGTAGGACAAAAGACTTCAACCCCTATTTTTTCAAGCGCCGAAGCCACTTTTTTTTCTGTTTGTGGTTTAACGTATAACACGTACCAATTCATGCAAATCGTTTCTTTTAGCGTTACAAAATTTAGGGGATTTTCTAACATCTAGGTTGGCGAAAATAAGTAAATCTACCAGTTAAACAAGGGTAATTTAGTATTTAATTTTAAACAAAAATTAAGAAAAATCGCTCAAAGTCAGAAGAAAAACGTTATCGACAACAGCTTCAAGGCTTTAAAATTTACGGAATTAACTTTATCTAAAATTCAAAATACAAAAGTAGAACTACAAAATACAACACACAGTCATTTCGATCAACGGGAGAAATCACATCTGCTTGGCAATTCTACATATGCTCTCACCTCCAACTCTTAAAGCAAAAGACAGTCCACGGTGCCGCATTTACTATTTTGAGCTAATAAATCTAAGACCACACCAAATGAGAAATACAGATCAACAGCTGTCAGTACCAGTAGCCAGTTTGCGGTTTGCCTTTTATAGTATTAAATATCCATACCCAAAGGGTTTAGTATCCTTTTGGTCAGTATAGCAACAGTTGTCCGTTAAAAATTCATGAAGCCTTGGAAGGAATTTAGGACAACTGTTGCGGTTTTCGCCTCAGGCGAAAAATACCTATCCAAAAGGTGTCCTTTCTTTTGATACTTTTCTTTGGACAATCAAAGAAAAGTAAAAATCAACAATCAGAAATAGAAATACAAAATACAACGCCCAGTCATTTCGACCAGCAGGAGAAATCACATCTGCTTGGCAATTCTGCATATGTTCTCATCGCCAACTCTTAAAGCAAAAGACAGTCCACGATGGAGCGTATATGGTTTTGGATTATAAGATCTAAACATAAACCCGACAAGAAACGGAAATCAGAAATAGAAATTAACAGTTAGCAGTAGCAATAGCCAGTTTGCGGTTTGCCTTTTATAGTATTAAATATCCATACCCAAAGGGTTCAACGAATCTAAAAACTCCCTCGGTTCAGAATAGACGCAGGGCGTTCCGAAGGACAGGAGCGATAGCGACGCGGAACTAACAAGACGGTTTTCGCCTAAGCGAAAAATTCCTAAACGAGGGGCTCTTTTCTTTTGTTACTTTTCTTTGGAGAAGCAAATCGACGCTAGGAGATTCACGAGCTCTCGTGGAATAGAAATCTTGCGAGTAAAGAAAAGTAAAGAATATAATACCTAAGTAAAATTACTCAATCCGACATTTGGAGATTTACGAGCTCCCGCAAAATAATCATCATGCGAGTAAAGAAAATGAATAAACAACATTTTAAAGTAAACATTACTCAAACCGAGGATCCGAGGTTAACGAGCTCCCGTAACATAGAAATCAATCAATTAAAGAAAAATAAAAAATCATCAATCAAAAATCAGAAACAATAAATAAAGAACCTTCACACCAAACCCATAACATATCAAATCATTGAGCAAAGCCAGTATACGACCATACTACATTTGAAATAAAAAAAATCCCCGAATGAAGTTTCGAGGATTTTTGGTATTTATAAAAAGTTGAATCTATTTAAGGATGACTCACTACCAGAAATGACCTATTCCTGATACGTCGTTTCTCCGTCCCACTCCATAAATCCACCAAGCAGGTTGTAGGTGTTTTCAAAGCCCAGCTGATCCATCAGTTGTGCTGCTTGCCCGCTTCGGTTTCCGGAACGACAATAGATGTAATAATTTTTTGATTTGTCAAGTTCGTTTACTTTATCAATAAATCCTTGACCTTCATAAATATCGATATGATGTGAATTGGGGATGATGCCCTCATCTACTTCATTTTGTGTACGTACATCGAGAATAAAAGCATTATCATCTTCAGCGATTTGCGCTTCCCATTCTTCCTGAGTTATATTTTTCATCGTAAATTTTTTAGTATAAAAATCAAAAATAAGGCATTGCTCAAGCTTTTCCAACGGCATTACGCCTTAATAGCGCAACCAATCGCCTTGGTCGTTTCTGGGGTTACCGAAGTATCATTCAGCAAAGCTTCCACAGCATCAGCCACAAAGGCATGAGTAACAGAGGCGGCATCCCGCACACTGTCATCGATAGCCCCAATATACCGTACGATCAATGCATCTTCTTCCTTTTGAAGAACATAAACATGCGGCGTTTTGGTCGCCCCGTAAGTGGCATAAACCTCGTGATTGGCGTCATACAAATACGGATATGTAACACCCAAGTCCTTAGCAACTTTTTGCATTTCCGCATAGCTTTCGCCGGATTTCACCTCCGGGTTATTCGGGTTGATCGCGATCACGGGATAGCCCTTTGGTTTAAAGGCGGCATCTAAAGCCTGAATACGCTCTTGATTGGCAATAGCAAACGGACATGTATTGCACGTAAACACGACGATAAATCCTTTGGCTTCGCCGAAATCAGAAAGCGAAACGAGTTCGCCTGAAACATCTTTCAACCTAAAATCAGATGCACGATCGCCAATGTCGTAGCCCGATTTGAATTGATTAAAGCCGGCGATTCCCAGCGCAGAAACGACCAGGACCAGCGTAAGTACGATCAATACTTTTAAAGATTTCATATTAGTTAGAATTCAAGTTAGGGTTTAAAGCAAGTACTTCGCGCTCCAGACTTCGGTAATCAAAGGATTGCTCATAAAATCTATAGGCATCTTCAGCGATCAACAAGGTGGCCGGTATCGCACCACTCCACGACTCGGATACCTGCGGGATCCAGACATTGCTATGAGGATCATCCAACAGTAACACCTGGGCGGCAAGTTGATTTTTCAATATATACGGGATCAAGCGTGCTTCAATTTGATCAGGAAAATCCAGACTCACCAAGGTCACTTCTACCCCTTGCTTGCGATACGCTGCGTGAAGTTTTTCAAATACAGGCAGTTCCTGCACACAGGGCGCACACCAAGTTGCCCAAAAATTGATCACTTTTACCGTCTCACCTTCCGGAAAATCAAGCATCGGTTTAAAGGCTTCAAAATCATAAACAGGTAACTGGTATCCTTCCGCGTTAACAATGCGTACAGGTTTTGCGGCTTGTATAGAAGCTGCTTTAGAAGCACAGCCCATTAACACACACAACATCCAAAAACCGAGTAATCCTCTAATCAATAGTTCCTTTTTTTTTCCTGGTGCCGATTTCCTATGTGTATCGAATCAGCAAAAAGCATATAATCACTTGCGGTAAATTTAAGGAATACAACATTTTGATAACAGATTTTAGGAATTGTATAACATCTACAGCGTTGTATTGAATTTATTCTCGTTGAGAAACCTTAAAATTACGTTAAAGCGGAGAACTCATTTCCATCTAAACAAAAAATAATTATACATTTGTACATACAACAATTGTAGATACACAATGAAGATCGAAGAAGCATTAAAAATAGGAAACGGTTTAGACTTGTCCTCAAAAACCTTGATTAACATTCAATACACTTCCAGATTTCTGGAAGAACATTTTGCTGCGCTTCTTAAGGAATTTGATTTGAGTACTCCACAATTTAATGTGTTGCGCATTTTACGCGGACAGAAAGGAAAACCTGCCAGTCTGGCCTGCATTCAGGAACGTATGGTAGACCGAAGCAGTAATACGACCCGCTTGGTTGATAAGTTGATCAAAAAAGCGCTGGTAAGCAGACGCATCTGCCCTGCGAACCGCCGTAAAGTAGAAATCGAAATTACCGCTGCAGGTTTGGAGTTATTAGAAGACTTAGACCCGCTCACCGCTGCATCCAATGCGGCAAACACCGCGACCTTAACCACAACAGAATTAGAAACCTTGAATACTTTATTAGATAAATTAAGAAAAGATGAGTAAGTATATTGAACACCTCAACTGGCGATACGCCACCAAGCAGTTTGACGCAAACAAGAAGTTAAGCGAAGACCAACTGCAAACCCTAATAGATGCCGTACAACTTTCGGCTTCTTCTTATGGATTACAGCCATACAAGATCCTAGTGATCAAAGATGAAAAGATCAAAGAACAGTTGAAAGCCGCCGGCTACAACCAAGCACAATTCACAGATGCATCGGCCATTTTTGTGTTTGCACATCAAACTGATTTTGGAGCCGAACTTGTAGACAGTTATATTGACCACGCAGCACGTATTAAAGAAGTCGAAACAGGCGCTTTAGAAGATTATGCAAATCTGATGAAAAACAGCCTTTTAAATCTTCCACAAGAAGCTAAAGCCGGTTGGACTGCCCGCCAAGCCTACATCGCTCTTGGAAATTTATTAAGTGCCGCTGCCGCTCATCAGATCGACACCTGCCCGATGGAAGGTTTTGATGCGGATGCATTTGATAAAATTTTAGGACTTGCTGACACCAACTTACATGCGGTTGTTGTTGCCGCAGCAGGCTATCGCAGTGCTGAAGATCAAACGCAGCACGCTGCTAAAGTAAGACGCCCACAGGAAGAACTTTTTCAGATCCTCTAAAAAATTTTAACCAACATTTGTACATACAATTTTAATCCCTACAACAATAAAAATTTAGAATTTCATGAGCACTCTTAATCAAAGCTTAGCAAAACTAAACTTGGCTACAAAAAAAGCCTTCAATCAACTTAACCGCGATAATCGCGTTAAATCAGTATTAATCTTAGCAGTAGGCATTGCCGCTGCATCATTTACAACAAAAACTATTATGGAAAAAGTAAGCGTAAAAAGCAGTTCAATCACTTGGGTTGGCAAAAAAGTAACCGGAAAACATATGGGAACCATCGACCTCAAAGAAGGCTTCTTTGAAATGGAAGACGGCGCAGTTACCGGAGGTGAATTTATGATTGATATGAACAGTATTGCCTGTACAGACCTTGAAGGAGACAGCAAAGGGCAACTAGAAGGGCACTTAAAAAGTGACGACTTCTTTGGTGTTGAGAACTACCCAACCGCTAAATTGGTAATCACTAATGCAGTAAAGAATGGAAACACTTATAAAGTAACCGGTGACCTTACCATTAAAGAAACGACTGAACCTATCACTTTTGATCTTGAAGAAGCCGGTGACAACTTCACCACTACCCTAACCATAGACCGCAGTAAATACAACGTACGTTACGGGTCTGGAAGCTTCTTTGACAATCTAGGAGACAAAACCATCTATGACGACTTTACTTTAGATATCAACTTGTCTATCTAATTAATAGTCCTTCACAAGTATTTAGAAAGCTGCCTTTAAAAAAAGGCAGCTTTTTTATGGAACAACGCAATTCTAGACTACTTTATTAGAACAAATAAGATACCTGAAGGGTGAAATGTAATCAAACTTCCCTCGGTTCAGAATAGACGCAAGGACAGAGCATTAAGAAAAGGTCTAGTAGACCTTTTTAGCGAATGAGCTAGATGGCGCGTTGGCTTTGGAATGGAATTTTTTACTTCAAGTAGGAACTACTATAAAAAAACTTCTACAGCGACACGGAGCTTGCAAGGCAGTTTTTGCCTGATAAGGCAAAAAATTCATAAGCGAGGGTGTCTTTTCTTTTCTGCATCCGACGACCGCAGGGAGAGGAATGCATCTGTTGTGCTTTGTAATCATGTTAGTTGAATTAGTATTAGCAAATCGAGGATACGAGATTCACGAGCTCCCGTAAAATAACAATCACGCGAGCAAAGAAAATGAACAACCACGATTTCTGATAAAATCTTTAATCTACTTATAACGGCATCTCACCTAACATCAACTCGACTAATGAATAATTTTTTAAAAGTAATTTTAAAAAATATTGGTCTCTTTCTGAACGATGTGTATCTTTGAGGCTCATTATGAAAAACAAAACAGTAAATACTTGGTGGTGGATCTCGCAACAGTAACGTCGTGAAGCAACCTTGTATTTAATATCAAAATAAAAAAGGCCTGTCTCACGACAGGTCTTTTTGTTTATAAGCCTATCAACCCAAAATGAAATACACCTTAAAAACCCACCGCAAAAAAATTCTTGCAGATACCATCACTCCGGTGTCGGTTTACCTGCGTCTGCGTGATAAGTTCCCAAACAGCCTGCTCCTCGAGAGTAGCGACTACCGGGCTAACGACAACACCTTCAGCTACATCTGCTGCAAACCTATCGCTTCGATCACCGTAAAAAACGAAGTGATCACCGAAGTTTTCCCTGACGGAACTACCACAACCACGGCCATTGAAGTTGATACCGATGTGGTAGGCATCATTGAAGCTTTTGCTAAAAAATTTGAAACCGAAGACAACGAACAGAAGTTCATTCAAAACGGACTCTTCGGCTATATGAGTTATGACGCCGTGCGTTATTTTGAAGATATTGAAGTGACCAAAAAAGAAGCGCAGCTTGATGTGCCAGACTTGTATTATGCAGTCTACCAAAACATCATTGCCATCAATCACTTCAATAACGAAGCGCACATTTTTTCACATACCTATAACGAAGAGAACAACCTCAGCCAGATCGCTCAACTGCTTACCGTAAAAAGTTTTGCCGAGTATCATTTTAAGCTGGAAGGCGAACAACAATCGCAGATGTCTGACGAGGCTTTTATAGAGCTGGTAAAAACCTGTAAAAAGCATTGCCAGCGTGGAGATGTGTTTCAGATCGTTCCATCTAAACGCTTTTCACAAGGCTTTAGCGGAGACGAGTTTAACGTGTACCGAAGCTTACGCAGCGTCAACCCTTCGCCGTATCTGTTCTTTTTTGACTACGGTAATTTTAAGATCTTCGGAAGTTCACCTGAAGCACAGCTCATCGTTAAAGAAGGCAAAGCCGAAATTCACCCGATCGCCGGGACCTTTAAACGTACCGGAAATGATGAAAAAGACGCCGCTTTGGCCAAGAAACTTTCGGAAGATGCCAAAGAGAACAGCGAGCACGTGATGCTGGTCGATTTGGCCCGCAACGACCTGAGCCGTAACGGCAGTAATGTAAAAGTAGAAACCTATCGTGAGGTACAATTTTTTTCGCACGTGATCCATCTGGTGAGTAAAGTGACAGGAACCAAACATCCTGATACCTCAACCATGCGGGTTGTGGCAGACACCTTTCCGGCAGGAACTTTAAGCGGTGCACCCAAACACAATGCGATGAAATTGTTGGAGAAATACGAACCTATCAACCGAGATTTCTACGGAGGTGCCATTGGGTTTATGGATTTCAACGGAAACTTCAATCATGCGATCATCATCCGTTCCTTTTTAAGTAAAAACCACCAATTGCATTATCAAGCGGGAGCAGGAATCGTAAGCGACAGCGTACCGGAAAAAGAATTAGAAGAAGTATATAATAAATTAGGAGCCCTTACCAAAGCCCTTAAACTGGCTGAAGAACTATAACATGAAAAAACGAGTTTTAGTCATAGACAATTACGACAGTTTTGTGTACAATCTGGTACACTATCTTGAAGATTTAGACTGCGAAGTCACCGTAAAACGTAACGATCAACTGCAACTAGAAGAAGTGGCTGCTTTTGATAAGATCCTGCTGTCACCCGGACCGGGAATTCCCGAAGAAGCTGGTCTGCTTCTGGAAATCATTAAAACCTACGCACCTACTAAAAGTATGTTTGGCGTTTGCTTAGGCCAGCAGGCCATTGGTGAAGTTTTTGGTGGAACGCTTATCAATTTAGATCAGGTGTTTCACGGGGTTGCGACTTCGGCTAAACAACTGGTGACTGATGAGCCCCTTTTTAAAGATATTCCTACGGAATTTGAAATTGGCAGATACCACTCGTGGGTCGTTGCTCCCGAAAATTTCCCGGAAGCTTTAGAGATCACTTCGGTGGATGTGAACGGACAAATCATGTCGCTACGCCATAAAGAATATGACGTGCGCGGCGTACAATTTCACCCCGAATCGGTACTGACTCCCGAAGGCAAAACAATGATCAAAAATTGGGTAAATAACTAAATATTTTTTCATTTCCGTGAAGACGGAAATCTTTAAAATAAAAGAAGTAGTCCATTTCCGTGAAGACGGAAATCTCATGAATCAAAACAAGTCTATTTCCATGAAGATGGAAATCTCACATAAATAATAATGCTCCCTACGGAGTACTTATAGCGAATAATGAAAACAATATTAAATCGACTCATAAACCACGAGCAACTCAGTAAAGAAGAGGCACGCGAGGTTTTGGTCAATATTTCAGAAGGAAAATACAACACCAGTCAGATTGCGGCTTTTATCACAGTGTATATGATGCGCAGCATTACTGTTGAAGAACTTGCCGGCTTCAGAGATGCGTTGCTTGATTTGTGCATTGCCGTACCCTTTGACGGATACAACGCCATCGACCTCTGTGGAACCGGTGGTGATGGTAAAAACACGTTTAACATCTCTACACTTTCCTCATTTGTAGCAGCAGGTGCAGGAATCAACGTAACCAAGCACGGAAACTACGGAGTTTCTTCCGTGAGCGGAAGCAGCAACGTTATGGAAAGCTTCGGAATAAAATTCACCAACGATGCCGACTTTTTAAAGCGCTGTCTGGATGAAGCCGGTATTTGTGTATTGCACGCGCCGCTTTTCCATCCGGCGATGAAAAATGTGGGGCCTATTCGTCGCGAACTTGGGGTAAAAACCTTTTTCAATATGCTGGGCCCTATGGTGAATCCGGCGTTTCCTGAGAACCAACTCGTGGGTGTTTTCAATTTGGAACTCGCTCGTTTATATGGATATCTGTATCAGGATACTAAAAAGAACTTCACCATTTTACACAGTATCGACGGCTATGACGAGATTTCCCTTACCGGAAATACCAAAGCCATTCGCAACAACAGCGAGCGTATGTTGACTGCTGAAGATTTTGGGGTTCATACCATCAAGCAAGAAGAAATTTATGGTGGCGACACCATCGAATCTTCTGCGGCGATCTTTAAAAAAGTGATCAGCGGTAAAGGCACCGAAGCGCAAAACAATGTGGTTTGTGCCAATGCAGGTATGGCCATTGCCACCGTTAAAAACCTCGAACCTAAAGCAGGTTTTGAACTTGCTAAAGAATCTCTTTTAAGCGGAAAAGGACTTGAACGCTTAAATAAACTCATAGCCCTAAGCAGCAAATAAGATGAATATATTAGACAAAATAATCGCCGATAAATACAAAGAAGTAGCCTTACGCAAGCAGCTGATTCCGGTGAAACAATTGGAACAGTCGGTACTTTTTGAACGTAAATCGCCTTCGCTTGCGCAAGCCTTGAGCACAAGCGCCTCAGGAATCATCGCTGAGCATAAACGCCGGTCGCCCAGTAAAGCGACGATCAATCACAACCTCAATGTGCAAGATGTAGCCAGTGGTTACGAGCAAGCCGGAGTTTGTGGAATGAGCGTACTTACTGATGGAAAATATTTTGGCGGTTCGCTGGACGATTTGTTACTGGCGCGCGCCGCAGCACAATTACCGCTGTTACGCAAAGAATTTGTGATCGACACCTACCAAATTCTGGAAGCGAAAGCCTATGGTGCCGATGTGATCTTGCTCATTGCAGCAGTGCTCACTCGGGAAGAGATCAAAACCCTTTCAGAATTTGCTAAATCGCTTGGTCTTGATGTACTTCTCGAGGTGCACAATCTGGAAGAATTGCAAAAGTCGGTGATGCCGTCTTTAGATATGTTGGGCGTAAACAATCGCAACCTGAAAACTTTTGAAGTGAGCCTCGAAACCAGCAAAAGCCTATCGGCTGAAATCCCGGATGATTTTGTAAAAGTATCTGAAAGCGGCATCAGTTCGATCGAAGCGATCAAAGCCTTACAGCCCTATGGCTATAAAGGATTCCTCATTGGCGAGAACTTTATGAAAACCGATGATCCCGGCGCCAGCGCAACCGAATTTATCAAACAGCTTATTTAATAGTATATAAATTGAATACTAAATAGTAGAAATGCGAAGCCTCCTTTTGTTCCAGAATAGGCTTTATAAAATGGGAAAGACAGCGCAGCGCCCATTTTATAAAATGGTTTTCATAACCGACGAAGGTTATGGAAAATTCCTAACAAAAGGCGTCTTTTTCTTTGGTTCGTTTCTTTTGGACGAGCAAAAGAAATGAACAAAACAGAATAGGAAGTAATAAAATTAATGGTTAAAACAATCCATAATAAAAAGTACGATAAGCTATGCCTTAAGGTTTGTGGTATGAAACACAACACCCTTGACGTAGCCCAACTCAAGCCAGATTATTTGGGTTTTATTTTCTTTGAAAAAAGTAAACGAAATTATGACCAGGCAGCTATTGAAGCTCTTCCGGAAGGGATACAGAAAGTGGGCGTTTTTGTAGATGCAAGCATTGAATTTGTACTCGATAAAATCCAGCAATTTCAGTTTGATGTGATTCAGCTGCACGGAAGCGAAACTCCTGAATATTGTAAGACGCTTCAAAACGGTTGTCTTATCGAGCGCAGTCGAGATACTGCCGAAGCTACTCCTTCCAAAATACCCAAAATCTGGAAAGTCTTCAGCATAAAAGACCACTTTGACTTTTCAGTTTTGGAAGCTTATGAAGCTGTGGTCGATAAATTTTTATTTGACACCAAAGGAAAGGAAAAAGGCGGAAATGGCTATACCTTTGATTGGAGCGTGCTTCAAGACTATCCTTCGCAAAAGCCTTTTATCTTAAGTGGCGGTATAGGATTGGAAGAAATCCCAGCGGTAAACGAACTTAAAAAAACAACCCTTCCGCTGGCGGGGATTGATGTCAATAGTAAATTTGAAGACGAACCGGGATTAAAAAATATAGACTTATTAAAGTCACTTATAAAAGAATTAAATAGATAGAGATTTCCGTCTGAGTTGAAATAAAAAATTACTGTGAATTAAAAGATTTCCGCCCAGTTTATCCTGAGCGATAGCCGAAGGGCGGAAATATCAATATAGAATTATGAACTACAACGTAAATGAAAAAGGATATTATGGCGATTTTGGTGGTGCTTACATCCCAGAAATGCTATACCCTAATGTAGAAGAGCTGCGTCAAAATTACTTAAAAGTGATGCAGGAACCGGATTTTCAAGAAGAATTCAAGGCGCTTTTAAAAGAATATGTAGGTCGCCCTACCCCATTATATTATGCCAAGCGTTTTTCCGAAAAATATGGAACAAAAGTGTACCTCAAACGGGAGGATCTGTGTCACACGGGAGCACATAAAGTGAACAACACGATTGGCCAGATCTTAATGGCCAAGCGTCTGGGTAAAAACCGTATCATCGCAGAAACCGGTGCCGGTCAGCACGGGGTGGCTACGGCCACCGTATGTGCGTTGATGGGCTTAGAATGCATCGTGTATATGGGAGCGATAGACATCAAACGTCAGGCGCCTAACGTAGCGCGAATGAAAATGCTTGGCGCCACAGTAGTTCCCGCAGAATCTGGCAGCAAAACCTTAAAAGATGCGACCAATGAAGCCATTCGGGATTGGATCAATAATCCGACCGATACGCACTACATCATTGGTAGTGTGGTAGGACCGCACCCGTATCCTGATATGGTGGCGCGTTTTCAGAGTGTGATCTCTGAAGAAGTAAAAAAGCAATTACTGGAGAAAGAAGGCAAAGAAAATCCAGATTATGTAGTGGCCTGCGTAGGAGGTGGCAGCAATGCAGCCGGGCTTTTTTATCATTATCTCGATACTCCGGAAGTGGGCATCATCGCTGTAGAAGCTGCCGGAAAAGGCATCCATTCCGGGGAAAGTGCAGCAACTTCAGCCTTAGGTAAAGAAGGTATCATTCACGGAAGTAAAACCCTGCTAATGCAAACCGATGACGGACAGATCACAGAGCCGTATTCGATTTCTGCAGGTCTCGATTATCCTGGTGTCGGGCCTATGCACGCACATTTATTCAGAAGCGGCCGTGGGGAGTTCATCAGCATCACCGACGATGACGCGATGCAGGCCGGTCTTGAATTATGCAAACTGGAAGGTATCATTCCCGCGATCGAATCGTCTCACGCTTTGGCCATTTTTGAAGAGCGCAAGTTTAAAAAAGATGATGTAGTGGTCGTGAATTTGAGCGGTAGAGGAGATAAAGATTTGAATACGTATATAGATTACTTCAAACTCGCTTAAGCGTGTTTGAATTTTTCATTTCCGCGAAGGCGGAAATCTCTTGAATGTAAGCACACATTTTAAATGGATGAATTATTCTACGCATATATTCTTACAAATAAAAACCACACAGTGCTTTACATTGGGGTTACCAATGATTTAAAAAGAAGACTTAAACAACACAAACAAAAGAGCAATAAAGGATTTTCAGGAAAGTACAATGTTGAGAAACTCGTCTATTTTGAATCTAGCCCTTATGTCGAAAACGCCATTAAAAGAGAGAAACAGCTCAAAAAATGGAATCGAGCCTGGAAAGAAAATCTAATCAACGAAATGAATCCTGATTGGAACGACCTGAGTTGGATGCTGAACGAATGAGGTTTCCGTAGAAAACATAATAATAACTTGAAATGAATTGGGAAAGATTTCCGCAGCGTACATAATTGAAATTAGAATTAGGTTGGGAAAGATTTCCGCCTTCGCGGAAATGACTAAAGAATAAAAATATGAACAGAATAAATAAGAAATTACAGGAAAGCCAAAAATTGCTTTCTATATACTTTACCGCAGGTTATCCTGAGTTGGAAGATACTACAACGGTTATTGAAAAACTGGTGGAATCAGGAGTTGATATGATTGAGATCGGTTTACCCTTTAGCGATCCGCTAGCAGATGGACCAACGATTCAAGAGAGTTCTACCGCAGCTTTAAAAAATGGAATGACCACCGCCAAGCTCTTTGATCAGATCAAGGACATTAGGAAAACCGTAGATATCCCATTGATCGTAATGGGGTATTTTAACCCGATGCTTCAATATGGTGTTGAAAAATTCTGTGCTATTTGTGCTGAAATAGGCATAGACGGACTCATTATGCCGGATCTCCCGCTTGCGGAATATGAAGAACACTATCAAGCTACTTTTGAAAAATATGGTCTTAAGATGATCTTTTTGATCACGCCTCAAACTTCAGACGAGCGTATTAGACAAATCGATGCTGCGAGTGACGGTTTTATTTATATGGTGAGTAGCGCAAGTACTACGGGAAAAACTTCGGGCTTCAGCAGTGTGCAAACCGATTATTTTGAACGCATCGCTGCCTTGAAGCTTAAAAATCCACAGATCGTAGGCTTTGGGATCAAAGATGAAGAAACCTTTAAGGCTGCAACACAAACTGCAAAAGGCGCCATTATAGGTTCAGCATTCATAAAAACCCTTACCGAAAAAGGTTTAGACGGGATAGAACCGTTCATAAAGAGTATAAGACCCTGAGTATTAACCCGCTTTTAGCAAGTTCTTACCATTAATTAACAGCTGCGCTTCGTATCTTGTTTTTAACAAAAAAAGAAAACTATTATGGATAAGAAATTTGAACGTACTGTAGATCAAAAGAACCCAACGAATCCTACAGGAAATAGAAACGAGAAAACCAACAAGGTGGATATTGATGAGAAAACCATCAAAGACCAACAGAACAAGCACTAAGCGCTTGCACTAACTACCAAAAATTGAAAAGCCGATACTTTACGTATCGGCTTTTTAAATGCGTTTAATTAGCATCACTCCCTACTAGATTGTACGTAGGATCTTCAATAATATTTACATCAATGATCGCCTCGGCGTTCTTCAACAGACGACGACAATCAGGACTCAAGTGTCTTAAATAAACTGTTTTACCAAGTTTATGATAACGGCTGGTAACGACGTTTAAAGCTTCGATAGCTGACATATCTGCTACCCTACTTTCTTTAAAATCAATAATGATCTTGTTGGGGTCATTCAGAATATCAAACTTTTCAGTAAAATTAGTCGTTGAAGCAAAAAATAACGGTCCGTAGATCTCATAATGTTTGGTGCCTTCATCATCTACATATTTTCTAGCTCTAATGCGTTTAGCACTTTCCCAAGCAAAAAACAAAGCCGAAAGAATCACACCCACCAATACGGCCAGCGCGAGGTTATGCAGAATCACAGTGATCGCAGCCACGATGATTACCAAGAAAATATCCTTTTTAGGCACTTTGTTGAAAATACGAAGCGTCGCCCACTCGAAGGTACCTACCGCAACCATAATCATCACCCCTACGAGAGCCGCCATCGGAACTTTCTCGATCACCGGCGCACCGAATAGTACGATCATCAAAATAGTTAATGCGGCAATAATACCTGACAAACGCGCTCTGGATCCCGCGGAAAGATTCACTAAGGTTTGCGCGATCATCGGGCAACCTCCCATTCCGAAGAAAAAGCCGTTAAGTAAATTGGAACTTCCCTGAGCTATACACTCGCGGTTTCCGTTCCCTTTAGTTTGTGTGATCTCATCTACGAGATTCAGAGTCAGTAAACCTTCAGTAAGTCCTACCGCCGCCATCACCATAGAATACGGTGCGATCACTTTCAACGTTTCGTAAGAAATAGGAATTTCAGGAATATGGAACGGAGGAAAACCACCACTTACCGAAGCGATATCTTTCACCGTTTTAGTATCAATTCCGAAGAAATACACAAGTGCAAAAACCACAATAATCGCCACCAACGAAGAAGGAACAGCCTTGGTCAATTTCGGAAGAAATATAACGATCAATACCGTAAGGGCGGCCAGACCCGCCATAATTAATAAAGGCGTACCGGTCAACCATGCAACCTCGCCATTGACCAAAGTTTTAAACTGTTTGATCTGCGACATAAAGATCACGATCGCAAGACCGTTTACAAACCCAAACATCACCGGGTGCGGCACCAGACGAATAAACTTCCCCAGTTTAAACAGTCCGATCAACACTTGAATTACACCGGCAAGTGCCACAGCAGCTAAAACATATTCTAAGCCGTGCGAATTCATCAATGCAATCAGCGTGATCACTGTGGCTCCTGCTCCACCTGAAATCATCCCGGGACGACCTCCAAAAATCGCAGTGACCAAGCCCGCGATAAACGAAGCGTATAAGCCCATTAAAGGCGGCAGACCGGCAAGGATTGCAAAAGACAAGGATTCTGGGATCATCGTCATCGCTACGGTAAGACCGGCAAGAATTTCGGTTTTGTAATTGACCTTTTGGGTGAGATCAAATAAGTTGAATACCTTTTTCATGAAGTAGTTTTGTGCAAAAAGCCTGTGTGTTTGTAAAATGGAAAATGCTGTGATTTAGCAGGTTAATCCGTTTCTCAATTCGGCTGCAAAAATAGCCTTTTTTAACGGAAGGGCAAGCCTTGAAGCTTCCTATCCGATCTGACTTCTATAACTAGTGCACTCGCAATAAATACGCAAAGGATTTCGAAAAGCCTCAACCTCAAGTAGTGCCGTTAAACTTATATTAATGCGGCAGCACAGCAGATACCGAGCGGCTTAAAGTCTTATTTTCGTATAAAATCACTAACTATGAAAACATCCCTCTATATTTTAGCCGGAGTTCTTGCTTTGGCTGGTTGTAAAAATGATAAAAGCGTACCCGAAAGCGAGCAAGAAGAACTCGCCGATAACGGTCCCGTTACCGTAGAAACTACGGTGGGTCCTTTAGAACTGCCTGCTCCTTTTGCCTCAGAATCGGTAACTAAAGAAAGTAAGATCGTGGCTTGGCCTTCAGGAACAACTCCTACTGCTGCCGAAGGTTTTAAAGTAGAACGCTTTGCCGACTCGCTCAAACATCCACGATGGACGTATGTAGCTCCAAATAACGATATTTTTGTAGCGGAGTCCAACACCAAAGACAGCGCCAACCGCATTACCTTATTGCGTGATACCAACAGCGATGGCAAAGTAGATGAACGCTATATTTTTAAAGAAGATCTTAATCAGAATTTTGGAATGCTGGTTTTAGACGGTTCGTTTTACATCGCAAACACTGATGGTTTATACCGCTTTCCATACACCGAAGGGCAAACCAAATTAGAAGGTGAAGGTGAAAAAATAGTTGAACTTTCTGCAAGTGGTTATAACAACCATTGGACGCGCAATATCATCACCAACGAAGCCGGAGATAAGATTTATATTTCGGTGGGATCTGCTAGTAATGTAGGTGAACAAGGAATGGAGAAAGAAGAGCGTCGCGCCAATATTCTTGAGGTAAATCCTGACGGAACCGGAGAGATCATTTACGCAGCCGGACTTCGAAATCCTGTGGGGATGGACTGGAATCCGGTGACGGGCGAACTGTGGACTGCAGTTAACGAGCGCGATGAATTGGGGAATAACTTGGTTCCTGATTATGCGACCAGCGTTAAAAAAGGCGGATGGTACGGCTGGCCATACAGCTACTATGGGCAGATCAACGACCCACGCTGGGAAGATGATCCGCATCAAGATTTAGTAGACAAAGCGATTATGCCTGATGTTGCTTTAGGACCGCACACCGCATCTTTAGGTTTTACCTTTTATACCGCAGAACAATTCCCACAAATGTACCGCAATGGGGCTTTTGTAGGTCAGCACGGCTCTTGGAACCGCGAGCCTTTCTCAGGATATAAAGTCGTATTTATTCCGTTTGAAAACGGGATCCCAAAAGAACCAACCGATTTCCTTACCGGTTTTGTTCCTGACGAAAACGGGAATGAAGTGTACGGCCGCCCGGTGGCTACTACAGTAGCGCCAGACGGTTCCTTACTGGTGAACGATGATGATGGCGGAGTGATCTGGCGCGTTTCCGCAGAGTAATTCCACACAAATCAAGCCTATTGGTGTTTTAGTTTTTAGTGGCTCCAATAAGGTATACGTTTTAGTATTTTTGAAATTCATCAGAATTTCCACCCTCGATTATCGAGTACTTTATGAAAAATATTCTTTTAGGTCTGCTGTTGTTTTCTGGATGTGCATTTGCTCAAGAGAAAACAGCAGCAGATTCTGTTTTAGTTCGAAATACCTTAGGTGAAATTACCATCACCTCCACCCCTATTCATGATAAATTGCAACGCATTCCCGCGGCGGTAAATGTCATTGCTGCTGAAGATTTTCAGCGCGGTGACCAACTTTCTATCGCTAACGAGCTCAATAAAAATCCTGGAATTCAGATGCAGCAAGGTGCGCTCAATACGAGCCGCATCAGCATCAGAGGTTTAGGAGCGCGCAGTCAATATTCCACAAACCGTGTAAAGGCCTATATTGAAGGCATCCCGCTGACTACCGGCGAAGGTGAAACCACTTTGGAAGATATCGACCTCAACTTGATCGAGCGTATGGAGATCATTAAAGGGCCTGCCAGCAGTAGCTATGGCGCAGGCCTGGGCGGAGCGATCAATATTTCGGTAATAAAACCGGAACGCAGCACAATCAAATTAAATGGATTAGCAGGCGCTTATGGTCTTTTTAAAAGCGGAATCACCGCAGCACTCGCTGAGGACAAAACCGCTGGATTTGTAAGCTTTAATCATCTGGAGAAAGACGGCTTTAGAGCGAATAGTAACTACAACCGAAACACCCTAACCGGATTTGCGAGAACCCAGATTAATGCCGCCAGCACGCTAACCTTCTTCGGAAACTATACACGGGTAAAAGCCTTTATCCCAAGTTCTGTAAATGAAGAAACCTTACAAAACAGTCCTGAAGACGCAGCATTCACGTGGGGGCAAGCGCAAGGCTATGAGTCGTATGATAAAGCCTTAGCCGGACTTTCTTACGATTGGAACATTAACGCTAACCATAGGTGGCAAACCAGTGTTTTTGCAAATTACCGTGACGGGTATGAACCGCGACCTTTTGATATTCTTGATGAAGATTCTTTTGCCTTTGGAATTCGCAGTACCTTAAAATCTCAATTTTCCCTTTTCAACCTTCCTGCAAAAAGCAGTATTGGGGTTGAATATTTTGATGAGCATTACCAGGCCCAGCTTTTCAATAATTTATATGAAGAGAATAATGGCAATGGAAGCCTGCAAGGTGACCGTTTTAGTAATCAAGAACAGGACCGCAAATACCTCAACCTCTTTGCTCAATTAAGCCTGCAACTTGCACCGAAGCTTAAAGCAGATGTCGGCCTGAATTACAACCACAGCAGATACCGCCTGGATGATTACCTTAACGAAGCCAATATTGACAACAGTGGGGTGTACACATACCCTCGCATCTTTTTGCCGCAAGCAGGTTTGAGTTATGAAGCCGCTAGCGATAAATTTATTTACGCCTCGGTAAGTCGTGGATTTTCACTTCCCACTGTTGCCGAAACCTTAACTCCGGAAGGTGCCATCAACCCGGAGATCAAACCCGAAACCGGGATGAATTATGAGCTGGGATTAAAAGCCCAATGGCTAGATAAAAAACTCTATACCGAACTCGCTTTATACACGGTTCAGGTTACTAATTTACTGGTTGCAGAGCGTGTGGGCGATGATCAATATGTAGGTCGCAATGCCGGAGCCACAGACCATAACGGGATTGAATTCTTTATTCATTATCGCGAAAAGTTATCAACGGAATGGTCATTACAACCCTACGGATCTTTAGCGGTGAACGATTATTCATTTGATGAATTTGTAGATAACGACGAGAATTTCAATGGAAATGACCTCACCGGAGTCGCTGATCAAGTGATCAATTTAGGTCTGGATGTGGCTTTTCAAAATCGTTTTAAAATCAACATCAATTACCGCCACACCGGAAGCATTCCACTGGATGATGCCAACAGTCTTTATAGCGACGCCTACAATCTTGTAAACCTACGTGGTGACTATAGTTTTACGCTTTTTAATGAAATAAAAACCCAGCTTTTTGCGGGAGTTAATAATGTGTTTGACACCAATTATGCAGCACAGGTATTACCCAACGCAACCGGTTTTGGTGGTGCAGCGCCACGTTACTACTATCCCGGAGAACCTGTAAATTTTTACGCCGGATTGAACATCGATCTATTCTAATTTCCTTCAGGAAGTTTCATACCATTTTCTCCAAATTCGTTGAGTTCGGCTTCAAAGCTATCGGCGAGTTCAATGAATTTGTCTAAAAGGTCCAGTTGGTTTTCAGGCTCTAACAAATTGCCGGGAAGTTGCTTGGCATCGCAATACTCAAAAAACAGGTTGTGGTAATACGCATCAATCCCCAATTGCTCCACTAAAAATTCCCGATTAAAATATTCATCGGTAGCAAAGAGCACTCGGTATTGTTTATATGTAATAGGCGCATAACTTTCCTTTTGTTTGGAAGGGTCTTTCTTAAACAAGCTCATAAAAAGGCGTCCTATCTCCATAAAATCGACACCATTGGTACTGTTGGGCGGTCGGTATAGTTGGCGGTTCTTTTTGATGTCATTTTGAATTCTACTATTGAAAATACTATCGTAGACGCGCACATCAAAAGGCTTTTCCTTAGGCGCTTCGGTGAGGCGTACTTCGTCCAGTTCGTTTAAGTTCTCTTTCAACTCCACGACCCAAACCTTTTCCAGCTGATATTGCTCTACCACAAACACCTGCGTTTCCATAAACGGCGCACTAAACACCAAAGAATCTTCTAAGCGGGCCGCCAGACTAAAATCTCCCTCATCAGTAGTGGTCGTACTTTTATTCTGCGTCAGGTTTTGCACCAGCACGCCGGGAACACGCTTATCGCCCGCATAAACCTTTCCGGAGGTGTTCTGTGCATAAGCATTACCCATCATCAATATGACAACTCCTGTAAGTAAAATAAGTATTCGCATCACCTTGCTTTAAGTTGCGAAGTTAGTTTAATTCGCTGCGTTCAACTTGTGAAATTCGGCACTTCTTTTCATTAAATACTCCAGAAAACGCATCTCATTTTTATCTTGCAACAAGCGTGCATCTACCTGCTGCTCCAGACAATAATCAAAAAACAGCGGCTCTTCTTCTTGGGTCACGGCTAATTGATTGCGCAGTAAATCCTGATTAAAAAATGCATCCTTTTTGAAAAAAGCTTCGAGCTCTCCCAGTTTTAAAATTCTAAAGCGGTTGGGATCTTCGGCTTTTTCTTTTTTGTCTTTTTTAATCGAATTCCATACCATTTTTCCGATAGCGATAAAATCAATGCCAGAACCGCTAGGACCGGGACTATACAATTCAGGATGTTCTTGAATATCCTTTTGCAACCACGTGTTGAAGTTTTTATCATATTCTTCTACCCGAAACTCTTTCACCTTGTTAGTTGCCGTAATGGTCACAGCATCCAGTTCATTTCTGCTTTCTTTAAGTTCGACCACCCAAGTTTCTTCTAGTTGATACGCTTCTACTTGATGAATTTGAGTTTCAAAAAACGAATAGCTAAAGATCAAAGAATCTCCCAACTGTGCGGCGATCTCAAAATCACCCCAACGGTTGGTCGAAGTCATTAAGTCTTGGGTTTTATTGATGATCAACACGCCTTCTAGCGGTTTATCTTCAGCATACACTTTTCCTTGTGATTGTTGTGCGTATACTGCCGTGCTGAGCAAGAGGATAAAAGCAAAAATTAATTTTGATAGCATAGTCAGGTCTATGCAGTAATGACCTTAGTTATGCTTACATGTTGCAAAAATCACACGCGAACCGCATCTGGCACCAAGCCGGTATAGTCCCCGCCATTGCGAATAACGTCCCGCACAATGGATGAAGAAATGTAACTTTTACCCGAAGAAGTGAGTAAGAACACGGTTTCTATTTGCGCCAATTTTCTGTTAGTATGCGCGATGGCTTTTTCAAATTCAAAATCCGCCGGATTGCGCAATCCTCTAAGAATAAAGCCGGAATCTGTCGCATTACAAAAATCAACAGTAAGACCTTGATAGGTCATCACTTTGATCTTGGGTTCATCTTTAAAGGACTCTTTTAAAAAGCCTTCCCGCTGCTCTAAAGTGAACATGTATTTCTTATCAGCATTCACCCCGATCGCTAAAATGATCTCATCAAAAAGCTTTAAGCCTCGCTCAATGATATCATAATGTCCTAAAGTAAGCGGATCAAAAGATCCCGGAAATACTGCGCGTTTCATAAATGAAAATTCAAATTCAAAATTAAAGGTACAAAAACTGAAGTGTTTAAAGTTTGTGGTAGCGTTACCTAATGCTTATAAAATATTCAGTCCATTGCGGGGGCAATAAAAGCTGCGTTTAGATCGCCTACTATTTACTGAGACTGCCTACTGAGACTTTTCACCATTCATTGCCTGCTCAATAACATTATCAAACAAATCTGGCAATGAAATCCCCGCCACCTTTGCCTGCTGCGGGATGATACTCGCAGGACTCAACCCCGGTGTGGTATTCACTTCTAAAAAGTGCGGGGCGCCATTGTGGAAAATAAATTCAGCTCTGGTGAGGCCTTTTAATTTTAAGATCTTAAAGACTTTTTCTGCTTCGCGTTGTACGGCTTCGGTTTGCGCATCGGTGATTCTTGCCGGAGTGATCTCTTGTGATTTACCCTCATATTTTGCCTGATAATCAAAGAAGTCATTGTCGCTAACAATTTCGGTAACCGGAAGCGCCATAACTTTTCCTTGATAATTGATCACGCCAACAGAAACTTCGGTTCCTTCTAAAAAAGATTCAATAATGATCTCATCATCTTCTTTAAACGCCACTTCGATCGCTCCTTCTAATTCTTCGGAACCATAAACCTTAGAAACTCCGTAACTGCTACCTGCTTTGTTAGCTTTTACAAAACACGGCAAACCTACTTTATCTAAAATTTCGGTAGCATTGATAACGTCGCCCTTATTTAGCAAATAATTGGTTGCGGTTTTGATTCCATAGGCTTTCAATACGCTGATGCAATCCCGCTTATTAAACGTAAGCGCAGCCTCATAATAATTACAGGCCGTCTGCGGAATCTTCAAAAGCTTTAAATAAGCTTGCAACACGCCGTCTTCTCCCGGTGTTCCGTGAATCGTGTTGAATACGCAATCAAAGGTGATCTTAGTGCCTTCCACATTAATCGAGAAATCAGCTTTATCAACAGGAATTGGCGGGTGATCGGCGTGTTTACAAAACCAGCCTTCCTTTAAAATATGAATGGGAAATACATTATAAATAGATTGGTCTAGATGTTTGCAAACCGTGTTTCCGCTCAAGATCGAGATATTCACCTCACTGGAAAATCCACCCATCACGACTGCAATATTTTTTTTTGACATAGTAAAAAAGAAAGCTTTACGTTATCTAATAGAAGGCGATCTTAAGATCATCTTCAACTATTGAAAAAACAAGTTCATTTAAGCTCGGTTCACCGAGTAATTTAAGGCTTCAAAGAACGTTATTTTTAGGAAAACTCGGCAAAAAAAATGATTGCAATTGAGCGTCAGCCAATTTTAAACTAAGTTTGTAGCCGCAAAATCGCTCTTTATGGGATTCTTTAAATTTATATTCAGCAAAGCCTTTTTAAAACAACTCTTGTTGGCGTTACTGGTACTGGTTCTTCTTGTATTTGGTCTGTTGTACTGGCTGCGTGCCTCTACAAATCACGACCAGCGCATCGCCGTGCCAGACCTTAGCAAAATGTCTCTAGGCTTAGTGCAACAAGAACTTGAAAATGCCGACCTAAACTATGTGGTGATCGATTCTTCAAACTACAATCCGGATTATCCCACATACTCAGTGATCGAGCAAAATCCCGCAGCGGGAAAATTTGTAAAAGAAGGCCGAAAAATATATCTGGTACTAAACCCTTCAGGCTATCGTAAAATTGAAATTCCACAGCTAGTTGGTAGAACCCAACGTCAGGTAGAACCAACCTTGCTTGCCTTAGGATTTAAAATTGGAAAAATTGATTACCGCGACCATATAAGTTCTGACGAAGTGCTTGAACTACGCCACGACGGCAAAACCCTCAAGGTGGGCGATGCGTTGCGTAAAACTTCAGTTATTGACTTGGTTGTAGGTAATGGAAAAGGCAGCTACCGCACCTCTGGCGATGCTGCACAAGATGTAATAAATGACGCTGAAGAATTAGACGATGCAGGATTTTAAGACGGAAGGTCCTGATGAGCAGGATGATGAATTGTATGAACATTACAGCTTTACCGCAGGCAAAGGCCAAGAGCCGCTGCGCGTAGATAAATTTCTGATGAATTTTATTGAAAAAGCAACGCGTAATAAAATTCAGCAAGCTGCAAAAAATGGAAACATTCAGGTAAACGGAGCAGTTGTAAAGCAAAATCATAAAGTAAAAGCTAATGATGTTGTTCGGGTTCTTTTTGAACACCCACCTTATGAATTTTTACTTACGCCTGAGGATATTCCGCTTGATATCGTTTATGAAGATGACACCCTGCTTGTCGTGAATAAACCTGCGGGCATGGTCGTACATCCCGGTCACGGCAATTACAGCGGTACGCTCATCAATGCATTGATCTATCATTTTGATAACCTTCCGGAAAACAGCAGCGGTAGACCAGGCCTGGTGCATCGTATTGATAAGGACACGAGCGGACTTCTCGTAGTCGCGAAGACTGAAGAAGCAATGACGCATCTTGCGAAGCAGTTTTTTGATAAAACCAGTGAGCGTGAATATATCGCGATCGTTTGGGGAAATGTAGAAGAAGATCAAGGAACGGTAGAAGGGCATATAGGCCGTCATCCTAAAAACCGTATGCAAAACACGGTTTACGAAGATGGCGATCAAGGTAAGGAAGCGGTAACACATTACAAGGTTTTAGAACGCTTGGGCTATGTCACTAAAATCTCGTGCAAGCTCGAAACCGGGCGCACGCATCAGATACGTGTGCATATGAAACACATTGGGCACACGCTCTTTAACGACGAGCGCTATGGCGGCGATGTGATCCTAAAAGGCACCACCTTTACCAAGTACAAGCAATTTGTAGAAAACTGCTTTAAAGTGCTCCCCAGACAGGCCTTACACGCAAAAACATTAGGCTTTGAACATCCTAAAACCGGTGAGTGGTTACGCTTTGACAGTGCGATCCCAGAAGACATGGAAGCCTGTATCGAAAAATGGCGCAGTTATGCTAAACACGCAATGGAATAGCGCTATTGCAATGGTCGTTTTAATTTAAGTACCTTTGACGTATGCTCGATTTCATTCCAGATAATTTACAATCGATTCTCATTATTGTGGTTTTGGCAGTGCTATTTCTTGCCGTTATGGCCAACAATAAACGCAATCAAAGTAAATTAAGAGACCGCCGGAAACGCAATTTTAAAACAGATTATTTCAATCTTAAGAAAGAGCGCGAAGACGAATCTAAATCCTAAAAACTTTAGCTGTGAAAATCTATACTAAAACCGGAGACAAAGGTACCACTGCCCTCTTTGGAGGCACGCGCGTATCTAAGCACAACATTCGTATTGAAAGCTACGGCACCTTAGATGAACTCAACTCCTATTTAGGCTTGTTGCGCGATCAGGAAATAGATGCGCACAGCAAAGCTACTTTGATCTCTATTCAGGAAAAACTATTTGTCATCGGGGCAATTCTGGCGACAGATCCCGAGAAAGCGGTTTTAAAAAATGGCAAAGAGCGCCTGAATATTGAAAAAGTAAGTGAAGCTGATATTCAACATTTAGAACAGGAAATGGATGCGATGGATGCTCAGCTTCCACCTATGACGCATTTTATTCTCCCCGGAGGACATCAAACCGTGTCATTCTGTCACGTAAGCCGTGCGGTATGCCGCAGAGCTGAAAGACTCGCAACGGCTCTTTATCAAGAAGTTCCGTTTGAAGAAAACGCGCTAAAATACTTAAACCGCCTTTCTGACTACCTCTTTGTGCTGGCACGGAAGTTGTCTAAAGACTTGCAAGCCGAAGAGATTAAATGGATTCCTGAAAAGAAGGGTTAAAACACAGAAAAATTAGGCTTAACCCTCGTAATCACAAGAGATTACAGACGTTCATAAAAATAATTTTGAATTAACATTCAATTTTCTTGGATTTTACGTTAATAAATTTATTTTTGCAAAAAAATAAATACGTTAACTTATGTACTGGACATTAGAACTAGCTTCTCATTTGAGCGACGCACCTTGGCCTGCAACCAAAGATGAATTGATTGATTATGCGATTAGAACGGGAGCACCATTAGAAGTGGTTGAGAACTTACAAGCTATGGAGGATGAAGGTGACTCTTATGATTCGATTGACGAAATATGGCCAGACTATCCGTCTGAAGACGACTACCTCTGGAATGAGGATGAATACTAGATTTTACAACATTCTAAACATAAAGAAGTCTCGCAATGAGGCTTTTTTTTTGCTTAAATTTGAAGTGCAAAATAGAAGAATTCAGTTTTAAAAATTCTTCAGAAGAATAAAGAAATTTTCATCGTAGAGATGAAAATCAAAATAACTCCTGAGACTTCAGGATTACAAGAAATTAATTTTTCCCTTTAAAACGAAACCACAGGTTTTGTTGGGATAAAAGAACTACCAATTATGGGATTATTAGACAAAGTATTAAAGGTTTTTGTGGGTGACAAATCCAAACAAGATGTCGCTGCCATTCAACCTATTGTTGATAAAATAAAAAGTTTTGAAGCGCAGCTTGAAGCTTTAACGCACGATGAGCTACGTCAGAAGACCACAGAATTCAAAGCTAAAATCGCAGATGCACTTTCTGATACTAACGCAACACTACTTCAGTTAGAGAAAGAAGCTGATGAGACCGAAGACATTGACCGCAAAGAGGAAATCTACGCGGAGATCGACAAACTTAAAGACGAGTCTTACAAAATCAGCGAAGCAGTCCTAAATGACATTCTTCCCGAAGCTTTTGCTGTGGTTAAAGAAACCGCAAAACGCTTTGTTCATAATCCGCAATTGAAAGTTACTGCAAGTGCTTTTGATCGTGAACTAAGCGCAGAAAAAGACTACGTTCAACTTGACGGTGATGATGCGATCTGGTCTAACAGCTGGGATGCTGCCGGAAAGCCTATCACTTGGGATATGATCCATTATGACGTGCAGCTCATAGGTGGTGTGGCTATGCACCAGGGTAAAATTGCAGAGATGCAAACTGGTGAAGGTAAAACATTAGTGGCAACGCTTCCGGTGTATCTAAACGCACTTACCGGAAATGGTGTACACCTGGTAACGGTTAACGATTACTTAGCAAAACGTGATAGCGCTTGGATGGCGCCGTTATTTAACTTTCACGGACTCACAGTAGACTGTATCGATTACCACAGGCCTAATTCGGCTTCCCGTAGAAAAGCTTACGCTGCTGATATCACGTATGGTACGAATAACGAATTTGGTTTTGATTACTTGCGTGATAATATGGCGCACGCACCAAATGATCTGGTACAACGCGCTCCTAATTATGCGATCGTCGATGAGGTCGACTCGGTATTGGTAGATGATGCGCGTACACCCTTGATCATTTCAGGACCTGTACCCAAAGGAGATCAACACGAGTTTGATGCATTGAAGCCTAAAATTGATAGCTTAGTAAGCCTTCAGCGTCAACAATTGACAGGAACTTTAGCTGAAGCGAAAAAGCTTATTTCAGCAGGCGACACCAAAGAAGGTGCTATTCTTTTATTACGCGTATACCGCGGTCTTCCAAAGAATAAAGCGCTGATTAAATACTTGAGTGAAGAAGGAATTCGTCAACTTTTACAGAAGACTGAAAACCATTATATGCAAGATAACAATCGCGAGATGCACGTGATTGATTCTGAATTATACTTCACCATTGATGAAAAGAACAACCAGATCGAATTGACCGATAAAGGTATCGATCACTTGTCTGGAAAAGAAGATCCTAATTTCTTCATTATGCCAGAAATGGGCGTTGAGATCAGCAAGATCGAAAACGCAAATCTTTCCACCGAAGAAGAAGCTGAAAAGAAAGAGGAACTCTTTAGAGAATTCAGTGTTAAGAGTGAGCGTATTCATACGATGAATCAGCTGTTAAAAGCCTATACTTTATTTGAAAAAGACACCGAATATGTGGTGATGGACAATAAAGTGAAGATTGTTGATGAGCAAACCGGTCGTATTATGGACGGGCGTCGTTACAGCGATGGTTTACACCAGGCGATCGAAGCAAAAGAGAATGTGAAAATCGAAGATGCTACGCAAACTTTTGCAACGGTAACCCTTCAGAATTACTTTAGAATGTACCGCAAACTTTCGGGTATGACGGGTACTGCAGTAACAGAAGCAGGCGAATTCTGGGAAATCTACGAATTGGATGTTGTTGAAATTCCTACCAACCGCCCGATTGCCAGAGATGACAAAGACGATAAAGTTTATAAGACCAAGCGTGAGAAATACAATGCCGTTATTGATGAAGTACAACTTCTGGTTCAAGCCGGAAGACCGGTACTTATTGGTACGACTTCGGTAGAAATTTCTGAGATCTTGAGCAGAATGCTTTCGATGCGAAAAATTCAGCATAATGTATTGAACGCCAAATTGCATAAGAAAGAGGCCGATATTGTTGCCGATGCAGGTAACGCAGGTCAGGTAACCATCGCTACCAATATGGCGGGTCGTGGTACCGATATCAAACTGAGTAAAGAAGTAAAAGATGCCGGAGGTCTTGCGATTATAGGTACTGAGCGTCACGATTCGCGTCGTGTAGACCGTCAGTTACGTGGTCGTTCTGGACGTCAGGGAGACCCGGGTAGTTCTCAATTCTACGTGTCGCTTGAAGACAACTTGATGCGTTTATTCGGTTCTGAACGAATTGCTAAAATGATGGACCGTATGGGACTTCAGGAAGGTGAAGTAATTCAGCACGGAATGATCTCTAAGTCTATCGAGCGTGCGCAGAAAAAAGTTGAAGAGAACAACTTTGGTGTGCGTAAGCGTCTTCTGGAGTATGATGATGTGATGAATGCACAACGTGAGGTGATTTACAAGCGTCGTTATCACGCGCTATTTGGTGAGCGTCTTCGCGTAGATGTTGCTAATATGATCTACGACACTTCTGAAGCGATCGCCGAAACGAACAAAATGGCGCAGGACTTTAAGAACTTTGAGTTTGAGTTGATTCGTTTCTTCTCGATGAGCAGTCCGGTTGACGAAGCGCAATTTGCGAGTTCTTCTGCAAAACAGCTTGCAGTCACTGTTTACGACGCCGCTCTAAAGCACTATAAAGAGAAAATGGAGCGTAATGCCGCTACCGCTTTCCCAATCATTAGTAATGTCTATGAAAATCCGGAAAGCAACTATGAGCGTATCGTGGTTCCTTTCTCTGATGGAACTAAAGAACTTAAAGTCGTTACCAATTTAAAAGACGCTTATGAGTCTCAAGGTAAACAACTGATTACCGACTTTGAGAAAAACATTACCCTTGCAATTATAGATGATGCGTGGAAAACGCATTTACGCAAGATGGATGAATTGAAACAAAGTGTGCAGCTTGCGGTTCACGAGCAAAAAGATCCGTTATTGATCTATAAGTTTGAAGCTTTTGAGTTATTCAAACAGATGATCGATCAGGTGAATAAAGATGTGATTTCCTTCTTATTTAAAGGAGAGCTACCGGTTCAGCAGCAAAATCAAATTAGAGAAGCGCGTCAAGTACGTCAAACAGAACAAACGCAAACTTCTAAAGAAGAAATTCCTAATCTTGATGAACGTGCCGCACAAAGTCGTGCAGCAAGTGGCAACACGCAACCTCAGCGTCAGCAAGTGACTGAGACCATCACCCGTGAGCGTCCTAAAATAGGCCGTAATGATAAAGTAACGATCAAGCACGTGATGAATGGGGAGAACAAAACAATGAAGTTTAAACAAGCCATTCCACTTCTTGATAAAGGCGATTGGGTGCTTGTAGATGAGTAATAGTATTAAACTTCAAACAGTAAAAAAGTTCGGTTAACAACCGGACTTTTTTTGTGAATAACTATTTGCAATCTGTTGGTTTTAATCTTTACATAAACTTAATATTGCAGCCTTTTTGAGCCTGAAGAATACCCCTAGTTTTGTAACCTAAAACCCTATTATATTGTTTTCTAAAGAACGTCTACACAACGAGTTAATTCAATCTACAAACATGTCTGCAGTAGAGCTGCGTGCGTGGTTGCGCACCGATATTGCTCCTATAACTGTGGCCAATTATAAGGATGCTCCATCATTAGATCAATCCAATAAATTGCTGACGATTCTGATGAAAAACACCGAAGAGCTTACCAGAACAGATTGCTTTTTTATTCAGAGTATTTTGCAACGCATTAAGTACTTAAAAAACAATCGCAGCAAAGAGGGATACGCGCGTCTTGATTGGGAAAATAGTTTACGCAGCTTAGGTTATGATATCAAGAAGCAACTAAAGCCTGCTAAAAAGTCAAAGGCTTACCACTAATTATTTTTGCGGCAGCTTTTTTAATTTTTAGAGAATTACACTACCTTCAATACCCTATTTGGTAGCTTCTAATCGTATGAAAAATTTTAGACTTGAACTCAAGTGGGCGGTAATCTACACGCTTACATTACTCCTTTGGATGGTTTTTGAACGGCTTATGGGCTGGCACGATGAGCATATTGATATGCACCACATCTACACCATGCTATTCTACATTCCGGCGATCATTTTATATTATTTCGCTTTAAGTGATAAACGCAATAATTTTTACGGAGGTATCATCTCATTTAAACAAGCTTTTTTAAGCGGCTTGATACTTTCAGTATTTATTGCACTGCTTGCAGCTCCGGCACAATACATCACCAGTACTTATATTACGCCTCAGTATTTTGACAATGTGATTGCTTACGCTGTAGAAAGTGGCAAAATTGCTCCGGAAGAAGCTGCTTCATTCTTTAACCTTAAAAGCTACATGATTCAGTCTGTAGCCGGAAGCCTTGCCTTCGGTCTTGTTTTAAGTGCTCTTGTGGCATTTTTTGTAAAAAGAAAATGATAAGATCATTTTAAATCTTTCGGCAAAAATCTGCATTGGGTTATCTTTGAAGGATGACAAAGAAAATTCAATTAATGTGTTCTGATATAGATGGAACACTTCTTAACGCTAAACGTGATATTGCCCCTGAAACTGCTGCTGCAATTAATAAACTCCCTCAAGACTTTCCGATTATTCTGGCCTCTTCCAGAATGCCTTCGGCAATGTATTATTTACAGGAAAAAATTGGACGTTTGGGAAGTCCGATCATCAGCTACAATGGTGGTCTCGTGCTAGATGGTAAAGGAAACAAACTTTACAGCCAGACGGTTTCTCTTGATTTTCTTGAAACGGTAATTCAACATCAGCAGGATTACGACTACAACATCAGCACCTATTGCACCGATACGTGGCGTACCGCAAAATCAGATTACTGGACTTTGCGAGAAATTAGAAGTACTCGTGTAGAACCCGTTTATACGCCGCTTAACGAGCACATAGCCGTATTAAAAGCCATTGACGAACAACCGCATAAGATTATGTGTATGGGTTCACCAAGAGCTTTAGACAGTCTGATCGCGCTTCTTCGTGAAAAACACGGTAATGAAGCACACTTTTACCGCTCAAAAGATGTGTATGTGGAGATCACTCCAAAAAACATTGATAAAAGCAGTGCGCTAGCGACTTTGATCGATAAAAACTATGGTTTAGAACTAAGTGACGTAATTGCATTTGGCGACAACTTTAACGACACTACAATGATCAAGAATGTAGGTCTTGGCGTTGCAGTTGCTAACGCAGCGCAGGAGGTAAAAGATGTTGCAGATTATGTAAGTGAGTACACTAATAAAGAACACGCTGTAGCAAAAGCGATTGAAAAATTTCTCATTTAAAACCGCATTAAGAGATTACACGATTATCTAATCTCGATCATTTTGCAAAAAAAGAGAGGCGCAACTTCAACCAATCAGTGCGCCTCTCAAAACAACCTAACCAATAATCTTCAATCTCTTAATCTAAATAGTTTTTATAATTATTCACTTTGATTTTTGCACCTAAATCGTGCATCAAGTTATACAAACCAAAAAACGTTCGGTTGATGTAGAGGAAATGTTTGCTTCCCCGATTTCCATTCATTTTTCGAAGTTGGGTGTCCTTAGAGTATTTATCACTTAAATCTGCAATTTGAGCAAAGAAACTTTCATCACTAAAGTCAAAAGTATCGAGGTGAAAGGGCTTCGTGAACAAGCTTAACATTTCGTGAAACAATGCAGAAAAGAACGCCGTTTCTTCGGCAGAATCGCTTGTTTTTAAAATTTCAAGCTCAAGCATTTTCGCTTTAAATATTTCAGGATCATTAATATTTTCAGGCTTCGCTAATTCAAAATAAGGCGTATAGAATTCCTGGGGAACTTTTTTAATGCATCCGAAATCGATCGCGATTAGATTATGTTCTTTATCAACCAAGAAGTTTCCGGGATGAGGATCTGCGTGAACCTGTTTTAGATAATGCATTTGAAACATATAAAAATCCCATAAAGCTTGCCCAATTTTGTCCGCGGCTTCCTTATCGGTATTTACCTGAGTAAATTCACTGAGATGCACACCCGTCATCCAGTCCATCGTAATGATACGCTCACTGGATAGTTCTGGATAGTATTTAGGAAACCTCAGGTCATCAATCACACTGCATTGTTTAGTAATTTCTTGACTTTGCTTTACCTCCAGCAAATAATCTGTTTCTTCCAGCAGTTTTTCTTCGACTTCCTTAAAGTACTTTTCTTTATCCTTTCCTTTTAAATTGAACATTCGAGTAGCGATTGGCTTCACTAGAGCCAAATCGCTACTGATGCTGTCTGCAACGCCGGGGTATTGAATTTTCACAGCAAGTTTTTTCCCATCTAAAGTAGCTTGATGTACTTGACCGATGCTCGCAGCATTAACACTATCTTTCTCGAATGTATCGTATAAATCTTCAGGATATTTATCTAGATATTTTTTAAATGTTTTGCGTACCAAAGCCGCAGAAAGTGGCGGTACCGAAAACTGGGATAGAGAAAATTTCTCAACATACGCCTTAGGCAAAATGTTCTTTTCCATACTCAGCATTTGCGCGACTTTAAGCGCACTACCCTTTAAACTTTTGAGTCCGTCATAGATATCTTCGGCATTTTCATCATCAAGCGTTTCTCGTGTAATGCTAGAATCAAAGGCTTTTTTACTATAATATTTAGCATAGTTCCCTCCCACTTTCACACCAGTTTTAACCAGCTGTGATGCGCGAGAAAGTTTATTGGTAGGTATGTGATCAATTGTTTTCATACCATTTCTTATTTAGTTCTTGAAAAATTTTCTTTAAACAGAAATTTCCCGAAATCAAGAACGCTTTCTAAAGGCGTTGTATTAAATACGTCAAAAATGGCGTTTACGGATTTTTCGATAGCCACATCTGTTTTTTCAAAACGTGCCGAATTATCATCCATCCAATATTTCAGCAGAAACAAGGTCTGTAACCAAGCACCCTCACTAAAAATAGAAACCGGATTCTTCGTAAATCTTGACGACTTATTTTCATTATCCTGCTCGATCAAATCACTTGCAAACTCACGCACTTTTAGGCGCAAATCTCTGAGTTGTGCTAAACTTTTTAAACTGTTTTTCTGTTCTTGTAATGCAAAAAGCACATAGCTGCGATTTGCGGTCAACACTTCAAAAAACGTATAGAAAAAAGAAAGCATCTTCTCTTTATTAGGATACGTAGCATAATCAGGATTTTTATGAAGCACTTGAATGGTGTTATCATAAAACGCTATCCAGACCGCTTCCCGGATGCCTTGAAACGAACCAAAGAAATTGTAGAACGCTCCCTCTTCAATATTGTGATCTTTACAGAATTTAAATACCGAAGCTGGTTTGTGCCCGTGCTCTAACACGTACTCCATATACATCGTCATAACCGCGCTTGCGGTAAGCTTGGGAGCCTTTTTTGTTGTGGTTGCTTTTTTTGTAGTCGCCATAATCTTAATGTTTAAGCTGTTGTAAATTTAAATAATGTTTAAGCTTACTTCAAAGACGTTAAACAAAAGCTTTAGTTAAAGTTCTTTCAGTTTAAATGAAAGTTGTGTCAGTTTGTCACTTCATTTGCTTTGGTATTTTTTTTGAAATCTGCACCGCACAAAATGGTTCACACCTATCAATCTTATAATTAATTAGTACCGAAACATTCGGTTTAAAAAATTTAAATACACTATGTCTACAGGTAAAATCAATGTTGCTGTTGAGAACATTTTTCCGTTGATCAAAAAGTTCTTGTACAGTGATCACGAAATTTTCTTGCGTGAATTAATTTCAAACGCAACTGATGCTACACTAAAACTTAAGCACTTGACCAACATTGGCGAAGCTAGCGTTGAATATGGCAATCCGGTAATTGATGTAAAAATCGATAAGGATGCCAAAACTTTGAGCATTACCGATCAAGGTATTGGTATGACCGAAGAAGAAGTTCAGAAGTATATTAATGAAGTTGCTTTTTCTGGCGCTGAAGAATTTTTAGATAAATACAAGGACACCGCAAAGGATAGTGGCATTATTGGACATTTTGGTCTTGGTTTCTACTCTGCTTTTATGGTAGCGCGCAAGGTGGAGATCATCACAAAATCATATAAAGATGCGCCTGCAGTAAAATGGGAGTGCGACGGTTCGCCGGAATTCACGCTCTCTCCTGCTGAAAAAGACGTTCGCGGTACAGAAATCATTCTTCATATTGCTGAAGATTCTGAAGAGTTTCTTGAAGAGAACCGCATCAGCGAACTCTTAACAAAATACAATAAGTTTATGCCGGTGCCGATTAAGTTTGGTACTAAAGAAGAAACGCTTCCACTTCCTGAGGATGCTCCAGAAGATGCCGAAGCAGAAACTAAAACGGTTGATAACATAATCAACAACCCTGATCCGGCGTGGACAAATCAGCCTACTGATCTTGAGGAAAAAGATTATAAAGACTTTTACCGAGAGCTCTACCCAATGCAGTTTGAAGAGCCACTTTTCCATATTCATTTAAATGTAGATTACCCGTTCAATTTAACTGGTATTCTTTACTTCCCACGTTTGGGACAGGATATGAATATTCAGAAAGATAGAATTCAGCTGTACCAAAATCAGGTCTTTGTAACCGATAATGTAGAAGGAATCGTTCCTGAATTCTTAACGATGCTTCGTGGGGTAATTGATTCTCCAGATATTCCGCTTAACGTTTCACGTTCCTATCTGCAAGCCGATGGCGCTGTAAAGAAAATCTCAAGCTACATTACCCGTAAGGTAGCAGATAAACTGAAGTCGCTTTTTAACGAAGACCGTGAGGATTTTGAAAAGAAATGGAACGACATTAAAGTAGTGATTGAATACGGAATGCTGAGCGAAGATAAATTCTTCGATAAAGCAGACGCTTTTGCGCTCTACCCTACCGTTGACAATACCTACTACACTTTTGCTGAACTTCAAGAGAAAATCAAAGAAAATCAGACTGATAAAGACGGGAAGCTAGTTGTGCTTTACGCTTCTAATCAAGACTCACAGCATCAATACATTCAAGCTGCAAAAGATAAAGGCTACGAGGTTTTATTACTAGACTCGCCAATTGTTTCTCACTTGCTTCAAAAGCTTGAAACTTCTAAAGAGAACCTCAGCTTTGTACGTGTAGACGGTGACGACATCAATAACCTGATCAAAAAAGATGAGGAACAAATTTCTAAGCTTTCTGATGATGAAAAAGAAAGTCTAAAGACCTTGCTTGAAGAAACGATCAATGATAAGTCGTATACTGTAAAACTTGAGGCGATGGATAGCAACTCAGCACCGTTTATGATTACACAGCCTGAGTTTATGCGTCGTATGAAAGAAATGCAGGCAACCGGCGGTGGCGGTATGTTTGGAATGGGCAATATGCCAGATATGTATAACTTGGTGGTGAACACGAATAGTGAGCTTGTAGGTGAGATTTTAAACACGAAAACCAAGAAAAAACAAGAACGCCTAATCACACAATCTATGGATTTGGCACGTTTATCTCAGGGCTTGCTTAAAGGCGAAGCTTTAACTAACTTTGTTAAACGCTCCTATGAGATGATCAAATAGGCAGTTAGATCTTAGATTTGAGACACCTGGATCTAAAACCCTGACTTCATAAGGAAAACCGCTCTAACTGAGCGGTTTTTTTATGCCCGAATTCTAACGATTCTTTAACCCATTTCATCCTGCGATTACACCTTAAAATGCTAACTTCACTTCACCAAATAGTTAGAATGTTTCAGTTTACCGCTACATATACTGATCTGTACCAGTTAAGTATGGCTCAGGTATATTTTAATAAAAATCAAAACCAGCAAGCCGTTTTTGATTACTTTTTTAGAAAACTGCCCTTCAATGGTGGTTATGCTATTTTCGCCGGGTTAGAAGAACTTATCTCGATCATCGAAGACTTGCGCTTTTCAGAAAAGGATATTGAATACCTCAAGCAACACGATTTTGAACCTGAGTTTTTAGCGTATTTAAAGGACTTTCGCTTCCGCGGAAGTATTAACGCAATGCCTGAAGGCGAAATCGTTTTCCCTACTGCACCTGTCTTACAGGTAGAAGCCAACCTCATCGAAGCGCAAATCATTGAAACTATACTGCTAAATACCTTAAACTTTCAAACACTTATCGCAACCAAAGCGAGCCGAATACGCAATGTTGCCGGTGATAAAACTTTACTCGATTTTGGATTGCGCAGAGCGCAAGGTCCGGGAGGCTATTATGCCTCTCGCGCAGCAATGATAGGTGGTTTTGACGGAAGCAGCAATGTGATCACGGGTAGAGATTATGGTTTTCCCATCAGCGGAACGATGGCGCACGCCTTTGTACAAAGTTATGATGACGAACTTACCGCTTTTAGAGATTTTGCAGAACACAGACCTAAAAATTGTGTGCTTCTGGTAGATACTTATGACACCCTAAAAAGCGGAATGCCCAATGCAATTACTGTTGCTAAAGAAATGGAACAACGCGGTCAAAAGCTGCTTGCGATTCGCTTAGACAGTGGAGACCTCGCTTACCTTGCTAAACGCTGCCGGAAGATGCTAGACGATGCCGACTTAGCATACGTAAAGATTGCTGCTTCTAATCAGTTAGATGAATATGTCATTCAAAGTTTGCAAAATCAAAATGCTCCTATTGATGTTTATGGCGTAGGAACCAATCTCGTAATTGGCAAACCCAACGGTGCTTTAGATGGTGTTTATAAACTCTCTTTCGCTAATGGAAAACCACGCATTAAAATTTCAGAAAGCATCTCAAAAGTGACGCTTCCGCATAAAAAACAAGTGTATAGAATCTCAACAGAAGATCACACTTTAATAGGTGCAGATGCCATCGCTTTAGCAAATGAGAACAGTGTTTCTCGTATGTATCATCCTGTTGAACCTTTTAAAAATCTAAGTATTGAAGGTTTAAAGCAAACACCTATGCTGCAACCTGTAATGCAAGAAGGCAAACGCTTATATCCTGAAAAATCAGTTCAAGAAGTGGCTGCTTTCAGCAAAAAACAACTTGCTGCTCTACCCGAAGAATTTAAACGATTTGACAATCCACATATTTATAAAGTAGGTATTAGCAATCAGCTCAAAGAAGAGCGTGATCGCTTGATCGCCGCACATAAAAACTAAGCTATGAAACTATTTACAATCTGCCTTTTTTTAGTAACACTAACGCTTCCTGCAAATGCTCAAGAGACGAATACAAAAGCTCTTTTAACCCAGAATGACAATGAAACGTGGCTTCAAGAATATCAGCAACTTGAAGATTCTGAAGAAAAGCTGAAAATGATCAAAGCCAAGATTCTCTACGATGCGCAATTTGTAGGGCCGCGTCCCGGCATTTCGTTAACCGGTTTAAATGAAGAACAACGCAAAGCTTTAAAGCAACGAGAAAGCAATAAGCCAAAAGTTACCGCTGATTGTAAAATCCTTTTTGTGTTGCAGGCAACGCAATCTCATATTTTGGATTTAGAAAAAAGTCCGCATTACACTTCATTAGTTGAACACTTAGAGACGTTTTCGATTTCTGACACCATCTTAACGGGCACTAGTGCATCTGCGTTCTACGGAACTCGAGCACGTTGTGGCGTAGTTCTATTGAAAACCGAAGATTCTAAGGCGCTCGACTATTTAGAAAATATAAACAACCAGAAATAACCAATACTTATGAAAGCCCTCGTTATCATTGATATGCAAAACGATTTTATGCCCGGTGGAGCGCTTGCCGTTCCCGGAGGAGATCAAATCATTCCTTTGGTAAACAAACTTCAGGAAAAATTTGATTTGGTCATTGCTACGCAAGACTGGCATCCTGAAAATCACAGTAGCTTTGCAGACAATCATCACGACAAAGAAAATTTTGACACGACCGTGATAGACGGTTTGGAGCAAACCTTATGGCCGGTACATTGTGTGCAAACTACTGATGGCGCAGACTTTCATCCACATATGAACGCAGCGCGTATTGAAGCTATTTTTAGAAAAGGAACAGATCCTGCAATAGACAGCTATAGCGGCTTTTATGATAATGCGCATAAAAAAGCTACGGGACTTACCGGATACCTTAAAGGAAAAGGTGTCACTTCGCTTTACTTTTGTGGTTTAGCGGCAGAATATTGTGTGAGCTTTTCGGTGCTTGACGCAATTGAAGAAGGCTTCAAAGTAACCCTTTATGAAGATGCAACCCGCGCGTTAGATGAGGCTGCATTTGAAAAAATGAAAACTCAAATCATCGAAAAAGGAGGCCGACTAAAGTTGGCCGGTGAGCTCGTATAAATGATTGCAGGTGGAATTGACGGTTGCAAAGCGGGTTGGCTTTTAATTTGGAAGGATCAGCAAGGCTATCAATATTCCCTTTTAGATCGAATTGACGACTTGGAACGGTGTGTTAAGAGTGCTGCCAGGTTTTTTATTGATATTCCCATCGGGCTTTCTTCTGAAACGTTTCACCGCAGCATCGAGGCCAAACTACGTAAAGAGCTAAAAAGCAGAAGTGCTACGATATTTAATGCGCCTTGTAGAGCAGCCGTTTATGAAGTGGATAAGAAAAAAGCTAAAGAACTTAATAAACGTATTTTAGGGAAAAGTCTTTCAGAACAAACGCTTAACATAAAAGACAAGATCTTAGAAACAGATCGTTATATCAACACTTCAAAAAGCACTAGTATTCAATTGCTGGAAAGTCATCCTGAAATTTGTTTTAAATACCTCAACCAAGGCCAAATTCTAATGTCAAAAAAAAGTCAGAAGGAAGGAGTTGAGCAAAGGCTTGACCTACTTTCCCGGCTTGATCCTGAAGCAAAGATTCTGTATGAACGAATACTTGCAGAAACCAAAAGAAATCAAGTAAAACGCGATGATATTCTTGACGCTCTTTGCCTCTGCCTTGCGAATCAAATAAGTTTAAAAACTCAAACCCATTTTATCACTGATGAAAATCAAGTTGATGCTCAGGGAATTCCTGTAAAACTGGCGTACGCCAAACTTTAGACCTAGGTTATGACGGGATTTCCCCCCAATTTTCAAGTTTATTATCAACAAAACCGTTTTACTCTTTATCAAGTGCAAGGTTTCTTGTACTTTTAGAACATATTATTTCACAGACTTATTATTTTATTATTCTTCTCTTACCAAAGTCGAGAATCCTCCCCCTAAATAGAAATGATGAGTATTTAAATATTTAGGATTGTATGAAATTATTATACAAAAAGAGGAGGCTATATCTCAATCTGGCTATAGGTATTGTCTGGATCATTTTATTTATTCTGAAATTACTTTATACAGAACCACATAACATCTGGTTACTGGACTATTATATGCCTGTGCTCAGCGTACTTTATTTAGGGCAGTTTCTATACCAATACCATTATCAATACCTTATCGTAACCGATACTGAGATCATTAGAAATCATCTTTTCTTCGGAAAAAAAATCCCGTTGAATGCTGTAGAAAGATTCTATACTAACAACTTAGGGGATTACGTGATTGAAGGTGCTGGTAAAAAAATCAAGATCAACCCAATTATTGTTAATCAAAAATCGCTGCAAGAATTTAAGGGGTTTACACGCACCTTATCGATAGCAACTGAAATCCATTAGAAATTCAAATTATTTTCTGTAAGTTCTGTTTCAAATTTCTACTATTGAATAAACGAAATTTGAATTATGAATAAATCTATCTTTTTACTGCTTACACTTGCGATCCTATCGTGTAAACAAAACAACTCAGAAGAATCTAAAGATGCCCCTGAGCAAGAACAACAGGTAACTACTACATCCAATTCTTTTGTTGACAAAATCGCCAGCGCTCATAACAAAGCGGCGTTTGCTGCACAAGAGGCCATAGCTTTTGATCTTCAATTGATGTTTGGTGGAAATGAACGCATCAACGCCACGATTAGCATGCTTACAAACAGTAGTAAGATACGAATAGATAAAACAGACGGTACCCAATTGATTTATGACGGATCTCAAGTTTACAGTGCTCCTCAAGGAGCAATACCTGATGGCGCTCGATATGATATTTTTACTTGGCCTTACTTTTTTGCATTTCCATTTAAACTCCAGGATCCGGGCGTGAACATTCAGGAATTAACCAATGATACTGAAGGTCAGTTTAAGTTGACTTTTGAAGGTGGCACCGGCGATACTCCTGATGACTGGTATATTGGCTACTTGAATGAAGAAAACCGCGTAAAAGCAACCGCTTATATTGTAACCTTTGGTGATAAAACTATTGAGAACGCTGAAGCAGCACCGCACGCGATCGCTTATTCTGATTATAAAGAAATAGAACAAGTACCGCTAGCTACTACTTGGAAATTTTATAACTGGTCTGAAGAAAAAGGAATTTTTGGCGATCCTATTGGCGAAGCCCAATTGAGTAATATCCGATTTTTTGAAGTTGAAGATGGTTTTTTTGAAAAGCCAGAATCTTCAGATGTTGTAAATTACTAAATTAAACTTGTAAACTTTATATTATGCATTATCCTTGGCATCTCTATTTAATGGCAGTTATGTACATAGTCGCCGGTCTAATGCATTTTATAAAGCCCAGAGCGTATATGCGCATTATGCCGCGCTACCTTCCTGAACATAAAAAATTGGTCTTTTTAAGCGGGTTTGCCGAGATCCTATTAGGTATAGGCATTTGCATACCCCTATTTAAGAATTGTGCAATCTACGGTATCGTAGCTATGCTCATTAGTTTTTTTCTTGTACACTTTTATATGCTTTCTTCTAAAAAAGCAGGAATGAATTTACCTAAATGGCTACTTTGGGCACGTGTAGGCTTGCAATTTCTTCTGATTTACTGGGCGCTCTTCTATCTAAAATACTAAACAAAAAAAAGCCTTGTTGCAGTCGCAACAAGGCTTTTCTAATTACTAGGGTTATAAAATTATTTGATAGCGATTTGCTTTGAGAAATAATCTTTCCCAATTGAGACACCAATTCTGTAGTTTCCAGCAGGCAACTCTTCAAAGTTAAGAGCTTGCTTAACTACTAGGTTTGTATCAGACATAGACTCAATGATTGCACCAGTCTCGTCATAAACACGTGTAGTCGTTTTTACTTCTTTAGGGTTTGTAAATGATATCATTACAATGTCATTCTCAACGCGGTAATTAGGCTTAAAGATGGTTTTACTTTCATCTTTAACAATGTCTAATCCTTTAAACTCTTTTTTGATCGTAGTGTATGATTTAGCATAATCATCCTCATAGATCAAGTAGTATTTACCTACCGGTAATTCTTCTAAGCTTAAAGTTTTAGAATCATTAGCTACACTTCCTGCATACTCACTGTAAAGACGTTCTCCGTCAACATCCTCAAGATAAATCTGAGCTCCCTCAATTGCATTAGTGTACTCTACTTTTACCATAAAGTTTTCATTCACTGTAACTGCAATTCCGTCTGCTGCATTGGCGTTTAGAGTAAGGGCTAAAGTCAATGCGAATACCAAAGTTTTAATAGTTGTTTTCATAGGTTTGGTTTTTTGTGAGTGATTTAATTTATTCACATTACAAATGTATGGCGCAAAACCAGCCTGAAATAGAACCCATTGTGCAATTTTATGTGCTATATTAACCTTAAACCAATATTAAAATTTAAATTTGTGAAAAACCTATATATTTAGGTTAATATAGCATAAGTCACAGGTTAAAGCCTTGGCTACCTTTATACTAAATTAACAGGAATACTATGATAAAATCCCCAAAACCAGCCTTTGAGAAAATAGAACCAGGTTTTGGAAGCTCTTTTTCCTACCGTACTTACGATGAAAATCACGAAAACAACAGTCATAATTTCTGGCACTATCACCCTGAACTTGAGCTTGTTTACGTAAAAGGAGGTACCGGCAAGCGCCAAGTAGGCAGTCACATCTCTTATTATAGAAACGGTGAACTCATACTTATTGGTTCTAATTTACCCCACTGCGGCTTTACAGACTCCTTGAATAACTACGAGCGCGAAACAGTGATTCAGATGCGTCCGGACTTCTTAGGTGAGTCTTTTTTTAATATTCCTGAAATGCGCAGCATCAAAGCCCTGTTTGAGCGTGCTAAAATGGGCATTGTTTTTCATGGAGAGCTTAAACGAATCATAGGCTCTAAGATCGAAACTTTAAAGTCGCTTTCTAATTATGAACGTCTTTTAGGCCTTCTGGATATCTTAAAACAATTAGAATCTGCAGAAAAGTATACGGTACTTAATGCTCAGGGCTTTATCCTAGAGACCGAACTTCAAGACAATAACCGCATCAATATTATCTTCAATTTTGTCAAAGAAGAGTTTAAACGTCAGATCACACTCGAAGAAATTTCAGAATTGGTGAGTATGACCGTTCCGGCGTTTTGTCGCTACTTTAAAAAAATTACAGGAAAGACCTTTACTCAATTTGTAAATGAATATCGACTGGTGCACGCGGCCAAACTACTTCACGAAAAGCCCATAAGTATTACTGATGTTTGTTTTGAAAGTGGCTTTAACAACTTCAGCCATTTTAACAAACAATTCAAAAAATTTACGGGAAAAACACCTTCAACCTATAGAAACGAGTTGAAATTCATTGTTTCTTAGGGATTTATAAATTTTTAACATTGCCAACTAAATCGAGTAACTACACTAACTCACAGTAATTTAGAGCGGAGTCATTGATTTTTAACTATTTATTTAAAAATTATTGACACTTAAATACCTAACTTCAACATACTGAATTACAGTTATTTTAAAGATTTAGACTCAGAATAAATTAGAGAACTAGTATAAGCTCTAGTAAATTTCTATAAAATTTCTTGTAACTTTTACATCAGTCTTTAGACAAATTTTCACCCCTTATTTAATTTAAATCCTACAAGTGCCATGATACAACTTAATTGGCAGGACATATTTATCATTGATCGATTTTCTACGTCGAGATGGGATGCTGTAAATAAAGGTGACATTTATTTTCAGATCTTGTTTATTGAAGAAGGTAGTGGTCGTATTACAATTGATCACAAAGTGACCTCTTACAAGAGTCGTGATATTTTTGTCTTTGCAAAGAATGAAGTCCCAGACATCAAAACTCACGAAACTACAACGTTTATTATTTTTAAATTCACCGATCTGCTTTTCTCAAGTAAGGTGAGTTTACCAGACAAACAAAACTGGTTACGTCGTAGTGAATTTATTCTTAATCATCCTAAACGTAAATTTCAAGAAGCGCTTAAAAATATTGAAGATCGTGACCTTATATGGCGTATTCTATTTTTTATCAGAAAAGAAAACACGGCCAAGGAGCAATATTATTTGCAAATTATTGCCAATATGGTAAGTACGATACTCAGTATAATCGCTCGAAATGTTACTGAGAAGAATCCGGAGCATATTACCCCAAAATCTACAAAGAAAAATGAGCGTATTGATGAGATCTATGCGTACATCAGGTATAATATTTATGATACCAATTTACTCAAGATTTCTGCAATTGCTAAGCACTTTCATATAACGAGTAGTACACTCAGCAATTACTTCAAGAAAGAAACAGGAAACTCATTGCACAATTATATCTTACTGTACAAGTTAGAAATTGCCAAAGACCGTCTTTTAAATTCTGACTTTACGGTTTCGCAAATAGCGATCCAATTAGGCTTTACAGATGAAAGTCATCTTACCCGTATCTTTAAAAAATATTGCGACGCAACGCCGAAACAATATAAAGATAGCCACGTACTGGCTGACGAGTAAGCGGCTAGAATTTCTTAAGGTCTTAACTTGCTATTTAAAAATCTCATTCAAGACAGCTGCCAGGCGCACGCCGCCTTTTTGAAGCTGCTCTTGAATAATATGGTAGTTATCTGCTTGATAGCGATAACTAAGCTTCTCTCCTATTTCTGCAGATGCATAAACCATTTCCGCGAGATCCTGGCCTTCACTAACCCAGTCTAATACATCACCTGAAGTAAGTGCTTTATATTCGGTTTTTGAAACCTCACCAAAATTAGTCGCTAATTCACTATAAGACATCCCATAGCTTTCGATCATTTTGGTGTCCCAAAGCGAGTGTAAATTCGTACCGTCATTAAACCAGCGTACTTGAAAATCATTTCCGCCTTTATCTTCGGCGTGACCTAAATGTAAAGGTTGGTGCAAGTCTCCAATAAAATGAACGAGCATTTTTAAATAAAAGGCTTTTTCTTCCTCTGACGTCTCATCAGAAAGTAAAATTTCCTTACAAGTTCTTATTCCTTGTACAAGATCGCCATATTCATTTTTATCAGCTTCAGCATAGGTTAAGCCAGGTGCTATATTTACGTAATGCCAGCTGCTGTACTTTCTATATTCTTCATAGCTTTTGATTTCATCTCCATAAGTTGAAACAGTAACTAAGGTTTCTGCACCCAAAAGTTTTTCAATTGCCTTTCTAGTTTTCGGTTTTAAGTATTTAGTCGCTATTGCAGCTACTGCACGGTGGCCTTTACTTCCCCAATCTTCGTCGCTACCCATTGCTTTTACGTTAAAAGCTAAACTCAATATAATACCAAATGCTAAAAGTCTTCTTTTCATTGTTGCTAATTTTCGGCAAAAATAAGCCATCACACTTCTTTACCCGCACGCAACTAAGGTTAATTTGGAATATGAAATTAAATTAAAAAAGCGTCGTTATAGACCTACATTAATCAGAGACTTCCTTCTGCGGTCAAACTTTTAGCCTTATCTTATCTTAAAATTTGTGTAAGACTTTCATCAACTAAATATCTTTGTTTTAGTTTGTGGCATTATTTTTAATAGATTATTCTGTATGAAAACATTTAAAGAAATACAGCGATTTGATCAATGGTGGTTACGCTTACTCCTTGTAGTTATTCTAGCAATTGCCGTAAGTCCGCTTGTTTTAGATTGGGATAATTTAAAATTTTCTAAGTTCGAGATTGCTTCTGTGATTCTCAGCATTTTAGTGATTTTAGGCCTCTTTCTTGGCTTTTGGTATATCTTCAAATTAGAAACCACAATAGACGAAAAAGGAATTACGTATCGCTTTGTTCCTTTTCATATCAAGTCAAGGTTTAAAGCTTGGAGCGAAATCAAGAGCGCCAAGATTCGTAAATACAATCCTATCAGAGAATACGGCGGTTGGGGCTACCGTATTTCATTCACTAAGCGAAAAGCCCTAACTACCAAAGGAAGAAAAGGGCTGCAATTGGTTTTTAACGATGGTAATGAGCTACTACTAGGCACACAATATCCCGAGAAAATTGAAGCCTTATTAATGCACTATTCAAAATTGAAATAAGGTATGCGGCTTGTTTTTATTATAGGTCTGTTGTTAGCGGTTAGCACTGCTCACAGCCAAGACCCCACATCTTCTGAAATTCGAATTAATGAGTTTATCTCCGGGACACTGCTTCAACCTGTAAAGCAAACCGATACGTTGGCCATTATAATTGCCGGTTCAGGACCTACAGATCGCAATGGCAATCAGCAAATGATGCAAAATAATAGCCTCAAGCAACTAGCGCAGCAGCTTACCAAAAACGGTTTTGCTACGTTTAGATATGACAAACGCCTTTTTGCTTTGATGCGTCAAAATGCATTGATAGAAGAACAACTCAACTTTGATAATTTTGTTAGCGATGCTGCTTCCACGGTAAATTATTTTGAGCAAGATTTTAAAACAATTGTATTGATCGGGCATTCTCAGGGAGCCTTAATTGCAAAGCTCGCTGCACAACAGACCAAGGTCAGTAAGTTGGTTTCTCTTGCCGGCGCCGGTCAGGCGATAGATCTTGTAATTCTTGATCAAATCAAAAAGCAAGCTCCCGGTTTGGCAGAAAATGCGCAACAAGCGTTAACCGATTTAAAAGAGACCGGAAATTCTAAAAACTATAATCCTGCTTTAGCGTCCATTTTTAGACCCTCAGTGCAACCCTTTATGAAAAGTTGGATCAAATATGATCCTGCCGAAGAGATCAGCGCGCTAGATATCCCTATACTTATTGTTACGGGAACTAAAGATCTTCAAGTTCCACTTAAGGAAGGCGAACTTTTAAAAGAGGCGCAACCCAAGGCAGAATATGCAATTATTGAAAGTATGAATCACGTTCTCAAAACCATTGAAGGTGATGATATCGAAAATTCAAAATCTTACAACGAAGCATCCCGACCGATCAATACCGAATTGATCAAAGAAATTACCAGATTTATCAGAGAGTAACGTTAGTTCCAAGGTAAAACATAGATGAAGCAATTGTACATTTTTCCGCTGTACAATAGGCTTGTTCATAATTTGACTTCAGTAAACGCCCCTGCACTAGTATTTAAAGAAGAATTTAGGCATATTTGCAACCTAAAATGACAAAAAATGCAAATTAGATCGGCTATTCTTGGCCTCGTATGTTTATTAGTCCTTGCAAGTTGTGGTAAGGATGGCGACTTCACACTTACCGGAAAAATTAATGGTTTAAAAAAAGGAAAGATTTATTTACAGCGTATTGAAGACACTTCGCTTGTAAATATAGACAGCGTTATTGTAGATGGAAATCCTGAATTTGAATTCATTACTGATTTAAAAGAACCGCAAATTGTTTACCTCACCCTTGAAAAGGTAGACGCTTATGAGTACGACGATCGCATCATGATTTTTGCAGAACCAGGTGAAATGACTTTAAACACTTCGCTAAAGAATTTTGAAAGTCAGGCAGCTATTACCGGTTCGCAAAACCAACAAAAACTGGACGAATATTCAAAAGTCATTCATCGATTTAATGATAAGAATCTTGATTTGATCAAGAGAAGTTTTGAGGTAAGAAAAGAAGGCATCGAAGACTCGATCATTTATTACGATACGCAACTTCAGAATTTAATGAAGCGCAAGTATTTATATACAGTTAATTTTGCTATTACCAATAAAGAATACGAGATCGCACCATACCTCGCTGTTTCTGAAATATTTGATGCCAATATTAAATATTTAGATACTATCTATACTTCGCTAAAACCTAAAGTACGCAAATCTAAATATGGTAAAGCGCTTAAAGACTATATCGAGGAGCGTAAAGAAACTAACGCAAATGAGGCGACTACAACTACGATTGACTCAACCGTAGTTGAAGAGTAAAGAGAGGAAAGTTTATTGTTTGATATGCTGACCAAACGTTCAGCGCATAAAAAAAGCCCTTAACTTTTGAAGTTAAGGGCCTTTTCATTTTAGGGTGAACCTTAATTACAATGCGTTCACTCGGTCAATTAAAGCCTTACCGCGCTCTTCTAATTCTGCGTTAACCGCTTTTAGATGTTTACGTCTGTTTTCAACTTTATTGTTATTTACTTTTGCGATAAGTTCGTCAAAGGTCACAATAGCATCATCTACAATAGCTTCAGCTTCTTTCTGATCCTCTTTAGGATTAATAGCCTCCCAAATGTATACTGCGTCGATAATATCGCCTAAAACAAAGTTTATATCTTTCTTAAGATCTCTAATACTTGCCATAATAAAAATTTTTGCAAAAGTACATCTAATTTTTAAAGCGGTTACAAGTAAACTTCGAGAATCTCACAAGATTCTGCGTCTAAGGTAACCTCGTCACTAGCAGCAGGAATTAACAGCGTTTCTCCGGCGTTTAAACTACCTTCAATCTCACCGTCAGAAAAGTTAAGCGATCCGCTTACAACAATTATAATTGTAAAAGTATCTGTACGTGCTATAGAATATGGTTTAGTAAGTTTTACCCATTCCGTTTTGAAATAGGTGTGACGTTTAACGACTTGAGGAGTGTTTGTTACGCTTCGATCGTATTCTAATTTAAAATCCTGAGTGGTTTCAAAATCTAGTACTTCTCGCGATTCTTTGACGTGAAGATCTCTTAAGTTCCCTTCATCATCCTTTCGGTTATAATCATACACACGGTACGTCACGTCTGATGTTTGCTGAATTTCGGCTAACAATACACCACCACCTATGGCATGAATTCTACCGGCATTGATAAAGAACGAATCGCCTTCACTCACTATATGTTGATCCATTACTTCTTCAATACTTAGGTCATCTATGCGCTTATCATATTCCTCCTTGGTGATTTTCTGGTTGAAACCTACGGTGAGCTTAGCGCCTTTGTCAGCTTGCATGATGTACCACATTTCGGTTTTACCAACACCCGTAGGTGAAGTTTCGTCTGTAGGGTGCACTTGTATCGAAAGATCAGAAGCAGCATCAATAAATTTGATCAACAACGGAAAATGCGGACCGAATTTATCATAAACCTTAGCTCCTAATAAAGCCGCTGGGTTTTCTAAAATCGCTTCGTTAAGTGTTTTGCCTTGTAGAGCGCCATTACTCACTGTACTCTGCCCTTCTTCAAGATCAGCTATTTCCCAGCTCTCCCCCATTTTTGCGGTGGCGCTGTTTCCTTTATTAAATAGTTTGTTTAGTTTTTGACCTCCCCAGATTTTTTCTTTTAGGACAGGTTGAAAAGTCATTGGATAAACCGTTTTACTCATAATGGTATTGAAATGAGCCCTAAGGCTTTTTGATTAGTTTGCTTCTTATAATTATTCTCCAGAATAGGTTACTGAATTGCGTGGGGTTTCATAAAGGGTTACTTCGATCTTGAAGGTCTCAGAGAGGTGCCTTTTTAATCTATCATAAATCACCACACAGATATTTTCTGCAGTAGGATTTATTGTTGAAAACTCAGGTACGTCAAGATTTAAATTTTTGTGATCAAACGGCTCTTCAACCTCTGCTTTGATCAAATCTTTGAGCACTTTTAGATCAATCACAAAACCAGTTTCAGGATCAATGGGGCCGGTAACGGCTACGATAAGTTCATAGTTATGCCCGTGGTAATTAGGATAGCTACATTTCCCGAAAACTTCAAGATTCTTAGCATCGTCCCAATCGACTCTGTAAAGCCGATGCGCAGCGTTAAAATGCGCTTTACGCTTCACTGTAACCTGTTTCATTAGCGTTCTATCTGATTGTAAAATTTGTCAAATATGATCTTAAACCATTCGGTATACTGTTCAGGATGTACTTTCATATCCTTTTCAATATCTTCTAGAGACATCCATTTCCATTCTGAAACTTCATCAGGATTAATATTGGGCTCATCATTATAATCTCCTAAAAGGATATAATCATATTCATGTTCCGTCAAACCATTATCAAATGGCGCCTTGTAAATAAAAGATATGTTCTCAGTAAGCGAAGTCGTAAAGCCCATTTCTTCCATCAGACGTCTTTTCCCGGCCTCTACGTTAGTTTCTCCTTCCCGTTGATGACTGCAGCACGTATTTGTCCATAATCCCGGAGAATGATATTTATGTGCCGCTCTGCGTTGAATCATTAATTGATTCTGATCATTGAAAACAAATACCGAAAATGCACGATGCAGTAGCGCTTTCTCATGCGCTTCCATCTTAGGCATCAAACCTACTTGACGGTCGTTTTCATCAACCAAAATCACCAATTCTTCTTTCATAAACTTGTTTTAGTGGTAAATGTACAAATACAAACCCCCTGTAACAATAGAAAAAGCCTTCTAAATTTAGAAGGCTTCTCAGGGTTTGTTATGTTAGATGCATTGACAATTAATAGTCTTGAACAATAAACTCACTACGTCTATTGAGTTGATGTTGCTCTTCGGTACACTGTACGCCATTGCTACACTCGTTGAGCAATTGAGTTTCTCCATAACCACGACCGGTTAGACGCTCTCTAGAAATTCCTCCCTCTTCTACGATATAGTCAATGGTAGATTTGTTACGTCTTTCTGATAACGCAAGGTTATAAGCGTCGTTCCCACGACTATCTGTATGAGAACGCACATCTATGCGCAATTCAGGATATTCCTTCAAAATTTCGATAACCTTTGCTAATTCTACAGCCGCATCTGGTCTGATGTACGATTTATCAAAGTCGAAGTAAATTGGATTGATCAATTTGCCAAGATCAAAATCAGGTGGTATCTGTGTTATCGAAGGCTCTAATTCTAGAACCACGCTTACCTCACTGCTCGAAGAAGGAATTTTAACCAGTTTCTCATCAGTTAAATAACCTTCCATCTCCCCGCGTATAAAGTATTCTTTGTCACACTCTGGATCGTTGTAAGCAAAGGTCGCGTCTGGAGCCTCAGCAATTCCTGAAACAACAAGATTATTCTCTGTATCTCTTACACCTACCATTGCTCCGTTAAGTGGCTCTTTAGTATTCTTATCAATAACATTCACAATGAGCGTGCTTTCGCAAGCAGACTGTATAAAGGTATATATATCATCATCAAGCGGATTGTTAGCTCGGTTGGTTGCAAAAAAGCCTCTACCGGTTTCGCTATTAATGATAAATGTAAAATCGTCTTTTACACTGTTTACAGGGGCACCAATATTTTCTAGGCTTTCATCTTCAAAATCATATACGTAAACATCTAGACCTCCCAAACCGGCACGTCCATCAGTTGAAAAATACAATTTACCCTCTTTGCTAATAAAAGGAAAAGTCTCACGTCCCGGAGTATTAATCTTATCTCCTAAGTTTTCAACCTCTCCAAATGTACCATCCTCGTTTAGAGCAATTTTCCACAAATCAGATTCACCGTAAGTTCCGGGTCTATCCGATGCAAAATAAAGGGTTTTACCATCTGTTGAAAGCGCAGGGTGTGCAGTGGAAAAGCCATTGTCATTAAATGGAAGCTCTTCTACGTTATTAAAACCATCTCCATTACGCTGTGCCTTATAAAGCTTCAATCTATTGGTATTGTTGCTATCAGCCTTATAGGTATCGTTAGTAAAATTATTTCTGGTAAAATAAAGCGTATTTCCATCAGTACTTAGTAAAGCAGTACTTTCGTGAAATTCAGTATTTACACTACCTGGTAATTTAGAAGCCGTGGCAACCTGATTGTTTTCATCAATATCACCTACGTATAGATCAAGGAAGGGTTGGTCATTCCATTTGTGAATACGCTTTGTGAATGTACCGGTATCACGAGTAGATGCAAATAAAAGCTGCTCTCCGTAAAAAGAAGGAGCAAAATCAGAAAATTTAGCTGCATTCACTTTTAGCTTTTCAATCTCAAAAGTTGCGCTACCATTTTCTATTTCTGAAATGCTTTGACTGCTGTATATATCATCAGAACTACTCACCGCTTCTTGATACAGCGCAATCATCTCAGTAGATTTGTCATATTGCTTTTCTGCCCTTAAGGCCTGCGCATATCTAAAATATTGGTAAGGAGTCACTTCCTCCGGGTATTTCTCAACTAGTTTAGTATACCAAGTTACTGCCTCTTTATAGTCAGCGTTATAGTAAAAACTATCTCCCAGTTTTGAGAATAGGTCTGCAGACTCGTAACCTTCTTCTGCCACACGCAAGTAAATCTTTTGAGAATCTACAAAAGCGTATTGATCAAATTTTTTGTTTCCCTTAGCAATCTCACGTTCCTGAGCATAAACACTATCAAAACTAAAAGCAATAGCTAAGAGTAGAATGACTTGTAATAATTGTTTCATAGGGGCGTATTTTTAATTAAAAGAATCGTGGTGTTAACATACGGTTGTATTCTTTAAATAATTCAAAACGTAAAAATACTTCATAAGTTCCATTATTGTAAGTCGCATTCCCTAAATCTGTTGATTCTCTGTCATATGCGAAGCCAATAAGCAAACCATCATTCACCTGAAAAGCCGCTAAAGCACTCAATGCAGCACTCCAACGATAGGAAGCTCCTAAGGTCAATTTATCATACAATAAAAAGTTTGCATTCACATCTACAGAAAGAGGTGCTCCTGCAACCATCTTAACCAATGTCGAAGGTTTAAATTTTAGATTTCGGTTGAGATCAAATACATAACCTGCTAAACCATAATAGTGAATTTCTTCTTCAGAAACAAAGGTTTGTGCTCCTTGTGAACCGCTTCGGTCAAAATGGTCAGTACGCAATAACTGCGGAGCGGATAACCCACCGTAAAATTTAGCATCGTGATAAAAGATACCAACACCTACGTTTGGCGAAAGCTTATTATCAATACTCACTAAAAAAGGATCATTTTGGTTAAATGGATTGGTTCGGCTAAAATCGACATCTAATAAATTCAAAGAACCTTTCAATCCAAAACTGAATTTACCCTCAGCACCCGTATCTATGGTATAACTAAAATCAGTATTAAAATAGGTTTCTCGCGCAGGTCCCAAAACATCATTAACCAAACTAAAACCTAGTCCGACTTTTCCTAAACCTATAGGACTATGAACCGCAAGGTTTTGAGTGCTAGGCGCACCATCGAGACCTACCCACTGACTGCGGTGTAACAGCAAAATACTGGTTACCCCACGGTTCCCCGCATACGCGGGGTTGATCACCAAAGGGTTGTACATATATTGCGTGTATTGCGGATCTTGCTGACTGTATCCGCTTAAAGAAATAAGCAGTACAAAAAGAAGAACCAACTTACCCAAATTTCTTTTTACCATATGAAGTCGTTTATTATAAATACTCATTGAGTAATTCAATTTTAATTAATGTAAAGGAATGAGGCTTTACGTCTCACCTGACCACTATCAGGGTCAGCATATTCAATCATATAATAATAGGTTCCTGTAGGAAGACGCTCTCCTCGGCGTACAGTAGCACGACCATCTGAGAAGCCTCTAAAGACATTATCATTATTGATACTATATCCTTCTGTACTAAATACCTCTATTCCCCATCTGTTAAAAATCTGAACCTTATTATCAGGGAATCTATCAATATTTTCAATCATAAAAATATCATTAAGACCGTCTCCGTTAGGCGTCATTACGTTGTAAATAACAATGTCTTCCTCTGCTAAAACATTTGGTATTATTGTAACCGTAACGTCATCTGGTTCTCCATCATTATCTACATCTTCATCATCACTATTATTTGGATCATCAGATAAATCTTCAATTACATCTCCATAAGGATCTACACCACTTACTAAAGCCTGATTTTCTACAAACAATTGCTCAATATCTGCTTGAGTTATTGAATAAATAGCAGTAAACGTGGTTGCATCTACTTCGCCCGGCTCAAGTGTGATTGGGCCTCCTACAACATCTACTAGCGGATCTTCAATAACAATATCTGAAATTGTAGACTCTCCTGTATTATATACGGTAAATGTATAGGTAATGGTTTCACCAACTTGTGGTCTTTGATCACCATTTTCATCATTGAATATTCCAACTTTCTCCAAACTTAAACTTGCAACTGGAGGCACTATATCACTTCCTCTTACTGAGATGTATACCGTTGCAACATCTGTCGCCACAGGAGTTCCGTTATCTGAAATTTGATACGTGAACTGATCTGTTCCAATAAAGCCATCATTTGGAGTATAGGTAAATGAACCGTCTTCATTAATTATCAAGCTTCCATCCTCAGGGCCGTTAGCAGGAGATACTGTAATATCAACTAGCTGTGTTTGCCCTTCAGGATCAAAGTCATTATCAAGAACATTTCCAGTAATAGCTGCATCAATTAAGCCAAAGTAAGCATCATCATTCGCTACGGTTGTGTTGCCACTATCAGGAGTCACTTCAATGGTAACCGTACCTGTAGCACACTCTCGAGGCTCTCCGTCGTCGCATACGGTGTACTCAAAACTATCTTCCCCTACAAAGTCAGGCTCTGGAGTATAAGTGAATGTTCCGTCAGGATTAACCGTTACACTTCCGTTTGTTGGTTGTGTGTTACTTGTTACTGTAATGGTATCACCATCAGGATCAAAGTCATTTACTAATACATTACCCGTTGCAGGTACACCAGATTCTGTAATAGCGGTATCATCATTAGCAACCGGAGGTTCATTAACATCCAATTCATCTTCAATAGGTAATACCTGAATGATCACATCTGCACTATCACAAGCCTGTGG
>NZ_FQXT01000003.1 GCF_900130045.1 Leeuwenhoekiella palythoae
TAAATTTTAGAGTTATGAGTACACTAAGAAATCAAGTTCAGTTAATCGGAAACGTAGGGCAAGAGCCTACACTAACGACCCTAGAAAGCGGTAAAAAAGTGGTGCGCTTTTCACTGGCGACCAATGAATTTTACAAAAATGCCAAAGGCGAAAAAACACAGGATACCCAGTGGCACACCATTGTGGCGTGGGGCAAAACGGCCGAGCTTATTGAGAATTATGCACCCAAGGGCAAAGAACTGGCATTAACCGGAAAACTGAAATCCAGAAGCTATACCGATACTGCTGGGCTTAAGCGCTATGTTACTGAAGTAGAAGCTTCCGAAATTGTATTACTGGGTAGCAAATCCGTGTAAATCACTTAAAAAAGAGGGCGAAGATGTTCCACTATTAGCGAAATCACTTTAGACCTTGTTACCCTTTCAGAGCAACTCCACCAAATTCACTTACAATAATGGGTTTTTTATAAAGGTAGTCAGTAAGCTACCTCTACTCGTATTATCTGTTCTGATTTTTAAAATTCCACATTTGTTTTGAAAATCTTAATTTTGGCGAATGAAAAATACACGTTCGGTTTCTGAATTTAACACAGAATTAAAGCTGAAAGGTTTTAATGTATTTCAAATCGAATCCGATAGCAATGCAACGCGCATTTATAGTCGAAAGGATTTCTATAAAATCTGTTTGACCACCGGCGAAAGTAAAATTCATTATTCTGATCGTAGTTTTAATCATAAAGGAACCGTGTTATTTTTCGGCAATCCCCACATTCCTTATTCTTGGGAAACAATTTCAACGACTTACACCGGCTACACATGTTTGTTTTCCGAAGCATTTTTAGCAACCTCTTATCGTTCAGAAAGCTTACAGCAATCTCCCTTGTTCAAGCTAGATGGAACTCCGGTTTTAAAAATCTCAGAAGAGCAACGTTTATTTTTGAATACCATCTTTAAGAAGATGATCGAAGAACAAAAAACAGATTATAGCCTTAAAGATGATTTGATCAGAAATTACATTAATCTTTTGATTCACGAGGCTTTAAAGCTAGAGCCTTCTCAAAATTTGCATCAGCCCGTTAATGCTTTGACGCGTCTAGCTAATGTTTTTATCGAATTGCTAGAACGACAATTTCCTATTGAGGGAATGGCACAACCGCTTAAAATGCGTACCGCTAAAGATTTTGCCGAAGCGCTTTCGGTACACGTTAATTATTTGAACAAGGCAGTACGTGAGGTTACGGGACATTCAACGACTACGCACATTAATAATCGCATTGCAAATGAGGCTAAAGCCTTGCTTTTACATACAGATTGGAATGTGAGCGACATCGCCTATGCATTAGGATTCGATTACCCATCATACTTCAATAATTTCTTCAAAAAAGCCACGCAAACCAATCCGGGAGCTTTTAGGGCAGCGCATTCTTAAATTTGACTTAGCTAATGAAGAGGTCTTAACAACACTTTAATAGAATGTGTTGAAATTCTTAAGCTATCATTTGATTATCGTTAGCTGATGGTAGGTTACGGTCTATAATTTTGTAGCTCAATTTTAACCGTAAAACCAATGACTGCAAAACCCGTATTCAACCTGGCTGCGACTGCTGTTATAGCCGCATTGCTTAGTGTAGCCTGCAATGACCGTAAGCCTCATAAAGACACTTCTCAAACAACAACTCAAACAGAATTCATTTTCTCAAAAGGAGAGAAGGTACCTGATCAAAACTTCACAGGGAATGCCTACAATACAAGCTTAGTCGCTCCAGACTCTACCTATACCACAGCAATTGGCAACGTCTATTTTGAACCCGGAAGCCGAAGTAATTGGCATACGCATCCCGGCGGACAAATTTTAATCATTACTGACGGAAAAGGGTATCATCAGATAGAAGGTCAGCCTAAGCAAGTGATCCAAAAAGGAGATGTTGTTAAATGTTCACCAAATACACGCCACTGGCACGGAGCTACCGAAAACACTGGACTTCAGCAAATGTACATCGTCCCGAACACCGAAAAAGGAATCGTAAACTGGATGGAGACGGTAACAGATTCAGTCTATATTAAATAATACAACCTCTTAAACTAACTGCTATGAAAATTACAAGAAATCAAGAGATCCACTCTGCTCCGGGCCCTGAGGCCTATTTTACAGGATCAGTACGAGTAGAGATGCAATTTAGTCAACAACCCAGAACAAAAGCTGCTGCGGCAATGGTGACTTTTGAGGCGGGGGCTAGAACAGCTTGGCACACCCATCCTGCTGGGCAGACGCTGATTATCACATCAGGTATGGGTTGGATTCAAAAAGAAGGTGAAGCTATTGTTGAAGTTTTTCCGGGAGATGTCATCTACTTTGAACCAGAAGAAAAACACTGGCACGGCGCTTCTCCTCAAAAGGCGATGAGTCATCTGGCAATTCAGGAGGAAGTTGATGATAAAGTGGTCGACTGGCTCGAAAAGGTGACTGATGACCAGTATAAGAAGTAAGCTAAGATTAAATGAAGATGAAAACAATTTTTGACCGATTACGCGCTAATGAAGAAGTTGCAATGAATGACCCTGATTATGGTCTTATTGGCGCTTCCGTAGAAACAACAATGCGTTTAAATCTTAAACTCAATAACGCACAAGATTTAGATGAAGCCCGGCATTATTTAAGTGAAATTATAGGAACTGTAGTCTCAAAAGATACCACGGTATTTACACCGTTTTACACAAATTTTGGGCGTCATATACAACTGGGAAGAAATGTGTTTATCAATCACGCGTGTAGTTTTTTGGATTTGGGAGGAATCGTTATTGAAGATGATGTTATGATTGGACCTCGAGTAAATATTACCTCTGAAAATCATCCCATCGCAACGAGTACTAGAAATACACTTATTCCACAGAAAGTAACCATAAAAAAGGGTGCTTGGCTTGGGGCCAACGTAACGGTGTTACCCGGAGTTACTATCGGTGAGCACGCAGTAATCGCTGCCGGTGCTGTGGTGAATAAAAATGTAGAGCCAAAAAGCGTTTATGCCGGAGTTCCTGCGAAGAAAATTAAAGACTTAGAATAACAAGAAAACTAAATGAAAACTATAAATCTAATTACAGTCCTGATCCTTTCGGTATTAGGGATAGTTGATAATCAAAATAGAAGCGAACATAAAATTGCTGCTACAGAAAACGAATTAAATCAAGAACACAAACGAGATACTATGAGAACAGAAGAAGATTATATTTTTGAATTGAATGAGGAAGTGACCCGCACTTCGGTACGCTTTAAAAACCGATACGGAATTACCTTAGCAGGAGATCTTTATCTGCCTAAAAATAGCACTGATAAGCAATTATCTGCCTTAGCAATTAGCGGTCCGTTTGGTGCGGTTAAGGAGCAGGCTTCGGGTTTGTATGCAAATGAATTAGCAAAACGTGGCTATGCGGTACTTACTTTTGATCCGTCATATACCGGAGAAAGCGGTGGAGAACCGCGCAACACAGCTTCGCCAGATATTAATACCGAAGATTTCAGCGCGGCAGTAGATTTCTTGGGAGTGCAGGAAGGAATCAATCGGGATAAGATTGGTATCATTGGGATTTGCGGTTTCGGAGGATTTGCTCTAAACGCAGTCGCTGCTGACAAACGCGTAAAAGCAGTCGCAACTACGAGTATGTACGATATGTCTCGCGTAAATGCAAAAGGGTATTTTGATAGCACAACTTCAGAACAGCGTGCAGCACAATTAGAACAAATGAGTTTACAACGCTGGGAAGATGCTAAAAATGGAAAAAGAGCAATGGCACCGCAAGGTTTACCAAGTGAAATTAACGGAGACGAACCACAGTTTGTAAAGGACTATTTTGATTTTTACAAGACTGATAGAGGTTTTCATCCAAGATCGATCAATTCAAACGGTTCTTGGACCGCGACCAATTCTATTTCCTTTATGAATATGCCTATTCTTACGTATATTGAAGAAATTGCACCTAGACCCATCTTAATTATTGCCGGCTCTGAAGCGCATTCCCGTTATTTTAGTGAGGATGCTTATAAAGCTGCTCAAGAACCAAAAGAACTAATGATCATTGATGATGCAGTACATACAGATCTTTATGATGGTGGTGATAAAGATTTTATTCCGTTTGATAAACTAGAAACTTTCTTTAACGAAAACCTATAGGTTTTAAAGCAAATCTATAACTGCTATTTCCATCTCCTAAAGTTTAATAGAACTTTAGGAGATATTCAGTATTGGAATTTTATATTCTGAAAAACTAAAAAAAGTAAAACTATGAAAACGTTAATAATAGGGGCACACGGCAAAGTAGGACAACGCATTGCTAAGCTAATGCAGGCTTCTACCGATTTTGAACCCACAGCTTTTATAAGGAAGGAAGAACAAAAACCTCTTTTTGAAAAAATGAATGTACCTACTGTGGTAGAAAGTTTGGAGAACACCCCCGAAGCTCTTGAGAAAGTAATCAACAACTACGATGCGGTAGTGTTTACAGCAGGTTCGGGAGGAAGCACAGGAGCAGATAAAACGATGGAAATAGATCTTGACGGAGCGATTAAAACTATACACGCAGCTTCTCAAACAGGCGTTAAGCGATATGTGATGGTTGGAGCTTCGCATTCTGATGATCGCTCGTTTTGGGGTAAAGTAGAAGGGATGAAGCCGTATTATATTGCAAAACACTACGCCGACAAAGAATTACAAAGAAGTGATCTCGACTTTACCATCCTACGCCCTGTCACTTTGACTGATGACGAAGAAGCCGGCAACGTGATGATGAGCACAGATCCTGAAAAGGTCAATTCAAAAATACCCAGACAAGCAGTTGCCGAAACAGTTTTAGAAGTCCTCAACAATAAGAACACCTTCGGTAAAATAATTGAAATGAGTAGTGGGGAAGATTCAATCCCTCAAGCACTGCATAAGTTTATCAATTAGGCAAATTTCAGCTTTGAAAAATAGCTGGATTTAGACAAAATTTGGCAATTTTTAAGAAACAGGTTCCATTAGTAAAAGCTTTTACTAAAGGAACCTGTTTCTGTCCTTCAAGTATAATCTTATTTTGCTGTTGGTCATTTAGTCTTTAGGTAGCAATCTATCTTTATAAACAAAACTAAACTCAATTTGATTTAAATGCAGATGGAGTCTTCCCATAACGTTGCTTAAAAATTTTTCGGAAATACTTAGGATCTAAATAACCAACCTCATACGCTGCTTCAGTAATATTAAAATTCTTTTTTTCAATCAGGTAAGCGGCGTGTTCAACTTTAATATTACGAACATATTCATTGATATTTTTTCCAGTAATTGCTTTAATCTTTCGGTATAATGACGATCTACTCATATTCATTTGTTCAGAAATGGTATCGATTGTTTTAATATCCTGTTGTATATTTTGATGAACAATTTCTTTGAACTCTTTCAGAAATGCCTTTTCAGAATCTAATACTTTAAGTTCGTCAGCATCTACATTAGCGTTAATTGCATCATGAGTCTCATATTTTTGTAAAAGTGAGGTTCTTGAAGCAATTAAATTAGCAATACGTGCTTTTAGAACTTTAATATTAAAGGGCTTAACCATATAATCATCCGCGCCCTTGCTGTAACCTGTTTCAATAATGTCAAAATTACTTTTAGCTGAAAGCAGAATAATTGGGATATGTGAGGTTGCTCTTTGTTCTTTTAACTCTCGGCATAGGTCAATTCCATTTTTTTGAGGCATCATTACATCGCTAATTATTATATCGGGTATGTATTTAATAGCACGTGAAATTCCTTCCTGTCCATTTTGCGCATGAATAAGATCATAATCTGTAGCAAGAATACTATCTAATAGTGCTAAGATATCTGGGTTGTCATCAATCAATAAGGCAAGCTTTCTCTCTTTTTCTACACCTATAATGACATCGTTTACAGTTAACTCTTCATAGATTGTAGCCTGTATATTTGCAAGATTGTCCTCAATTGTATTTTTTGGCTGCGACTGTGATCCTTCACTTTGCTTTGGCTGACTAAGCGGAAAACTGAGGGTAAATGTGCTTCCTTTTTGAGGAGTACTTCTCACATAAAGATTACCATTATGAAGTTGAGCAAAGCGTTTAGAAAGGGCTAAACCTATACCACTACCACCTTTTCTAATTTTGGAGTGTGCTTGATAATACCACTCAAAAATTTGGTGTATTTCAGTTTCGTCAATTCCCGCTCCAATATCTGCAACTTCAATAGTAACATCTGAAGCATTAGAACACAGTTTTACATATATTTTACTATTAATATTGCTGTATTTAATAGCATTAGTAATAAGATTATTAATGATAATGTGAATTTTCTCGAGATCGCAGACCACCAATACAGGTGCCTCAGGTTTATTAAATATTAAATTAATATTCTTTTTCTTGAGAAGATGCTTGTACGATTCAAGCCAATGAGACAGATTTTTATTTAAGTCATAACTATGTAAGTGAAGAGTACTTAGACCTTCTTCACTTTTTCTAAATTCTAATAGCTTATTTATAAATTGCAATAAATGTTCTGCATTTTTTTTTATGAGTCTTAAACTTTTCTGTTGCTTTTTGTGAATCACATTGTCTATAAGCGATTCTAACGGGGCCAAAATCAAAGTGAGGGGGGTTTTAAGCTCGTGTGAAATTCCAGTGTAAAACCTAATACGCTCTTCATTTAATTCGTGTTCCAGTTGTCTTTGTTTCTGCTCAAAAAGAAGTGAGTTTTTAAGTTTTAAGCGCTCTGCGTAATATTTTAAACCACCCCAAATGAATATAATTAATGTAACTATATAGAATATATAAGCAGGCAATGTCTGCCAAAATGGAGGTAAAATTATTATTGATAATTCTTTAAAGCGTGTGCTGTTTGCTTGATTTTCTGCTTTGATTTTGAGCGTATAATTCCCCGGAGGAATATTACTAAAATTAATTCTATTAGAATTTTTTAAGTGAGTATACTGATCATAATAGCCTTCTAAAATATAAGAATAGTTCAAAGACGCAGCGAAGGGAAAATTTAAACTAGTAAAATCTAGTGAAAAATTATTCTGATTGTACTGAAGTTTTATTTGATCTTTATATATGATAGATTGGTCAAGAATAGCCTTAGGATTATCAAGGCTAACATTTACATCTTCATTATGTACTTTTAAGTCTTTTATAATAATTGTGTTTGCTTCATTTTGATTTTTTAGATCCTCAGGGCTAAATATGTTAACTCCTTTGTTACCTCCAAAATATAGATACCCCTTTTTACTAATAAGTGCGGCACCAACATTATATTCACTTTTTTGAATATTATAAAGGGAGTTTAAGCTTTTAACCTGTTTGTTGCCAAGGTTAAATTCACTTAGACCTTTGTAGGTGCCTAAGAACAATTTTTGAGAATTATAATTAATTATACTGTTTATAGTGTTGTTGCTAAGGCCTTGAGATTCTGTATAGGTTGTACCCGAGGAATCTCCATCTTTAAATAAAATTAAACCTCCATATTTCTGACCTGCTGCGATAGTATCGTCAGAAAGCACTTTGATGCTAAATATGACATTATTAGTAAGTCCATCAAGATTTCCATGAAAATAAGAGAATACCTCATTGTTATCAGGATTGAATTTAACAATTCCGTTGCCGTAGGTTGCCAGCCATAATACACCATTAGAATCAAAATCAATGGCTCTTATATCCATTCTTTCTGTAATTTGATCTAAAGCCTTTACATAAACAAACTTCTTTTTACTAGAATCGTATTTAAAAAGACCGCCACGATTAGTTCCTACCCATATTTGATTTTTAGAATCTTGGGCAATACAACGAACATCATTTCCATCAGCTTTAGATCCATTTAAATAGTAACTCCAAGTATTATTTCTCGGGTCATATTGATGTAGTCCTTTTTGATAGGTACCTATCCACAATTTTTCTTGGTTGTCCTCAAATAAACAATTTAGATGTTTTGTTCTTAATTTATCTGAATCTATAAAGTCAGCATCACTGTATATACCAGTGTCAGGATTAAAAGAATCTAAGCCTCCTCCATCTGTAGCTATTAAAATCAAGCCAGATTTTAATTCTTCTAATCCTGTAATTCTATTATGAATAAGTCTTGCACCACCCTTAAGATTATTCTTAAGTAATTTTACGGGCTCACCTTTTGGATCTACAAAATCTATCCCAGCATTTGTACCTATCCATAAATATCCATTTCTGTCTTTTTTAAGAGCATTGATGCTAGCATTTGTTATGCTGGTTCCATCATCTTGAGGTTGATAGGTATCTATGCTAAATGAAGGGCTTTTAGATAGAAAAGCTTTAATATCAAATCTATTAATACCACCTGAGTAAGTACCTACCCATAACTTTCCATAGTCATCTTTCTCAATTGCTAGAATTTGGTCATCTGTCAAAGTTTGTTTGGTAGAGCCTTCTTTAAGGGTGTAAAGTTTTCCATTGTAAGACCTAGCGATCAAGCCTTGACTGCTACCTATCCATAAAATTTGATTTTCATCTAAATATAAGGTGTTGATTTCTTCAACTTTCTCATCATCAATTACTAAAGGAATTGGTGTAATCTTATTTGCTTGAAAGTCAAAATAATTGAGGCCTTCATCAAAAGTTCCTATCCAAGCACCTTTTGATCCCTGTTTTACCATACAGGATATTTTATTCGATGATAGATCAGAAGTTTCTGAATTTAAAAAAGTTGTTTCTTCAGTATCATTAAAAGTAAAAATACCTTGACCGTAAACGCCTATTGCATAGCTATTTTCTGAGATATCTATATAAGAATTGATGCTTAATTTTAAATGAGGATTGAAATCGTTTAAGGAATAAAATCTTTCATTTTTCGGATTGTAAGTAACCAGTCCACCATCGGTTGCAAGTTTAAGCTCCCCAGAATTTTCAAATGAAATGTTTTGAATGTAATTATTGCGAATATTTGAATTCTCTTTCCTAAAAATTTTGAATTCGTTCCCATCATACCTATTCAAACCGTCAGATGTGCCAATCCAAATAAAACCTAACTCGTCTTGTTCAATTGTTTTAACGGTATTGTTTGATAGTCCGTTTTGGGTATCTAGATGGTAGAATGTGAGTTGCTCCTTTAAAGTTTCATTTCTAAGATCATATTTAATTTGAGTATAACTCAAATTATAAAAGCATATTAAAAAGAACCATTTAATAACTAGAGTGCTATTTCTGCTTAACACGCACATAGTATTATTTAATTTTTGTTAAAATTCGCTAAAAATTAATAATTAGATATATAAATAGGTTTTTTTTTAACTATTGAATAAATACCCCCCTATAAAAAGATAGTTTGTCCCCCTTGATCAATCTTTGAATTAATGAAAATTGCAATAGAATATGATTAACTATTTCGATTTCGCTGCGTAAATATAATCCAAACGTTTAACAGAATATAACATTCCAGACATGTTTACTAATTATATTAAAGTCTTCCAATTAATTGCTGCGGTAATTCTAAGTGCATCTGTCTACGGTCAAAAAAACGACCACAGTAGTTTTTTTCCAGGCAAACTTTGGCCAGATAATGATGGTAATCATATCAATGCACATGGTGGTGGTATTTTATACCATAACGAGAATTATTATTGGTATGGTGAACATAAAGGGGCAAATAGTCTAGCTGAAGTTGGGGTTCGCGTATATAAGTCAAAAGATTTAATCAATTGGTCTAATGAGGGGGTGGCATTAGAAGTAAGTACAGATCCCAATTCAGAAATTACGATTGGGTCAGTTATAGAGCGTCCTAAAGTCATTTTTAATAAGAAAACAAAATTATTTGTTATGTGGTTTCATTTGGAGCTTAAGGGACAAGGTTATGCTGCCGCCCGTACTGCGGTAGCCACAAGTCAATCACCCACAGGCCCCTTTAAATATATTCAATCATTTAGGCCCAATCAAAAATCATGGCCTCAGAATTTTGAGTTATCACAAACCCAAGAAAATCTTGAAGAGCAGCATCTTGAATGGTGGACGGAGGAATGGCATCAGGCCCTTGTGGATGGCCTGTATGTACGTCGAGATTTTAAAAAAGGGCAAATGTCGCGAGATATGACAGTGTTTGTAGATGATGATGATACAGCGTACCACATTAGTAGTTCAGAAGAGAATCAAACCTTACATATTTCTAAGCTCACTGATGATTATTTAGGATTCTCAAAGGAATGGGTAAGAGTCAAACCTGGAGGCCAGAATGAAGCTCCTGCTGTTTTTAAACATAAGGAAACCTATTACATGATAACTTCAGGACTTACAGGATGGAAGCCCAACAAAGCCCGGTCTTTTAAAGCTAAGTCCATGTTTGGGCCTTGGGAAAAGCTAGCAAATCCAGCTAAAGGAAAAAATGCAGATGTGACATTTTTTTCTCAAAGCACCTATGTATTGCCCATAAATAGAGCAGAAGGTATTTATATATATATGGGGGATAGATGGAATCCTAAGAAACATAGTGATGGTAGATATATCTGGCTACCGCTTGTCGTCAAACAAGGGCAACCAGCAATGGAATGGCAGGATGAATGGAGTTTAGATCAACTAAAATATATTTCAGATAACCACAAAGCAGATTAGTAACCAAAAACAAACATATGAGAAACCTAAAAAAACTTAAGCAAATAACGAATATGTCATTTTAATCAAACAGAATTAATTTTTATAGAAAAACATTACATCAACAGATTATGATACAACAATTAATACGAGTGAAACACTTTTTAAGGTGTCTTGTGCTCCTACTTGCGCTTGGATTTGGGGCCCAATTTAAGGCGCATAGTTTAGATGAGCTACCACAACAAATCATAACAGGTACTGTTTATGACGGTAGTGATAGCAACCAACCATTAATAGGTGTAACGGTTGTGGAAAAGGGAACTCAAAACGGTACTTCTACTGATTTTGACGGGAACTATTCTATACGCGTTTCACCAGGATCAACCTTGGTATTTTCCTTTGTGGGTTTTGAAACTAAAGAAGTCCTCGTTAGTGATCAAGAAAGTATTAACGTCTCTCTAAACTTAAGTTCAGAGTCGCTAGAAGAGACAGTGGTAATTGCATTCGGAGGAAAACAGCTGAAAGAAAGTCAGGTGAGTTCAATAGCCACAATTAATCCTGCAGAGCTTAAAGGGCCTACAAATAACCTAACTAATATGATTGCTGGGAGGGTTCCTGGGATGGTATCCTTTCAAAGGTCGGGAGAACCAGGAGCAGACAATTCAGATTTCTTTATACGTGGTTTAAGTACCTTTGGTTCAGGTAAGCGCAATCCATTAATTTTAATAGATAACATAGAGTCTACATCAACAGATCTTGCACGTCTACAACCTGATGATATTGATACATTTTCTGTACTTAAAGATGCTGCCGCAGCTTCAGTTTATGGAGCTAGAGGGGCAAACGGAGTTATCTTAATCACTACAAAAAGCGGTAAGGCAGGTAAAGCAAAGTTTAGTGCACGTGCTGCTTCTCGTATTTCTACTAACACAAGAAATTTTGAATTTGCAGATAACATCACATATATGCAACTAGCAAATGAGGCTGCGCTTACTCGTGACCCTCTTGCCATTTTACCGTATTCTCAAATTAAAATTGACCGTACTGCAGCAGGAGATAATCCGTATTTATACCCTAGCAATAATTGGATTGATCAGATACTAAAAGAGTATACCATAAATCAAAGTTTCAATATAAGTGCAAGTGGAGGGTCTGAACGTGCACGATATTATGTTTCAGGCACCTATAATATTGATAATGGAATTTTAGATGTGAATCCAATAAATAATTTTAATAGTAATATTAAACTACAGAACTATTCATTACGAAGTAAACTAGATATTGATTTAACTCCTACTACTCTTGCAACAGTCAATATATATGGTCAGTTTGACGACTATAATGGTCCAATATCTAATGGGGGTGATATTATCGCTTCTACAGTTAATGCTAATCCAGTTGCATTCACATCAATTTTTCCATCAGAATTATACCCATTAGCCGAGCATCCGCTTTTTGGTAATTCACCTTTATCTCTGGCAAGCAATGCCTTGTATACAAATCCCTATGCCGAAATGGTTAAAGGATATAGAACTACTAAAAACTCTACAGTACAAGCTCAAATTGCTATTGATCAAAAATTAGACTTTATTACCGAAGGGTTAAAAATAGGAACTATGAATTATATACGTAGATATAATACTTATTCGATTAGTAGATCATACAATCCCTTCTTTTATCAAGCTTCTAGAAACCCACTTAATGATGGTGTTTTACTTAGTGTTATTAATGATGGTACACAATCTTCTATAGGAACCCCTGGTACTGAATTTTTAAATCTTTCAGGAGAAAATAATGAATCCAACTCTAGAATTTACAATCAATTCACGCTGAATTACGACAGAGTATTTGCTGAAAAACATGCGGTTTCTGGTTTTTTAATCAATGTATTACAAAGTTATGAAACAACTGAATTTAGTAGTCTGCAAGAATCATTACAATATAGAAACCATACATTTTCGGGGCGATTTACCTATGCATTTGATAAACGCTATATAGGTGAATTCAGTTTCGGTTATAATGGTTCTGAGCGTTTCGATCGAAGCAATAGATATGGTTTTTTCCCTTCTTTTGGAGTGAGTTATGTAATTTCAAATGAGGATTATTTTTCTAACTTAAAAGAAACTATCAGTAATCTTAAGCTGCGATTTACTTATGGAAAGGCTGGGAATGATGAAATAGGAAATCTTGATGAGGACAGATTCTTTTACCTGTCGAGTGTAAATACAAATAATGGAGGTTTCGGAGCCACATTTGGACAAGATTATAATTTTTATAGACCTGGTATTTCAATTGATAGATATGCAAATGCAGCAATTGGGTGGGAAGTTTCAGAACAATATAATCTAGGTATCGATATCGGGTTATGGCGTGATTTAAACTTTACAGCAGAAATTTACAAGCAAAACAGGTCAAATATTTTACAGCGTCGTACAGAAATTGGAGACGTTATTGGGCTAACCGCACAACCGCAGGTTAATTTTGCTGAGTTAGAATCTAAAGGTGTAGATTTATCATTGGATTATAATAGACAGATTAATCAAGAATGGTGGACACAGGCACGAGCAACGCTCACCTATGCTACAAATGAAGTAAAACAGACAAATGAGCTTAATTATCCAGATAATCTTAGCTATTTATCACAAGTTGGTAATAATGCAAGCCAGATGTATGGTTATATAGCAGAGCGTTTGTTTACAGATCAAGAAGAGGTTAACAATTCGCCTACGCAATTTGGTAATTATACCGGAGGAGATATTAAGTATAGAGATGTTAATGGAGATGGAGTCATAACCTCTTTAGATCGTGTGCCAATTGGCTTACCAACAACTCCTGAAATTATTTATGGTTTTGGAGGAACAGTAGGATATAAAGACTTTGACCTAAGTGTTTTCTTTCAAGGATCAGCACGATCATCCTTTCAAATAAGCCCTACTGATATTTCTCCTTTCGTATTAGGAACAGGAAATGAAACCGGACAACAAAATGGATTACTAAGACTAATTGCAGAAAGTTATTGGTCTGAAGATAATCGTGATTCTTATGCTTTTTGGCCACGTTTGAGTCCGAATATTGTTGAAAATAATGTGCAAAGTTCGTCTTGGTGGCTACAAAACAATGATTTTCTAAGACTTAAAAATTTAGAGATTGGCTATAGAGCATCAGAGAAGCTGGTAGACGCCTTAGGTATACGATCTCTACGTATTTATGCAAGTGGAATAAACCTAGCTGTATGGAGCAGTTTTGACCTATGGGATCCAGAGATGGGTAGTAACGGTTTGGGTTACCCTATTCAATCTACCTACAATCTAGGGGTTCAATTTGACTTTTAATTTAAGATTTTAATAGATGAAGACTATAATATTTAAAAAATTAATTAAGCAGGGAATCGGGGCGTTATTATTGCTGGTCTTGTTGAACAGTACATATTCTTGCCAAGATGATTATCTAGACGTAGTACCTGATGGATTAGCAACCGTTGACAAGGTTTTTAATCTGAGACAAGAGGCTGAGAAGTACTTATTTACTTGTTATTCCTATATGCCACGTTTAGGAGACCCTCGTAGAAATGCAGGATTTTTAGCAGGGGATGAAATGTGGGTCCCTGACAATCGTGAAAATGGGGATTATTTTGCCTTAGAAATAGCTCTTGGAAGACAGCGCGTTTCAAACCCGTATTTTAATGTGTGGCAAGGAGAATATCAAGCAGGAGCTCCATACGACGGACCAGAGATCTGGGATGGAATAAGGCACTGTAATATTTTTATAGAGAATATGTCTGATGAAAATAACGTACCTGATATTACTCAATCAGAACGAGAACGATGGATAGCTGAAGCTAAATTCCTCAAGGCGTATTATCATTTTTATTTGACAAAATTCTATGGAGCAATACCTGTTATGAGAGAGAATATTTCAATAGATGCTCCCACCGAAGAGTTTGATGTTACAAGAGCCCCATATGATGAAGCTATAGCATATATAGTTGAATTGTTAGACGAGGCAGCAGCAGTACTTCCTCCTGTAATTGCGGATATCAATACAGAATTGGGGAGAATTACTTCAGTTACAGCAAGATCATTAAAAGCAAGAGTATTGGTTACGGCAGCGAGTCCTCTTTATAATGGTAATGAGGATTTAGCTGTTGTAGTAAATAAAGATGGAACACCTCTTTATAATAACACCTATGAGCCTAACAAGTGGCAACTCGCTGCAGACGCAGCTAAAGATGCAATAGATGCTGCGGAAGCATCAGGCTTGAGGCTTTTTGAATTTAATGAGTCAGTGACAGGGTTTGATTTAACAGATACTACCGTCACTAAATTGAGTATACGAAATGCTATTACAGACCCAGAGAGTATAGAAATTATATGGCCAAACACACAAAGTCTTACTCTTGGTGAAGATGGACTACAAGCAAGTGCCATGGCACCACTAGAGGTAGGTCATAATACGCGTGTAGCGCGTAAGGTATTATCGCCAACAATAACAATGGCAAAACTGTTTTATACAGATAATGGTGTACCAATTACAGAAGATCGTAATTACGATTTTAATGATATTAGAGAATTAAGAGAGGCTACTCCAGAAGAACGTTTTAACATTGAAGAGGGATATCGAACTTCAAGATTAAATTTTGATAGAGAACCTCGATTTTATGCAGATTTAGGTTTTGATGGCAGTACTTGGTATAAACGCGATGCTCTAGGAGATGAAACTAAATGGCATATTGAAGGAAAATTTGGTGATTATTCAGGAAGTGATCATCCTTTCTTTTTTAATGAGACAGGGTACTATTGTAAGAAATTAGTTAATTGGAGAATGACCTTTAGCAATGATGGCGGTAGTTTTGAAAACTATGCTTGGCCAGAGATGCGTTTGGCAGAGTTATACCTCTTGTATGCAGAGGCTCTTAATGAAACCCAAGGTCCAAGTTCAGATGTTTACAACTATTTAGACCTCATTAGAGATAGAGCAGGTCTAGATGGAGTTGTAGAGTCGTGGGCTAATCATTCGGTCAATCCTAACAAGCCGCTATCACAAGATGGTTTAAGAAGTATTATTCAACAAGAGCGTATGATTGAATTAGCATTTGAAGGTCAACGCTATTGGGATTTACTAAGATGGAAAAGAGCGGTCGAAGAATTCAATGACGATGTTCAAGGTTGGAATGTATTTGGTGATGATGAGGCGTCATACTATCAAGTGCGCACCATTCATCTGCAAAGTTTTGTATCTCCCAGAGATTATTTCTGGCCACTAAGTGAAACTTCTTTAATAAGAAACACAAATCTGGTTCAAAATCCAGGTTGGTAAAATTAAAAATTAGCAATATGAAAACGATTATTTTAAAAAAGATTGCCTTTGCCTTTGTGCTGGCGCTTTTATGTAGTTGTTCTGAAGAAGTAGAACAAATACCTTTGGAGTCTAACAGTATAGCTCCACAGCAAGTAACTAATATTAAGGTAGAAAATTTACCAGGTAAAGCGCGGCTTACATATACTTTACCGAAAGATCAAGATTTACTCTATATAAAAGCAAATTATACATTACCCACAGGTCGAGAGATGGAAGTTAAATCTTCATATTACTCAAACGCTATGCTGTTAGAAGGTTTCACCGGAAATGATGATATAAATGTTGATGTGGTAGCTGTAAATCGTAGTGAGGTAGAGTCAGATCCAGTGAGTATAACCGTAAATCCATTACCTTCTCCCATTTTTGATGTTTATAATAGCTTGGATGTAGGAGAAGCTTTCGGTGGAATTTACATCAACGCTGAAAACCCGGAGAGAATGGACTTAGCTATTTTGGTACTAAATAAAAATGAAGATGGTGACTATGTAGCGAGTCCTAACAGTATCTATACTTCTACAAATGATATTAAAAGCAGAATACGTGGTTTAGATACTATTGCTAAAGATTTTGCATTTACTATTCGTGATCGCTGGCTTAACTATACAGATACTTTAGAAAGGACGATAACACCTCTTTTTGAAGAAGCCATCCCAAAATCAAATTATGGAGATTTACGATTACCTAACGATGCACCAGGTCACAATTCGACCCCTAAAAGTGGGATGTGGGATAATGATATACTTAATTGGCCACGTTGTTATCTAACACAAGGTAACTTTCTAGAAGACACACATATTACAAGTTTTGATATTGGAAAATTAACAAAGCTAAGTCGTATTGTAATCTGGGATTACCCTGAATATTACAATGGAGGTAGAGAATACTACTATAACGTGTGTATGAAAGAATTTGAAATTTATGGTTCTGCAGAGCTTGAACCAACGGGAGATTTAGATAAATGGACTTTATTAGGTTCTTATGAACAAGTCAAACCTTCTGGCTTGCCTTATGGACAAAGCACTAGTGAAGATTTTGAAGCTGCTAATAGTGGATTTAGTTGGGATATTGACCCAAATGCAGAGCCTGTGAGATACATAAGAATACATATGATAGATAATTGGGCAGGAACATACTCTATGGGAATCTCAGAACTACAGGTTTATGGTAATTCTAACTTTTAAAATCAGAAAAATGAAGAATATTTATAAATATATACTGTTTGCATTTGCTGGCATACTCTCATTATATTGGTCGTGTACGAGCGAAGAATATGACGACTACAAAGAGTTTACAGCAGGTGGAGAAATTAGTTATACAGAGAAGATTGATTCGTTGAAAACCTTTTCTGGTAACAATAGAATAATGATACAGGGTATTATAAATGCAGACCCTAAAATCACACAATTTTGAGTATTTTGGAATGATAAAAGAGACTCTGTTGCAGTACCAGTTACTCGATCAGAGGGTATTGATACTCTTGAAGTGATAATTGATGGAATAGAAGAAAATATCTATAATTTTGAGTTGCGTACCTATGATGATCAAGGTAATAAATCGCTGGCTTCAAATATTACAGGTGTTGTTTATGGCGAGCGTTATCAGAACACCTTATTTAATCGCCCTGTTGTAGCAAATAATTTGATTGAGGATAGTTTATCTATAGAATATGCATCGATGGATTTGACAACAGGAGTCATCGGCACAGAGATTATTTACACCAATACTTCTGATAACCAAGTGACAACCTTTGTGGCTATTGAAGAGGACTTCAAATCAATTTTAGATTATAAACCTCAGTCTACCTATAAGTACCGTACGGTATTTATTCCAGAAGAAACGGCAATTGACACTTTCTATACTGAGTACATATCTTTTACGCCCATTTCTAAACCGGTTATTCTTAATGCTGCAATTCCATTTAAGGCAGTATCAACAGCTGGTAGATGGGGGATTTTAGAAGATTGGACCACGACAGACCCTGTAAAAATTCATAATGGTCAAGGTGGCTGGGATGAATGGAACGGCAATATTTTTAATATTGAATCAGGATGGGGAGCTCCCGCAATTACTAACGGTAAGATCTACCAAAGTGTGATGGTTGAGCCTGCATCCTATACACTTAATGTGCTGATTAGGGATACAAACCATAGCCTAGACGATGCAGGAGGTTCCTTCTTTGTTGTTGCAGAAGGCGAAACATTACCTGATGTTGCAGATGTGCTTACCTCAGACAGTGTTTTAGCCCAAAAGCGAATTAATAGTGCGTTGGGTACAGAGTACACCTACAGTCTGAATTTTACAGTAGATGAAGCGATGACCATAACCATTGGTCAAATCACAACACAATGGGGTGAAACTCCCGGAAGATTTTGTAATATCAGATCTTGGGATATCATAGTAGCCGAATAAATAAATCAAATTCAAAAGAGGCATCCTGGATGCCTCTTTTTTAATTATATAGTATTTAATTTTATTCAAATCACTGAATGATGCAGCTACTCTGTTATATGTATAGAGTTGTAAATTAGAAATTTTGATCGAACAATTATTCAAGAAAAAAATCAGCTTAAAGTAAGCAACAAGAATAAACTTTCTAGCACCTTAAATATCAATAGTATATTGATACAAAATTCCTCTGGTCATGACACGGTATAATTTCTTTTTTGGAATTTTTTGCACTTGCTTTCTTCTGTTATCTTGTGAAGAAAAAAAGCTTTTTACTGAAATTGATGTTCAAAAAGCAGGTCTGAATTTTGAAAACACACTCACAGAGAGCGATGAGCAAAATGTGATGACTTACGAATATTTCTATAACGGTGGCGGCGTTGCTGTTGCAGACTTTAATAACGATGGATACGCCGATGTATATCTTTCAGGAAATCAAGTCAAGAATAAATTGTTTCTCAATCTTGGCCAGTGGCAATTTAAAGAAGTAACAAATTCAGCTCAACTTAATGAAGAAGAAGGCTGGAAAACAGGCGTTACCGCAGCTGATGTAAATGGTGACGGATTGATGGATATTTATTTATCCTACTCCGGAAATGCAAAAGGGGAAGGTCATACAGAGCCTATTATAAAGGAATACAAAGGAAGGTCTAACGCTTTATTTATCAATCATGGAAATAACGCAGAAGGTATTCCGGTTTTTAGAGAAATGGCGAAAGAGTATGGCTTAGATGCATCTGGAACCTTTAGCACGCAAGCTTATTTTTTAGACTATGATTTAGATGGAGACTTAGATATGTTTCTACTCAATCACGCCAATAAATTTTACAACACGCTATTAAATGTCAAAACGCTGAGAAATATCAGACATCCCTATTATGGAAACAAACTCTTTGAAAATAGAGGAAACTCATTTGTTGAGGTTTCAGAAGAAGCAGGTATTAAGGGAACCGGAATAAATTTCGGACTCAGCGCATCTATTAGCGATTTAAACAATGACGGCTATCCTGATATCTATGTGACGAATGATTATGTAGAGCAGGATTTTTGCTATATCAATAATCAGGATGGAAGCTTTAAAGAAGTTTCAAAGTCAGCATTCGGGCATTTATCAAAATTTTCGATGGGTTCTGATATTGCCGATTTAAACAATGATCAAAAGCCTGATGTTTTGGTTCTTGATATGTTGCCAGAAGACAATTACCGACAGAAAGTGCTTAAAGGTCCTGATCAATTCAATAGAGAACGCACTCTTGTTGACAGCGGTTACCATCATCAATATATGCGGAATACGCTTCAATTAAACAGAAGTGTCGCGGCAGATTCAAGTTTAGCTTTTAGCGAACAGGCACAACTCTCCGGCATTTCAAATACCGATTGGAGCTGGGCTCCCTTATTAGCCGATTTTGATAATGACGGTCTTAAAGATATTTTTATTACTAACGGCTATTTGAGAGACTTCAGTAATCTCGATTTTACCAATTATACCGTAAATGAGGCGATTAGTCAAGCACAGCAAAATAATACCAATGTAGATATTGGACTTTTGGTGAGTAAAATGTCCTCGACCAAAGTTTCTAATTATATCTATCAAAATAAGGGTGAAGCGCATTTTGAAAATAAGACGGCAGCTTGGGGTTTTGAAAAGAAAACGGTTTCTAATGCCGCAGCTTATGCCGATTTTGATAATGACGGTGACCTCGATTTGATCGTGAATAATCTCAACGCTCCAATAGATTTATATGAGAATACTGCCGAAAATCGAAAACATCATTATTTGAAGATCGTGCTTAAGGGGACTTCAAAAAATACTAAAGCTCTAGGAGCAAAAATTTTGCTTCAATTGAATGATACCACAAGCATTTTTCAAGAGGCCTATTACGGCAGAGGGTATCAAGCTTCGGTAGAACCGGTGTTGACCATTGGTTTAGGAGATATTCAGCTCATTCAGGAACTTAAAATAATATGGCCCGGAGGAAAAATTTCAGGGCTTAAAAATGAAAAAGTAGATCAAACACTAGTTATTGATGAGAAGGATGCACGTGCAAATATTGATTCCGTTTCTGAAGAATCGAAGACCATTTTAAAAGATGTAACTGCGGTATCTAAGCTAAGCTATACCCATCAGGAAAATTCGTACCAAGACTTTAATAGTGAGAATTTAATTCTCTATAGAGCCTCCATGCTGGGCGGGAATGCCAGTGTCGCAGACCTCAATAATGATGGTAACGACGATATCTATTTTGAAGCTGCAAAAGATCAACCAGGAGTATTATATCTGGGAAAACCAGACGGTACGGTGGAGATCTTTAATGACAATCAACCCTGGCTTGATCCTCAAGCAATAACACAAGAAGATTTAGCATCCCTGTTCTTTGACGCTGATGGAGATGGTGACTTAGACTTGTATGTGGTGAGCGGAGGAAATGAAGAATTTAACGGAAATGATTTCTATCAAGATCGGTTGTATCTTAATGATGGCGATGCAAAATTTTCTGAAGCCAAAGATGCTCTACCCGATATGCGTTTCAGCGGAGGAACTGTAAAAGCTGCGGATTTTGACAATGATGGAGATCTGGACCTATTTGTAGGAGGCAGAATAAGCGGAAAGAATTACCCAATGAGTCCTATAAGTATGTTGCTTGAAAATACGAGCGACAAGCATATGGTTGCCTTTAAAGAAAAACGCAATTATGATATAGAAAACCTAGGGATGGTTACTGATGCGGTTTGGGATGATCTTAATGAAGATGATTTACCAGACCTTATTGTGGTAGGAGAGTGGATGCCGGTTACGATCCTTCTTAATACCAATGGAAATCTGTCAAAAAGTGATGATTACAACTTAAATAACAGCACAGGTTGGTGGACATCGATTGTTCCATTTGATTTTGATAATGATGGAGACACAGATTATTTATTGGGGAATATGGGGCTCAATTCGCAATTGAAAGCTTCGGTAGAAGAACCTATGCGCTACTATATTCAGGATATTGATAATAATGGCCGAATTGATCCTATCTTATCGTATTACATTCAGCATAGGAATTATCCACTAGCCGGTCGTGACGAACTCATTGCTCAAGCTCCCGGATTGAAAAAACACTTTCCGTACTATGAAGATTATGCTAAAACCACCACAGAAGAATTACTCGAAGTAGCACAAATCAAACCCCGATTTGTTCTTGATATTAAAGAATTGCGTTCTTCAGTATTAGTAAATACAGGTAAAGGTTCATTTGATTTGCAGCCTTTACCCAAAGCAGCACAAACTTCAGTAGTGCAAGATTTTATTATAGAAGACTTTAATAATGATGGTATAAAAGAAGTCTTGGCAGCGGGTAATTTCTTTCCATTCAAAATAAGCTTAGGACAGATGGATGCTTCTTTTGGTAGCTTACTACAGTTTAAAAATGGAAAGTGGTTTTCACTTGAAGAAACTGCACAATTAAATTTGCGAGGTGATATTCGCGACCTTAATACACTGCATTTTGCCTCGGGTACAAAAAAACTTTTGGTTACTCGTAATAATGATTCAGCTAGTTTGCATCGCTTTCCAGAAAATAATTAAGACTTAAACTCAGAAGGCAATTTGCCATACATTTCCTTAAAGATCTTTCTAAAATATTTTGGACTGTTAAAACCAACTTCATAAGCCGCTTGAGAAACAGAGTATTCTTGATTCTCGATCAAGTCAGCGGCTTTTTCCAGTTTTAAATTACGCGTATATTCATTGATACTGTAACCCGTGATTGATTTCAATTTTCGGTAAAGTGAGGTTCGGCTCATTCCAAGCTCTTTGGCGATATCAAAAACATTCTCGTTTTCACTGCCAATATTCGCATGAATGATCGCATCTAGTTTTGCTAAAAATTCTTTTTCCTTGTTCAGTGCTGGGGAATTGCTTTCTTCTGGCTGCTGCTTCTTTTCTTTGGTTTGCAAAAAGCGCTGAACAGCCTCGCGATTCCGTAAAAGGTTTGAGATCCTCGTTTTTAATAATTGAGGCTGAAAGGGTTTAGAGATGTAATCATCAGCGCCTTCTTCATACCCCGTCTTTAAGCTTTCCAGATTACCTTTTGCCGTAAGTAGAATAATAGGAATATGACTTGTCGCAAGATCATTTTTCAATGCACGGCAAAGATCAATCCCGGTTTTTTTGGGCATCATGATATCTGAAATAATAAGGTCAGGAACAAATTTTTGCGCCTTTTTGATACCTTCTTCACCATTATTCGCAAAGACGAGATCATAATCTCCTTTTAAAATTTCATCTAAAAAGTTAAGAATATCAGGATTATCATCGATCACCATAACTAAAGCCCTGTTTTCAGCGGAAGCAATAGACTTGGTGTTATCTTTTTCAGCATTTACAATTTCCGTAGCTAAGTGTAAATCTTTGGTCTCTACTGAATTTTCCTCTTTTGGTGTTGCCGTAGAAATAGTTTCTGCTTCCGGAATTAACTTAGGAATTTCAACCATAAAGGTTGTTTTTACGTGGGGTGTACTGGTTACTTTTAGACTTCCGTTATGCAATTCAGCAAAGCGCTTGGAAAGTGCAAGGCCAATGCCGGTTCCGCTTTTTTGAGTTGCAGTTTCAGAACGATAGTACCAGCTAAAAATTTCTTCTAATTCTTGTGGGGCAATCCCTGCACCATTATCACTTACAGAAATATCTATCGTATACTTGTTGATGTATAAATGAACTTCAATGCTACCATCATCATCACAATATTTTATAGCGTTAGACAGCAAATTGTTTATAATGACCTTGAGTTTTTCGATATCAAAAAGATAACGTTGTTCAGACTCTTCAATAAACGTACGGATTGTGATGTTTTTATCAATTGCCAGAGGAGCATAGTTTTTTACCCATTTCTTAAGATTCGCCGAAAGATTATGATCGCTCAAATTAAGTCTGCTCAAGCCTTCTTCAGACTTTCTAAACTCTAACAATTTGTTGATCGCAGCAGATAATTTTTTTGCGTTTCGGTTAATGATATTCAATTGTTTTTTGAGGCTGCGATTGTTGGCATCTGTAATCAAATTATCAAGCGGAGCAAGAATCAACGTGAGCGGTGTTTTTAATTCGTGCGAAAAAGCTGTAAAAAAACGCAAACGTTCTTCGTTGAGTTCGTGCTCTAATTGCCGCTGCTGTTGCTCTAGAATTAATCTGTTTTTGAGTTTTAAACGTTCAGAAAAATAGCGCGAGATAAGATAAATGATAAGCACAAGTGCTAAAATATAGATAACATAGGCCAGCGGTGTTTTCCAAAAAGGAGGATGTATGGTTATTGCCAGCGTTTTGAGTATTTCTTTACCAGAGCTTGATTCGGTTTTTACTTTAAGGATATAATCACCGGGAGGAACTCCTGTAAAGTTGGCTATTCCCTCTTGTGTGTCTATCCAGAAGTCGTTGTAGTTTTCAAGTTTATACGAATATGAAAGCGTATTCCCCAATGGGTACTTTAATGCGGTAAAATGAATAGAAAAGGCGTTCTGAAAATAGTCAAATTCTAACGCATCTTGGTAGGTAATCGCTTTTTGTAAAACCGAATTTTCTTCGGGTGTAATTACTTTGTTCAGTACATTGAGCTGTTTAAAGACAATGTTTTGATCACCTTCTAAGCGTTCAAGTTCGCTTACATCAATAATTTGAAGACCTTTTAATCCACCCACAAAAACTTTTCCGTCAGTTGTAGAAGCTATAGGCCCAACACCTTCATTTTGCACATTGCGTAGCGCTGTAAAGTTTTTGAACACATTGTTTTTCAGATCAAAACGATCAATACCGGTGTAGGTGCCAATCCATACAAATTGATCTTGCTGAAGCAACAAGCTGTTTATAGTGTTGTTGCTCAAGCCATCATTTTCACTGTAGCTTTTAACTGTTTCATTTTTGGGATCAAAGATTTTAAGACCGTTATAACGCGTTCCTAAAAGAATGGTTGAATCGTCTACAATTTCTAAAGTGAAAAAAATATTGGTGTTTAGGTTCTTGATATTATCGCTGTTGTAATAAATAGCGCTTCCATCAGATGGATTATACCTAATAAGGCCTGAACCAAAAGTCGCTAGCCATAAATACCCATCCTGTTCTTCAATGTCCCGAATGTCTAGCTTTTCTAAATCAGAAACATAAATGAAGTCTTCTAGAGAATCATCATATTTAAAAAGTCCGCCGCGATTTGTTCCAACCCAAAGGGTACCATTTTTACTTCTGAATAAGGTGCGCACATCGTTACCGTCTTGCTGGCTTCCTTGAAGAAAATACGTCGACTCTCCGGTTTTATGATTGAGATAATTCAATCCTTTTTGATAGGTTCCTACCCATATATGTTCATCACCATCTGGCAACAACGCGAGAATACTATTTCCGGAAAGTGGATTGGCAGAATTACTCGACGAACTAAAGGTTTTAAGCTTTCCCGTATTGAGATCATACAGATCCAGACCTTCGCCATCTGTACCTACCCAGACTTGCGTATTAGATTTTACAGCGATAGCACTCACGCGATCGTCACTAATTGCATAGGGGTAACTGCCATTCTCACTTATGGTTTTGGCAAATTCACCCTTTAAATTCGTGTAGTTTAATCCTGTAGGCGTACCTATCCACATGCCTTGATCTTTGTCGATAAAAAGACTGGTAACAGATCTGTCAAAAACACTAGCCCCGTCGTTAGTTGGCTGATACCATTGGATATCCAGAGGAATATTTTCAGTTAACAATGATCGCTTGTTTAAAATATTCAAACCGCCATACCGCGTTCCTACAAAAAGATTTCCGTGTTGATCATCAACGATAGACAAGATATCACTATCACTCAAACCTGAGGTTGAAGTGTTTCCTTTATTTAAAAATTTATAGTCTCCAGTAGGAGTGATCACGACTAGACCCTTATTGGTCGCGCCCCAGAGATTTTGTGCTTTATCAATATATACTTGATAAACTGTAGCGTTTTTTAATTGTGGGATATCGATCACTTCAGAAGTGTATATTCCTTGCTTACGGGTGATTTTGTTGAGTCCTTTATCGTAGGTTCCTACCCACAGTACAGAATCACCTTGTGCTGCGATTGACGAGATTTCGTTAGAAGATAAGGCTTCACCATCTTTACTCAAACCTAGGGTTTTAAATGCTAGAGATGACAGGTATTGAATTCCACCACGGTAAGTGCCAATGATAGGTTGCTTTTGCTCATTTAAAGTCAAAGCACTCACGCTATTGTTCAATAAACCGTCGGTGGTGGTAAGCACTTTAAAAGTTTCTGTGGTCAAGTCATAAATATTAAGACCTGCATCGGTTGCAATAAGCAACCTGTTGTTATCTAAAAGCTGTAATTCTTGAATGTAATTATTAGAGACTCCGGTTTTTTCATCTGCAATATTCTTTCGGAATTTTAAAAACTGCGTCCCGTCATATCTATTCAAACCGTCATAGGTTGCGATCCATAAAAAGCCTAAGGAATCCTGAGTGATATCATTGATGACATTATTAGACAGACCATCGCTGGAGTTTATTTGATAGAAATACAGATCACTATATTCTTGAGCGTCCTTTTGCGCGAATACAGAAAGTTGAAAACCTAAAAAAATCAGAACACTTAGTAAAGCTGCTCTCATGCAAAAATCATATTTGTGTGTGTAAACTTTAAACAAGGTAAAAAAAAGGGATGCCTCATCCCAGTGTTTATCTATGTTGAACAATTAGCACCGCACTTTCAACCAATTTATACCGCATCTTACTCAATCGAAATAGTGAAAATTGTATGCAACAAAAGTAGTAGTTAAAATCACTTTTGAATACCGAATGGATATTAAAATTTAAAAACCTGTTTTGAAGCTTAAATTTGTTAAAATAGTACTTTTTGTTTTCGCGCTAGGCGGAATTATTGCCTTTGCAAGTTTCAAGCTTAAAAAGAGTGATCAAGCTACGGGACCTATTGAAGAAGCTATAGAGCTTCATCTGAATCCTAAAGAGACTTTTCAAAAGATTGACAATTTTGGTGCTTCAGATGCCTGGTCTGTACAATTTGTGGGGAAAAATTGGCCTATACATAAACGCGAGCAAATAGCTGATCTCTTATTCAGTACTCAAATGGATCAAGAGGGAAATCCAAAAGGAATAGGTCTTAGCTTATGGAGATTGAATTTAGGAGCCGGAAGCGCAGAACAAGGAAAGTCTAGCGGGATTCGCGATGAATGGCGCAGAGCTGAAAGTTTTCTTACGGAAAATGGCGCCTATGATTGGACTAAACAAAGCGGACAAGTTTGGTTTGCTAAAGCGGCAAAAGAGCGTGGTGTTGAGCAGTTACTTCTTTTTTCTAACAGTCCGCCGGTTGAATTCACCAATAACGGAAAGGCATATACCAGCAATAAAAAAGAAAGTAATCTAGCTGCAACTAACACCCAAGCCTTTGCTAAATACCTGGTAGATGTGACCGAAGGATTTGATACTATGGGACTTGAAGTTGATTACATCAGTCCTGTAAATGAACCGCAATGGGATTGGGCCGATGGTAGTCAGGAGGGTACTCCTTTTTGGAACAATCAGATTAAAGATTTGGTTGTGGCACTCAATCAAGAGCTAAAATCGCGTAAGCTACAGCATACCTTGATTGATATTCCAGAAACGGCACAACTCAATTATCTTTTTGAAAATGGAAACAAAACAGGTAGAGCAGATGTGATCCAAACCTTCTTTGATGAGAATTCAAGCGAATATGTAGGCGATCTTGAGTACCTGAGCAGGTCGGTTTCTGCGCATAGTTATTTTACGACTTCGCCTTTTGAAAGTCTGGTAAAACAGCGCAAAACACTTTTTAACGCGGTAAATAAAATTCCTGATCTTCATTTCTGGATGAGTGAATATTGTATTCTTGGCGATAATGCCGGTGAGATCGAAGGTAACGGCAGAGATCTTGGGATGACTTCGGCGCTGTATATGGCCAAAGTAATCAATACCGATCTTGTTGTGGCTAATGCGAGTGCCTGGCATTGGTGGACGGCTATTTCACCGTATGATTATAAAGATGGTTTGATTTACATTGATAAAAATAAAAATGACGGTGAGGTTCTAGAGAGTAAAATGCTATGGACGCTTGGTAATTACAGCAGGTTTGTTCGTCCCGGCTATACACGCATTCGCATTGAAGATCTTGAAACAAACACGCTGAATGAGAACTTTTTATATTCTGCTTTTAGAAGTCCGGAAAAAGATAAAACCGTTCTTGTTTTTGTAAACGACAGCAATACAAATAAAGCAATTAGGCTGAGCAACTATACCGAATCGTATGACGCAAAAAGTTACGTGACTTCAGCAGAGGCAAATCTTGAATTGACGCCACTACAAACCAAAAACGGATTTGAGATTCCCAAAAAAGCGGTAGTTACCCTAGTACTCGAAACCAAAAATTAACAAGACACTGTTTAAAGGTTAATTGTAAGTGTGTTTTATACCTTGAGCAGCAAAGAGCCCCTTTACTAGGGGCTTTTTTTTTATGCTTTAAAATCCGCTTAATTCTTATTCAGATGTGTTTAATAACTGTGATCGTCTAATTTAACTTTTCCTCTAAAAGTTCGGTAAACGAAAAAGGTATATCCTAGAACCAACGGACCACCGATTGCTACAAATAAGAGCATAATTCCCAGAGAGCGCTCAGAAGATGCAGCTTCATAAACATCCAGACTGTATTTAGGATCAACAGTTGAAAAAAGGAGGTTGGGATACAGCTCTACGGCAACCAATACTAGTAATAAACTTATGGTGAGTGACGAAAAGAAAAATGCCAGTTTATAATTCTTTTTACTCGCCAAACGCGGTACGTTAGCAATACTCAAAAAGGTGAGCACAGGAACGGCAAATAGGATAGGAGCACTTTTAAAATCATCAGACAAATGCGGAATGTAAAGCAGCGTGTAAAGTGTAGTGATCGCAAAGCTTACCATAAAAAAGATCATTCCTTTTTGCAGCAGATTTGTAAGCTGATCAAACATTGCGCCTTCGGTTTTTAGTAAAAGATAAATCGCTCCGTGCGCCATAAATAGGGCGAGTGTCGTCACACCGGTCATTATCGCGTACGGATTCAAAAATTCAAAAAAGCCTGATCCTGTGTATTGATAATTTTCACCTATAGCAAAACCTTGCAGCACATTTCCTAAAACAACGCCTAACAAAAATGCAAGCATAATACTTGAAATGCTGTAACTCACATCCCAAAGTCTTCGCCACCAAAGCATTTCTTCTTTTCCTCTAAATTCAATGGAAATTGCTCTGAAAATAATAAAGATCAAAAACAGCATAAACGGGATATACAATGAAGAAAAAAGTGTAGCATACATCACTGGGAACCCAGCAAATAAGGCTCCGCCGCCAATCACTAGCCAAACTTCATTACCATCCCAAACAGGACCAACGGCATTAAGCGCGATACGGCGATTCAACTCCTTTTTAAAGAATAAATGCCAAGCCCCGGCGCCAAAATCAAAACCATCTAAAATCGCATAGCCTGAGAATAAACCACCAATTACTAAAAACCACCAGGTGGGATAATCTATACCTAAAATTGTTTCCATACTATTCTGTTATCCTGTTACTACTTCGCTGATCTCTTTAGTTAACGGTCGATCGTCATCCTCGTCATTAGCCTCTTCATAAGGTCCGTGTTTTATTTTTTTATTCAGCAGATATACAAAAAGTAAAAAGAGTAGGGCGTACACCGCAAAAAATAGAATGAGCGAAAATAATACTTGATTTGCTGTGACTGCCTGTGAAAAAGCTTCATTGGTACGCAACAAACCGTACACAACCCAAGGTTGCCTTCCCATTTCTGCTGAAAACCAGCCTACTTGATTGGCGATCTGCGGAAGCAGTGCAGTAAATACAAAAACCCACAGCAACCATTTTTTAGTAAATAATTTCTTTTTCCACAGTAAAAACGAAGCATATAAGGTAAGCGCGATCAAAAACATACCGATGGCAACCATAAGGTGATAAAACTGAAAAACAGCATTTACCTGAGAAGGGCGCTCATCTGCGGGGAAAGCATTTAAACCGGTTACTGGAGCTTCAAAATCCTGATCTAATAAAAAAGAAAGTCCGCCGGGAATCGCTAAACCAGTCACTTCTTGCTTCTCCTGATCTACCCAACCGAACAAATACATATCAGCCGCAGCGCTTTCGTCATAATGTCCTTCTAGTGCAGCTAATTTTGCCGGTTGATGTTCTGCTACAACTTCCGCCGAAGCGTGCCCTGCTACAAGTTGAGCGAGCGAAGTTATAGTAGCAATGATAAGTGTGATCTTAAATGCTTTTTTTGAAATGCTCACGTAACGTCCTCTTAAGATATAATAGGCGTGCACACTAAGAATTAAAAATACTCCCGCTAGAAAAGCGCCCAGCCAAACGTGCCAAATACGTTCTACACTCGACGGATTGAAAACCATTGCCCAAAAATCAGTGATCTCTGCACGGGCTTGCATACCTTCTCCTACAATGTGATATCCTGCCGGCGTTTGTTGCCAACTGTTTGCGACTACGATCCATATTGCAGAAAACATAGAACCTAGAAATACGCCGATTGTTGAAACCAAGTGAACCCAAGGTTTAACGCGGTTCCAGCCAAAAAGTAAAACGCCAAGAAAACCACTTTCAAGAGCAAAGGCAAAAATACCTTCGGCAGCGAGGGCGCTACCAAAAACATCTCCTACATAACGCGAATAGGTGGCCCAATTGGTACCAAATTCAAATTCCATTACGATACCCGTAACGACACCGATTCCAAAGGTGAGCGCAAAGATTTTAGTCCAAAATTTTGCGAGAATATGATAATCTTCCTTTTTTGTTCTAACATATAAACTTTCAAAAACCACCATTAAAAGGCCTATTCCTATGCTTAAAGGCGGATAGATATAGTGAAAAGCTACTGTAAAGGCAAATTGTATTCGGGCGAGAAGTTCTACATCCATGAGAGCAGGTATTGGAGAATTTTAGCAAAAGCGGTACGCTGCTTTTTCCTGCTATAAAATTACAACCCAATCTTGGTTTGGACCGGCGGAAACACTAGGTTTTCTTGTTAAAAGTCTTTCATAAATTTTGAAAATTCGTACCATCCAATGGTCGAAGAATTGGAGTAGATCTACTTTTGAGAATGCTCTTTAAAAGGGTAGGTGAGTTGTCCCGTAAAATCGTGTGGAAAGCGCTCATCGCCGTCAAAACCTATCTCTATATCTTTTCCGCTTTTAGGAACGTATGCGGTACCAAAAAGATAGTCCCAAATGCTCAAACTCAAACCGAAATTCATTCCGTACTTATGCTCCGGTGGGAGTGCCTTAGCGTGATGCCAAATGTGCATACGCGGATTATTCAACACATAACCCAGCGGACCGTAACTCCAATCGAGATTGGCGTGGTTTAAATGCCCGATAAACACCGAAAACATATGCACCACAAAAAATTGTTCGATCCCAAAACCTATCATTGCCAGCGGAATATACTGCGCGCTTTTATAAACTAGAGTTTCAACAAAATGGAATCGAAACTGAGCAGCAAAACCCATTTCTTTTACGCTGTGGTGCACTTGATGAAATTTCCATAACCACGGCACACGATGCAGCATTCGGTGTACATTCCATTGGATAAAATCAGCGATGATAAACATGATTAAAAGTTGCGCCCACACCGGAAAGTCCTGAACCTCGATCGCCACCAGATTATCTATTCCAAAAAGTCCTAAAAAGTCATTGAAGAGTTCAACACCTACATTAGAAAGCGCGTTATAACCAATCAAAGAGAACAAAAAGAAATTGAAGATCATATAAAACGCATCAAGCCAAAAACCTTTTCTGAAAATAGGCTGTTTTTTACGCCAGGGAATTATGATCTCAAATGCAAAAACAAGTAAAGACAATCCAAGCAGCCAGTAGAAATAGTTGGTCCACCCGGGATTTGTGATCTCTTCTATCAGGTAATTAAAATAACCCGTAAAAGAATCCTGTATGATCTTTAGATATTTTTCCACGTAGGATAGGTCGGTTTCAAGGCTGTAAAATTACGTTGATGCTTCGGTTTTTAGCAGTAGTACGATCTGTCCCAGATGATAATAGCTGTGTTCAATAAGCGCCTCAATATTGCGTTTATAAGTTCCGTATGCTTCTTTCACAAAAATAGCGTCTAGTTGGGCATCGCTAAGGGGTTGGATTAATGCGATCAATTCTTCGGTATTTTTCCAGAAAAGGGCTAAAAAATTTTGCCACTCCTGATCACTTTGTAAAGGCTCAAAATCAAAACTAAATCGGTCGCTGATGCTAAGTTCACCTCTAAGAAAAACCTGCTTTACACCTGCGATGTAATAATGAATGTGCTGTGCAAGAACCTCGACAGTATTGTACGATCTAATAGGTATGGAAACCTGCGCCAATGAGGTCGTATTCAATTCCTTTTTAAAATTTGTGTTGGCGATCCAGGTACCATCAAGAATTACTTCTTGTAGTCTTTGCGCCAGAGCTGCTGCTTGTGACATAGTTTTATAGAATGGACTCGTGCTTTTTAAATTTAATCAAATCTTGACATTCCTATGAAAGCGGTTATGTTTAAATTTAAAACTGTTTAGTTTAGACCAATGAAGATTGTAAAAATCGGTATTGCCCTGTGGCTTTTTATGACTCCTTTTCTACTGAAAGCACAGCAAGACACCGCCTATAAATACGAAGTGCTGGCAGGTCACGATAACGATTTTACGATTTTTGGCACACGTACAGATTGGCATTATACGTACGGAATTCATTTAGGCTTTGGTTGGCGACCGAAACAAACGAACTTAATCACTCAGCTTTTTCCGAATAAAAAGGCATTCAGTCATTATATAGCGGCGCATATCCAAGCATACACTCCAGATTATGCGCGTACCTATCAAATTGTAAAAACCAGACAGCCCTATGCCGGTTGGGGCTATTTAGATTTTGCGAATAACTACGGATTTGAAAACGTGTTTTTACAATTAAAAGTTGATCTGGGGATTTTAGGACCAGCTGTTCACGCCGGCGATATTCAGAATTTTATTCATCAAAAATTTTCTAAGGATATTTTTGTTGATCAATGGGAAGACCAGATCCCGAATCAGTTTGGTTTTAATTTGAGGGCTAATTATGCTCAGGATATTTTTACTGAAAAATGGCTCAACCTGTACAGTTTAAGCCGAATTTCCGCAGGAAATATCTTTACCTTTTTTGAGCAAGGTCTTTATTTTAGGTTTGGGCAGTTTAATGCAATTGGGCGTTCTGTGGCACGGCAACAGAGTTTGCTAGGTAATGGTGAAACCGAAATTTTTCTTGAAGCCGGTTTTAATATGAATTTTTCAGCATTTAATGCGACCATCGAAAACGCTAATGGGCAAGGCGAAAAAGTAGTTCCGCAAAACCTGGTAAATCACAGGATTTTAAACGGACACGTTGGTGTATTTTTTTCACAGAAACGCTATGCTATAGGTCTAAAATGGAATTATACCGAAGGTGAAATAAAAGGAAATGAACCACACCGGTTTGCGATTCTGGCCGGTACCTATAAGTTTAATTAGTTAGAATTTTTGTCGGGAAACGCGATCTTCAATTTCGGTACGCGGATGTATGCCATCAATAAATTCTACAGCTTCCACAACACGAACAAACAAGTTTTCGGCACCTAATAATTCGGTTACTCCGGTTTTAAATAGAATATCTCGTGTAGGACCTGTGGCAGCGGCGATCATCAGCGTGATTTCTTTTTGACGCAGTTCTAAGATCACAAATTTTAAAATGTAGATCGCACTACTATCAATGTAATTGATCGCTTCGGCATTAATGATAATCGTTTTTAGATCAGGTCCTTTAGCTTTGATGTGTTTCTTCAACTCCTTATAGAAATAATCTTTATTTCCGAAGAATAACTGCGCATCAAAACGAACGACTAAGATGTCTTTTCGGTCAATAATATCAGTTGCAAAACGGTTGATATTCTTAAAATAAGTAGTGCCTTTTATTTGACCCAAAACAGCCATATGTGGTTTTGAAGTTCGATAAACCATCAGCAGCAATGAAAATAAAACGCCAAGAATGATTCCTTCTTGAATACCTACAAACAGCGTAATGATAAATGTAGTCACTAATAAAAAAAACTCATCCTTTTGGTTTTTATAGAGCTCCTTAGGATATTTTAAATCGATCAGACTGGTGATCGCAAGCATAATGATCGAAGCCAAAATTGCATTGGGCAAATAGTAAAACACCGGAGTGAGAAAAAGCAATGTGAGTGCAACAAGACTTGCACTTATGAATGCCGCAACACCTGTTTTTGCACCGGCTTGAAAGTTTACAGCGGTTCGGCTAAAACCCGCGGTTGTGGGATAACATTGAAACAGCGAACCGATTATATTCCCGGTTCCTAATGCGATAAGTTCTTGATTAGGCTTTATCGTATTGGATTTGACTTTTTCTTCTAAGGCTTTACCAATGGAAACAACTTCCATAAAAGCAATAAGAGACATCGCAAGGGCAAGTGTAAAAAGCTGACCAAGATCTTCCCAAGGCACTGTGGGAATATCAAAGCCGGGTAGTCCTTGCGGAATTTTACCCACTAATAGTAAACCATAATTTGTAAGGGGGGTAAAGTAGGCCAGAGCGATCCCAAAAACCACCACCACAATAGCAGCCGGAATCTGACTATTAATACGTTTGATCAAGAGCATAATGCCAATTCCTGTAAGGCCAACAACCACTGCAACCGGATTGATCTGATCAAGTTGTCCCAACGTTTGCTTTATAATTGGCAAGGTCCTGTTACTGGTGACGCTGATACCCAGTAAATGTTTAAGTTGCGTGATACCAATAATTAATGCAGCCGCAGAAGTAAAACCACTGATCACCGGCTTAGACAAAAAATTGACGAGAAAGCCCATTTTTAAAAATCCCATCAAGATCTGAATGATCCCAACAAATAGCGCAAGAAAGATGGCCATCGCAATGTATTCATCAAGCCCACTAAGCGAAAGCGCTCCCAATCCGGAAGCAATAATCAGCGAATCCATCGCCACAGGACCGATGGCAATTTGACGCGAAGTCCCCATTAAAGCATAAATGACTTGAGGTAAAAGAGCAGCATAGAGCCCAAAAACCGGAGGTAAACCGGCGATCATCGCGTATGCCATTCCCTGCGGAATCAACATAATTCCAACGGTTATTCCTGCTGAAACATCACCAGACAGATAACTTTTTTTGTAGTTTGGTAACCAGTCAAATATGGGGAAGAATTTCTTCAAATATTAAATTTTAGAACCACAGCCAAAGCGATACTGCCTTGAGACGTAGTTCAATGTTAAAAACTAATTTCATTGTGTGCCTTCGGCCTTGCCTCGAGGTTTAATATCGGCAAATATAGACCGTAGCTTTTGATGTACTCGTAACTCTTGTTACAAAGCGTCAGGATTAAAAATACAATTTTAAGCGTATCAAATAACCGCTTTGGCTTCCATTCCATGTTAAATAGAAACTAAATAAACTTGCGCTGAGCTTTGCTGCAAAACAGGCCTTAAATTGTATATTTACTCGATAATCAAGAGCGCAAACGTCTAGAAAAAGCGTACTAGTAAAACATTTTACTTTTACGTCCAACTAAAGGCTGGGCAACGTCGCTGATTTGGTTTGAAATTTTAAAAGCGTATAGCGAGAACACCAAGTGTTTTTATGATCAAAAGGTTTAATCAGCATATAGAATCTCAGTTTAATGGATTGAAACAAACTTCGGTTTTGTTAGCGATAAGCGGGGGATTAGACAGTGTGGTTTTGGCCTATTTATTAAAAGCTTGTGATGTTGATTTTGAGATGGCGCATTGCAATTTTAAGCTGCGCGGAAGCGAGAGCGATGCAGATGCAATTTTTGTTGAAAAACTAGCCGAAGCATTACAAGTTAAGTTGCATCTTCAAAATTTTAATACCGAAGCCTATGCTAAAGATCAAAAGGTTTCCATTCAAATGGCAGCACGCGAATTACGGTATCATTGGTTTGAAGAGCTTTGTCAAACATTCGGGTTAGCGTATATCGCCACTGCGCACCATGCGAAAGATGATCTTGAGACTTTTCTCATCAACCTAAGTCGAGGTTCAGGAATAGATGGGCTCACTGGCATTACTGCGCATAATGAGCAATTAATTCGTCCCTTGTTACCGTTCAGCAGAGAAGAGATTCTAGCGTATGCAGAGGCCAATGAGATCAAGTGGCGAGAAGATAGTAGCAATGCTTCAGATAAATATTTGCGCAATCATTTAAGACATCACGCTATTCCTGCGATAGAAGAAGCAGCCCCCCAATTTTTAAATCAGTTTCAGAAGAGTCAACAGCATTTAAAAGAAGTTGCACTGCTACTTGAAGATTACACGGCAATGCTGTTTTCTCAGATCGTAAATCAGTCTTTTAAGGGCTATGAATTAAGCATTCAGAAGTTGAAGCAGACGCCAAATACCAAGGCGGTCTTGTATCAATTACTTAAGGATTTTGAATTTACGGCTTGGGATGATATTTATGATTTGCTAGATGCTGAACCCGGTAAATATGTTTCCGCAAAAAATCACCGACTTATAAGAGATCGTGAGGTGCTACTACTTACAGAACATAAAAAAAAACACGAAGTTGTTTTATGGAATGAGCAAGACGCAAGCCTTGTTCTTGACAATCTAAAGATCAAAAAAGAAGCTGTAGATCAATTTTCAAAAACTACGGCTACCGAAGCTATTTTTGATAAAGACCAATTAGATTTTCCGCTTAAATTAAGAAAATGGGAGGAAGGCGATTGGTTTTATCCATTTGGCTTAAAAGGGAAAAAGAAGCTTAGTAAATTCTTTAAAGACTTAAAATATTCGACTCTTGATAAAGAGTCAGTTTGGCTTCTGTGTAACGACCAAGACATCATCTGGGTCGTAGGAGCACGAACTGACGATCGCTACAAAGTAACCCCTAATACTTCTCAATTTTTAAAAATTACCGCATACTATGATTAAATACGGCTTTCTTCTTGTAACGCTATTGATCTCGCTCACAGGAAATGCACAAGCTTTTGGACCTTCAGCCGGAGCACAAAATCCGGCGCAATGGATGGCTCAAGTAGATAAAACAAGTGAATCAGAATATACCCTGTTGTTAAATGCGAGCATTGAGCCCGAATGGCATGTGTATTCGCAGTTCACAGATCCCGGCGGATCTTTACCTTTAGAATTAGAGTTCCTCGAAGCCGGTAAAGCTTATTCCTTAGAAGGACCCACGGTAGAAAGTGAGACCACAACAGCTTACAGTGAGATCTTTGAGGTAGATGAAACCTTTTTCTCAGAAACCGCGCAGCTATCCCAAAAGATAAAAGCTGAAGAAACCACTGAATATGTCAAGCTGATCTTGAAATATCAGGTGTGTAAAGAAGTGTGTATCAACGAAGAAAAATACATAGTTTTTGACCTCGTTAAAGAGAATGGAAAGGTTTTTAAAGACTTTAATGATTTTCAGGAGTATGGTAACGTTCAGGAAGAAGTAGAAAAGATTGAACCGGTTAAAGAGGTTGTAAAAAAAGAAGAAAAACAAGATCTATGGACCATCTTTTTCGTTGCCTTCGCTAGCGGATTTTTGGCACTGCTCACACCTTGTGTATTCCCAATGATTCCTATGACGGTAAGCTTTTTTACAAAGCAGAGTAAGAATCTGGCAGTGGGTCGTAGAAATGCCATTTTATACGGAATTTTCATCGTGGTAATCTATGTATTGCTTGGATCATTGGTCACCGGGATTTTTGGCGCAGATGCCTTAAACGCTTTATCAACCAACGTTTGGTTCAACTTGATATTCTTTTTACTTCTCGTAGTTTTTGCAGTTTCGTTCTTTGGTGCTTTTGAAATTATGTTACCCAATTCTTGGGCTAACGCCGTAGACCGCAAAGCGGATCGCGGCGGAATTATAGGTATCTTTTTTATGGCCTTGGCTTTAGCCATTGTAAGCTTCAGTTGTACCGGCCCCATTGTAGGAACCTTATTAGTACAAGCCGCTTCAGAAGGTGGTCTGGCGCCCATTTTAGGAATGCTAGGTTTTTCATTGGCTATCGCGATCCCTTTTGCGTTGTTTGCATTGTTTCCTGGGTTGATGAATTCTTTACCCAAATCGGGAGGCTGGCTCAATTCAGTAAAAGTGGTTTTGGGCTTTTTGGAGCTCGCCTTAGCTTTTAAATTTTTATCCAATGCTGATTTGGTTTTGCAGGCACATATATTAGAGCGCGAAGTATTCTTAGCGATTTGGATTGCTATTTTTGGTGCAATGGCGTTTTATCTTTTCGGAAAAATCAGATTATCGCACGATAGTCCGTTGACACATATTTCTTCCGGAAGGTTGATTTTAGGGCTTTTTGTGCTTTCGTTTACGTTATACTTAATCCCCGGCTTGTGGGGTGCACCATTGAAATTGATCAGCGGATTTCCGCCGCCATTAAATTATAGTGAATCGCCATACGGTGTAGGTTATTCTAAAGGTAGTGTTGCAGGTTTAACCGAAGGAGAATTACCGGAAGAAGCCGAACTTGGGCCGTATCAATTGGTGACTTTTACTGATTATGATGCAGGAATGGCCTACGCCAAAGCTGAAAATAAACCGGTACTAATAGATTTTACCGGCAAAGCCTGTGTTAATTGCCGCAAGATGGAAGAGCGCGTTTGGGGCGAACCTCAAATCCTTGGGAAACTACAGAACGATGTGGTCCTTATTTCGTTATTTGTAGATCTAAAGGAAGAACTGCCCGAAGCTGAACAATATGTAAGTGAAGTTACCGGCAAACGCATTCAAACCGTAGGAAATAAATGGAGCGATTTTCAGATTGAAAAATATCAGATTAACGCGCAGCCCTATTATGTGTTGCTAAACCATAATGAAGACGAACTTAACACGCCTGTGGGCTACACGCCAGATGTAGATGAATTTGAAGCCTGGCTCGAAGATGGAATCTCTAAATTCAATGATTAAATAAACACTACTAAATGAAAAAAGTCAAAAATCTAGTATTTGCGGTGCTTTTGCTTTTCGTGAGCTGCATACAAGCACAAACCGAAGAATATGTGCGCGAGCATTACGACAAGAAAGAAGTCAAAATAAAAATGCGTGATGGCGTGCTTTTGCATACGACAATTTATTCGCCAAAAGATAAGTCACAAGAGTATCCTATTTTGATGATGCGTACGCCCTACAGCTGTGCGCCGTATGGTGAAGAAAACTATAAAGGCAGAATAGGACCTAATAAGTTTATGGTTGAAGAAGGTAACATCTTTGTACAGCAAGATGTGCGTGGCCGTTGGAATAGTGAGGGCGTTTACGACAATATGCGCGCGTATATTCCGAATAAAAAAGGAAAACAAGTTGATGAAGCTAGCGATACTTATGACACGATCGATTGGCTTGTAAAGAATGTAGACAACAATAATGGAAATGTAGGAACTTGGGGGATTTCGTACCCAGGTTTTTATGCGACATATTCTTTGCTTAGTGAGCATCCTGCATTAAAAGCAGTTTCTCCACAAGCGTGTATTTCAGATTTCTTTTTTGATGACTTTCATCATAACGGAGCGTTTCTAGAAAGCTATTGGAGAGCGATTTCGCTTTTCGGCTATATGAAAGACCAGCCGGTAACCAAACCTTGGTACGCGTTTCCTGATCTTCCTACGCAAGATCAATATCAGTTTTTCTTAGATGCAGGTCCGTTGACCAATTTAGATGCGTATTACAAAGAAGATAATGTATTCTGGCAGCAAATTAAAGACCATCCTAATTATGATGAATTCTGGAGAAGCCGCGGAATCATTCAGCATTTAAATGATATCAAGCCTGCCGTAATGGTTGTAGGCGGACTATTTGACGCCGAAGATCTTTATGGACCTTTCAACACCTACAGAAAGATTGAGGAGACCAGTGATAACTATAACATCTTGGTTTACGGGCCTTGGAGTCACGGAGATTGGGCGCGTTCAAGTGAGCGCCAAGCTATAGGGAATGTATATTTTGGAGATAATCTTTCTAGAGATTTTCAACAAAATTACGAGACGGTATTTTTCAATCATTTCCTGAAAAATGACGGTAAAGGAGCGATTGACTTCCCTGAAGCTTCTATGTATGATAGTGGTTCACGTGAGTGGGATAGCTATGCGGAATGGCCTCCAAAAGCAGCAGAAACTAAAAGTTTTTATTTAGGAGCAGATCAAAAACTTACTGAGAGCGCTTCGGCAGATTTTGAAAATGCTTTTGTAAGTGACCCTTCTAAACCGGTTCCGTATTCGGAAGACATTAAAATGGTATTCACACCCAGAAAATACATGACCGACGATCAGCGATTTGCAGCGCGCAGACCAGACGTTTTGGTTTACGAAACCGAAGTTTTAGAGGATGATATGACGATCACCGGTGAAATACTAGCTAAACTTCAGGTGGCTACCACAGGTTCTGATGCAGATTGGGTAGTAAAACTGGTAGATGTGTATCCTGCAGGAGCAGAAGATTACCCTGAAACTCAAGACTACTTAAAAATGGATAATTACCAGATGATGGTGCGTAGTGAAGTAATGCGTGGACGTTTCCGTGAGAGTTTTAGTGAACCTAAAGCTTTTGAACCTAATCAAAAAACCGAAGTAGATCTAACCTTACAAGGGGTAAACCATACGTTTTTAAAAGGACATAAAATGCAAATTCAAATTCAGAGTACGTGGTTTCCGCTAATCGATCGCAATCCACAAACTTTTGTACCTAATATCTACAAAGCCGATGCTGAAGATTTTCAAAAGCAGACGCATACTGTTTTTGGAGATTCAGAAATTCAGTTTAAGGTTTTAAAGTAATTCAAATACTAAACTTGTTGCAAAAGCGCTCAGATCGGGTAAACGATTTGAGCGCTTTTTTATTTTAAGAAGCATGATGCTTAAAATGCGTATCAAAAGCTGTAGTCTTGCAGTAGTGATTACACGCATATAAAAATTACCCTTTGGTTTATCTGAGAATTCTTTTTGTAATCCTTGTGTTACTCGAGTTGCGCTATAAAAAGTTCAAATCGGTAAAAGAGCTGTGGTTGTGGTTGTTTTTAGTAGCTATTTTCAGCTGGTTAGGCTACCTCATTTTTTTAATCTTCAGAAAAAGGATTTTCATCCGCAGGGACCGCTTCAACTTATCTTTCAGGAAAAGAGAGAAGAATCAAATAGAATAGGGGATTTGTACAAGAAATTGTTTTGCGCCCTAAGGTGTTGAATAGCAAAATTTACAGCGTAGAAATAGGCCTAAAAAAGAAAAACACCTTGCTCGCGCAAAGTGCCTTTCACCCCTAAATTGTCAATGACATCGTAAAGCTACAAAATTAATTTGCAACTCTTTCTGTTAAAATATAACTAAATCGTTTTATAATTTTTCGATTTTTTACAAATGGTGTAAAAAAGAAAAACACCCTGCTCGCGCAGAGTGCCTTTCACCCCTAAATCATTAATGCGTTTAAAATTTAATTCCCCTAATAATTAGATTATAAACGGTATTAATCTTTAATTATTAATACGAGATAAAAGTATCTATAATATACTTGTGACAAAAGGGGGAAATATCCCCTTTTTTACCGCTGAAATCAGGTTAATCGATTTAGGCGAGCAATTAAATTTATGTTAGTTTTAAATCTTATAAAATTTGTTTTCTAATTATAACTTTAAATTAGTTGGATGATCAAAAATATCCTTTTAATTAGCCTTGGAATACTTCTAACAAGCTGTGCACAGAACAAGTCTAATCACATAAAAGAGCCTATGCAGAATACAGACCCAAAGAAAAAAGTAGTTTATCACGTTTTTACCAGATTATTTGGCAATACGAACACAACCAATAAACCTTGGGGTACCATCGAAGAAAATGGTGTAGGGAAGTTTGAAGATTTTACCGCCAAAGCTTTAAGTGAGATTAAAGAGCTTGGCGTAACTCATATTTGGTACACTGGAGTTCCGCATCACGCTGTAATCACTGATTATACACAATTCGGTATTTCTAACGATGATCCTGATGTTGTAAAAGGCAGAGCCGGCTCACCCTATGCGGTAAAAGATTATTATCAGGTTGATCCTGATATGGCTGTAAATCCTGCAAATAGGCTTGAAGAGTTTGAAGCACTCATAAATCGTACGCATCAAGCAGATTTAAAAGTGATCATAGATATCGTCCCCAATCACGTGGCACGCAAATATGAAAGTTTAAACACTCCGGAATATACTGTGCCTTTTGGGGCGAATGATGATACTTCGGTGGCATATGCCAAGAATAATAACTTTTACTACATCCCGGGAACCGATTTTATAGTGCCGCAATGGGAAAATGGATATGTGCCTTTAGGCGAAAAGTCGGCAAGTGCGGATGCACAGTTTACAGAGTCTCCAGCAAAATGGACAGGTAATGGAGCAAGAGATGCGCAACCTGCGCAAAATGATTGGTACGAGACCGTTAAAATAAACTACGGCGTGAGTCCGGAAGGACATAAAGACTTTGATTTGTTGCCAGAAGATGCCGGACATTGGGATCATCAGAAGCATTTTGATTTTTGGAAAGATAAAGACGTTCCGGCTTCTTGGAAACAGTTTAAAGAGATTGCCTTGTTTTGGCTGGATAAAGGTGTAGACGGATTCCGTTATGATATGGCCGAAATGGTTCCTGTAGAATTCTGGAGTTATATGAATGCTGCTATTAAAATGGAGCGTCCTGATGCTTTTTTAATGGCCGAAGTGTATAATCCACAGTTGTATCGCGAGTATATATTTAAAGGAAAAATGGATTATCTATACGACAAAGTGGAGCTTTATGATACGATAAAACACGTGATGCAAGGCCACGGAAGCACAGACCATTTTGCACCAATCCTGAAGTATCAGGAAGATATTGAACATAATATGCTGCACTTTCTGGAAAACCACGACGAGCAGCGCATAGCTAGTGATGCTTTTGCGGGAGATGCAGCAAAAGGTAAACCTGCGATGGTTGTTTCGGCGTTGATCAGTACGGCTCCAACAATGATCTATTTTGGTCAGGAATTGGGTGAGCCGGCACTTGAAGACCTGGGCTTTGGCGATCCTACACGGACTTCAATTTTTGACTACGGAAGCGTACCTAGTGTAGTGCGTTGGGTCAATGACAAAAACTTTGACGGCGGGCAGTCTACTCCTGAAGAAAAAGAGCTTCGAGATTTTTATAAACGCTTGCTGAATTTCAGTTTAGAAAATTCGGCGATAATGGGAGGGTATGCAGATATTCACTGGCATAATCGTCAGCATACCGAATGGTACAATGATCGGGTGCATTCCTTTGTGCGCTGGTCTGATACTGATAAACTCATCATTGTCACCAACTTTGATGCTAAAGATACGTTTGGTTTTGAATTGCAAATACCACAGGATATTATTAAACAATGGTACCTCAACGACGGGACGTATAAAGCAACAGATCAACTTTATAATGAAGAGCAAGCTGCGCTTCAAGTTCAAAATCAAGCAGGAACGATTCGCGTAGACATCAAACCGCTTCAATCCTTTGTTTTTAAAATAGAATAGCAACTTTATGATAAGCTTAAGGGCTTATGTTTCAGGCTTAACGGAATACTAAGATTTATAGTTTTAATTTTAGGCATTAAGCTTTAAAACAAAAAATCTGTGTCAAAACCATATACGATAGGTATTGTAGGAGTTGGTCCGCGTGGGCTGGCCGCGCTTGAAAGTCTTTTTTTAGTCAAAAGTAATAGCAAATCAAGCCTTGACTTACACGTCAAATTGTTTGAAGCTTCGCCCTATCCCGGGGCGGGACAAATCTGGACGCCTGACCAAGTAGAGACCAATTTGTCAAACATTCATGAGCGTAATTTATCAAACGATCTGGCAGGTAGACCATCAATAAGTGTTGATGATATTTTTATTCCTGAATTTCCAGGTTATGCAGATTGGTTGACTGATAGAAAGGATGCTCCGGCAAACGTATCAAAAGATCATTTCCCTGCGCGTTCTATGTTGGGTATTTATTTATATGAACGATTTCTGACCATCTACGACGCTCTGAAAGGTCAAAATAAAGCTGAATTGTTTTCCGCTGAAATAGTGCAAATTGATGCTAACGAGCAAAGCGGAATTATTATTACTAAGGACGCTCAACAGCATATGGTTGATGAAATTGTACTTACCATTGGTCATCAGCCTACGTACGACTCTGAGCAGCTGCAATTATGGGATACTCACGCCAAACAAAATAACCTAAAACTGTATAAAGACCCTTATCCCGTGGGTGCTTTAGAAACCGATGCAATAACTCCTGAAACTAAAATCGCGCTACGTGGTTTTGGCTTGTCTATGGTAGATCAGGTGAGAGCATTGAGTATAGGTTTTGGCGGAAGTTTTGTACCTATTGCTGATTCTGTTGAGCTTAACTATATTCCTTCAGAGGAAGCGCCACGTGAATTGGTGGCTTTTTCCTTAAACGGTTTGCCACCGGTTCCTAAACCATTTTCGGGTGAAATTGATTCATGGTTTGAACCTTCCGAAGAAGAATTTAAACTTCTCATACAGGCGGTCGAACAAGCTGAAGCGAATGCCTCAACTATCAATGATGCTTCCTTCCTCATAGAAGCTATCGCGCAGATCACCAGTTCCGTTTACAAGAGACTGGGAAGCAAAGCGAAAGCCACAGATTTATCTGCTGATGACCTGACTGAATTGACCCTACAAGTGATCAAAAAACCGGACACCGAGCATACTTTATTGGTAAGCACTAAAAAAGATACGCTCGAGGCGATGCTATTGTACTTACATATGGCTTACGGCAAAACCAAAATTAGCTTGGATTATTGTTTAGGTCAGGTGTGGCGTTTTGCTTTAGGAGTTTTGTATCACGATTACACGTATATGAATCTTGGTGATGACGCAATGGTTGATGTGGTAAAGTACATTGAGGCCAGTAAACGCTATTCTTATGGTCCACCGGTCAAAAGTTTACAGCAACTCATAGCTTTGGTAAAAGCCGGAGTTTTAAATCTTGATTTTGTAGCAGATCCTGAGATTAACTTAGTACCTAAAGGTTGGCAATTGCGCAAGGATGGGAAAACTATCGTGGTTCAGGTGATGGTTAATTCGGTAATCGATGCGCCGCAATTAGCCAAAGTGAGTAGTCCTTTAATAGCGCATCTCAGAACTGATAAACGCGTGGATGCGGTGAGCTATAAATTGGGATTACATACGTTAGAAGATGGTCGCATTATTAGTAAAGGCGGAAATACGCACCAAAATATAGCGTTGTTAGGCCGGCTAGCCAAAGGTAGTGTGGTGGGTGTAGATGACTTGATCGAATGCTTCGGGAAACCGGCACGTAAGTGGGCTGAAGGTGTGCTTAATAGAAATTAGATTAGACAGATTGACATAAACCATTAAAAATCAGTAAGCTAATTTCAAAAGTTGGAAATAATATTGTTTCTTTAGAAAACCAACTTAAAAATTATGCTTACAAAGGTTTATGGTTCAGCGGTTTTTGGCGTTGAAGCTTCTACAATTACAATTGAGGTAAATATTGACAAAGGCATTGGCTATCACTTGGTAGGACTGCCCGATAACGCGATTAGAGAAAGCAATTACCGCATTGCTGCGGCACTTCAGAATAACGGTTTTAAAATTCCCGGAAAGAAAATCACGCTTAATATGGCGCCTGCTGATCTCCGCAAGGAAGGAAGCGCTTATGACCTTACACTCGCAATTGGTATTCTGGCGGCAAGCGGACAAATAAAAGCAGAGAATTTAGAAGAATACATCATTATGGGCGAACTCTCGTTAGACGGAAGTTTGCAGCCCATACGTGGTGCTTTGCCTATTGCGATCAAAGCGCAGGAAGAAGGGTTTAAAAAGTTTTTACTGCCCAGTCAGAATGCTAAGGAAGCGGCGATAGTTAAAGACCTGGAGGTTTATGGGATTGATTCCATTGCACAGGTGATCGATCATTTTGATAATGATGCGCCTTTAGAACGCACAATTGTTGACACGCGTAACGAATTTTTCAACGCCTTAGAACATCCTGAATTTGATTTTAGTGATGTAAAAGGGCAGGAGTCTATTAAGCGTTGTATGGAGATCGCCGCAGCCGGTGGTCATAATATTATTTTAATCGGTCCACCAGGGGCGGGTAAGACCATGCTTGCAAAGCGTTTGCCTTCTATTTTACCGCCAATGACTTTGCGAGAAGCACTCGAAACGACTAAAATTCACAGTGTTTCGGGTAGAATGCGGGAACACGTGGGCTTGATGGCACAACGACCTTTTAGAAGTCCGCATCACACGATTTCAGACGTCGCCCTCGTGGGCGGTGGGGCGTATCCACAACCGGGAGAGATCTCCCTGGCGCATAATGGGGTGCTTTTTTTAGATGAATTACCCGAATTTAAACGCACCGTTCTTGAAGTGATGCGCCAACCGCTAGAAGATCGCGAAGTCACAATCTCACGTGCGAAATTTACAGTAACCTATCCCAGTAGTTTTATGTTGGTCGCCAGTATGAATCCCAGTCCGGGTGGTTATTTTAACGATCCCAGTGCTCCGGTGAGCAGTACGCCAGCCGAGATGCAACGCTATTTGAGTAAAGTCTCCGGGCCTTTATTAGATCGTATTGATATTCATATTGAAGTGACACCTGTACCTTTTGATAAACTTTCTGAAGAACGCAAAGCGGAAAGTAGTGTGGCGATCAGAAAACGTGTCACCGAAGCACGCAAATTACAAACCAGCCGATTTGCCGAAATAGAAACCATCAATTACAACGCGCAGATGGGCGTTAAACAAATCAGACAGCACTGCGCTTTAGATGAAACTTCAAAAAACCTATTGAAAAACGCAATGGAAAAGCTCAATCTTTCGGCACGTGCGTATGATCGTATTCTTAAAGTGTCCCGTACTATTGCCGACTTAGAAGCTTCAGAACAGATACAAGCCCATCATATCACAGAAGCCATTCAGTATCGAAGCTTAGATCGTGATGGATGGTTGGGATAAGCGCTCAAACAAACTTAGTCATTCAATAAAATGCATCAGTTTTTTGATTTCGTTAAATAAACCCTAATAGTTTTGTAACTTAGGCTAAAATATTGCGTCTTTTCTAACAGTTTTAGGAATGCTAATCAATTTTATTAATCAAAAAACGAACATCTATGATTAAAACAAGATGGACACCAATGGCACTGTTGCTGTCATTGTTTGTGGCAACCTTTATTTCTTGTGACGACAAAAAAGCAGGAGATAACGACGTCGCAGAGGCCAAACTATCAATCGATTATGAGAAGTACGAGCTCGAGAATGGGTTAAACGTAGTACTTCATCAAGACAAAAGTGATCCTATTGTATCTGTAGCCATTCAGTATGGCGTAGGATCTAACCGCGAGAAAAAAGGGCGCACGGGTTTTGCACACTTATTTGAGCATATGCTTTTTCAAGAATCAGAAAACGTTCCGCAAGATCAATTCTTTAAAACCATTCAAGATGCCGGGGGTACTTTAAATGGTGGTACTTGGCAAGATGGTACGGTGTATTACGAAGTGGTGCCTAATAACGCATTAGAAACCGTGTTGTGGCTAGAGTCTGACCGTATGGGCTTCCTGATCAATACCGTTACCGAGTCGGCTTTTGCGAATCAGCAAGAAGTGGTTCAGAATGAAAAACGTCAACGTGTGGATAACAATCCGTACGGGCACACCAGTTGGGTGATTGACAAGAATTTATTCCCAGATGGACACCCATACAGCTGGCAGGTCATTGGTGAACTTGAAGATCTTCAAAACGCTACGGTAGAAGATGTAAAAGAATTCTACGATAAATTCTACGGTCCTAACAATGCTACACTAGTTATTGCCGGAGATTTTGAAGAAGGCAAAGCCAAAGAGTTAGTAGAAAAGTATTTCGGTGAAATTAAAAAACGTCAAGAAGTAGAGCCTTTACCTGTTCAGAACGTGACTTTAGATGAGACCAAGCGTTTTTATCACGAAGATAATTTTGCGACCGCACCGCAGTTAAATATGGTTTGGCCTACAGTTGAGCAATACACTGATGATGCGTATGCTTTAGACTTTTTAGGCGAAATTCTTTCAGACGGAAAAAAGGCACCATTATACCGCGTGCTGGTTGAAGATATGGAGTTGGCTTCCCAACCATACGCGTGGAATGGCTCTGATCAAATCGCAGGAAAATTTAGAATTTCGGTAACTGCAAATTCCGGTGTTGACCTGGACAGTGTAGAAACCGGAATCAACAAAGCATTTGCGCTGTTTGAAAAAGAAGGCGTGAAGGCCGAAGATATCGAGCGCATTAAAGCCGGTTTAGAAACTGATTTTTATAATGGAATCAGTAGTGTTTTAGGTAAATCCTTTCAACTGGCGCAGTACGATGTATTTACCGGAGATCCCGGATTTATCGAGGATGATATTGAGAACATCAAAGCGGTTACTGCAGAAGATGTAATGCGTGTTTATGAAAAATACGTAAAAGGCAAACCGTATGTAATGACCAGTTTTGTACCAAAAGGACAAATGGAGCTGATCGCTGAGAATTCAGAAAAAGCAGAAGTTGTTGAAGAAGAGATCACCGAAAATGTGGAGACCGAGATTGTTGATGCAGATGTTGAGATCGAGAAAACACCTTCTAAGTTTGATCGTTCGGTTGCACCTGCAATGGGTGAAACTCCAAAACTTAATATTCCTGATAGCTGGACTGCAGAGTTACCAAACGAAATGGAAGTTTATGGTATCGTTCAAGACGAACTTCCGCTAGTAAACTTCAGCCTAGTGATCGAAGGTGGTCATTTATTAGATGATCTAAATATAAATGGAGTGGCTAATTTAATGAGCGACATTCTTATGGAAGGTACAGCAACCAAAACTCCGCTAGAATTAGAAGAAGCTATTGACCGTCTTGGAGCGAGCATAAATATGTACACCACTGACGAATCTATAGTATTAAGAGGAAATACGCTAGCGCGTAATTTTGATGCCACGATGGCTTTGGTTCAGGAAATTCTTCTAGAGCCACGTTGGGATGAGAAAGAATTTGCGCGTATCAAAACAAGTACGATCAATGGTATCAAGCGTTCTGACGCAAATCCTAATGTGATTGCAAACCGCGTGTACAGCAAACGTTTGTACGGAGAGAACCATCCATTGGCGTATTCTACTTCAGGAACCGTGGAGTCTGTTGAGGCGATCACAATGCAAGATCTAAAAGACTACTACAACAACTATTTTTCACCTAGTGTAAGTCGTTTCCACGTAGTGGGAGATATTAGTGAAAGTCAGGCTTTGGCTTCCTTAGAAGGTCTTAAAGAGAACTGGGCGGCTAAAGAAGTGACGATTCCTGAATTCCCTGTAGAAAACAACAGAGACAAAGCATCGCTTTATTTTGTGGATGTTCCTAACGCAAAGCAGTCGGTAATCAATATTGGATACATCTCTATGCCACGTACGGATAAAGATTTTTATCCTGCAGAGGTGATGAATTACAAATTAGGAGGATCGTTTAGCGGTAATGTAAATCTGGTTTTACGTGAAGAAAAAGGGTATACCTATGGTGCGCGTTCTGGTTTTAGCGGAAGTAAAATTCCCGGTACGTTTACAGCATCTTCTTCTGTACGAACCAACACCACTGGTGAATCAGTTTCGATCTTTAGAGATGAAATTCAGAAATATAAAGACGGTATTTCACCCGAAGATCTTGAGTTTACTAAAAACGCTTTGATCAAATCAAATGCACGACGTTTTGAAACTCAAGGTTCGCTTTTAGGTATGTTACAAGAGCGTAGTGCTTACGATCTAGATCCTAACTATATTGAGAATGAAGAAGCAACGATCAAGAATATGACTTTAGAGCAGCATAAAGCTTTAGCTAATAAATATCTTGATGAGTCTAAAATGGCGTATTTGGTTGTTGGGGATGCAGCAACGCAGTATCAGCAATTTAAAGAAATGGGCTTTGACGAAGTAATGCTTCTTGATAAAGAAGGCAACGAAGTGAAACTTGAAGAAATAAAGAAGTAAAACTTCAATACATACTTTAATTAGAACCCGCTAAGGCTAAGCTTTAGCGGGTTTTATTTTGTCCTGCATCAAAGATTTTCTTCAATTTTAGCCAGACATCTGTTAACAAAATTATCGTTGAAGTTAAGAGGAGTATTCAATTTCTTTTCCTGCTAGCCTAGTATTAGGGTTTTCACTTTAGCCAAAGGTTTGTGCCGAAATCAAAACAGATGTTTTTATATTTAAGATTTTACAAGATCTATGCGAAATCCTTTTAAGAACATTGGCCCCGGCGCCTTAGTGGCAGCGGCATTTATCGGTCCGGGTACGGTGACCGTTTGTACACTTGCAGGTATTCAGTTTGGTTTTAGCCTGTTGTGGGCGATGACCTTATCCATCATTGCGACCATTATTCTACAGGAAACCGCTTCCCGTATTGGTCTAGTTTCGCAAAAGGGTCTATCACAAGTACTGCGTGATGAACTGCCCGCAGGTATTCTTAGAAAATCGGTTTTAGGCCTTGTTTTAGCAGCCATAGTTGTGGGTAATGCGGCCTATGAAGGTGGAAATATAAGCGGTGGCGTTTTAGGACTTCAGGCTTTAGGAAGCACGGGTATTATTGAAGTTGCGGGAAATACTATAAACGGATACAGTTTACTTATAGGAGCTATAGCTTTCATTTTATTATATATTGGCAATTACAAAGTGCTTGAAAAAGTCTTTTTGCTTCTGGTAATCTTGATGAGCTTATCTTTTGTGATCACGGCGATACTCACAGGTCCTCAACTGCTAACGGTGCTCAAAGGTGCTCTGATTCCGCAATTTCCTGACGGAAGTATTCTAATGATCGTTGCTTTGGTAGGAACCACTGTTGTACCGTACAATTTGTTTTTACATGCGTCTTTAGTCAATCAAAAATGGAAAGATAGATCTGAACTTTCCGCAGCAAAAAAAGATACGATTGTTGCAGTGATCTTAGGCGGACTCGTATCTATGAGCGTGATCATTGCTGCAGCAGCTTTAAGCGGACAAGAAGTAGATGGCGCCAGCGGACTCGCACTAAGCTTAGAGCCGCTTTACGGTAGCGCTGCGCGATATTGTATAGGATTAGGACTCTTTGCCGCAGGGATTACTTCAGCGATCACAGCACCGCTTGCGGCAGCTTATGTAGCACAAGGATGCCTCAATCTGGGAGGTGATCTCAAATCACGAAACTTCAGATTGGTTTGGATACTCGTTTTAGTACTCGGCGTGGGTGTTGCAACTTTTGGGATCAAACCTATTGAGATCATTCAGTTTGCGCAGGTGGCAAACGGCATTCTTTTACCGGTAATTGCTGGAATCTTGATCTGGTTGGCCAATCGCAGTACGCTTTTAGGAAGCTACCAAAACTCCAAGTTGAAAAATGTAATAAGCGTGTGCATCTTGATCGTAACCCTTATATTAGGAGCGCGTGCAATTCTAAGCGTTTTTGGACTTATATGAGAACAAGTATCGATCTTAACTGTGATTTAGGCGAAGGCATCGGCAATGAAGCCGCCTTGATGCCGCTTATCAGTTCGTGCAACCTCGCTTGCGGCGGTCACGCCGGCGATCTAGAAACTATAGACCAAGTGGTTCAGCTTGCAAAACAGCACAAGGTTGGAGTAGGAGCGCACCCTTCTTTTCCTGATCGGGAGCATTTTGGACGGAAGGAAATGCAGCTTTCATTTAAAAGACTCAAAGACTCCGTTTTAGAACAAATTGCCAGAGTGAATCAAGCGTGTTTGAAACATCAAGTGCCCTTGCATCATATCAAAGCACACGGCGCCTTGTATAATTTGTGCGCTCAAAAAAAGGAATATGCTGAATTTCTGACGGAAGTTTTGGCTGAAGCCTATCCTGAAATCCCGGTGTATGTACCTTTTGATTCTGAAATGGCCCGTGTGGCAACAGGAAAACTGAAGTTGCTTTTTGAAGCTTTTGCCGATCGTAATTACGAACCTGACGGAAGCTTAGTCTCTCGTCAAAAAGACCACGCGGTGATCACCGATGAAAATACCTTGATCAACCACGTTTTACGTATGGTTCAACACAACGAAATTAAGACTCTTGACGGTGGTATTTTGAAAGTAAAAATTGATACCATTTGTGTTCACGGCGACACGCCAAAAGCAGTGGAATTGCTTCAGCTTTTGAATCAAAAATTAGACGACAATCAGATTAAAAAAACTACCGTATCGTGCACGTAAAACCCAGCATAAACAGACTTGGAGAACAGGCGATACTCCTGCAATGGGACTTTAAAATTTCGCCTGAAAACTTGAAATTTCTGCTTTCAATAAAAAAATACATCGCATCAAATATAGTTAAACATAAAGTTGAAATAACAAATACATACAACTCAATATTAATAAATTATGTTATTTCAATAGAATCTGTTTATAGCGATTTTGAGCGCTTAAAAACGCTTGATTTTCATAATATTCCACTCGAGGCTGTCACTTCAAAATTGTATCGGGTACCGGTATGTTATGATGCTGAATTTGGTCTCGACCTTGAGTTGTTGGCAAAGGAAAAATCCTTGACGATTGACGAAGTCATCAGCTTGCATACTGCTCCGGAATACACGCTTTATTTTATAGGCTTCTTACCCGGATTTTTATATCTCGGCGGAATGCACGAGCGCCTCAAAATGCCACGAAAATCTGAGCCGCGCGCATCGGTTTTAAAAGGGGCTGTGGGCATCGCTGAAAACCAAACCGGAATTTACCCAAACAGCAGTCCGGCAGGATGGCAAATTATCGGAAATTGTCCGGTAGCTTTATTCGATCCTAAAAGCGAACCACCCTGTCCGTTTGCGTCGGGAGATCGCATTCAGTTCTATTCGGTTTCTAAGTTAAAGTATGACGAAATTCAACAGGAAGTTCAAGCAGGAACCTATCATTTAACTTCAACTCATGGCTAACATACACGTAGTTCGACCAGGTTTTTATACCACCCTTCAAGATACCGGAAGACATGGCGTTGCGCAGTATGGCGTGCCGCAAAGCGGGGTGATGGACTCGTTCTCTGCCGGAAAAGCCAATTTGTTACTGAATAATGATCCTAATGCTGCTGTGCTCGAAATCCTGATGACCGGTCCGGTATTGGAGTTTAGCAGCGAAACCTACATTGCGGTTTGCGGAGCACAATTTGATATTTTACTCAACGACCAAGCCATAAGCTTAGCCAAACGCTATCGCGTACAAAAAGGTGACGTGCTCAAATTTGGAAGACTCCATAAGGGCTTACGTGCTTATCTTGCCGTTTCCGGAAGTTTTCAAACCGAATTGGTATTGGGTAGCCGAAGTCAGTATCCCGGCATTACAATGGCTGCTAAGCTTGAAAAAGGGGCGTTTCTGGCCATTACTGATGAAGTAGTAACCACGAAAGCATTATCTCGTGTAAACTTTGAAGATACCCAACTTTGGGATCCCGCAATTGAAGCCTATCCCGGCCCGGAGTTTGCGTTGTTGAGCACCGAGGAGCAACAGCAGCTTTTTGAGAGGTTATTTACGCTGAGTTCTAAGAGCAACCGGATGGCGATCCCATTTAAAGAAACTTTTGATAATACGCTGAAAGGCATCACTACAGGGCCGGTTTTACCGGGAACGGTGCAACTTACCCCAAACGGAACCCTTATCGCATTGATGCGTGACTGTCAGGTTTCTGGAGGCTATCCCAGAGTTTTACAGTTGAGCGCATTTGGTATTTGCCAACTCGCTCAAAAACGACCTGGCGAAGCTATTTGGTTTAAACGAAAAGCGCTTAAAAGCTAGCTTGTATAAGCTGCTTTAGATTGTAATCATATAGGGTATTATACCGCTAACAAAAATCCCAAATCGCCAGCAAAAAGTGGAGATATCCCGTAAATTTTGAGGGGATATTGATATATTTAGTTTTGATACAAGCTGCGCAGCATTTAAAAGTCTAATTCAACATAAAATGGGAATGAATAATCCTCCAGTAAAATGTCATATTACCGATTTAGAAACTACTAATTATCCTTCAAGTTATGATTTAGCAGAGTACATAATTGAATACTCTGGTAGAAGAATATTATTTAGATTTCATTGGGACCATAAAAATTCTAGGTTTGTGGAATCGAACAAACATTTATTACAGGGTTTAATTTTGAACGATAAATTTCCAAAAGAATATGGTTTGAGTGATAGTCCAGTTCTTGATAACAAGAAATTAGAAAAAATTATACGAGAAAGTATTATACCCAATACACCGGATGAGAAAATGGAAAATCTTCTTTCGTATTTGCATTCCTTACAGGATTATGAAGGGGCGATTATAAAATTTCCCGAAAAATCCAAAGACCTATTAGCCAAAAAGCTCTATTTTAAAAATTATCAAGAATTGACTTTCTACCTATTTACCTTGAAACTTAAAGGTTTTATAGAAGGGAAGGCTAGACATACTATGGATGGTTCCGACTTGGGCTATATTCACCTAACATATGAAGGACTTTCTAAGGTTATCGACATTTATGAAAGTGGAAATAAATCGAATAGATATTTTATTGCTATGTCATTTTCAGATAGCTTAAATGATACAAGAGAAGCTATTAAAATTGCAGTTTCGAATGCTGGATATCTTCCTATTCTAATTGATGAAATACATTATGATGCTGATGTAACTATCAATGATGCATTAATCGCAGAAATTAAAAAATGTAAATTCTTAGTGGCTGATTTTACTCAACATAAGCACGGAGTTTATTTCGAGGCTGGATATGCCTTAGGTCTAAAAAGGCCGGTAATATATTTATGTGAAAAAGAGGATTTTGGAGATACCCATTTCGATACAAATCACTATCCTCATATTATTTATTCAGATTTAGATAATCTTAAGGAAAGTCTTGTAAATAAAATTGAAGCCTGGATTAATTAAACTTTGCCTAACAATGGCTCATCGCCAATAACGAGTATTACCGAAAAATTGTAATTTTTGAAACTAGGTAATAAAGCAATTAAACCGACAAATACGAGCCCCAACGCTCGCAACAGGCAATAGTTGAGACCATTCAAACAAAGAATCAATACCCTCTTAAAACACGTTCAAAATGAAAAATTCAATAACTATTCTTTTCGTTCTTTTTTCACTTGCGGTTTTTGGGCAAGATCAGGAATATCAAGTTTCATCCTATTTAACATCAGGTGTAAAAGCGCCTAATACGCACTATATTGGCGAAGCTTGGCTCAACGGGATCATTGCCGGTGATGCAGAATTGGGCTATAACATAACCAAAGCGACCTTTAAGGCTAATTCTACTTTAGACTGGCATAAGCATAGTTCGCCTCAAGTGTTGATCATTGTTGATGGAGAAGCATATTATCAAGAAAGAGGTAATAATGCAGTAGTCCTTAAGGAGGGTGATATCATCAAGTGTGAAAAAGATATCGAACACTGGCATTCTTCAACAAAGAATAGCGACGTAACCTATTTGGCATTATACGGAGGCGAGCAACCCACAACCTGGACGGAAGTGGTAACACAAGCCTATTACGATAAAATCGCTGAAGAACTGGATTAATTTTCAATTCAGGATCATTTAAAAAAAGAAAGCCGAGCAGTAACACTCGGCTTTTGTTTTTATAAAACTAACACTTTTATCTACTCAGGAAACTCAGGTGTTACTTGCGTTTTTTCACTTGGAGCGCTATATTCTCCAAATAACAATTCTTCCTGTCTGATGGTTGCTTCTCCGTTTTGAGAAATAAAGACAAGATCTGTCAAGTTGATGGTGAGTGTGATATTGTTTAGGTTATACGTATGCTCTCTAAATGCATTTACATTATAATCTATGGCGATGTTATCATTTAAATAATCAGGGCCAATAGATACATCAGTTACATCATTGTTAGGATTCAGATCACGGTCAACATCTTCATTTATGGTAAGTACACCATCGCCGTCGTCATCAGGATCCATAAAGTTAGGGATGCCGTCACCGTCGGTGTCCAGTGAACCTTCCATATCAATTGAGCCGTCCTCATTTAACACCACACCTTCTTGATTGGTGGGTACATTATCACCATCATCGTCAAAATCATAATAGTTTGGGATTCCGTCGCCGTCAAGATCAGTCTCCCCGTTTAAAGTCATTTCAAACTCGGCATCGATATCATCGTCATCATCATACTCACCTTCGGTTACAATGGTAACGGTTCCTTCTGCACTGATGTATTCTTCGGTAACGCTGGGTTGAGAAGGTGGTACTTCATTACAGAAATAGTCTGAAGTCACGGGATTATTAAAGATGCGGTACGAGACAAACGTGTCAGAGCTGCTTCCTAAGTTAAAAGTATAGGCCGTTTCGTTGCTCAATTCGGTTAAAATAGGTTCGTCTGTACTTATTCTAAAAGCGATCGCCTCGTTAGTGTCAGAGTTGATCTTATAAAAGATATAATTTACGGTCTCTGATTCGGTATCATCTACAGTAGAACAATAATCGACATCTTGTTCAGAAAAATCAAAAGAAGAAACGATAATATCACCGTCGTCACAAGAATTTAAGGCGATCAAACTAAAGAGAAGCAGTATCTTTTTCATAAGAGCAATACACGATTTTGGGCAAAAATAACAGAAATGCATTTTACTAACGGTTAAGCGGACTAAATAATTTTATTCTATTTAATTTTGTGCCTCTAAATTGTAAAAATGTCACAGGTTTATTTTGATAATGCGGCAACCACCGCTATTCGTCCCGAAGTATTAGAGCGTATGATCGAAGTGATGCGTGAAGTGCCGGGCAATCCTTCATCTACTCACGCTGTTGGGCGCAAAGCAAAGTCAATCATAGAGCAAGCGCGTAAAACCATTGCTAATTATCTGCACGTAACTCCGGGTGAGATCGTTTTTACTTCTGGTGGTACCGAAGCTGATAACTTGATCATCAACAGCGCTGTGCGCGATCTTGGGGTACGCCACATTATCACAAGTCCTATCGAGCACCACGCGGTAATTCACGTGGTTGAGCATCTACAACTCGCTTATGACATTAAGGTTTCTATGGTGCGCATCAAAGAGTGCGGAAGCGTAGATCTTGATCATCTTACAGAGCTGCTTGCCGGCAGTGAGGAGAAAACATTAGTAAGCCTAATGCACATAAATAATGAGATCGGTAATATGCTAGATCTTGAGGCGGTGGCTAAACTGGCTAAAGAACATAATACGTTATTTCACAGTGATATGGTGCAGTCTGTGGGGCATTTTGATCTTAATTTAAGTGAAATACCTGTAGATTTTATCGCTGCAGCCGCACATAAATTTCACGGACCAAAAGGCGTAGGTTTTGCTTTTCTTCGGAAAAATTCTAAAGTAAAATCTTTGATCTTTGGTGGTGGTCAGGAGCGTGGAAGCCGCGCAGGAACTGAGCCGGTACACAATATCGCTGGTATGGAAACCGCACTAATTAAAGCACAGGAAAATCTGGCAGAGGAGCGTGCTTATATTGAGGAGATCAAATGGTATTTTAAAGAGCAATTAGAAACACACATTCCTGATGTGCATTTTAATGGAAATTGTCACGACGGTACAAAAAGTACGTACACTTTGCTTAATGTGTGTCTTCCGGTACCGGAAGATAAAGCCTTGATGCTTTTATTTCAATTGGATTTAAAAGGAATTGCGTGTTCAAAAGGTAGTGCTTGCCAGAGTGGAAGCGACCAAGGCAGTCACGTGCTCAACGCCTTCTTAACAGAAGATAAGTTGAAAAAACCCAGTATACGTTTTTCATTTTCCCACGAAAACACCAAAGAAGAGGTTGATTATGTCGTGGCTACGTTAAAAGATTTTATCGCTTAAAAACGCGCGCTCAACCGAATATTAAAAACCCGAGGCGTCAAGTAATTAGGTACAGCGTATTGCTGGCGCGTGGCAGCATCTCGTACAAAAGTGTTCGTGATGCTGTTCTGACGGTCAAAAATGTTGAAGATCTCAATTCCCGTACTCAGCTCTTTTATAAGGCTGTTACGTAACGAACTCCGCTCTGAATTAATGATGGTATATAAAAAACCAACATCAGACCTGAAGTAAAAGGGCAAGCGGGTTTGGTACAGGTAAGGATCTGCATAACTTGGAGAACCTCCCGGCAAACCGGTTTGATACACCATTTTTAAATACAATTTCATATCCGGAATACGCGGCACGTAGTCTTGAAACAGAAAAGCCACTTTAAAACGCTGATCGGTAGGTCTTGCGATATAGCCCCGATCTTGAATGTTTTCTTCAGTTTTTAAAAGTCCGAGACTGATCCAGCTGTCGGTTCCCGGAACAAATTCACCCGATAGCCGAAAATCTAATCCATACGCATAAGCTTCCGCATCATTTGCTGCCCGATACCGGATGCGCACATTTTCTAAGGTATACGTATTTACGTTGTCTAAACTTTTAAAATAAGCTTCAGAGGTCAGCGTAAAAGGACGTCCCCACATATCAAAACTCCAGTCGTTTCCTAGCACCAGATGCACACTGCGCTGTGCTTCAACATCAGGAACTACCTGTCCTTGATCATTACGCAGTTCGCGGTAGAAGGGAGGCTGGTGGTAAATTCCTGCTGCAAGTCTAAAAAGCATATCGCTTTTCCAATTCGGTTTTAAACTGAATTGCCCCCGCGGGCTAACCACTTGCTGTGAAGTTGAAGCAATACCTAAACCACTCACCGTCCAGAATTGACTACGAATACCGGCATTAAACCAAGCCTTTGCAGAAGACCAATTAATTCGTTTAGAATATTGTAAATAGCCCATCACGCGATCGATGCTCACGCTGTTTTGAGCCCTTCTGGACGTAAATGGCGACAGAGGAGCATCAAAGGGTTCATAAGGTTGCTCATTGACAAATTCTTCTAACGGCGGTCTCTTAGAAAACCCGGCAGAGTCAATGATCTCGTATTCTTGCAAGCGGTCTCTTATATTTTCGTGTGCATATTTTAATCCCCAATCCAGCTGATGTTCATCTTTAATATATTGGCCTTTGTGCTGTAGGTTGACAATGAGCGCATCCAGATTATTGCGGGCGTGGGTGAGTTGTGCACCTATGGCTCGGGTAAAATCCACTTCGCCTGCATTTGCGCTGCCAATTGTGGTATTAGGCGTTCCCAAAGCGTATTGTGCAGCGATGTCATAATGTTCTTGTTCTTGGGTGTGATATGCAGAGGCGGTGAATTTTAAGTCTAACTGTTCGTTAGGTTGATAGGTGGTGGAGAGCGCTCCACAATAGGTTTCATAACGATCCTGTTCCTGACCATTGTAAACCACAACTAAAGCAACAGGATCTGCAAGCGTACCAAAGTTGGTCTGCCGGGTTTGTGGCTCATAATTATAGCTGTTCACGGCTACCGTTCCCAAAAAATCAATACTAAATTTTGGGTTAAATGTATAGGTCAGATACGTTTGTAGGTCGGTAAATCTGGGTCTATAATTGGTTTGTGTTTGTTTAGCGTCAACCAGCAAACTATTGTCCCAATATCGCGCACCGCCAATAGCGGTAAACTTTTTATTCTTGCTAATTCCTTCTGCGGAAATACTGGCGCCAAGAAGACTGACATCTGCCGAAGCTGCAAATTCTACCGGTCGTTTATAGGTAATATCGAGTACTGATGAAAGCTTGTCGCCATATTTGGCCTGAAAACCTCCTGCACTAAAATCTATATCGCGCACCAGATCGGGGTTGATAATGCTTAATCCTTCTTGTTGTCCTGAGCGAATCAGAAAAGGGCGATACACTTCAATATCATTAATATAAACAAGGTTTTCGTCATAGTTCCCGCCACGCACCGCGTACTGCGTGCTCAGTTCGTTGTTGCTGCTCACGCCGGGCAGTGCCTGAAGTAAATTTTCTACACCGGGATTTGCACCTGGAATTTTACGTACCGTTTCGGGAGTAAGAATGGTGATTCCGCTGAGTTGATCAGTAGTATTGGCAGTGATCACCACATCACTTATTTGTTCGACCTTAGCATTCAAAACAGGATTGAATTCAACCATTTCGTTTTCTTTCAGATTGAATTGCGCCTTGATCGCTTTATAAGCGATATGAGAAAAGTTAAGTTGAATTGTTTTTTCCGCAGGAATGCTCAAAGTATAAAAACCCGATTCGTCCGTTTGGGTACCGCCACCAGACCACGTTATGTTAACGCCGCTTTGAGGAACTTGCTGTTCATTAAAAACTACTCCGCGTACGATCGCTTGCTGAGCCATCCCGGAAACGGATAGCAACACACAAAGCACGCAAAAAAGGGTAGTGGTTCTCAATAGATTATTTTCGGTAGAAGGTTGCTTCAAAAGTTGTGCTGTTGCCCACATTATCGGTGACGGTCAGTTTGAATTCGTTGGCGCCGCTCACACTTATGCCATCGCCAAAAGAATAGGTAAGCTGATTCTTTTTGTATTCATATTCCATCAAAGCAAATTTACCATTGATGGTCGCCCGGTAACTTTTGATACCGGTATCTTCATCTGTAATTTTAAAATTGATTTCGTTTAAATTAGAAATCCATTTTCCGTCAGAAAAATCTAAAGACTGAATTTTAGGAGGTTTGGTATCTATGCCGACCTTAAAATCACCTAATGCGTTTATAGAGGCGGTGAGATGGTCGTCTTCCAGGCGTGCTCCTTCATAGCGTAGTAGTCCGCGGTAATTGACACGCCCTATATAAAGTTTCTCACGATTCTGACGGGCAAAGGCAGAAACATCATAAGCCAGGCGTATGTATTTATGTACCGGAATTAGATCTTCATCCAGATGTAGTGCGTCGGTATTCGCAGTAATATCTAAGTAGTAATCATCATAGAACGCACCTTCTGGAATAAAAACCTCCCAATCACCAACTTCAAAATTCTTGTAGGTGTCGGCTTCCACGAAATATGGAGTTGTTTTGATTTCTTTAGGCGTAAGAATGGGCTCTTTAGCAATGGTAATGGGAACCACAAGCGTTGATGTATTACCTTGAATATCTTTAACTTTAATAGTATACACCGAAGCATTTCCGTTTTGGGTAAGATCGATCACGCCTTTGTTCTTCTCGTAAGTAAAAATGCTCAAGGGGTTGTTGCGTTCTATAAAAAGTTTTTGCACCCGTTTGCGGTCACCTTCATAAAGTTCGTAATCAATCATTCGGTTAAGGTATCGTGTTTCAGCAAAGGAGAATTGGTCCATTTTTACTTCCAAATACTTTTCGCCGTTAAAGCTGGTTTCAATGGAATAGATCCCGTTGCTATTATTAGCTCCGTCTTGCTGATCGATGGTTCCTAAGGCAAAACCAATCTGACCATAAGCACGTATTTTTTCAGCTAAAAAAGTGCCGTCAGGTTGTTTGGTAAAGCGCAATTCCTGACGTTTTTGAGATTGATTTACGTGGCTGGAATCAGACAAGGTATATACCACTAGATCTTTAAGAATAGGGTCTTGGTGATCGGGCGCTTGAATGCCAAAAAGTTGCGCATTCAAGGGGCGCTCATTTTTATCGCGAATCTCAAAATGCAAGTGTGGGCCGCCGCTACCGCCAGTGTTTCCGCTATAAGCTACTAATTCACCCTGCGTGACCACAAGCTCATCAGGATTCGGAAATAATTCGACCTCATAATTTTCAGCTTCGTATTGCTTTTGTTTGACATAAGCATCAATCGCAGGACCGTATTTGCTCAGGTGCCCATAAACAGTGGTATAACCATTAGGATGTGTGATGTATAAAGCTTTGCCATAACCATAATGTGAAACCTTAATGCGGCTCACATACCCTGAGGCGCTGGCGACCACTTCAAGACCGGTTCGGTGTTGGGTTTTAATATCAAGACCACTATGAAAATGATTACTTCTGAGTTCTCCAAAAGTTCCCGCAAAAACCGTAGGAATTTTTAAAGGTTTAATGAAAGCATCCTGCGGAAATTCGTTTTGAGCAAACATTACATTTGCCGCGATACCAAAAAAGAATAAAAGTGATTTTTTCATAGAAAAGCTAAGATAATTATTTGAAGCGAACTTTAAGTGATTAGCGCATCCTTATGGTAGAATATTGTACCGGTAATACAGCAATTTTTAAGCTTGAATGTGTCTTGATTCAAGGATTAAATCTTTAGTTTAAGTCTTGAATATCTAAATACTTCAAAGCCAAAAATTTAAATACCTAAACATTATTGTCAGCTATATACCTATTAAAAATAAAATAGATTGTATTGGGATATTAGTGCGCGAATGTTAACTTTGTGTGACTAAGCATTGTTAAAAATAGGTTATGAGTGAACTGTTGGAGCGTGTTGATGCATTGCAAAATGTTATGAGCAAATTGGTGCATCGCTACCAAAAGCTTCAACGTAATCACGAGCTTTTAGAGGCTGAAAATCAGAAACTCAAGCTAGAACAACAAGAATTAAATGAAGTTCTTGCTAACTGGGAAGCAAAGTACAGTACACTCAAAGCTGCTAATGCAATGCTGGGCAGTAACGAATATAAACGGGAAACCAAGCTCAAAATAAATGCTATGATGCGAGAACTTGACGCATGTATTGCGCAACTTGCAGATTAGACTTAAAAGGATCTCATGTCTGATTATTTAAAAATTAAATTGTCTATAGCAGACCGGGTTTATCCTTTAACTATAAAACCTCAACAGGAAGAAGGCTTACGTAAAGCGGCAAAGGAAATTGAGGCTATGATTAAAAAGTTTGAGCAAAGTTATGCTGTTAGAGATAAGCAAGATGTATTGGCCATGTGTGCCTTGCAATTCGCTTCAAAAGCTATACAACAGGATATGGACGGCGCAGGACAACATTCTGAAGCCATCGAACAACTTAAAAATTTAGAGTTGCTCGTTAAAAGTCAGCTATCCTAACGTTCTTTAAAATAGAATACTTACTGCCTACATTGGTTATATTTTTTGGTAAACTCAACACTATATTCTTTAAGAGGGATGAGTCTGAGTTGTAAAAGCGCGCCGTCTTTGAACGGATTCTTGATCAGCTCGTTAGTCCTATGATTTATTTTAAGGAGTTTACTCAAAACACTTCCAATGTAGGCTTTTTTTATATATACTAACTCAATGGGAAATACTGTACTAATAATCGTAGGTGTCATCTTAATAGCAGGCACACTGGGATTTTTACTAGCAAAATTGCTAGAGAAAAATAATGCCTCGCAAATCGTTAGCAACGCAAAAAAAGAAGCGGCTAATATTGTAAAGGAGGCTAAAAATGAAGGAGAGTCTATCAAGAAAGATAAGATCCTTCAAGCTAAAGAAAAATTTATCGAGCTTAAATCTGAGCACGAAAAAGTGATTCTTTCTCGCGATAAGAAAATAAACGATGCTGAAAAACGTACTCGGGATAAGGAGTCTCAAGTGAGCAGCGAACTTGCCAAAAATAAAAAGCTGAACAAAGAGATTGAGGCTAAGGTAAAAGACTATGACGACCGCTTAGAATATCTTGATAAACGTCAGGCAGATATAGACAAACTACACGCAAGTAAGGTACAGCAGCTGGAGGTGATTTCCGGACTTTCTGCAGATGATGCTAAAGAGCAATTGGTGGAGTCGCTTAAAGACCAGGCCAAAAGTGATGCGATGGCGTTCATTCAGAATGCTATGGAAGAAGCTAAGCTTACCGCAGAGCAAGATGCTAAAAAAGTCATCATTAACACCATTCAGCGTATTGGTACTGAAGAAGCAGTAGAAAACTGTGTTTCTGTATTCAACTTAGAAAGTGATGATGTAAAAGGTAGAATTATTGGTCGTGAAGGCCGAAACATTCGCGCGATCGAAGCGGCTACCGGTGTTGAGATTATTGTTGATGATACTCCAGAGGCGATCATACTTTCTTGTTTTGATAGCGTGCGTCGAGAAGTTGCGAGACTTTCTTTACACAAATTAGTGACCGACGGTCGTATTCACCCGGCACGTATTGAAGAAGTGGTTAAGAAAACCACTAAACAAATTGAGCAAGAAATTGTTGAAGTAGGTAAGCGTACGGTAATTGATTTAGGTATTCACGGATTACATCCGGAATTGATCAAAGCTGTGGGTAGAATGAAATACCGTTCTTCTTACGGGCAAAACTTATTACAGCACAGTAGGGAAGTAGCAAAACTTTGTGCTACGATGGCCGCAGAATTAGGTGTCAATCCTAAACTCGCTAAACGCGCCGGACTCTTGCACGATATAGGTAAAGTTCCGGAAACCGAAAGTGAAATGCCGCACGCACTATTAGGTATGGAGTGGGCTGAGAAATACGGTGAGAAACCTGATGTGTGCAATGCTATTGGAGCCCACCATGATGAGATCGAAATGAAAACGTTGCTAGCGCCTATTGTTCAGGTGTGTGATGCGATCAGTGGAGCCCGACCTGGAGCGAGACGTCAGGTGTTAGATTCGTACATTCAGCGTTTAAAAGACCTTGAGGATATCGCTTTTGGATTTGCTGGAGTTAAGAAGGCTTACGCGATTCAAGCGGGTAGAGAGTTACGTGTAATCGTTGAAAGTGAAAAAGTAAATGACGAGAAAGCATCAGCCTTGTCTTTTGAAATTTCGCAGAAAATTCAAACTGATATGACCTATCCGGGTCAGGTTAAGATTACTGTGATCAGAGAAACTCGAGCGGTGAATATTGCGAAATAAAAACCGCGAAATAAAGAGATAAAAAAAGGAGCCCATTGGCTCCTTTTTTTATTCGTTCAAATTGAAATCTTTTTATTCATCACTTCCTGAAGAGCTTTCATCCATTGAATGATATACGTTTTGTACGTCATCGTCTTCTTCAATTTTTTCTAAAAGCTTCTCAACGTCTTCTGCCTCTTCGGGCGTAAGGGTCTTTGTTACCTGAGGAATGCGTTCAAAGCCACTAGAAAGGATTTCGTGACCAGCTTCTTCAAGATAGGCCTGTAACGCTCCAAAGCTTCCAAAAGGACCGTAAATGATGATTCCGTCTTCGTCTTCAAAAACTTCTTCAGCACCGTAATCTATCAATTCTAGTTCGAGTTCTTCAGCATCAACACCTTCCGCGTTAATTCTAAAGTTACACGTATGATCAAACATAAACTCAACCGAACCTGAAGTTCCCAAGTTTCCGTTGCACTTATTAAAATACGAGCGGATGTTTGCTACCGTACGGTTGTTGTTATCAGTAGCCGTCTCAATAAGAATGGCAATTCCGTGAGGCGCGTATCCTTCAAAAAGCACTTCCTTATAATCCCCTAGACTTTTATCGCTAGCGCGTTTGATTGCGCGCTCGATATTGTCTTTAGGCATATTCACACTCTTAGCATTCTGTATAACGGCACGCAAACGAGAGTTCGAATCAGGATCAGGACCGCCTTCTTTCACGGCCATTACAATATCTTTTCCTATTCGTGTAAAGGCTTTTGCCATTGCGCTCCAGCGCTTCATCTTACGAGCTTTTCTAAACTCAAATGCTCTTCCCATAATTCGGATTTTTAAAGGCGGTAAATTTAACAAAATTCAGCATTTCCAAAAGTCTATTTATAGATTTAAAATCAACCTTGAAACGCACCAAATTGCTCAATTGCCTAACAATGCTTCAATAGTGTGCGCAAGCTTAAAATCTTTTTCTGTGAGTCCGCCGGCATCGTGGGTAGAAAGCGATATGTTTAAAGTGTTGTAAACGTTTGTCCATTCTGGGTGATGCTGTTGTAATTCTGCTTCAAAAGCGATGCGGGTCATTGTCGCAAAGGCTTCTTTAAAATTCTCAAATTCAAAAGAGGTATGAATGGCATTATCTTTATAATCCCAACCATCTAATTTGTCTAAGCGCTCTTTTATGCTTCGTTCATCTAATTTTTTCATCGGTATAAATTTTAGTTGGTAAAAGTTAATTAGAGTTTACGCGCTGCTAAAGGATTTAACCAAGATTAACGTTTAAAACTTAGCTTAAAAACCAGCAGAATTTAAAAGCGGAAGAATGCTTATCCTGTACCTTTGCAAAAACAGATTATTATGACAAATAAAGATATACGCCAGCTAGAGCCACAGGCAGTCTGGCAGAAGTTTGCAGACCTTAATGCCGTGCCCCGAGCGTCCAAAAAAGAGGCTCGTGTGATCGCATTTATGCAGTCTTTTGGCGAAGGATTGAACTTGGAAACCCTTGTTGACGAAGTGGGAAATGTGATCATCAGAAAGCCTGCTACAGCCGGACTTGAAGGTCGGCAGACGGTGGTGATGCAATCGCATCTTGATATGGTGCATCAAAAAAATAATGCGACGCAGTTTGATTTTGATACCGAAGGAATCAAGATGAAAGTAGAAGGTGATTGGGTTAAGGCTGAAGGTACTACACTAGGTGCCGACAATGGTTTAGGTGTTGCGACTATTATGGCTATTTTAGAAAGCACCGATATCCCACACCCTGCGCTTGAAGCGTTATTCACGATTGATGAAGAAACTGGAATGACCGGAGCGATGGGCCTTAAAGCGGGTGTATTGCAAGGTGATATTTTACTCAATTTAGATACCGAAGAAGATGACGAAATTGGCGTAGGTTGTGCCGGAGGAGTTGATATTACCGCTACGCGAACGTATAGCGAAGAAAAGGTTGCCAAAGGAAAAACAGCTTTTAAATTAACGGTTGATGGATTGCAAGGCGGCCACTCTGGGATGGATATCATTAAAGGTCTGGGCAATGCCAATAAATTTATGAATCGGTTTTTGCTTGACGGTTTTGAGAACTATGGATTGCAGATTACTGAAATAAACGGTGGTGGGCTGCGTAATGCAATCCCTAGGGAAAGCATCGCTGTATTTTGTATTGATGAAATTCATACCGAAGCGTTTAAAGCAGATATTGCAGAATTTACCGAAACCCTTAAAGAGGAATATAAAACCTTAGAACCTAATTTAACTGTTACTTTAGAAGCTCAAGAGTTACCCCAAACCGTTATGAATCTTGGTGTTCAAGAAGGTTTGTTAAAAGCTTTACGAGCGGCCTGGAACGGTGTTTACCGTATGAGTCCTGATATTGAGGGTCTGGTAGAAACATCAAATAATGTAGCGCGCGTAAATGTAAAGGATGGAAAAATAGAAGTTTTATGTTTGACGCGATCGTCTGTAGAATCTTCGCGTACAGATCTTGCCAATACCATTCGTAGCGTATTTGAACTTATAGGATGCGAGGTGGAATTGTCAGGAGAATATCCGGGGTGGAAGCCTAATATGGACAGTCCGATTTTAAAGGTTTTGGTTGAAAAATACACAAATTTAAATAACGAAGCTCCTCACGTTGCCGCCTGTCACGCCGGCTTAGAATGTGGAATTTTAGGGCAAAATTATCCGGAGATGGATATGATTTCTTTTGGTCCTACCATACGCGGAGCGCACTCGCCTGATGAACGTGCAAGTATTTCTTCAGTACAGAAATTCTGGGTGTTTGTGCAGGAAATTTTAAAAGATATTCCGGTGAAGAATTAGTCGGAAATTTTGAGATAAAAAAAGGGAGCTGAATTTCAGCTCCCTTTTCATTTTATACAGTTCAGAATTTATCCTTCTGTTTGTTTCTTCATCATAATTCCTTGAAACTTCTTCTGAAGTTCTTTATCCTGTTGAAGTGCCATTGCTACAGCTTTGTAACGATCTAAAGTTAGTCCGTGCTCTTCAATGATGCCGGCCATTTTAGTCTCTAATGCAGGTTGCATCTTTTTTAATTCGGCAACTACAGCAGCGTGTTTTTTCAACTCTTCATCTGTTGCTTCTACCTCAGTTTCCGGATTCATTTGTGCTTTTTGAATTTCGGTAAAACGTTGCACATCTAAACCTTCAGTTTTTATAATGCCCATCATTTCCTGTTGTGCAGCTTGGTTTTCTACCTGTACTTCTTGAAATGCATCAGCAAATTTAGTAAGCTCAGCGGTACTAATTGTGGTTTGCGCTTGAGCAGTAGCAGCAGCCGGTAATTGTTGTGCTTTTGCAGCGGTACTTAGACCACCTACAAGCGCTCCGGTTAATGCTAGAGTTATAATATTCTTTTTGAATGTAATCATTGTTGTTTCTTTTTATATGAACAAACAAGTATAGGCAAAGGTGTTGCCAATTCATCGCATTTAAGGAAAAGAAGCTGGTTTTTTAGAAGAGCTTAACAGAAAGCACCTCTTGTATTAACATTTGGAGGGAAAGTGAACGGTTTTGCGATGTGATAATTATGGATAGTATCCATAAAAAACCGCCAATTCAGGCGGTTTTTCTTTATTCAGTTTCAGTTTCGCGATCATCAACCAACTCGATCTCAAACACCAGATTGGTTCTTGGCGGAATAATACGGTAGCCGCGTTCACCATAGCCCAAATAATAAGGAATAAACAATGTGGCTTTGTCCCCGTAGTTGAGCTGTTGCACACCCTCTTTAAAACCGGCGATCATCTGAGCTTCTGGACCATACGGAATTTCAGTAGGACCGTACATTTCTTCTTTAGGGCGAGTTTGCATATCCCATTTTTCAGCGTAAGCTTTCATACTGCTGTCAAAGAGTTCGCCATCCTCAAAATACCCTGCATAATTTACTTTGACCATTTGCGAACGTTTGGGTTTTTCATCACTTCCTTTTTCGGAAATAAAGATCGCTAGTCCACTTTCTAAGGTATCCGCCTGTTGACGCTGTTCTTCAAAAAGGGCGCGTTGTTCTTCTTTTAATTGCTCCTTAGCTCGTGCGGCTTCGGCAAGTTCTTTGGCGCGTTTATCAATTTCTTCCGTAAAAACTTCAGGAGCTTCAAAGTGTCTCGCGTCTTTCCCTTTCCGAATGATACGTACCGATTCCATCGTGACGGGACGCATAGGTTTTCCGCGGCGCGCATCTTTCATTTCAACTTCGGTGATCGCTTTTAAAACATCAAAACCAAGTACAAGTTGTCCAAATACCGTATGACAGCCTATTTGAGGATTCTCGCAATTCTTAAGATTATTTTCAGCATCATAACCATCAAGGTGTGGAGTAGGGGCGTCTGTGATAAAAAACTGACTTCCGTTGGTACCGTAGCCCGAGTTGGCCATAGATAAAACTCCGATGGTATCGTGTTTAAGTTCAGGACTAAATTCGTCGTGAAATTTGTATCCGGGACCGCCACTACCGGTTCCGTTGGGATCTCCGCCTTGAATCATAAAATCTTTAATGATTCGGTGAAACTTGATGCCATCATAATAGGGTTTCCCTTTGTAAATAGAATCAGCAAGCGGATTGTTTCCTTCAGCAAGAGATACAAAGTTAGCCACTGCTGCCGGCACCTGATCATAAAAAAGCTGAACGACCATAGTACCTTTATTGGTTTTGATTTCGGCATACAAACCGTTATCAAGATCTGGGTATTGCTCATCAGAACAAGAAACAAGCGCAAAAAGAATTAAGAATGTAAAAAGAAGGGCTTTTCTCATAATTAATTTTCAGAATTTCCGGGTTTAATATCATTTAGGGTAACAGTGGTTTGAATAGGAAGGTTTGAACCTATTCTATCTTCAAAACCATAGTACCCAAAAGCTTTATGCGATGGAAGCAAAAAAGTCACAGTCTCACCTTCTTTCATAAGCTTTAAACCGTCTTTAAGGCCTGAAATAAGTTCTTGATTGCTTTGTTCTATTTGGTAAGTCTGCGTGCCTAATTCTGCCTTAGAAACAATAGAAGCACCGTTAAGTGCATTGATCTCATAATCAAAAGTTACCAAATCTCCGGTTTGCGCAGTGGGCAAAGCGGTGGTATCTCTGGTGTTGTAATAATACCAAAAGCCTTTATCAGAAGCGAAATATTCAACTTCAGGATTTTGAGCCATCAACTCTTTGATAGCCGTTTCTTCTGCTTTGTTCAATTTTTTGTTGCGCGCAATAGAAGCGTCAATATAGGAGCCTGAAGAATGACTTACCGGTCTCCTGGCTTCTGGAGTTTTACAACTGATCACAAAAAGAATCAGCAGTAGTGCGCATATTGATCTATTCATTAAGAGCTTCTTTGTATTGAGGTAATATACTAATAAAATAAGCAACAGTATCTTCTAATGAGCGATCACTTTTACCACCGGCGGCATTGGTATGCCCACCACCTTCAAAATGTTCACGTGCCATTAAATTCACTGAGAAATCACCTTTAGAACGTAAAGAGATCTTAATTATTCCCTCTTGCTTATTTTCGATAAAGATTAATGCTAACACCGTGTTTTCAAGCGACAAGCCGTAGTTTACAAAACCTTCGGTATCTCCTTTTTGAAAATCGTGCGCGTCGAGTTCTTCTTGCGACAACGTGATATAGGCCGCACGGTATTCTTCAAGACGATGCAGGTTTGTCAAAGCAGTTCCCAGCAATTGCATTCGGGAGAAATTATTGGCGTCATATATCTTCTCGTGGATCAATGCATTATCTGCGCCTTTAGCGATAAGAGCAGCGATCACCTGATGCGTTGTAGCCGTGGTAGAACGAAATCTAAACGAGCCTGTATCGGTCATAATTCCTGTGTATAAACACGTGGCCATATCAGCATCGATCAGATCAGTCACTTCAAGCATCTCAAAGGTATGGTAAACCATCTGGCAGGTAGCGCAAACACTGGTATCACTATAAGTAACAACAGCATAATCATCAGGTTGCTGATGATGATCGATCATTACAAATTGGGCACTTGCGTTTTGTAAGGCAGGTTCCATTTCGGCAACTCGTGAAAGCGCATTGAAATCTAATGTGAATATAAGGTCAGCCTCGTTGATGAGGCGTACCGCCTTTTTATTCTGAAGATCAAATTTGACTACCGTATCCTCGTACGGGAGCCATTTTAAAAATTTAGGATAATCGTTAGGCGAGACCACGTGTGCTTTGTGTCCTGTTTTTACTAAATATTGATAGAGTGCCAGTGTAGATCCCATAGCATCACCGTCTGGATTTTTATGGGGAACAATCACAATTTTTTTTGGCGTAGCCAATAGCTCTTTAAGAACAGCTAATTCTGATGCTTTCATAGGAGGCGAATATACAATTTCTTCATCTAGGCTTAATGTGAGATGCCTTATTTTTGGGCCAAACACAAATATTATGAGATTGAAAATAAAAGCATTTTTTGCTTTGATACTGTGCTTCAATTTGTACAGCGCGCTTTTGGCACAAACGAGCACTAATTTTAAAATTCTATTTGGTTCGTGTAATAAGGTTGATTTGCCTAATCCGTTTTGGGAAGATATGACGGCTCGCAACGCTGACCTTTTTATTTGGGGCGGCGATGTGATCTATGCAGATACTGAAGATATGGATAAAATGAAAGCAATGTATGCTGAACAATTAGCCAATACCGCGTACCGCAATTTTATTGAAGAGCTACCGGTTATGGGCACGTGGGATGATCACGATTATGGCATTAATGATGGTGGAGCAGCCTATGCTAAAAAGCAGCAAAGTCAGCAGTTGTTCTTAGATTTTATAGGAACTGCTAAAGATGCTCCTGCGCGTAGGAGAGAAGGCGTATATGCCGCCAGAACCTTTGTTAAGGCCGGTAAAACCATCAAAATTATTGTACTTGATACTCGGTATTTTAGAACCGACTTAGCACCTTCAATCAATCCCGAAAAGCGGTATCGAAAAATTAAAAGAGGAACCATTTTAGGTGAAACGCAATGGGAGTGGTTTAAGGAGGAGCTCGCTGAGCCCACAGATTTTACTATTATAATGAGTAGCATTCAGCTGCTGAGCGCTCAACATGGTTTTGAAACTTGGGGAAATCTGCCTAAAGAGGTGAAACGTTTTGAAAAGGCCTTGAATAAATCAAAGGCGCAGGCTGTTTTGGTTTTGAGTGGTGACCGTCATATTTCTGAATTCTCAAGGAAAAAAGTTAAAGGTCTGGATTACCCTTTGATCGACTTTACATCTAGCGGACTTACGCACTCGTATACTGAATATGATGGGGAACCTAATAGGTATCGCGTAGGTAACGTAGTAAGCACCCGCAGTTATGGAATGGTAAATATTGACTTAGAATCGAATCGTATTGCTATGAAAATCATAGGAGTAGGGGGTGAAATCTTAGGTGAATTACAACAAGACTATTAATAATCGTTAAGCCTTTAGCTATTGTAATTAAAAGAATTACTTTTGCAGCGATTTTAAAAACAGAAAATTCCGCTTTAGCGAAATTATTAAAACACAAAAAATGGCAACAAACAGAACGTTTACCATGATTAAGCCCGATGCTGTTGAAGATGGACACATTGGAGCAATACTAGAAAAAATTACAGCTTCAGGATTTCGTATCGTAGCTTTAAAATTAACTCAAATGACTGTAGCAGATGCGCAAGAATTCTACGCAGTACACAGTGAGCGTCCTTTTTACGGAGAGCTTGTTGAGTTTATGAGCAGAGGTCCTATTGTTGCGGCTATCTTAGAAAAAGAAAATGCAGTTGAAGATTTTAGAACCCTTATAGGTGCTACTAACCCTGCTGATGCTGCAGAAGGAACAATCAGAAAAATGTATGCTAAGTCTGTAGGAGAAAACGCAGTTCACGGAAGTGACAGCGATGAAAATGCAGCAATTGAAGGTGCATTTCACTTTTCAGGAAGAGAGATGTTCTAATACAATTAGAATTTGAAATATTTACTCAAGGCAGAGCACTTGAGCTATTGCTAGTAATAAATTTCAAATTTTAGGCAAGCCTAGATAGGTTAATCTCTTTGGCGGTGTCAATAAAAAAAGTGGCTCAGTGAGCCGCTTTTTTTATGGTCTAGAACTACCTTAAAACAAGTTTTGTAATAATTTCTTTGCCCAATTCTTCATTAAGATTGCGCATAATTTTTTCTTTCCCATAACTCAGTTCTTCGCGCAATACAGACGAACTTAATTGCACTATGAGTCGGTCGTTATCCAGCTTGATCTGTGTGGTGTATTTTGCTATTGCCGGGCCCATCACATCGCGCCACGCATCGGCGACATTGACTTTATCAAAGCCTTTTTGTAGTTTATTAGTTTCAACAAATGCTCCAAGTACATCTTTTATAGATTTAGGATCTGCGTCACGTTGTGCCATTAATCGGTAATATTTATTTTTTCAAATTTTTTATAAGAATAGATCATTCCGCGATCGTTTTTAACTTTAAGACGTTCGCCGTTTGCTTCCAGAACCGTCTCTGTCCATTCAGCAAAAGGGGTGCTGTAGTTTAAACGTAGGGAGTCATCTATTATTCTAACTGTTATTTTTTCTTGTGTTTCACTGTTTACAAAAGTCCCGTCAATACGCGGAAGCACTTTGGTCCTAAATCCTACAGAATCCTCAATCTCAATATAGTCTACGCGCTCGTTAAATTTGTAGCCTCTATCCTCGCCATACGGCGTTTCAACCTTTTCAATTTCCCAATAGCCATTCAGATGTTGCAATTGCGCCTTAGGATCGTTTTTTTCACAGGAAATTAAAGTAAGTATTACAAGTATAAAGAATCCGATTTTCTTCAAAGTTTAAAAAGTTTATAGGTTTGATGAATTTCTTTTACAATAGCTTCAGTACGATCAGCGTGCGTATCACTTATAAAGAGTTGGCCAAAATTATCATCATTAACCAAGTCGATAATTTGCGTCACCCTGCTTTCGTCTAATTTATCAAAAATATCATCTAGTAATAAGATTGGGGTCGTATTGCTTTGTGCTTTGATAAAATCAAATTGTGCTAGTTTTAATGCAATGAGATATGATTTTTGCTGGCCCTGACTACCAAATTTCTTAATAGGATGGCTTTCAATTTTAAAACTCAGATCGTCGCGGTGTGTGCCTACACTTGTATATTGTAAGGCACGGTCTTTCTTGAGGTTTTCTTCAAATAATTGACTTAAAGGAGCATCGTTAAGCTGACTTTTGTATTTCAGTTTTACCGCCTCTTTATCTCCGCTTATTGCTGCATATCGCTTTTTAAATATGGGAGTAAAGTCTTCTAAGAACTTCGTGCGCTTTTTGTGCAGCACCGTTCCCAATTCGTGCATTTGTTGATTGTAAATAGAAAGTGTATCAGCATTGAACGTATGATTAGCGTTAAAGTATTTGAGTAACGCATTCCGTTGAGAAAGTGTTTTGTTATACTTTATAAGAGTATCTAAATAGGCTTTATCACTTTGAGAGATCACACCATCCATAAATTTCCGGCGGGTTTCACTTCCTTCGATGATCAAATCCCGATCTGCAGGCGAAATTATCACTAAAGGTAAAAAACCAATATGGTCTGAAAATCGCTCATAGATCTTGCCGTTGCGTTTGATCACTTTTTTTTGCCCACGCTTGGCACTTACGATTACTTTTTCATCCCGATCGTTTTTGTCATAAATACCGTCGATCACAAAAAAATCAGCTTGGTGATTAATATTCTGAGTAGTAATTGGATTAAAATAGCTTTTGCCAAAGCTTAAATGGTAAATCGCATCAAGCACATTAGTTTTTCCTACGCCATTATTACCCACAAAACAGTTAATTTTAGCATCTAATGTAAAGGATGCAGATTCAAAATTTTTATAGTTAATAAGCGATAAGGCTTTAAGAATCATAGTCAAAAATGAGGTTTGAAACGCGCTAAACCCTTGATAAATAAAGGTTTGTTCTGGTGTGGTAGCGCTTGCAAATTATTGAAAAATAACAAAACAATACGCTATTAATATTCAATAAAAATTTTATTTTTGCGCCCAACAAAAGTTAAAGTATGGCAACATATCAAAAAAGAGGTTATAAACCCAAGACTAAAGAAGAAGTAGAGGAGCATGTGCAAGAAGAAAGCACAACTGCAGAAGTTTTTGAATCACTAGATGAAGGTGCTTCAAAAACCGAAGCTTGGGTAGAAAATAACCAGAAGCCAATTTTTATTGGTATTGCTGTTATCGTTGTTGCCGTTTTAGGTTACTTGGCGTTTGAAAAATTCATTCAAGAGCCTAAAGAACTTGAAGCGTCAAACGAGATGTATCAAGCACAAAACTATTTTAACGAAGCTGTAGAAGGTAGCGTAGCAAAAGATTCTCTTTTCAATCTTGCGCTTTCTGGAGGTGAAGGTAAATATGGATTCTTAGATATTATTGATAACTACGGAAGCACAAAAGCAGGGAACCTTGCACATTATTATGCGGGGATGGCGTATCTGAATACAAATAAGTATCAAGAGGCAATAGATCAATTAGATGCTTTTGAAAGCGAAGATGCGATGTTAGCGCCTCTAGCTAAAGGAGCGATCGGTGATGCATTTATGCAGCTTGATCAACCTGAAGAAGCCTTGTCTTATTATGAAGAAGCAGCATCTAAAAGTGAAAATAACTTTGTTGCACCGCGTTTCTTATTAAAAGCAGCAAAGGTTGCTATTTCTTTAGATGAAAATGATAAAGCTGTTTCTTTCTTAAATAGAATTGAAGAAGATTATAGCGAATCTGCAGAAGCTGGTGAAGTACCTCTTTTGTTAGGCGTTGCAGGTGCTGAATAATTAAAAATATAAATATGGCTACAACAGACTTGTCTGTTTACGATAAAGCAACAATCCCAAATGCGAAAGATTTTCGGTTTGGGATTGTTGTTTCAGAATGGAATGATAAAATCACCGAAGGTCTTTTTCAAGGTGCTTTTGACACGTTTATAGACTGCGGTGTAAAAAAGGAAAACATCGTAAGATGGAATGTTCCCGGAAGTTTTGAATTGATCTATGGTTGCAAAAAAATGCAACAGAGTTACGATATGCTTGATGCTGTTATCGCAGTTGGAAGCGTGATTCAAGGGCAGACCAAGCATTTTGATTTTGTTTGTGAAGGCGTAACGCAAGGGATCAAAGATCTCAATATTCAAAGTGATATTCCTGTGATTTTCTGCGTACTTACTGATAACACGATGCAGCAGGCTGTAGACCGTAGTGGTGGTCAGCACGGAAATAAAGGAGTTGAGGCTGCTGTGGCTGCGATCAAAATGGCGCAACTGCGCAAAGACGCCCGTTTTTAAAAAGAATTCTCTATATTCTTAGTTGGAATGCTTTTTGTATTTCACATCTAAGAGAAAGTTGTTTTTATACGCTTTCCTTTTATTGTAACTTTGAAATTTAGGAATTATGGGAGTTTTAAAAACACGCAAAAACAAGAAATACAGCTACAGTCCTCGCTATTACGAGGGAGAAGGGAGTCCGTTTAAATTAGAGTCAAAATTTGATCAGTACCGTAAGGCTACCTTAGAGAATAAAGGTCTTAAGAAAAAGTTCACTACGGCCTTGGACGACTTTAAATACAATAAAGATGAACGGGCAAACAAGATTACGTTGATCATCTTAATGGTTCTTGTATTTCTCTTTTTATACATCATCGACTTTGATCTAAGTATATTTTTTGGCTAGTTGTTGCTTCCCATAAACCGTATCGATTAAAAATTTTCCACACCCATTTCCGTCAGCTTTATTTTGCTGAACGTTTATGGGTGTTTATGTAAAACTACCAGATGTCTGATATCATAAAACTTTTACCTGATCACGTTGCCAACCAGATTGCTGCTGGAGAAGTAGTGCAGCGGCCGGCCTCGGTGGTAAAAGAGTTATTAGAAAACGCCATAGATGCAGGGGCAACCACCATTAAATTAGTGGTTAAAGATGCCGGAAGAACCTTAATACAGGTCATTGACGACGGAAAGGGTATGAGTCCCACAGATGCTCGTTTGAGTTTTGAGCGTCATGCTACTTCAAAAATCATTGCTGCAGATGATCTCTTTGCGTTAAGCACTAAAGGGTTTAGAGGGGAAGCCTTAGCTTCCATCGCTGCGGTAGCACACGTAGATCTCAAAACCAAGCCCGAAGATGAAGAGGTAGGAACGCGTATTGAGATTGAAGGAAGTACGATAAAAAATCAAGAGGTCTGTGCAGCGCCTAAAGGAACTTCGATAGCGGTAAAAAATTTGTTTTTTAATATTCCCGCAAGGCGGAATTTTTTAAAATCAGATGCTGTTGAATTACGGCATGTGATTGACGAATTTCAGCGCGTAGCCTTGGCACACGAGGCGATTGCATTTGTGCTGTATCACAATGATAGCGAACTCTTCAACCTTCCTAAAACGAATAAGCGTCAGCGTATCGTGGGAGTTTTCGGCCCTAAAACAAATGAGAAATTGGTTCCTGTTTCTGAAGAAACAGAAATTGTAAATATCGACGGGTTTATCATTAAACCTGAGTTTTCAAAAAAAACCAAAGGAGAGCAGTTTTTCTTTGTAAACGATCGCTTTATTAAGCATCCTTATCTTAACCATTCGGTTAGTGCGGCGTTTGATGGTTTGCTTCCTGATCGCGCTCGTGCGAGTTATTTTATCTATTTAAAAGTAAATCCTAAAACCATTGATATCAATATTCACCCTACTAAAACTGAGGTGAAGTTTGAAGATGAGCAAGCGATCTATACTCTTTTAAGAGCTGCCGTTAAGCACAGTCTGGGGCAGTTTAATATCGCGCCGATTCTTGATTTTAATCGAGAGTCAAATATGGATACACCATACTCGTACAAGAACAAGGAAGCTCAAGTGCCTAAAGTCGAAGTGGATCGTCATTTTAATCCATTTGAGCAAGAGCAGAAAGTGAAGACGAGCGGTTTTAGCAGTGCGCCAACTTACGAAAAGAAAAGTGCTGCCGGCTGGGAAAATTTGTATGCCGGACTTGATAGAAAAAACGACACCAGCAATTTTAGTCACGTTGAAATTGAAAACGAGCCGGAGGCCGAATCGCTTTTTGTAGAACAGGAAAGTAAAGGCTTTAGTGAGGCTAAGGAGACCGAAAGTGATTCGGCAAACACCTATCAATTACACAATAAATATATTGTAAGCGCGATTAAAAGTGGGATGATGCTCATAGACCAGAGTCGAGCGCATCAGCGGGTATTGTATGAAGAATTCCTTCGGAATATTACCGTAAAAGAATCGGTAAGTCAGCAGTTGTTGTTTCCGCTGCGTTTAGATTTTTCAGCTTCAGAAATTGATATTTTAAAAGAATTGAAAGATTCTTTAGAAAATACAGGCTTCGCCTTAAGTATGCCTGAGGCCGGCGTTTTAGAAGTTTCAGGAATTCCTGCGAGTATTCAAGAAAGTGAGGTTTCTATAGTGTTAGAGCAACTTTTAAGCGACGTGGAACAAGAGGTTCCGGATACCGGTTTTAGCCAGACGGATGTGCTTGCCAAGAGTATGGCAAAAAGTATGGCGGTGAAAACCGGTGAAAAGTTAGATGAGCTTTCTAGAGAGCATTTAGTAAATAAACTTTTTGCGTGTACAGAGCCAACCTTATCTCCTTTTCTTAAAAAAACGTTTATTACGCTTACAATAGACGAGCTGGATCGTAAATTTAACGCATAATTAAAAGCGCTTGTGAGCGTTTAAACATTTCAAACCAGATTAATGGGTAGAATAACCGAAACTGTAAAAGTACTTTTAATCATCAATGTGATCTTTTTTCTGGGGTCACAGTTTTTAATACCTAACGCAGTGCAACTGTTTGGACTGTGGTTCCCTGAAAATCCTAATTTCCATTTCTGGCAGCCGGTTACGCATATGTTTATGCACGATCAGAGTAGTATTTTTCATATTCTATTTAATATGTATGCGCTTTGGGCTTTTGGTGGGCCGGTTGAACAATCCTTGGGACGTAATAAGTTTATTTTCTTTTATTTTTCAGCAGGATTGGGTGCAGCTTTGATTCATACACTTGTGGGCTATTACCATTATCAAGCGGGGTATGAGGCTTTGATCAATGCAGGCTTAACGCCTTCAGAAATTAGTGATACCGTAAATAAAGCATTTACGAGTATTCAACAATCTGGTCAGTACAGTTATCCTAATATTAATGAGCCGGACAAAGTGAGAGGAATGATCGAAGCATTTTCGACTTCGGCGGTGGGTGCTTCAGGAGCAATTTATGGTGTTTTAGTGGCCTTTGGAATGTTATTACCTAATGCTGAATTATTCTTAATTTTCTTACCAATTCCAATAAAAGCTAAGTTTTTTATCCCGGGATTGATCTTGCTCGATTTGTTTTCGGGAGTGACCGGTTTTTCAATATTTGGTGCAAACATTGCCAATTTTGCGCATATTGGTGGAGCGATATTTGGATTTATAATGATGTGGTATTGGAAAAAAAATAGTTTTAACGATAAACGCTGGTATTAATCTATGGCAGGACCAAGCTTAAGTTATCAATACAAAACGGCTAATATTGTCGTAAAACTTATCGTGATCAACGTGTTGGTCTGGATAGGTTTTATGCTTTTAGAATGGATGCTGAATTCAGGATCTATTTTTAGTCAATGGTTTAGTTTACCTACAGACTTAAGCCGATTGCTCATTCAGCCGTGGTCTTTGTTAACGTATGCCTTTTTGCACGCAGGTTTTTGGCATATTTTCTGGAATATGCTTATCCTGTATTGGTTTGGTCAGATTGTGCTCAATCTTTTTACTGAAAAGCGTTTTCTAACTATTTATTTGTTAGGCGCATTGGCCGGAGGTGTGCTCTTTGTATTGGCTTATAATTTGTTTCCGGTTTTAATTACTTCAAGTGCGTATCTCGTAGGTGCAAGCGCAGCGGTAAGAGCCATAATGATCTTTATTGCCGCATATACTCCAAATACTGAAGTCCGTGTGATATTTTTCAATGTCAAACTATGGCATATCGGTGTTTTTGTGGTACTTACAGATTTGATCCAAATACCAAGTTCAGGTAACGCAGGCGGACTATTGGCACACGTGGGTGGAGCTATTTTTGGCTATGTGTATGCACAGCAATTGAGTAAAGGTAATGACATTGGTCTCTGGTGGGAGCGTCTAGCTGACCGTGTTGTAAATCTGTTTAAATCGAAGCCTAAGTCGGCTAAAAAAGCCAATATGAAAACGGTTTATAAGAATCAGACCAATGCACAAAAACGCACGTATCGTTCGGGCTCTCGGGTTTCAAAAAATGAACAGCAAGCCCAAATAGATGCTATTCTTGATAAAATAAGCAAAAGTGGTTATGATAGCCTCTCTAAAGCAGAAAAAGATTTCTTATTTAAGGCCGGAAAAGACAATTGATGAAAAACTTAAACCTCTGGAATAAATTTGTTTTTCTCATTAACAGTGTCTTTGCGTTACTTCTTCTAGTAGGTTATTTACTTCCGTATTATCCACCAAAGATTTTTCCACCTATAGCAGTGCTTACACTCATTATACCGGTGCTTATTGCCGTTAATTTAGCTTTTGCAGTATATTGGTTGCTGCTTTTTAAAAGACAAATGCTACTGTCTATTTTGGTTTTGGGATTGTGGATGTTGCATAACACCACATTGTATAAAATTGAGTCGGGAACCCTTCCGGCGGAGCTTGAATCTTCAGAACATCAAATCAGTCTTCTAACGTATAATGCGCATGTTTTCAGAAGTGAGTCTTTCAGCAGAGATACGATTCAGGCGGGAAACGAAGCACTTGTTTCACAAGCAAATCCTGATATCGTATGCTATCAGGAATTTTCAAATCACGGCGCACCTGATTTAAATTATCCGTATCACTATTTTGGTGTTAATGCAAATACCCGAAGTAGTCTTCAGGCTATTTATTCAAAGTATAAGATAATCAATCAAGGTTCGTTGGATTTTGAAAGTACTTTTAACAATGCCATTTTTGTGGATATTGTAAAAAAGCAAGATACCCTACGTATCTACAATATGCATATGCAATCTTTGGCGCTCACACCTGAATTAGGAGCCCTCGAGCAAGAAAATACAAAATCATTGGTTGGACGTCTGGGTAGGGCTTTTAAAAAGCAGGAAGATCAAGTGGAATTGTTTCTGGAGCATCAAGCAGCTTGCCCTTACAAAAAGATCGTTGCGGGAGATTTTAACAACACCGTTTTCTCGTATACCTATAATAAGATAAACGGAGAAAAAACCGATGCTTTTGCAGAGCAGGGAAGCGGTTTTGGCCAAACCTTTATTTTTGATATTATACCGCTGCGTATAGATTTTATACTTTCAGATCCGGAATTTAAGGTGCGTGCATTTGAGAATTTTGACGTGACCTATTCAGATCACTTTCCTATAATGGCTATTTTAGAACTTTAAGTCCAGACTTTGAAGATAGGGTAACGCTTCAGGACCTAAGTTAAATATAAGGTCAAGAACCGTCAAATGCGGCGTAAAACCATTTTCTTCACTAAATACCTGACGATATTCAGGAATAACTAATCGGTTTTTGCGCTTTGCGTTTGCTAAAAAGCGTAAATCAGTCTGATCATTAAATTCCTTCTTATATTCTGCGGTGGTGGTAAAATCTATTTCAATATCAAGCATTTCTAAAATACACGCTATTGTAGCTTTGTTTAGTTCCAGCAGATTCTCATAAGGTGTGTGAAAAATAGGATAAAGATCATCTTCATAGAATTCAAAAAAGGGAGAAGTACGATAGGCGATAACAATAGAACGCCAGTGTTGACGCTGCCATAAAAAGTTGTTTTCTATCAATGCGTCTGTGGTCTTTTTATGCCCTTCAGTCTTAGTATGCTTGATTGGGATATTTAAAAGTAGCGTGCCGTTAGAAGTACTTATATACATGCGATTACGATAACTCTGTTTTTGATAATTGTCGCAAACCTCTAAACGAACCTCAGTTGCTTGTACCAGGGCAGCAGTGGTAATTATATCAGGAAAATAAGTAGGATTCAGAACGATATTCATTACTGGCAATTTTTATGAGTGCAAATATAGACCAATTAATTCTGGTAATTTCTCTGTAATTGTAGGAGTACACGCTATCTTAAAGTAGCTTAATTCTTACTAATTGAAACCAAAAACCCTTATAGTGTAATTTTTATACTTAACTAATGGAAATTAGATAGTTGAAGAATTAAAATTGTTTTTAAAAGTGTTTTTAATCGATAAAAATTGTACTTTTGCCCTGGTTACTTAAATGATGTAATTGAAAAACCTACACCCAACTTTTATATTTGTTGCTTTCTTGTTCTGCTTTAGCATTGTACGTCCGGCTATTGTGGCTCATGATGTAGACTCAACTCAAAAGCTTCCTCTCCAGAAGCAGTTGCGTGAGTTGCGTCAACTTAATAAGCAACACGAATATGATCGTGTTATTGAAGTTGCATCTACTTTAATTAATCAAGCTTCTAAAAAGGGTGAAAATGGTTTTCTTTTTCACGGTTATAATTATCTCAGTCTTACATACGATCAGTTAAGTGATACTATTCCTGCGCTTGATTATGCAGAAAAAGCATTGCATTATGCGAAGCTTTCTAAAAATGATACGCTGATATCTTGGGGATTAAACAATCTCGCTGCCAGTTTATCCTATTTTCCAGACCGAAGAAGCGATGCGCTTAAATTGTATAAGGAATCTTTAGTGATTCAGCGTAGGCTTAATAGCGATCAATTTAATGATGCGGCTTTAAATATTGCTGAAATTTATAGAGATGAGGAAAACTACACGATGATGTATCCTTATCTTAAAGAGGCTCAAAAATCCTATAAATCAGATACTTTAAGGTACGATGATCCTAAGGCTTATCTAGATATTTTATGGGGTGATTACTACAGAGGATTAGACTTTAATAATAAAGCTTTGAGCTATTATCAAAGTGCTTATGATATTATAGAGCGCTTTGAAATGTCTTATCTGGCCCTTAATTTTTATAACAAATACGCTCAATTTTTAGCTGAAAATAATCGGCCCGAAGCAGCGTACGAGGTGCATCAAAAGTACTTTGATTACTATCAGAATAAAGAGCTCACTAAAACCAAAGAGACGGTTCAGCTGGCACAAGCGCGTTTAGAAGCTGAAGAACTCAGACGAGAGCGCAATGATGCCGAATTAAAACAAGAGATTTTGGATCAAGACCTTAAGCGAAAGAAAACCCAGTCGGTTTTATTGGGATCGATAATCGGTTTAATGGTGCTCTTTTTAGCGTATCTATTTTATAGCGAGAAATTACGTTTGGGGTTAATTCGCAATCTTAAAGTCAATAATAAACACCTTAAGCAGGCTAAAGAAAGTGCCGAAAGGAGTGAACGAGCAAAGACCAAATTCTTTTCCAATTTAAGTCACGAGATGCGAACTCCGCTTTATGGTGTTACGGGTATTGTGGCGTTGCTAGAAAAAAGTGAAGCTTTTAAAGAATATAAGGAAGAAATAGGTTCGCTAAAATTTAGTGCAGACCACTTGCTTGAGATCATAAATGACCTTTTAGACCTTTCAAAGTTAGAAGATGAAAGTTTTAAATTTATTGAGAAGCCTTTCAATCTTAAATTGCTTGCAGAAGAATTGGCCAATAGTTTTGATCAGAATAGTCTTAAAAATTCTGATTGTAAAATCATTTGTGATGTTGATTCTTCTATTCCAAATTATGTGGTAGGAGATTCACGACGTATTTCACAAATACTACTCAATATTCTTGGCAATGCAGTAAAGTTTACGCCGAAGGGTGTTATTGCATTACGCTTGCGCAGTAATCATTTGGCTAATGGCAAACACGCCATTTATTTTGAAGTAGAGGACAATGGTATTGGAATTCCGGCAGCGATGCACAAATCGATCTTTGATGAATTTAGTCAGATTGATCACGTAAACACCGTGAATAAAGGAACGGGTCTTGGCCTACCTATCGTACGAAAATTATTGCTCAAAATGGGCTCAGATATTCATCTTGTAAGTGCACCGGGCAAGGGAAGTACGTTTAGCTTTACCATTACCTTTAAGGAAGCAACGCTTTTAGAAGTTATAGGAAAGCGTAAAAAAGGAGAAGCTGAAGAGGAGGAAGTTTTAACCGATTTAACCAATCAGCGTATTCTTATCGTAGATGATAATAAGATCAACCGAATGGTTACGCGCCGTGTTCTAGAAAAGCAAAATGCTCAGGTATTTGAGGCTCAAAACGGCGAAGAAGCCTTAGAGCGCGTGCGTAAGCATCATTTCGACCTAATATTGATGGATATCAATATGCCGGGTATGAATGGTTATGAAACTACAAAAGAGATCAGGGTGTTTGACAAAACCATTCCGATTATTGCGCTTACGGCTGCCGAAGCTAATTATATCAAACAAAAAGCTAAGGAAAGCGGAATGAATGACGTGATCACCAAACCGTATAACCTTAGCCAGTTCTCAAAAGTTATAGCAAAAGAGCTCAAAAAAGATAGCTTACTCGGTGCCGGACTTTAACTACTTGGTTGCTTCAGAAAGTTGAAGAGGATAATGCTTCAGCACGAGCTTACGCTCAATTGCATTCAAATCACTAAAATTTTTACTGAATTTTTCTAGACTGTACTGCGTTCGCATGTGTAAGTAGGCCGCTTTAATTTCATCCATTATTGATACATAATCTTTATAGGAATTGGTACGAGAAACCTCAAGCCGAATTACCGCCTCTGCTGGATTTTCTGGAGCGATCGTACTACCGCTTTGGTTTCCAACGAAATCAATAAGTTGATTTGCGAGTTCTTCTTTAGACGAAATTTTATTTTGAATTAAGCAGGTACCCTGATCGTTTAAGTGAATTTCAAAAATGTTTCGCTCTAGCAGTTTGGTTGCGCAGTCTTCGGTCTTACAATCTTCCGGTAGCGTTTGATCAAGACCTTGATCCGTATTGATGGTCGTGGTGGTAAGAAAAAAAATGAGCATTAAAAAGGCAATATCTGCCATTGATCCTGCATGAATGGAAGTAGAATTTCGCATAATGATAAGTTTTTAAGTGAATATTTGAAAACTTATCAATTATTGTGCCTATTTTTTAAAAGGCCATTTACAGATATCAATAGCAGAGACTTACTTTAGAATAAGCTTCTATTTGTTACGTATGTTTTCTTATCAGTTATTCTCTACGTATTTGTCGCTGTATTTTATCAATAGCCTGTTGAATGGATTTCTCAGGTTCAATCACGTTGTAAGATCCCCAAAAATCAGGATCTCTAAATCCTGAAACCTCATCAGCTAGAATCGTATTGCTCTTAAATTTAGTTTTATTGGTAATGTTTTGTGCGCCTAATTCTTCTTCCCAATCGGTTATAAGCATCTCACTTTTTATTCGATACTTGTTATTAAAAAGTTTGCGTTTCCAGTTTACCACAAATTCCAACTGTACATTACTATAACTATAATACCATTTACCATCTGTATTGCGATAATCTACCCGATAACTAATTTCGGAAGGATAAACCTTTACACGGTTGGGTTTTTTCTTTACAAAAAGTTCTGATGCACGTTTGCGATTTTCCACATTCATATTATAGATCGCATTGGTTAGCGCAAATGTTTCTGCTTCAATGTAGAGTTTGCCATAATATAACGGATCTAATATGTTTTCTTTCTGTTTAAAGTTTACCACATAAACCATTTTGCTATCATTGATAAGTGGTTCGCCAAATGAAAAGTCGTAATTAGATAAGGTTGCAGGCGTCATAAAATATTCAGGATATTTGATCAGATCGGCATAAAGCGCATTGAGCGGTCCGCCTTGTAATTTAATCGCCAAGGTATCTAAACGATTGTAATTGGTACTTTTTCGCGCTTTATAGACGCCCACCAAGTCTGAACCTGCATTGGTATATGGGCGTTTTTTAATCGCAACTACAGCTTCGGCGAGTGATGCGCTTCGGTTGCGCTTATTGATCGCTTCTCTGTAAAAAGCAGTCATATAGGTTTCGGTATCTAAATAATTTTGATTTCGATTTGAAAAAACTTTAGCTACTAAAGTATACGCATCTTTTGGTCGGCTGATGCTGACTTCATCCAATTCAAAGCGTTGTGCGCTCAAAGCTATTTCATTATTTGTTTTTGCGAGATCTTTTAAGATGACCAAAAGCTTCTTATAACCGGGGTAAGTGATCGCAACTTTTGCGTTGGGCATAGCCTCGTCAAGTTTTAGAGAAAAATTTCCCTCGCTATTGGTCACGGTGGCAATGTTGGTACCAGCAATTTCAAGATTTACAAAAGGCAACGCGTCTCCGGTTTGTGCATCAACTACTGTCCCTTTATATTCCACAATTTTCTGTGTATCCTGCGCATAGACTTTTAACCCTAAATAAGGCTGAATTAAAAACATTAGGAGTAGGAGTAAACTCCCTCTGAAAATGTGATATTTTGTATATCTATAATTTATCATAGCTAAAACTGATTATTTACCCACTGAAGATACGAATAATTACGAATTATTTAAGGATTGAAATGCGTCTAAAAATGCAGTTGGCACGATTTCTGTTCTTTAGAATAGCTGTAACTTTGTAAATCTATTTGCAACACATTCAGCATAAATACGTATTTAAGAATAACAACGTTTTGAACTTGATGAGCAACGAACTTCGCTTTAATACCCCTTTTCGATTAAAATATATTTTGGTCGGTGCGTTTGTATTGTCATTTTCTATGGTTCAAGCGCAGATAGATAGCCGAAAAGGTTCTTTTAAAATTCCGGCTGTGGTAGATACTGCAGGAACACCCACGCCGGTTCCATTAGATTCAGAAGCTCAACCAGATATCCCGCTTTCACGAGGTGGTTTAAGTATAGGTCCTGACGGAAAGCTTACCGAGCGCCCGCAACTGCGTGCACCGGAATCTGCCGAATTTTATATGCTTAAGCGAGAAGATTTTGCTGATAGCGGGCAGCGCTATACAGATATGATGAATGAGCGTGAAGCAAATAGAAAAAGCGATAAATCTGATACACCTGCACATCAATCAGATCAAGATCTGGGAACTTTTCACAGTGGCGCACAGCAAGTGAAAATTGTATGTAGAGATTATCAATTTGTAGATGGGGACCGCGTGGCTGTATTAATGAACGACGAAGTTGTTGTTCCTAGTATTTGGTTAACCGAGACCTGGTCTAGTTTTTATCTTCCTTTAAAAAGGGGATTCAACCGAATATCTTTTAAAGCTTTGAATCAAGGCTCTTCAGGACCCAACACCGCTTCTTTTACGGTCTATGATGATTCAGGAAACGTTATTAGCTCTAACGAATGGAATTTACTGACCGGAGTGAAAGCTAACATTATGATCGTTAAGGAAGAGTAAGCGATTGAAAAATATATTAAAAAAGCGAGTCTCAAGATAGACTCGCTTTTTTCAATTTTATAATTCTCCTTTCTGCTCCTCGAGGTTGTTGTTTCTGGAACCTCCTTGACTGTACAATTTGTTTTCCTCGTCCTTCATATTTGAACGGTCTTCTCCGGTTGGGATATCCAGATCTTTGCCGGTAAAATCTACAGGTTTTTCACGATCGCGTAGCTGCTCATCAACACCGCCATCTTTATGTAGATTTTTTTGATTCAAAAGATCTAAATCTTCTTTGGTAAGATCTGCATTATAATCTGTTTTACTTTTTTCTTTAGTACTCATAGTTTTCAATTTTTCTAGAATTTAAAAATTCTAAAACGTTATCAAATTGGTTTTAACTGCTTCTACTGAAAACTATAACAAGGTTTTAATACTTGTAGGTACGGTCAACACTGGTATTAATAGTATTTTAGCTTTTTGAAGCTAAAACAATTTAGCCCAAGTATTTCCCACTTTATGAGCAAAAAAAGCAAGAAAATCCTTTTAAAAATCCTCAAGATCTTAGGAAAAATTATAGGAGTGCTTTTGCTTTTGGTTATACTCTTAGTGCTTTTTGTTCGTAGTCCGTGGGGACAAGGAATCATCGTTGACAAAGCTGTAAATTATGTAAAGGATAAAATCAATACAGAAGTTCGTATAGATAAGCTTTTTGTCACCTTTAATGGAAACATTTCTTTAGATGGTTTGTATCTCGAAGATACCCAGGGAGATACTTTGGTGTTTAGCAAACATCTAGAAGCAGAAATCCCTTTATGGTCTGTAATTACCGGCGGTCCCATTAGTGTGGATGATGTCACTTGGGAAGGAGTAAGGGCAAATGTTGTACGCAAGGATTCCATAACTGGTTATAATTATCAATTTTTGATAGATGCCTTTGCCGCGACAGATACTACTAGTGTACAACCCACACCAACAGCGCAAGATACCACAGCGCTTCAGTTAAATCTGGGTACGTTTGACTTTAAGGATATCCAATTAAATTACGCAGATCAAGTTACCGGTATGCAGGCTAATCTCAATTTAGGAGCGCTTGAGGTTCAAATGCGAGAAACCAATCTTGACGACATGCTTTTAGATATTGGTGATGTACGATTAGCCAATACTAAAGTCGTTTATAAACAAACAAAACCCATCGCGCCATCAGCCGATACTACTGAAGTCCCTTTGCCAATTTTGCGTATTGGGGAATTAGTGGTCGAAGATGTAACCTTTGATTACGCCTCAACACCAGACGGAATTGCTGCCGATGGCACGCTTGCAGTATTAGAGACGCATATTCCTCAAATAGATCTCAAAAACAAAGTTATTGAGGTTGAAGATTTTCTGCTGAAAAACTCCGTGGTAAACTTGGCTTTACAAACTGTTGTAAAACAAGAGGCGCCAGCTGAAACATTACCGGAAACCTCTCAGGAACTCTGGCCGCCTTTTACAGTTGCTGTTGGCGAAATAAATTTAGAGAATAATGCAATTCAGTATACGCTTGATGGGGCGCAACCGAGTGCGGGACGTTTCAATCCGAATGCGATAGTACTTTCTGCTTTAAATCTAAACTTAGAGGGCATAAACTTGAAAGACCAGAATTTAGAAGCACACGTAACTCGTGCAGATTTTAAGGAAGTTTCTGGGATGAATTTAGATGAGTTGGCGTTTGACCTACATGTAAGCGATACACGTTTAGATCTGGATAATATCGCTTTTCAACTTAATCAGAATGCATTAGCAGGAACGCTTCAACTGGATTATAGCAGCCTAAATGCGTTTATTGAAGAACCCGGTTCCGCAGCGCTTAAATTAAACATACCGCAATTGACCCTAAATTTAAACACGCTGTTTAAATTTTCACCGGAATTACGTGCTAATGAGTATCTGGCGACCCTAAGTAAACGACCACTACGCGGAAGCTTAAATCTCTCGGGGAAACTTGATGCTATTGATCTAAAACCTACACGTATTAATTGGGGAAATCAAACAAGTCTTGCAGTACAAGGAAGTATTTACAACGCTTCTACTCCAGAGAATTTGTCATATAACCTACCGGTATACACAGTAAAAAGCGCTAAACAAGATTTAGGAAGATTTGTGGATGAGCAAGCATTAGGTGTACAATTTCCGGAAAAAGTTACTTTGCAAGGATCGTTAAAAGGTACTACAACCCGAGCTGCTACAAAAAGTGTTTTAACCACTACAGATGGTATTGTGAGGCTTGATGGAAATGCCAGTTTTGGCGATACGCTTGAGTTTAAGGGCGACGTTAGCGCGCAGCAGGTCAATCTAGGCAAGTTGCTGCAAAATGAGCAATTGGGTTTTGTTGAACTACAACTGCAGGCAGAAGGTGCCGGGAATAGCATAAACACGCTTGATGCCACAGTAAATGCCACCATTGACAGTATTCAACTGAATAATTACACCTTTAAAGATCTCGGGATCAACGGTGCGTTCAAGTCAGGAACCGGGGATTTAAAAACGGCTTATAAAGATGAAAATCTAAATATGACCTTAGATGCGCGGGTAATTTTAGATTCTGTTGCGTCTCAAGCTGCAATAAACCTGGATCTCATAGGAGCTGATTTGCAGGCTTTAGGTCTTACCGAACAAAATATAAAAGCAGCTTTAACGCTTCAGGGAACTTTTAAAGGGGATCCCGAAGATTATGAGATTCAAACGCAGATCAATGAAGGGGTAGCGGTTTATGATGACCGGGCTTATCAGTTGGGTGATCTTGATATTTCGGCGTATGTAAAGCCTGATACGACTTCGTTAGCCATCAGCAACAGAATTCTCAATCTGGATCTAGAATCTAATGCAAATCCGCAGCAGGTGATCACTTCGGTACAAAATCACTTTAAACGCTATTTGCAGAAAAACCCCGTTCTAGACTCTATTCAGGATCCCGTGTTGATGAAAATTACAGGGACTGTGCATCAAGCACCCATTTTAGGCGAAGTATTCATTCCTAATCTTAGAGAGTTAGATACGGTTGATATATCGGTTGATTTTGATGAATATAAGCGCACGCTTAATGCAGATATTCAATTGCCTTATATCAATTATAACGGCTATACGATAGACAGTCTTGCACTAAAAATGGTGTCTAACAAAGAGAATATGGACTTTGGTTTTGGGCTGAAAGAACTTATCGCAGGACCGGTAGATATGCAAGATACACGCATTGGCGGAAGGGTGACCAACAGTAAAATGTACATTGATTTTCTTTCTATGCATGATAAGGAAAAGCTGGTGCACGTGCTTTATAAAATCGCTTTGGAAGAAGACAATATTAAAATTCAAATCGATCCTGACGATTTTATTCTGAATAAAAAGCCGTGGGAGATCAACCCGAATAATTCGGTGACTTTAACCAAGACCAATACGATTTTTGAAGATTTTGAAATGTCGTACAACAACCAGCGCATAACCGCCGGGAATAATTTACAAGGTATTTCTAAAGAACATTTGGGGATCAATTTTGAGAATTTTAAACTCGCTAATATTATGAGTTTGCTCAATCCTGATGCTGCGTTGGCTCGTGGTAAACTTAGCGGTCAATTTGCTGTTGAAGATCCATATACCAGTCCGGGTATGGTTTTAGACCTCAATATTAAAGACTTTGAAGTACTAGAAACAAATATGGGGGTTCTTACCGCACAAGGAAATTCTATAAGTAATTCAGGATATGATTTTCAAATGGCGATCAAAGAGGGTGTGGCAGATCTGGACCTTAAAGGGAATTACACCGCAAATGAAATGGCTGCCCAAATTGATCTTAACTTGGATCTCAATCGCTTTGACGTGGCTGCGCTTGAAAAATTATCTTTTGGGGAACTATCAAATGCAGAAGGAACGATCAGCGGAGCGATGAAATTAGCTGGTACCACTGCAGAACCCAGATATGAAGGCGCCTTTCAATTTGATAATGCAAAGTTTGAAGTGACCAAACTCAATGCATCGTTCCTTCTCAAAAATGAAGAGCTGAATTTGAACAATGAGGGAGTCACTTTTAATAATCTTAGAGTAGAAGATGAGAATGCTAATCCAATAGTTGTTAATGGAAGCATTGGAACCGAAAGTTTTGTGAATCCAACTTTCGATCTTGATCTTAAAGCAACCAACTTTAAAGCGATCAATTCAACTAAAGATGATTTTGATTTGGTTTACGGAACTGCCGTTTTTGACGCTGATGCTCAAATCACGGGAGATCTTAATTTACCTAAAGTAACACTTGATCTCACCGTAAATTCAAATACTGATGTGACTTATGTACTTCCACCATCAGAAGTGCAAATTGAATCTAAAGAAGGCGTTGTGCTATTTGTGAATAAAGAAAATCCGGATGCGATTTTAACCAATAATGAGGAAGACTCGTATACGGTTTCGGGCTTTACAATTGATGCGAATTTTGGTATTGAAAAAGGTGCGGTTTTTAATCTTGTGATCGATGAGCAAACCGGAGATAATTTTCAAGTGAGCGGTACCGGGGATTTTGAATTTGATATGTATCCTAACGGAAGAATGACGCTTAGCGGTCGCTACGACGTGACAGATGGGCACTACGAAATGAGCCTGTACAATCTTGTTAACCGCCGTTTTGAACTCGCTCCTGACAGCCGTATCACCTGGTCAGGCGATCCTTTTGATGCTGATCTTGACATCAAGGCCTATTACAGCGTAGAAACTTCGGCCAGCGGACTGATGGCTTCTCAAACTAGCGGAGCAGATATCAGTACACAAATGCAATACCGTCAGGAAGTACCGTTTCAGGTGTATATTAATATCAATGGCGAACTGATGCAGCCTATTATCAGTTTTAATCTAGATATTCCTGAGGGTAGTCGCGGGGCAGTTGGCGGCCAGGTGTATAGCCGTGTGCAGCAGTTGAATCAACAGGAGAATGAATTGAATAAACAGGTATTCTCACTTCTGGTACTTAATCGCTTTTTCCCCACTTCTTCATCAGACGGAAGCAGCGGTGGTACTGCAGCTATTGCACGTGACAACTTAAACGACGCGATCTCAGACCAGTTGAATATGTTTTCAGATAAACTATTAGGCGACACCGGCTTTAATCTAAATTTTGGTTTAGATAGCTATACGGATTATCAAGGAAGCGCGCCTACTGATCGTACTACATTAGATATTGCAGCTCAGAAAAGTTTATTTAACGATCGGGTAGTGGTAAGTGTGGGGAGCGCTGTTGATCTGCAAGGCAGCGGAAATACTGATAGCGGAAACGCGCCTGTGGTAGGCAACGTGAGTATAGAATATCTGTTAACCGAAGATGGGCGCTATCGCTTACGCGGATATCGCAGCAGTCAGTTTGAAAATATTATTGATGGTCAGATCATCGTAAACGGTATTTCGCTACAGTTTACGCGTGAGTTCAACAAGTTTACCGAATTATGGCAGTCGATGTTTCCTGCTAAAACCGAAGAAGAGGAAGATACTAATGAGTAAGTCAACAGTTTTAATGAAAATGAATAAAAACCTGCTTGCGGTGCTATTCCTCATGCTTGTGTGCTACGGATGTTCGGTAGATCGCTATATTCCAGAGGGGAAATATCTTTATACAAAAGAGACCGTCAATATTACACCGGATTCTGTGGTAGAAAATCTGGATGCTATTAAAACCGATTTGAAAGCGGCTTTGCGACCAGAACCTGTAGGTTCATTTTTGGGCGGATACCCGGGACTTTACTACCATTACAAAGCTCAACGTGAAAAACCTGGATTTCTAAATAAATTCTTGAATAGAAAATTTGGAAAAGAGCCGGTATATGATACCGATATTGAAACTTACGAGATGGAGCAAATTTTGCTTAATCGTTTAGAGAACAAAGGGTTTTTCTATAGCACCGTAAGTTCTGAGATCGTAAGAGACACTAGCAGTAAAGAGGCCGAAGCAATCTACTCGCTTCGACTTACAAAGCCTTACCGACTGAAAACGTATCAATTGGATACTGATACGCTTCCGGTGTATGCTAAGATTCAAAATTCGATGAATGAAACCCTTTTAAAAAAGGATATGCCGTTCAATTTAAGTGCTATGAAAGCTGAACGCGAGCGCATAGACACCTATTTAAAAGGTGAAGGCTATTATAACTTTAATGGTGCTTTTTTGATTTTTGAGACCGATACCAATCAATATAAAAATAAGCGCTTTGATCAGTATTTACGTTTAAAGAAAGATGTTCCCTCAAAAGCGATTATTCCATATCAAATAGGGAAAGTGAATATCTTCCCTAATAATCGTGTGGATATAGATAGCACAACTTTAGACACCACCCAATTTGCAAATAAGAATTTCATTCAGGACGAAGTTTATTTTAAACCCAAACGTTTAGACCCCTTTGTTTTGATTGAAGAAGGAGAATTATATAGTCCGTCAAAATCAAAAGCGACCGGAAGACGTCTGGGGTCAATAGGTGCCTATAAGTTTGTGAACATTCGCTACCAAGAAATGGATACCGATGCCGAGGACAGTTTAGGACTTTTAGAAGCCAATATTTATTTATCCCCATTAAATAAACGAGCGGTTAGGGCAGAGGTAAAAGGCGTAACCAAATCAAATGGTTTTTCAGGTCCGGGGTTGGGATTGACCTTTATTAATCGCAATTTGTTTAAAGGTGGGGAAAGCCTCAATATTTCTCTTGATGGAGCTTACGAGGTACAAGCAGGTGGTTCTGGAAGTAATAGTGGTTCTACAAGTTTACAATTAGGTTTAAGCGGAAAATTGATCTTTCCGCGAATGCTTTTCCCTATTGAAATCTCTAAAAATTATTTCAAGTATGATATTCCCAAAACGAAGATCGAGATGGGGATTTCTTATTTGAACCGAACGCAGTTGTTTACTTTAGGTTCTGTTGAAGCAAAATTTGGTTATGTATGGCAAGCCAATAAATATGTTACGCACGAGATCAATCCGGTGGCGATCAATTATGTTTCCTTAGCCAATACCACAGACGAATTTGAACAGATTTTGGATGAAAATCCATTTTTACGTACGAGTTTTGATCAGCAGTTCATCTCCGGTTTGACCTATTCTTTTATTTACAACGGAATGATCGATACTCAACGTCAACATCAAATTTATCTCAATGCTAATTTTGAAACAGCCGGTAATAGCTTAAGTTTAATTGCAAGCGGAGAAAAACCACAAAATATCTTCGGTTTAGATTATGCCCAATTTGCACGTGTAGATGCTGATTTTAGATACCACTTTAAACTCACCGAAAAGCAAACCATTGCTACCCGATTGTTTGCCGGAGTAGGTATTCCTTACGGAAATTCAGATGTGGTGCCGTATACCAAACAATACTTTTCCGGAGGGCCGTATAGTGTGAGAGCGTTTAGAACACGTTCATTGGGTCCGGGGACTTATCAACCAGAAGATAGCGAGACGTTTAGCTATTACGATCAAACAGGAAATTTGCGACTAGAGGCCAATTTAGAATACCGGTTTCCACTCGTGAGTTTACTGCAAGGCGCATTTTTTGTAGATGCCGGTAACGTCTGGAACACCACAGATAACGAAGCTCTTGAGGGCGATACTTTTGGAAGTGACTTTATGAAGCAACTGGGTATTGGAGGCGGCTTCGGAATGCGTGTAGATATTCAGAATTTTGTGATCAGACTAGATCTCGCAGCGCCGTTTCACGATCCGAGTTTAGCCGAAGGATCACGTTGGTCTTGGGATCTCGAAAATCCTATCTTAAACTTCGCGATTGGATACCCGTTCTAGACTAATGTGTTCTGGGATCTCTTCTGAAAAGTTCGATAACATTAAAAAGAAGGATACAAAATATTACCCAGATAAAACCAGCTATAAATCCGCCTGCAATATCTGACGGAAAGTGTACCCCTAGGTAAATTCGACTTATGCCAATACTCAGCAGAATGAATGCAAGAAAAGTAATAGCCGCTATTTTAGCCCATTTATTGATCTTAAATTGAGTGGTGAGATAGATCAGGAACCCATAAAATGCCATGGCGCTCATTGCGTGACCACTAGGATAACTCAACGTTTCTACCGAAACTAAATGCTCAATACTTGGCCGTGCGCGATCAATAAAGCGCTTTAAAATCACGTTAGAAATAGAAGCGAGAAGAAGGACCAATGCGGTTTGAGCAACGTATTTCCAACGTTTAAAAATGAAGTAAGAAATCCCAACAAAAAGCCCCATAACTATCAAGTAGCCATAAAGATCACCTACGTCTGTCACAAACATAAAATACTTGGTGAGCGCTGGGTTTCGGTGTGAAATCACGTATGTTGTAATTTTAGAATCCCATTCATTTAGCATATCTGACTCTAGGGTATCTGTCAATTCAATAAAAACATTTACGCCTAAAACTACAATGATCAGCGCGATGAAAACAGTAATTAAATACGGTAGTTTGGCGTCATATTGCTTGAACTTTTGGGCAAGCAGGTTGCGTAATTTTAGAATAAATAGATAGAGTGATTGTCTCATAAAGTCAGTTAAAGCGCACTTTTTACAAACATATTGATCTCTAACGGCCTAGCGGGGTGCTTTATTAAAACTTTAATAGTGATTGAGTTGTGCCGCTTCGGTATTATCGATGCCGCTTACATCAATTGAAATTTTTCCGCCTTCATGCGTAATGAGATAGGTGAATTTAGCACCCCATTCAATTTCAGAATATTTGTAGGAAGTTCGTGAATAAACAGATTGCGAGAAGGTATCGTCAAAAGCTTTAAGCGTAACGATGATCTCTGCATCTTTAATCATTAATTCTTCTTTTGACAACCTATAAAAAGGGCTGGTTTCTGTTATTGGGTGCACGATCGTCCAGGCGGCAGGTAAAAAGACCACTTGAGATCGCTCTAACTCTAACGGAAAGAAATTACGTAGATTAGAATTTTCGCGCAGCATAGACAAAGCAACGGTAGCTTCAAGCTCTAGAAGTTGATTGCCGTGCGGGTTGACCACTCTAAACATAAAACCATTAATATCTTTATATGGAGCAATCACTGCACTTTTGCTGTATTTGAGTTTTGCGGCAGGTTTAGAAAAACGCCCATATACCATACCGGTTGCTAACGCAAAACCCAATAAACCAAGCATAGATTCTGTGGCTGCCACAATATTGGCTAAAATGCCGGTAGGCGCCACTTGACCATATCCTAATGTGGTGATGGTCTGCGCACTAAAGAAGAAGGCTTCAATAAATTGTTCAAGTGTTGTAGTGCCGTAAATTCCGGTAAGGTTTTCAATTCCTATGAGGATATAGATACTTGCAAAAAGCAGATTGACGCAGAAATATGTTGCTAAAACCAAGAGTAAAAACTTACTCCAGGACATAGAAACCAACGCATGAAAAAAGTTGATCTTTTCTAAAAGCGGTACGTTATTCTTTTTGATGTTGAACGTACCATCTTTATTGATCACCCGATAATGCCCTGAGGTAGCTTTCTCGCCAAGACCAAAATCATTGTACTTTTTTTTCTCGTAAGCATCTGTTTTGTTAACAGCCATAGAAGATGAATCAAGCATCTAATTTAGGAACATTTCTTTATTCCTTAAAGTTATAAAATGCTTAAAAGCCCGATGTATTCCAACAGTTTACTACACAAAAAAAGCTTTACAATCGTGTAAAGCCTCTTTCAATTTTTAGGGAGCGTGTGCTTAAAGAACGTCAAAAACAAAGCCTAAAAGCCAGTATAAAATGATAAAAACCACAATGGTACCAATACATCCACAACGACCGCCGCCAATTTTTTTTGCTCCATATCCTGCAAGAAGGGCTCTAAGTAATTTTTTCATAAGTATTGAATTGGTTAGCTAGTTCGCTAAGTTACTATCATTTAACGATGTGCAGCTGTGATTCGTACAGATTAACAATACTTTAAACACAAAGCATAAGCAAGGCTCACGGGCTTTTGTAAATTTAAATGTAAAAATAGACTTATGGCTGCATCAAGAAAATCTCAATCTCAAATTAAAGTTCCTTCATTGGTTTTTGGAGGAAATGTTTTTGGCTGGACGGCTGATAAAAAAATGTCGTTTTACCTGTTAGATGCCTTATTAGAACGCGGTCTCAACTTTATTGATTCTGCAAATGTATATTCTTATTGGGGCGAAGGGAATTCTGGAGGTGAAAGTGAAGCAATGATCGGTGCCTGGCTTAAAGAGCGGAAAAACCGCGATCAAGTGATCATTGCAACCAAGGTGGGCAGTCCTATAGGCGATGAATCTAATAATTTATCTGCGAGTTATATAAAAGAGCAAATAGATCTTAGTTTACAGCGGTTACAAACTGATTATGTAGATGTATATTTTAGTCATAAATATGATGACAGTGTTGAGCAGCGCGAAACGCTTGCAGCCTATAAACATCTAATCGATGCGGGTAAAGTACGTGAAATAGGAGCTTCAAATTTTCCGCTAGCGGTACTGCGTGAAGCACTAGAATTATCAAAAACGGAAAGCTTACCCAAATATCAATTTATACAACCGCACTATAATTTAATGGAACGTGAAGGTTTTGAAGGTGCGTATCAAGAATTTTGTATAGAAGAAAACCTGAGTGTCACCAGCTATTTTACCTTAGCGAGCGGTTTCCTTACCGGAAAATATAAAACGGCGGAAGAAGCTTCAGGAAAAGCACGCGAGCGTTTTGTTAAAAAATACTTCACTCCAAAAGGTTTTGAAGTCTTAAACGCCTTAGAAACTCTAGCGAAGCGTTATGACTGTTCACCGGCCGCCTTAAGCATTGCGTGGACGCTACACCAACCGGGTGTCACTGCTCCTATAGTCAGCGCGACTAAAGAAAATCATTTAACCGCTTTTGATGAAGCATTAAAACTTCAATTGGATGAAGATGCCTTAGCGCTTTTAAATCAAGCGAGTGCTTAGATGTCTTTTACTATGGACATAAAGCTATTCTAGCCTATTATTGTAAATTCTGAGCTTCACGCTGTGAATATTCTTGTGCACTTTTGCTTTATAAATTTTGTTATTCAGAAGGTGTAAAACGCTAAAAAATTTCCAAATATCTTACAAATACTGAATTTCACTACATTTTAAGAAATCTTGTTAAGATATTCTTAACAGCATATGTTGTTAAGGAGTGTTAATTTGGCGCAACTCTAAAATGTAATAATGAAATTAAAACTTTACCCCATTGCGACATTTATGCTCGCGATGTTGACGGTGAATTGTGCGAGTACCAAGCAAAAGAAAAAAAATGCGAGTACAGCCACCGAAGAAAAACAAGAAAAGTCTAAAAGCGATCTCAAAGCTTATGACAAAGTAATTACAAAAGAAGCGGTCTCAGACTCAGGTTTGTTTACCGTTCACAAAGTAGAAGATGACTATTTCTACGAAATTCCTGACAGTCTTTTTAATCGTGAAATGTTAATGGTTACCCGAATCGCTAAAACCGCAACCGGAATAGGTTTTGGTGGAGGAAAAGCCAATACACAGGTTTTACGCTGGGAAAAGAAGAACAAAAAGGTTTTGTTACGTGTAGTTTCACATGAGATTTTTGCCGCAGATTCTTTACCTATTCACGAAGCGGTGAGCAATTCTAATTTTGAGCCGGTTCTATTTTCTTTTGATGTAAAAACCATCAACAAAGATTCTACTGCGACTGTTGTTCAGGTAAACGACCTGTTTTCTGATGATGTGCAAGCTTTAGGATTGCCTGGCTATTACAGGGAATCATACAAAGTGCGTAACGTAGATAAGGGCAGAGGCTATATAGAAAGCTTAAAGAGTTTTCCATTAAATATTGAATCACGCCACGTAAAAACCTATAACGCCGGAAATCCGCCAAGTAACGAAAGTGTAGGTTCTATCACAGTAGAGATGAGCAACAGTATGGTTTTGTTACCAAAAGTTCCTATGGAGCGTCGTTATTTTGACCGAAGAGTAGGCTGGTTTGCTCGCGGGCAGGTAGATTATGGTCTGGACGCTCAAGAAAGTAAAACAGTGCGTTATTTAGATAGATGGAGATTAGAAGTTAAACCGGAAGACGAGGCTAAGTTTAAAGCAGGCGAACTTGTTGAGCCTAAAAAGCAGATCGTTTACTACATTGACCGCGCGACTCCTAAAAAATGGATTCCGTTTATCAAGGAAGGTATAGAAGATTGGCAGGTGGCTTTTGAGGCTGCAGGTTTTAAAAATGCTATCATCGCTAAAGAAGCTCCAACGAAAGAAGAAGACCCAGACTGGTCTCCTGAAGATGTACGTTACTCAACAGTACGTTACTTAGCATCGCCAATTCCTAATGCAAATGGGCCTCACGTAAGCGACCCACGTAGTGGTGAGATTTTAGAATCAGACATCAACTGGTATCACAATGTTATGACGTTATTGCGTAACTGGTATTTTGTTCAAACTGCTGCTAAAAACCCTGAAGCTAGAGGAGTAGCGTTTAAAGACAAAATTATGGGACGTTTAATTCGTTTTGTTTCTTCACACGAAGTTGGACATACGCTCGGTTTACCGCATAATATGGGAAGTAGCGTTGCGTATCCTGTAGATTCATTACGTTCTAAGAGCTTTACAGATAATTACGGGACTGCACCATCTATTATGGATTATGCACGTTTTAACTACGTGGCTCAACCGGGAGATGGTGACGTTTCTATGATGCCTAATATTGGAGTTTACGATAAATACTCTATCAAGTGGGGATATCGTCCTATTTTAGATAAAGAAGGGATGGAAGAAAAACCAATTCTTGATCAGTGGATTTTAGAGCACGCAGGAGATCCTTTATATCGTTTTGGAGCACAACAATGGAGTGTTGTTGACCCAAGTTCGCAAACGGAAGATTTAGGTGATGACGCTGTAAAAGCGAGTAATTATGGTATCGAAAACCTAAAGCGTATCATTCCTAACCTTATCAGCTGGACTTCAGAAGATGGTAAGGATTATGATGATCTTGAAACCTTGTATGGCCAGGTTTTAACGCAGTTTAATCGTTATATGGGTCACGTGAGTAATAATATTGGTGGTGTATATCAATACAACAAAACCTATGATCAAGAAGGAGCTGTATTTATTCCTGTACCTAAAGAGCGTCAGGAAGAAAGTATGCAATTTTTACAAGATCAATTATTCACAACTCCAGAATGGATGATTGATAACAACATCTTGAATAAAATTGAGAATAACGGAAATGTGGAACGCATACGCGGTTTACAGGTTCGTACATTAGAAAATGTATTAGATTTTGGCCGTCTTGGTCGTATGATCGAAAACGAAACGCTAAACGGCAAGGAAGCTTATACGCTAACTGAAATGATGAACGACCTACGTTCAGGAATATTCAGCGAATTGCGTTCAGGTAAGAAAATTGATACCTACAGACGTAATTTACAACGCGCTTATGTAGAACGCCTAAAATACCTTCTAACTGAAGAGCAAAGCGGTCGCCGTAATGCAACGAGTGTTAATGTTAGTCAATCTGATATTAGAGCGATAGCGCGTGCCGAATTAAATACCTTAAAGCGTAGCGTACGCAGCGCAATTGGTAGAACCGGTGATGCTTTAAGCCGTTACCACTTACAGGATTTAATGGAGCGTATAGATCTTATTCTTGATCCCAGATAATCAAAACGATTCAACTTAAGATTGAATTATTTTTAAATAGAAAGACCGGCATTGAGCCGGTCTTTTTTTGTTTAGAAGAGACTTTTTAATTTTCACTTACACGCTTCAGTTTATAAGAATCGCCGGTTTCAGTATCCAGAGATTGTATTTGAGCGATTGTCTTCTTTTTTACAACAAGCATAAACGCCGGATAGATCAATCCGCTTGCAATCAAAATACCTGCAAGCAAAACCATAGTTTTTATTGAAGCAAACAAAGTTCCGGCAGAAAGAATCCCTAAAATAAGCACCACAGAAAGTGGGAAGGATACAGCCAGAATGTTGATCGCAAAGTTTTGGTTAAACGTCTTCTTGAAGTTTAAAACACGCTTTTCTTGAGCGTCTACTGCAGCGATGTGCGCAAACGGCCAAAAACTACAAGCACTAAGCCCAAAAGCCAACAATAACAGCCGATCTTGAGCAACGTTAATTTGTACAGCAGTAATTAATGCTATTCCCAGAATCACAACAATACCAGCTCTTAAAAGCAGCATTGAAATAATTTGAGCAAATTGTCTTTTTTTAATTTTTACGGAAAGACCGATAAATAACAATACTAAAGGTGTCATTAATAAACTGAGCCTGCTCAAGCTTTCACTTACAATAAAAGGCAAATTGTTCATATGAAAACCGAAGGACAATAAGATCAAAGCTGCGATGATAAACAGATTAACAGGTTCTGAAACCATTGCTATACAAAGGCTTTTAAATTTGGCCCTATTAGAAGTGTTCTCGATTTCTTGTGTTTTATAATGCCAGCGCATTGCCACCAGATAAAGAACAAGTAATACAAAAACTTTATTTCCTAAATCGGCCATTGCTGCTTTTGCCAGGTAGCTATCTCCCAAGTATTCTAAAATAAAAGGAAAACAACTTAGTCCCGGTGCCAGTGATGACAGCAGTAATTGTCCTGTTCTGTAATTAGGACTTCCTTTTTTGATCCCTAATAAAGGAAAGACTAAAGGCGTCGCAAAAAATAGAACTACATTGAGTAAAAGCGCAATGATGGGCAAAAGTAGAAGCGAGGCTTCAATATTGACACCAATCAATGCAATGAAAATTGTAGCCGGTAATGCTAAATTGAGTATAATAACTTTAATGCCGGCTAGCTCAGATTTATTCTTGAGTTTTACTTTTAATAGGATACCAATTCCTATAAAGAGTAGAAAGAGTAAGGTTTTTTGAAGATTAATATCCATAATTAGACGAGGATTTCTTCAATCGCATCGGTAAAGTATTTCATTTCTTCCATGGCTCCCATACTCACGCGGCACCAGTTTTGATCCCAAAAACGAAACGCCCGAACGACCACTTTTTTATCGTAAATCTTTTCAAGAAATGCATCTCCTTCCATAGGGATCGGGAAGATCACAAAATTTGTAGAAGAAGGCATATAATCAAATCCTCGAGACTCTAAGTAGGAGGTGGTGTAATCTCTAGCTTCTTTAATCTTATCTTTACAGTCTGTCAGGTAGGCTTCATCATCCATACTTGCTGAAGCAGCAGCAATGGTTGGTCCCGCGATTCCCATTCCGCCACGCGTGATATCGTTGATGGCTTCTAGAGATTCTTTTTTGCCCAACATATATCCCATACGTAAGCCGGCCATTCCGTGTATTTTTGAAAAAGTACGGGCTACAAATACATTATAACCTTCAGCAACTAATGGTGCCATACTTGCGTCCATTCCTTCCGGAGCGAGCTCTAGATAAGCCTCATCAATAAAAACCGGAACCTTTTTTGAAACGCGTCTACAAAAATCCTTGAGATCTTCAGTATCGGTTTGCGTAGCTGTTGGATTATTAGGATTGGTGATGTAAACCAATTTTGTATCTACGTCAATCGCCGCCTCCATAGCTTTGAGATCGTGTTGATAATCTTCGGTTAATTTTACCGCTTTCCACGAACCTCCAGAAGCTTTAGCTACGCTTACAAGAGACATATAACTGGGGTCTGCGCTTACCACGTTTCCGCCTTCTCTAAAATAAACCAAAGCTGTTTTTTCTAGTAAATCTGAGGAACCCGGACCCATCATAATGTTATCAGGAGTAACCCCTTCTTTATCTGCAATTTTCTGGACCAATTGACCAAGAGTGGACCAAGAATAATGATTACCATCCCATACAGCTTCTTGAAAAGCTTTAGCTGCAAGTTTAGATGGACCGTGTGGGTTTTCATTCCAAACCAAGCGCGCCTTAACCGTGCTTAGATCTGGCATACGCGGCGGAGTGAATTCGTCAAAAGAAGTATTTCTGTATAAAAACTTTTGATTGTTTTTTTGTGCTTCTTCTACGGTTGCAGCCCATAATGCAGTGGGCGCTACCGCTACTGCACCTACAGAAAGTGCCATTTTTTTTAACCAATCTCTCCTGTGAAGATTTGATGTGCTCATGCTTAGATAGTGTTAGTTTGTAATTCTTTTAAATTTAAAAAAACACCACTGCATATTGACATTTAAGTTGATAAAAAACAGCGTTTTAAATATCGAATTGACAATGGAAAGTAGGTTTCACTAGCAATCTTTCAATGACTTCAAAGCAATAAGTAAGAATAAAGACAAAAAAATAATCCGTTTTGATTGATTTTCAACCGAAACGGATTATTGCGAACGTAGTCTAACTTAAATCTATCTCAATTTAGCAATATCATCTAACTGTTGCAAATCTTCGATCGTATGGTAAATTTGAGAAAGCTGATTATTTAAAACAGTGCGCAAATGCTGAGGAAAATCGTGCTCCTTCAAAGCATTTTCATATTCTTCGGCACTCATTTTTTCACCGCGCATACATTCTTCTAAAACCGAAGAAATATCATCTTTGCTTATAATGCTCTTTACATCGATCCAAATTCTGTGCAAATCTGCTGCTAGACTGCCATCACCTTCGGGGCGTGCGTTTAAGGCGTGTAATTCTTTATCCAACTGATTTGCAAAATGATTACGCTTTACTGCTTGCCGCTGCATAAACCCTCTCAATTCGGTATGTTCAATTTCTTGCATAGCCTTAATAAAGCCTTTCTCTGCATCGTAATTTTTGACCAATAATTTTTGAAGTGTTTCGGTTAGTTCTAAATTCAGTTTCTGTTTTTCAGCGTTCATTTTATGTGTGTTCTTATCGTAAATACTGTGTTAGGCCTTGATATCAAAGCACTCGTAAATGTAAGTATCCTTTTTTAAATCTTTTTCGCTTTTGTTAAAATTTGCATTAGCTTAACAGTTCGTTTTTAAATAATTACTTTAATTAAGCGCGAATTTGAATGGATCTAGAGCTATGAAATTATCCGAATTACAGGCTGTACTCAAAAAAGTTTATAAGATTGGTTTTGAATTGCCTAACGGAAAATTACTTCCAAGTCATTTCTATTGGTCAAAAGTAAGTCTTAAAAAGGAACATCAAATGCTACCCAATGGAAGCACTAAAAAAAATGAAGTCATCGAGATCCACTTAACTGCGTCTTCCCAAAACAATCACAGAAGAAACCCGAGCGATTTACAAGGGTTTTTAGATAAAGCAAAACAAGGCTTAAACTTGTCTGATTTACCCATTGAAATAGCCTTGCTTGACCACGGAACCACTTGGTTCACATTGCAAATTGGCGACCCCTACTTTAAACTGATAGCTCTCGATAATACCTCTGTTTCTAATAATAAAACCGTTAAGAATCAGCAAACTACACCTTTGATGAAAGCAGCTTCAGATCCCAGCTTACCGGGCAGCAGTTGCTGTATTTAATTTTTAGTGCGGGAATACGCAATTCTAAAATTGTGTAGACTACTTTTGTTGTGGATAAAAGAAAACTATGGCAAAAAATGATCCCTATGCAGCCTTAAGGTTCAGAGAGTTTAATGTTTTTTTAATGTTACGTTTTGCTATGGTTTTTGCCTGGTCAATGCAATTTGTGGTGATCGAATGGCAAGTATATAGTATTACAAAAAATGCGCTTTCGCTGGGTATTATAGGTCTTATGGAAGTCATACCTGCGGTCTCCTTAGCTTTGTTTGCAGGTCATATTGTTGATCAGAGTGAGAAACGGGGACTTTTATTTAAATGTCTTTTTGGGTTTTCTTTTGTTAGTATAGGTTTGTTTTTGCTTACTTGGCCACGAGTAACTGAGCATTTAAGCACCTCTTTAACATTATATGCTATTTATTTCTTGGTGTTTTGTGGAGGTATCGTTCGTGCCTTTTTGGGCCCTACTATTTTTTCTTTATTTGCTTTAATTGTTCCTAAGAAGGTGTATCCTAACGCGGCTACGTGGAGTAGTTCGGTGTGGCAGATGGGAGCTGTGGTTGGTCCGGCTGCAGGTGGTTTTACCATACATTTAATAGGTGTGCACTGGTCTATGTGCGTGATTTTTGGCTTTTCACTGTTTGCTTTGATCTGCTTGTCACAAATCAAGAAAAAACCAATAATGAATCCTAAAATTGGGGAGCCGGTGATGCAAAGTCTTAAAGAAGGCATTCTCTTTGTTAGAAATAGCAAAGCTGTTTTAGGAGCACTTACATTAGATATGATCGCTGTTCTGTTTGGTGGAGCAGTAGCGCTGCTGCCCATTTATGCTCAAGATATTTTAAAAGTAGGTCCACAAGGATTTGGGATTTTACGGGCAGCTCCGGCGGTGGGTGCATTGATCACAATGTTTACCTCTGCGTATTTTCCATTGTATAAAAAAGCAGGGATAAAATTACTAGCTGCAGTTTTTGGATTTGGTGTTTCTATTATTGTATTCGGACTTTCAACATCCTTTTGGCTTTCTGTTCTAGCGCTGTTTATGAGCGGGGTGACCGATGGAATCTCAATGATCATCAGACAAACCATTCTTCAACTAAAAACTCCAGATCATATGCGCGGCAGGGTCGCTTCGGTAAATTCTATGTTTGTAGGTAGTTCAAATGAATTAGGTGCTTTTGAAAGTGGATTGACAGCAAAATTGATGGGCACAGTGACCGCAGTAGTTTTTGGTGGAAGTATGACGTTGATCACTGTCTTGGCTACAGGGATTATTTCACCTAAATTCAGAAAATTAGATCTGAGAAAAGATCTGGAAGAACACGAAAAATCAGAATAGATTATGGTTTGATTAGAAGCCTGGAGGTTTTAGTAATGTCGCATTTGTGAATTGCTGCATGTTAATGGAATAAGTTCCAGGCGCATCTTTGGCAATAAAGCCTTTCCTATAAATGATAAGATTCATATGGAGGTCGATAGTAATATCTGTATTTCCGGTTCTAAAAAAACCGTTATTAGCAAAGCCTCTAATGAACCAAGTACCTTCATCAGTGTTTTTGTAAGCATGTACCTGAAAACCTTCCACGACATCATTTCCGGCGTAACTTTCCGTGATTACGCTTGTATTACCAGTATCATGTTCAATAAAATAGTAACCCTGCACAGTTACAACGTAGTCCTCGATACTTATTTTAGTATTGTAATTTTCAACACCACGATTCGAAGTGTTTTCGAAAACTAATTCTGCATAATTTATGGGGCCATATTTACTGATGTCAATATCATACTGAACAATGGATAAATCTTGACGTTCAATGATGAGTTTGGATCCTCGAATTTGATTAGAATTACCAGGGTCCTCTAGAAAAAGTTTACCATCAATTCTGGTATCACCATTTACATCGAGAAGGTCCCGTGGAGTATTTGTATTTATTCCAACTTGTGCTTTAGATGTCAAGCAAGAAATAAAAATTACTATTGAAGTTATAAGTAATTTCATCTTTAATATAAATCTGGGATTGCTGAGGCCGAACCATTACGGTTGCCTCCTAGGTCAGTTCTGATTACCGGAAGTTTGCGATAAAAAGAGGTGTCATAAATAATAAAAGTGCATTCATAATGTACGGCATTTCGCCGATTAGTGGTATCAAGAAATCGGTTTCTAATCTCTAAATGCCAAGTGCCATTACTTTCAAATGTTCGAGCAACAAATGTTCCTATAGAATCATCACCTCCATCTATAAGTCTTTTGTTTACTGGCGCTCCTATATAACGAATATCAGCTAGTCCTACTATATATCTTGAAGTTTCAAAACTTAGATTTAAATCAACAATATTATCATAACTTAGATTATGGAAATAATATTTCAAAACATTGATTGGTGCAACAGTTAACTCATCTACATTAAGTTTGGTAATTTCTCCATTTAAAGCTGTAGAATCAGTGCGCCTTGTTAAAAGTTTAAAATCTTCATCAGTATTAGTAACCGTTCCTAAAGTACCTAGTTCAAATTGTTTTTGTACGGCCATCGAACCTACTATATGCAAATCTGATTCCGGATTGGTAGTCCCCACTCCCACTTGTGCGAATAACTGTACAACACAGAAAATACTTAATACAAAGGAAAATGTAAACTTTTTATACATTAGTCTATAAAGGGATTTGTGGCCGACTGCGTACTAGCTTCTTCCATAGCTACAGGTATGCGTCCAAATTGTTTTGATAAATCTTTTGAATATATCAGTGTGGTGATAGTCCAAGTACCTTTTTCATTTGGGTTTAAATTATTTGCAGCAGGAAAATCTGCAGTAATATGCCAAGTACCGTCTTTAATAAATGCACTGTAAAAGGGTATTGTTGCATTACTGTTTATATCCAGTTCACGATCGTATGATGCTGATAAAGTATTAAGCACAAATTCATTTGCATCTACTCTAGTATCAAAATCAAAAACCCAATCTTCTTGAGGATCATATAATTCATATATCTGAATATAGCCTAGAGCGGCTCCGGTTGGGTTGCTAACATCCAGAGATTTGATCTTACTATTACCATCTTGAATTAAGAATGTGCTAGTATCATCATCTTTTAAATCGTTGATAGTGCTTATGGTTACAGTATTCTGTACGCGTGCATCCCCTGCAACCTCTAATTTGACCCTTGGATTTGTGGTACCAATTCCTACTCCAGTCGTTTGTCCTAAAACAGGAACAATAGAAAGGAAAAAGATTGTAAAAGCAACAAGTTGAAGATTTGGGTAAAAATGTTTCAATTGGGTGACTTTTATAATAGGGTAAAAGTATATAAAAAGTGGTTTATTAAATAATAATTAAATATTTAATTTATTATTTGTAGGAAAAAACTTTCAAATATAAAGTATTTATGCTTAAAATTTAATATTATTTGCTCTGCTTAATGATAGTTTGTTGTAAACCGTATAAATGACTCATACTGTTTTAAATGGCAAAATGCGTTAAACAAAAAGTAAATATAGAATTACCACCAAGTAGCAAAAGCGTTCAAAACGCTATCCGACTTAAAAATCCAAAATTTGAATGAGCGGGATTGTGTCAATCGTATTTTAGCTGAATCAAAGAAATGATCAAATGATAAACGCTGAACAGATGTGGGAGCACCAACCCAATCATTCTTAGACGGAATATAGAAGGTTGTTTCTTCATCTTTTAATTGCAACAGCTGATCTAAATTGTAATAGTATCCGGCAATCAATTGATGCGATATCTCAAGGTGTTGCAGCTGCAACCCTAACGGAATGTAAACCTGAGCTTTAAAACTTAATTGTTGTTTTAATGAAGTAGGCAGGATATCTAAGGCGTGAAGCATTTTTTCAGTTTCTGGATGCTGTAGCATCGGGAACTGATGTGTGCTTAATTTTTTAACCTTTTCTGTAAGCGCATCTTTTGCGTTTGGACCTATTAATCGTTCAATCCAGTTGCCTTCGAGTTCCGGGCGATAGAGGTAAAATTTGTAAACCATTTCTAAATGAATACGTAGACCGGTTTGATTTTCGATGATAAAATCGAGTTCGCCTAAGGTCAACTTGTTTGCTATGACTTGTAGATTCTGAGCAAGAACCTTGTAACCACGGGCGGTAAGATACATCTGCATAAAATACTCCATACGCTGACCAAGTCGTATAGATTGAGGCATTTCAAAATCTTCGGGTAATTCTAAATTAGCAGGTTTGAAATCAAAATTAGATACGCCTAAAATCTCTGAGGACAGATCGATTTGAGGCGTATCTATAAATCCTTGAAATTGATGTTGCAGGTTAATATTAGTCAAACAAATCTGATGATAAATAGCGGTCTCCGCGATCACAAATAATAGAAACTACAACGCCTTCTTCTAGTTGCTCACACAAGCGCAGTGCCGCAACTGTAGCGCCTCCGCTGCTCATTCCACTAAAAATACCTTCTTCCTTAGCTAATCTTTTAGCCATTGCGCGCGCATCTGCTTCGCTAACTTCAAGAACTTGATCCACTTTAGAGGCATCAAAGATTTTAGGTAAATATTCTTGCGGCCATTTGCGTATTCCGGGAATGCTGGAATCATCGGTAGGTTGTACGCCTACAATTTGTACAGCACTATTTTGCTCTTTTAGATAAGTTGAAGTTCCCATAATCGTTCCCGTTGTACCCATAGAAGATACAAAATGCGTTACCTTACCTTGTGTATCATTCCAAATTTCCGGGCCGGTAGTTTTGTAATGCGCCTTCCAGTTGTCGGGATTAGAAAACTGGTTAAACATAAAATAACCTTCTTCTTTTACTTTTGCTTCGGCGAAATCTCGAGCACCTTCAATACCGATATCTTTTGAAGTGAGAATGACCTTGGCACCATAAGCACGCATAGTTTGTACGCGTTCTTTAGTTGCATTTTCGGGCATTACAATTTCTAAATCCAGGCCATACATTGAGGCGATCATTGCTAAGGCAATACCTGTATTTCCGCTTGTAGCTTCGATCAACTTAGATTCTTTAGTGATTTCACCACGCTCCATAGCTGCGGTTATCATATTAAATGCTGCACGATCTTTGACGCTTCCTCCGGGATTTTGCCCTTCGAGCTTAAAAAGTAATTTTACCTTAGGGTTTTTCTGTAAAACCTTAGATTCAACAAGAGGCGTATTGCCTATAAGGCGTTCTATAGAATAATTCATGAATTGTTTTTTTAAATACCCGCTATTCTTTTTTCTCCAGTTCTCTGATCAAGATTTCGGGTTTATGCGAAACTAAAGAGTAGGGCGGGACCGATTTGGTTAACCACACATTACCGCCAATGATACTATTGGCTCCAATGACAGTATCACCACCTAAAATGGTGGCATTGGCATAGATGGTCACGTTGTCCTCAATGGTAGGGTGCCTTTTTACAGCGCTCAGATCTTTAGCAACACTCAGTGCGCCTAGCGTAACCCCTTGATAAAGTTTTACGTGATCTTTGATAACTGCCGTTTCTCCAATTACAATTCCGGTGGCGTGATCCATAAAAAAGTACTCTCCAATAACTGCTCCCGGATTGATATCAACACCGGTGATGTGATGCGCATATTCTGTCATTAAACGCGGTACAATAGGAAATCCCTTTTGGTGAAGTGCATGACTTAAGCGGTAAATAGCTATCGCGTGAAAACCGGGATAGGCCAGATATACTTCTTCAATACTCGTCGCTGCAGGATCGTTTTCAAAAATAGCTTCGGCATCAAGATTTAGTTTTCGCAAAATCTCAGGTAGCTGGGCCACATAATCGTCCCAAACCTTGCTGCATTTCTTATCGATTTCCCAGCAGGCAAGCTCAACTAGATTCTCAAACAAGCGTTCTAATCGATCTAAATCTTCATCAAGATCATTAGGAAAGTTGAATAAGGTTGCAAAAAGCTCTTTAGTAAAACGATGTGTATCTGTTTTTAATTTGAAATTAAGATTGGCGTTTTGCTTATGAGCGCGTATCTGACTTATGATGTTCTCTTTATTGATCATAGGCTATTTAATTCATTCAAATGTATTGAAATGTATTTGCACAACGTCTGGAATGATAGTAAAATTCTATTTTTGGGCTATGTTTAAAAAAGAATTCTTCTACCTTTTTAAAATTCAGTATCTCGGTTTTAGATATCACGGTTGGCAAAAGCAACCAGATCTGCTTACCGTAGAACGTATGATGCAACGTACATTAAAATATGTATTGGGTCGTAATAACTTTAAATTCATTGCAGCTGGTCGGACAGATGCTAAAGTTTCGGTTAATGCAACCTATGTAGAACTCATACTTCAAGACGAACCCTTAGCGGTCAATGATTTTTTTAAAGTCTTCAATGACAACCTTCCGCAGGATATTCGGCTTTTAGAAGTGATAGAAAAGCCTAAACAAACTAACATCATTCAAGCTCCCAAACTCAAAGAGTATATTTATCTATTTTCTTTTGGCGAAAAAAATCATCCGTTCTGCGCACCGTATATGGTAAATGTAAAAGGAGCGCTTGATATTTCTCTCATGCAGCGCGGTGCAAGCCTAATGCAGGGAACGCACGATTATCGAAATTATGCTTACAAGGCTACCGCCGAAACGCAAACGCTTATGACGATTGAATCTTCAGTTATTGAAGAAAATACTTTGTACACAGCTAGTTTTTTTCCGAAGCATTCCTATGTGTTCAAAGTTGTGGGTGCCGGTTTTAAGCGACATCAGGTGCGCTTAATGATGGGCGCGCTTTTTGATCTAGGAAGCGGAATTCTTTCCTGGGAGGCTTTTGAGAAGAGTCTAGACGGAAGCATCTCTTATAAACTTACACACATCGCTCAAGCATCTGGTCTTATCCTGCAAGAGATCAATCTTGAGGAACATTGACTTAATTTAAGTTAAATCTGCCAGAGCTTAACAAAGCTTAACCCTTATGAATAAAGCTTTAACCCGGTCTTAACCCGGCAGCGCATACCTGCTGGCTATCTTTGTAAGTGAATTGATTTTATAACCAACAAAAACAATATACTATGAAAAAGGTAGCAATTTTAGCAACTAACGGATTTGAAGAAAGTGAATTAACTTCTCCATTAGAAGCAATGAAAAAAGAAGGCTTTCAAGTTGATATTGTAAGCGAAAAAAAAGGAACAATTAAAGCGTGGGCAGAAACCGACTGGGGGAAAGATTATGATGTTGATAAGACCTTAGACGAAGTTTCAGCAAAAGATTATAATGCTTTAGTATTGCCGGGTGGAGTGATTAATCCGGATCAGCTGAGAAGAAATGAAAATGCGCTTGTATTTATTAGAGATTTCTTTAAACAGCATAAACCTGTGGCTGCAATTTGCCACGCACCTCAATTATTGATCAGCGCTGATGTAGTCGAAGGAAGAACGTTAACTTCATTCTCATCAATCAAAAAAGATCTGGAAAACGCAGGTGCACTGTGGGTAGATAAAGAAGTTGTGGTAGACGAAGCGTTAGTAACTAGTAGAAACCCTAACGATTTACCGGCATTTAATGCTAAAGTAATTGAGGAAATTAATGAAGGTAAGCACGACTTACAACACGCATAAGTTGACCTTGATTTCTAGATAATCAGATTTTAAAAGTCCGTCGTATGGCGGACTTTTTCTATTTTTAACCTACTAAATTGTAATGGATGTCAAAGAGAATAAAGATTAAGAAGCCGAGAATCCCTAAAATTCCAAAAATAAAGCTGGCGCACAAGAAGATACAAAACGATGTGCCCGGAACACTTACCTATACGGGTAGTAAGGAACAGAAGCACGTGACGGTTGAGCTTATTGATTATTCTCCTTCTACACATAAAAATATCACGGTTGATGATGTTTCGCAGGCATTCAATAAAAAGCATCCGGAAGAAATTAGCTGGATCAATGTCAATGGGCTGAGCGATATTGATCAAATAGAAAAACTGGGGGATCACTATAAATTGCATCCGCTTATATTAGAAGATATCGTAGATACCAGCCAACGGCCCAAGATTGATGAGTACCCAGATTATTTATTTATTGTGTTTAAAATGCTCTATTATAACAGTGAGGGTGTTTTTATGAATGAACACATTAGTCTTGTTTTGGGCGAAAATTACCTGATCACATTTCAAGAAGCTGACGGGGATGTGTTTGACTCGTTGCGACAGCGCATCGCCAATGCCAAAGGGCGAGTGCGCAATGCAGGTGCAGACTATTTGATGTTTGCTATTATGGATGCGGTAGTGGATCACTATTTCACTTTAATTGAAACGATGAGCGATCGCATAGAATCGTTAGAAGATATTTTATTTTCTAATGCTGCAGATCAAGATATCACACAAGATATTCAAGAGTTGAAGCGGGAGGTTTTGCGTTTGCGAAAAGCTGTCTTTCCGTTTAGAGAAGTGGTCAACAGGTTGGAAAAGATAGACAGTCAGCTTATTGATGAACGCACGATTACGTACATACGCGACTTGTATGATCACGTGACACAAGTGACTGATAGTATTGATATTTATCGAGAAATGACCTGGGGCCTGATGGATATGTATATGACCACCATAAGCAACAAGATGAACGAGGTGATGAAAGTATTGACTATTATGGCCAGTATTTTTATTCCGCTTACGTTTATGGCAGGTATTTATGGGATGAATTTTGAATATATCCCCGAGTTGCATCTAAAATACGGGTACTATTATTTATGGGCAGCAATGATCCTTGTGTTTTTAGGATTGCTGTACTATTTCAAACGGAAAAAATGGCTGTAAGTAACCATTTTAATTCTTTAAAAAGCCTTGTTTAAGGCTGCGTTTACTGAAGAAATAAAGGTAGACTGCAATAAAGATCACGATCAGAGGCATCAGTAAACCTTGTACCATTCCGTAGACTTCAATCGCCGGCGTTGCAAAAAAGGAATATCCCATTTGAATCAGAACCCCCACCAAAGAAATCAAAAACAAGGTGACTGCAGAAGTTCTGCGCAGTAATAAAAGCAAGCTTCCTATAAAACCGGTAATCGTCGCAATAGCAAAAATTCCCTTAAGCCATTGCGGTGTGCTTTGAATAAGTTCGGCTTGATCTGCTGGTAATTCAGCAAGAGCAGCACTACTAACAAAGGTCTGACCCATAAAGGCAAAAACGCCCATTAAATTCCAAATAATTGCTAAAGTGGTGATTATCCAAAACGTACGATTAGGTTTACTTGAAGTCATAATTGGTTAATTTTAAATTTCAAAAATGATCGGGTATCGGGTATAAAATTTCGATAATCTAAAGTAATAATTTTTTAGAAAGTTCGACTTTTAGACCTGTAATCTAGATTAATTCTAACTGCATTGTAAAAGCTATTTTAATGTCAACTAAACTCCCCGCAGCCTATTTTCCGTTTTTAAACGAACTTAAAGAAAACAACCATAAAGAGTGGATGGATGCGCATAAGGATGAATATAAAATCCTTGAAAAACAGTTCAAGCAATTTTGTGAAGACACCAAGAGTCAGTTGAACAATTTTGAAGAGATTGAGCGCGCAAAAGTATTTAGGATCAACAGAGATATACGTTTTAGCAAGAATAAAAATCCGTATAAAACCAACAGAGGAGCTATTTTTTCTAGATCTGGCGTGCAGCGAAGAGGTAGTTTTTATTTTCAGATGGCGCCCGGTGCCAGTTTTGCCGGAGGTGGTTTCTTTAAGCCAGAATCGGCTGATTTGCTTAGAATACGCAAGGAGTTTGAGTTTGACGCAGACCCCATACGATCTATTTTAAATCAAAAAGAATTTAAGTCGGTCTACGGCGGATTTAATACTGAAAGTCAGGTAAAAACAGCTCCAAAAGGTTTTAGCAAAGACGACCCTAATATTGATCTGATCAAGAATAAAAACTTTTTTGTCACGCACCAATACACAGATGCCGAAGTCCTCGCAGAAGATTTTCAGCAAACCTTATTACAACACTTTAAGCTGTTGTTGCCGTTTTTTGATTATATGAGCGAAGTTTTGACAACAGATTTAAACGGAGAATCTATTCTCTAGCTTTCAAAGAGTTAGCTTTTTGATCCAGATTCTTAAAAACTTTGTTAATTAAAATGACTTTTGAGGCTTTAAAAAACCTCTGTGAAATGCTATATTAGCGGACATCCCTTTTATTTTATGGCTGAAGAAACAAAATACACCGAGGACAATATTAGATCCCTTGACTGGAAAGAACATATACGTATGCGTCCGGGGATGTACATCGGGAAACTGGGCGATGGATCTAGTGCAGACGATGGAATTTACATTCTTTTAAAAGAGGTTTTAGACAACTCAATTGATGAGTTTGTAATGGGCTCCGGTAAAACCATTGAAGTTAGTATTCAAGGAACACGCGTGATCATTCGTGATTATGGCCGTGGGATCCCGCTAGGGAAGGTGGTTGATGTGGTTTCAAAAATGAATACCGGTGGTAAGTATGATTCTCGTGCCTTTAAAAAATCGGTGGGATTAAATGGTGTAGGTACCAAAGCGGTAAATGCACTTTCTGAATATTTTAGAGTAGAATCTACCCGTGACGGGCAATCTGCTTCCGCAGAATTTGAACGCGGTACTTTAAAAGATCAAGAGTTTCTGGAAGAAACCTCACGCCGCAAGGGTACTAAAGTGACTTTTGTGCCGGATGATACCATTTTTAAGAATTACAAATTTAGAAATGAGTATGTTTCGCGAATGCTTAAAAACTATGTTTACCTCAATCCGGGATTGACCATAGTTTTTAATGGGGAAAAATTCTATTCAGAAAATGGACTGAAAGATCTTTTGGGCGACCGTATCGCCGAGAATGATGTGCTGTATCCAATTATTCACTTACGCGGTGACGATATTGAAGTAGCGCTTACCCACAGCCGCACGCAGTATTCTGAAGAATATCACTCGTTTGTGAATGGTCAGAATACCACACAAGGAGGTACGCATCAGGCGGCTTTTAGAGAAGCCGTGGTTAAGACTATACGTGAGTTTTACAATAAAAATTATGATGCTTCAGATATACGTAAGTCTATTGTTTCGGCAATAAGTATTAAAGTCATGGAGCCGGTTTTTGAGTCACAGACCAAAACCAAATTAGGTTCTACTGATATGGGAGGAGATTTGCCTACGGTACGTACCTATGTCAATGACTTTCTCAAGACCAAACTGGATAACTATCTGCATAAAAACCCGGAAACCGCCGAAAAACTTCAGCGCAAAATTCTACAGGCAGAGCGGGAGCGTACCGAGCTAAGCGGAATTAGAAAACTGGCAAAAGAGCGTGCTAAAAAGGCAAGCTTACACAACAAAAAACTAAGAGATTGCCGCGTACATTTAACAGACAGTAAGAAGGAGCGCAATCTGGAGAGCACATTATTTATAACCGAGGGAGATTCGGCATCAGGGTCTATTACAAAATCCCGAGATGTAAATACCCAGGCGGTTTTTAGTTTACGAGGTAAACCGCTCAACTCGTACAATATGAGTAAGAAGATTGTATATGAGAATGAAGAATTCAATCTCTTGCAATCTGCTTTAAATATTGAAGAATCTATGGAAGATTTGCGTTACAACAACATTGTGATCGCAACTGATGCCGATGTTGATGGAATGCACATTAGATTATTGCTTATAACGTTCTTTTTGCAATTTTTCCCTGAGCTTATCAAAGAGGGACATTTATATATTTTAGAAACGCCACTCTTTAGAGTACGTAATAAGAAAAAAACAATTTACTGTTATAGCGAGCAGGAGCGTCGTGATGCAATTGAAGAATTAAGCGGAAAACCAGAGATCACTCGATTTAAAGGTTTAGGTGAAATTTCTCCAGACGAGTTCAAACACTTTATTGGTGACAGTATCCGTTTAGCGCCAATTATGCTTGACGAAGCGATGTCTATTGAAGAAATTTTACAGTTCTATATGGGCAAAAACACGCCAGACCGCCAGAAGTTTATTATTAATAATCTTAAGGTGGAGTTAGATCCTGTATTAGAAAATTAGAATAAGAATCTCCATTTATCTTTTTGAGATAAAGAAACTATGAGCGAAAACTACGAAGATCCAAATTTAGAACAACCAGACGACGAAAATTCAGGTGAAACCATAACCCGAGTAACGGGTATGTTTAAAGACTGGTTTCTGGATTATGCCTCTTATGTTATTTTAGAACGTGCGGTACCGGCGATTGAAGATGGTTTTAAACCTGTACAACGCCGTATCATGCACTCGATGAAAGATCTTGATGATGGCCGCTACAACAAAGTGGCAAACATTGTTGGGCATACGATGCAGTATCACCCGCACGGTGACGCGAGTATTGCCGATGCAATGGTGCAAATGGGGCAAAAAGATCTGTTGATCGATACCCAAGGAAACTGGGGGAATACCTTAACCGGTGACAGCGCTGCAGCTTCGCGTTATATTGAAGCCCGACTTTCAAAATTTGCGTTGGAAGTATTGTTTAGTCCGAAAATTACAGATTGGCAAGCTTCGTACGATGGAAGAAGAAAAGAACCTATAAATCTTCCGGTTAAATTCCCATTATTGTTAGCACAAGGTGCCGAAGGTATTGCGGTAGGTTTAAGTACGAAGGTGCTTCCGCATAATTTTATCGAATTGATCGATGCTTCGGTAAAACATTTAGAAGGAAAGAAATTTAAAATACTACCGGATTTTCCTTCCGCAGGAGAAGCAGATTTTAGTGATTACAAAGATGGAAAACGAGGCGGTCGAGTACGCGTACGTGCTAAGATCAGTCAGCAGGATAAGAATACTTTAGTAATCACTGAAATACCTTTTACCACCACTACTACCTCTCTGATAGATAGTATTTTAAAGGCGAATGATAAAGGAAAGCTTAAAATAAAACGCATAGAGGATAACACCTCTTCTGAAGTTGAAATCTTAGTGCATTTACCAGCCGGACTTTCTCCTGATAAAACCATTGGGGCGCTTTACGCGTTTACTAATTGTGAGGTTTCTATTTCGCCTTTAGGCTGTGTGATTGAAGATAACAAACCGTTATTTGTAGGCGTCAGTGAGATGCTGCGTATTTCAACAGAACGCACTAAAGATTTATTGCGTCAGGAGCTCGAAATACAACTTGAGGAGTTAGAAAATCAATGGCATTATGCTTCTTTAGAACGCATTTTTATCGAAAATAGAATATACCGTGATATTGAAGAAGAGACCACTTGGGATGGCGTTTTACACGCGATCAATGAAGGTTTAAAACCACATATAGGACATCTAAAACGTCCTGTGGTTGAAGAAGATCTTGTGCGCCTGACTGAAATTCGTATCAAGCGAATTTCAAAATTTGATATAGATAAAGCGCAGCAGCGCATTGAGGCGCTAGAAGATCAGATCGCTGAAGTAAAACATCATTTAGAGCATCTTACGGAGTTCGCCATTGCTTATTTCAAAAGACTTAAGAAAGAATATGGCGCCGGTAGAGAGCGCAAAACTGAGATCAAACTTTTTGATGATATCGAAGCGTCAAAAGTGGTTATTCGCAACACAAAACTTTATGTGAATCGTAAAGAAGGTTTTGTGGGTACGTCTCTCAAGAAAGACGAGTATGTCACAGATTGTGCTGATATTGATGATATTATAGTTTTTACTAAAGAAGGAAAAATGATGGTGTCTAAGGTGGATACCAAAACCTTTGTGGGTAAAGACATCATACACGTAGCCGTATTTAAAAAGAAAGACAAGCGTACCATTTATAATATGTTGTATCGTGACGGAAAAGGAGGCGCAACTTATGTCAAGCGCTTTAATGTCACCAGTACGACGCGAGACCGCGAGTATGATATGACTAAAGGGAAAAAAGGCTCTCAAGTGCTTTATTTTTCTGCAAATCCTAATGGGGAGGCTGAAGTAGTATCCGTTTATTTGAGAGCGGTAGGAAATATAAAGAAGTTAAAGTTTGATCTAGACTTTTCTGATATTCTTATCAAAGGCCGAAACGCTAACGGAAACCTTGCGACCAAACACGCTGTACGCACTGTAGAGCTAAAAGAAAAAGGAGTTTCTACATTAAAGCCTAGAAAAATCTGGTTTGATGATACCATTCAGCGTTTAAATGTGGATGGTCGAGGAGAACTTCTGGGAGAATTTAAAGGGGAAGACAGGCTGTTGATCATCACTCAAGATGGAATCGCCAAAACCATAACTCCGGAACTTACCACGCGTTTTGACGATAAAATGATCGTATTAGAAAAATGGATTCCTGCTAAACCCATATCGGCGATCTATTGGGATGGAAACAGAGAACGTTATTATGTAAAACGCTTTCTGATTGATAATCCTGAAAAAGAAGAATCGTTTGTTTCTGATCACGAAAATACCCAATTAGAGCTTGTTTCTACAGACCATAGGCCAGTGGTAGAAATGGTTTTTTACAAAGAGCGCAACAAGGATCAAAAGCCTAACGAAACTGTTGATATAGAGGATTTTATATCGATTAAAGGAATAAACGCTTTAGGTAATCAATTTTATACAGAAAAGCTCAAGCAGATCAATTTATTAGACCCGCTACCTTATGAGGAGCCCGTGGAAGCACAGCCTGAACAGGATGTTGAAACCCATTCAGAATCAGAAGAGACAGCTCATTCTGAGAACGATCAAGAGGATCACATAAAAGGGGATGGGAGTCAAGGATCATTATTTTAAATTATGGGATTAATTCAGGAGTTTAAGAATTTTGCTGTAAAAGGCAATATGGTTGATATTGCTATTGGTGTGATCATCGGTGCGGCTTTTCAAAGTGTAGTAGATGTCATTGTAAAAAAAATTATGATGCCTCCACTTTCGTTACTCACAGATGGCGTGCGTCTAGCCAATAAAAAGATTGTACTGAAAGACGCATATATCGCCGTAGACGGCACTGCTGTTGAAGAAATCGCCATTGGCTATGGAGAATTGATTGAGGTATTGATTGACTTTTTTATCATTGCCATTGTTGTCTTTATTGTGGTAAAATTGATGAATAGTTTGAAAAGACAAAGTGAAGATGATCAGAATCCTGCTGTTGAAACTCCAAAAAACATTCAGCTTTTGTCACGAATGGAAACCTTACTTGAAGAACAAAATCAGCTTTTAAGAAACCAACAAAAAAGTAAAAAGTAAGAATTTTCTTTCGTTATAATTATTTTTAATAATTATTTTAGGTCGTTAATCGATTATTTATTGTTTTATAGTGCTTCACTCGCAAGAAAATCTGTACTTTTAACATTAAATTATTAATAAGCGACAGCTACTTCCTAGATGGCAAAAGGAATACCCCCCAAACACTATTTTATAGCCTTCCTCTGGTTTTTGATACCGGCGCTCGTTTGCTTTTATGTGTATCACAGCTACAAAGTAGCCTTACCTCAGAAGCTTTCAGACCAAGTACAATTAACCGGAAGCTTGGCCACACAAGACTTTAAGCGCACCGTACGCAGTAATGTGCAGGCGCTTCAAAACCTTACAGAGCGCATTGAAGAAACTGACGGCGCATACTATGATTATTGGAAACAAGATGCGAAGCGTTTGCTCAAGCAAAATGAGTCTTTAGATTTTGTTGAGATCATCAACGCAGATGGTATTATTGAAGATGTGTATCCTAGAAGGCCTAATGTACCTGCTATAGGACTAGATATTTCAAAGTTAGCCTACCGTTTTGAGGACTGGAAAAGTAAATCAAACCAAGGGATTACAAACATTACTCAATGGTTGCACCTTTCGCAAGGCGGTGATTCTTTTCTTATTGATGTCCCGGTGTATATTAATGATGAATTTCGAGGAACCGTAACCGGTGGAATGAACTTTAATGAGGAATTTGATCGGTTAAGTTATTATCTTAAAGACTTTGCGATTCAAATTTTTGATGAAGAAGGGACTCAATTTTATAATTATAATAATTATGATTTAGCTCAGAAAGATCCATATTACATTTTTGAGACTGCGATGATTATGGATTCTGATTTAAATGAATCCTGGAATTTTCAACTTACCTTTTCTAATCCAGATTTCTTTGCTGAAGAAATGTTGCTGATCAATATTGCGTTGGCAGTGGGGCTAATTTTATCTCTGGCAATTGGTTTGCTTTCTTTTTTCAACCGAAACGCTCAAGTTGCCGCAAGACGCACCTTTATTATCAACAAAGAATTGAAAAAGGTCAATCAGCATCTTGAGGAACAAACGCAGCGTGCCAATCAAGCTTCAATCGCTAAAACGGAATTTCTATCTAATATGAGTCACGAGATCAGAACTCCGTTAAATGCAATTGTAGGGATCACCGATCTTATAGGTTCTGGAACGAATACGTTTGAAGAAGAACATTACTTATCTCTTTTAAAACAATCGTCAAAAACCTTACTCAATCTAATCAACGATATTTTGCGTCTAGACAAGATTGAGTCTGGCTTTTCTGAAGTTGCCCATATTAAATTTTGTCCGTCTGATATTTTAAAGAATATTGAACAGTTTAACCTTCAGGTTTTAAAAGACAAAGGCATTGCATTTGAATTAAAAATCGAAGCCGAAGAACATAGTTTTGTATTGGGAGATCGTGCTAAATATGAGCAGATCATTAATAATATTATCAGTAACGCTATCAAGTTCACCGAATCCGGAAGTATAAAGGTGCTCTATAAAGAGGAGGTAAGTGAAAACAAAACCCATCTCTCTATCAGCGTCAAAGACACGGGAATAGGTATTCCTCAGGATAAATTAGATAAGATCTTTGAGCGCTTTATTCAGCTGGATACGGGAATGCGCAAAAAACACAGTGGAGGCGGAATTGGCCTTTCTATTGCAAAACATTTGGTCGAATTATTAAAAGGGAAAATTTCGGTCAAGAGTCAAGAGGGTAAAGGTTCTGAGTTTAGCATTGCGCTTACTTTTGATACAGCTGTTGAAAATTGCACAACAAAAGACACTACCCCAAAATCTGAGATTCCGAATCTTAATATACTTGCAGTTGATGACAACAAGCTAAACGTTATTGTACTCTCGCAATTGCTCAAGAAACTCGGCTTAGACGCAGATATTGCATACACCGGTAAAGATGCTGTCTCTAAAGCTCAGAAAAAGAAGTATGACCTTATTTTTATGGATGTTCATATGCCGGATATAGACGGGTATGAGGCAACCAAACAAATCAAGTTAGCTAACAAAGCGACGGTGATTTTAGGGCTTTCAGCAGATTCTACGCTGAGCGCAATGGATAAAGGTATTGATTGCGGAATGAGTGATTACCTAACCAAGCCAATTGATAAAAGCAAACTGATCTTAGTACTTAACGAGCACTTTGGGATAGGTGGTTCTCAGAAAATTGTTATTTGATAGGCAAATTGAGTAGTACTTGCGTGCCTTTAGGCTTTTGGTTAGCATCATACAAATCAATGAAATTAAGGGTGTAATTGTGTCTTAGATTCTTCGAGAAGTTTTGCAGTCGCTTTAACGTAAGGTTGATCCCTATTGATTTCTTTTGAGTATTGATTTTTTCACTAGGCATTTCCATAGTTTTCTTTCTGCCTATGCCATTATCTGTAATGGTAATTGTTATATAATGCTCATCTTTTTTCTTTACATCTAGAGCAAGTCGCTTATAACCTTCTTTGGCTTGCAAGCCGTGCCATAAAGCATTTTCTAAAAAAGGTTGTAAAATGAGCGATGGAATTTTAATAGCCGAGATGTCTACTTGATCATCAATAGTTTCTTTATAATCAATTTCATTACAAAATCTGATATTTTCAATATTGACGTACAAGCGCATCGTTTCGAGTTCTTCGGCAAGTGTAATTTCTTTTTCTAGCGAACTGGATAAAATAGACCGAATAAGTTTTGCAAATTGATTGAGGTAGTTAGTAGCATCCTCAAGATTGCTGTTCTGTAAATAAATACGTATGGAAAGCAAAGCGTTAAAAATAAAATGCGGATTCATTTGAGAGCGCATTAATTTTTGCTCTGCATTTAAGCGTTGCTTTTGATTTCTTAATTGGGTTTGACGATATAAAATGATGAGAATGATCAAGATAAGGAACGCAACTAAGAGAATAAAGATGTTGTTCTTGCGGCTTTGACTGAGTTGAATTTGCGCAATCTCATTATTTTGCTGCAGTAAGCTAATCGTATTTTTCTTTTGTTCAGTATCGTATTTGTAAATGAGGTTACTTACATATTTGTGATTGGCTTCATTGAGATAAGCCTCTTGTACTTCCTGAGATTTACGTTGATACTGTAAAGCCGCATTATAATCCCCGGTTTTCTCTTTAAGTTGAGAAAGGTGCATATAAGCCAGGCTTAAAAACTGCTTTTGATCGTTTTCCTTGGCTATATTTTTTCCTTTTAGGAGATAGTTCTCTCCGAGACTTAAATTGCCCACTTCGCTATTGGCCCAGCCCAAATTAATATATGTCAACGCGATATAAAATTTATCGCCTATCTTAAGAGCTTTGGGCAACGAAGGTTTTATAAGCGCTAGGGCTTCTTGTGGCTTTCCTTGTTTTAAATAGACTTGGCCTATACTATTATGACAAATGACCCTACCTAAATCACTATTGATCTTCTCATTATATTCTAAAGACTTCTGATAATTAATCAACGCCTTATCGTAAAGTTCGCGCTCTTCATAAGTGATCCCCAGATTAGCATAATTGATTGCCATACCCAGATCGCTCGTCAAGTTGATCTCACTGTTAATGGCCATCTTAAAGAATTTCTCTGCCTGCTCATAATCGCGTAAAAGCAAATAGATGTTTCCTATGCTGTTTTGTGAGATTGCAATGCCTTTTAAAAGCGCATTGGATTTTTTAGGTTGACTTTCCGCTAAAGCGAGTGCAGCATTATGATTGTCAAGTGCAGAACTTACCGCATCAATTCTTCGGTATACTACGCCGGTCATATTGAGAATAGAAACTTCTAATTCTACATCATTGATGGTTTCGGCTAAGGTTAGAGCTCTTTGATGATGCGCTATAGATTCGTCATAATACGAGCGATCTCTTAGAAAAATTCCATATAAATTTTCACCAAAGGCTTCGCCAAAATCATAATTGGCTTTTTGAGCGCGATCAATAAAAGATGTAATACCTAGAGAATCGCGTCTGAATCGAGAGGTGTATTTCTGCAAAGAATCAAATGTGGTGAATCGTTTTTGCAGAAGTTCATCAATGATATTTTTTACATTGGTATCCTGACCAAAAGAGGGTCTGAAACAAAACAGACAAAAGCATAGGAAGGTATAAAAAATAGCACGAGACAAAAGCTTCAGATTTTACGAGCACCCCAAAGTATTTAATACTCCATTCCGATCGCTATCGGGATGCCTCGAAATTAAAAATTCGTTTGTAATAATTGCCTTTAGGATTTTTCCTGTGACAATGATGAGTAAAATACATCATTTATAAAACAGGATAAATATAGTACAAAGTTTAAACAGATGCTTTTGCGTTATATAATCAAACATTCGGATTTTATGTAAATCAAATTATTTCACTTTAACGGCTGTTCCTTTCTGTTTTTTAGAGTCTCCAACCAAGGCATATTCAAAAGTGTAGGAGTTACCTTGAGTTGTAAGAATTTTAAAATGTAGCGCTTTGCGATCCATCATACTTTGAGGATTGATCTTTTTCGCAATATATTCACAATCATTGATCCAACGAATGCTTGAAGAATCTGCTTGACCCTTATAATAATCAATTTCTAAGGTGTCATTACGTGTAAATGTTGTTTTTACAACTTCGCCATCCAAATAGGTCTCAAACTCAAAGGAGCCCGTCTTAAAATCGGTGCAGTTGCGTTCAGGATTATAACACGAGTTGAGAAGAAGCATTGCGAGCAGCGAAAAGCAAAAATACCGCATAGGAGAACACATTATTTTGGTTAGACCAAAGTTAGCGAAGAATAAACATTCTGGCGATTATGGATGGAAACTTTTAAAGGTTCCGTCCTTATAAAAGATCACAATACGCTCAATATCTGATTTAGTCGAAGGACTAGTGTCTGGAGTTGGCTGAGCAGTGCTTGAAGCATCTGTGGAATTAGAGGCTAGCGCTACCGGTTCATCATCAAAATTTGCTGCAAGCTGCGAACTCACAATAGGAGCTCGTTTTGTGACTCGACTTTTAGGAAAGCTTCCTTTTCCATTTAAGAGCCAGTACAGCTCTACTTCAGGGAAGGCCTCAATGATCTTCATTACAAATTCTAGACTTGGTTTATTTCTACCGGAAATAATATGAGAGATCGAAGAGCGCCCCACATCAATAGCATCAGCAAATGAAGTAGCGTTCAAATCGTACTCATCCATTATTTTCTGAAGCCTTTTAGTAAATAATTCGCTGTTTACCATTGTAAATTATATAGTAACTAAATTACATTACAAATGTAAATAATATGGATACAATTGTAAAATTACATTTGTGAACAGACGTATTTTGAATTGAAGCTTTAGCTTAAAAAGAACAATCTAAATAACTGTAAAAAAGATTATTATTATAATTAAAAGTGCTCTTTGGAATTATTCCTTTTGTGTTGGTTATTAGAAAAACATCTTGTTTATTGATGTGAACAAATGAGATGTAACTTTTCGTTTACATTTGTAACATCTCGAATGTTTACATTTGTGACTTATTTAAATACTTATGAATTATACCACTTTATGTGATTGGCATAAGCTTCATCACGAGAAAGCCTTGTTCGGCCGTTACATTACAACTTCACATATACAACCGCTAATTGATCAACTTCCAGAACTGTTTCAAGTAAAAAGTTTGGGTTATTCTGTTGAGAAGCGTCTGATACAATCGGTGACTTTTGGTACCGGTCCTATTCAGATCTTAGGTTGGTCTCAAATGCATGGGAATGAAAGCACCACAACCAAAGCTTTATTTGACCTTTTTAGGTGGTTTGCTACACATCAGGATCAAACTGAAGTTAAGCACCTTTTAAATGCGTGCACGTTTACTATGATCCCATTGCTCAATCCTGACGGCGCTGAGGCATATACTCGTGTTAATGCCAATCAGGTAGATTTAAATAGAGATGCGCAGAACTTAACACAGCCTGAGAGTAGCATTCTTAAAGAGGCTTATACTTCGATCAAACCTGATTATTGTCTTAATTTACACGGACAGCGCACCATATTTGGTGTAGGAAGTCCGGCCAAGAGCGCTATAGTATCCTTTTTATCACCATCTCAGGATGAATTGCGCACCGTGACGGCATCTAGAAAAATAGGAATGTCTGTTATAAGTGATCTCAATGAAATGCTTCAGCAATTTATTCCGGGAAGTGTGGGGCGTTATGATGATGGATTTAATCTTAACTGTGTGGGGGATACCTTGCAGCAATTAAATATACCTACCATCTTGTTTGAAGCTGGTCATTTTCCCGGAGATTACGAGCGGGAGCAGACCAGATGTTTTATGTTTTTATCATTAATTCGCGTTTTTGAGTCGGTTTTATTGCTCAAATCTGAAGAAATAGGGGACTCAAATTCGTATTTCGCTATTCCGGAGAACAAAAAGTGCTACTTTGATTGCATAATTCGCAATGTGAATATTCCCCAAATTGGAGTAACCGATATGGCTATTCAATATGAAGAAACTTTAAAGAATGGTACCTTGTATTTTGTACCTAAAATAGCCCAGATCGCTGATTTAGATGATTTTGTGGGGCATAAGGAGTTGAATTTTCATCAAAAAGAAATTCAAATTCCAGAAGGAATGCAACTAGAAGTAGGGACAAATCTTGAGAATCTTCAAGCAAATAGTAATTTACCTACAACGTTTTCGGTAAAAAGCAACAATTTATTATGAATTATTCAGTGATTTTATATTATTTTTGATTTATATATAATTTAATTACTTAATAATGGCAAAATTCAAATTAGACGAGGTTGATCATCAAATCTTAGATATGCTGATTGAGAATACCCGAACTCCTTTTACAGATATAGCAAAGAAGTTGTTGATATCTGCAGGTACTGTTCACGTACGTGTAAAAAAGATGGAAGAAGCAGGTATTATTGTGGGGTCATCCTTAACGCTTGACTATGCAAAACTTGGCTATTCTTTCATTGCTTACGTAGGTATTTATATAAATAAGACCAGTCAAACCACATTTGTTTTGGAGCGTATTAACCAAATTCCTTATGTTACGGTAGCGCACGTAACTACAGGCAAGTTTAATATTTTCTGTAAGGTACGTGCGAAGAATACAGAGCACGCTAAAAATATTATCTTTATGTTAGATGATATTGAAGGGGTGTACCGTACTGAAACAATGATTTCTCTTGATGAAAGCATTAACGATAAGAAACGTTTAATGCATAGTATTTTTCAAGATTTGTAAAGTAAACCAAAGCATATTTTTATAATATACCCTTTGGCTTTGTTGACAAAGGGTTTTTTTATTCTAAAACCAGACTATTTATGTCCAGACAACCAAAATTAGAACGCTTTAATAACCTGGTAAAATCCAAATATCAGGTCTATAACAGCTTGTTCATGACCTTACCATTCCACGGAATAACCGATACCGGAGTGCTTTTGCCACTTTTTGATCGTATTTGTACCCGTGGTTATGATAAGCATTACAACCCAGAAAAAATCGTTAATTACTTCTTTGATAAGTATCAACGTGATGTCTCTGAAGAGGAGCGCTATGACTTGCTCTTTAGATTTATTCAATATATAGAGCGTCAGGTGGTACTCTTTGATGCAATCGAAGATGCAGCCTATCGTACCGTAAATAATATGGACGGGCGCGGAACTCTTCGTAACATTAAAGAAGAGGCAGAAGCGCAATCAAAAACCGAAGAGCTTAAAGCCTATCTTCAGGATTTTAAAATAAGACCTGTTCTTACAGCACACCCTACACAATTTTATCCGGGAGCTGTATTGGGGATCATTAATGACTTGAGTAAAGCCATTAATGAAAACAATGTTGAGATGATTAAGAAGTTGTTGTCTCAATTAGGTAAAACACCATTTTTTAAGAAAGAAAAACCTACGCCATACGATGAAGCAGTAAGTTTAATCTGGTATCTTGAGAATGTATTTTACAAGGCCTCAAGCCATATTTACAATTACGTACGTCAGAATGTTTTTAAAGGAGAAGCTTTTGATAACGAAGTAATCGACTTAGGATTCTGGCCTGGAGGTGACCGTGACGGAAACCCATTTGTAACTACCGAAATCACCTTAAAGGTTGCTGCACGTTTACGTAACACCATTATTAAGAACTACTATCGCGATATACGCAGTCTTCGCCGCCGCATCACTTTTGTAGGAACCGAAGAACCGCTTGCAGATTTAGAAAAACGGCTATATGAGAGTATTTTCCTTCCGGGAGACGAGGTTACTGTGTCCCTTGAAGAATTAGAAACTACCCTGCTTCGTATACGTAAAATCGTAGTTGAGCGCCACGAAAGCTTATTCCTAGAAGAAATTGATGATATTCTGAATAAAGTAAAAATGTTTGGTTATCACTTTGCTGTGCTAGACATTCGTCAGGATAGTCGTGTGCATATGCACGTTATGGAAGAGATCGTAAAGCAATGTGCTAAGGATAACTTGGGTATTTTCCCAGATAATTATCTTGAACTTTCAGAAGAAGAACAAATTAAAGTACTTCAGGATGTAAAAGGTTCTGTTGATCCTTCAACCCTGCAAGATGATATTGCTCGTAAAACTTTAGAAAGTATTTATGCGATGCAAGATATTCAGAAGCAAAACGGCGAGCGTAGTTGTAATCGTTACATTATTAGTAACAACCAGACCGGGCTCAATGTAATGCAGGCGTTCTCTATGATACATCTTACCGGTTGGGAAGATCCTACTGTTGACATTGTGCCTTTATTTGAGACGGTTCCTGATTTAAAAATCGCTAAAGAAGTTATGCGTGGCTTGTACACCAATCCGGCTTATGCTGCGCATTTGAAAAAGCGTAATATGAAGCAAACCATTATGCTAGGCTTTAGTGATGGTACTAAAGATGGAGGATACCTAATGGCGAACTGGAGTATTTTTAAAGCGAAAGAAGAGCTTACGCAGGTTTCGAGGGAATTTGGAATTAAAGTAATTTTCTTTGATGGTAGAGGTGGACCACCAGCACGTGGTGGTGGTAAAACGCACCAGTTCTACGCTTCTTTAGGAGATACAATTGAAGATGAAGAAATTCAGGTTACTGTTCAAGGGCAGACCATTAGTTCAAACTTTGGTACGCCAGACTCTTGCCAGTACAACTTAGAGCAGTTGTTAAGTTCAGGGATCTTTAACGGAGTCTTTTCTCAAAAAACAAAAGCATTCCCGGATGAAGATCGTAAGACGATGGAAGAGCTTGCAGAAATCAGCTACAAAGCATATTCTGACTTCAAAGCGCACCCTAAATTCTTAGGATATTTAGAGCGTATGAGTACTTTGAAATTCTATGCGAAGACTAACATTGGTAGCCGTCCTAGTAAGCGTGGCGGAAGCGATAAACTGGATTTCTCTGATCTACGTGCGATTCCCTTTGTAGGATCTTGGTCACAATTGAAGCAAAACGTTCCCGGATTTTTTGGTGTAGGTACTGCAATCGAAAAATTAGAGGAGCGTGGTGAGTTTGATCGCGTGCAATCATTATACAACAATAGCATGTTCTTTAGAACTTTACTAGAAAACAGTATGATGAGTTTGACCAAATCATTCTTCGCACTTACGGCTTATATGAAAGATGATCCTGAGTTTGGAGCATTCTGGGAGCTTATTTATGAAGAATATGAGCGTAGTAAACGCGTATTGCTAAAAGTTACCGGTTACAGCGAACTTATGGAAGATGAGCAGGCAGGTAAGGCTTCAATTCAAGAACGGGAGCGTATCGTATTGCCATTGTTGACCATTCAGCAATTTGCATTGAAGAAAATTCAAGAAATGCAACGCGAAGAAAATCCGGATGAGAAAAAGCTAGAAATGTTTGAGAAAATGGTGACGCGCTCTTTATTCGGAAATATTAATGCGAGTCGTAATTCAGCATAATGGCTAAAGTTATAGATCTTGATCATAGTGAGTTTAACGCGTTCTACAAGAATTATGTAGAACTCGTTAAACCTGATCAATTATTGTTAGATGCTTTGATTGAAGGGAAGGAAAAAAACATAGCTTTTTATGATGATATCCCTGAAGATAAATGGTCGTATGCCTACCAATATGGAAAATGGACCATTTTAGAAGTATTGCAACACGTAATTGATACCGAGCGTATTTTTTGTTACCGCGCATTGCGAATAGGTAGGGGAGATCGTACGCCGCTACCGGGATTTGAGCAAGATGATTATATAACGCCATCTCGAGCAAACCAAAGACAAATGCACGAATTACTAGATGAGTATGCACTCGTAAGAGATTGTACGATTAGTTTGTTTAAGCATTTTGATGAAGAAGCTTTGGCTTTTAAAGGAACAGCCAGCGATGCCACGTTGACCACTAGAGCTGCAGGCTTTATAATTTGCGGGCACGAGATTCATCATGCTAATGTAATTCAATCTAAATATCTCATATAAGAGATCCAAGACTTGGAAAAACTTAAAAAGGCTGCAATTTTAAAATTGCAGCCTTTTTTTAGTTAACTTAACCTTTATTATGAATTTTAAAAGTAGAAAAGATCCCTTATTTTTCAGCATTCTGCTCGTGCTGATCACCCTTTTTGTGTTAATTGGTGTGTTTTCAGATTCGGGTAGTGCAACGGGTTGGTATTGGTATCTGTTAGGTATAACGCCAACTTCTTTACTTTTTATTTGGTTTTATTTTGGCACTTCCTATTCTTTGTCAGCTTCTTTGTTAAAATATAAATCGGGTCCATTAACCGGTTCTATTCCCTTAAAAGATATTCGAGAGATCATTAGAGATAAAACCCTATGGGTAGGGCGTAAGCCTGCAACCGCAAGAAAGGGGCTTATCATTAAGTACAATCTCTATGATGAAATTTATATAAGTCCGCAAAATAATGACGATTTCATCAAAACCATTTTAAGTCTCAACGCTGATATAAAAATCATATAATTAATGACCACAAAACTTTATCTGCCGTTTGCTCTTCTGCTTATGGTGTTGACCGCTTGCAAAAATAATGCGACTTACAATAGAACAGACGAAACCGCTGAATCTGTAGCAGACTCCACTGCAACGCAGGCCTATTTGCTTACCTATTTTAAAGATGATACGCATAGCTTGCATATGGCATTTAGTACAGACGGATATTCTTTTACAGATATCAATGAAGGAAATCCCATAGTTGCAGGCGATACCATTGCAAGTCAAAAAGGAATTCGGGACCCGCATATTTCACGTGGGCCTGATGGCGCTTTTTATGTGGTGATGACTGATCTGCATCTTTTTGCGAAAGATCTAGGGTATAGAGATACCACCTGGGAGCGTCCTATTGAAGACTATGATTGGGGAAATAATAGAGGATTTGTAATGATGAAATCTTTTGATTTAATTCATTGGACGCACAGTAATTTTCTGTTTAATGAGAACTTTGAAGGTTTTGATGAAATAGGCTGCGCTTGGGCCCCTCAAAGTATTTATGATCCTGATGAAGGAAAAATGATGGTTTATTACACGATGCGTATGGAGCACGGCTTGACCAAACTCTATTATTCGTATGCGAATGAAGATTTTACTGCTTTAGAAACTCAGCCGAAGCAACTCTTTGAATATCCTGATGCCTCTATTCAGGTATTAGATGCTGATATCACTAAAATGCCTGACGGTAGATTTTGTATGATGTATGTCGCTCATGAAAATCCTATAGGGATAAAAATGGCCTTTTCAGATACGATCAATTCCGGGTATATTTATGATCCTGAGTGGATTGATATGGAACCGGGTTCGTGCGAGGCGCCTAATGTATGGCAGCGCATAGGCACTGATTCCTTTGTGTTGATGTACGATATTTACAGTATCAATCCGCATAATTTTGGATTTGTAGAAACCACCGACTTTAAAAATTTTGAAGATATAGGGCATTTCAACGAGGGGAAAATGAAAACTACTAATTTTAGTTCGCCCAAACACGGAGCTGTAATTCAACTAACCAAGACAGAAGCGCAAAAGCTTGCCGAGTATTACCAGTATGATTTAAAATTTGACTGATGATCATTAGATTAACCTGTATAGTATTCGCACTAGTTGCCATATTTTCCTGTAAGACTTCTACTGAAGAAAACCTGCTTACCGATTATCCTGCAATTGCCGAAGATGGAAGTGTAAATGCGGTTATAGAAATTCCGGCAGGCACAGAACAGAAATGGGAAGTCAATAAAACCTCAGGAATCATAGAATGGGAGCAGGTTGACGGTACCGGTCGAATCGTAAATTATATAGGTTATCCCGGTAATTATGGTTTTATCCCGCAAACACTGCTTGCTGAGAAAGATGGAGGAGATGGTGATCCCCTTGATATTCTTGTTTTGGGCAGTCCTGTAAATCGCGGAAGCGTTATTAAATGTAAGATCATTGGCGTTTTATACCTTCAGGATCGCGGAGAGCAAGACGATAAGTTGATCGCTGTGGCCAAAGATTCACCTTTTTATCAATTAGACTCATTAGAAGATCTTGAGGCCACGTATAATGGAGTCGCTGATATCATAAGGCTTTGGTTCAGCAATTATAAAGGACCGTCTAAAATGGTTCCCAAAGGTTTCGGAGATCATGATGCTGCACAACAGGTGCTTGAAGCTGCCGTTACGGGTTATCAAAATAAATAAGCCACCATTAACGGTGGCTCAGAATTTTGGTAGTAGTTTAAATTTTATCTAGTGCTGTTTTAAACCTGCGTCAAAATAATTCATCCAGTTGTCCTGCACTTTAAGAACTTGCTCAATCACATCTCTTACGCAGCCTTTTCCGCCTTTTTTGTGAGAAACATATTTAGCAACCTCTTTAATTTCTTTTACAGCATCTTGTGGACAGGTGGGCAGCCCAACTTCTTTCATCACAGGATAATCAGGAATATCGTCACCCATATACAACACATTTTCAGGCTTGATGTTTTTTTCTTCAATGTATTTGGTGAACTGCTTCATCTTAGTGTGTGCGCCTAAATGAATGTCAGTCACACCTAGTGCTGCAAGTCTATTACGAACCCCTTCATTGGTTCCGCCACTGATAATGCAGATATTATAACCGTTATCTAAAGCACATTTGATTGCATACCCATCTTTAACGTTCATCGTTCTAAACATTTCGCCTTCCGTATTGATTATTAATGATCCGTCGGTCATCACACCATCTACGTCAAAAATAAAGGTTGTGATGTCTCTTAAGTATTCTTTATAGCTTTTATCGCTCATAATAGTTTTGTATTGCCTTGGTTAATGTGGAATATAATTCTTGTTGCTCAGAAGTCTTTAAAGCCTCAAGCTGCTTTTGAATGGTTTGCGTATCGTGGCGCTTTGCCGGTCCGGTCTGGCTGTTTTCGGGACCATTTAAAAATGCTTTCTCCAGCGTTTCTTCTAATAGCGGTTTTAACAGCTCAAAAGAAACTTGATGCTGATTACAAAGTTGCGCTGCTTCGGTTAAAATATGATTGGTAAAATTATTGCTGAAAACTGCCGCTAGATGTATTGAAGCACGGTCCTTAGAATTCATCTGATGAACAGGTGCATTCAAGCTACCCAAAAGCTTTTCAAGCAATGCATAATCCTCTTGATGATTAGCTTCAAGTAAAAACGGTATTTTTCTATAATTCAGATCTTTACGCTTAGAAAATGTCTGTAAAGGATAACATACGCCAATGCGGGTTTTAGGAGCTAAAACATCCATTGCAGTACTCCCGGAAGTATGTACCAAAAGACCATTAGTGTATTGCAATTTTTCGGCGATTTCCCCAATAGCATTATCACTTACAGCCAAAATAATTAGATCTGAATGGAAGGTATCGCTTACTTGGGTGCTTACTTCCGCAAAGGCTTTAAAGTCGGTTAATTGCGTTGTGGATCTTCCGGCAATAAACTGCAGCTTAGCGCTTTGAGACGTGCTCAAGGCTTTTGCGAGATGAAAAGCCACATTACCGGTACCAATTATTGAAACTGAAATCACGCTCCAAAAATACATAAAAACGGCAAAAACACTAGACAATAGCTGGCGTTAAAGCTTTATTAATGCTCTTTTGTTTCGTATCTTCGCGCCATCAAAAAATTGCACATTTATCATGCAAAAACGTATTGCAGATTTTCTGTTTTCTACCCGCTTAATGGCCGTTTTATTTATTGTTTATGCTGTAGCGATGGCAACCGGAACCATCCTTGACGCAGGCCAAGAAACTTCACCAACCCCATATACTCGCGAACTGGTCTATGAAGCCTGGTGGTTTGAATTAATTCACATTTTATTTATAGTCAACTTTGTTGGTAATATTTGGAAATTCAGGCTGTGGCGTAAAGAAAAATGGTCAACGCTGGTATTTCACGCCGCCTTTATTCTAATCATTTTTGGTGCAGCCTGGACGCGGTATATTGGTTTTGAAGGGGTGATGCCAATTCGTGAGGGGGAAACTCAGAATACGTTTTTAAGTGAAAAAACATACCTCAATGTCTTTATTGACGGGGAACGCGACGGTGCTCCTATGCGAAGAAAACTCGAGCCGAAGCGTCTGAATTTATCTACACGTTTAGATAACAGCTTTGACTGGGAAACCGATTTTGACGGAAAACCGGTAACTATTTCTTTTTCAAAATTCATAGATGGGGCAGAAGAAGGCCTTATCGAAACTACTGATGGAAAAGCCCAATTGAAAATCGTTGAAGCCGGAGATGGACAGCGACACGAGCATTATCTTGAAGAAGGGCAAGTGGCGAGTATTCACAATATGCTTTTTGCGCTAAATCAACCTACAGAGGGTGCGATCAATATTGGTTATGATGGTGAGAATTATACGATTGATACGCCTTTTGAAGGAAGCACGCGGGTAATGGCAACGCAAACCGATTATGCAGTTGCTAAAGACAGTGTGCAAGAGCTTAAACTACGCGCACTGTATCAATTGGGCGGGATGCAGTTTGTGATTCCTGATCCCGTGATCAAAGGAACAAACGGGATTGTTGAAGCTTTTCCAAAGCAAAAAGGTCAGGCAGATGCGCTTTTTGTAACCGTGACTACACCAGATGGTCAGGAAACTGTAGGCCTGTTAGGAGGAAAAGGTTATAACAACGAGATGGTATCTACAGATATTGGTGATCTTAAATTTCATATGGCCTATGGAAGCTTAGCTCAGGAACTTCCGTTTTCAATAAAGCTGAATGATTTTATCGCTGAGCGCTATCCCGGAACGACCAATGTGTACTCTTCTTATGAGAGCGAGATCACAGTAATTAACGGTCCGCAGGACACTTTTGACTATGATATTTATATGAATCACGTACTGGATCACAAGGGCTATCGCTTTTTTCAAGCGAGTTTTGATCCTGACGAACTGGGTACTGTTCTTTCGGTAAATCACGATATGGTAGGAACTTGGATCACGTACATTGGGTATTTTTTATTGTATCTAGGTCTAATGATCATTCTTTTTGATAAAGGAAGTCGTTTTGGCGATCTCAAAATGCGTTTAGATAAAGTAAAGTCTAAAAAGGCTAAACTTAGTGTTATTGCTGCTGTGATCGCTTTCAGCGGAACGGCCTTACACGCGCAGGAACAAGAAGTGGTCGTTGAAAATGGAAACACTAAGGTGGTTGAAGAGCAACCGGAGGATTTTATTCCGGGGACGGCTGCAATTGCTGAAGAAACGCAGCACACTGTGCCTACAGCGCAGCAGATCGACTCGGTTTTGATGGCCAATAAAGTACCTGCGGAAGAAGCTGCAAAGTTTGGTAAATTGGTAATTCAGGATGATGGCGGGCGTATGATGCCTGTGAATACTTTTTCCAGCAAACTTCTAAGAAAACTCAGCCGAAGCGACAAGTATCAAGGACTTACAGCAGATCAGGTTTTTCTATCTATGGTTGAAACTCCATTTTTCTGGTATAATGTAGATCTTATTTATCTAAAACCGGCTAACGATAGTTTACGTGGAATAATCGGTGTTCCTAAAGATCAGAAGTATGTGAGTGCTTTGGATTTTATAGATAATATGGGGCGCAACAAACTTGATCCTTATATAACCGCGGCTTATCAGGCGGAAGTTAAAAACAGTTTTGACAAAGATTTTATTGACATTGCAGAACGTTTAGGTCTCCTCAATCGCGCAGTAAGTGGAGAAATTCTTAAAATCTTTCCGCTGGTAAATGACGAGAATAACAAATGGGTTTCTTACCCAGAACTTAATGAGTCTGGTTTTAAAGGGATGGACTCATTATACACCAAACAGATTTTACCGCTTTATTTTTCCGCTTTGCGAGAAGGCAATGAGAGCGGGGATTTTTCAAAAGCTGATACGTTTTTGAAGAGCATAAAGAGTTTCCAAGAAAAATACGGAAGTGCTGTTATTCCTTCTCAGAATAAAGTGGATGCCGAAGTTTTCTATAACAAACACGACATTTTTACCAAGTTGTATTGGATGTATTTATTGGCCAGTGTAGTCATGTTTGTTTTTGTGATCATTCGTATTTTTAAAGACAACCGCTTTATTAAAACTATGGTACGTCTTAGCGGTTTGGCTGTAGGCATCTTGTTTGCCTTACACACTGCCGGACTTATCTGGCGCTGGTATATTTCGGGGCACGCGCCTTGGAGTGACGCTTATGAATCGATCCTATACGTAGGTTGGGCTACAATGTTCTTTGGATTGGCTTTCGGTAGAAAGAGTTCGCTTACCATTGCGAGTACGGCTTTTGTTGCCGGTTTTATTCTTTGGGGAGCGAGTATGAACTGGTTGAACCCTGCGATCTCTAACCTGCAACCGGTACTTGATAGTTACTGGTTGATGATTCACGTAGCGGTGATCGTTGCGAGTTATGGCCCGTTTACGTTAGGAATGATTTTAGGAATTGTTTCGTTGCTCTTGATGCTTTTGACTAACTCAAAGAATAAGAAGCGTATGGAGCTAAATATTAAAGAACTTACCATTATTAATGAGATGGCTCTAACCGTTGGTCTTGTCATGCTAACCATAGGAAACTTCTTAGGTGGCCAATGGGCTAACGAAAGTTGGGGACGTTATTGGGGATGGGATCCTAAAGAAACTTGGGCACTGATCAGTATTATGGTGTACGCCTTTGTAATCCATATGCGCTTAGTTCCTGGTCTTCGAGGAAGATGGTTTTTCAACTTAATGGCCGTCTTAGCTTACGGAAGTATTTTGATGACCTATTTTGGCGTGAATTTCTGGCTATCAGGATTACACAGTTATGCTAGTGGTGACAACATCTTAAACCTGAATAAGGCTATTTGTATTTTTGCAGGAGTGATCGTTTTTGCACTTCTGGCATATCCTAAATACAAGAAGTTTTACAAATAAGAATTTACCGAATAAGCATAAAAAAAGGAAGCATTGCAAAATGCTTCCTTTTTTAGTTTTATAAACTTTGTGACTAGAGTTCGCCTACCATATCTTCAGGTTTTACCCACTCGTCAAATTCTTCGGGAGTGACGTAACCAAGATTAACAGCTTCTTCACGCAATGTAGTACCGTTCTCGTGTGCAGTATTTGCAATTTCAGCAGCTTTATAATAACCTATTTTGGTATTTAAAGCGGTAACCAGCATCAGCGAGTTTTCAAGCATTGTTTTGATACGCGGATGATTCGGTTCAATTCCGGCAGCACAATGCTCTTCAAATGAAGCGCATGCATCTCCTATAAGTTGCGCACTATGTAAAAAGTTGGCAGCCATCACCGGTTTAAATACGTTAAGTTCGTACTGTCCTTGCATTCCGCCTACAGCAATTGCCATATCATTACCAACTACCTGAGCACAAACCATTGTTAGTGCTTCACATTGTGTAGGATTTACTTTCCCTGGCATAATAGAAGATCCCGGTTCATTTGCCGGAATGATAATCTCACCAATTCCTGAGCGTGGTCCGCTGGCAAGCAAACGAATATCATTTGCGATTTTATTGAGGGAAACGGCAAGTTGTTTCAAAGCACCGTGAGACTCCACAATAGCATCGTGGGCTGCAAGCGCTTCAAACTTATTATCTGCAGTTTTAAAAGGCTGTTCTGTGAATTTAGCAATATAATCCGCTACTAATTTTGCATAACCTTTTGGCGTGTTTAAACCTGTTCCTACAGCAGTTCCGCCAAGGGCAAGTTCAGACAAATGGTCCAAAGTGTGCTCAAGAGCTTTAATACCGTGGTCTAATTGAGAAACGTATCCCGAAAATTCCTGACCTAAGGTTAGGGGTGTAGCGTCCATTAAATGGGTACGACCAATTTTTACCACTTCGCGGAAATCATCTGATTTCTTTTTAAGCGTATTTCTTAGTTTGATCACTCCCGGAAGAGTAACTTCCATTACCTTTTTATAGGCTGCGATATGCATCCCGGTAGGGAAGGTATCATTAGAAGATTGTGATTTATTCACATCATCATTAGGCTGAAGGGTTTTATCGCCCTCACCTAATTTTTTTCCGGCAAGAATATGAGCGCGGTTGGCGATCACCTCGTTCACATTCATATTACTTTGAGTCCCCGAACCGGTTTGCCAGATGACTAACGGAAACTGATCGTCGTGTTTTCCTTCTAAAATCTCATCACAAACCTGAGCGATAAGATCGCGTTTTTCTTCAGCTAGAACACCTAATTCGTGATTGGTGTAAGCTGCAGCTTTCTTCAGATAAGCAAAACCGTAAACGATCTCTAAAGGCATCGAAGCGGGATTACCAATTTTAAAATTGTTGCGGGAACGTTCTGTTTGCGCACCCCAGATTTTATCTGCCGGAACCTTAACTTCGCCCAGCGTATCTTTTTCTATTCTATAATCCATTTTGGTTATTTTAGTAGTTCTACAAAAGTAAAGGTTTGCGTATAATTACTATCGATTGCAGCTGTTATAAATATGTTTATAACTTCAAATTTCTGTTGTGTATTTTAAACAAGAATACTTAAATTTGCAACCAGACAAAAACCATATTATGTTTGAATTTGATCAATACTTAGGCTTCTTAGCATTTTTAACCATCGCAACCATGGGATTTTGGTTAATGATATTTTTAGTATCTATTCTACCTTATTGGATTGGTGGAGCGTTTGTAGAGCGAATGAAAGAAATTCGTGAGAAGAAAAAATTAGAACGCGGAAATTAATAAGTATTACTCGATATAATTTTAAGTAAAAAACCTGCTTCAATCTGAAGCAGGTTTTTTTATGCATTTATTTTTCTTTGCTATAAAAAAAACAAAGCCATTTCTTGCGAAATGGCTTTGCGTCATTGAAGGGAAATGAAAGGGTATTTTAACTTTGGTAATCTCCCTCGTTGTCATCGTCATTGACAGGAGATTTTCTATTGTTTTGTCTATCATTCTTACGCTGGTTGAAGCGATACACAAATGATAAGTTGATTTGTCTTTGTCTCCACTGAAACTGACTGTCTCTGGTAAAAAGATCGTTAGTCGTTATTTGACTACGCTTTCTTCCGTTAAACAAATCGCTTACGTTCATAGAGATGGTCGCTTTTTCATCAAATAAATCTTTACTCAACGCCATATCTACAGAAAGGATGCCGTCTGTATCGGACTGCGCGTTTTGAGCAGCACCACGGTAGAATGCATTGGTTTGCCAATCTATACTCCAAGGAAGTGAAACTTTGGAGCTAAAGCGTGCAAAATAGCTGGTGTTTTTAGCGCTATAGTCTACATCATTAAAGAATCCTTCAGTATTAAACTGGAAGAAGTTAAAGCTACCGTTAAGACGTAACCATTTCGCCGGATTGTATAAAAGTCCTAATTCAGCACCAATACGCTCGTTGCTTGATAGGTTTACCGGAATACTTCTAATTACCGTATTACCATTAGTGTTTGAACCTTGTCCTTGAAGCTCAATGATTTCTTCAACCACCTCAAAAGATTCTGTTTCTCTCTGAAAATATACAGATGAAGTCAAGGTTAACTTGTCCCAGCGCTTTAAATAACCTAAGTCATAAGCATTTGCAAAAGCCGGTTGTAAATTAGGATTCCCTTGAAATACGTTGTTACGGCTGCTTCTATCCGGGAACGGATTTAAGAACCAACCTCTTGGTCTGTTGATACGACGGTTATAACCTAATGTAATATTCTCACGTTCGTTAAGTTCGTAGGTAACATTTAAAGTAGGGAAGAGGCCTAGATAATTATTGTCAAAATCAGTGTTGATCTCAAAGCCATAGATATCTTGCAATTCAGCTTCGGTTAAAGCAGAACCGATCTTACCTTTCAATTGAGTATTTTCTAAACGTAAACCGGCAAGAACAGAGAAGTCTCCAAACTTGCTTCCTAATTGCGTATACACCGCATTTACATTTTCAGTATAATCAAAAACGTTCGTCAAAGTATCATTTTGAACAAAATTGTTTGAGTTTGCAATTTGCTCTTGGTTTACGCGGTAATCTGTGATTTCGTTTTCAAAATTTCCGCGGTATCCTGCTTCAAACTGCGCACCTTCACCAAAAGGAAGCACATAATCTGCTTGAATTAAATACTCATCTTGCTTCTCAATACTCAATAAACGCTCTGCAATTATAGGGTCTGTATTTTCAGAATCAAAAGTGATATCCTCATTTATGAGCGTGTTTTGCGTTTGATCACTAGTAGCATACTGTAAATCTGCTGTCAACTGATGCCCCTCGTCATTAAAACGGTTGATGTAGTTTAAAGAGAATTGATAGCGATCATCTTTTTCTTTCTGACGTTCTATACGTGAGGTTTCTAAAACACGTGAAGAATTATTAAAACTCTGGGTAAGGTTTGTAGTTTCATCTACGTCATTTCCGTTTCTATAGAAAACAGTACCGGTGATTGAAGATTGATCGTCTAAATAATATTCCAAACCTAAATTGGTATTGAATCCACGGTTTAAGCGCTGAATGTCGCGATCTTCAATGATACGCTCGTAAGTAGGCGTGATCTCGTCTGTGGTATTGTAGCGGGTGTCAAAATATCCATTTCCCGGAGAACTTGAATATCTGTAACCTGTAGTATTAAAAATGTTGAATTTTTCGGTGCGCAGGTTCAAGTTGGCAGAAATACTAGCCAAATCAGGATTTCCTAAACTACCGTTGATCGAACCGTTAAATCCAAGTGTTTTTTCTTTACGTAAAATAATGTTCAAGATTCCCGCAGTACCTTCAGCATCGTAACGTGCAGAAGGAGAAGTGATCACTTCAACGCGTTCAATAGCATCTGCCGGAAGTTGTCTAAGCACATCGGTAGAACCATAACCCGCAATTGCCGAAGGTTTACCGTTGATCAAGATACGTACGTTTTCATTACCACGTAAACTGATGCTTCCTTCTACATCAACAGATACTGAAGGAACGTTGTTAAGAGCGTCACTCACTGTACCACCGGCGGTAGTAAGGTCCTTACCAATATTGTAGATCTTTTTGTCTAAACGAATGTCTACTGTAGTGGTTTCTGCAACTACAGTAACTTCATCTAAGTCTGAAGCAGCAAATTCTAATTGAACGGTCCCTAAATTAAGGTCGCCATTTATAGTTTTGTTTAAAATAATGGGCTGAAAAGAGATGTACTCGATTTTAATGGTGTAGCTCCCTTGCGGAACTTCAACACGAAAATTACCGTCCATATCGGTAATTCCTCCTTCAACATCTTGAGCGTCATTGGCATCGGTAACTGTTACCGTTGCATATTCTAAAGGGATACCGGCATCTTTATCTGTTACAGTACCGGTAATGGCATAGTTAGTAGATTGAGAAAAGCCCAATGCGGTACAGAAACACATTAGGGCAAATAGAAATTTGTTTTTCATAGTCGTTTTAAGGTTTCGGTTGTTAGACTATGAGAACAAATAAGGTTTAATCGAAGCGGGTTAAAATATTGTTAAAGTAAAACGATTTATCTTAACAGCTTCTTAATGTCTTCCGGAGGTCTTCCTAAAACCGCCTGATTATCAAGAATTACGATAGGTCTCTCTATTAATTTAGGGTGATCTACCATTGCTTGAATAATTTCTTCATCAGTCAATTCTTTTCCTTTAAACTGATCTTTCCAGATGGCTTCATTCTTGCGCACCAGAGCAATAGGTTCAATTTTTAGTTTACCAATTATCGCGGCAAGCTCGATGTAGGAGGGAGGCGTATCTAGATATTTAACAATGTCAAATTCTTTTCCTGATTCTTCAAGAATGGCGAGTCCTTCTCGACTTTTTCTACAACGTGGATTATGATATATTTTAAGCATAATTATAATTCGTTACTGGTTTCTTTTTGACCGGTCATCATCAAATAGGCTTTTAAGAAGCTATCAATATCGCCATCTAGAACGGCATCGGTGTTTCCGGTTTCTTCTCCGGTACGTACATCCTTAATAAGTTTGTATGGGTGTAAGACATAGTTGCGTATTTGCGATCCCCACTCAATGCTTTTCTTCTCAGCTTCAATTTCATCACGCGCCGCCTGGCGTTTTTTCAGTTCGATTTCATACAACTGCGATTTCAGCATTTGCATAGCTTTCTCGCGGTTTTCAAGCTGTGATCGCGTTTCACTATTGTGAATCACGATTCCGGTAGGGTGATGCGTCAAAATGGCTTTAGTTTCAACTTTATTTACATTTTGCCCTCCGGCACCTGAAGATCGTGCGAAATCCCAGCTGATATCCGCCGGATTGATATCAATCTCAATACTGTCATCGGCTAAGGGATACACATATACCGAAGCAAATGAAGTATGTCTTTTAGCATTACTATCAAAGGGTGAAATACGTACCAAACGGTGTACACCATTTTCACTTTTTAACCAGCCAAAAGCATAAGCACCATCAATCTCTAAAGTAACGGTTTTGATTCCGGCGACATCACCTTCCTGATAATTGAGTTCTTTAACTTTAAAGCCGTTTTTTTCACTCCACATTAGGTACATACGCATCAGCATAGAAGCCCAATCACAACTTTCGGTGCCGCCGGCACCCGCGGTGATTTGTAACACAGCGCTCAAATCATCTCCCTCATCAGAGAGCATATTTTTGAACTCCATATCCTCAATAAGTTTTACTGCTTTATCGTATTGTTTTACAACATCTTCTTCAGAGGCTTCACCTTCTTTGTGAAACTCGAGCATTACCTCAAGATCTTCGGTAAGCGCTATGGCTTGTTCGTAATTCTTAACCCAATTCTTTTTTTCGCGAAGCGTACGCATAAACTGCTCCGCTTCCTTAGGGTCATTCCAAAAATTAGGATCAAAAGTTTTCTCTTCTTCGTTCTGTATTTCTACTCGTTTCTGATCTATTCCCAAGTGAATTTTAAGCGCGTCAAGGCGCTGCACAAGATCTTTGATCTGATCGCTCGTTATCATGCTAAACCGTTTGGTTGAAAGTTACTATTTTCTAATGAAAGCGTGGCTTTACAGCTCAGAACTATCTAACGGATTTTGCTGTTGTCTAAGTTGTTGTTGCTGTTGATATTGCTGCTGTTGCCATTGGGATTGAAAGGCTAACTGCTGTGCAAAAGGTAATGGTTCTGAAACCTCAAAATCCATAAAAACATCAGGTTCGCTCTCTTCACGTGCCTGAACTTCTACGACATAATTGGTTTCATTCTTTTCAGAATTGCTGTAAATAATCCCTTTGATCGGGGCGCAATCAGCGTAGTCTCTTCCGTGTGCGACTTTAATGTGATTTTCTAACGCTATTAAATTATTTGCAGGATCAAAACCTAACCAACCTTTTTCAGGAATATAGCATTCTGCCCAAGCGTGCATTTGCGAGTCACCTTTATAGCCATTGCCTTGATGTAAATAACCCGAAGTGTATCGTGCAGGAATCTGATGCAAGCGTGCAATGGTTAAGAACAAATGGGTGAAATCCTGACAAACTCCGGCGCCTTGCGCTAAAAATTCAGATGGAGTAATGGTAACATCGGTAACCCGGGTTTTAAACTCAAAATTCTTGTAGATCCACGCATTGAGCTCATTAAGATTATCAAAAATAGAATGTGAATCTGAAAATTTGAAGGGTAGCGCCTCTCTATTTAATGTGGTTAAAGAAGTTTCTCCTAAGAAACGTTCATATTCTATTTTAAAATCAAGACTGTTTAAAAGTTGGGTATGAACAGGGTTTACCACACTGTCTAACGCAGAAAACGGATTACTGTGTTTTTTGCTAATAATGTAATTCGCTTCAAAGCTAATACGCTCTACCGCTTTTTTAAGATGAACACGACAAATGGGAAAACCAAAGGTGTTTGTAGAAGCATCAACTGCAGCGTTGATTGAATTTGAAAACTTTGAAAGACGTACGCGTTGTGTTTCATTCTCTTCCGGGCGAAGTAAAAACTGCCAGAAAGCCTCGTCAACCGGAGCGTCGTATGTGTTGACGGCTTTGTATTTAATTGTATATTCCAAGGTATAGGGGGTTTAACTAAGCAAAAATAGCACTAAAAACCCGTATTTTTTTATTTATCAATAATTGAAGTACTCTTTTTCGATCTTTTTTGCAATCTCTATTAGGGTGTCTTGAATCTCTTCTATAAAACTCTCTACATTGCCTTCAATAGTATCTACGGTCCTGTAGCGATATTGAGCATGAGTTTTTCCGATTAAAAAAGCTGCAGTGTCTTTACCCGGATATTTATCTTCATTTAACACACTAATGTGGTTTTTTACCTGTACTAAACTATTCATTACGGAACGAGGACATTCCGGATTAAGGATTAAAAACTCTAAAGTGCTTAAACTGGTAGGTGTTTTTTTATAATGCCTGCGCATCATATCATAGGCTTCAATACACTTTAAAAGCGTTGTCCATTCATAACTTTTACTGAATTTTTTGTCATAGCCTCCCTGCGCATTGAGTGCGTCATAATATTTTGCTTGAATTATGCGTACTACTTGAGTTGCCCGTTCAATATTCACACCTAACATGATGATCGCATAAACTTCATCGTGCAGCAGTGTGCCTCGTATTTTTGCACGGATTATAGAGGTAGATTCGGCTACTTGAGTAGTAAAGTCAAAAAGTCCTTTGGTTACAAAATAATCGCTGTCATAACTTAAGACAAAGTGATAAAACTTATTAATAGACTCATACAATTCGGTAGAGATCAGATCACGAGCTCCGTTTGCATTTTCTCGAGCGTATTTAATGCTGTTTAAAATAGAGAACGGCTGCTCTGAACTCATTCCTATATCATAAAAAACATTTTGTTCGGTAAGTTCGTACTCTTCATCCACAGGACCGTTCGCCATAAAAAGTAAAGAGTGTAACACGTGATCACGTGATTGCGATTTTTCGTTAGGAGCATCTAAAGATGAAAAATAATTTACGTTGAGATATCGTGCAAGATGTTCGGCGCGCTCGATATAACGGCCCATCCAGAATAAATTATTTGCTACGCGTGCAAGCATATTTAGGTTCTTTTAGTGAAGTTAGGAGTTAGAGTTTGTTATTTTTTGAGCACCCAAGTGTCTTTTGAGCCTCCGCCTTGCGAACTGTTAACTATAAGGTTTCCTTTTTTAAGGGCAACACGGGTAAGCCCTCCTTTAAGTACAAATTCTTTGTCTGCTCCTAAAAGGCAGAACGTTCTCAAGTCAACGTGTCTGGATTCAAAAGATTCACTTTCTTCTATATACGTGGCGTGAACCGAAAGACTCATTATTGGCTGTGCGATGTATTTTCGTGGACTCGCTTGAATGGTTTTCTTTACTTTCTCAATTTCTTCCTTGGTAAGTCGGTTTCCTATAGAAATCCCGTAACCGCCAGCTTCGTCTACCGGTTTAATAACAAGTTTGTCAACATTTTCAAGCACATATTTAAGTTCGTCAGGTCTGCTACAATGGTAGGTATGCACATTGTTAAGAATAGGCTCTTCGCCTAAATAATATTTGATGATTTCAGGCATATAGGTGTAAACAGCTTTATCATCTGCAAAACCGGTTCCGGGAGCGTTCACTAAACATACATTACCCTTCTTATAAGCAGAAAATAATCCCGGAACACCCAATGCCGAATCCGGTCTAAACTCTAAAGGATCCAAAAACGCATCGTCAATTCTACGGTAGATCACATCTACACGTTCTGGACCTTTAATGGTTTGCATATACACAAAATCATTTTCTACAAAAAGATCACGGCCTTCTACGAGTTCAACTCCCATGGATTTTGCGAGATACGAATGCTCGTAGTATGCCGAATTATAGACCCCTGGGGTAATCACCACACAATTGGGTTCGTCTACGCCCCGTGGTTTTACTGACTCCATGATTTCAAGTAAATTCTGTGCATAATCTGTTACGGTATGCGCATTGTAATGATTAAAAACACCAAATAACGCTCGCTTTAAAGCTGTTCGATTACAAATAACATAGCTCACTCCAGACGGGCATCTAATGTTGTCTTCCAATACATAGTATTTGCCGTCAGCGTGTTTGATGAGATCAGTACCCGATATATGATTGTAAATCCCACCCGGTGGATCAATACCTATCATTTGTTGCAAATAATTTGCCGAGGAGGTAATCAAATCCAACGGAATAATTCCTTGTTTTATGATCTTCTTGTCGTGGTAAATGTCCCAAATGAAGTGATTGAGCGCCTTACTGCGTTGCAACACGCCACGTTCAATGGTTTCCCATTCTTTATGATCAATGATCCTTGGAAAAAGGTCAAAAGGAAAGATCTTTTCTTTAGCCTCCTGATCAGTATACACTTGAAAAGTAATGCCCTGATTGAAAAAAGAGGCTTTGGCTTTGTCATTCAGTTTTGCGAAATCTTGACTGGAGTGACCGCTGTATAAATCGAATAGGGTTTGATAAACCTCTTTCACATTACCTTTCTCATCAAAGATCTCGTCAAAAAACTTGGGATCTTTGTCATAAGAAGAGAAAATTGTTTGTTGGGTTGTAGACATTGGTGATTAGTTTTAGACAAATTATGAATTTACTTACTAAATGGGTATAATTAATTCTTAATTATTCAGCTTAATACTGCGTTATCTTCAGTATTATTAATGAATTTTTTAAATCTTTAAATTTTTTACACTTGCTTTCCAACTTCCTCTTATTTTGACTAACTAGCTTTATCTAAAACACAAATTCATGACCAAAAAAATTACGATTGTTCTCATGCTTGTTTTCGCTGTGGGATCGGCTCAGTTCTTAGAGCAGAAAAAAGATCTAAAAACCACTGAAGGTTTTTTTGATTTTCATTACAACGAGAAGGAAGACGAACTCTATCTTGAAGTTGATAACGTTGACCAAGAATTCATCTATGTACATGCGTTAAAAAGTGGTTTAGGTTCTAATGACATTGGCTTAGATCGAGGCCAGTTGGGAGGAACCGCAATTGTAAAATTTATCAAAGCCGGAAATAAACTGCTTCTGGTTCAGCCTAATCAGGACTACAGGGCAATTACCGATAATGCTGCAGAAAAAGCATCGGTAGAAGAAGCTTTTGCAAAATCTGTACTTTATGGGTTTGAGATCAAAGAAACAAAAGGCAGCGCTTACATTATTGATTTGACTCCTTTTTTGCTTGAAGATGCACACGGTGTGGCGAGAAGGCTTAAAGCAAACCGTGAGGGCTCGTATAAAGTAGATATGTCCAGAAGTGCTTTGGCTTTAACAAATACAAAATCTTTCTCCAAAAATACAGAGTTTGAAGCTTTAATCACCTTTACAGGAACTCCTGAAGGTCGAAACTTGGGTTCTGTGGCTCCTGATGCTTCCTCGGTTTCTGTAGTACAGCACCATTCATTTGTAGCTCTTCCGGAAGACGGATACCAAGTGCGCGCGTTTGACCCGAGATCAGGTGCGATCCACCGCAGTTACATGGATTATTCGGCACCGGTACAGGAAGATATGACCAAGCGTTTTATCATTAGGCATAGACTCGAAAAGAAAAATCCTGAATTGGCAGTTAGCGAGGCGGTTGAACCTATCGTTTACTATTTAGATCCCGGAACGCCGGAACCCATTCGCTCTGCGCTTTTAGAAGGTGCGCGCTGGTGGAATCAAGCTTATGAAAGCATAGGATATAAAGACGCCTTTCAGGTAAAAATGCTTCCGGAAGATGCAGATCCACTAGATTTAAGATATAATCTGATTCAGTGGGTACATCGCAGCACAAGAGGATGGAGTTATGGCGCAAGTGTTGTTGACCCGCGTACCGGTGAAATACTAAAAGGTCACGTAAGTTTAGGAAGTTTACGTATTCGACAAGATTTTATGATCGCTCAGGCTTTAATGAATGCACCTTTTGAATCTTCTGATGATAACTACGAACCTATGCTAGAAATGGCGCTTGCACGTATACGTCAGTTATCAGCGCATGAGGTAGGGCATACGTTAGGCTTTGCACACAATTTTGCAGCCAGCGTGGCTGATCGCGCATCGGTGATGGATTATCCGCATCCTACAATTCGTTTAAAAAATGGAAATATCGATTTTAGCGATGCTTATGCCGTTGGGATTGGTACTTGGGATAAAGTTACAGTTGCATATAGTTATGGTGATGTACCTAAAGGAATGACCGAATCTTGGTATCTCAACGATATACTTGAAAAAGCCGAAGCGCAAGGCTTGCGTTTTATCACTGATAGTGACGCCCGTGCTGCAACAGGAGCGCATCCTGATGCACATTTGTGGGATAATGGCGCTAATGCCGCTCAGGAATTAGAAGATGTTCTAGCGCTTCGCGAAAAGGCGATCGAGAATTTTTCTTTAGCCAATATTAAAACAGGTGAAGCTTTAAGCACGCTTGAAGATGTTTTTGTCCCTTTATATTTCTACCACCGCTATCAAGCCGAAGCTGCAACAAAGAGTATTGGCGGGCAGCGTTATACCTATGCGGTTAAAGGCGATGAGCAACAAGAGATTGTTACACCGCTAAGCGCTAAAGAACAACAACAAGCGCTTGATGCTGTTCTAAAAACCTTAGATGCTCAGTATTTAGCTATTCCGAAAGATAAATTGGCTATGTTTCCGCCACGTGCTTTTGGGTATCGCAGAACGCGAGAAAGTTTTAAAGGCAACACTGGGATCACCTTTGATCCGTTAGCTGCTCCAGAGACCGCTGCAGATATGACAGTAGCATTTCTTTTGAATCCTGAGCGCGCCAATCGTATCGTTGCGCAACACGCTTGGGATGATAAATTACCTTCTTTTGAGTCGGTATTAGATGCACTTATGGAACAAACCTTGTACAAAAAAACTAAAGATACCTATGCGGCTGAAGTTCAGCGCACCATCAATTACAGGGTATTGGAGCATCTTAAAAAACTTTCGGTAACTAAGGATGCAATTCCACAAGTTAAGGCTGCAACGTTCGCAAAATTCTTAGATTTGAGTTCTAAACTGGCAATGTCTAAAGATGCTAATGATCGTTTTATCGCGCTTGAATTGGGTAGATTTATGGAAGACCCTGAAGAATACGAGACGATCCCTGCACCTCAAATCCCTGATGGTTCGCCCATAGGAAGTTTTCAATGCCTTAACCATTAATTTGTGACTAAAGAAGAAATTGTTTCCAAACTGCCGTATGCTGATCCGTTTTTATTCGTAGATCAGATCACCGAAGTATCTCAAAAACACATCAAAGGGCATTATACTTTTGATGAAACCAGTGATTTCTACAGAGGCCATTTTGTGAATTTTCCGGTTACCCCCGGAGTGATTCTTTTAGAGTGTATGATGCAAATAGGTCTTGTGAGTTTAGGCATTTATCTCCTGCGCGATAAAAGTTTTGATCTCAGAGGTAATTCTACAGTGGCAATGGTAGAAAATGAAGCGCGTTTTTACAAGCCTGTATTTCCTAATGAAAAAGTAACGGTTGTGTCTGATCTAGAATATTTTAGGTTTCATAAGTTAAAGTCAAAAGTTAAGATGCTAAATGCAGATAACGAACTTGTTTGTAGCGGAATTTTCTCCGGAATTTTAAAGCCCGGCGATGAGTAAACAAAGAGTAGTTATTACGGGGCTGGGAGTCTGCGCTCCTAACGGAGTAGGCGTTCCTGCTTTTAAGGAAGCGCTTGAAACCGGAAAAAGCGGAATTCGATTTTACAGCGAACTCGAGAAGCTTAAATTTTCTTGTCAAATAGGAGGGATGCCGCTAATTTCAGAGGCGGTTAAAACAAAATACTTTACACCTTTACAACTGCGCAATTTTAATTCCGCAGGGATTTTATATGGCGTGGTTGCAGGAGTTGAAGCCTGGCAAGATGCGCAGCTTCCTACAGATGAGGAACAATGTGATTTTGACAGCGGAACCGTATTTGGTGTTGGTTCTCTGGGTGTTGATAAATATCGGGAAAGCATTTATAAAATTGACGAAGGAAATACCCGAAGGTTAGGTAGTACCAGCGTGCAACAAACGATGAGTAGTGGCGTAAGTGCCTATCTTGGCGGAATGTTAGGTTTGGGCAATTTGGTGACTACAAATTCTTCGGCGTGTACTACGGGAACTGAAGCTATTTTGATGGCCTACGAGCGCATCAAAGCCGGAAAAGCTAAACGGATGCTTGCAGGAAGCACTAGCGATGGCGGCCCTTATGTTTGGGGAGGTTTTGATGCTTTGCGTATTTTGCCTTCCAAGTATAACGATAAACCTACGCAAGCATCACGACCACTGGCAGGCGATGCGGCAGGATTTGTTCCCGGTTGTGGTGCAGGCGCCTTAGTACTTGAAAGTTTAGAAAGTGCGCAACAAAGAGGCGCAAAAATCTATGCTGAAATTTTAGGCGGAAGCAGCAACAGCGGTGGGCAGCGTAATGAAGGTTCGATGACTGCTCCAAATCCTATTGCTGTTAAGCGTTGTATTGAAGATGCAGTGGTGGATGCACAGATCAGCACAGCACAGATTGAAGTGATCAATGGGCACCTTACCGCAACTTCAAAAGATGGATTAGAGATCAAGAATTGGAGCGAAGCCTTAAAACGCTCTGGAGTTGACTTTCCGTACATCAATTCATTAAAGGGAATGACCGGCCATTGTCTGGCAGCTTCCGGGAGTATAGAGTGTGTCGCTTCGGTATTAGAATTAAAACATCAATTTTTATTTCCTAATATCAATTTACATACGGTTCACGATGAAGTACTTGAGCATATTTCAGAAAGCAAAATTCCAAGGGTAAAAACCGCTTTAAAATTTAATTATCTGGCAAAAGCTAGTTTTGGTTTTGGCGATGTCAACTGTTGTCTTATTTTTAAAACTTTTTAAACCATAAAATTAGAAGAACTTGTACTTATGAGTCAGGATATATACCCGCAACTTAAAGAGATCATTAAGCCTTATTTACCCGAAGATGTCAATCCTGACGCAATCTCCCACGAGAGTCATCTTGTGACCGATCTCAACATTAATTCTACACACTTGGTAGATATTGTGCTTGATGTAGAAGATGCTTTTGATATTACTATTGAAGATGACGAACTTGATAAAATGGAGACCGTAAAGGCTTCTATCGCATTGATCGAACAAAAGTTAGCTGCGCGTTAAACGCAGTCACAAAGCGTTAAGAGTTTTTAAAAGTTGAGGCACAATCGGTATATGTGTAGTATATTTCTTTAAAAAATTATTATGCAAGAAATTACCAAAATTACACCTACAGCTTTTGAAATTATGGACGAGATCAAAACACGTTGGAGTCCGCGAGTGTTTGACGATGTTCCTTTAAGCATTTCTGAAGTTAAACAATTGCTTGAAGCCGGTAGATGGGCCAGCAGCAGCTATAATCAGCAGCCTTGGCGTATCATCTATGGTATTAAAGGGGATAAAGTTTATGATCAAATTTTAGATTGTCTGATTCCGTTTAATCAGGATTGGGCTAAAAACGCACAGGCACTGCTGGTAACGGCGTATAAGAAGACCAACTTTGATGGCGATCCTTATTTTCACGCTCCGCACGATTTAGGGTTGTTTATGGGCAATTTGGTGATTCAAGCGAATCATAACGGCATTGCAGCGCATCATATGGGCGGAATTGATCAAGAAAAAGCGCATAAAACATTTGAGTTTACTGATGATTTTGAGGTAGCTACAGCAGTTGCTTTAGGTCATTACGGCGGAAACCCTGATCGTCTGCCCGAAGAATTACAAGAACAAGAGGTAGACCCAAAACGTGAGCGTATGGCTATCAACGAATTTGCATTCAACGGAAATTTTAAATCAAAATAAGATATGAAACAATTTACAGTAGTGCTTGCCTTTTTGCTTTGTGCAGTGGTAGGGCAAGCCCAAGTTCAGTATTTGAAAGACAAACCGGCATATATTGAAAAACAAGCCGATTCCCTTACGCAGATTTATTCTAAGAAATTAGGATTAACTCCAAAGCAAGATTTACTTTTTAAAACCAATATTGGAGATTACTTGGTTCTGCGAGAGGAAGTAGAAAAGAAATACAAAGGAACCGAAAAACTCAATGAGTTATATAAAGTGAGTAAAAAAGAAAGTGGTTCTATGAGTGAGGTACTTACCGAACAGCAGTTTGAATTGTATGAAAAGATCAAATCAAGCATTCAGCCTATCGCCAGGCTTTAATCGATAAGCCATTACTTAAAAACTTTGTAAAGTTATCTAAGCTAGATTGCTAAGTACATTGAGTTCATAAAAAAACCGCGATGTTACAATCGCGGTTTTTTTAATGGCATCTTTTAAAGATTGAATCTTCTCAAGTTTGCCAAAATGTTTCAACATCTAGTTGTGATCACCTTTATCGGGTTTATCAATAAAATGTTCTTTTTTAGTTGTACTGCTTATAGTTGGCTCATCGTACATCATTTTTTTATCAAGACCGGCGCTGTCCACACCAAGAAATTCTTGCGCTTGGGTTGGATTAGTGACCTGTTTTACTTCATCTTTATGAATGATGATAGGATGTGCAAAAAGTTCCGGGCGATTTTTGATGATGTTGATATAATCATTCTCATCATAATCAGCCGTTTTCAATTCGTCATCATCGCTTACATCTTCAAAGCTCAGCAGATCTTTGATGGGTTTATTAAGTTCGTCTGCCAATTCAGCCCATTGGGTTCCTGTAAGTGGAGTTTTGGCTATATCTATCGTTTGTAACTCTTTGTCTTTTACAGCCGAAATATGCCCATACGTACGTTCTCCCGTGCGGGTAGTACTGCTATAAATAAGCGTTACTTGATTTTCATCTCTTGCAATTGATTTCATCGTTTTGGTTGATCTTAATGGTGAGACTTCATTTTGTCCTTGCGCTTTTTCAATTGAATATTCAATTCACGCGTAGCTTCTTTCACCGATTCGTGAAAACTCTTTGAACTATGATCTGCAAAGAGTCGTGGACCCGGAGCGCTCAAACGAATTCCGGCAATTTTACCGGTTTCATCGCTCGATGTATTTTCGATCTTAAAAAAGATATCGGCGCGTACTATGAAGTCATATTTATTAGCCAGTTTATCTAACTGCTCTTTGGTAAACTCTTCTAATGCTGCACTTGCTGCAACATCATGATATTCAAAATTATAGTTCATATATAGGTGTATTTTAAAGTATTACCTTAAAGTTAAGTAAAGCCAATGCCTCATCAATGCATTTTAGGCTTTCTTTGACACCTATACGTTAATGTGTTTTAAATTTTAAGGAAGTTCTTCAGCCTTTGCGGTATTGGCTTCGGGGTCCTGGCCGCCTTTCAGATAAATAGAAGCTAAGATTCCGCCTACTAATGAAACGACGATCACTCCTAGAGATAACCACTCCGGTATTTCAATTATATGCGAAAAGATCATCTTTAGACCTACAAAAGCCAAGATCACCACGAGACTATAATGTATGTATCTAAACTTCTGAAGCATTCTTGAAATCAAGAAATACATGGATCTTAACCCTAGGATCGCAAGAATATTGGAGGTAAATACCAGAAACGGATCTGCTGTAATGGCCAATATCGCTGGGATGCTGTCAAGAGCAAAAAGAATATCGGTAAGTTCGATCACGATCAAAGCAAGAAAAAGGGGAGTGGCTGCCTTTTTTCCTTGATCAATGATAAAAAAGTCGTGCCCTTCCATTTTAGTAGTAACCGGGAATAATTTTTTCACCCCTTTATAAACCGCAGAATCTTGAGGATCATAATCATCATCGTCGTTAGATTTCAACATTCTGTATGCTGTGATGAGTAAGAAACCTCCAAAAACGTAAATGATCCATTCAAATTTATTGATGAGCGCCACACCAAATACGATCATTAGAGCTCTAAAGATAATAGCGCCAAGAATCCCCCAAAATAACACGCGATGTTGATATTTAGGTGGAATTTTAAAAGAGGAAAAGATCACAGCGATCACAAACACATTATCAATACTTAAAGAAAGTTCGATTAAGTAGCCTGTGATGTATTTTAAAACTGCGGTGTTTGCAGTAATGTTGGTTGGGTTCTCGATCAATTCTGCGTTGAAAAGCCAGTAAATCACACCACTAAACGCCATTGCAATACTAAACCAGACCGCCGTCCAAATACCGGCTTCTTTACTTTTGATCACGTGATCGTGTTTATTAAAAACACCTAGGTCAAGTGCGAGACAAACTAATATAAAAGCGATAAAAATTCCCCAGACGAGCATATACAATTTTTGGTTAGACGGTGCTTAATACTATAATGCGTTATTCAAAATAGGCCGTAAAGTTAGCATAGTTTACAGGGCTTAAGCCGATTCTGGTTGTAAATTGCTGTTAAATAATTGTAGCCCTTTTTGTTTCTGATTAACTTCTAGGAAAACAAAAAAACTGCAATGAAACCACTAAATGTTACTCAAAAATTAATCAACGATCATCTTATTGAAGGGAAGTTAGCACCCGGAGAAGAAATAGGTCTCAAAATAGATCAAGCGCTGCTTCAAGACGCTACCGGAACTTTGGTGCAACTTGAATTAGAGGCTATGAATCTCGATAAGGCTAAAACCGAAGTTGCCGTGCAATATGTGGATCACAACTTACTGCAAACCGACTTTAAAAATGCGGATGATCACGCGTTTCTGCATAGCGCTGCTCAAAAATTTGGTCTTTGGTTTTCACGCCCGGGGAATGGTGTGAGTCATCCCGTACATATGGAGCGTTTTGGGAAGCCCGGTAAAACGCTTGTAGGTAGTGATAGTCATAGTTGCGCTGCCGGTTCTTTAGGAATGCTCGCCATTGGTACCGGTGGATTAGATGTTGCTGCCGCAATTGCTGGTCAGCCTTATTTTGTAAAAATGCCTCAAGTGATGGGGGTGAAATTAACGGGAAAATTACCAGATTGGGTAAGTGCTAAAGATGTGATTTTAGAAATGTTACGCCGTCACGATGTAAAAGGAGGCGTGGGTAAAGTGATTGAATATTATGGAGAAGGCCTAAAAGACCTCAGTGCGATGGATCGGCATGTGATTGCCAATATGGGAGCCGAATTAGGCGCCACCACTACTGTTTTTCCTAGTGATCAGGAAACCAAACGTTTTTTAAAATCTCAAGGTAGAGAAGAAGATTGGACCGAACTTATAGCCGATGAAGGCTGCTCTTACGATTTACATGATCATATAGAACTTGATAAATTAGTACCACTCATCGCGCTGCCTACCAGTCCGGGGAATGTGGTTCCGGTGAGTGAAGTAGCCGGTAAATCTATTTCTCAGGTGGTGATCGGTTCTTCTGCAAATCCCGGACTTCGTGATTTCTGGATCGCAGGAGCTATCGTAAAAGGAAAATCAGTGAATCCTGATGTTTCGTTTGATGTGAACCCTACAAGTAGGCAGATCATTCAGAATATGATCGACACCAAAGCTTTTGCTAATCTGATAACCGCAGGTGCCCGTTTTCATCAGAGCGGTTGTATGGGGTGTATAGGAATGGGGCAAGCACCAGCAAGCGGAACGATTAGTTTGCGTACGATGCCGCGTAATTTCCCGGATCGTTCAGGAACTAAAGATGACCAAGTGCATTTGTGCAGTCCGGAAACCGCCGCAGCTTCCGCATTGACCGGAAAAATTACCGATCCTCGGGATATCGCTTCACTTTACGATATGAAATATCCCAAGTTTGAAGATCCAGAGTTGCACATTATCAATGAAGATATGTTGGTAGCTCCGGCTGAAGATGGAAGCAAAGTAACGCTTAAAAAAGGGCCTAACATCAAATCTTTACCGCATATCGAAGCTTTACAAAGTGATTATGAAGTACCTGTGCTTTTAAAAATGCAGGATAATATTTCTACAGACGAAATTCTTAAGGCAGGGGCAGAAGTGCTTCCGTTTCGTTCTAATTTACCGGAAATCAGTAAGTACAGCTATACGGTTATTGACGAAACTTTTTACGATCGTGCAATGGCCACCAAAGAAAAAACAGGCGGACATATTGTGGTTGCCGGTGACAATTATGCACAGGGGAGTAGTAGAGAACATGCGGCTTTAGCACCAAAATATTTGGGTCAGGTTGCTGTCATCGCTAAAAGTTATGCACGAATCGCTTGGCAGAATCTGGTGAACTTCGGAATTCTTCCATTGGAGTTTGAAAATCCAGACGACTTAGATAAAATTGAACAAGGAGATACCGTTATGCTGAAAAATCTACGACAACTCGTAGAGCAGCGAGAAACTATTGAAGTGCTTATTAAAAAAGAAACCGGGGAAGTTGCTATTCCAACAAAGCACAGTTTGAGCGATCGCCAAATACGCGTATTGCTCAAAGGTGGAATCATCAATGATTTTAAAGAAAAACTTTCCGCCTAAACGGTTCAAAACCATTTTATAACAAAATTTAGGGACGAATGCTCAAATGCACTTGGTATTTTTGACATTCGTCTCTTTTATATACATATGGAACAACAACTACATGAAAACTTCTTAAGAAAAGCCATTCATTGGGCTAGGCAAGGAAAAGCCAGCAAAGGAGGAGGAGCCTTTGGAGCAGTCATCGTCAAAGATGGAATCATCATCGCAGAAGGTCATAATAGCGTAGGGGCCAGTACAGATTGTACCCAACACGCAGAACTAGCGATGATTCAACAAGCTTATGTAAAAATGCGAACTAAGAGTCTAACAGGGTGTATTTTATATACCAGTTGTGAGCCGTGCTTAATGTGCCTAGGAGCCACGCGCTGGGCCGAACTTGATGCTGTTTATTATGGTGCATCTGCGACAGATGCTAAAGAAGCCGGTTATATTTATAGCGATCTGTTTTACAATTCGCATAGCGGAAAGAGACATCAAGAATTTAAACTCAAGCAACTGCTACGCGACGAAGCCGTAGCCGTATGGAATTAATACTATGAGCGAAGAAGAAGTAAAACAAGAAAACATAGACAAGGAACTTGAGAAATCTGAAGTTTCTGAAGATTCGCAGGCCAAAAGTCACGGCGAAATCCTCAAAGAGCAAATTTGTGAAGGAAAAAAAATATACACGCTAAGCACCAGCAGTGTTTTGGTAAGTTCGCTCACAGCAGGTTTAGAGCTGGGTTTCAGCTATATGATGCTGTGTAGTGTATTTTTCCATTTTTCAGATTCCTTTAGCGATTCAACCCTGTTTAAATTGATCGCGCTGGTGTATCCATTAGGATTCATTTTGGTTGTTTTAGGGCAGTCTATCTTATTTACAGAACAAACCTCTTTATTGACACTTCCGGTATTAAATCGAAAGCACAGCTTAATGAGTTTACTACGTATTTGGGGACTTGTAATTTTTGGGAATTTACTAGGAGGGTGGTTGATCGCTTTGGTATTGATGTGGATCGGGCCACAATTAGGAATTTTTGAGGTGGAAACTATGGTCAGCATTGGCGACCACGTAGCCCATTATACATTACCAGTCATCTTAGTCAGCGCAATACTTGCCGGCTGGATGATGGGCTTGCTATCTTGGTTGGTGACTTCGTCTAAAGACACGGTAAGTCGCATCATCATTATCTTTCTGATCACTGCTACTATGGCTTTTGTAGGATTGCATCACAGTATAATTGGGAATATTGAAGTGTTTTGTGCTTACGTGTTGGGAGATGAGATCAGTCTGGGGCGTTATGTATGGGTACAATCTACTGCGCTGATCGGTAATGCGATTGGAGGTGCATTTTTTGTAGCCTTGCTTAAATATCGCGCCTTTGTCAATAATGTGAATTAAGAAATGGAATCATTTTTGTTTCCATTATGTAAAATAAAATCTATGAAAAATTTAGTTGTAATAGTACTGGCATTTGGAGTATTGGGTTGCTCTGGAAGTAAAATAGCGGCAGATAGCAATACTGAACTGAATCAATGGATTGAATCTGGGACTTATGCAATTGAATCACAATGGGCGTCACCAATGCCAACATCGGCGTTTATGGCCGTAGCCAATTCAAATATTTTAGGACCGGGAAATAACGCAAACCGCATCAATTTAATCGGAAACCCTAATCATTTACGTGTGTACAATGATAGTATCGATGTGCACCTGCCATTTTTTGGGGAACGCTTTATGGGCGGAGGATACAACCAGAATGGTTCGGGAATTGAGTTTAAAGCACCTATAAAGAATTATACCGTAAGCGTAGCAAAGGGATATTACCGCGTTAAATTTTCCGCAGCCGATCGCACCGAAAGCTATAACATCGTTTTAAATCTGTATCCTAATCAGACCGCTAACATTGCGGTAAACAGTAGTCAGCGTGCAGCGATTCAGTATCAAGGGCGTATTGAAGCCTATGATCCTGATAAAACTGAAACTGAAAGTGAAAAGTAATTAGCGCTTCTTCAATACAAAAGGAACTAAAAGCGCAGCCATCGCAGCAATGACAATTCCGCCAATAGCACCTAATTTTAGTGAATTGAATACATTGTGTGTATCTAAATAGTAGAATCCAAACACAAAAGCTGTCACAATAATAAAGGTGATTATAAAAATCTTTGGTCGTTGTTTCATGACTTTTTTCTTTAAGTTACTAGATATGCAGCAAAGGCTCAAGAGTTGTGTTAGTCAAACTTAAAAACTAAGAAGAATATAACACTTGTAGGGAACAGGTGTTAATTTTATAACACACAGAGATAGATAATGGGATTCGTGTCGAAAATATTCTATTTTACATAATGTAAATTATAATACAAAAGTAAACTATTTAAGAATATGCCACATTCAAATAAAATAGCCGCTTTGGGTTACAGCGTATAAATCGCTTATTCTATACAATGGTCCGGAAATTTTAAAATACGCGATTCTCAGGGATTGAAAAATTAAAAGCTCAGTTAAGTTTAAATGACTTTATTATAGTTTCTAGTTCACATAATTCTTTCTTTCCATAACGGTTACTAGAAACTCCAAGACTTAATGTATAGATCAAATCATTTTTTGGATTTTCAACAGTGACGTACAGTACCTTTAAAGGAATTGTATCAACTTGTTCCTTTACTAAATTCTATATTGATTTCTTGTTGAACATCATTGTAGTTCCAGACTCAATAACATCAAACTTACGTTCGATATCTTGCTGTTGTTCGTCAAGCGTCTGCTTAGGCTGAGAATTTTTCATTTCTACGATTCCAAAAAATTTAAAAGCATCCTTCTCAAATACTGCTGCATTAAGGCCGTTTTCTATAATTACGGGATTCCAATCTTTATTAGGTAAAGTAACTGAATATCGATTTCCACTCCCCTTTAAAACTAATCCTTTAGTTAAATCTGTTTTTTTACACGTACAGTCTTTCATAAACTCTGACTTTTCAGTTGTCAAAATCATAGAAAGTAAACCTTTTAGAAAAAGTAAAATTTTATAATTCATTGTCCTTTTTTATCAGCCTTTTTTAAACTATACCAAGTTGTCAAAGTCATAAAACCACCAAAAATCAAAAAATTAATTACAAATTTCCAAAGACTGAACTCCTGCCCATCATAATAGTCAAATGCGGCCATAATTGCAGCGTAGACCCCTCCTCCTACGCACCCACCTATTAAAAGCGATTTCAGTCTTGATTTCATTTTAATACTCGGTTTTATCTTCTTTTACTGCCCATTCCTGAAAAGGTTTGATCGCAACTTCGGGAGCCAACTGTTCAAAGGGAATGCTTCGATCAGCGTAAGGTAGTTTCAATTCTTCGTAGATAAAATCATCGTCAAAGCCTATGTGTGCTGCATCGGTTTTGGTGCTTCCGTAGTACACCTTTTCAGGTCGTGCCCAGTAGATCGCACCTAAACACATTGGGCAAGGCTCACAGGAGGTATAAATCGTACAGCCTTCTAATTGAAACGAACCTAAGTTTTTACACGCATCGCGAATGGCCGTGACTTCGGCGTGCGCCGTAGGATCATTGGTAGACGTGACTTTGTTGTTGCCTTTGCCAATGATCTTTCCGTCTTTGACGATCACACAGCCAAAAGGTCCGCCCTCATTGTTTTGCATTCCTTTAAGCGCCGCGGTTACGGCTTCTTGCATATAATGTTTATGATCCATTATTATCGTTGTTTTGGGTAAAGATAAATTTTAGAAGATAGATTAAAGATAAGAGAACAAAGAGAAAAGACAGGGATTGAGATACAAAATGGGAAAAACAAAATACGAAGTGATTAGTTTGTAGTTGGCGGTCACAGTTGGCATTGCGCGTTACTTGTTTTATTTCAGATATAAAGATAGGCAGGTACTGATTTTGAATAAACTAGAACTTCTATTTGTATTTCTTTTTTGCATCGCCCAAAAAAGAAACAAAAAAGTCTAGGCTTACAGAAGCTTCTCTAAATTTTATGTTCACTTCGCTGCATGCACTTAACTCGGCCGCAAGCCTCAAACAGAACCGCCTGCTACCCTACGCTCACTGCAAATTTAACAAGAAGCTTCTGATAGGCCGCTGCAGACGTTCTAAGAGACTTTAGATTCCAGAATTGAGATGTTAGATAAGAGAATAAATGGAAATGACAGGGATTGAGATACGAAATCGGAAAAACAAAATACGAAATGATTAGTTAGCAGTTGGCAGATGACCAGGCTATGCTTGTTTTACTACACATCTAAAAGTACGCTGGGATGCCTTTTAATAGTACATTCTAAAATCTAATACTTTACAAGCTGTAAAGTGCTTTTGATGAAGCTCTTCTACCACATTAAAAATATCATCATCTTCATTAAATAAATTAAAGAACACTTTATCCAGATTGGCACTACTCACTCCGCTAAAGGCATTGCCATAGCCCGAAACTGCTCTGGCATTGGTGATATCCAAAAAATACTGGGCTTCCTCTTCATCAAGGTCTAGAACTTTAGCATTAGAAAAGTGAACGATTTTTCCTCTTAATTTTCCTTCAAAAAGCTCTGCGATCTCCTGAAAACTGTAGTTGTACCCATTTAGAGAAATGCTATTGGCAGCACCGGTCATTACGAGGTAAATGATTTCGTATTCCTTGAAATAATGATCGTCCATAATCAGCGTGTTTAAACTCGTCTCCAGACCTTCAATGGTATCGCAGGTTTGATAAATACTGGCCACACCAAATTGAAGCGCCAACTCTTCCAGACTTTTTTGCACTTCTGTAAGTGCGTCAACCGCTACATCTTCAACCCCTTCTAAACAATAGATAAATTTATCAGGATCCAGGTCATAGTTTTGGGGTACTTGGGTTCTTTTTTCCAGCATTTTTAAGTTTCATAGCATTTCATACAAAGTTAGCATTTAAAGTTCCCTTTTGCATAATAGGAAGATATACCGACGGCTATTTAAAACAAATTTTATTTTCTATTGGTGTAAGCTCCTACGTGCTAGCGGAATAAATTAAAGCATTTCAGTTTGTGAATATCTCAGCTTAGATTGTGCTTGTTTGGCCTTGTAAAACGGTTATTTTTGGCGTCCAAAAATTTGATTTATGAGCGTAATCTGGTACGAATGCAAAGTGAAATATCCTAAACTTGATGAAGTTTCAGGGACTAAAAAATTAAAAACAGAACCGTTCTTGGTAGACGCAGTATCGTATACCGAAGCCGAAAAGCGCATTACCGAAGAAATGCAGTTATACCTGAGTGACGGCGAAGGGATTTTGATCACCAACATCAAAGTGGCGAATTATGCTGAGATACACCCTTTTGAAAATGCAGATCGCTGGTTTAAAGCTAAGATCTCTTTGATCGCTTTTGACGAAGAAAGCGGAAAGGAACGTAAAACTAACGAGTATCTACTGGTTCAAGCCAATGACGTAAAAGAGGCTTACGAAAATACGATGCACGCGATGAAAGACACGATGGGCGAATTTAGTATCCCATCTATTGCAGAGTCTCCTATTGTTGATGTATTCCCATATTTTACCGGTGAGGAGGAAAATTCAGAGCGGCTGGAAGAATTTCTTAGACTCAAAGAATCTGTTCCTGCCGACAATGCCGAAGATGAAGCTTTAGCGATGGAAGATTCATTAACAGCTTAGCCCATAAAAAAAGCGTTGATACTTAAGATCAACGCTTTTTTATGTTGGCCTTCCCGGGAAATATTATCACTAAGGCATTTTATTTTAGATGTTTTTCCTTATTGACCAGCGGCCAGTTCACTAGTTTTTATATCCAAAGCCGTCCTAAAGTATTGTGTATCTAAATCGTTTATCAGATCAATAACATTAGGATACCAGTCTTCGTGATAACCCAAGGCTTCAATGCGTAATTCTTCAATGGCGCGGGCTTTGCTCCAACCTTCAAAAACAATACGATATGCTGCGCTGATGGCTCCGGTGCGATCGCTACCATGCCAGCAATGAATGAGTACCGGTTTTTCGGCATTTTTAATCGCAGTCAAGGCAGTCAGCAACTCTTCTTCTGTGAGTTCGCCTGCTCTTAATGGCATCCAAACCAGCTCCATATCTGTATCTCTGGCTTTTCGATCGTCTTTCCAAAGCCTTCTAAAATTGAGAACGGTTTTGATTCCGAGTTTATCAAGTTCGCCAAATCCTTTTCTGCTGGGTTGCTCTGAGCGGTATAAAGAATCGCTTACTTGGTATAAATTATCGAGATATTGACATTCAACTTCAGAACAAAAATCTTGAGCCATAATTGACAAAGTGCATAAAAAACTTAATATAAGTATTAACGTGGACTTCATCATGTTACTTTTTAATTTTCAAGTTAACGTCGTTCAAATACTAACGTATAATTACATTTATAGTATTCAGAAATTGTACCAAGTACAACTTATTTCGCTGTTTTTGCTATTTTGGAAGCTTAAAATAGGATGACATTCTTACCAATGCTTTTGCCGCTTTCCTGCAATTTATGCGCTTCTTTCAAGTTGGCTACCGTAAAACCATTGAAGGTTGTAGTGAGTGTAGATTGTATGGTTCCCTCCTCTAAAAGCTCTGCGAGATGATTTAGAATATTGTGCTGGCGTTGCATATCTGCAGTTTCATACATAGAGCGTGTATACATCAATTCCCACGAAAAAGTCACGCTTTTATTCTTCAATAGATTCAAGTTTAAAGGATCACTACTGCCGGTAATACTTACAATATGCCCCTGAGGTTTGATCAATTCAGCAGCGGTTTCCCAATAGCTTTTAAGATCAACACAATCAAAAATAAAATCTACCTGCTCAATACCCTTTGCTGCCAGTTCGTCTTTGAGATCATAGTGGTTGACCACACTATCGGCGCCCATTTGTTTACACCATTCCACAGTTTCCTTACGTGATGCGGTTGCGATCACCGTGAGATCAGTAAGTTTTTTTGCAAGTTGAATGGCTATAGATCCAACACCTCCGGCTCCGGCAAGAATAAGTAGTATTCTGCCCTTGTCTGTAGCCGGATTGTATTTAAACCGATCGAAAATAGTTTCATAGGCAGTCAAACTCGTTAATGGAATCGCTGTAGCTTCGGCAATACTTAAATTCCTTGGTTTGCGCCCCACGATACGTTCGTCAACCAGTTGGTATTCGGCATTACTTCCGCTTCGCGTTAGATCACCAGCATAAAAAACTGCATCTCCCACGTTAAAAAGAGAGACCTCCTCTCCTACTGCTTCAACAATTCCTACTGCATCCCAACCTATAATTTTAGGACTATCCAAAACTTGGTCTTTTACAGCATTCTGCCGAATCTTATAATCTACCGGATTGACAGAATTTGCCTGAACTTTTATCAGTAGATCTCGCCCTTCGGGCTTTGGGATTTCAGTTTCAAAAGCAATAAAGCTTTCTTCTTCGTTTATAGGTAATGATTGTTTAAATCCAATCGCTTTCATCAAATTGTATTTTTAGTTTATTGGCATCGCCAAAGCGTTTAATTTTCCTAGGCTAGCCCCGAATTTAATCGGGTAGAATTACTCCATAGCTTCTTGAACGATTCGTTCTTCTGTAACGCCCATTTTTTTAAGATCCTTAATTACGGATTCCATCATGGGTGGCGGTCCGCAGACATAGAATTTTTTTAACGTGGTGCTGTTGATGTTCTTATTTAAAAAGGCTTTATCAATGTGCCCGTATGCATAGTCTGTATCTTCTTGTTCAGAAAGAATATTGATAAAATCCTCTTCTAAAAGGGCCTCGAGTTCCGGAGCGTAGATGATGTCTTCTTCTTTTTTATTGGCAAAGATGAGTTTGTTCCCGTTGACTTTTCCTTCTTGTTCTAATTTTTTAAAAATGGACAAAAATGGTGTGATCCCGGCGCCACCGGCAATAAATACTCCGGTTCCTTGATAAGATATTGCTCCCCAAGCCTCATCGATGATGAGTTCGTCTCCATTTTTAAGTTTACCTAAGCGTTGGGTAACTCCGTTATGGTCAGGATAGGTTTTAATAGTAAACTGTAAAACATCTTCTTCGGGTAAATTTGTGAATGTAAAGGGTCTTTTTTTCTCTTTCCATTTAGCTTTATTGATGGCTACTTCTGTAGCTTGTCCTGGTGTGAAATCAAATCCTTGGGGTTTTTCAGTCTCAATATGCAATACATCGTGGTTAATAAAATGAATTTCATTGATTTTTACGGTATAACTCATAATTTAAATTGGTTAATTCTTTTAAAGTTAAGAAGACTGTAGCGGCTTGTATACCAAGGTTTTCTTAAGGTTGGCGTTAATGTTTTGTTAGGAATCATAGTTTTGAAAACAAAAAAGAAAGGTTGAACGCTTTAATAGCATTCAACCTTCTTATCGGCATTCTTAAGGTTTTACAAACTAATACCGTTCCACCAATTGATTGTCTTTAAACAACGCTCCAACAAAATTATTCTGTTTCATATTTACGAGAATGTATTGTCCGTCTGCTTTTGGACCTACCGAAATATAAGCGGCTTCGTTTGCTCCATTATCGGTCATTGTAATACTGAATTTAAAATATGGCGTATGTTGTTCGGTCTCTAATGGTGGCATAAAAAAGTCTGATGTCTTGGTCTCGATGTGCATCATCTCACCATAGGTAAATCTTCCGTTTTCAAACTTTCCCGAAATAATAGTGTTGTTTTGGAAATAGATCCCGTAATCGTCAATACAATCCCCAGAAATACACGTAGCATCTGCAATATCCTGAGGCGTGAAGGTTTTACGACTAAGCACTTGCCCCTGATCGTAGCTGATCAATTCTCTTGAAAACCCTTGTGAAGAGCGCACCTCTCTGATGTGATCTCCTATTTTAATTCCTTTTTCAAACAGGCCTGAGGTTCGTCCTTCCCCCTCATCGTATACGGTAAATCCGTCTGGTTTACCCTCTTTAAAGTTGGAATAATAATAATCACTGGTTTTATTCTGGCTATAGCCTACACCGTTATACAATCCATTTTTATAGAAACCGTGGTATACATCGCCGGTTTCTTTATTGTAATAAAAGCCGTAACCGTTTTGGCAATCACCTTTAGAACATGGCGTTTCTTGTGCAAAACTTACTGCGCACAGAAAAAATAAACTGCTTAAAATAAGTGTTTTCATAATTGAGGTTTTTTAATCAGTAATCGAGATTGAAAGTATTTGATTTTTACAGCTTAAAGCTATAAAGGATGCCGGCACTCTTCAATACGGCAGTTGCCCTATTTACCAGTGTAGATGAACGGTGCCCAGTATTGCGGACTCGACAGGTCTACATATTTATTGTAAGAACCTTTAATAAATTCGCGTTTGACTTCAGTGCTGGCGGTGAGATAGTCTTTATTTTCCTGAAAAATCTTGTAATAAAGACTTTTGGTATAAACACTAGTCCCGTAGTCATTAACAGACCAAAGTGTGGTTAAAGTAGCATTAGCTCCCGCCATTAACATAGCCTGATTAAGACCTTGAACCCCATCTCCCGGAACCAATTTCCCCAAACCGGTCTGGCAGGCACTGAGAAACATAAAGTCGGTATCAATATCAAGTTGGGCCATTTCCTTTACGGTGAGCATTCCGTCCTCCCCATCTTTTGGATAACTAAACACCGAAAATGCGATCCCGCTAAGGTCAAAAACAAATGGATGTGTTACCGCATGACTTGATAAATGAATGCTTCGGTAGTGGTGCAATGCTCCTTCCCTACTCATTTTTTTAAATTCGTTTTCGGTCATTTGAGTATCCAAACGCAAATCGGTTTTTGGCACCAATTCTTTTATCGCAAGCACTTCATCTTTTGCGCCTTTCAGGTATTTCATGGCTTCGCTAGAAAAGGTTGCAAATGCATAATCTAAAGGTTCGTTTTTCTGTAACGATTCTTCCACGTCAAGCTCTAAGCGTTTAATATCTGCAGCCGATTCTAAATCACGCCCGGGATTGGCCCGCTTTTGATATTTAGCATCGCCAAAGGCAAGCACATTCTTCTCATAATTGGTTTTAGGTCGCTTGCGCAATGTAATAAGTGTACTGCCGGCAGGAACATAGCCTATTTCATAATCTTCTACGAGATAACGCCCTTTATTGTTTTTAAAACTTTCAAAAGGCAGAAAATGCAACACACCATCTGCCGCAATGTAAATACGTTTTTTACCTTTAAACCAAGGTTCTATGCGGCTCATCATATCGATGAAAAAAGAGTTAGCAATATAATCTCTATAGGCCGTATCCGTATATTCTTCACGTACCTCACCGCCTTCGTTAGGGTTTAAAAAATTGCGATACAGTTCTGCCAAAAGCACAAAATCACCCTTCTTGTATTGATTAAATCCTGCTTCATCCAGATTGCGGTATACCGTATATTTTGGTTGACGTAATTCGCGTTGCGCCATAGCCTTCTCGATGGCTCCAATTTCTGTATTACGATCTACATAAACCCGCATTAAAGCTCCTATGGTATTTATATATCTATAATTTATGTCGTTCTTGGTAATCACCGCAGCCATATAAACACCTTCATTGACATTACCGCGCATCACATCAACATAATAAACCAAGGCCTCGTCAGCTTTTAGGCCATGCTGAATTTCACTAAGGCTTAGCGTAGGAATTTCATCTTGTGACGCGAGTAATCCATTAGCTTTTAACTCCTCCATTACAGAGAATATTTTTTCTTTCTGATTACTCTCAAAAAGGCAAGCGATCAGGTTTCCTCCTATTTTAGTAAAAAGATCAAGCTGCGCAGTACGTTGTGATCCTGTTGTTTCGCTGACTTTCGGCTTTTGACGTTTGAAAGCTTTTTCATAAAAAGGAACTGCTTCAGCATATTTTTTCTTCATTCCCAACTGCAAACCATAATCATACAATTCAATAATATCTGTGGAATTAATATTGGTTTCAATGGCTACTGAGTTATCCTTATAAAATTTTAGGGATTGAAGATTGCTAAGCAGGGTTTTACCAAATTGAGGATGCTCTTCATAACCGTTTTGTTTCATATAGTTTACACCAGCTTCTGCATACTGAAGTCCTTTCTCTTTATCCCCGCCATAGGTCAAGGCCCTCGAAAGATTATAATACCCCATCATTTTAACATCGGGATTTGTCACCTTGTTCATAAAATTCTGAGCACCTTCTGCCAGCTTATACGCCTCTTTATAGCGCTCTAATTGCACTAATGAAAACAGCTGATTGTTTAAAGCTAGCATCAAGGTCGAATTGGAATAGGTGAATTGCGGTAGCTCATTACGCATAATGACTGCAAGAGTGATATTCTCCTCATAATTTCTATTTACCTCATTGATTTTTGAAAGAATATCGTAGAGCTTAAATTTCATCATCGGAGCAGTTTTAGGATTTGAAAACTGCAGTTTAAGCTCCGGAATTAATACGTGTGCTTGTTGCCAATTATTCCAAAATGTAATCAAAGCAAGGGTTTCTAAGGCTACATTGTAATAACTTACCGGAAAGTTACCAGCGTCCATTTGCTGTTTTACAGGTTCTAATACTTTCAAATAATGCTCTGGACCTTTTTGAATAATATCCTTTGGAGAAGCGCTGTATATAGGATTAAACTTTTCCCAAAAAACCATCATATTCTTTGAAGCCTCAGCTTTATAAACATCGAGCATACGTTGCGCTTGTTGTACTTGTGAAGTCGTAAACGTTTTTTTATAATAATTAACCGCCCCTTCTAAGTACGTTACAGATCTTTTGAAATCCTCCGGCGGATGCGGATAAAAACTGTATTCCCAAAGCAGTTGCTTAGCTCGTGGTAGATCTTTGGCAAAAAAAGCATAAGCAATAGCAGATTGCGCCAAACGATCGTAAATAGGTTCCATATCATAGGCCGTCTGAATGAGTTGTGCTCCTATAATCGGTTCTTGAGACAAAGCAGCTCTCGAGATCCCTACTTCAAAATAGAGGTCTGTATTAGTATAAAAAGCATCTAGCAACTTGAAGCCTACATTAAAGGCCTCCTTGTTATTGCCCGCCTTTTTTAAGGCTGTAAATTTGGTGTAATTTTGATTCTTATTGATGTCGTAAGGTCCTTGCGCCCATAATGAAGAGCTAAAGACGAGCAATAAAACTAATATTCTCATAGATCGCAGTTTTTACGATCTAAAAATAGGATTGGATTCTATGAGCAATCAATACGGCAATTGCCCTATTTGAGACGATTACTATATTGTTTTAAGAGAAACTGAAGTTTTGGAGCAATATAGCGTTCACAAAATGGCTTCTCCGGATTGCTTCGGTAATAATCGTGCAGGCTCTCTCGCGAAGCTTGAAAACGCTGGAAAGGCAAAATTTGAGTAATTAAGGATTGTTCAAATTCATTTTGTAACTGCGTAAGAATGTGCTGTACCTCTCGTTTTTGTTCTTCGGTAAAACAATAAACCGCAGAACGGTATTTAGACCGAAAACTATGATTTGAAGTGCTTTTATGCGTGTGCAAGTGAATCTCAATAAGAATCTCTAAAGAAATAATTTGTGGATTAAAATGAATGATCACGCCTTCTGAAAATTCTTCAAAAGGTGGGTCTGAAGCAACATATCCTTGTTCTACTTTCTCAACTCCTTTTAAGGCTTGGAAGACTGCTTCGGTACACCAATGGCAACCGCCACCTACAGCTATTTTTTCTAATGAATTAGTCAATAATTCTTACTTCTTTTAAAAACGTAATCACTTTTAATTCCGGCATTTCGCAAGGTTTCAGCAATTCACCCATTTTAGTCTCGTAATAATTAAGGCTAATGAAATCAGTTCCTCCCAACTCTTTTGCGTAAATCTTTGTGCTTTTACCTTCGTTGAAATCGGTACGGGTTATACTGTACTTCCGGTTGTTATAAAATCCTTCGGAATATCCCTCGGGAATGCGTGATATTGTGGATTTAAGTTTCATTACGAACTGCACGAAAGCATAGAACAGCCTACCTTATCTCTCGCCCATTCGGGACGCTTGGCATACCATTTTTCGTATTCTGGTTGGTCATCATAGGGTTTTTTTAGTAGTTGATACAATTCGTCGATCAAGCTATAATCTCCTTTATCAGCGGCGTCAATCGCCAGCTGCGCCATATAATTGCGCAACACGTATTTAGGATTGGTCGCATTCATTGCTTTCTTACGCGCTTCATCGCTTTGTTGATCTTGCTGCAAACGTGTTGAATAGGCTTGAAACCACTGCTTCCACTGGTTTTGTATTTTTTCTGAAATCTCTTCAGTAGTATAAAAAGCTTCCGAAATCAATGTCAATCCATCAACTGAAGCATCCTTTTTAAAATCTGCCAGTTTTCTAAAGAAAATGGTCATATCAGTTTCTGTTGCTTGAAGACATTCCTCGAGATCTGCTATAAGTTGCAGATCACTTTCCTCAGGCGCCTCAAGACCCAATTTGTCCGCCATCATTTGAAAAGATCTCTTAGCATAGTCTTCTTTGTACCGATCTAAAATTTCTTCAAAACCGTCTGCCTCCTCAACAAGTGGATAAAGCGCATTGGCCAATTGATATAAATTCCATAAGCCAATATTAGGTTGGTTTCCGTAGCGATAACGCTTGTGTTGTCTGTCGGTCGTATTGGGCGTCCAGCCCCATTCAAAACCTTCTAACCAACCGTAAGGTCCGTAATCTATGGTAAGGCCGAGAATTGACATATTATCGGTATTCATAACGCCGTGTACAAAGCCCACCCGCTGCCAATGAATGATCATCTCAAGCGTGCGCTCTGAAACTTCAGCAAAGAACTTTAAGTAGTTTTCTTTAGAAGAAGCATCCAACTCTGGAAAGTAGTTTTCAATGGTAAAGATTACCAATTTTTGCAATCCCGCAATATCATTGCGCGAAGTAAAAATCTGATAATTCCCAAACCGAAGAAAAGAAGGCGCCACCCGACAGACAACAGCTCCTTTTTCATACGCCGGATTACCATCGTACATTACATCACGTAAAACCGAATCTCCCGTCAATGCTAAAGACAACGCACGCGTAGTTGGGATTCCCAAATGATGCATCGCTTCACTCATTAAATATTCACGAATACTTGAGCGTAAAACTGCTAGGCCATCAGCAGAGCGTGAATAAGGCGTCTCCCCTGCTCCTTTGAGCTGCAATGCCCAATGCTTATTATCGTTATCGATCTCAAATAGATTGATCGCACGACCATCTCCCAATTGTCCTGCCCAATGTCCAAATTGATGGCCGCCATACAACATAGCGTACGGATGCGTATCCGGTAAAACCGCATTTCCTGTAAAGACTTCTAAGAATTCCTTGCTTTCAGCCTCTTCTTCTGATATTCCTAAAGCATTCAACATTTCATCAGAAACGTGCAGTAGTTGCGGCGCTGCAGTTTCCTTAGGAGATACAAAAGAGTAATAACCCTGCATAACCTGTCTTCTTGAGTTTTCAAAATTAGGATCTGCCGGAAGCGCTTCTGTAAAAAGGTTATTGATGTTAAATTGCATAAATCAGAATTTGTAGGATATTGGTTTGGTCGGTTTATTTAATGAAACTTATCAAATAGTATCCTAAATACAAAAGTCCGATCACAAACCTTGTGATCGGACTTTAAAAAACATGAAATTATGGCTGTTAACTCCCTGTGCGCAGTGCATACTCAAATTCGACTTCTTCTTCTAACCTTCCGTTGTTATTGAATTGTTTATACAAACTGTTTATTTTTTCAAAAGACAAGGTCCAATATTCTTGAGGTTTTGAATCCTTTTCATTTGCTTCCATCTTAAATGATGTGATCCTAACATTGTCTAACTCGTAAATAAGATAGTCGTTGATTCCGCCAGATGAATTTGTAGAAAAGGTTAGAATTACATTACGCAGCGTTTTATTTCTTGCCAGAAAATCAAGCATCGTATTGCTCGCAAGGTCGGTATTCTTGCCAATGCTAATCCCTGAAAATGACGTGCGGGCGCGGGTTCTTCCTGACAAAGCAGCATCGGGAATACTAACTTCCCATGAAACTTGAGTTAACTCAATCTCCTCTTCGTGTCCTTGCTGTTGAGATTCTCCTTCAATATCCGGAAGTTTAAGATACATACTTGTTTGTGCATTCATTGTGGCAAACCCCAATAAAACCATTAAAATTAAAGTGATGATCGTACGTGCCATAAGTCGTTCGGTTTTTGATTTCATCAAAATTAGCGGGAACGTAATTGAATTTAAGCAGGGGAATAACCCTATTTCTGGGGGCTATTCCCTTATATTTTCAGTTTTTACACATCCTTAGCATTTACTATTAAACTTATATTAAAGTGCTTAAGCAAATTGATAATGGAATAACCTTTGACTACTTTAGAGGTATAAACTATAAAAGAAAAATTATGACAACTAGAAATCAAAATGCAGGAATAGCAGCAGCGCTTTTAGGATTAGCAGGTGGACTTTTTGCTTGGTGGAGATATAACAACGCAACTCCAGAAGAGAAAGCGCGCTTAAAAAATAAAGTAAATGAGTTGGGTACTAAATTAAAAGATACCTATACTGAAGTTGAAGATACCGTATCTGACAACGTTGCTACCCTTAAAAACAAGCTGGCTAAAGAGCAACAAAATGCAGCAGATCAAGCTGAAAAAATTGCAAGCTAAACCAAAAACGATATCCCCTAAATTAAAGAGCGACAAGTTTGTCGCTCTTTTTTTATATCCAAGATTTTCCTTTTTATAGTATTTTTAAGAAGAACTTAATCTTACAAGCTACTGCCTATGCGCTATAACTTTACCTCATTCTTACTCATTTTCTCCATTGCTTTTTGTGCTGCTCAAGATGTAAATACCTATTTCAAACCTTTAAAATACCGCAGTATAGGTCCGTTTAGAGGCGGTCGAAGCAACTCGGTTTCCGGAGTTGTTGGCGATCCCTTAACCTATTATATGGGTACTACCGGTGGCGGACTTTGGAAAACGGCAGACGCCGGGCAACACTGGGAAAATATCTCCGATGGATATTTCAAAACCGGTTCTGTGGGGGCGGTCGCGGTTTCAGAATCTAATCCTAATATTATTTATGTAGGTATGGGTGAACACGCCATTAGAGGGGTGATGACGACCTATGGCGACGGGGTTTATAAATCTACAGACGCGGGAAAAACCTGGACGCATCTAGATCTTGAGAACACGCAACAGATCGCCCGAATTGTTATACATCCACAAAATCCTGATGTAGTGTATGTGGCTGCTCAAGGCGCTATGCAAGAAGCCACTCCTGAGCGTGGAGTTTACAAATCTACAGATGGCGGTGCTTCTTGGGAACAGGTTCTTTTTGTAGATAAAAAGACCGGAAGTACCGAGCTTTCTATGGATATGAACAATCCTAATGTTTTATATACCGCAATGTGGCAGCATCAACGTACTCCCTGGAAGATGATCAGCGGCGGAGCAGGAAGTGGATTGTACAAATCTACAGACGCCGGAAAAACCTGGAAAGTTCTAAAAGAAGGTCTACCCGAAGAAATGGGGAAAATGGCGATTGCGGTAAGTAGAGCAAATCCCGATAAAGTTTATGCCTTGATTGAAAGTGATAGTGAAAAAGATTTAGGCGGACTGTTTGTCTCTGACAATGCCGGTGCCTCTTGGAAAATGATAAGCGGTGATAACAGATTGACCCAACGTGCCTGGTATTACACTGAAGTTTTTACCGACCCTAACAACGAGCAGACCGTTTACGTGCTGAGTGCTCCTGCCCTACGCTCTACAGATGGCGGCGCAACCTGGGAAACACTTTCAGGAACGCACGGGGATTATCACGATTTATGGATCAATCCGGCGAATTCTAAAAATATGGTGATTGGTAATGATGGCGGGGCGGCGATCTCTTTCAATTATGGAGCTTCTTGGTCTTCTCAGGATATTATGCCTACGGCACAATTTTACCGCATTAGCACAGATAATTTGTTTCCGTATAATATTTATGGAGGTCAGCAGGATAATACTTCAGTAAAAATAGCAAGCCTTTCCTTAGGCAGCGGAAGCATTGGTCGGCAGGATTGGACATCTTCCGCCGGAGGCGAAAGTGCATTTTTAGCTTTTGATAAAGACGAGCCTAGATACGTATATGGCGGAAGCTATCTGGGTACGATTGAAGTGCTCGATATGCAGACCAAAATGAGTACCAAAGTAATGGCGGCGCCCATTCAGTATCTAGGGAAAGCGGCGCGAGATATGAAATATCTTTTCAATTGGAATGCGCCTATTATCTATTCTCAACACGAGCCCAATACTGTTTTTCACGGCGCCCAAATGGTTTTAAAAACTACAGATCAAGGAAGAACCTGGACGGAATTCTCCCCAGATCTTACGCGTAATATTGATGAAAAACAAGGCAAAGGCGGTGGCCCGTATACGGTTGAGGCAGTAGGTGCCGAAAACTACGGAACCCTAAGCTACATTATTGAATCGCAGCACGAAAAAGGAGTATTTTATACCGGAAGTGATGACGGTTTAGTTCATCTAACTCGCGACAATGGCGCTTCTTGGCAAAACATCACACCCAAAGGACTTGAGGAAACCTTGATCAACGCTATTGAGGTTTCTCCGCACGATCCGGGAACCGTATTTATCGCCACAACACGCTATAAATTCAACGATTACACTCCGGCGCTATATAAATCTACGGATTACGGAAAAACCTGGAAATCCATAAACAATGGAATTCCATACGGCGCTTACACGCGCGTGGTTCGCGAAGATCAGGATCAAGAAGGCTTGTTATATGCTGGTACTGAACAAGGTGTTTATGTTTCTTGGGATGCCGGCGCTTCTTGGGAATCTTTGCAGCTCAACTTACCCATCACACCAATAACTGATTTAAAAGTGCATCAAGGTGATCTCATCGTGGCTACTTCGGGGCGCTCCTTCTGGATACTTGATGATCTTAAATTATTGCAGCAATATTCAGCAAATGCAGATCAATTTCAATTATTTGAGCCGAAAAATGCTATCTATGGAAGTTGGTATTCTGCTTTAAACGGTAGCGATCCGGACTTTGACGGGACTTCAACATTTGAAGGTGTGAACCCGGCTAATGGAAGCGAGATCTACTATAATTTGCCCAAACTGAAGGATTCCATAGCAATTGAACTAACGATTAAAACCCAAGACGGGACCTTGATCAATTCCTTTTCGTCAAACGCAGATGAGAATTTCAGCGCATATGCCGGCGGACCGTCGCCTACCCCAACACTTTCGGTTGATCAAGGTCTAAACCGTTTTGTTTGGGACGGCAGATATCCTGAGCTTCCCGGAGTCCCGGGCGTGTATATTGAAGCAAGTTATGCAGGGCATAAAGTAGCGCCTGGAACGTATACCTTAACGCTGACGTACGGCAGGGAAAGTCAAAGCACCACTGCAACAATTCTTCCTAATCCTAATCTAGATATTGATGCTACTGATTTTGAAGCGTATCACGAACTCATGAACGTGATGGAGCAACGCGTGACAGCGATGCATACACTCGTGAACCAACTTAAAACTGCCGAAGAAGAAATCGCAAGCTTATTACCAAAATTAAAAGCTAAGAATGCAACGGCCTTAGTAGAACAAGGAGAAGCTTTGATCAACGATTTAAACGCTTGGGATTCTAAAATGGTTCAGCGCAAATCTAAAGCTTATGATGATGTTGAGAATTTTGAAAATAAATTTTCAGCAAATTATATGTTTGTAATGAATCAGACTGATAGTGATATTCCGCGGGTAAATGCTTCAAATAAAGCTGAATTTGATCGTATGAACCAAGAATGGGAATCTCTAAAAGTCGAAGGATTAAACCTTCTTGAGACAAGAATACCAAACTATAACGCCGCCCTGTGGAAAGCAGGTATAGGAGCTATACCCACTGCAGAATAATCATTCAAAGAGCAATTAAACATAGAAAGGAATTTCCACTTATCAGGAAATTCCTTTTTTTTGGCACCGTCAAAGGCTTTAAAATTTGTTTCTATTTGTGCCTTTGAGCTTGCTTATAAGTCGTTCTTAACTATATTCGTTATATGAGAATCTATATTCTGAGCGGTTTGCTCTTCTTCAGTATTCAAATAAACTTTGCTCAGGACTACATTGATTTGGCGAATCTCTCGTATTCCCTAACGCCACAAAATCAATTTGAATCGAGCAATGCTCAAACTCAGGTTGAAGAATTGGAATTTCAGTTTACGTTTCCGCAGGTTTTAGATGAAAAAAATACGTTGATCGCTAATGTTATGCTTGAATCTAATGCCTTGCGCTTAGACCCGTCTTTAGCCGATAGAACTACGCTGGCATCCTTAGGTTTAGCGCTAGGATTCAATCATAGGTATTCTGAAAAGTTAGCAATAACCTATTTGGTCATACCTAAAATCGCATCAGATTTAAAACAGATCACCGGTCAAGGTTTTCAATTAGGCGGTTTGGCGTTGGCTACGCTAAAAAAGAATGAAAACCTCAATTATAAATTTGGTTTATATGCCAACACCGAAGAATTCGGACTGTTTCTAGTGCCTTATGTGGGGTTTTATTATTTGAGTCCGTCTAAACGTTTTGAAGCCTATATCACCACGATCAACGGCGACATCAATTATATGCTCACAGAAAAAATTAATATAGGTGGTGACGTCAATGGTCTTACGTCAAGCTATGCGCTTGATGATCCTTATTTTGGAAGTTCGCCTGAATACTTTGCTAAAAACACCACTGAATTTTTTGCGTATGTACGCTACCCTGTTGCTAAAAATCTCTTCTTAAAAGCCAAAGCCGGATACAGCATTACACGCACCTATAAAGTATTTGAACAAAGCGATAAAGTAGATTTAGGTTTGAGTTTATTTTTCTTAGGCGATGATAGAAATTTACTCAATACCCCATTGCAAAAAGGAGCGTTATTCAAATTAGAATTGCTCTATAGGTTTCCTCTATAAAAAAAGAGGCTGCCTTTTTAGGCAGCCTCTACATAAGTTTAAGTTCTGTAAGTTTAGTTTTTTGATAACGTATTTAAAGCATTCTGGGGTACCAACAACGCTTCGGTTTCTCTTACCGTGGTTGCTTCAATCTCTAGTGTTGCTTTAAGTTTTGAACTGGCGATATTGTCAGCAATAGACAAGGTGTAAGTTCCTCCATCCAGAATCCAAGCGTGTTTCTTATCATCATAAGAAGCTAGCGATTCCGGATTGATTTCAAGTGTGATCGTTTCAGAAGCTCCCGGTTCTAGTAGTGCTGTTTTTGCAAAGGCCTTAAGCTCTTTTGAGGGCTTTTCTAAAGTACCTTCAGGAGCACTCACATAAAGTTGAGCAATTTCTTTTCCGGCTACGCTTCCAGTATTTTTTACAATGAACGAAACGCTAATCGTAGCTCCTGATTCAACCTGAAGATCACTGTATTCAAAAGTCGTGTAAGACATTCCGTAACCAAATGGATAAGAAACCGGTACCTCAAACGTATCAAAATAGCGGTAGCCTACATAAATTCCTTCTTCATAGATTTCTTCTGAAGGAATACCTTGCAACGGATTGGCAGGTTTTTCGGCATTTGGATCTAATGGAATTCCCGGGAAATTCTTGCTAGAAGGATTATCGTCTAAAGCAATAGGAAAAGTTACCGGTAATTTCCCAGACGGATTTGCTTTCCCTAGCAATAGATCAGTAATTGCGTTACCCGCTTCTTGGCCTGGCTGCCAGATCAACAAAATAGCATCAGCAAGTGCTTTCCAAGAGTTTGTTTCGGTCACCCCTCCTACATTTAGTAGCACAACTAGGGGTTTACCTTCGGCAGCAAAGGCCTTATTTAAATCAGAAATTAATTCTAACTCTGTCGCCGTCAATTCAAAATCTCCTGCTTCAATACGGTCCTGGAACTCTCCGCTGGTGCGGCCTAGCGTAAAAATCGCAACGTCATTAGCTTTTGCTGCACGTGCCAATTCTGCTTCAGTCCACGTTTTTTCAGGTACAAGTTCGTCTTTTAAAAAGAACATTGCCTTCGGTGGAATTTTGGCTCGTTCTTCTTTCATATATACCTCATAAATAGAGGTTAGCTCCTGATCTAAATGTACATTAGCGTTTTTAAGTCCTTCAAATACCGAAACGCTGTAGGCTTTATTAACATCACCACTACCGGTTCCGCCGGCAATCGTTTCGTAAGATGCAGAACCGTATAGTGCAATTTTAGCGTCGCTTTTAAGGGGCAAAACTTTATTTTCATTTTTCAATAAGACCATTCCTTCTAGCGCAGCATTTCTGGCCACCATTTTGTGACCTTCAAGATCTGTAACTCCTGACGGCTCATAGCCCTTACACGAGAATGTTTTTTTATACGCATTAAGTGTCGCAGTGAGGTTTCGGTCTAAAATAGACTCCTCCAAAGTACCGTTACTGATGGCTTCTTTTATCGCATTAAACTGTACTTCTGTTCCCGGCATAAGCAGGTCATTTCCGGCGCGCATTTGCGCTACTGCATCAAGCCCCGCAAACCAGTCGGTCATAACAAATCCTTCGTAGCCCCATTCTTTACGAAGTAAATCGGTTAACAATTCACTATTTTCAGAAGCGTAAGTTCCATTGATCTTGTTGTATGAAGACATAATCGCCCAAGGTTCGCTTTTATCGATAGCGAGTTTAAATCCACGTAAATAGATCTCGCGAAGTGCACGCTCACTCACCACAGTATTGAGTGCAGTTCTATTGGTTTCAGAATTATTTGCCACAAAATGCTTGATGGTAGCCCCTAGGCCTTCCGCTTGAACGCCATTAACAAAGCCGGCGGTGATCTCGCCAGCTAGAATTGGATCTTCAGAATAATATTCAAAATTTCTTCCGCCCAGCGGATTTCTATGAATATTGAGCGCTGGAGCTAATAAAAAATCTACTCCATAATCACGCCCTTCAATACCAAAAGCCTGGCCAATTTGTTGGGCTAATTCAATATTCCAGCTTGAAGAAAGACTACTGGCCGTAGGAAATGCGGTCGCATAAAAGGTCTTTCCCGGTGCTTGCGGCCGTACAGTATCTATGCGGATACCCGCCGGCCCGTCTGCAAATACAATAGGTGGAAGATTTATTTTTGAAATAGGATAACTTGTACCTGCTGCACCGGCAACTTCAGATTTTGTGGAGCCTACTACCGCTTGTGGAGCTTCAGCACCTGCCGGAATTCCCGGAATGTCCATCCCTGTACCAATGGATAAGTAAATTTTCTCATCAACCGAAAGTTGATCTATCAGTTTTTGAGTATCCTCTTGAGCAACTCCGGAGAACACCGCTAAAAGCATAATTAAAATAAAGATTTTTGCATTCATTGTTTTGGTTTTGATTATTCAATAAAATTGAATAATCAAACAACGAAAACCTTTGATATTTATCAAATAAACAGAAAATTCTTAAAATTTTGCGAGTACTATGGTTTAAATACGTAAACCTATAAGGATTAAGCAGACAAATCTTAAATAGTTTCTCATGGCTCTATGTGTTGAAGTAGCGGCAATAAAAAAGCAGTTCTAAACGAACTGCTTCTTACAATAAACAATTAGGTCTAGGGGACACCTAATTATAAAATTTAAAAATGAAGTGTACATTGGGGTGAAAAAGCCTCCTACATTCTTAACCAAAAAAAATCTCAATTATGAGCTGCAAATATCAACTCTCTGATTAAGAATTGGTTTGACATTTATCAAATAATGAGTCGATTAGCAATTTTCCAGATTAATTACAATTGTCCGCGGATTCTACTGAGTGTTTCTTGCGTTATTCCTAAAAACGAAGCAATGTACGCTAAGGGTACTTTTTGTATGATGTTGGGTTTTGTTTCCAGTAAATGTACGTATCTATCTTTGGCACTTTCAAAGAGCACGTGCTCCATACGGCGTTGAGAGAAAACCAGAGATTCGGCAAACATTTTAATCGCCAGTTGGCTTAGGTCACTTTGTATTTTACTCAGTTCCATATAGGCATCGCGATGTAAAAAGATCACTGTTGAATCTTCTAAAGTTTGAATCATCAACTTACTTGGAGTTTGATGAAAATAGCTTTCTATAGAAAAGCAAAATTCTTTACTGGCAGCAAACCACTCGGTGATTTCTTTTCCGTTTTTATAATAAAACTGCCGTGCAAATCCGCTGTGTAGAAAGTAAATATGATTACACACACTCCCCTCTTGTAAGATAAAATCTCCTTTAGGGATATCTTTAATTGTTATCTGAGATTCTATGAGCGCTCTCGCCTCTTCTTGTAACGGACTAAAAGCATCGAGAATTTCTAAATAAGCGTCTATCATAAATACAAAGTTACAGCAAGGAAATATACAAATAGTCGAAATATAACGATGTAATTAAGTCGCTGGTTTTCGTATATCCAGAAAACCAGCGACTTAGATTCATTTATAGAAAAATCAACTTGTACTTACCAATCAATAGGAAAATAATCTTTTAAGAATTTCCCGCTCCAGTGTTTACCTGTATTGATCCCATCAAATAAAGGATCAACCACCCGGGCTGCACCGTCGACAATGTCAAGAGGTGGCTGAAAATCATGTTCTTCAACCTTTTTTTGCGCTAAGGCAACAGGATCTTCATCAGTAACCCAACCGGTATCTACTGCATTAATATAAATCCCATCTTTTGCGAGACTTCCGGCTGCGGTATGTGTGAGCATATTGAGTGCAGCTTTGGCCATATTGGTATGCGGGTGCCGATCTTCTTTAAAAAAGCGATGAAATTTACCCTCCATCGCCGAAACATTAATAATATGCTTTTGACCCGTAAGCTCTTGCTTCATTAATTCTGAAAGACGGTTGCAAAGCACGAAAGGTGCAACAGAATTAACGAGTTGCACCTCCAGCATTTCGGTGGTTTCGATTTCTCCTAATTTCAAACGCCAGCTGTTTGTTTTACGTAAATCTACCTGCTGAAGATCTGCGTCTAGTTTTCCTTCAGGAAATACTTCAGCAGCTTGTAGTGAATTATCAAAACTATACGGGATCTGCGATAATTTTGCCGAAGCTCTAATCCCAATTCCCGGCTCTGGTCCGTGCCAGGTCACCGGCATATTTTTAGTACCACTAGCAGAAGTGCTTAAGGACTTCAATTCGTCTAAACAGCCTATGTGGTCAGACAATAAAGTTTTTACCACTTGCGGAAGTTCGCTTAGAGCAGTCTCTTCCTTAGCCATTAGATGCTGATAAAACCCGGCCGGTCTGCGTACGGTTTGCGCAGCGTTATTGATCAAAATATCCAGACGCTCATAGCGCTGCTCAATATAATTGCAAAAGATTTCCACACTGGGAATATGCCGCAAATCAAGACCGTGAATTTTTAAGCGGTTGGCCCATATGTGGTAATCCTCTTCTTTTGAAAATCGATATGCAGAATCTACCGGAAAACGGGTCGTGGCGATTACGGTAGCTCCTGCACGCAGTAACATCAAAGTAATGTGGTATCCAATTTTTAACCGTGAACCGGTAATAATCGCCACCTGTCCTGTAAGGTCTGCAGTCTGAAAGCGCTTTGCGTAATTAAAATCACCACAGCTCGTACACATCGTATCATAAAAGTGGTGCAGTTTAGTAAACTCTGTTTTACACACATAACAATTACGCGCAGTTTGTAACTCAGGTGTTTCTAGCTTTTCAAGTTCTGCGGCCTGAAGTAATTTTGGCGCGGTAAATACCGAAGCTTCACGGGCACTGCGTATTCCTGTCACTTTTCTGGCCGCTCGATCTTTAGCGGCTTGTTTACGCTTCTGCGCTTTTTTAGCGTCTTTTTTTCGTCTTGAAAATTCATCACGATCAGGTCGAGATAATCTTCCGGAAGCTTTTAAGATAGCGATTCGATCTTCACGATCTAATTCAAATAAAAGATTAGTATCAGTATTAAACTGTTCTAAAACACGTAAACAAGTTTGTAAATCTTCTTGAGAGATCTCCCTGTTCACCGTGGATTCTGATGCATTCATGAATAAAAATTAATGGGCGAAAATTAGAGTAAAAATTAATGCTGTAACCTTATCACTCGCTATATTTTTAGGTTTAATTATTATTTAACGAGGCATTTAAAAAGACTTCTTTAACTTTAACATTTTGGCACCTTCCCGCCAACTGTAAATCTTTTAAAATCAAGCATAAATTCTAATCTATGGCCATCACTCCATTTATTGACGATCAACAAAACTGGTATAAAGACGCGATAATTTATGAACTGCACATCAAAGCTTTTTTTGATAGTAATGGCGATGGAATAGGTGATTTTGAAGGCTTGTTGCAAAAGTTAGACTATCTGGAAGATCTGGGCGTAACGGCCATCTGGCTGCTGCCATTTTACCCTTCGCCCCTGCGTGATGATGGCTACGACATTGCAGATTATTACAGCATCAACCCGTCCTACGGCGAGATCGAGGATTTTAAACGGTTTATTGAAGAAGCACACAAACGCGGACTTAAAGTAATTACCGAGTTGGTGATCAATCATACTTCAGACCAGCACGAGTGGTTTCAACGGGCGCGTAAAGCTCCGGCGGGATCCAAATACCGAGATTATTATGTATGGACCGACGATGTAGAAAAGTACAAGGATGCCCGAATTATTTTTACAGATACAGAACCTTCTAATTGGACGTGGGATGCCGAAGCAGGCGCCTATTATTGGCATCGTTTTTTCTCTCATCAACCCGATTTGAATTTTGACAACCCTGATGTTCAGCAAGAAGTCTTTAATATTATGGACTACTGGTGCGAGTTGGGCGTTGATGGATTTCGGCTTGATGCGGTTCCTTATCTTTTTGAGCGCGACGGAACCAATTGCGAAAACCTGCCGGAAACACACGTTTTCCTAAAAAAACTACGGGCACACATCGACTCAAAATACGATCATAAATTACTTCTCGCCGAAGCAAATATGTGGCCGGAAGATTCTGCAGCCTATTTTGGTGATGGCGATGAGTGTCATATGAATTACCACTTTCCTATAATGCCACGTATGTTTATGGCGGTCAAGATGGAAGATCGTTACCCTATAATGGATATTATAGATCAAACTCCTGATATTCCCGAATCCTGCCAATGGGCGATCTTTTTGAGAAATCACGACGAACTCACGCTCGAAATGGTGACAGACGAGGAGCGTGATTATATGTATAAAGTTTATTCTAAAGATCCTAAGGCAAAAATTAATGTGGGCATCAGGCGTAGACTCGCTCCCCTACTCGATAACAATCGCAATAAAATTGAGCTGATGAATGTGCTGTTGTTCTCGCTTCCGGGAACACCGGTGCTGTATTACGGTGATGAGATAGGTATGGGAGACAACTTTTATTTAGGAGATCGCGATGGCGTGCGTACCCCAATGCAATGGACCGCCGACCGAAACGCCGGTTTCTCGATGGCTAATCCACAAAAGTTATATTTACCAACAATTATAGACCCGCAATACCGGTCAGAATCGGTGAATGTAGAAGCCCAGCAAATGAATCCGTCTTCCTTGCTCTGGTGGATGAAGCGCGTGATGCATATGCGCAAAAGTTTTAAAGCTTTCGGGCGTGGAGATATTCAATTTTTATCGCCTTCTAATGCCAAAATTCTTGCTTTTACGCGTACCTATGAAGATGAAACTATTTTAGTTCTAGCCAATCTTTCGCGCTTCTCGCAGGCAGTTGAATTAGAATTGGAAGATTATATCGATTATATTCCTGTAGAAGTTTTCAGTCATAATAAATTCCCCAGAATAATGAATCGGCCTTATTTATTTACGCTGGCACCACACGGGTATTATTGGTTCGCATTGACGCATCGTGCGAGCGAAGCACAAGACGGTCCCTTGCCCCAAGTGAAGACTTCTTCTTGGGAAAGCTTGTTTGACGCTAAAAGTGTAAAGCTGCTAGAACGTAAAATCTTGCCGGCGTACTTTAAAAGCAAATATTGGTTTGGTGATGCGAACAGAATCATTCAGTCGATGCACGTTACCAATATGCTCGACCTTTCTGACAGCACTGTTTTGGTCAAGAATTTGATCGTGGAAGTTAACTTTAATGAAGGGCTTCCTGAAATCTATCAATTGCCAGTTTCCTTTATTGCCAACAGTCAGGAAAGTCTAATTGAAGCCATTCCGCATAAAGGAATTTTAGCCGAAATACAATTAGAAGATCGTGCCGGGTTACTCGTAGATGCGGTGTATGTAGCACCTTTTAGAGCGCAATTGTTCTATGGTTTGCAGGAAGGAAAAACGCTTAAATTCGGTAAAGAAAAACTTACGTTTAACCGCGGAAAAATCACTCCCGATGAGAAAATCAAGGATGTGAATTCCCGTATTATCGAATCGAAGCAGAGCAACACATCGATTATTTATGATCATCGTTACTTTTTAAAACTGTATCGCCGCCTGGATAATACCATCAACCCTGATGCAGAGCTTGCGCAGTACCTTACCGAAACGGTAAAATTTGCGAATACACCTGATTACATGGGGAAACTCGTGTATCATACCGAAAAACGCAACGAAGCGGTTTTGGGGATGATGCAAGATCTCGTGACCAATGTGGGTACGGGTTGGGTAAATGCAAAAGATGCTGCCCACAGGTATATGGAGCGTATAGAGACACAAGCGCAGGAACTTCAGCCGGATTATGACAAGACGCTACGTACACAGCCTTTAGTTTTTGAAGCCTTACACGAACCTGAAAGCGAACTTATAGAAAGTTTATTTCCTGAACGTATAAGTTTATTAGGACGCCGCAGTGCCGAAATGCATCTGGCTCTTGCCAGCCATAAAGAGCTTAGCGGTTTTGAACACGAAGCATTCTCTTTGCACTATCAGCGTTCTTTGTATTCTTCGTTGCAGCGCGTGACTCGCGAAGCGTTTGAGAATCTACGCCGTTCTATACCCAGTTTGCCGACAACGATTCAAGCGGAAGCTGAAGCTGTTTTACAGCGTAAAAATGAAGTACTGGCGTGTTTTAAACGTGTTTTTAAACATAAGATCAATACGGTGAAGATCAGAACGCACGGCGATTTTCAATTGGGACAATTGTTATGGACAGGAAAAGATTTTGTAATCATTAATTTTGAAGGTGAACCTTCGCGTCCGTTTAGTGAGCGTCGTATTCTGCGCTCGGGCTTGCGTGATGTTGCGGCGATGATTCGCTCATTTCATTATGCAGCTTACAGTCCGTTGATGCAGCAAAATTATGCCGAAGAATATCGCGAGGAACATTTAGAGCAATGGGCAGAAGCTTGGTATTATTATGTGTCTCGTTTTTATCTGGACGGGTACAAATCTACACTTCAAGATACCGACTTGATTCCGGATAATGATCGGGATTATAGCGTGCTTCTGGATACTTTTCTATTGGAAATAGCCGTGGGCGAACTCAATAGCGAACTTAACCACAGACCGTTATTTGCTTTAGTTGCGCTGCGCGGAATTCAAGCTGTTCTTGACGGTATTTCAACGGAATAATTCAAATGGATTCAAAATCTGACATGTTTTTCAAGCAAGCCACCAAGTGGAAAGAAGAATTGGCGTATTTGAGAAGTTTAGTGCTGGATTCAGAATTGTGTGAAACCTTTAAATGGCGCAATCCCTGCTATACTTATAAAAATACTAATGTATTAATCCTTAGAAGTTTTAAAGACTATTGCGCTATCAGCTTTTTTAAAGGCGTACTGATCGACGATACTTATAATTTACTTGAAGCACCGGGTGCTAATTCACAATCTGTTAGATTATTACAATTTTATTCGGTAGATGAAATAGTCAAGAAAAAACAGTGTATCCAAGATTATGTTCAGCAAGCTATTTCTATAGAAGCTTCCGGTCAGAAAGTAGTTTTAAAGAAAACAGAAGCATTTGATTTTCCTGACGAACTTCAGCAAAAATTTAAAGAAGACCTCCCTTTTGAAAAGGCGTTTAAGGCATTAACTCCCGGCAGACAGCGTGGTTACTTATTATTTTTCGGCGGAGCAAAACAAGCCAAAACACGCATAGGGCGTATTGAAAAATATACCTCCCGAATTCTATCTGGAAAAGGTATCAACGACTGCACCTGTGGTTTATCAAAACGGCTTCCCTCCTGCGATGGTTCGCATAAATACCTGTAATCGCATTGCGATGTGATTTTTTGGATAATATTAGATCATTATAGCTTTGGTAATTCTTCTAATTTTAAAGTTTCGATCTAAATACATTCCATTGAAAACATTTTATTTTCTACTCTTCCTCGCTTTCTTAATCTCGTGTAACACTGAAAACAAACCTATTGTGCCCATTCCGTCAAACGCTCCTAATCAGGCTCAGCTTAAACAGATCGCGCGGCAGTATGGGATGTTTATTCATTTTAGCATCAATACATTTAATGATATTCCATGGTCAGACGGGTCGCTGCCTGCCTCTTCTTATAATCCTACAACCGTAGATGCCGAACAATGGGTAAAAACAGCAAAAGATGCAGGGATGAATTATATCATTCTTATTTCTAAACATCACGATGGTTTTTGTTTGTGGGACAGCGCGTACACTGATTATGATGTTGCTAGTAGCGGAAATGGCACCAACGTGATCGAAGAAGTCGCCAAAGCTTGTAAAAAATTTGATATTGAATTAGGCTTGTATTATTCTCTTTGGGATCGAAAGGAAAACGGCAATGCTTACATCAATGGCGAGAATACCGTGCCATATACCTATGTTAAAGATTCTGTAGCAGATCAAAAATACAATCGTTTTATGATCAATCAATTAAATGAATTGATTGATATTACCCAACCCTATACCGACGTTGTTGAATTTTGGTTTGATGGCGGTTGGACCAAAGAGCATAACAGATGGCCTCTGAACGATATTTATCAAACCATAAAATCAAGAGTTCCCGAATGTCAAATAGGTGTCAACTGGAGTATAGGATTACCTGAGAATATAGATTATCACGCGGTGTACCCCGAGGATCAAAAAGAAGGCTATCCTATTAGATATTTTCCGAGTGATTTTAGATTAGGGGACCCTATGCTTCCAGCCAATCCTGACCCTAAACTGTTTACACACAAGGGTAAAACCTACTATATGCCTTGGGAATCTACCGTTTGTCTCAGTGAGCGGTGGTTTTATAACACCACAGATTCTACCTATAAAAGCATTGCGCAGCTCACTGATTTATACCAAAAAGCTACGGCACAAAACAACATTCTAATCTTAAACGCACCGCCCAATCGGGAAGGAAAAATTAGAGCAAAAGACCAAGAAATTCTGCTAGAATTAAAAGGACAGATTGATAGTTTAGAAGGGTCTTTATAATTCAAGGTTTTTAATCCTGCTATTCCGTATATAAAATTCTCTCAAATTAAGTACTTTTCAGACTTCATTTAAGAGGTTTACAAATGGTTTTTGCACAGCGTTTAAGTTTTGTTCTTGTTTTCTTTTTTACACTCGTCACTTCGGCGCAGACTGATAGTACCACCACAGTTGTGGATTCTGTTCCGGCTGTCACAACCGGTGATGATTTTGTAAAAAAACTCGCCGAATTAGAAAAACAGCGTTTTGCAGATTCAATACGCCGTGCCGATCTCGAAGCACGCTTAGATGCAGTGAGCTCTACAAACAACAGAGAGCGTACGCAATTAGAAGCTCAACTCAAGCAGTTTGAAACCAAAGAAAGTGAACTTCTAGAAAAAAAACGTCTTCAAATAGAAAGCCTCAAAAAAACTACCAGAGGTTTTCCGGTTGCAGGTTTTGAAGATGATACGTTGTTCTTAATCTATAATCGATTAGGAAGTTTTTCGGCACAAGAGCGCGCCAATGCGATCAGTTCGCGTATCAAGCGTCTCACCGAGACTTTAGAATTCTTCTCTGATTCGCTCAAAGTGAATGAAAATGAAGCTACCGTTGATGTAATTTATGGCAATCAAACCATCGCCAGTGTTACTGAAGTGGATGCCTTGTGGTTTGAAACCACGCCGCTGGCATTAGCCACCTCGTACAAGGAGATCATTGCCGATGCAGTGACCGTTTACAAGGAAGAACACAGCCTGATCAATTTACTGAAAAGCATCGGTATGGCCCTGCTGGTGATCATCGTGATGGGATTGATCATCAAATACGTGTTGCGTTTATTCAGATGGACGGCTTTAAAAATTCAACGTCAAAAACATAAACGCCTCAAAGCGGTTACCGTTAAAAACTATACACTTTTAGATACCGAGCGTCAAGTACATGTATTACTCTTGATCAATCGCATATTAAAATGGGTTACGGTACTGCTGGCCATTTATATCGCGTTACCGCTCATTTTTGGCTTTTTCCCACAAACAGAAGCCTTTGCACATGAACTGTTAGGATACATTATCAATCCCATTAAAGGGATTTTTCTTGCCATCTGGAATTATCTACCAAACATCTTTGCGATCGTTGTCATCATTGTGGTATTTAGGCTATTGCTGAAATTTTTAAATTTTTTAAAAGTTGAGATCGCAGAAGGCCGCCTGACCTTTAACGGGTTTTACCCTGATTGGGCCAACCCAACCTATCAATTGGTACGTGTGCTAGTGATCGCTTTTGCCTTTGTGGTGATTTTCCCGTATTTACCTGGAAGCGAATCTCCCGTTTTTCAAGGGATCTCAGTGTTTTTAGGTTTCCTTTTTACCTTTGGTTCTGCGGGGTCACTTTCTAACGTGATCGCAGGATTAGTACTTACCTATATGCGCTTGTTTAAAATAGGTGATCGGGTGAAAATTGGTGAAATCGTAGGCGATGTGATCGAAAAATCTTCTTTGGTGACTCGAGTACGGACTCCCAAAAACGAGATCATTTCTATTCCTAATTCTACGGTGATGAGCAGTCATACCATCAATTACAGCAGTGATGCGCCAGAAAAAGGGTTAATCATTCATACCACCGTGACTATCGGTTATGATATTCCGTGGAAGGTGATGCACCAGACGCTTATTGATGCTGCATTACGCACCGATCTGGTTTTAAAAGATCCGCAACCCTTTGTGTTGCAAACCAGTTTAGAGGATTTTTATGTGGCCTACCAGATCAATGCCTATGTACGCGAAGCCAATAAACAAGCTTCCATCTACTCTAACCTGCATCAAAATATTCAAGATGTATGTAATGAAAACGGTATAGAGATTCTTTCGCCGCATTACCGTGCTGCCCGCGATGGCAATCAGAGCACGATTCCATCTGATTATTTACCTAAAGATTATGTGGCTCCGAGTTTTAATGTGAAAACGCAAAGCGATTCTAAAAAGTCTGAATAACTTAACAAGGGTTTTAAGTTAGATTCTCGTTTTAAGAATGTAGCTCTTTGTAGGTAGATGGGCTCTCCCCTACTTGATTTTTAAAGAATCGAGAAAAACTGCTTAACGAGTTAAATCCTAATTGAAACCCTATTTCTTGTATGGTAGCTTCACTACGAATCAAAAGCCGTTTAGCTTCGGTGATTTGACGCTGTTGAATTATTTGTTTCGCCGTGCGTTGAAGTTTTTCTTTTAAGATCTGATTCAAGCGTTTTTCACTGATCCCCATTTTAGTTGCATAATAAATACTTTCCGTTTCTTGGAGGTAGTAGGTTTCCATCAATTTTAAAAACTCATAAATGCGTTTTTGATCCAATTCCTGCGGTGCATAATGCGTTTTTTGAAAGCGAATTAATTGAAGCATTAACACCTTTAAAATAGTCTTGAGCACAATGTAAGAACACTTATCGTACGCATATTCCTCTTTTAAAAGAACAATTGAATGCTGAATCTGGTTAGATATCCATACATTCTGATTTAAATGCAAACAGCGACTTCCATTAAAAAGCTGCATCACGTCAAGCGCATATTCCTGATCATCTTCTTCGATAAGTTCGCGCTCAAAATTGATCAATATACCCTCGCTATATTCATAAGCCTCAGCAGCAAAAGCTTCGTTAAGCGGCTTTAAATATAATTTTGAAAATGCTTGATCTGAAGAAAAATAAAAGCCAAACGAATTTTCAGAAAGTAATTCAGTGTCTTTATTCAAAGACTCTAGGAGCTGTATTTTCTGTTTCCAAACGGTAGTATGCATATACAGGCATTTCCTGTAAAAATACTAAGATTAGCAGTACAAAGCCGAAATGCATCAAGCAGCTTCAGTTTTATGTATTCAAAACTTTTTTAAATAGTATAAAGAGAACCAGACAAACGAGTATACCAAATGCGGCAGCAACCCAATAAATCGTAATATAGTCTTTACTGATAAACGTTATAAATGTAGATAAAAACTGCCCGCCAAAAATACCCATCGAGTAACGGCCCAAATTTTTACCCCTTGTTTCCGGCGTACTTGCCTCTACGGTCATATGATTCAGTAACGGCACGGTAAGCCCAAAACCAATCCCTATAAAAATAGCAGCGAGTATCAGAAACGCGATTTGATGCGTAGCGGCAAAAACCACATACCCAAAACAAAAGAATAAAAATCCGATAGCGACCGTTTTGGCATCTCCAAACTTACTAACCACTTTGGGCATTTGACTTGCTGTAGCAATTGCCATTAGCGAAATGAACGCCATATAATACCCGATTATAGATTCTGAAAAATCAAATCCTTGATCTAAATACAGCGGAAGCGTCACAAACGATACAAAAAACAAAACCATCGCCGCTAAGGACGCAGCACAGATCGCCCAGATGGTTTTTTGAGCAGATGGTTTATGCTGCGTTTCTCTTGTTTGCTCGGCTTCGGTTGGAGTGTTCTTAGGGATGGTGGTATAAAGCAGAAAAAGGCAAAACAGTGCTGTCAAATAAATATAGAAGGGTGCTTGCCAGTGCCATTCGCCTAAAATACCGCCAATGGACAGAAACACCACCCCGCCCAATTCGATCGCCATTCCTTGCCAAGCGATTATTTTCATCCGTGTAGGACCTGAAAATAATTGAGCTATGAGTCCGGTTACTGAAACCTGAATGGCTACGGTAGCTGCCCCCAACAAAAAGCGATCGATCAGCAACAGGTATTGGTTGCCCAAATAAGCTCCAATCACACCAAGAACTGCATACGGAATGAGACTAAGGGCCAGCAGTTTAAATGGACCTAAAACATTGGTGAGTTTACCAATTATTGGTGCAAAAACCAATACGCCCAATGCCGGTAACGTGATCAGCAAACTCGGCGGAAAATTAAAATCAGTTGCTTCAATAATTCCTGATAAAGCCGGTGCAATCGCACTACCCACCATTATAGTCAAGCTGCTGATAAAAAGCAGTGTAAAAATACAAAATTTAGAAAGTGTGTTCATACCGCAAAAGTGCATTGCGGTTTTTAAAATCACTTGTCACTTTTGCTAAGATGCTATACATATTTAGAAATGCGAGATCCATTACAATAATAAATAACAAAACACTGAAATATTTAAAACCGAATCACGTAGCTTTCCGGTTGAGTTTAGAAATATAGAAACTACTGATCAGGATGAGTAAACCGCCTACGTAGGTATTCCAGCTTAGTTGCTCGTTCAAAATAAAAAAACTCAAGAGTACTGCGCTTAACACTTCTAAATACATTAAAGAAGCGGCGGTAGTGGCATTAAGGTGTTTTAGTCCGAAAAAAAACAGCCCAAACTGCACGATCCCGATAAGAAGTCCGTAAAAAACGCCAATTCCCATATGTGTCAATGCAACATCCTTTAAACCGAATAAAAAAGGAATGAATAAAACCGCTCCTGCTAAATTTTGATAAAAAAGCAATTGGTTGCGATTGCAGTCTTGGGTTTGCCGCTTAAAGATCGAAACAAAAAAGGCATAACCTACGGCAGCAAGAATCGCAGCAAGCATTCCTATAAAATCCCGAGATTCAAAACTGAATTCTTTGTCAGCATAGGTGAAAGCAATTCCGCCGAAGGCTAAAAGCATAAATAAAACTTGCTTCTTGCTGATGGGAGCTTTGTAAACCGTAGTTTCAATAATGGTAATGAACAGCGGATAAACATAAAACAGAACAATAGCATTACCTACCGAAGTATATACAAAAGCCAGTAGAAAAAAATAAGTACGCACCGCATTGATCACCGAGGCCAATAAGAGCATTCTGGTATTGCCTTGTACTTTTAACTGACTTGCTTTTAGCAATCCCGGCAGCAAAAACAATACAGGAACTCCCGCCCGAAACCAGCCAATAGCACCGGTAGATAAACTGGGCATCGCTTTTATGAGAATCCCGTTAAATCCGGCGATTAGCGCGGCAAGAATTACGGCATATATGGCTTTGTTTTCCATAATTTAGGTGATGTCTTTCCACCAAGGATCAACTTGTGCTGGTTGATCGAGGTGCATTAACTGTCCTAATTTTGGCAAGGTGTACTCTAAATGCTTTAGTTGGGCCGCTGCTGTAAAATCTTCCGCAGGTGCGGTCCACGAATGAAAAGCCAATTTGAATCCACCCCAATGATACGGTGTCGCTCGTTTTATTTGAGCATCGCAAGCGGCTTGTACAGCCTCATCGGGCAGCATATGTATCGCACGCCAGCGCTCGTTATATTGACCACATTCTACAAAACCCAGATCAAACGGACCCAAACGCTCTCCTATTTCTTTAAAATGAGCGCCGTAGCCGCCATCTCCCGTATGAAATAAAGCCGTTTGAGCGGTTTTTAATACCCAACCGCCCCAGAGTGATTTGGCTCTATCACGTATGCCTCTTCCCGAAAAATGCCTGCTGGGTGTAAACGTAATCTTAATATCTTCAAACGTGTGAGAGTCCCACCAATCAAATTCGGTAATGGTTTGTGATGCGGCACCCCACGCCTCCAAGTGTCTGCCACAACCCAAGGCTACATAATACTTCTTGACTTTGGGAAGCAGTTTTTTAAAACTTGCATAATCCAGATGATCGTAGTGATCGTGTGTGAGTAACAGCAAATCAATTTGCGGAAAATCATCAATCAATTGCAAAGTGTTTTCCGAAAAACGCGCGCTTTTTGTGGGAGCAATTGGTGCTGCATCAGGACCAAGCATTGGGTCGATTAGAATGGTTTTTCCGGCCAAGCGTAGTAAATAAACACCGTGCCCATACCAGATATATTTTAAGGAATCATCTGGCGCTAAAAACGTCGTTTTATCAAAAGCCTGAATGGGTAAGTTTTGTTGAGGAATGGTGTTTCCTTTAGAGAAAAACATTTTCCAAAGCATACCGGGCATTTCCGCGAGGCCAATATCCATTGTGGTTTCTTCCAGATTTTGAAAACTACCCGACTTCCAATTGGGAGATTGGGCGTAGCGTTTTTTCAATTCTGGAGTGATTTTTCCGCCAAATTGTTTCAGCATAGTGAATTTTTAATCAATTAATTACGGCCTTTTCGCATACGCTTAGGACCATACCACAGCCAAAATCCGGTAATGGTAAACAACAGCAAAGCAATGCTCATCACCAGTGTGTAAACCAATTTGATATAGCCGCCCGTTCCCAAATAATTATCGAGTATCGAGCCGTCGTGAATATTCTCGATCACGTCTGAGCGCCGCTTACCAATGTGCAAAACATTGCCGGTAGCACCATCTAACTGTATTCCGTAATAATGGCCGTCAAAGATAAATTTGACGATTCCTTTTTCATTCCTTACATCAATACGATCTAGTTTAGTTGACAAGTCTGCCGAAACAGAATCGTGTAAAACCTGTATCGCTTGCTCTTTTAAATCCTCTAACGGAAGCCACTGTGTTAAATCGGTTGTTGTGCCTTTTTGGGTTTTTGGTAAGAGTAGATCTCCGCTGTTTTTCTTGATGCCCAGCAGTAATCCTGAAATCGAAATCACAAAAAAGAATACAAATAATAAAGCGCCCATAGCCCGGTGAACGCTTCTAAATTGTCTAAGTAGTTTGGCCTGCTGCTTGCGCTTGTGTTGTCCTGTCATAAAAAGCAGAAAAGAATCTGTATTGCGTTGAAGTAACCAAAAATAAGCTTTTAGAGCCTAAACCGCTTACATCTCCGGCTAAAGCTGTAACCTCAGATTCATTGATATTTTTATACTTTCGCAAGGCGAAAAAAATAAGTCTCTTGGCCTCACCACAACATTTTCTCATATTCAAACCCTATGGCTACATCAGTCAGCTGAGCAGTAATGATTTACGCCAACGGCGGAAGAAAAAATTCCTTGCTGAACTTTACGATTGGCCAGAAGGAATCATGCCAATTGGAAGGCTTGATGAAAAATCAGAAGGCTTATTACTCATGACAACCGATGGTGTTCTGAGCGATCACATCAACCGAAGCGGGATTGAAAAAGAATATTATGCTTTGGTAAACGGCGTGCCCACCGAAGTCCAACTAGATCAGTTGAGAAATGGAATTGAGATAGGCTTAGAGGGCAAAAAATATACTACGAAACCCTGCGAGGTACAAAAGCTCGAGGGAATACCGGCACTGCCCGATCGCGGAAAAAAAATAAGAGATTCCCGCCACGGACCAACCACTTGGTTGAGCATCACCATCACCGAAGGCAAGTTTAGACAGGTGCGCAAGATGACTTCTGCAATTGACTGCCCTACGCTAAGATTAGTACGGGTACGCGTAGGGAATTTAAAACTCAATACCATGCAACCGGGCGAAGTATTAGCTTGGGATGGGGAGGTTTAAAAATATTATGGGTTTAATTTTTCTTGAACTTGCTTAAACGTCTCGCCTTGCTCAGTAACCCATTCAGTTAAGCCATTGGAATTACGCCCTAAAATCATATTTGAAGCAGCGCTTGGACTATTGAACACAGTATCTTCCGCAAAAATTAATTTGTCCTCATATTCAATTAAAACATTAGTTTCTAATAAGCGCTTCCTCATATTTCTATACGTTTCAGTACAAGACGGTGAAAGTTTCTTCTTTGCTACGCTACCTTTTGTTACTATAAACCCTTGATCAGTTTCTTTCATTCGAGCCTCAAAACTTCTAGTTTTTATGGTGTAGGTTTGGTGCACCTCTAATTTTTGACTTCTTTGCTCTTCTTTATTTTCAGTCACAGTAGATGAAATCAAGAATTTAAAACCCATAACTGGTAATATCAATTTCATTTGTTCTAAAAAATATTCCATATCAGAAATATCAGCTTCGTGAAGAGTTGGAATGCCGGGAGAGTTTCCATTATCAATTTGAGCTGTTTTTGCATCAATAGCTAATTGCACCAATCTTGATTCTAAGTATCTTATCTGTGTTTTAGTCAGAAGTTCGTCCTTACTAATAAAGAATATTAGTTCTTTAAAATCTTTGGTTGAATCACTCAGGTGTTGCTTTAGGCGTGATTTTATGTTTTCGGCTTCACCTATATAGATTCTTTCGTCAAATGCTTCGTCAGTTGGATCTCCCTTTAAACAATAAATTCCGGGATTGTTGAACTCAGGTCTTGTAATTATCTTGTTAACAGTTGCTCTAGGACAGTAAATTGCCTTTCCAACCCAGTTGCCGATTTCTGCCAGTCGTGGACCATAAGCAGTACCATCAATCATATAAACTGTAAGTTTCTTCCCCATAACTACAACTTCCCCGCTTTAATCTGTTTATCTGCGTAATCTACTGCACGGGCGGTTAGGGCCATATAGGTAATACTGGGATTTTGGGTGCCGCTACTGGTCATACAAGCGCCATCGGTAACAAAAACGTTTGGTACCGCGTGTATTTGATTCCATTTGTTGAGTACGCTGGTTTTAGGATCACTACCCATTCGGGCAGTACCCATCTCGTGAATACACGCGCCGGGAGCAGTGAGATCATTGTAGCTCCATATATTTTCAACACCGGCAGCTTCAAGCATTTCAACGGCACATTGCACGCCATCCTCACGTAGTTTCATCTCGTTATCACGCAATTTGGCATCAAATGTAATGATGGGCATTCCGTGTTGATCCCGCTTTTCAAAATCTAAAAACATTCGGTTTTCGTGATAAGGCAACATTTCTCCAAAACACGCCACCGAAACATTATAAGGCCCCGGTTTAAAGATAGTTTCTTTAAGTTCCACCCCTATTGTTTCTTCCGGAACATGTGCTCCGCGCGAAATATTTCCTTGGTAGCCAAAGCCTCTCAGGTAATCCGCGCGTTTTGTTTCATCATCAATATTTCTAAACCGAGGAATGTAAAATCCGTTGGCTTTGCGGCCTTGATAATATACATCTTCAAAACCGGGATAGGTACCGCCGGCGCCCATTCCGTAGTGATGATCCATTAAATTATGGCCTAGTTCACCGCTATCGTTCCCCATTCCGTTAGGGAAACGTTCAGACCTGCTGTTTAATAATAAGGCAGTAGTACCTACCGTACTCGCGTTACAAAAGATAATACGCGCTGTAAATACCGTTTCTTCTCCGGTATTGGCATCAATCACACGCACACCGGTAGCTTTTTGCGTTTTTGGATCGTAACAAACTTCGGCAGCGATGCTAAAGGGTCTTACTGTAAGATTACCGGTTTCGTGCGCAACAGGTAAAGTCGCCGACTGACTGCTAAAATATGCACCAAAAGGACAACCCCGCCAACAGCGGTTACGGGTTTGACACTGGCCACGTGTTCCCAAATGCACTTCGGGGTCGTACTCAGATAAGTTGGCAATCCGCCCCGGAGTCACCACTCGTTCCGGATATTTAGCGTTTACCTTTTCTCTAAAATCCTGTTCGGCACAATTAAGTTCAAAAGGCTTTAAAAATTTTCCATCAGGAACTTGTTTTAAACCTTCGGCTTGGCCACTCACACCTACAAAGGTTTCTACCTGATCATACCAAGGTTCAATATCAGCATAACGTATAGGCCAGTCTATCGCGATACCTTCCTTTTTATTGGCTTCAAAATCAATATCGCTCCAGCGGTAACAATGCCGGCCCCACATAATTGAACGCCCACCAACGTGATGCCCGCGAATCCAGTCGAAGCGGGAAAGCTCTTCATACGGATATTCATCATCTTTGTTAATAAACGGCTTATTATCTTGATTAACCCACCAACTTAAGCGATTCTGTTTAGGATAATGCGCGTCTATTTCCTTTTTAGGAACGCGCCCATTGTACGGCAAATCCCAGTTATCGTCATTCGCCGTTTCATAATCGCTGATATGTTCCACATCCCGACCGCGCTCGAGCACTAGCGTCTTATAGCCTTTTTTACAAAGTTCCATTGCTGCGTAGCCACCACTGATTCCGGAGCCTACTACAATAGCGTCATATTGGGTGTTCATTGTATCTTCGTTTTTCATATTGCCCAGGCTTTTCCATTAAGTTCTTCAAGAGGTACACACGGTAAAAAAGGTCCCGGCACCGGTAAATAATTCAAATGATTTTTAGCGATCGTTTCAGTATTTAAATAATAATTAACTGATTGATTTTTAATAGCTAAAAGAACACTACGTGCAGCATTAGTTGAATCTTCCCTAGAAGTGATAAGTTCTTGAATATGCGCCGTTTGCTCCTCAGGATCTAAGTAAACAAAAGACTGCCCGTCTATGGTATTGAGGTAATCTTTTAAAGCCGAAAATTGCATTGAGAAATTTGCTTGATCTGTTTCTGAATAAAGTCCGGCGATCATATGATCTAGCATTTGCGGAACCCCTACTTCTGATGCTGAAGGACTATCAGTCGCCGGAATTAAAGTATCTATAACCGCAACCAAAAATGGCAAATCGTTTTCATTGAAGAATTCCGGATCGAATTCTGGCGCTTTTGGTTCTGCTTTGCACCCGGAAAGCAAGCCGCTAACGAGCGGCGTAACAAAAACTGCTCCTGTGCCCAGCGTAAGCAGTTTAATGGTATTTCTACGTTTCATACTTCTATTGTAACTACCTCGTAGCTAAACTCAAGGCATTTGTTTCGAGCAAATTATAAATTTCAAGGGAAACTTCAGTCGATTAACCGATTAGCCCTCCAATTCATTAAAAATGCATTTAAAGTTTAAAAAGTACGAAATTTTATAACACTATTTTTACAGAATTATTAAAATAAATAGCTTCTGTAAAAGTCTTTGACGTGTTTGTGAAGAATATCTTTTTGATACTGAAATAAGTTTATAACGCTTCCTGACCAGCGAAAGCGTTACAATGTCAACTGTAGAACCTCTAGCTATTTACGCTTAATTTCTTCGGTTGTAGTTTTTGTCGCCACGAGTCTTCGGTTTTTTATATTTCTTGGCAATTTCTCGTTTGTACTTTCCGCCAAGATTGACCTTTTTATTTTTTTCCTTTTTCTCGTGAAAACTAGCGCCACGGGTGTCGTCCCGTTTTGTGGGATTGTTGATCTCAACGTAATTGGGCTCTTCTTCGGGAATTAAACGTTTCGATACTTCTAAGCCCTCCGGAAGGTCTACCTGTGCGATACTTTTGTTCATTAAGGCTTCAATAGCCTCTTTGCGCTCCAGCTCATCTGGCGTACCTATTAAATAACTCTTACCAGTGGTTCCTGCCCTACCGGTACGACCTATACGGTGCATGTAGTTTTCGGCAAAACGCGGTACATCTACGTTAAATACGTGAGTTACTTCATCAAGATCCAGACCGCGTGCCATCACGTCTGTAGTGACCAAAATACGATACGTGCCGGTGTCAAATTGCTCTATAGCGTTGATACGGTAGTTTTGTGTTTTATTAGCGTGAATCACGCCTACTTCGTTTCCAAAGACTTCTTCAAGCACTTTAAAAAGTCGGTCTGCTAGTTTTTTATTTGAAACAAATACCAGCGTTTTTTTGAATTCGTTTTTATCTTTCAGTAAAACACTTAGCAGATTTGCTTTAGTATAAAAATTGGGTACTTCATAATAATGCTGCTCAATAGCATCAAGCGGAGTACCGCTCAGTGCCACTTGAATGCGTTCTGGACTGGTAAAAAAAGTGTCCATCAACTCGTCTACTTCATCAGTCATCGTTGCCGAAAACATGATGTTTTGCCGTTTAGCCGGAAGTAAATCAAAAATATTCACCAGTTGAAAACGGAAACCAAGATCCAGTAGTACATCTACTTCATCAATGATCAATTGTTTTACAGATTTTAACTGAAGCGCTCTGCTTAGTGCCAAATCATACAACCGTCCCGGAGTACCTACGAGAATATCGCAACCTTGTAATACCGCCTCTTTTTGCGTATTGATATTGGTTCCACCATACACCCCTACCACTCTGATGGAGCTGTATTTACCATAGGCCTTCACCTGTTCTGTGACTTGTAAAACGAGTTCGCGGGTGGGTACAATAATTAAAACACGCGGATTGATCTGCTTTGAGAATTTTAAATTTTCTAATACCGGAAGCATATATGCAAAGGTTTTCCCGGTACCGGTCTGGGCAATCGCAACAACATCGCGTCCTGATTTGACTACAGAAAACGCTTGTTCTTGAATAGGTGTCGGATTAGAAAAACCCAGATCTTCAATTGCATAACGCAATTGCTTATTTATTTTAAAATCTTCAAAAGAGGCCATAATAATTATTTTAGCAACCATGCAGTTGCTTTAACCGCTGCAAATGTACGGTTTTAAACGGCTTCTATTCTATACCGATTTAAGAAGGAATTTGCTGACTCAAACAATGCAAAGTACCTAAGCCCCAAACCAGATCAAGAGCACAAATACCTACGACGCTACGTGTTGGAAAAAGATCAGACAAGGTCTGTAAAGCCACACAGTCATTAGGATCATTAAAGGTGGGCATCAAAATCGTTTTATTGAGAATTAGAAAATTAGCATAACTCGCCGGAAGCCTCAGGTCTTCATAGTCAATACGCTTGGGCATAGGCAAAGTCACGACTTTAGGGCTGCTACCGTCTTCTAATTTAGCTAATTCTAACCGGGCTAAATTATCTTGCAAGGCAGCATAATTAGGATCTGTTTTATCAGTTTCTATTACTGTAACAATGGTCTTTGCATCTACAAAGCGACAGAGATCATCTATATGTCCGTGAGTGTCATCCCCTGCTATACCATTGCCTAGCCAAATTGTATTAGTAACCCCAAAATACTGCTTAAAAATGCTCTCGTAATCTTCTTTAGTAAATCCCGGATTGCGCACTTGAATTTTAGGATCTAATAAACACTCTTCAGAAGTGAGTAAAGTTCCTTTACCATTTACATCAATAGCGCCACCTTCAAGAATTACAGGCTCCCCATTATACATAACCTGCTGAAGTGGTATCCCTAAAAAATCAGCCATACGTTTGGGTACTTGTTTGTCTAAACGGTAATTACCATATTTTGCCCAGCCGTTAAAATTAAAATTTAGCGCCTCCCGCGCTCCATTATTTTTAACTATGATCGGGCCTGAGTCACGCATCCAGCTGCGGTTAGTTTTCTGTAAGATAAACGTGATTTTGCTCATATTGGCGTGTGCCGCCTCAAGCAGTGTGATCACTTTTTCCTTCATACTCTCCCGCCCGATGAGTAAAAAAACTGTCTCGGTTTCTGCGATCTTTTTTATGAAATCAATAAAAACAAATTGAATTGCCTGGTATTTACCGGGCCAGTCGTTTCCGTTACTGGGAAAACATAATAAAATCCCCTGTTGCTTCTCCCATTCTGCAGGTAAACGTCTGTTGTTTTTCATAGATTAATCGAGTGCTCGTTTGGTTATTTCTCCGTAAAAATCAATGCGACGGTCTCTAAAAAATGGCCAATTCTGGCGTACATTTTCTTGAAGATCAAGGTCGATTTCTGCGAGAAGTATTTCTTCTTGATCTGCTGAAGCCTGAGCTAAAATCTCTCCTTGTGGACCACAGATAAAGCTTTGTCCCCAAAATTCGATGCCGTTAGTATCAGGCACATACTGTTCTAGTCCTATGCGGTTTGCTGCAGCTACATATACTCCATTGGCCACCGCATGCCCTTTCATAACATTCATCCAAGCGCCGTGCTGATTTACCCCAAATTCTTCCTTTTCCTGCGGATGCCAGCCAATCGCAGTCGGGTAAAACAAAACTTCAGCGCCTTGTAACGCGGTGAGACGGGCTGCTTCAGGATACCACTGATCCCAGCAAATCAAAGTACCTAGATTAGCCTTTTGCGTTTTGATCGTTTTAAAACCAAGATCTCCCGGAGTGAAATAAAATTTTTCATAAAAATGAGGATCGTCTGGAATATGCATTTTGCGGTAAAGGCCGGCTTCGCTCCCATCGCTGTCGATGATGTAAGCACTGTTGTGGTAGATGCCGCTCATACGTTTTTCAAAAAACGGAACAATGATCACGACTCCTAATTGTTTGGCCAGCGCACTGAACTCAATAAAAGACACATCATAAAGCGGTTCGGCATATTTAAAATTGTCAACATCCTCATCCTGACAGAAATAATGACTGCTGTAGAGTTCAGGCAAACAAATGATCTCAGCTCCCTTTTCAGCAGCATCTGCAACCCACTTTTTACACTTTTCCAAATTATTTTGAGGTGTATTGTTTAAGGCCAATTGAAGGACCGCAATGGTATATTTTCTCGCTTTCATGTAGAACAATTTTAGTGATAAATTTGAAGCCAAAGCCCGTGAGCAGTAGCTTTTATAAAGGTTAAACTTAAGAATTATGCAATTGTCAATTTTAGTTTAATAATTTGAGTTTAGCATAAAAATGGGATGTTGATTTTACGGTTTTTGTAAACTGTAACGCCTCTTGATCAATTCCGTTTAGATTCTAAAAGCAAAGCGACTGAGGTCTGCCTAAAAATTCCGTTTTTTGCAATAAACTACTTCGGGTAAACCCGCAGGGATTGAATTTCGATTATAGAGGAAAAAGAAATTTATGAGTGCATCAATAGATCAAAATACATTGCTTACCACACTAAAAACCTACTTTGGGTACGATAGTTATAGAAATCAGCAAAGTAAGATCATTGAGACGGTGCTTGGTGGTGATGATGCGATCGTGATTATGCCAACCGGCGGAGGAAAATCTATATGCTACCAACTTCCTGCTGTTCTTTTTGACGGCCTAACACTTGTAATTTCACCTTTGATAGCTCTGATGAAAGATCAGGTTGATGGATTGAAGGCTAACGGGATCGCCGCTGATTTTTACAACAGCAGCCAGAGTGCGGAAGACCAACAAAAGATTCTAGATCAGGTAGCCAACCGCGAATTAAAATTGCTCTATGTGGCGCCCGAAAGTTTATCGGGTATTAATCCTATTTTAAACAAAACCTACATCAGTTGTATTGCAATCGATGAGGCGCATTGCATTTCTTCTTGGGGTCACGATTTCAGACCTTCTTACCAACAGTTGGGATTTCTGAAAAAGTCTTTACCACAAATTCCTTTGATCGCGCTTACGGCGACTGCTGACAAAGCGACCCGTGAGGATATCGCAAATCAATTAAACATCTCTGAGGCGCAACAATTTATCAGTTCGTTTGACCGAAAAAACATCACGTTAGAAGTCCGCGCAGCAGACAAACGCCTAAACCAGATCAAGAGTTTTCTAGAAAAGCACCAAGACACTAGCGGGATTATTTATTGCCTGAGCCGAAAAACAACCGAGAGTGTTTCAGAATCTTTAAAGGCAGAGGGTATAGCAGCTACTTGTTATCACGCCGGTTTAAGCTTTGAAGAGCGCAATAAAGTACAAGAAGATTTTATATATGATAAAACCCAAGTGGTTTGTGCTACGGTCGCTTTTGGGATGGGAATTGATAAATCTAACGTGCGCTGGGTGATTCATTATAATATGCCGAAAAACCTAGAAGGGTATTATCAGGAAATTGGGCGTGCAGGAAGAGACGGACTGAAATCGCACGCATTGCTTTTTCACAGTTATGCTGATGTGCTGCAACTGCGGCGTTTTACGCAAGGCGCCGGAAATGAAGAAGTGCAAAACGCGAAGCTTGACCGTATGAAGCAATATGCCGAAGCAACCACGTGCAGGCGTAAGATCTTACTGAGTTATTTTGGCGAATTTTTGGCCGAAGATTGTGGCAACTGTGATGTTTGTAAAAATCCGCCGCAGTTTTTTGACGGAACCATTTTAGCTCAAAAAGCACTTTCTACGATCGCACGTGTAAAAGGTAGTGAACCCATTGGGGTGATCATTGATATTTTGAGAGGAGCTAAAAATGCGCATATTCTAGATCATCAGTTAGATCAAGTAAGCACCTACGGGATCGGAAAAGACATTTCCTGGAAAGATTGGCAACATTATGTTTTACAACTCATCAATCAAGGCTATTGTGAGATTGCTTTTCATTTGAGAAACAATCTACATCTGACGGAATCCAGTAAAGAAATTTTATTCCACGGAAAAAAAGTACGCCTGACATCACCTACCGAAGTATTGCAAAAAGAACCTGTTGAGGCTAAAAAGCCTAAAATTAAAAAAGGCAATGAGCTGTTTGAAAAACTACGTGCCCTGCGTGCAGAAATTGCCAAAGAAGAAGAGATTCCTGCTTATTTAGTATTCAGCGATAAAACGCTAAAAGAACTAGAAAAAGCACGACCGGTCACAGAAATGGAATTTCTTGAAATCAGTGGTGTGGGGCAACGCAAGCTTGAAGTTTATGGGGATGCTTTTATCAAAGCAATTATAGATTTTCAAAAAAATAAGATCAAGAAAAAAGGAAGCAAAAGTGCCACACATCAAGTAACCTATGAACTGCTCAAAGATGGTTTAAGTGTGGAAGCCATAGCGGCTAAAAGAGATTTAAAGGATACTACGGTATATTCGCATTTAGCCAAATTAGCGCAAGATGGTGCTGATCTTGATTTGTATAACTATGTAAGCCCAACAGAAGTCGCTCAAATAAAAACCGCTCGACAAGAACTAGAGCATCCCGAAGGTCTAAAGCCTTATTTTGAGCATTTTGAAGAAAAGATTCCTTACTATAAAATTCGTTTAGCCCTCACCTTAATTGGAATGGAAGGATAGCTAACGTACTTGTTCGATGGTAAAATAATTATCGTATGCATTAGCACTGAGGTTTATTACGCCTATAGATAAATCATTATAAGAATAAAAGGCGATTTGATCTCCAGCTTCAAGTTCCAATATTGTAGAAATAGTTCTAGGGACAGCACTGAGTCCTGTATAATTAGTTTCTGCGGCTGTGTTAAATGAACCTACCCCTCCCTTTCGTATTTTCAATCGCAAACCAAACAAAACAAGTCCGGAAATTGTAGATGAAGATAGAATTTGACTCGTAATTCGATAAATTCCGCTATTTTCAATTGTAATATATCCTGAGGAAGAGTTGTACTCTCCTTTAATGTCGAATTCTGTATTGTCAAACTTTATTAAACTTTCTCCAATTGTTATACTTAACAAAGATGATGCACTGGATGAAATATTTGCCTTAACTAATGATTTATCCATATTGGCAAGTAAGGTACTTGTAGCGATGCGGTGAACCACACCTCTTCCATCCAAAACGACTAAAGAATCTTTTGCTGCATTATCACTACCGTCATTGTAATTGCGTATTCGCAATCCGCCATTGACATCTAGCATCACATCAGGATGTGGGTCTGTAGTTCCTATTCCCACCTGTGAATGGGCAATAAAACATGTAAGAAGAAGAGAGAAGAAAAGTAGAATTTTGGGCATAATCTAAATTGGATGATTGTCACCCTAATTTCCTTAATAACAAGATGAAATACAAGCAAATACGCTTAACTGCGCATTATTTACATTTCTTTGATCTCCTAAATCCTTTAACTAAATATTAATACTTGTACTAAGCACCTATATTTTTTAATAATAATTTGCGTTCAATATTATTTCAGAAAGAAATATTACAAATTTCACTTGTAAAACACTAATTATCAATCGATTTAGTTGTGCTAATTCTATGTCAAAAATACTTCAATAGTATTCTACAAGTACCAAATAACTGAATTTTAATTATTTCTAGATCTATACTTAAAATAGTCGAAAAAGGCTACATTTTTCACCTTTACGAAAAGCATTATGCGCTTCGTAACGTCAAATTTTGTTGTTTGTCTAAAAAATATAATCAACAAAAAAGCCCTTTCTTGTAGGAAAGGGCTTTAAATTTTTAGCGATATTGAAAACGTCTAAATTATTCGGATTCAATTATTTCTTTCTATCAAGCAATACCTGTTCAATATCATTTAGTCCAAAACCTTTAGCTTTCATCAATATGAGGTAATGAAAAAGAAGGTCGGCACTTTCATTTAAAAATAAATCATCGTTATCATCTTTTGCTTCAATAACAACTTCTACAGCTTCCTCTCCTACTTTCTGCGCAATTTTGTTGATTCCTTTTCTAAAAAGACTTGCGACATAACTATCGTCGTTATCCTGATTCGCTTTTCGGTCTGCAATAGTTTGCTCCAATTCCGTTAGAAAACCAAAAGTCTGCTTGTTATCCTCGCCCCAGCAATTATCTGTCCCGGTGTGACACGTAGGTCCTACTGGATTTACGGTCACCAAAAGCGAATCATTATCACAGTCATTTTTAATAGCAACCAAATTCAAGAAGTTCCCACTTTCCTCGCCTTTTGTCCATAAACGCTGTTTGCTTCTACTGTAAAAAGTAACCCTTTTAGTAGTATTGGTTTTCAAATAAGCCTCTTCATTCATATAGCCCAGCATTAAAACCGTTTTAGTCTTAGCATCTTGAATTATCGCCGGCACGAGTCCGTTTTCATCGTATTTAATTTCCATTGTAACTATGTTGTTTTTCGGCTAGGTCATTAAATTCTAACCGGGATATTATTTTCTTTTAAAACCTGTTTGAGTTCGGGAATGTCGATTTCGTGAAAATGAAACACACTCGCTGCCAAAGCTGCATCTGCTTTTCCATTTACAAAAGTATCTGCAAAATGCTGCATCGCTCCTGCTCCTCCCGAAGCAATAATAGGAATATTCAGCATTGTACTCAACTTGGCTAAAGCTTCATCTGCAAATCCGTTTTTAGTACCGTCGTGGTCCATTGAGGTGAATAAGATCTCACCGGCGCCGCGGGTTTCCACCTCTTTTGCCCATTCAAATAAATCGAGTTCGGTTGGGACTTTTCCTCCTACAAGATGCACCGTCCACTTTCCATTGATCTGTTTAGCATCAATCGCCACCACTACACATTGCGAACCAAATTTTGCTGCCAAATCATTAATGAGTTGCGGATTTTTTACTGCGGAAGAATTGATTGAAACCTTATCAGCCCCATTCTGAAGCAACACATCTACATCTTCAACCGAAGAAATACCGCCGCCTACGGTAAACGGAATATTTATTTTTTCCGCTACGCGTAAAACCAGATCGGCTAAGGTTTTTCGGCGTTCTTCTGTAGCCGAAATATCGAGAAAAACGAGTTCGTCTGCTCCTGTTTCGGCATATTTTGCAGCCAGTTCTACCGGATCACCGGCGTCACGCAAGTCCACAAAATTGACACCTTTTACCGTTCTTCCGTTTTTGATATCGAGACAGGGAATTATACGTTTGGTTAACATAATTATTCTTTTTTATTTCTTTTATTCAAGTCAACATTAGAATAAAAACCTAAATCTTTTGACTTGAGCATTTTTACCCAAAAAGCAATCTGACCCGTATGATACGAAAAGTGTTCTACTAAATGAATAGTATTTCCAATACCTGAAAATTGATATCCTTGAACCTCCTTTATTTGAATTAGACGCTCATCAGAAACTTGAATTATCGTCGCTTTAACTTGATTAACCGTAGTCTCCAATTTATCTAACAACTCTTGTTTTAAAAGTCCACTTTCAGTTGAAAATTCTAAATCTCTAACTCGATCATCTGAAGCTCCACTTAAAGAAGAAATCCCATATTGAGTCAGATTTCCGCATAGGTGTAAAATCAAATTGCCTATGCTGTTTAGCGTGGGATTGGGTTTTAACCAGATCTCTTCTTCTGTGATTTGAGCAAATGCAATTCTTATCATTCTAAGGTTTTCATCTAACCTGTAGAAAATATTTTTGACCAATTCTTCTCTAAAAGTTGAAGCATTATTCATGTCCCAAAATATAATTTTCCAACTGTTTCATTGAAATGCGGCCTTCATAGATCGCTTTACCGATTATCGTTCCTTCGCAGCCTAATTCAGCTAATTTTGGTAATTCGTCAAAACTTGAAATTCCGCCGGAAGCGATCAGTTTCAAGTTCTTCGTTTCTTCTAAAATACGCTTATACAGCTCAAAAGAAGGTCCTTCTAACATCCCGTCTTTACTAATATCGGTACAAATCACATAAGAAACTCCTTCCTTTTGATAGCCTTGAATAAACGGAATCAATTCTTCTTTAGACTCTTCAAGCCAGCCGCTGACCGCAACTTTTTCATCTTTAGCATCTGCGCCTAAAATGATTTTATTAGCGCCAAATTTCTGTAACCAACTTTTAAAAGTCTCAGGATCTTTAACGGCAATGCTTCCACCGGTGATTTGTGAAGCACCACTTTCAAAGGCAATGCGCAGATCATCGTCGGTTTTAAGTCCGCCTCCAAAATCAATTTTTAGGCTGGTTTGAGAAGCAATTTGCTCCAGCACCTTATGATTGACAATATGTTTGCTTTTAGCACCATCTAAGTCAACCAAATGCAAATATTGAATCCCGTGGGCTTCAAATTCCTTTGCAACCTCTAACGGACTCTCATTATATATTTTTTTGGTGTTGTAATCACCTTTAGATAGGCGCACACACTTACCATCGATTATATCTATTGCTGGGATTATTCTCATAGGGCTAAGAAGTTTTTTAAAATTTGTTCGCCAACGACTCCACTTTTCTCCGGGTGAAATTGTACTCCGTAAAAATTATCCTTTTGCAAGGCCGAAGCGTAATCCACACCATAAGTCGTGGTGGCTATTTTTTGATCGCAGGTTGGTGCGTAGAAACTGTGTACCAAATACATAAAACTATGCTCTGGTATGTCTTTAAATAATAGAGTTTTTAAACTTTCGATTTCGTTCCAGCCGATTTGTGGAACTTTGACTTTGTTTGAGAATTTAACCACATTAACATCAAAAATCCCTAAACCTGTGGTGTCTCCTTCGGTGGAATGGTTACACATCAACTGCATTCCCAGACATATTCCTAAAACGGGTTGCTTCAGCGTAGGAATCACTTTATCTAAACCGGTCGCTTTCAATTTAGCCATTGCACTGCTAGCCTCTCCAACACCCGGAAAAATCACTTTGTCAGCTGCTTTGATTTCGTCTGCATCATCAGACAATATCGCGTGAACGCCCAAGCGTTCAAAAGCAAATTTGATACTTTGAATATTTCCTGCTCCGTAATTGATTATTACTAGTTTCATAAGCTTACAACATTCCTTTTGTACTGGGCAATACCATTTTGTCTGGATCGCGTTTCACAGCAACTTTAATCGCTTTAGCAAAAGCTTTAAAAATGGCTTCGATTTTGTGATGCTCATTTGTGCCTTCTGCCTTTATATTGAGGTTTGCGCGTGCACCGTCTGTAAAGGATTTGAAAAAATGATAAAACATTTCAGTAGGCATCTCCCCTATTTTCTCGCGTTTAAAGTCGGCTTCCCATACCAACCAATTACGCCCACCAAAATCTATGGCTACCTGCGCTAGACAATCATCCATGGGTAAGCAAAAACCGTAACGCTCAATACCTAGTTTGTTACTCAAAGCTTTAGAAAAAACTTCACCTAAAGCGATCGCGGTATCTTCAATTGTGTGATGCTCATCAACCTCGAGATCGCCATCTACGTGAATTTTTAAGTCCATGGAGCCGTGTCTAGCGATTTGATCTAACATATGATCAAAAAATGCTAGTCCGGTGTTGATATCGCTTTTGCCGGTTCCGTCAAGATTCAACTTGATTTCTATGTCGGTTTCGTTGGTTTTTCTGGAGATCGAAGCGGTGCGTTCTTTCAGCTTCAAAAATTCATAAATCTTTTGCCAGTCTGTAGTTTCTAAGGCAATATAAGCATCAAGATCTTCCCGTTTGGTGGTGATTTCATCGGCACCTAAATCAGTATGATCACTGATAAAAATACCCTGTGCCCCAAGATTTTTAGCCAGTTCTATATCTGTTATACGATCTCCCAGAACAAAGGAGTTGGCAAGATCGTAATCTTCAGAGAAAAACTCGGTTAACATTCCCGTGCCTGGTTTACGGGTGTCTGCCTGATCCTCAGGAAAAGTTTTATCTATAAAAACGTCATCAAACACAACACCTTCGTTTTCAAAGGATTTTAAAATGAAATTATGCACCGGCCAGAACGTATCTTCAGGAAAAATATCGGTACCTAAACCATCTTGATTGGTGATCATGACCAACTTGTAATCAAGCTCTTGAGCAATTTTACCTAAATAGGTAAAAGCTTTTGGGTAAAAAGTCACCTTTTCAAAAGCATCCACTTGATATCCGGGCGGCTCTTTAATGATCGTTCCGTCCCGATCAATGAATAATACTTTTTGTTTTTTGGAGGTAGTTTCGGTAGTCATTTATTATAGTTAAACCAGTTCTTTGAGAGCGGTAATTAGTTTTTCATTTTCGGTGGTTGTCCCTACGGTAAAGCGTAGTGTATTTTCGCATAAAGCCTGTGTACTTCTATTACGAACCACAATTCCTTTTTTGATCAATTGGTCGTAACGTTTGTTGGCATCATCCACTTTTGCTAAAATAAAATTAGCTTCAGATGGATAAACTTTTTTAACAAAATTCACTTGAAGTAACACTTTAGATAAAACATCTCTTTCCTTTAAAATCGTGCTGATTTCACCTTGAACCTTTTCATCGTCAAGCACACGTTCTAACGCGCGTTTTTGCGTGAGTTCATTTACATTATAAGGCGGTTTAATCTTGTTTAAGATCGAAATAATTGCTGCGGAAGCATAACATATTCCTAAGCGAATTCCCGCTAGGCCATAGGCTTTAGACAAGGTTTGTGTCACGACTAGATTAGGATATTGCTGAAGCTTTGTCGTCCAACTTTCTTCTGGAGAGAAATCAATATACGCCTCATCTACGACAACCAATCCTTTAAAATTCTGAAGCAGCACTTCGATAGCATCTGCCTTAAAACTATTGGCCGTAGGATTGTTTGGTGAACATAGAAAAAGCATTTTTGTTTGATGGTCTGCCTGATCCAGAATTTTAGCAACTTGGGGCTGAAAATCTTCAGACAGCAATACTTCACGGTTAGCAATATCATTAGTAGCTGCCAGCACTCCGTACATTCCGTAAGTAGGCGGTAACGTAATCACGTTATCTTGCTTAGGCTCACAAAAAGCTCTGAATAATAAATCGAGTACTTCATCGCTTCCGTTACCTAAAAGAATTTGATCAACCGGCACCCGTTTTAAGGACGATAAATGTTGTTTTAAAGTAAGCTGTTGTGGATCTGGATAGCGATTGACACCGTTTTCAAACGGATTTTCATTTGCATCAAGAAATACCATATCCTCGTGAAAATCTTTAAACTCATCACGAGCCGAAGAATAGGGTTTTAACTGCGCAACATTGGCGCGAATCAAACGCTCTAAATTAAAAGTAGTTGCAGTCATTAATTTGAATTTGCGAGTTGAGTTAAACGTAAAGTCACTGCATTTTTGTGTGCCTGTAAGCCTTCGGCAGCAGCCATAAGTTCGATTGCTTTACCAATATTCTGAATTCCTTCCGACGTAATTTCCTGAAAGGTCATACTCTTCATAAAACTGTCAAGATTTACACCGCTGTATTGTTTAGCATACCCGTTAGTTGGCAAAGTATGGTTAGTTCCTGAGGCATAATCCCCGGCACTTTCAGGGGTATAATTTCCTATAAAAACAGAACCTGCATTAGCAATATTTTCTACATAAAATGCATTATCTGAAGTAGCCACAATAAAGTGTTCAGGACCATACTCATCAATAAGTTCCAAAGCGAGTTCTTTAGTCTCAACAAAAATCAGCTTACTGTTTGCAATGGCTTTTTCTGCAATGGCTTTTCTGGAAAGCGCTTGCAGCTGCTCTTGAACTTCTTGCGCAACAGCTTTGATTAAATCTTTAGAGGTGGAAACAAGAATAACTTGACTATCCACACCGTGCTCAGCCTGACTTAATAAATCTGAAGCTACAAAGGCAGCTTCGGCAGTATCGTCAGCAACAACTAATAATTCAGACGGACCTGCCGGCATATCAATGCTAACATTGAATTGAGTTGCCATTTGCTTAGCTACCGTTACAAACTGATTTCCGGGACCGAAAATCTTATACACTTTTGGAATACTCGGTGTACCAAACGTCATTGCTCCAATAGCTTGAATTCCGCCAACTTTGAAGATTTTGTCAATACCGCAAAGTTGAGCGGTAAATAAAATTGCAGGATTGATATTCCCTTCTTTATCAGGTGGTGTACAAAGCACCACTTCTTTACAGCCTGCTATTTTTGCCGGAACAGCCAGCATTAAAATGGTTGAAAACAAGGGCGCAGTTCCTCCGGGAATGTACAAACCTACTTTCTGAATAGGCCGCTTTTCTTGCCAACATTTTACACCAGGTGCGGTTTCTAACTCAATTTTTTCGGTGCGCTGTGCTTTGTGAAATGCTTCAATATTAGCTTTTGCAAGCGTGATCGCTTCTTTTAAATGGGCATCCAAGTTTGCTACAGCAGCAGTAATTTCCGCAGGAGTTACTTCAAAAGAATTCAAGCTGATCCCATCAAATTTTTGAGTGTATTTCTCAATTGCTACGTCACCGTCATTTTGAATTGCTTCAAAAACCTCTAAAACGGTTTTTTCAATCTGCTTGTAAGTTTGTGTAGGGCGTTTTAGAATCTCATTCCATTGCGAACGCTCAGGATTTACAATCGTATTCATACGTCTTCCTTAGTCTAAAAATTAGAGCACCATCTTTTCTATATCACTCACTAAAATTCCTTGAGCGCCAGAATCTTTAAGATTATCAATGACCTCCCAGAACTTATTCTTGTCAATTACCGAATGTACACTACTCCATCCCTTTTCAGCAAGCGGCAACACCGTAGGACTTTTCATTCCCGGTAGCAATGCGATGATTTCGTCTAAACGATCGTTCGGTGCGTTTAACAATACGTATTTGTAGTCACGCCCCTTTAGCACCGCTTTAATTCTAAATAACAATTTGTCTAGAATGGTCTGACGCTCCTCATCGATTTTAGGTGAGACTGCAAGAACGGCTTCAGAAGTAAGCATCACTTCAACCTCTTTAAGGTTGTTTTTAAATAATGTACTTCCACTAGACACGATGTCACAAATACCGTCTGCGAGGCCGATATTAGGAGCAATTTCTACCGAACCATTAATGATATGAAGATCTGCTTTGACGTTATACTTACTTAAATAATTAAGCACGGTATTAGGGTATGAAGTAGCGATTTTCTTTCCTTCAAAATCTGATACCGAATCATATTTAACTCCTTTTGGAATCGCTAAAGACACCCGGCATTTTGAAAAACCTAGTTTCTGAGCTATAGCTATATCCTCGCCTTTTTCGATCAAAACATTTTCACCAATGATCGCGATATCAACAACCCCGTCTCTCAGGTATTGTGGAATGTCACCATTGCGGAGGTAAAATACTTCAAGTGGAAAATTAGCAGCATTCGCTTTCAATTGATCACGACCGTTGTCTATAGAGATTCCGCAGTCTTTTAAAATTTGTAAAGAATCTTCGTTGAGTCTGCCTGACTTCTGAATTGCGATTCTAATTTTTTTATTCATTTTTTTAGGTTTGATTGGTAGTCTGAGCTATTCTAAACAGAAAACCCGTTTGAAAAGCTCAAACGGGTTACTGTTTTTTATACGTCAATTATATATACAACATCTTTACCTCGCTTGAGTGCGTGAATAAAAATGATGATGATGTAATGCTGTTTTTCTCATAATACAGGGCGAATTTATAAAAAAAATCCTTTTTACGTGCATTATATCGAATACATTTAACAGCTTGATGTGATTTTTATCTTAAAGACTTACATTTGAGAAAATTACTAACCGATGAAGAATTTTCTTATAGCATTCTCCGTATTTACCTGCTGGTGTGTAGTAGGTCTGTACTTTTTGAACGCTACTGGAGCATTCAATAATCGCAAGAGTCTTTTTGTTGACGCTTCGTCTACTGTCGAATCCCCAAATTCTGGTACTATTAAAAAGCAAGCTCCTGGATATGTATTAGATTCTATTTATCAAGCTACGGAACCTACAGAACAACTAGCAAATAGAGGAATTTATCAAGATAGCAGCCTTGCTAAAACCGGAAATTACGATAAACTCATAGATGACATTCAAAAAAGAATGGAACGTAACCAGCGTGCTATTGATGAAGATGAAGAACGTTTGCGCCTCGCAAAATTGAGCAAAACGGCAACTACCAAAGCCACTAAACCAAATGCTGACATAACCTTTCGACCTGTTTTTAAAATGGCACGTTTAGTGCGTGATGAAAATGCATCGCGTTTTTTAGCAGAAGTTGAACGAAGATTAAAAATCAAACCTCAGGCTAAAATTGAAATTATAGGGTATACAGATCATATTGGAGATGATCGAGATAACTATGTAATTGCCTTAGAACAAGCTCAAAAAATTAGGTTATTTCTCATAAAAAGCCTTAATTTACCTGAAAATCAAGTTATTGCATTATCAAAAGGAGAAGAATTTCCTTTATATCCCCGAGAGCAAGAAGATAAAATAGAATTAAATAACCGCTACGAACTGATATTTAAATAATGCTCCATCTAGTTTTGACACAAACCAATAACGATTACGTCTCTATACCCTTAGTGTATATAGAGGTTATTGTATTGATGTTGGGTGCCTTTTCTATAGGTTATTTCTTTGCATATTATTATCAGAAAAGCAAATATGTAAAGCGGATTTCTAATCTGCGCCAAAAGCTTTCAGAACAAGCAGGTGTTGCTATTGAAGATCCAAATCTAGAGGAAACATTACCCGATGAGGATATTCAAATTGCGGCCAAAGCGAAAAAGAAACGTTTCGCTCAAGACGAACTCGATAAAACCAGAACTGAATTAGATTTTGAGCGTATTGGTTACGCATCCTATGAAGATGCAGATGATCTTCAAAAAATTATCGGGATTGGGCCCTATACCGAAGAAAAACTCAATACGATTGGTATTTACACCTTTGATCAGATCAGTAAGTTTAATACGCGAGATATCGAGATCGTTACTGAGCGCATTCAATTTTTTCCAGATCGCATCGTAAATGATAATTGGGTAGCCAAAGCCAAATTGCTTCAAGAAACCAAGCAGCAAATTAAACTGCGTAGGGATCGAAACGTTAGAATGAAAAAAGCCTAAGATTCTTTGCACAAAGACTGTTACAACACAAAAAAACCGAATCGTAATCGATTCGGTTTTTTTGTGATTTTATTGGCGTCGCCAATGAGGTGAAACTCCCTCCAACTTACAGAAATTTGCCAAGAGACAGTTGATTAGGCTAGTTATTCCCTAAAATAATGGGTAACCCACTGTCTCCAGAACCTATAACAATCACTTTAGAATTGTTAGATTCTGAAAGTTTTAATGTGGCTTCAATACCTTTATCTTTCAAGATCTGATCATTAAGCGATTGACTTAAAATTTTATTAGCATCAGCCTTACCTTGAGCTTCAATAACCTGACGTTCTGCTTCTTTTTGAGCAGAAATAAGCCTGAATTCATACTCTAGAGATTCTTGTTCCTGACGCAGTTTACGTTCAATTGCTTGCTTAATTGTCGCAGGTAACGTGACATCACGTACCAATACTTCATCAAGAACGATATATTGATCTTTTACGATTTTTTTAGTTTCATCATAAATCTCTGCTTGAATCGCATCACGTTTTGAAGAATACAATTGTTCTGGAGTATAACGCCCCACTACTGAACGCGCTGCAGATCTAATAGTGGGTAACAAGATTCGATTTAGATAATCTTCTCCTATCTCTTGATGCAGTTTACCCAAATTTTCAGCTTGCGGTTTATACCATACCGAAGCCTCTAATTTAATATCCAAACCATTAGAAGAAAGCACGTTCATAATTTCTTTCAGCTCCTGCCGTCTTACTTCGTAGATATAAACTTTATTCCACGGAGCAACTATTTGAAAACCTTCTCCTAACGGGGGCTCGTCAGTTACTACACCTCCTCCAAAAGGTTTATAAAGTACTCCCGCTTCTCCTGAATCAATCGTTACCGCAGATTTTGCAATGAGTACAATTACGATTATTACTCCAATTATTACCGGAATTCCTATTTTAGGTAATCTGTCCATTTTATGTAGTTTTTATTATATGAGTCCGTTGTATTTTCTGATGAACCATTCAGCTGCTAAACTTGCAATGATGAGGAAAAGCAGCCAACTGAAGGCTATTAAAGGTACATTTTTTTCTATAGCTCGCTGTACGGGAGTAAACTCCTGATTATCCAAAAGGCTGTCTATCAGCTCTGAATAGCGATCCAACGGAGCGATACTCCCATTGGTTTCCTTTGCTACAGTTTCCATCGTTGTCCAATCGGCATTTTTAATCTGATGTTCAATTGTATAAGGAATTACTGTAAAACTACCTTTCGCTTTTAAATTTTCGTCAGCAACAGTAATTTCAAAAGAATATGTTCCGGGCTCTAAATCTGCAAGCTGTGTTGAATAGTTAGTTCCGTTGTAAACGAGTGGTGATTCATAAAGAACTTCATTTTCTGAAAAGATCTTCACCTGAAGTTGCGCACCCGGATCAAAAACATAATTTTTATCAAAGTACTGTGCGTTAAGTATAATCGCATTTCCTCCATAATAGAAACGGTCATAATCTAGTTCTAAACGTTGACGCTTTTGATTTGAAGCTGCATATTGCACCAAATGGTCTATGAACGTATCGAAGGTTTCAAAACTTCCGGTATCTAAAAACGACTGACTACGCCATTGAAAAATACCTGTTCCAAATAAAAATACCTCTCTTCTACCCGATAACTCTGTGAGCCCCAACAAAGGATTTCCGGTAGTAACACCGGTAATTCGCTGATAAAAAAGAACATCACTGGAGCCGGCAACTGTGATTTCACCAAAAATGGCTTCCAGCGGAGGATAATTAGCGAAGTTGATCTCTGAGATTTGAAATGCCGAAAACGATTCGTTCTTAATGGCCTGCACCGCTTCTGACTGCCTTCTTAGCGGCAATGTAAATGCCTCCTGATTTTGATTTAAAAAAGAGAGGTTGCTTTGCAACCCTATAATTGTAAATCGATTTTTATTTAGTTTATTGAGTTCCTGATAAACAGTAGCAAAACGTGCATTGGGCTCAAACAACAGCACTAGGTCTGCTTCATTAAGTTCAGCAACCTTGACATCATTAATAGCTCTAAGGCTTACCGAACGCAGCTGGTTACTTTCAATACTCTTTTTTAGCGTCCCTAGATCAGGATGCAAAACACCATAAATAATAAGCACTTCAGAGCGTTGATCAATGACTTCAATCGCAAACTGCTTGGTATTGTTTTCTAAGTTAGTCTCATCGATTGATGCATCAAGCCTTACCGTATAACGCTGTGTTCCTATCTGATCTGCGTTCAAATAAAAATTACTTCGGAAAGAACTGTTTTGAGAAGATAAATTGAGGGTTTCGGTATGTACAATAGTTCCGCTATGCGTTACCGAAAGCTTGGCAGATACTTCTTTTTTTCCGGAATATGATGCTGTAATTTCTACCGGAAATTGATTATCTATATATGCGTAACGATTGACATTAACCTGATCAATTCGCAAATCTTCATACGCCGAAGTATCACCAACCACAATAAAATGACGGGCAATCTCTCTAGCTTCGGTTGCAACGTATCTATAATTTGCACCAAGATTGGTATTCCCATCAGTGATTAAAAGACTGCTGTATTTCTGGTCTTTATAAATTCGATCTAATGCTTGAATGCTTTTTGCAATATCGGTTTGGGTTTCGCTAAAATCAACTCGTTCTTGTTGATTCAATTCAGATCCAAAAGTATAGGCGTCCAGATCAAATCGTTCACTCAAAGCCTCATTTTGAAGTATTGCTTGAAAAACCTCTCGTATGGCTACCGAATCTGCTAAAAAAGACATGGATTCAGAATTGTCAAGCACCACCGCTAGTTTAGGCTTGATGGTTTTATAAGACGTTTGCTTAACCGAAGGATTTAGCAACAAAATCAAGACCGCAAAAATACTTATAAATCGTAAAGCGCTAAGAAGTAATCGCAAGCGCTTAGAACGTTCCGGTTTATGGAAGTAAAAAAATATGGCAATACCCAGAGCCATTATCCCTAAGAGGATAATATATAAGACTGTGGATATTGCCATAAAGTATTGTATTAAGATTTGCCTAGGTTAGCATTCCGCCATCTACTTGCAAGACTTGACCGGTAACATAAGCACTCATATCACTCCCTAAAAATACACAAGCATTAGCGATATCTTCTGGAGTACCTCCTCTTTTTAATGGAATAGCATCTCGCCAACCTGCTACTACTTTCTCGTCGAGTTTAGCGGTCATTTCGGTCTCGATAAATCCTGGAGCAACCACATTGGTTCTGATATTTCTCGAACCTAATTCTAAAGCCATAGATTTAGAGAAACCTATAATTCCGGCTTTTGATGCAGCATAATTGGCTTGGCCAGCGTTTCCTTTAATCCCCACCACAGAGCTCATATTGATGATGCTTCCGTAACGTTGTTTAAGCATGGTGCGCTGTACAGCTTTGGTCATATTGAAGATTGACTTCAGATTTACTTCAATAACCTGATCAAAATCTTCTTCGCCCATACGCATCAGCAGGTTATCTTTAGTAATTCCTGCATTATTAACTAAAACATCGATAGATTCAAAATCTGCACTGATTTGTTTTACCAATTCCTGGCAATCTTCAAAAGAAGCAGCATTTGACTTGTAAGCCTTGGCTTTCACTCCCATTGCAAGAAGTTCTTGTTCTAATTCTTCTGCCGGACCTGCAGACGAGCTATAGGTAAAGGCCACGTTGGCTCCATTTTGAGCAAAAACCTTGGCAATGCCGTTTCCGATCCCGCGGCTGGCTCCTGTTATAATCGTATTCTTTCCTTCTAAAAGTTTCATTCTAAATTGATATATCTAAAATAGTTCGTTTGAATAGCGGTAAATATAGGAAACTTGAGGGGTACACGCATAAAAAAACCGACACATTACGTGTCGGTTTTGATTTTTTCAGATGCTGAAATTAACCAATAAGTTCAGCAACTTTTTTGCCTATTTCAGCTGGAGAATCCACAACGTGTACTCCATTTTCTCTTAGGATTTTCTTTTTATCTGCAGCAGATTCTCCTTCTCCAGAAACAATAGCACCAGCGTGACCCATTGTTCTTCCGGCAGGAGCAGTTTCACCAGCGATAAAACCAATAACCGGCTTTTTGGTGCCACTTGCTTTGATCCATTTTGCGGCGTCTGCTTCTAACTGACCTCCAATCTCACCGATCATCACAACAGCTTCAGTCTCCGGATCGTTGATCAATAATTCTACAGCTTCTTTAGTAGTGGTACCAATGATAGGATCTCCACCTATTCCAATTGCAGTAGTAATCCCTAAACCTTGTTTTACAACTTGGTCTGCTGCCTCATAAGTAAGTGTTCCTGATTTAGAAACGATACCTACTTTTCCTTTCTTAAACACAAAACCGGGCATAATACCTACTTTAGCTTCCCCGGGAGTGATCACACCAGGACAGTTAGGACCAATTAAACGACAGTCTTTATCTTTGATATAATCAGCAGCTTTAATCATATCTGCTACCGGAATACCTTCAGTAATCGCAATAATCACTTTAATTCCTGCATCAGCAGATTCCATAATCGCATCAGCAGCAAATGCCGGCGGTACAAAGATGATTGAAACATCAGCTCCGGTTTCTTTTACTGCATCTTCAACAGTGTTGAATACCGGTTTGTCTAAATGGGTTTGACCACCTTTACCCGGTGTCACACCACCAACAACGTTGGTCCCGTATTCAATCATTTGACCGGCGTGAAAGGTACCTTCACTTCCGGTAAAACCTTGTACAATTATTTTGGAATCTTTATTTACTAAAACGCTCATGAGTTGTTTGAATTTTGTGGTAACAAAAATAATTTTTTAAAGCTGAATGCTAAAGGAATTTTAAGACTTTATGCGGATGTGCGCATCATTATTTTGTGGGTCATCATCACTAGGTTGACTAATTTGATACCCTCTGTAAAGGAGGCCGTCTTTGAGTTCCCAAATCGCCATAAAGTGAATAATACCCACCTCTTCTTCAGGGTTTTCAACGGTCTGAATATAATACGTTAAACGCGCGCTCACTTTATCACCTTCTGAAATAAGATGACTTATAGATGACCTTAAAGAAATGAACGATTTTCCCATCTCTGAAGACATATCAGCAATATCGCTGTACGTCATTTTTGAAAATCCGGTAGATGCATTCCAATACAGTTCTGCATCCTGATGTAAGAATTTTTTTAGAACAGTGGAATCATTAAAAAAATCGGATTCATATAAACCTCTTACAAGGTCTTTTGCTGATTGACTCATTTTATTTTTTTATTTGTTCTAAAATATAAGGAATTTGCCTAATTGAAGCCAATTCTCTAAACTTCTTCTTGCTATCTTCGGCAGGAGTACCTAAGTAAGATTTACCTCCTTCTAGGGTGCGCCCTACTCCGCTTTGCGCAAAAATTACAGCTTTTTCCTTAATGGTAATTCCGCTAGCGATACCTACTTGCCCCCAAATCACCACGTCATCTTCAATGACCACGCAGCCTGCAATTCCGCTCTGAGCGGCAATAAGTACGCGCTTTCCTATCTGAGTATCGTGACCTACGTGAACCTGATTGTCTAATTTAGATCCTTGACCAATTGTAGTATCGCCGGTCACACCCTTATCTATTGTGCATAGCGCTCCAAGATCTACGTGATCTTCAATGACCACTCTTCCGCCTGAAAGCAGTTTATCAAAACCGGTTTCACGCTTCTTATAATAAAAAGCATCTGCTCCTAGAACAGTTCCAGAATGAATAGTTACACCATCACCTATAATCGCATTATCGTAAATCGTAACATTGGCGTGGATTAAACAATCACGACCGATTTTTACATTGTGACCTATAAAACAGTTAGGCTGAATGATCGTTCCTTCGCCAATCGTTGCGGTAGTCGCAATACTCGAAGTAGCTTTTTCAAAAGGTTTAAAGAACTTAGTAAGTTTATTAAAATCGCTAAAGGGATCTTCCGAAATCAATAATGCTTTACCTGCTGGGCACGCTACTTTTTTGTTTATTAAAACAACTGTTGCCGCAGAAGCTAAAGCCTTATCATAATATTTGGGATGATCTACAAAAACAATATCTCCGGGTTCCACGACATGAATCTCATTCATTCCCAGAACCGGAAAATCAGCAGCTCCTACATATTCTACTCCAAGAATGGTAGCAATCTGCTCTAAGCTATGTTTTTGAGGAAATTTCAACTACTTATTCTTTTATACGCTCTTTGTAAGTACCTTTTTCGGTCTCTACTTTTATTTTGTCCCCTTCATTGATAAACAAAGGAACATTTACTTCAGCACCGGTTTCTACAGTCGCAGGTTTGGTGGCGTTAGTGGCGGTATTTCCTTTTACACCAGGCTCAGTTGCGGTAACTTCGAGAATCACGTGAGCCGGCATATCTACAGAAAGAGGCATACCGTCTTCAGTATTGATCGCAATAGAAACTACTTCACCTTCTTTTAAAAGTCCGGGTTGATCTAGCGCAGACTCCAAAAGTCTGATTTGTGTATAATCATCAGTGTTCATAAAGTGGTACCATTCCCCATCATTATATAAAAACTGATACCCTTTAGTTTCTACACGTACTTCTTCAATCTTATGCCCTGCCGAAAATGTATTATCTAAAACTTTGCCGTTAGTAACACTTTTTAATTTTGTTCTTACAAACGCTGGTCCTTTACCAGGTTTTACGTGTAAAAATTCAACAATCTTATAAATGTCGTGGTTGTAATGAATACACATTCCATTACGAATATCTGATGTAGTTGCCATATTTCTATATTAATCTAAGCTGTTATAATCTATTATTAGTTTGCTGTAAAATAGCCTTTCATAATTCCGCGTTGCGAATTACGAATAAACTGAAGAATTTCATCACGTTCTGGAGTCGCCTCCATCTCGGCTTCAATAATGTTTACAGCTTGGGTGTTGTTGTAATTCTTTTGGTACAGAATACGGTAAATATCCTGTATTTCCCTGATTTTCTCTGTGGTAAAACCTCTTCGGCGTAGCCCAATAGAATTGATTCCCACATAAGAAAGCGGTTCACGACCGGCTTTTACGTAAGGAGGCACATCTTTACGAACTAAAGATCCACCGGTTACAAAGGCGTGACTTCCTATAGTACAAAATTGCTGCACGGCTGCCATTCCTGCTAGTACAACGTGGTCACCCACTACAATATGTCCTGCCAGTGTACTGTTGTTAGAAAAAATACAGTGATCGCCCACAATACAATCGTGCGCAATATGGCTGTATGCCATAATCCAACAATCGTGACCTATCTGAGTTTTCATTTTGTCTGTGGTACCTCTATTGATCGTAACACACTCTCTGATGGTTGTGTTATCGCCAATAATTGTTACCGTATCCTCATCATCAAACTTTTTATCTTGTGGAATTGCTGAAATAACAGCGCCGGGAAAAATATTTACATTTTTACCGATGCGTGCACCTTCCATTATGGTAACGTTAGATCCTATCCAACTTCCTTCTCCTATGACCACATTGTTATTGATCGTAGTGAAAGGTTCAATCACCACATTTTTGGCAATTTTGGCACCCGGATGTACGTATGCTAAGGGTTGATTCATAAATCTAGTCTTTCTTTACTTTTACAATTTGAGCCATAAGCTCAGCTTCAGATACCAATTTGCCATTTACATATGCACTTCCCTGCATGTGGCAAATTCCTCTGCGAATAGGCGATAACAGATCTAATTTAAAGATAAGTGTATCCCCCGGAAGCACTTGCTGCTTAAAACGCACATTATCTATTTTCATAAAATAGGTAAGGTAATTCTCAGGATCAGGAACCGTACTCAACACTAAAATCCCACCTGTTTGCGCCATTGCTTCTACCTGAAGAACACCCGGCATCACAGGAGCTCCCGGAAAATGCCCTACAAAGAAGGGCTCATTCATAGTGACGTTTTTAAGTCCCACAACACCGGTGTCTGTAATTTCCAGAATTTTATCTACCAATAGAAACGGTGGCCTGTGCGGAAGCATCGCCATAATTTGATGAATGTCTTTAACCGGTGGTTTTGACAAATCAAAATTAGGTACATTATTACGCTTTTCAAGCTTAATGATTTTCTTCAGCTTTTTTGCAAACTGTGTGTTTACAAAATGTCCCGGTTTATTGGCGATCACTTTTCCTTTGATAGGCATCCCTACTAAGGCTAGATCTCCAATAACATCAAGTAACTTGTGACGCGCAGCCTCATTAGGATGATGCAGCGTAAGGTTATCTAATATTCCATTAGATTTAACCGAAATATTATCTTTATTAAATGCTTTTCTCAACTTCTCCATAGTTTCAGGAGAAAGTTCCTTATCTACATAAACTATTGCATTATTAAGGTCACCGCCTTTAATGAGTCCGTGCTCAAGAAGCATCTCTATTTCGTGAAGGAAACTAAACGTTCTAGAGTCTGAAATTTCATCTTTAAATTCAGAAATACTCTTGATACTTGCATTCTGAGTGCCTAAAATTTTAGTACCAAAATCTACCATAGTAGTAAGTTGATATTCATCAGCCGGCATAAGCATAATTTCGCTGCCAGATTTGTCATCAACATAGCTAATCACTTCAGTCACCACGTATTCCTCGCGGCTAGCCTCTTGCTCCTGAATGCCTACTTTCTCAATAGCTTCAACAAAAAACTTTGAAGAACCATCCATAATTGGTGGTTCTGAAGCATTCAGTTCTATACAAATATTGTCTATTCCTAATCCAACGCAAGCAGCAAGTACGTGCTCACTCGTTTGAATGTGTACTCCCATTTTTTCGAGGTTGGTTCCCCTTTGGGTATTCACAACATAATCTGCATTTGCCTCTATAATAGGCTGTCCTTCAAGGTCAACGCGCTTAAAAAACATACCGGTATTTTCATCAGCAGGCTTAAACGTTAGCGTAACATTTTTACCTGTATGTAAACCAACGCCGGTTAAGGAAACCTCACCGGCGATTGTTTTTTGCTTTCCTTCAGCTTTACTTATCATTGGATTTTTGTTTTTCCAAATTATTTAATTGTTCTGCCAGACTTGGCAAATTTTTAAAGTGTACGTAAGATTTATTAAAATCATTATAGGATAGCGCCGGCGAACCTTGCACCGCTTCATCATTCTTAATATTTCTCGTGATTCCAGATTGTGCTTGAATACGCACGCGATCACCTATAGTAAGATGTCCCACGATACCTACTTGCCCTCCTATCATACAGTTCTTACCTATTTTAGTAGAACCTGCGATACCTGTTTGTGCGGCAATAGCGGTATGCTCTCCTATCTCTACGTTGTGTGCAATCTGAATTTGATTATCTAGTTTCACACCTTTACGTATGATCGTAGAACCCAAAGTAGCTCTATCTATCGTAGTTCCTGCACCGATATCTACATTATCTTCTATAATAACATTACCAGTTTGCGGAATTCTAGAATACTCACCATTTTCATCAGGGGCAAAACCAAAACCATCTGCGCCAATAATTGCACCACTATGCACATAAACTGTTTCGCCTAAAACACAATCAGAGTAAATTTTAGCTCCTTGAAAGATCACGCAGTTATCCCCTATTTTACAATTGTCGCCAATGTAAACATTAGGATAGATTTTGACATTGTTGCCTATGCTTACATTATTACCTAAATAGGCAAAGGCACCCAAATAAATATCATCACCGTAAGAAGCACTTTCTGAGATGTAGACGGGTTGTTCTATTCCCGACTTACTAAGTTTTACCTGATTGTAATATTCCAAAAGTTTTGAAAACGATTTATAAGCATCATCTACTCTTATAAGCGTAACGTCAAGATCGTGCTCAGGCTTAAAATTTTTATCAACTATAGCAATTGAAGCTTTAGTCTTATATATATATGGAGTGTATTTAGGATTCGCCAAAAAGGTGAGCGAGCCCGTGGTTCCATCTTCTATTTTTGAAAGTTTAGAAACTTCTGCTTCGGGATTCCCGTCCACAGAGCCTTCTAAAATTCCAGCAATTTGTTCAGCTGTAAATTTCATCATCGCAAAAATAGAAAAAAAGGGTTTAATTTAAGTGTTTGGGATAGCAGATATAGTTTTTTGTGATCACCTTTGACAAGGCCTTTAAACTCAATTGATCACTAGCAGAAATCACATCAATGACTTTTCCTTTTTTTGTAAGAATATTAATTGCTTCCTTTTTTAAGGTATAAGCTTGATTTGTAAGTGTACCGGTGAATACAAAATAATCTACTTCTTCATCAGAGATATTATAGTGGGCTTTAACCCGGCTCCTTTCCGTCTGAATAAAATCGGTTTTAAAGGGTTTCTTCTTAATCTTAATACGTGGTAATTTTCGATCAATAATTGTTTTACAAAGTGTACGCAAAACAAAATCGTCTTCCTCACACCACGCCTTCATTGCTGAAATTATATCGTAATCATCTAATTTTGAAAAAACTTCAAGCGCCTCTTGATCAAAGATGCCTTCTGCATTTTTCTTTTTTAGAAAGTATCCAAGCGCCGTACTTGCCGGAAGCTTATAACCTGCTTCGGTAAGCGCTTTTGCACGCTTTAAAACTTTTACAAGAACTTGCTCAGCCACCAAACTGGTCTTGTGCAAATACACTTGCCAGTACATCAAACGTCGTGCTACCAAGAATTTTTCGATGGTATAAATCCCCTTTTCCTCTACCATCAATTCATCATCCTTTACATTCAGCATCGCGAGAATACGGTCTGTATTGATGTTTCCTTCGGCCATTCCTGTATAAAAACTATCTCTTTTAAGATAATCTGTACGATCCATATCTAATTGCCCCGAAACCAATTGATGCAAGAATGGACGGTGGTAGGTTCCCTTAAAAATTTTAAGAGCCAGGGTTAAACTTCCGTTAAACTCCGAATTGAGATACTCAATAAATTGAAGCGAAATCTGCTCGTGATGCACCCCTTCTGCGATACTGTTTTCCATCGCGTGTGAAAAAGGTCCGTGACCTATGTCGTGCAATAATATAGCAACTAGCGTAGCCTCCTTTTCTTCCGCAGAGATCTCAACGCCCTTTTGCTCAAGCTTTTCCATAGCTTTTTGCATAATATGCACACAACCTATTGCGTGATGAAAACGGGTATGATGGGCCCCGGGATACACTAAATAAGACAAGCCCATTTGAGAAATACGGCGCAGGCGCTGAAAGTATTTATGCTCAATTAAGTTAAAGATGAGCCCGTTGGGTATGGTAATAAAGCCATAAATAGGGTCGTTAATTATCGTAAGTTTGTTAGGAGTCTTCAAAAAGAAAGGCTTTAAAATTTTAAATAACGCGCTGTGCGCAACAGGTGATTTTTAAAATCACCTTATACAAAGATACTATATATGAGTACGATTAAAATACTATGGGTAGATGATGAAATTGATTTATTAAAACCTCACATCTTATTTTTAGAAAAGAAAAATTATGAGGTGACCACGTGTCAGAGTGGTACCGAAGCTATTGAACTTGTTGAAGAGCAAAACTTTGATGTGGTTTTTCTTGATGAAAATATGCCGGGCCTTACCGGTCTTGAAACCTTGAGCGAGATCAAAGCAAAACGTGACACGCTGCCGGTCATTATGATTACTAAAAGTGAAGAAGAATACATAATGGAAGAGGCTATTGGCTCTAAAATCGCTGATTACCTTATAAAGCCTGTGAATCCCAATCAAATTTTGTTGAGTCTGAAAAAGAACTTAGATACAAGCCGACTGGTTTCAGAAAAAACAACGCTCAATTACCAGCAAGAATTTAGAAAAATTGCGATGGATATGGCGCAGGTGAATTCTTATGAAGAATGGGTAGAACTCTATCAAAAGTTGATTTATTGGGAGCTTGAATTAGAGAATATTGAAGATCAGAGTATGCAAGAAATTCTGGAGTCTCAAAAAACCGAAGCAAATAGTCAGTTTTTCAAATTTATTGAGCGTAATTATAAAGACTGGTTTAGCGATGAAGATCGTCCTACAATGTCACACACATTATTTAAAGACAAAATTGTGCCTCAGATCAAAAAGGACGATGCGCCGGTTATGCTTATTGTGATAGATAATTTAAGATACGATCAGTGGAAATCTTTTGAACCTATAATAAGTAACTATTACAAAAAAGAAAGTGAAAGCGCTTATTACAGCATTCTGCCAACCGCTACACAATATGCGCGAAACGCGATTTTCTCCGGCTTGATGCCAAGTGAGATGGAAAAACAACATCCTGATCTTTGGTTAAACGATACGGATGATGGCGGAAAGAATTTAAATGAAGACAAGTTTCTAGAAGCACAACTGAAGCGTTTAGGGCTGAGTAACCTGAATTGGGAATATCATAAGATTACCAATCTTAAAAGCGGAAAAAAACTAGTAGAGAATTTCAATTCGCTCAAAAAAAATGATCTTACCGTACTCGTATACAATTTTGTTGATATGCTCAGCCATTCTAAAACGGAAATGGAAGTTATAAAGGAGTTAGCAAGTAACGATAAATCATATCGCTCCCTTACCGAAAGTTGGTTCAAGAATTCTCCCCTTTTAGAAATGATTCAGAAATCACAACAACTCGGGTTTAAGATTATTCTCACCACAGACCACGGAACCATAAATGTGAAAAATCCGTCAAAAGTAATTGGTGATAAGAATACCAGTTTAAATTTAAGATATAAGACGGGGCGTAGTTTGACGTATGAGCAAAAGGATGTGTTAGAAGCTAAAGAACCAAAATCAATTCATTTGCCTACCATTAATATGAGTAGCTCGTTTATTTTTGCCAAGGGAGATCTCTTTTTTGCTTATCCTAATAATTACAATCATTATGTGAGCTATTTTAGAAACACCTATCAACACGGTGGTGTTTCTCTTGAGGAGGTGATCATTCCGTTTATTGTATTAAACCCAAGATAACATCGCTGTCTTTATATGGAATATACCTATGCATTAGATCAGATTGACGAAGTAGCTGAAGCCTTAATCAAGAATTTAAAATTTTCAACAATTCTATTCTATGGAGATTTAGGCGCAGGTAAAACAACTTTAATTAAAGCTTTGGTTAAAAGGTTGGGCTCAGCAGATAATGTTTCGAGCCCAACTTTTTCATTGATTAATGAGTATAAAACAGATGCAGGCGCATCCATTTTTCATCTGGATTTATACAGGCTAAAAGATGAAAATGAAGCTTACGATTTAGGAATTGAAGAACTTTTAGAAACTGACAGTTTAAAATTAATTGAGTGGCCTCAAAAAATTAACAGTTTACTTGATGATGAAGTTCATTCAGCGAGAATTTTTTCGACAAAAGATAATGTAAGAACACTTGAATTTTTATAACTTTGTTAAAAGTATGTTAAAGCAAAAATTGTACTGTGAAGATTTTTCTTACAAGTTAAAAATCACGAAAAAGTTATAGTCAAAATTTGTACGAGTAAAAGAATTATTCCTAAATTGGCATTATAATTATAATCGATAAAATGTGTTAATGCCATTTTTTGTGAGGCAAATATAGAAGAATTATAAAATGCAGTAGGGTGTAAAAAGTTGTTCATCTTTGAACCAACAAATCATTAACACTCAAACACATTTTATTATGAAACTTAAAGCATTACTCCTAGGCCTTTTAATTGCAGGTGCAACAGCAGTTACTTACACAGCACAAGATACTAACGCAGATTATGCAGCGAAAAAAGTTGACCCAACTAAGATCAGAGTCCCTTCTAACGGGTAGTATATTAGCAGCTTTTATTGCTGGTACGCCATACTTTTTTTACTTATATGAAGGTTTTCCAGATGTCAAAATCTGGGAAACCTCTTTTTTTGGTTTTGACATACGATACGAAAGTGGATTTTATCAAAGTGTTAACGTGGCCGGATGGTTATTTTTTAGCAAATTAATCCCGCTCCTACTGTTATTGATTTGGTTTTTCACTTGTAAGCATTGGTGGTATCACTCCTTAATTATCCCTATTTGTATGTATATTTTTCAAATATACAGTTTGTTTAATGAGGATATTTTCTATAAAGATAGTGTCGAAATTTATTATCTAGCTCCCTTAATACTTTTTGCATTCATTTTCCTTTATACAGTACGTATGAAAATTTTCGATCGTATTCATAATATCGATTTGTCTGAGCTTGAAAGAGTCTCTTTTAAAGGAAAAATTAGAGATGAAGATGAACTGACAAATCAATATCCTTCATTTTCCAAAGAGGACGAGCAAGAAGACGACGATGATGATGAACCTTTATTTATGGGATAGTCATAAGAATTCTACTTCAATCTCTTTTTTTCCCTAAATAATAATGTTTAATTTGAGGTTTATTTTTAACTAAATCATCAAATGATTCAAAATAGCCCTTTTACCCGAGAACAGCTGATTCCGCAAGAAGAAAAGCTTGAGATTGAGCAGCGTAAAGGTTCGCTATTTATAGGTATCCCAAAAGAAAATCACTTTCAAGAAAAACGCGTTTGCCTTACTCCTGATGCAGTGGGAGCCCTAGTTGCACACGGGCATCGTGTGCTCATCGAATCACAGGCAGGTGAAAATGCTCGTTTTACAGATCACGATTATTCTGAAAATGGTGCAGAAATCACTTCTGATCGGGCCAAAGTTTTTGGCTGCCCGATGGTATTAAAAGTAGAGCCGCCTTCTCTTGAAGAGCTTGAGATGGTGAATCCGCAAACGGTGATCATTTCTGCACTGCAACTCAAAACTCAGAAAAAAGAATACTTTAAAATTCTAGCTACAAAACGCATTACAGCACTTGCTTTTGAATTTATTAAAGATGCTGATGGCACCTACCCTGCCGTTAGAGCGTTAAGTGAAATTGCCGGTACCGCATCTGTACTTATCGCTTCAGAACTGATGTCACGGCAAGATGGAGGTAACGGATTGATGTTTGGCAATATTAGCGGAGTTCCCCCTGTGGAAGTTGTGATCATTGGTGCGGGCACAGTTGGTGAATTTGCAACACGCTCTGCACTGGGTCTTGGTGCTAACGTAAAAGTTTTTGACAACTCTCTTACTAAACTACGTTGTCTTCAAGTAAGTGTGGGCCAACCTTTATATACGTCTACCATTCAGCCAAAAAATTTACTTAAGGCTTTGCGCCGTTGTGATGTAGCTATCGGAGCCGTGAGAGGTAAGGATAGATCTCCTGTAATCGTTACAGAGACCATGCTAGAATATATGAAACCGGGATCAATCATTATCGATGTTAGTATTGATATGGGTGGTAGCTTTGAAACTTCAGAAGTTACCTCGCACGATAAGCCTACCTTTGTCAAACACGATGTGGTACATTATTGTGTGCCTAATATTCCTTCTCGTTACGCGAGAACTTCCTCACTATCAATTAGTAATATTTTTACGCCGTATCTTTTAGAAATTGGTGAACACGGCGGACTAGAAAATAGTCTGCGTATCAATAAAGGTTTAAAAAACGGATTGTATTTTTACCGCGGAATTCTTACCAGCAAGTCTGTTGCAGATTGGTTTGATCTTCCATTTAGAGATATCAATCTCTTATTTTTTTAGATCTAAATACAGCACATGAAAATTTTATACCGATTAGGTTTCTATCTTGGTGGTTTTGCTATTGGCCTTATTCTTTTAGCTTTTTTTGTAAAAGGTAGCGGGGTTGAATTACCCTCTTGCGATTATATGCCTAATGCACGCGTACTCAAAACCATCCGGAATAATGGTTACACACTCTCTGAGCAAGCTGAAAAACAATTACAAGAATTAAAGCTTGACACTTCAGATTTAAACACTGTTTTCCTAGAAGGGGAAGTTGATTTTGATAAAAGTGATACCCGAAAAGAACCGTGTGGATTTTATATGATTCATTCACAAGAAACGATGCCCACTCCTATTACTACAACACTTGAACTTTGCGACGAAACTTTTGAAGTTTTGAGTGTGATTAAGCATTAAATTCAACCTGCTTTATAATTAAAAAGGCCTACCAGAGAGGTAAGCCTTTTTAATATAAGTCCGTCTAATTTAGTTTGCGACGTCTGCGTTCTTCCTGAATTAACGAAAGCTCTCGGTTGGTTTGACCCGCAACCGAAGTATTTTCTTCAGCTCTTCTTATCAAGTAGGGCATCACATCTTTAACAGGCCCAAAAGGAACGTATTTGGTAACGTTATACCCTTCCTTTGCCAAGTTATAGCTAATGTGATCACTCATACCATATAATTGACCAAACCATACACGACCATCATCTGGAGCAATTTCTTTCTGTGCCATAATTTCGATAGCCAAATAATTACTTTCTTCATTATGCGTCCCAATGAATGCCCAAATATCTTCTAGGTTGTCAAAGATGTAAACTAACATCGCATTAAAATGCGCATCAGTTTCAGGCTTATCTTTACAAATTGGAGAATCATAACCTTTTTCTTCGGCACGAGCACGCTCTTTTTCCATATACGCGCCGCGCACGATTTTTATCCCTAAATGATATCCTTTTTCGATTCCGTCTTGATGCAGATCCTTTAAATAAGCTAAACGATCCCAGCGATAACATTGCAAGGTTGTAAAAACAATGGGTTTCTCTTGATTATAAGTTTGCATCATCTCAAGTACAAGATCATCTACAGCACCTTGCATCCAACTTTCTTCGGCATCAATAAGCAATTTTATATCACAAGCTTTTGCTTTTTTACATACTTTATGAAAACGCTCCTGAATACGTTTCCATTCTTGTTGTTCTTTATCTGAAAGCGTTTCATTTTCGGTAACCTTTCGCCAAACTTCAAAACGGCCAAAACCGGTAGGTTTAAAAACCGAAAAAGGCATCCCGGGTCGGTCTTTAGCAAAATCAATAAGACTCATCACGCGTTCTAGAGCAGAATCAAATAAACTTTCGGTCTCCTTCCCTTCTACCGAAAAATCTAAAACAGAATGTACATTTTTACTGTACATCGCATCAATGGTAGAAACACAATCTTTCTCACTTACCCCACCGCAAAAATGATCAAAAACGGTAGCGCGCACCAAACCTTCTACCGGAAGACTGGCGTTTAATGCAAAGCGAGTAACCGCCGTGCCTATTTTTACCAAAGGCTGCAAGGAAATCATCTTAAACAAGAAGTAAGCTCGCTCAAGCTCACTATCTGATTTTAAAGAAAATGCAGTCTTTGTATCATCAAATATTTTTTGTTCTAACATATTCTAAAATTAGGCGTCAAATATAGCCAAATCGCAAAGGGATTGTTATAAAAAGATATTAATTTCACAACCTCAAAAAACTTTAACATGGAAGCAATTCAAGCTAAAGATTATCAGGTTGTTTTTGGCGAAAACGGCTACTCAAATCTTAATGCTATTTTAAAGGAAAAAAATTACAGCATCCTGTTTGTGCTTGTAGACAGTAATACACACGAGCATTGTTTGGCGCCTTTTCTTCAGAATATAGTCACTCAAACGACTATTGAAATTATAGAGATTGATCCGGGTGAAGAGTTTAAAAATCTTGAAACGTGTGAAGGAGTATGGAATGTGCTGTCAGAGCTGAATGCTGATCGCAACAGTGCCTTGATCAATCTTGGTGGTGGTGTCGTAACTGATCTTGGCGGTTTTGTAGCATGTTGTTTTAAACGCGGCATTGATTTCATCAATATTCCTACTACCTTACTCGCAATGGTTGATGCTTCTGTAGGTGGAAAAACCGGTGTAGATCTCGGACCGTTAAAAAATCAAATTGGGATCATTAGTAATCCTGAGCTGGTTCTGGTTGACACTCATTTCTTAGGAACGCTTTCTGTTGAAGAACTGCGTAGCGGTTATGCCGAAATGCTTAAACATGGCCTCATCAGTTCTGAAGCGTATTGGAATACGGTAAAGCAAGCAAAATATACAGATTTTGAAAGTCTGGCTGAATTGATCAGACAATCTATTGCTATAAAAAACGAAGTGGTTTTAGAAGATCCCTTCGAGAAGAATAGAAGAAAAAGTCTCAATTATGGGCATACGCTAGGTCACGCCATTGAATCTTATTTTATGGAAAGCGATCAAAAAGAACGCTTGCTGCACGGTGAAGCCATCGCAATTGGTATGATCTTGGCCAATTATTTATCTAGTGAATTGTGCAGTCTGCCTAAATCAGAGTGTGATGTAATTTCAGAAGCGATCTTGGCCTTCTACCCTAGCGTTGAATTTACAGAAAAAGATATAGAGAGTATCATCACTTTACTCAAGTACGATAAGAAAAACAGCCACGGAAAGGTGCTCTTTGTTTTGCTTAATCGTATAGGCGAAGTTGTTCTCAATCAAGAAGCTTCAAACGAATTGATTTACAATGCTTTTGAGTATTATAAAAAATTAAAAAAGAATTAAGTGAATAGTGTTGCACAACCCATTCGTTTTTTTTTACATTTAACCACAATTTGCAACAAAAATTAAATTTTATTTATGCGTCGCGTAATAGTTGATTTTAAAAAGCTTACCCCAGAGATTCTTGCGCTTCTGGTTGATAAGTACCCCTACGGATATGATGATGACCACATCATATCATTTAAAAATGCTCAAAACGAAACCATCGAGTGTGTAGAAGTACGCACTGCAGATACGATATACTTGGTGAAGGTGAGTAAAAAGTTAGAAACGTCTATGGAAAATTATGACGTTGAAGATTATGATGATGATGATCTAAACGAGCCAATTTCTGAAATCCCTGAAAAAATGGATGAAGAAGATGAGGAAATGGTTGATGATGAATCTGAAGAAGACGAGGATTAGAACGGTTCTTCAGTAATAAGCATAAAAAAAGCTCTTGCTAATGCAAGAGCTTTTTTTATTTGTAAGCATGTTATAAGTATTATTATGCTTCAACTTTTTCTTCCACAGATGCTAAATAACGTTCTGCATCTAGTGCTGCCATACATCCTGTTCCAGCGGCAGTAATAGCCTGACGGTATTCTTTATCTTGAACATCTCCACTCGCAAACACACCAGGTTTACCGGTTTTAGTAGATTTTCCTTCAGTAAGAATATAACCGGTTTCGTCCATTTCCAGCTGTCCTTTAAAAATGTCAGTATTCGGCTTGTGACCAATAGCGATAAATAGACCTGTGATCTCGATTTCAGATACTTCTTTAGTCTGATTGTTGATCATTTTCAATCCTTCTACTACTTGCTCACCTACTACTTCTTCAACTTCAGTATTATAAAGTACGGTGATATTTTTTCTTGAATTCACACGATGTTGCATTGCTTTTGAAGCACGCATCTCATCTTTACGCACAAGCATTGTAACGTGCTCACAAATGTTAGCAAGATAAGTAGCTTCTTCCGCAGCAGTGTCCCCACCACCTACGATAGCCACACGCTGATTTTTATAGAAAAATCCATCACAAACCGCACAGGCCGAAACACCACCACCGCGCAAGCGCTGCTCACTAGGTAACCCGAGGTAGCGCGCTGTTGCACCTGTTGAAATGATCACAGATTCTGCTTCGATCTCAGTAGTATTATCTACGGTAGCTTTATGAATGCCTCCTTCCTCAGAAGAAAATTCAACGTTGGTAATCATTCCTATACGCACTTCGGTACCAAAACGTTCTGCTTGTTGCTGCAACTGCACCATCATAGTTGGACCGTCAATTCCTTCAGGATATCCGGGAAAATTATCAACTTCAGTGGTCGTAGTTAATTGTCCACCGGGTTCCATACCTGTGTAGACTACCGGTTTCAAATCTGCTCTTGAAGCATAAATTGCTGCGGTGTAACCTGCAGGACCAGACCCAATAATTAAACATTTAATACGTTCTACTGCCATTTTATTTAAATATTATCCACGTGCTGTGGAATTCTACATTTTTTATATTTATTGAAAGATCAACTCTTGGCCTAATATCATAAACTCTAGTGATCTAAACAAAAATAGTTTTTTAGCTATACTTATAAAGACTAGTCAATCGCTAATTATAAGTCGTTATTAACAATGCAAATTTACACCGATGTTTGAATTCTACTATTAGGGATTGTTAGGTTTTCACTATTTTTAAATCAAAATTTCTTATATGAAAAACTTTAGCATTCTTCTTTTATCCGTGCTTACCACAGTAATCGCTTGTGCTCAAAACCCTAAAGAGGTTAAAGATAATGATGTACCTATTACAGTTTCTGAAGCCTACGAATACGAAGTCATTGTTCCTGACTTGATCAATCCTTGGGGAATGGCATTCTTGCCAGACGGAAGCTTACTCATAACAGAGAAATCAGGCGAACTAATTCACTTTGTAAACGGTGAGAAAATAACTATTGACGGAGTTCCGGAAGTTTACAATCGGGGGCAAGGCGGATTATTAGATATTCAGTTGAGTCCGAATTATGAAAGTGACGGATTTATATATTTCACCTACTCTTCTACCGAAGGTGAAGCCAAAGGAGGAAACACTGCGCTTATGCGTGCGCAATTATCGGGCAATAGCCTCAGTAATCAAGAAGTGCTTTATAAAGCTACGCCCAATACCACTAAAGGCCAGCACTGGGGTAGTCGTATCGTATTTGACGATGCTGGCCACGTATTTTTTACAGCAGGTGAACGTGGTGAGCGTGATATTAATCCACAAGATATCACTCGCGACAACGGTAAAGTGTACCGCTTAAATTTAGACGGAAGTATACCCACAGATAATCCATTCGTAGGAACTGAAAATGCTAAAGAGGCCATTTGGTCTTACGGGCATCGCAATCCGCAAGGGATGCTCATCAACCCAGAAACAAACGAAATTTGGGTGCACGAGCACGGTCCACGTGGTGGCGATGAAATCAATGTAATTAAAAAAGGTGCTAATTATGGCTGGCCGGTCATTACCTACGGAATCAATTACAGCGGTACAGATATTACAGACATTACCAAAAAGGAAGGAATGGAGCAACCTCTTTACTATTGGGTACCTTCAATCGCACCTAGCGGAATGGCAATGGTTACCAGTGATGCCTATCCAGAATTAAAAGGCAACCTTTTAGTAGGTTCTCTTAAGTTTGTTTATCTCGAAGCACTCTATTTAGATGAAAACAATTCAGTTATAAAAAGAGAAAAACTGCTGGACGGTGTTGGTCGTGTGCGTAATGTAATTCAAGGCCCAGACGGCTTCGTTTATGTTGGTGTTGAAGGAGTAGGAATCGTAAAACTTGTACAAAATTGAAAACTGCATTAATCACACTCGCGAGCTTCGCAATTATTATAATTTTTTCAGCGTCTAAAGGAGATCAAAGTTTTGGCACTAGTGCGTCTGTTTATATTCCTATTCAAAAGGATACCTCATTGCAAAACAGTATAAAGCGCGGAAAGACCGTGTACGAAGACTTTTGTATGCAATGTCATATGGCGACCGGAGAAGGTATTCCGGGGGCATTTCCGCCTTTGGCTAAAGCAGATTATTTATTAAATAATAGAACCAAAGCTATTCACGCGGTGAAATACGGTTTACAAGGCCCTATAACCGTAAACGGAACCGATTATAACAGTATAATGGCTCCGTTAGGATTGTATGATGACGAGGTTGCAGATGTTATGAATTACATCTTAAATTCCTGGGGAAATTCTTCAGATAAACCCGTCACCGAAAAAGAAGTTGCGGCGATAGAGAAATAGCTATTCGATACGTTTGTAGTTTTCAGAGAAAATACGATTACCTTCTTCATCCACAGTGATTTGACTGTATTCATTCTCTGAAATCTGCAATTCGAATGTAAAAATACGTAGGGTGTCAATAACATTCATCATGCTCTCCGATCCATACTCTAGCGTTTCTTTAAGCTGATCATCTGAAGCGACATAACTGCCGTATCCAAACCATTCAACGGAATCTTTGGGTACATAGCGCGTCCACATCACGCGGTCTTTAGTATACATTTTTATTTGACGATAACCATCAGTCGTTGCTACAGTATCAACGACTTCATTTTCGTCATAATGATAAAAGTCTCTGAGCTCCCAGGTACCTCTGATTAAAACATCATTGTCCTGTTTGATTTCGGTTTGATTTGTACTGTAAACAGTACTGATCAAAAAAATAAGCGTTATTAAAGATAGTTTCATAATATTGAGATTGAGGAATTAAACAAATACTACCTTTAAGGTACAAAAAATTATTATTCAATAAACTATAACGTTATAATTTTAAAATATTTAAACAATTAACTTTATTTAATGAATATTCACTAATTGATATAAATTATAGTGGCAACGCTATTATGTGTTATATAGGATTAAAACTTTGTGGTCTGTTACAAATATTTATATTTGCAGCCTGCAAAAATTTCGGGATGTAGCTTAGTCCGGTTAAAGTGCGCGTCTGGGGGGCGCGAGATCGGAGGTTCGAATCCTCTCATCCCGACAATACGAAAAAAGAAAGCCTGCTGAAGATCATTTTCAGCAGGCTTTTCATTAAATGATAGGTAACCACTTCCCTAGTCAAAATTATGATTGAATAACTTTGGATTGATAACAAGCAGCGCCCATCCCCAATTGTTTGTATTTTCTGAAGTGACTCCATTTTTGATTAAAGACATATTTGATGAAGCAAACATATGCGAATAGCCCAACTGTAATTTTATATTTTTGATCAACGGCTGCGTATAAACCAGATCTAATTCAGTTCCTAAATACTTATCTGTAGTCTCGGCTAATGAACCATTTGAGGTAAAATAATGCAGGGCAGTAAGCAAGGTAGCGCGTTCACCGGTTTTAAAAACAGCTTTTGCGTGAAAATCATTAAGCCCCACATTATTGGCGTGATTACCCACATAGAAATAATCCATAAACCCGTTGAATTTATGATTGGTCCCATATAGAGGAAAAAATGATTTACGGTCTGAACTTCCTTGATCAGAACCACTTAGCAATTCGGCACCTACCCCAAGAAGCGTGCTACCTACTTTATATGTGGCGTTTAGTGCCAATTGATAAGCAGATAACGACTCATCTACAGGATAGGCTTCACCAAATTGATAATACGCACTTCCTGATAACTTCAGCTTGGCTACAGGAAACGTAAAATAAGAACCCACAGTATGCGTATAATACACGCCATCTGCCTGCGTCATATCTTCTTGAGCAAAACGCTGAAAACCTGTATTTAAACCTAGTAAACTAAAGCTTGATTGCTCCCAACTTTGCTTAAAATAAACATACTGCATACTCTTATAAGTAAAGAACCCCGGGATGTTATATGTAGTACCTAAAATAGATTCACCTTGCTGACTAAAAGCAAATCCCAGATCAAGCTGTGTACGTTCTTTTTTATATTTTAAAAGAGCAGCATCGTGAAAACGACCTTGCATAGCCCAATCTAAACCTCCAAAAATGCGTTGGTCGTCATAAGAGATCACTTGTCTTCCCAACTTGGTAGACCAATGGGTACCCAGTTGAAGTTCTGCCCAAGCTTGAAAGAGCATAAACGAATCATTACCATCAGCCGGCAGAATCTGTCTCGTATCGCCCCAAGTGCTCACGTCTTGAACTGCAATAAAAAGTTTGAGCTTTTCGGCTGAGTAATTAAAATTTAAACGTGCTCGTTGTCTTACAAATGCTGCAGGTTCTGCATTGTCTGGAAAAAGCGTAGTAAACCCGTGGCGGTATTCAAAGCGTTGCCGTAAATCGGCGTCAACAGTAAACTCCTGTGCTCCCATTTGAAACATGCAGAAGAAAAGCAGAGTAATGGTAATGTTTTTCATAATAGCGTTTTAAAATTCCCATTCAAATATATTTTAAAATTTGATTTATTACGTATTAATACTTAATTTTATTCTAATTATTTGAGATAATTAATTTCAATAGCAATTAATTACAGAGATTTCAATAAAATAATACGTATATATATCTAAATTATGAATACAGGAAAACTCATACTACTCGGTGCCGGACCCGGCGATCCAGAATTACTGACGCTAAAAGGTTTAAAAGCATTGAAAAGTGCAGATATAGTGCTTTATGATGCATTAGTTAATCCCGAAGTATTAAAACACTGCAAACCGGAAACCGAATTGATCTTTGTTGGAAAACGCAAGGGGTGCTATGCCTATCACCAAGATCAAATAAATGATCTGATTGTAGATAGAGCTCAGAATAATGCTATAGTGGTGCGTCTTAAAGGCGGTGATCCATTCATTTTTGGTCGCGGTGCCGAAGAAATGCTATACGCTGCTCAACGCGGAATATCGGCAAGCGTAATCCCAGGAATCTCCTCGTGTAATGCTGTACCTGCATTACAAAATATACCGCTCACAAAGCGAGGTGTTTCTGAAAGTTTTTGGGTGATAACCGGTACGACCAAAGCGCATACGTTATCTAAGGATGTGGAGCTCGCTGCACAGAGTAACGCAACTGTAGTAATACTTATGGGTACTTCTAAACTCAATGAGATTCTGGACTTATTTAAAGCTCAAAACAAATATGAACTGCCCGTAGCCATTATTCAAAATGGCAGTTTAAGTAATGAAAAAATAGCCATAGGAACGGTTAATACCATCGCTCAAATTTACAAAGAGAAACAACTGAGTAATCCTGCTATTATTGTTTTAGGCCACGTAGTAAATCATAGAGATCAGATGTTGCAGATCGCTCAGCAAGTAGAAACACAACCGAGCGCTTACTGATTCAATTCTGCCATAAAAGATATTTTACTAAAATTCTCTTTTGGCCCCTCACACAACGAGCAACAGTATTCGTTGGGTAGTTTTTCAAAAAGTACTCCAGGTTGTATGTTTTGCGTCTGATCGCCAAATCTATAATCATAAATTGTTTGACACGAATTGCACTGATACACCGCTACTTTTATAGTTTGAAGTTTTGGAGCACTTACTTCTTTTGCAGGTTTTTTATCTCCTAAATTTTTAAAATACATTTGACTAAGTTCCATCAATAAGGCGGGTAATTCAGACTGATCTACATCTTGAACGTGCACAATATAATCTTGCGTATTGGGATCAAAATCCCGAGCATAAACAATATTAAAGCTAGCTCTGGCTTCAAATTCAACCGGTAAAACATCGGGTTTATTTCTTTCGATAACAATTGATGTGAAATACGAACCGCTTCGATAAAAGTCTGCAATGCCAAAGGTTAACCCATATGTGCTGATGTCTTGCTTATTGAATGAGTCAACTAAAAACTGTTTTAAATTCAAAGCCATTTCATTCGCAACCGGCAAATGCCAATTGAGCTCAAGCATACTGTGCCTAACATTGATTCCTGATAACCCTAAGAATTTTTCCCAAGCCAGTTTATCTTCCGAAGGAATTCCTTTAACTATAAATGATTTAAAGGGTGTTAGTGCGATTTTGCCAATTTTAGAGGTTACACACAAATCACATAATCCTTTTAAAAATTTTATGTCATACTTGTTATTTCGCCAATACAAGCCTAACCAATACTTGCCAGATTGCATACGGTTCATTCCTTCACAATAAGGAAAAGGTTGAAAATCCATCGCTAAAGGAGATGAAACCGTTTTGTTATTTAAATCGGTAGCATCGATGACCAGATCAAAAACCATCTCAACATTCTGGGGTTCTTCTTTCAGAATTCTTTCAACAGCTTCTGCTATCTGTGCCAAATCCCAACTGTAGATCAATACCGGATACATCTGCGTTTTTTCCCAATGTGGAAGACGCATATATAGATACCAATAATCTTCTTGTTCAGAAGCGATAAAATTCAAGTGTCCTGTAAACAAGGGCACTACGCGCTGTTTAGGATCTACAATATTTATTTTAAGCTTTGGTGTATTCTGAAACTGTTCGAGAATATATAAGTAACGATCTCCAGTAAGCCAATGGGTACTTGCAAACAGGTCACTCGTAACATAAGAACTCATTATATTTTCTACCCGATCGCCATCAGGGGTCACCAATCTAAGACTTGAAGAATTATCTACTATTTTATTTTGAGTCAAAAACAAAATATCCTGTCGAGACCCAAAAGCAATAGTGTCTAAATCTAGACGCTCTGCTTGATCTAGAATAATTTTTAACTCACCAGGAGACACCACTCCTCCTTTTACAATTACTCTTGAAAATTGCTGTCTCATAGTTTTACAGTCGCTTCGGTTAATATTTCACGTACTTCGGTTTTACAGCTTCCGCAGCCTAGTCCGGCTCCGGTTTGATCACAAAGTGCAGTAAAATCTGTGCATCCCTGTCTTATTGCTTCTTCAATATTGCCGCTTCCCACCTGACTACATGAACAAATAAGTTTACCTTTTACCGGCTCTTGCTTGGTTGCTCCTCTAAGTAATAATTCGCGTTTTTCTGCAAGTTCAATGCGGCTGTCAATTAAATTCTTGAATTCTGCAAACTCTTGCTTGTCCCCCATCAAAATTGCTCCTACTAGTAAATCATCTTTGATGATGCATTTTTTATAGTATTGTTTTGAGACATCCATAAAAATAACTTCCTCATACGAAGGATCATTTTTAGGCACACTCACCTGTCCTATACTACAGAGGTCTAAATCTTCAAACTTGAGAATATTCATCAACACAGAACCCTTATAAGGATTGCTAATATCGCCTGCTAAATAGTTAGCCAGAATATTAGCCTGTTCTTCAGCCGCTGCGGTGATCCCAAAAGTTTGGTTTCTAAATTCTGCTATTTCCCCAAGGGCAAAAATAGAGGCCTCTGAAGTTTGCATATACTCATTTACACGTAGCCCTTTACCCATTTTTAATCCAGCCTTGCGTGCAATCTCAATATTAGGTCGCGTACCTACGGCATAGACAATTGCGTTAGCTTCCAAAACTTTTCCACTTTTTAGAGTGACCTCTAAACTATGACTTTCTTCCGCGTCAAAAACCGTACTCACTTCATTGTCAAAATAGATCTGAATTCCGCGTTGCTGCACATTGTTTGCAAGCATATTACTGGCTATACTATCCAATTGCCGCTCCATTAAATATGATGAGCGCTGAATGATGGTTATTTTAACTGATTTATGCCGAAGCGCCGCTGCCAATTCAAGTCCTAAAAGTCCGCCTCCTACAATCACGACATGTTGCTGATCATTAGGAATTCCCGATTGCATCAAGTACTTTTTAAATCGATCTGCATCAAGTTTATCCCGCATAGTAAACCTACCCGGAAGATCTAATCGCACATCTGTAGGAACAAAGGCCCTGCTTCCGGTGGCGATGATTAATTTATCATAGGCATGATAAATACCTTGACTGTCTTTTAAGGTTCTCGATTTCTTATCGATATCAACAATAGAATTATTCTTAAAAAGTCTGATATCTAATGTAGAAAGGTGTTGCTCTTTTATTTTAAGCAACTGCTCCCAGGATAATTCTTCAGTGATATATTCCGGCAGGAGCACCCGATTATAAAAGGGATGTGCTTCTTTTGAAAAGACACAAATAATATCTTGTGTATTGCGCTCTCTATAATTTTGAATAAAGCGAAATGCAGCTGCTCCCGAACCTATAACGACGATTTTTTCTCGCTTTTTAGTATACTTTTCCACACGTACCGCAGTAAACTTAAAGTCTGGTTCTTTGCTCTGAGGATCCACCATATTTTGCGTCAAATTATTGGTGCGATTGAGATCAGAGGCTAACTTTTTTCCCCAATGCATAGGTAAAAACACAACGCCCTGTCGTATGGTATCAGTAAGTTTTGCTTTTACACGAACATTACCGTTTTCGCTAGCAACCTCACAAATAGTTCCTTCTCTTATCTTTAGTTTAACGGCATCAACCGGATGAATTTCCAATACCGGTGTGGGATAATGCGTTTTTAAACGGGACACCTTGCCGGTTTTTGTCATGGTATGCCATTGATCGCGCACACGACCTGTTGTTAACACAAAGGGATATTCGGCATCAGGCTTTATAGAACGATTGTACAAAGTAGACGGAATATTAAATACCGCCTTTTTACTAGGTGTATAAAACTTTTTATCCTCAAACAAACGCGGTGTTCCGGTATGTCTGTATGTATTCACCGGCCATTGAAATGTTCCCTCGTTTTTTAGACGATCATAATTAAGGTAAGAAATATCAATATTGGTGCCTTTAGTCATCGCGGCGTATTCTTGATAAATCTCTGAGGTATTGTAGTAATCAAAGCCTCTGAACCCCATTTTTTGTGCAAAATCACAAAGTATTTCTACATCTGGCCTTGCCTCACCGGGTGCCTCCACAACCTTAGGCAAGTGCGAAATCCTTCGTTCTGAATTGGTCATCGTTCCTTCTTTCTCCAGCCATCCTGCAGCAGGCAAAATTAAGTCTGCATATTGCAACGTATCTGATCGCTTAGAAATGTCCTGAACCACAACGAATTTTGCATTTTGAAGGGCTTTATCAACCTTCCGCACATCTGGCAAACTCACAGACGGATTGGTGCAAATAATCCATACTGCTTTTAATCGTCCTGTCTCTAAGGCTTCAAACATCTGTGTTGCGGTGTAGCCCGGTTTTCCAGAAATCTCGTTTACACCCCAGAAATGAGCGACTTCGCGACGATGATTTTCATTCATTAAATCTTTGTGCACCGCTAATAAATTAGCCATACCGCCCACTTCACGACCTCCCATAGCATTAGGTTGACCAGTGAGTGAAAAAGGACCCGAGCCCGGCTTGCCAACTTGACCGGTAATTAAAGATAGGTTTAAGAGGGCAAAATTCTTATTAGTACCTACGACGCTTTGGTTTAAGCCCATCGCCCACATACTTATAAAACCTTTACTGATGCCTATTATGTCAGCAGCCTTTTTTATGTCAGCCACCGGAACTCCACATTGCTTTGCAGCTTCCTTTAAAGACAGTTGCATAACTTGAGCCCGATATTGCGCAAAACCTTCGGTGTGATTATCTATGAAATCTTTATCTACCAGACCTTGTTCTAAAAGTCTTCGGCCAATGGCGTTATATAGAATGATATCAGTACCGGGCAACAGCTGAAGATGTAAATCTGCATAAGCTGCGGTATCTGTACGTCGTGGATCTACAGCTATTGTTTTAACATCGGGATTCTTTTCTTTATGTGCTTCAATACGCCGAAACAGTATAGGATGGCAATACGCCGGATTAGCTCCGGTAATCAAAAAACAATCTGCCAGTTCAATATCTGCATAAGCAATAGGAACAGAATCTTCACCAAAAGTCTTTTTATAGCCCACCACTGCACTACTCATACACAAACGGCTATTGGTATCAATATTATTAGTTCCTAAAAAGCCTTTTACAAGTTTATTGGCGATATAATATTCTTCGGTTAAGCATTGCCCTGAAACATAGAAGCCCACGCTATCCGGACCGTGCTGTTTGATAATGGATTTAAAAACATGTGCAGCACGCTCTAATGCAGTATCCCAATCTACCCTATCCAGATTAGGATGCGATTTACTCCAGCGCATTTGAGGATAAAGCAACCGGTCTGAAGTATCATTTACCACATAATGAAGGTTTCTGCCTTTTGAGCACAGCATACCTTTATTTACCGGGTGGTCTGGATCACCTTCAACCGAAACTTTATTCTTAGAGTCTTTCTTTATGAGTAAACCGCACCCTACTCCACAATAGGAACAAGTAGATTTTATTGAGTTATCCTGCATAAACGAGAAATACGTTTGTTTAATGAATTACGAGCTCTGTATCAAATTTATCAAGGAAGTCTATAATTGGGCTACCGCAGATAAGTTTGCTCTACTAAGGTTAAAGTTTTAGGGGTATTATCAAAATTAAATGCGCTAAAATAAATTTTAAGAATACCCTCAATACTTTTTATGCATTAGACGGAATAAAGTTTTCTTGCCCCGAAAGCTTTAATTCTTCGATCGCATTCTTTTCATCTGCGGTAGAGAACTTTATAGCATAAGCTAATAGACCGATGACGAACACCATAATTCCTATAATGAAATATCCACTAGAAACTGCTGTTGCTGCAGCTTCTGATTGTGCTAAGCGAATGACCTCTTCACTGGCACCAGAATTAGCATTGATTGCTGCTTGCTCTGCAACTGCAGCTTTTGATTTCAAAAGCATTGCTGCTAAAAAAGCACCTACATTACCCCCTGCACCCACGATTCCTGAGATAGAACCAATAGCTTTTTTATTAATAAATGGAACAACAGAGAAAGTTGCGCCTTCGGCCATTTGCACCGAAAGACTAAAAGCAACTAGAAAAATAATTCCTAACAATAGACTGGTAATGGTAGAAAAGGTAACAAGCATTACTCCCTCAACAGCCAAGATGGCCACAAGAAATAAAACACGACCACGAAGACCTTTTAATTTTCCGAAGCGGTCTCCAAAATACCCGCCAAGCGTTCTCGCGAATAAATTCATCAAAGCAAAAGAGAGCACGATATTACCGGCTGTTATGCGTTCAAGATTAAACGTATTTTGCAAATAATCATCCATTGTCCCGTAAACGGTAAGCTCTATTCCAAAACAAGCCGCATAGACCACAAATAAGATCCATACGCGATAATCTTTTAAGGCTTCGAGAAAACCAACTTCATCCTTCTTTTTTCCTTTGATCTTTTTTCCCGCCGCTTTAATCTCTTTGAAATTTCCTTCAGGAGTATCCTTTGTAAAAAAGAAATAGACGATCCCCATTAAAAAGCAAATTACTCCGGCAATAACAAGTGAATACCTCCAGGCATCTGCTTCCGCAACACCTAAACCTATGATAGCCGCAGCTATAAGTGGCATAATTAAACGGTTGGCTCCACCTCCCATATTTCCCCATCCTGCAGAGGTTGCATTTGCAGTCCCAACTATATTAGAAGCAAACATCAGTGAGGTGTGTACTTGTGTAATCACAAAACTCGCCCCAATAAAACCAATAAATAATCTACATATTAAGAATTGTAAGGGTGTCTGCACGAGACCACATAATATTACCGGTATAGCTCCAAGCAATAACAACCAAGTGTAACATAATCTTGGTCCGTATTTATCGCATAGTTTTCCTATAAGTAAACGGGCAAATACAGTACCTGAAACGGCAAGTATTACAGAATTCCATTTTTGAGCAGGCGTAAGTCCTAAATCTCTAACCACATCGGGCATAAAAGGCACAATACCAAACCAAGCGAAAAAACATAAAAAGAATGCAATTGATGTGATCCAAAATGTTCGCATTGGAACACTGGTAAAATCTCGAAAATTTAGGCGCGTTGCCTTAGCTGAAGTGATTGTTGTTTTCATAATTAAGTATTTATACTCACAAATATAAGTATATATACTTAACTAAAATACGTAGTTTAAAGTTTTAAGGAATTCCTAATACCTTTTAAATCTGATTGTTGTGTTTTATAGATATTCTAGTAATCACGCTGTCGTATTAAGAAATATTGAATGCTGAAACCTTATTCGCCAACTCCATAAGATTTTTAACTTCTAATTTTTTCATCAAATTGAAACGATGCACCTCACAAGTACGTTTGCTAATATTAAGCTCCTCTCCTATTTCTTTGTTACTCTTTCCTTCGAGAACCAAATTTAATATCTGCTGTTCACGCTTAGTAAGACTAAAAGCATCTGCAACAGATTCTTTCTTTGTTTCTTGTTTGGGTACAGAAGACACATTACCATTCACAAAGTTGTTGATGATTATAGAGGAGAGTTCGCCTGCAAAATACTTTTCGCCATTTTTAATCGTATTTAAAGCCTTTATAAATTCTTCTTTACTTGAGCCTTTAAGCAAATATCCGTCTGCACCTGCTTGAATGGACTGCAACACATATTCTTCACTATCGTGCATAGATAAAACCAAAGTCTTTACAGGAATAGCTTCGTTTTTTATAGCTTGTACCACTTCAATACCATTCATTTCAGGCATTCTAATATCTACAATAAGTAAATCTGGAGTGGTCTCTTTGATAACTTGTAATGCTTCTTTACCATTTGAGGCTTCATCTATGACCATAATTTCATGCTCTTCTTCTAAAAGCGCCTTTATACCATCGCGTACTAGAACGTGATCATCTGCTAGTATAACTTTAAGTGTTTCAGTATCCATAGGGTCAATCAATAGGAATATTTAGTGTAATGCGGGTTCCTTTTCCAACTTCCGAATTTACAAAAAGTCTCCCATTTATATAGTTCATACGTTCGCGCATAAATGTCATTCCCATACCGCCATCTCCACGTTTAGTTTGTTGGGCTTGCTCAATATCAAAGCCATCGCCATCGTCTTCAATGGTCAGACTTAGAAGATGCTCGGTATGTCTAATTCTTACTAAAATACTCGTAGAATTTGCATATTTAATAGCATTATTTACAGCTTCTTGCGTAATACGATACGTATTGATTTCCACAAGGGAATCTAACCTTTGATAGAAACCCGTCGTGTTATTTAGAGTGATTTGTTTCCCCGTTAAACCGGTTAATTCTTTAGCCAGTTTGATCAATGCAGGCACTAAACCGTGATCTGTTAATTCTGGTGGGGTTAAATTGAAAGTGGCGGTACGTATGCCTTTTATAATATCTAAAGAGAGTACTTTAAGGTGATCTATTTTAGTCTGCGCTTTGTCACGATCCTTGAGGTTGATGCTCTCTAAAGTAAATTTTAGTCCGGTCAGCATTTGACCAATGCCGTCGTGTAGATCTTGCGCAATCCTATTTTGTTCTTGTTCCTGGTTTTCTATTATTTGTCTTGAGACATTTTTCTGCCTGCTTATGCGCTCTTCAAAATTGGCTTTAGTTAACCGCTCTATTTCCTCGTGCGCTTCTTTTCTTTTAGTAATATCTAAAAGAATTATTAGAAGTTCGTTGCTACTTTTTTCCTTTTGAAACGGTAATAACGACATCTCTAAATACAACTCATCACCTTCTGGCGATCTGCCTTTAACCTCACCTTGCCATCCAGTTTTTTTATGTTCAGTGAGAATCTTTTCTAAATTTTGTTGCTCGAGTTCTACATTTGAGATCACCGAAGCAAACTTTGTATTCTCTTGTACTGAATTCAGCTTAAACATTTTTTTAAATTGTTCTCCTGCCTGAAGGAGTACACCGCTAGTATCGGTGCGTACAAAAAGTAATGTTTTATCCATTGCTTGGTTTAAGGCTCGAGATTCCCAAAGCAATTTTTCTTTTGACTCTGTAAGCGCATCGGCATCTTTTGCCATTTTTAAAGCTTTACGCTCTGCATTAATAAGTTCTAGCATTCCGTTACGAACAACTTTTGCTGTAGGCCAGAAAATAAAGATAAATTCGCCCAATAAAATCAAAAGTGTAAGACAAGCAAGTAGCGTTTCTAGCGTACGAAGGCGATCAATTTTTGCAGCTGCTTCGAGTTCATACTGATCTACAATTTGATCCATCAATTTTAAAAACGCTCCCTCGTTTTTCTGAATCGTTTGTATCGCTGAGTCCATCTCTGCGTTGGATTGACTCGTATTTTGAGATGGTCTAATTAGGGTGGATGAAGCATCTAGAATTTGGTTAAAAAACGGATTGATTTTCTCATAAAGTTTGGCAATAGTATCTGAAGCGATATGCGGAATTTGTAAGGAATCGCTGCCTTGCTGAAGCGCTTTGTGACTCACATACCATAGATTACGGGTTTGAGCCAAACTATCTTGAAGAGCACGCAACGCAAATTTAGAATCCGGATATTTAAGTTGAATGGCTTCTTTTGTAAGCTTTTGGCTTAACATACGCTGCCGCCCGGCAATATTGATCACTCTACTGTCAGTAGCCTGATCATCTAAAAAATTCTGTACTAAAAACTGACTTACGAAAACCGAGACTGCGATGAGGCTCAAAGCAATTATGTAGAGGCGGCGTAATTTTACAAAGGTTTTTTGATCTAACGATGCCATAATTACATTAAGCAAGTGCTTTACCCACCAGATCTAATGTGGTTGCACTTAGTGGGAGTTTAAGCGCTGCTTGCTGGCCTTTCTCAGACATTTTTGCCCAAGTTTTCTGAACAATATCAATGACTTTATCTGTCTCGTGCTTGGCTGCAAAATCTTCAAAATAATAGCTTAAAAATACCAAACAAATTACATCTTCTAAGGTTTGAGATTCCTGATCTTTTTTAATGCGCTTTTTCTTAATTAGAAACTGAACCCGATCTATAAATTCCTTCTCAAAGTCTAAAGATTCTAAAAGATCCCCAGTCACTTGTGCATGCATTTTTTTTAATTCTTCACGCCATTTTAAATAGCCTACGCGGGTCATTGGATAATCTTCCCGAGGGCTTTTCCAGCGGCAAATATGTTGAGCTCTGGCCGCAACTTGCAAAGGCTCACTAGCATCTGGCTCAAATGCAAATAAATGTTGCGTCATACGTTGCGAATACAACAATTCTTTAGGGACTTCTTGATCACCATCTTTTTCAAGATTAGGATCTTGTGCATTTAAAGCATCTATTTTCTGTATCGCTTGCTCGAGTTTTGTCATGGTTTAGGTTATTAATCCTCAAAACCAATATACACCATTTCATTTTGAATTTTTACCGGATAGACCGCAATTTTAAAATTTTCCCCGTTTAGATTTGAACCATTTTCAAGCGAAAAGGTCTTTTTGTGCAATGGGCACGCTACTTTGGGAATACCATCTAGATCACCGATCATCCCTCTTGAAAGCACCATTTCCATTTTATGAGGGCACAAGTTCTGACAGGCATACCACGACTGGGTAAGACTGAAATTATACACTGCGATCTGTTTATTTTTATGTTTAATGCACGCCCCACCATTCTGCGGAAAATCGGATTGGTGACCAACTTGTACCCAAGTTCTGGCCCCTTCCAGTGTTACACTTTTATACGTATTGAGTAATTCTTCCATAAGTGATTTTTTAAAATTACCTGTTGAATATGCTTTTATTTGAAACTTCTATTGTGGTATGAAAAATTCTGCCAGTTTTAGGAGGCCCAAGGTTTTGGCATTTTTTGATCCCTCAACGCAACAAACTCAATATTATCATCTGTATCGTCAGAGTTTACAAAATGCTTAAATCGGCTTGCCATTTCGGGGTTTTCAATAGCTTGTTTCCATTCGCATTCGTATCTATTTACCAAACCTTGCATTTCTTGCTCAAGGTCATCGGCGATCCCAAGGCTATCTTCAATAATTACCTTTTTGAGATACTCAATTCCCCCATCCAGTTTTTCAAGCCAAGGAGCGGTACGAACTAGCGGCCCCGCAGTACGTATGTAATACATCAAAAAGCGATCTAAGTATTTAACGCAGGTTGCGTCATCTAATTTTTCAGCAAGAAGAATAGCGTGTTTAGGTGTGGCGCCACCGTTTCCACATACATATAAATTCCATCCTCCATCTACCGCGATCAATCCAAAATCCTTTCCTCGGGCTTCTGCACACTCTCGTATACAACCTGATACGCCACCCTTCAGTTTATGTGGAGAGCGTAAACCGCGGTACCTGTTTTCAATTTCAATAGCAAAAGAAACTGACTCGTGCATACCGTAACGACACCAAGTAGACCCTACACAACTCTTAACGGTACGCAAGGATTTTCCGTAGGCGTGACCACTTTCAAATCCTGCATCTATGAGCGCTTTCCAGATCAACGGTAATTCGTGCAATTGTGCTCCAAATAAGTCTATGCGTTGCCCGCCTGTGATCTTGGTGTACAGATCATACTGTTTTGCTATTTCACCTAAAACTATAAGTTTTTCAGGCGTGATCTCACCTCCCGGAACTCTAGGTACCACTGAGTAGGTACCATTTCGCTGAATATTGGCGAGAAATCGGTCATTAGAATCCTGTATAGCCGGTTGCTTGTTAGCAGTTTCCATATAAATGCTCGAAAAAACAGAAGCCAGTACCGGCTTACAAATTTCACAACCGCATCCTTTTCCTATTTTCTGAAGTGCTTCTTCAAAAGTTGTGATCTTCTTTACTTTGACCAGATCGTAAAGCTCCTGCCGGCTGAATTCAAAATGTTCACACACCGTATCTTTTATTTCTTTTCCTAAAGATTTAAGGGTCTCGTTTACCAGATCAGTCACCATAGGTTTACAACCACCACAACCGGTAGTGGCTTTAGTACAACTCACAATATCTTTATATCCCGAGCAGCTTCCATCTTCAAGACTTTTACAAATTGCTCCTTTAGAAACGCTTTCGCAAGAACATATTTGAGCAGAATCTGGTAAATCAAGTACACTGCCTAGGATATTGTCTCCACCTCGAGAACCTAAGATTAAATCTTCAGGATTTTCCGGAATTTTCATCACGTTATAATAGATCTGAAATAAACTGTTGTAATCTGAAGAATCACCAACGAGAATACCGCCGTACAAGCGCGAACCATCACGGGCTACGTTAATACGTTTATAAATGCCACTGTGTTTGTTTTCATAAGTAATGGCGACAATCTCATCATTTTCTACAAAGGGATCTCCAAAACTTGCAACCTCTGTACCTATCAGTTTAAGTTGGGTAGACATATCTATGGATGCAACCATACATTTATCGCCACCAGTAATCTGCTGTACTGCCACATCTGCCATCTCATAGCCTGGTGCAACCAAGCCGTAAATTCCTTCGTTATACAGCGCAACTTCTCCTATTGCATAAACGGTTTCAACCGAAGTTTGCATTTTCTCATTTACATAAATACCTCCGCGCGCTCCTACTTGTATGCCAGAGTTACGCGCCAGTTCATCCCGAGGTCTGATACCAGCGGAAATGATAAGCATATCTACATCTAAATGCGTATCATCAGTAAAATCCATTCGCGAAATACAATCCTCACCTGCAATAAGATCAGTAGCTTTACTTAGATGAATACCTATCCCCAGACTTTCTATTTTTGCTTGAAGCATATCGCTTGCTTGCTGATCAAGCTGTCTTGGCATTAATCGTGGGGCAAATTCTACAACATGTGCATTTAAGCCTAATTCTTTAGCGGCGTTCGCTGCTTCTAAACCTAGCAGGCCACCACCAAGAACGGCTGCATTCTTTTTACCGGCTGCTTTAAGCTTAGTGGCATAAGCCTTCATAGCATCAAGGTCTTCAATGGTGCGGTAAACAAAAACACCTTGCTTATCAGCTCCCTTTATAGGAGGAACAAACGGAGAAGACCCAGTGGCTAAGACCAAATAATCATAAGCATATTGGCTTTCTTTATGAGTAGTGATCGTTTGTGCATCTATATCAATAGCGATCACTAATTCTGAAGTGCGCAGGTTAATGTTTTTAGAGGCATACCACCCTGAAGGTGCTAACAAAAGTTCATCTGCAGATTTATCAGAGAAATACTCACTTAGATGAACGCGGTCATAAGCAGGTCTAGATTCTTCACCAAAAACGGTGACCTCATAAGCCTCAAAATCGGGATGCTGACTGAGTTTTTCACAGAATTTATACCCAACCATCCCATTACCAACTACAATTATTTTTTTCATATGCTACGTATTTATAAAATCAAATATAAGTATTTATACTTAATAAAATAATTATAATACGTAAATAATTAAAAATATATGTTTTGGAATTTGTTTATATAAATCACAGTGTAACCAATAATCTTTCATTGAAATAGCCAACGCTGGCTCACGAATTACTCTATATTATAAAGTATATTAAATAGGATTTGACTTTAGACGCGCACTCCTTCCCTAACCAGAATTGTTAATTAATCACAATAACGTAACCGGTTACATTTAAATAGAATACTTTTACGTAACTAGTTACATAAACTAAATGCTAGCTATTCTAACTAGTTATTTTTAAAGACAACTCTATTATTTAGAGAAAAAAAGATGTGTTAAACTTTAATTTCAATCATTATGATCAAAGTATTTATAGCAGGAGGAACGGGATGGGCAGGTGCTGCTTTGTGCAAAGGCGTTTTTAATCACCCAAATATGCAATTAGTTGGTGCATTATCACGCACGCATAAAGGTGAAGACCTTGCACAAATTCTACAAATAGATTCAGAACCCATACCCATTTATGAAAATATTGAAATTGCTTTAGATAAAGTCGATTTTGACATTTTTGTAGAATATACCAAACCCAATAGTGCTAAAAACAACATTTTAAAAGCAACAGAAAAAGGTAAAAATGTCATCGTCGGAACCTCTGGTTTAACTGATGCAGATTACGCTGATATTGAAAAAGCTGCAAACAGGTTTAACACCTCTGTCCTAGCGGTTGGGAACTTTGCTTTGACTGTGGTGCTCCTTCAAAAATTCTCAGAAATGGCAGCTAAGTATATTCCTAATTTTGAAATTATAGATTATACTCACGAAGATAAGATTGATGCCCCAAGCGGAACAGCAAGAGAGCTTGCATATCGCCTATCAAATGTTCAGAAACCCAATAAATATGTTACCGAGGATGAATTGATGGGTGATCAAGCAAGTCGTGGTGCAAATCTTAACGATGTTCAAGTTCATTCAGTTAGGCTTCCGGGTCACGTTATTTCTATTGAAACAATTTTTGGCCTAAAAGACGAGAAATTATCCATAAGGCATGATTCTGGTGCGAGCGCTGAACCTTATGTAAAAGGCGGACTTTTGGCTATTGAGAAAGTTGGTACTTTCAAAGGTTTAAAAAGAGGACTTGATTCTATAATGGAATTTTGAGAATTGATGTTTAAGCATGGAGATAATGTTGAAGGTCTATTCAGATGTATTAGATTAATTTAAAGATGGCAAATCATCAATAGTATCATTTGCACAACTTAACTGAATTCATATGAATAGACCACAAGCTCCACGCGTGTTGTATTGCTTCGGTGAGTACACCCATACTCTTAATTACTCAAATCAATCCGTTTTACAATCCTTACTTTAACTGATTTACTTATTGGGGTGTTGCTGCGATCTGCATAATGATTGTAAGGTACAAGCACATTGGTTTCAGGGAAATAGGCCGCTACATTGCCTTTGGGTATTTCATAAGGTATGACCAGAAATTTATGTGCTGTGCGCACTACCCCGTCATAACTGCTCGTAAGATCTACAACATCCAGTTTTTGTAAACCTTGCGCTTTCATATCTTCTTTATTAATAAAGACTACTCGACGCTCATTATAAACACCGCGATAACGATCATCAAGACCATAAATCGTGGTATTAAACTGATCGTGAGAACGTATAGTCATCAACATAAGTTCATCATTATCAAGTTGATGTTCTGGTAATTTATTGACCGTGAGTTGCGCTTTCCCTTCCGGAAGCATACTAAAGTCTAGGTTGCGTACATTATTGGGTAAATAGTATCCGTGTCCTTCAGAGCGTTTTGAAGTTTCTTCAAAGCCTTTAGCCACTTTATCTATATACTCGCGAATCAAATCATAATCTTGACTTAGCCGCTTCCAGTCTAACGGATGAGAGTCAAAATAAGCGTCAGCAAGTTCGGCGATGATTTGAGGTTCACTTCGCAAGTTTCCGGCTACGGGTTTTAAAACCCCTTTAGATTGACTCACTTTTCCCATACTATTTTCTACAGTGAAGTAGCGCTTGGTATCCCCATTCATATCCTTTTCAGACCTACCCAATGTTGGTAAAATGAGCGCAGTTTTACCGGTGACAAGATGTGAGCGATTGAGTTTAGTACTTATCTGTACCGTTAGATCACATTGCTCAATAGCTTCGGCGGTATACTTAGTATCAGAAGCAGCCATTAAAAAATTTCCGCCTAAACAGAAAAATGCTTTCGCTTTGCCTTCGTGCATCGCTTGTATGGATTCTACGACATCCCAGCCTTTTTCTGTAGGTGGTTCAAACGCCATATGCTTCCGTATGCGTTCGTTCATCGCTTCATCTACAAAATGCTGAATCCCCACACTTCGATCTCCTTGCACATTACTGTGGCCACGTACGGGACACGTTCCGGCGCCGGGTTTACCAAGAGCACCTTTCAATAATAGAAGATTGACAAATTCACGTATATTCTCAACTCCGTTTTTGTGTTGCGTCAGCCCCATTGCCCAGCACACAATAATTTTTTTAGCATTACGCAGCATCGCAACCGCTTTGTTGATCGAAGCTTCACTTACCCCGCATCTATTTAAAAGATCTTGCTCGTCATATTGATCAAGATCCAGCATCAAAGCTTTATAGCCCAAAGTATATTTCTCAATAAACGCGTGATCAAAAACCAAATGATCAATACCATCAAGAACTGCCAGCTTCTTTAAGATGAGTTTCATCAACGGAATATCTTGATTGATCTGAACCGGTAAATGCAAATCGGCCATTTGAACTCCGCTCCCAATAGTTCCGCTCAAGTGTTGCGGATTTTTAAAATTCACTAATCCGGATTCCTCTAAAGGGTTTATGCTGATTACTTTTCCGCCATTGTTTTTACACTTTTCTAATGCTGACATCATTCTGGGGTGATTCGTTCCCGGATTTTGCCCGGCGATCAGGATCACTTCTGCTTCATAAAGATCTTCTAGTACGGTGGACCCCTTCCCTATTCCCAGCGTTTCGCCGAGCGCAACACCGCTAGATTCGTGGCACATATTTGAACAATCGGGTAAATTATTAGTGCCAAAAGCTCGCGCGAAGGTTCCGTATAAAAAAGCAGCCTCGTTACTAGAACGCCCAGAGGTGTAAAAGATCGCTTCATCTGGCGAATGCAATTCCTTTAAATGGGTTGCTATAAGTTGGTACGCTTCTTCCCAAGTAATCGGTTCATAATGCGTGCTATCTGGTTTTAAAACCATGGGTTCTGTAAGTCTACCAAATTTATTCAGTTCGTAATCTGAAAGTTGAGACAACTCTCCCACGCTCCATTTTTTGAACAAATTAGTATCTGCCTTAGCCAAAGTAGCTTCATCAGCAAGTGCTTTTGCACCATTCTCGCAATATTCTGCAACAGGAGATCTATTTTCTGGATCAGGCCAGGCGCAACTGGGGCAGTCAAAGCCATCTTTCTGATTCATTTTGAGCAGAGCGCCCATAGAGCGCAACACACCCATCTCTTTAAAACCGTGTTTGAGAGCCTCTTTTACGCCTAACATTCCGGCGGCATCACGTACGGGATCACCGAGTTTTATGTTTGTAAATTCTTCGATTCCGGTGATAGACACCCCTCTGTTTACAGGCTTTGACATAATATTTCTAAATTTTTATGCTGAATGATTTCAGAAAACAATTTAGCCATTATAGTCACAGCGCGCTATTAAGGAAAAACTAAATAAAAGTCAGAATTCTTGAGAAGCTCCTAAAAGCCTGTTAACTAAAAGGCGAAATTATTGATGTATGAAATAGATTTCGTTATATTCGCTAAAACATAACGCTTTTTAAAAATGATTTCAGTTGCTCAGGCTCAAAAAATAGTTATAGAAAAGGCTAGCCTTTTACCAAGGACTTTAGTACCTGTATCTAAAAGTCGCCAGCGCTATTTAACTGAAGCGATAAGTGCGCCTATATCATTACCACCGTTCCGGCAGTCTGCAATGGACGGTTACGCATTTATTTATGAGGAAGGAATCACTTCGTTGACTTTGGCCGGTAAAGTTCAAGCCGGTGCTACAAAAGTCCCCCAATTAAAAAAAGGGGAAGCCATTCGCATTTTTACAGGAGCTCCTGTACCTGATGCTGCAAATACTGTAATTATACAGGAACACACACAGTTTGAAGATCAAATATTACACCTGCAAAAACTGCCAGCCAAAGGAGCTAACATAAGACCGGTGGGCGAACAAGTAACTGAAGGAGTAAAAGTATTAGAGCAAGGACATGCTATTAATGAAGCAAGCATAGGATTTTTAGCAGGTTTAGGCATCACAGAAGTTTCAGTTTATAGTTTGCCTAAAGTAGCTGTCCTGATGACAGGAGACGAGTTGCAAGAACCCGGAACGCCACTAGAACCCAATCAAATTTATGAAAGCAATGGCATTATGCTGAAAAATGCTTTAGCTCGTTTGGGGATTATTGAAGTCACTCTTGTTAAAGCAAAAGATACTTTTGAAGAAACTAAAAATAGTATAGCACAAGCTTTAGAAACTCACGATGTACTCTTAGTGTCCGGTGGGATTTCAGTAGGAGATTATGATTTTGTACAAGAGGCATTAAAAGCAAATTCGGTTACAGAACATTTTTATAAGGTCAATCAAAAACCAGGAAAACCGTTGTGGTTTGGTACCAAAGATTCTAAATCAGTTTTTGGGTTGCCAGGTAATCCGGCATCTAGTCTGACCGCATTTTACGTCTATGTTTTACCGCACTTAAGAGCGCGTATGGGAAGCCTATCGCCTTTTTTACCTACGCGTAAAGCCAGATTAACAGAAGCTGTAAAAAATCCTATTGGTAAAACCCTGTTTTTGAAAGCCGGGGTAACAGATGATACCATTACACCTTACACCGGTCAGGCAAGTTCGATGCTGAATACTTATGCTTTAAGCAACGCACTTCTAGTGGTTGAAGAAGACCAAGAGATGCTAGAAAAAGGCCAGCAGGTAGGTTATATTGATTTAAACTTTTAGGACGATGCAGATAAAAAGTAGAGTTTGGATTGAGGATGAAGGCAGTGTTTTTTTAGGCTATGGTCGCATTGAACTTTTAAAAAAAGTTCAAGAAACGCAATCTATAAGTGCTGCCGCCAGAGCGATGAAGATGTCTTATAAAAAAGCTTGGGGGCTCATCAATGCGATGAATTCTACTGCAAAACATCCACTTGTGGTGACCAATACCGGTGGAAAATCTGGCGGTGGAACTTATTTAACCGATTATGGAAAAGAAATGATCGTAGAATTTGAACAATTAAATGCTGCCTGCGAAGAATTTTTAAATGAGAAATTCAAAGAAGTAAACTATCTGGGGGCAAGCCTTTAGAGTATCCGTTGGGACGACACTCGAATAAAAAAAATAGATGACTGAATCTTCTGCACATAACATTCCGGTTTATATTCTTTGCGGCGGAAAAAGCTCAAGAATGGGTCGTGACAAAGGTTTAGCCATGCTTCAAGAAAAGCATTTTATAGATCATATAATCAGCGGAATAAATGAGGTTTCTAAAGAAATAGTTTTTGTCACACAAAACTCGGAGTATAGCCGTTTTGGGCTTCCCATTGTAAATGATCATTATATAGATAAAGGTCCGTTAGGTGGTATTCACGCGGCGCTAAAACACACAAATCAGGAGCGTATTTTGATCTTGAGTTGTGACATTCCGCTTTTAGATGCATCAGTTCTTAAACGTTTAATTGCTGAAAAGAAAACAGCAGATATCATATTTGCCGAAACAGCGACCAACTGGCATCCGCTTATAGGGATTTACAGTAAAAGAATACTTAAAAATCTGGAAGCGCATTTAGAGAAGGATCAGTTAAGATTATTTGATTTTATCAAAACGAACAATTACAGAGCCCTTAATTTTACAGCGGAGCGGGCTTTTACGAATATCAATACGCCTGAGGTTTTAGCGCGTGTTGAACAAGAATTAAATTGAATGGAAGTTACACTTAAATATTTTGGACAATTAGTAGATGTTCTGGGTACACACGAAGAAACACGCGGTATTGAGCAACATACTTCGGCCGCGCTTTTAGATCATCTAAAAAAAAATAATGCGATAGGTCATATTCCATTTCAGCTGGCGATCAATCAAAAACTCATTGATCAGGATGAAAATGTGACGCTAAAAGAAGGAGATGTTATTGCATTGCTTCCACCCTATGCCGGAGGTTAAAATAAAATTATGAATCACTATCAACGTCAAATCATATTACCTCAAGTTGGGGAACAGGGCCAGCAGAAAATTGCTGAAGCACGAGTGCTCGTGATTGGAGCCGGTGGTTTAGGCTGCGCTCTTCTGCCCTATCTCGCTGCTGCGGGTGTTGGGCATCTGGGCATTGTTGATGGCGATCGTATTGAAGAAAGTAACCTGCACCGCCAAATTTTGTACACCCCAGAACATTTGGGTGCATTTAAGGTTGAGCAAGCAAAACAAGTGCTTCAAAAGCAACAACCTCAATGTACTATCACCAGCTACCCGGAGTATTTAAGTGGGAAAAACGCACTAGAATTATTTGATCACTACAATATTATAGTCGATGCTACAGATCGCATTGATGTGCGCTATCTCATAAATGATGCTGCAATACTCACTTCAAAACCCGTAGTGTACGGAAGCATTCACCGTTTTGAAGGTCAGGTTTCGGTATTCAATTATAATGACGGTCCAACCTATCGCTGTTTATTTCCAAAGGCAGTTGAAGTACCGAGCTGTGCCGAAGCCGGCGTTTTAGGAACAAGCGTGGGAATTATCGGTATGCTGCAAGCCGCAGAAGTGATGAAAATCATTTTGCAAACCGGCAGTATTCTATCTGGAGAATTGCTCGTTTACAATACGTTGACGGCGCACCAAGAGAAATTCAAATTTTCTAAAAAAGAATCTATAGAAATCACTCAAGATTTTTTTGATGAAAACCATAATAAGTCCGAAAACATTCAGGTCAATTTTAAGCAAGAATTTCTAGAGCGCGCTGTATTATTAGATGTTCGCAATCTTGAGGAGCAACCCAGAATCAAGCATCCTTCAGTTTTAGAAATTCCGCTTTCAGAGTTGTCGCAAAACAAGGCATCGTTCAAACCCGAACAAAACTATTATGTTTTTTGCCAAAGCGGTCGACGAGCGCTACAAGCCGTTAACTATTTAAAGGAAAATCACATCAATAACACAAAGCCTCTGGCAGAAAATGCTACGCAACTTAAAAATCTCGTTACATCAGTAACGATCATAAAGTAAAAGATTATGAAAAAAGTATTTATAGAAGGTCCCATCAGTAGTGAATTTATTGGCGATGCTATCGCTAAACATCAATCTAAGACCAGCATTGGTGCACACAATATCTTTTTAGGTCAGGTGCGTGCAGATGCGGTAGATGGCAAAAATGTTGCCGCTATTGAATACACCTGCTATGAAGAACTGGCAAACACCAAGCTACACGAAATTCGTGAGGCTGCTTTTGAAAAATTCGATCTGATCTGTATGCATATTTACCACAGTCTGGGAACAATAAAAGCCGGTGAAATCTGCTTTTTTGTTTTTGTTTCTGCGGTGCGCAGAAAAGAAGTTTATGCCGCTACCGAATGGCTGGTAAACCAAGTGAAAGAACACACTCCAATCTTCGGAAAAGAGATTTTTGAAGATGAAACCCATCAATGGAAAGTCAATAGTTAATCTTAAATCTTTCCATCACAAATTCTGAAATCACCATTATGGTTGACATCACACATAAAATAAATACGTTAAGGTCTGCTACCGCCCAAGCCACGGTATGCGTTAGTAAACAAGAAACCATAGATGCGTTGCAGCGCAACGCCGTGCCCAAAGGCAATGTGTTTGAAATGGCAAAAACTGCGGGTTTGTTTGCCGTAAAAAATACGCATACCTCAATTCCTGACTGTCATCCGTTACCGGTAGAATATACCGCGGTTGACTATCGTATTGAAGGTTTACAGGTCTTTATTGTGATTACGGTTAAAACCGTTTACAAAACCGGTGTAGAAGTTGAAGCGATGCACGGTGCATCGGTGATCGCGTTGACGATGTATGATATGCTCAAACCCATTGATAAAGGTATAGAGATCAACAACGTGAAGCTTCTGCACAAAAAAGGCGGTAAAAGCAGTTTTAAAGATCAGAATCCGTCGCGACTTAGTGCGCATGTTATTGTATGTTCAGATTCAATTTCTGAAGGAAAAAAAGAAGATCGCGCTGGTAAAGCAATTATGGAGAAACTTCAAGCCAGTGATGTGCAGATACAAGGTTATGAGATCATTCCTGATGATTTGCAAACCATTCGCAACAAAGCATTAGAGCTTTCTGAAGTGGTCAACTTATTGATCTACACGGGCGGAACAGGCCTGAGTATACGCGATGTTACCCCAGAAGCGCTTGAGCCTATTTTAGAGCGTAGAATTCCGGGGGTTGAGGAAGCCATTCGCAAATATGGTCAGGACCGTATGCCCTATGCTATGCTTTCCCGCAGCGTGGTAGGAACGCTAGGAAATTGCCTCGTTTTGGCATTACCCGGTTCCACTAACGGAGCCAAAGAATCTATGGATGCTGTTTTCCCGCATTTATTACATGTTTTTAAAATTTTAAGAGGTGCACAACACCAAGCCAATGAATAGTACAACTTCAATATTAACAGATACGCACGGTCGCAAGCACAGCTATTTACGGATTTCGCTAAGCGAAAAATGTAATTTACGCTGCACGTATTGTATGCCGCACGACGGAATTCCGTTAAGTCCGCGGTCGCATCTTATGACCGCAGATGAGATCGAAACTTTTGCCAAAGTATTTGTTGATCACGGGGTCACTAAAATAAGGCTAACCGGGGGCGAACCTCTGGTACGTAAGGATTTTACAGCTATTTTAGCGCGGTTAGCTAAACTCCCGGTGAAGTTATCGATCACCACAAATGCGCTGCTTACTCATCGTTTTATTGAAGATTTTAAACGATACGGTCTTCACGATATCAACGTGAGTCTTGATAGTTTAGATGCCGAAAAATTTAAGTTCATCACCAGAAGAGATCAGTACAAAAAAGCATTTGAGAATATTGAACAACTCATTCAAGAAGGTTTTAATGTCAAGATCAATGCGGTCTTGATGAAAAATTTTAATGAAGATGAAATTGTAGATTTTATTAATCTTACCAGAGCACGAGCGATCAATGTGCGCTTTATTGAGTTTATGCCTTTTGATGGAAATGCCTGGAATAAAGAAAAACTAGTATCTCAGGCTGAAGTTATCAATCGGGTGACTGATCATTTTGGTGTTGAAGCGTTGCAACCACTTCCTAACGAGAAAAACTTTACCTCACGTAATTTTAAGATTGAAGGGTTTCAAGGAACCTTCGGTATAATCAGTTCGGTGACTAATCCGTTTTGTGATAGTTGTAACCGCATTCGACTTACCGCTGACGGAAAATTGAAAAATTGCCTGTTTTCTAATGAAGAAACAAACCTGTTGAAACCTTTTCGCGAAGGCGAAAAACTCGAAGCGCTTATTGATGCTGCGCTGAACGCTAAAAAAGCCGTACGCGCCGGAATGACCGATTTTGATCAACTTACCAATCCTGATCTACACAGTAACAACCGCAGTATGATCGCGATTGGCGGTTAGACTTTAGTACGTATAGAGCTTATCATAATATTTTTTCACCGAATCTTCCCAAGAGAAACGCACTGCTTTAGCCTTTCGGCGCATAATGCCCCAACGTTTACGATCATTTTGAAATACTTCTATACAGTGTGCAAAAGCTTTCACCATATTAGTCACCGTCTCATCGATGTGCGACCCGTAAAAAGCAAAACCATCTACGCCATCCCGCACGGTGTCAATGAGTCCGCCTGTGTGATGCACTAAACAAAGAACACCATTGCGCATGGCGAGCATTTGGCTAATGCCACAAGGCTCAAAAAGACTTGGCATAAAATATAAATTAGACTCCAGATAAATAGAATCTATGATGTCTTCAGATTGGCCATTTATGAAAATAAAATTGGAGTGCTCATAACTTATATCGCGCATCAAACGCTCATACTCAGGCTCACCGGTACCCAGAAGAATAAAAATACCATTCTGAGATTCCAGATGGGTTAAAATAGCCTTTAGCGCTTCGGGATTACGTTTGAAGAAATAAAACTTTTGCTCGGTCATACGCGCTACACTAGACGCCACAAAGCTGGGCGGATTCAAAAGAAGATGCACCACTTTTTCTCCTGTATTCGCTAAAATATCAGACTTATATTTTTTTGATTCTTCCTGAATCCATTTAAAGATCTGAACGAGAATATTGGCGTATAGATTCCCTTTTTTAGCTACGCGCATATTTTTATAGTTCACACCATTCAAAATGCCGTGCAATCTACCTTCGGCAAAAGCGATTCGTAAATCTTCTTCAAGGCCTTCTCCCCCAATAAATTCCGGCTTATGACTGGGTCTCATAATGTCTTGCATATAGGACGGACTCACCGTGTGCACTTTATCGGCAAGGCGAATTCCCACCGCCATCAAGTTAATGCAGTCATTATACCTGGGATCTTTCACTTTATCATACTCGTAGCCGAGCTCCGGGAAAAAATTATTGATAGATGCAAAATTATTATTCAAAGGTCTAATACCTTGTAAACTTAGATTGTGAATGCTGTAAACAAATTTGCTGTCTTTTAATATCGTAAAATCTTGATGGAAAGCTCTATGAAATAACAGTAACGCCGTGTGCCAATCGTGTAAATGCACGACATCAATATGGTCAAACAAATTTTGCTTTACCGCCTGTGCTACTGCAGTATTAAAAATAAAATACTTTACGGCATCAGTAAAAAAAGGTTCCTCCGGGTCGTCATTATAAATATGTGCGATATTCCCCTCAACGATTTCCGGATGATCAATAACATAATGTGTAATCCCCGGAATTTGCTTTTTGGGTTCGACCTCATAAATTGAAGCGAGAGTTGCTTCTCCCCTGATATTGAATTTTAATTCTGTGATTAGTCGGCCGTTTTTGTGCAAACGGTTATACGCAGGCACCACAACGTGAACCTGGTCGCCGCTTGCGGCAATCTGTCTAGGAACATCGCGTACCACGTCTGCCATACCACCGGCCTTGCAATGAGCTAAAGCGTCATTTTCGGCACAAACAAATAAAAAATTTTTCATTTACAGAATTAAAAATAGTTGGTTACTTATCTGAAAAACAGATTTATAACAGCAAAATACTTTGACAATATTAATCGCAAAACCCACGATTTTAATATGCTCAATTAACCATAATCTGTTCGATTTTTAAACAGACCGTTTACTTTACTGATGCTCTAAAAATATTGTATAACTATGTAAATAACCGTGAATTATACATTTAATATTCTTAAAAGCTTGTGAAAGTTTTAGCGTTGAGCTGTTCCCTAAGTGGTTTTAACGAAACACTAATACCTGCTGTTAAAATTTGACCGTAAATTTCAACTTATGAAAGCTAACCATATCCTTCTCCTCTTTATTCTATTGTTAAATTTTAAGGGCTTCGCTCAAGATTCTACAAATGCTAAATCTGGAGCCAATCTACCCGATAGTGAAGCTACCGTTCCTGAAGATGGAGCCTTTTTGCCTAACGCTATTCAAGAATATAATGAAGCCTATTATGTGATCAATAGGTTGAATATGCCTAACGGACTACCGCCTAACAAACTGAATTTTCAGTCTCCACAGGCAACCCTTGAGCATTTTATCAGCAGCGCTCGCAATAATAATTTTAAGGAAGCATCTTATGCGCTCAACTTTAATTTGCTTCCCAATAATCTCACGCAGGAAGAAGCCTCTACGCTAGCTGAAAAGCTATATTTCGTACTCAATCAACGTGTTAAAATCGATTGGGGTGGACTATCTGATCGTCCTGATGGCCAGATAGATATTAGCACGACCACTAACCAAGCAATCGCCGGTAAACCGATGCGAAGCATTGTGTTTGGTGAGATTGATCTTGAGGGCAAAGATGTTGTTCTACGACTTCAACGGGTGAAGTATAAAGAGTTTGGTGCATTTTGGCTCATTTCATCAAATACTGTTGAGAATATAGACGGTTTATATGAAACTTACGGCCCTCGAGAGCTAGATCGTATGATGCCAGATTGGGCACGCGTACGCTTTTTAAATATGCCGGTGTGGAAAGTCGTGGGAACCTTTATTCTTATCGTGCTCAGCTATTTTCTTGGAAAAGTAAGCTTAATATTCTTTAGAAGACTTTTTAGAAAATCTGAAAAAGCCTGGGTCAATACCATAGCTAAAAGGCTTGCAACACCGGCGGGTTGGGCCATCGGCGTGATTTTCTTCTACATCGCTTTGAATAAATTGATTTCATTTGGTGGAACGTTTGCCAGTACGTTGTATGCTATTTTGCTTATCGCAGTAATTCTATCGATCACGTGGTTTATTATGCGCTTTATTGATTCTTTTATGGTTTATGTTGCCGAAACCAAAATTGGCGATGCTAATCCCGAAGAAAATAACGAAGCCCGGATGATGATGACTTATATTTCGGTGGCGCGTAGGGTGATCACTTTTGTGGTGATCATTGTGGGGATCTCTGTGATCCTTTCCCAATTTAGATCTTTAGAGAAATTAGGAATTTCCCTCATTGCTTCTGCGGGTCTTGCAACTGTGATTTTAGGGGTTGCGGCGCAAAGTACCTTAGGAAATATCATCGCCGGAATTCAGATCGCCATAACCCGTCCAGCACGCATAGGAGATACCGTTATTATTGAAGACGATTGGGGTTATGTTGAAGACATTCGGTTTACGTATATGGTAGTTCGTACTTGGGATCTACGACGCTTGGTGGTGCCCTTAAAAAACATTATTTCAAACACCTTTGAAAATTGGTCGATGACCAGTGCACATCAAGTGCGCCCAATAATCCTTTATGCTGATTATGAGATTGATGTGGATTTAGTTCGTAATAAATTTGAAGAACTTTTAGAAGCCGAAGAAGACTGGGATCGTGATACTCCGCCCACCGTTCAAGTCGTAGGTGTTACTGAAAATGCATTGGAGCTAAGAGCCTTATGTAGCTCTAAAGACGCTTCTACTACATGGGATTTGCATTGTAGATTACGCGAAAAGCTCATAAAATACATTTGCAGCTTAGAAAATGGCAAACACCTTTCTAAATCGCGTATTCAATTTGAAAACAAGCTCCCTATCGAAAAGTCAAAAACTACTAAGGAATCAGATAAAGAAAAGTAGGCTCCCTCAAAGACTAACTTCAGAATATGTAATTCTTTGATTATATCAAGAGGCTACTCTTCTTCATCTAAAGCCAATTCCAATTCTTCGGAAAATTCAAGGGTATGAAATACATTCTGTACATCATCCTCATCCTCAAATTTTTCAGCAAGATTTAAAATTTGCTTTGCCTCTTTAAGCGGCAATTCTATGGTGTTTAATGGAATACGCTGCAATTCGGCATTTTTAGTTTCGATATTCAGTTCTTCAAGATGCTGCGCCATTTTACCAAAATCGGTAAATGCCGTATAGATCACAAAAACATCGTCGTGGTTCTCAAAAGATTCGGCTCCGCCTTCAATCAATTCGAGTTGCAGCAGTTCCCAATCGCGTTCGATAGAGTTCTTATCTAACGTAAAAACACCTTTTCGGTCAAATAAAAATTCGAGCGAACCATTGGTACCTAAACTTCCGCCATTTTTTGAAAAAATAGAACGCACCGAAGCGATGGTTCGGTTGGTATTATCTGTGGTACACTCAATAAAAAAAGCGATGCCGTGCGGGCCGTAACCTTCAAAGGTCATTTGCTCATAGCTGTCTGCGTCTGCTCCTGAGGCTTTTTTAATAGCACGGTCTATAGTGTCTTTAGGCATATTGACACCTTTGGCATTCTGGATCGCATTACGCAACGCAGGGTTAGAATCCGGATCGCCATTTTGATTGTTTTCTTTAATCGCCACCGTGATCTCTTTAATGGCGCGTGTAAATTGTTTCGCGCGCTTTTTGTCTTGGGCTCCTTTTCTGTGTTTAATATTTGCCCATTTGCTATGTCCTGCCATATAATTTCAATTTAGTGTACCCGTCAATCTAAAAGATTATCTACGCAGAACAAGCACTTTAACCCTTTTTTAATGCTTTCTGAATTAAATTGAACCGCGCAACTGAGTTTTTCGGTTTACATTTGAAAATATGAGAGCATTATTAGAACAGCACTACGCACATATTTTTGAGCCAAAACTTTTAGATGAAATCGCAAAAGCCGGAATTTTAAAAGAAGTCTCTGAAGGCGAGAAACTAATGGAAATCGGTCAATATATCACCGCAATGCCTTTGTTAGTATCCGGTGCTATCAAGATTTTGCGAGAGGATACTCAGGGTGATGAACTCCTACTCTATTTTCTTGAAAAAGGAGATACGTGTGCGCTGACGTTATCTTTTAATCGAGGCCAACGAAAAAGCGAAATACGAGCAATCGCCGAACTCGACACGGTGCTTATTATGATTCCTATTCAAAAAATGGAAGAATGGAGCTCCAATTACAAATCCTGGCGAAACTTTATTTTTGACAGCTACCAAAATCGCCTGATGGAAATGCTGGATACTATAGACAGTATTGCTTTTATGCGTATGGACGAGCGGCTTTTACGCTATTTAAGAGACAAACAGAAACTGATGCAAAGTAATTTTCTGTCAAGTACGCACCAAGATATCGCTTATGAAATGCATACCTCTCGCGTGGTGATTTCACGCTTATTAAAAAAACTCGAATTGGAGGGTCGTATAAAAATTCAACGAAACAAAATTGAACTTATAGCATTAGATTAAAGCTCTAAAGCCTCGCGCATGGCTTTGGCTTTAAGTAAGCACTCTTGATACTCCTTTTCAGGTAAGGCTTGTGCAGTGATCGCGCTTCCTACAGAAAATGAGACGTAAGGCTTTGCCGCATTATACAGAATACTTCTAATCATCACATTAAAATCAAAATCACCATTGGGTTCAAAATAACCTATGCTGCCACTATACAAACCACGTTTATGATTCTCCAATTGTTCAATAATGTGCATTGCAGAAACCTTAGGTGCGCCGGTCATACTTCCCATTGGGAATGTCATTTTTATCAACGCTACAGGATCTTCATCAGCATCAACTTGAGCACTGATGGTCGAGATCATCTGATGCACTTGTTTAAAACTGTAAACCTTGCAGAGTTCTTCGACTCTTACGCTTCCTTTTAAAGCTTTTTTTGAAAGATCATTACGCACTAGATCTGTGATCATAATATTTTCGGTACGCTCTTTAGCATCAGCGGCAAGTTGGCGGGCGAGAAAAGCATCCTCAGTGGCATTTAAACTGCGTGGTGCCGTACCTTTTATAGGTTGACTGATAAGCTGAGTGCCCCGCTTTGCCAAAAAACGTTCAGGTGAGGAACATAAGGCATATTGTGTTTCATTTTTGAAGAAAACAGCAAATGGAGCTTCAGAAATTTCATTGAGATGTAAAAAGCTTGCAACAGGATCAATTGCAGCTTCGCTATAAAATTCCTGACAGAAATTAGCCTCATAAATATCGCCGCGTTTGATGTGGTCGAGCATTTTAGAAACCTGCGCACAATAGGCATCTCGGTTAAACCGCACTTGAATATGCGGTTTTTCAGATGCATCTGTATTTTCTATTTGAAAGGCTTGACTAAAAACTTTGTCCAGATCAGCATCAAGTTCGTTTGCATATTCCGGGAGGTATAAACAGGTAATTTCATTCTTTTTAACCAGCCATAACTTTTTAGGCTGAAAGAAAAACAGATCCGGAAAATCGAGTCCGTCTAAGTTCTCTGACTTTACGTCTTCCAGTTCATTTTTCAGGTCATAAGAAAAGTATCCCAAAAGAAAATCTTGCGTGCGTTTTCTAAACGCTTTCAAAGCTTCAAAAGCGGTTCCGGTAGAAACTTGTAGCGACTCGTGTGCCCCAGCAGCAAATACATAATCGTAAGCGCCGTAAGCATCCACCTGATTATTTGATAACAGCAAACAAGAAACCAATTCCTGATTTGCCCAGCAAACAAGCTGCTGAAGCAAGGGAAGATCTTGCGGAATTTCTACTGATTTTTCTTTGCGCATAGCCTTGCGAAAGTACAGTTTAGAAATAAAAAAAACCGCTATTGCTAGCGGTTCCTTTTTAATTAATTGTGATCGGGTTATTGCTTATCGATCCAATCTTTAATTTCTTCTTTGGTTTTACCGGTTTTTTCTTGAAGTTTTCCAAGCATTTGTTCAAATTTACCTTCAGCGTGCTTTGTGTCATCTTCGGTCACATCGCCATACTCTTCTTTAAATTTTCCTTTTACTTGTTTCCATTTTCCTTCTAATTGATCAGAATTCATAGCTTTATAGTTTTTGTAATTAATACTATTTAAAAGTACAGATTAATCACCCCGGCCTAGCACAAGAAAAACCTAAGGTTTATGCGGGTTACGTTAAAAATGTCTAAATTCAATTTATGAAAAAAACCATACTCCTTTGTACGCTTCTTCTTGCAATTATTTCTTGTAAAGACACCCCTAAAGCAACTGCGCAAGCTGCGCCTGTTTCTTTGGATGCTACCTACTATTTAATTCGGCATGCTGATAAAATGCGTGGTCCTGATGCAGGTTCTGATCCTGAATTAAACGACGCCGGAAAGCAACGTGCACAATTTTGGGCTGAAGAATTAAGTGATGTGGACTTTGATGCGGTGTACAGCACCGATTATAAGCGTACCCTAGCCACGGCTCAGCCAACTGCCGATGCACAAGCGCTACAAGTTAATTTGTATGATCCTACGCATTTATATGATGCCGAATTTCAGCAAGAAACCGCAGGAAAGACAGTATTGGTCGTTGGTCACAGCAATACGACTCCCGCTTTTGTGAATGCTATTCTTGGCGAAAACAAATATGACGAGATCGACGACGCTCTGTATGGATATTTATATGTCGTAACCGTCAAAAATGGAAGCGCCCAAGTAGAGCTCAAAGATTTTAATGACTGGTCCGCAGAATAGCTTTTATCAAGCCTGAAAATTCGTGTGAAGCCCTGCGAATATCATTCGACAGTAACATCTTCTAATTCTATTTTAGAAAGTAAGCTTAAGCTTCCGGATGTATATAAACTATCTAAAGATTGTAACGGCGGAAACTTTTCGGCGGGCTCATAATTGTTGTAATCTGCAAAACGTATTCCTTCAACCTCTCTAATGTTATACGCTTCGCGAAAACGCGTTCCGCCCTCATTAACGTGATAGTTGTATGCTAAATAATCTACGGTAAAATCTGTTTTATTGATCCAGTACATATAGGTGTCTTCAAAATCTTCTCCGCCACCTTCTTCGCTAAAAGTTACTTGAACCTCATAATAGTGTTTTCCTCTAATAGTAGCCTCACCCACCAATTCTGGTTTTACCGCTTTGGCATCTAACCCGTAAGGTAAAACCGAAAAATAATGAACAGAATTAACACCTCCTGATAATGAAGCGACTAGGCTGTCAGAAAGCGTAACTTCCTGCTGATCAACAAAACGCTTAAAATCGGCATTGGTCAACTGGTCTAGGGTATCTTTACAAGCAGCATCTGTGCAACGCTCCAGCTTAAACCTTCCGTTATTTCTATCTGCTCTATAAAACTTATCTCTAAATTGAAAGGCTATTAAAGAGGTGTCAATCGTTGCGCCACCGCTGGTTTCAATAGCTTTTGCAATTATGCTTTCGGCATTAAGATCTTCAGCAGTTTCACCGCACGAAACAATAAATAATGCAATAGCACCTAGGAGTAATGTTCTCATCAAATAAATTTTAAAACAAAATTAAAGTAATTTAAAGCAATAGAACGCCCAATAAGAAATTAGTACTTTTGTACAGCATAAAGCGATAAGCTTACAAGGCAAAAAAATCTATGAAGCAAGCAAATACAATTAATATAAAAAACAAGAAGGCTCGGTTTGAATACGAGATTCTTGATAAATATACCGCCGGAATAAAACTCGCAGGAACCGAAATCAAATCTATTAGAGAAGGAAAAGCGTCTATTGCCGAAAGTTTTTGTGAGTTTCAAGAAGATGAACTTTTTGTGATCAATATGACTATTCAAGAGTATTCTCACGCGACCTATTTTAATCACAATCCTAAGAGCAGTCGCAAACTTTTACTCAACAGGCGTGAGTTAAATAAATTGCATAAAGAAGTGCGCAATAGCGGTCTTACGATCGTTCCGCTCAGGCTTTTTATCAATGATCGCGGTCTTGCTAAAATGCAAATCGCCTTAGCAAAAGGTAAAAAATTGTATGACAAGCGAGAGACTATTAAGGAGCGCGACACTAAAAAACGATTAGGGCAGATCAAGAAAGCATTTAATAATTAATGCAACAGGCATAAAGTAGTTGAAGTCTTTATTAGCACCACCAAAGGATTTAATATTCTGAGGCTTGCCTGAAAATTGAAAAATTGTTTCCTAAAAGTGGTTTGGGCTTTTACCCCAAGAATTATTTACTTGAAACTTCTTTTATGAAACAAAAGCTACTTCTTTTTCTACTCACCCTAAGCACATTTACCGGAACTTCACAAATCACCGGTTTGGTTAGCAATACCGAGGGCGAACCACTTCCTTATGTAAATATTTACCAGAAAAATGCAGCTACCGGTACAACTTCTAATGGCGACGGCAATTATGAGCTCGCTATAACAAAGCCCGGTAATTACACTGTCGTTTTTCAGTTTTTAGGATTTCAGACTAAAGAGGTTGAAGTTAGCGTAACCTCTTTCCCATTTGAGCTGAATGTCACCTTGCAGGAAGAAACCACCTCACTAGATGAAGTTTTTGTGGATGCTACCGGCAATCCCGCCAATAGGATTATTCAAGCTGTACTTGAACAAAAACCGGTAATTTTAGATAAACAGAAAGCATATACGGCAGACTTCTATTCCAGAGGTTTATGGCGCGTAGAAAATGCGCCTGAAAAATTCTTAGGTCAAGAAATTGGAGATCTTGGCGGCGGACTAGATTCAACCCGGACAGGAATTGTTTATCTCAGCGAAACCATCTCAAAAATCGCTTATCAAGCTCCAGATGATTTTGATGAAACCATCACCGCCAGCAAAGTAAGCGGAAATGACAACGGTTTTAGTTTTAACAGCGCTCAAGAAGCTGATTATTCCTTTTATGAAAATACGTTAGAGATCAATGCGCAACTCATTTCGCCACTGGCTGACAATGCCTTTAATTATTACAACTATAAACTTCTAGGCGCGTTTAAAGAAGGTAATAAACTCATCAACAAAATTGCCGTTACCCCAAAACGAGAGAACGATCGAGTATTTTCTGGCGTAATTTATATTGTAGAAGATGACTGGCAACTTTATGGTGCAGAACTCACGACAACAGGTAAAGCCATTCAAGTGCCTTTTGTAGAATCTTTGGTATTTAAACACAATTTTAAATACGATTCGCAAACCGATTTATGGGTGAAAATTTCACAGAACATTGAATTCAGTTTTAAACTTCTGGGGTTTGGCGGAAATGGTCGCTTTACCGCAGTTTATAGCAATTATGATTTTGAGCCGCAATTTGAGCGTTCTTCTTTTTCTAATGAAGTGCTGCGTTTTGAGCCTGAAGCCAATAAGAAAGACAGTTTATTCTGGCAACAAATACGACCGGTACCGCTGACCCTTGAAGAGCGTGCAGATTATCAACTTAAAGATAGTATTCAAGAAAAACGTAATTCGAAACCCTATAAAGATTCTGTAGATGCAGTATCTAATACCTTTGGGATTTTCGATCCTCTATTAGGTTATAGCTTTACTAATAGTTTTGAGCGCTGGCGCATAAGTTACAGCGGGGTCGCTTCTACGCTTAATTTCAATACCGTTCAAGGCTTTAATGCAACAGCAGGTTTATTTTATAATACTTGGACCGAAGAATATAATCAAGCTACCTATGCCAGTCTTGATGCAAATTATGGTCTTGACGACGATCGTCTGCGTTTTACGGGAAATATTGCAAAGCGTTTTAATAAAATTAATAAACGCACGCTGGGTATAACGGGTGGAACAAAGGTGCAACAGTTCAATGCGCAAGAGCCCATTTCTAAGTTGGTAAATAGCATTTCTACCCTCTTCTGGGAACGCAATTATATGAAGCTTTATGAACTCGATTTTGCTCGAGTTTACTATAGTGAAGAGCTTTTTAATGGCTTTCAATTTTATGCCAACGCTGCGTACGAAAAACGCAGTCCGCTTTTTAATACAACAGATCAAGTTTGGATTAAGAATTCGGTGGACTATACATCAAACAATCCGTTAGCGCCGCTAAATTTTGACACAGCTGCAATTGTGCCACACGAGTTGGCTAAATTTAATGCCAGAGCGGTCATTCATTTTGATCAAAAATATATGAGTTATCCTGACGGAAAGTTCAATGTGAGCGAGTCAAAATACCCTACGCTAACTCTACATTTTGAGCAAGCTTTTGCAGCATCAGATTCCGGTTTTAATTTTACTCAGATTGCTGCGCAGTTGAAGCAAGAATTAGACATCGGCAACAAGGGAAATTTAGGTTATACTCTGCGCGGCGGAACTTTTTTAAATGGCGATGACATTAGTTTTGTTGACTATCAACATTTTCAAGGAAATCAAACACGAATACAAATGCAAGGGAGACACTTAGATGGTTTTAACCTGCTCCCCTATTACGGTTTTAGTACTAACAACAGCTATTTTGAAGGACACGCTGAGCATAACTTTAAAGGTTTTATTTTGGGCAAAATTCCCGGAATACGTAGTTTAAATGCTAATTTGATTCTTGGTGCGCATTCCTTAATAACCCAAGAGCAAAAACCGTATTATGAATTTTCAGCAGGGATTGGTAATCTTGGTTTTGGTAAATTTAAATTTTTACGAGTAGATTATGTGCGTTCAATTAATGGCCCCAATCAAGACGGAGCATTCGTCTTCGGCCTAAGCTTTTAAAAGCCAAATTTTAAAATTATGAGCAAGGGTTTACTACTATTCTTTTCTACAATGTTACTCGTGAGCTGCGTCAAAGACAAAAGTATCGCTGTAACTCAGATAGAAGGCTTTGCTCCTGACATTATGGGATGTAGTTGCTATTATGCGGTAGATGAAGCGCATTTTCAAAAACAGCAATTTATTTATATTGATAGTTATGAAACTACTCCTGCTTACATCAGTATAAATGATTCTTTAATTGCTGTTGACCCAAAAAATGTACAAAAATCTGAATATACTTTAGATGTTGAAATTGAGGAAGAAATTCAACTAGATCAAGAACGCTACCATAGGGAAGGAACTCTAATAATAACTGACAAGAATGGAGCAGTTTACAGTACTTCAATTTATGGAGAATGCGGTTGCTAAACGAACTTATTAATGGCTGAAAAACTACAACAACCCGAAGTTTGGCTAAGAGGTCCTCTTGAAGATCTGCCTGTACTATTACAGCCTGCAGCATTTGCTCTAATGCAAACCAATGAAGAATTACCATTTTGGTTGAAAAATTTCCCAAAAGAAAAATTATGGGTCAAACCGGCAGGAAGAGCTTCCGTAGGATTTCACCTCAAGCATTTAAGCGGCGTCTTAGATAGAATGCTTACGTATGCCAAAGAAGAACCCTTATCTTCTGAACAATTTGCGTACCTCAAGGCAGAGGAAGCGATTGAAACTAATCTCTCTGTTGAACAACTAATAAATGTTTTTACTGCAAAGGTTGAAGAAGCCCTAACCTATTTTAAAACTTTAGAGGAGCACCAGCTAACGGAGTCTCGATCTGTAGGAAGAAAAAAATTACCATCCACTTTAATCGGATTATTATTTCACGCTGCTGAACACAGTCAGCGGCATTTAGGTCAGCTTATCGCAACGGCAAGTTTTGTAAAAATGCTTTAGTTTCCGTTAGAAACAATTTTATTTTTCAAAGCGTATAGCACCAGACCTATTCTACTGCGCACCTCAAGCTTTTTAAAAAGCGTGTCTCTGTAATTGTCTATAGTTTTAGGACTTAGGCACATTTCGCTCGCAATTTCCTTATAGGTCTTATCAGAACAGGCAAGCTCCATAAACTCTAATTCTCTACTTGAAAAATTTTCGAGGAGTGTATCTTGTTCTTTCTTAGAAACACCTTTAAGTAAAGCAGTAGTTACATTATCAGTGTAGTAGTGACCGCGTTCTATCACTTGGTTGAGCGCAAGATTAAGTGTTTCTGGGTGAATATCTTTCAGCAAATAGCCTTTGCTTCCTGCTTTTAGCATTTTAATGATGGTTTCTTCATCATCATCCATAGAAAGCGTTATGGTTTTAATTTCCGGTTTGTGTTCATTTAGCCAGGAAATAGTCTCAAAACCATTCATTATAGGCATATTAATGTCTAAGAGTAGAATATCAGGTTCTTTATCGCAGGTACTAAGTTTATTAATCAAGTCGTTACCATTACGTGCCATAAAAGCCACCTCAAAACCATTAAAACTATTAATGAGCCCTTGTAGGGATTGTGCAAAAAGAACGTGATCATCAACGACTCCTACAACATGGTTTTTCATGGAAATAGTAAAATTTGTGGTTAGTTTTAAGTGCGTTAAAGGTAATTATAATAAATAAATTAAACCTTTATGTATTTGATTTTAAGACGTGTACCCTTGTTTTTAGTTGAATTAAGCTCAAACTCTGCTCTGATCATTTGTGCCCGAGTATGCATATTTAGTAGCCCAGACCCCTGAGATGTTACACTTTGATCAAAGCCAATCCCATCATCTTGGGCTAAAATTTCTAAGAAATCATCCTTAAAGAGCATCATAACCTCTAGAGAAGAGGCTTTTGCGTGCTTGATCACATTACTGAGAAATTCTTGCACGATCCTAAATAAAATGATGGTATCATCTTTAGGTATTGAAAATGGCGCTCCTTGAATAGTAAATGCTGTATTTAAAAATTTGAGTCGTTCTAGGCGATTAAGTTCATTTTTTATACTCTCCTGAAGACCGATATGTGTAATAATATCGTTGTTCAGGTTTTTAGATAAGGCCCTTATCTCACTTAAGGATTTGCCTAGCAGATTTGTGATTTCTATAAGCTCTGGTTCTTTTTCTAAATGGTTATTTGCGCCAAAGATCTTTAACTCCAAATTAGCTACAGAAATTAGCTGACCAATATTATCGTGCAATTCGCGACCCACATTCTTTAAGGTTTCTTCTTGAATTTCGACCTGAGTACGCGCAACTTCTTCTTGATATCTTAAAATAGCTTCATTACGCTGATTAATAAACTTGATCTTGCGCTTTTGAAATACTGAAAAAAGAATAATGATAATCATCAAAAAGGCAAGAAGCACTAAAGAACATACTATAATAAGTAGTTCAAAAGAGCCTAAAATGTTATCATCAAAAGACATACAAGAAGCAAGTTAGCTTTTTTTTGCTATTGGATGCTCCATTTGATAGCGATCAGATTTTATAAACGCAATTGCAATGCAACAATATTGAATACAATTAATGAGAAAGAGAACCACACTCAGAATAACTGGATTTTCTTGTAAAAAGAACATTAAAGTAATGTAAAAAGGCAAGTAGGTCACGCAATAGGTCAAAATACCAAAACTTACCCAGAAATATGGTGATTGCGTAATATTAAGCACAACTTCTCTAGTGAGCATTTCGATGAAATAAAAAGCTACAGCAATTATGAGCAATAATGTTCCTAGTGAAAAGGTGATGGACAGGTAATTATCAGTTATTGTGCCAATTGTCAACGCTTCGCCAAACCAAAACACGATATACAATAAAAAGAAAAACTTAAGTATTCGCGCTTTTACGGTCGAAACAATTAGCGAATGAAACCAAGCTAAAAAAAAGGAAAAATGAATTAGAATATAGATATTATATAAAAAGGTATTGGGGATGTTCAATACTTCATATGAAATACCCGCTAAAAACTCATTGGCCACCACATAGATCAAAAAGTAAAAGACATATTTAAAGTAAAAATCTTTAAATTCTTTATACTTTATAACACCTATGATCAGAGCAATAAGTTCTAAGTATTGAGAATACGAACTCAAATCTTCCATTAATTTTTTTTTCTATTGGTACGTGCCTGGAGGTGGTTTTCTTAAATGTCCCATATTTAATGGAGGGACTTCAAGATCCTCTTCTTCCTCTTGAAAATTAATACTAAAAACAGCCGCTTCATTAGAAGCTGCTTTATATCCGGTTGGGACAATAAATAAAGTTGAGTATCCGGAAACTTCAGCATTATGGTAATCCTTAGGATAAGCGCCATAATACACGCGTAAGCCGTTTACATTATATCCTTTTTCCTTCGCTACACTTTTTGCATAAGCGATATAGGCTTCTAGATCATCTACAGACCACCAACTTGATCGACTATCAGGCATACCTATAGCTTTGTTTATGGCATCCGCCCGGGTTTCGGTAAATGTGCGATCTAAAATCTTTGCTTCTTCTATTGAAATAACTCCTTTAGGAGGTTTTGCAGTATTGTATTGTTCTGTACAACCTAAAAATAATACGGTTACAAAACCGCATATAAAAACTTTAAAACACCTCATAATAGTCTTGATTTTGTGATTCACAGTCTAAAGTACTGCATTTGCTAACAAATAGATTATCAGAAAGTTAAATAGGGGGAAATTCCCCGTAGCGTAAAGGGAATAAGCTGAATTAAAAAAGGGTCAATGACGCAATGTGTTTCGGGATTTTAACCACTGAATATCAATTATTTATCTATTTAAATTTGAATAACCAAAATTCTAAACTCTCCAACCCATGCTCTATGAATCCCTCGAAATATTACGAGAGCAAGTCGAAATCTATTTAGAAGAAATGGATTTAGGCACCAATCTGGTGACTTTAGATTCTATTGCGCATTTTATTGATAAGCCCAATAGAGATAATCAACCATTAGATAATAAAATAGTTGTTTCATTGCTGAATCTTCAAGAAGAGGTGACACTCAAAAATCAGCGCAACTATACGGTTCAATCCGGCAAACCTGTATATAAAAATACTCCGGTATTTGTAAATGCCTACATTCTGTTTACCTGCAACCGTCTTGAGTATGCGTTTTCCTTACGATCTCTTGCGGCAATACTTCAGTTTTTTCAAGGGAAAAATAGTTTCAATCATAAAAACACATTGTTTTCCAGAAATACGCAAGTAATGCAAGCTGTAAAAGAATTTCAATTCACGATTGAGCTTTACACACCTTCCTTTGAAGAACTCAATTACATCTGGAGCATGAACGGCGGTAAGGCATATCCTGCGGCAATCTATAAGCTCAATATTTTAAGCTTAGAGCGTGAACATGTACTAGATGAAGGCGCTTTACTCACACAGGTTAATACCAATTTTAAACACCTAACATCGTGAGTACCATTACCACATATCGTCCTTTATTTCAACTGGATATTTTCCATAAGTTTTTCTTAGATGACGGAATCACTCCTTTTGACATCAATGAAACAGTTCTTGAAAAACAACTTCAAAAATATAACTGGAATTCCTTCGGAAAAATAGTTCCTACTGCTGAGACAAAAGTAAACCTACAGAATCACAGAATGTTGCTAAAACCAAGTCCTTTAGGCTTTGTGGTTTTGATTGAAGCTGAACTTTTAAATGATACCGCTCCTAATTACACACCATTAATTGCTTTAGATCAAGACCTAAAGCTTGAGTTTTATATTCAACTTTTAGACCCACAATTTTATAATTACACAGACCTTGATCCAGCTTTTGACCGTCCGCTTTTCCTAAGTAATTATGCCACGCTTTACAATGCTGCCGCACCTGTTTATTTAGCTAGACACAACGAAGAATCAAACGCTAAAAATCATTCGGTCTCCGAAGCTTTTAAAGACTTTCTCATTAAGAAATATGGTGACCTTCGAACCGAAAAACCTTTTATAATCTCCTTAAAAATGCGTGATGCGGGTTCGGGCTTAAATCTGATTTTATTAAATGGAACGCTTCCACAGCATACACCGCATTTTAAAATTGTATTTCATAATCGAAAAACCATTTGGCGCTATTATTCAGTAGCGACAAAGGTTCTGATATACACTACAGAACCTGAAGAAAAACCTCTAGTACAGCATGGGATTGTCCCCATAAGCAATGCGGGTACTGACTACCCTACTCCTACTCCTTCTAGAATTTATCAAGACCGTGATACAGACGGTTCGCTCATCAAAACATATTCTAACATTTATATTAATTAAACACTTTCTATTATGGCATCATCGTATAAAACGCCCGGAGTATATGTAGAAGAAATATCAGTATTTCCTCCTTCGGTAGCGCAGGTTGAGACCGCTATTCCCGCATTTATAGGGTATACAAATAAAGTTTCTCATAAAACCGAACAAGATTTGCTTTTGACTCCTAAGAAAATAGGCTCTATGTTAGAGTTTGTTTCCCTTTATGGAGGTGCACCCGAAGCAAATATTAACGATATTCAGTTAACAGCATCAAAATCAGTTGCTTCTTTTACTATACAAGACACGTATTATTTATATGATGCGTTGAGACTTTTCTATGCAAATGGTGGCGGTGATTGCTACATAGTAAGTGTAGGTAAATGCGGTGAAGATAGTATTGCATTAACAGCTTTAGAAAACGGTTTAGCCAAAATCGCAAAAGTAGATGAACCTACCATTTTAGTTTCTCCCGATGCCTGTTTATTAGATCAAGCTGATCTAGACTCCTTTAATCAGGGATTATTAAAACAGTGTGGAAAATTAGGCGATCGCTTTGCCCTATTAGGTATTAAAAATGATAACGAAGATCTCGAGGTAGATATAAATGCTTTTAGAAATGGCGTGGGTATGAACAGCTTAAAATATGGAGCAGCCTACACGCCTTGGTTAAAAGCAAATTTGCCGCGAACGGTGCATTATAAAAGTTTAAAAGGTAAAATAAGCTTTGGAGGCGTATCGGTTACTCTAGCCGAGTTGATTCAAGATGAAGATGCCAAAAGTCTTGCTAATCAACTTGATGAACTCATAGATGACAGCGCACTCGTATCAGATAAGCTGAGTGACCTTGCCGACTCTAGTTCGTCGGTTGATAATCAATATCAAGAGTTGCTTACTACGGTCACAACAAGTTCATCTATTGGAAACCTTGTTAGTCTCCTTCAATTCTATGCCGATGCAATTGATTTTATACGAGATATTGTTGAAGTGGGAACCGATAATTACAAATTAAAACACACTTCAGCAACGCCGCCTGACCAAGCCTTACAACCGCATTTAAATTCAGTATTTAATACAAGTTTGACTAGTGGCAGTATTCAAACCATTACGGAGACTATGGGTGATATTCTCAAAAGTTTTAATGATGCTTTTACTGCTAGTAATGTAATTAATTCTACAACAGGTGTAGATTATGTGCCATCCTCAAGTAGTACAACCTATTTTGTAGATACCGAAAGTCAATCAAGCCAAATAGCCGCATTACTCCCTACTGTGAGTAGTTTCTATACTGAAATCAAATCGGCATTAGACTATATCAGCAGCACTACGGCAAATTATTTAAGCACCTACGAAACAGCCGCAACCGAAATGATTCCGGCACTAAAATCAATTAAAAATGCGATTGCAGGAGAATACATAGTGCTACCACCAAGTGCAGCAATTGCAGGAGTTTATGCACGAACAGATGCTAACCGCGGTGTATGGAAAGCTCCAGCTAACACTTCTTTAAATAGTGTTGTAGGTGTGACACACCTTATAGATCACGACGATCAGCAAGGCTTGAATGTAGATACCGTTGCCGGAAAATCTATAAATGCTATTAGACCTTTCACTGGAAAAGGCATTATGGTTTGGGGTGCACGTACACTTGCCGGAAATGATAACGAATGGCGTTATGTTCCTGTACGTCGCTTTTTCAATATGGTTGAAGAATCGGTTAAAAAAGCAACTGAACAGTTTGTATTTGAAAGTAACGATGCCAACACTTGGGTAAAAGTACGCGCAATGATCGAAAACTTTTTAAATCTTCAATGGCGTGCAGGAGCTCTTGCCGGGGCTAAACCAAACGAAGCTTTTTATGTGCGTGTAGGGCTTGGAGAAACAATGACCGCCGAAGATATCTTAAACGGAATTATGGCGATCGAAATAGGTATGGCGGTAGTACGACCTGCAGAATTCATAATACTGAAATTCTCTCATAAAATGCAGGAATCATAAAAAACTAAACATCTAATCCTAGTAATTAAAAATCACAAAAATGGCAGCAATATATCCATTAGCAAAATTTCATTTCCTCGTTGATTGGGGCGGAACAAATGTAGGTTTTACAGAAGTCTCCGGTCTTGATGTGGAAATTGAACCTATAGAATATAGACACGGAGCAAGCCCGGAATACAGCAAAACTAAAATGCCGGGAATGCAAAAATACAGCAACATCACGATGAAACGTGGTACCTTCTTGGCTGACAATGAATACTTCGCTTGGTGGAACAGTGTAAAACTCAACACCATCGAACGGCGTGACATTACCATAAGTCTCCTAAATGAAGAGCACGCGCCTGTTGTTGTTTGGAAAGTAAAAAATGCATTTCCTATAAAAGTACAGTCAACAGATTTGAAATCTGACGCCAATGAAGTGGCTATAGAATCAATAGAGATTGTGCACGAAGGGCTTGAAATTCAAAACGGAGCATAATGGCAGACTACTATCCACCGGTTGGTTTTCACTTTAAAGTTGAATTTGGTGCGGTTTCTCCTGAAATCGATCATCAGTTTCAATCTGTGAGCGGACTTTCAGTAGATATAGAAACGGAAGAGTATGCCGAAGGTGGAGAAAATAGGTTTAAGCATAAATTACCCGTTCGTACCAAGTTTCCTAATCTGGTCCTAAAACGCGGACTCGTAAGTGATTCGAAACTTATTAAATGGTGCAAGGACGCTGTAGAAAATTTTGATTTCAGTCCTACAGATGTCACGATCAAACTTTTAAATAATGAACACGAACCTCTGGTGACCTGGAATGTAGTTCACGCGTATCCCGTAAAATGGTCGGTTTCAGATTTTAATGCAGAGCAGAACAGCATCGCTATAGAAACCATAGAACTAGCGTATAACTATTTTAAATCTTGATTATGCCCATTGAAATTAAAGAATTGCATATCAAAATAAATGTTAGCGATAACGCCAACTCTACCGCTGCGACCTCGACAACCTCTTCTGCTAAAAAAGAAAAACTCATCGAAGCATGCATAGAACAAGTTATGCGTATTCAAGAACGAAAAAATGAACGATAAATGGCTTTAGGAGAACTTTTTAAATTGAAGATCACCGCTTTTCGCGATATAAAATATAGCGAGAAAGTAGCTGATGGAGTTTTTACATCTCTGCTTAATCCAGAAAAATACACGCTGGCGTACAAAATTGAATACAATGATGATCAGGCCGCAGGGTCTAGTGGCAATGATCCCAGATTTGAAAAAATGCCTCCCAAAAATCTAGATCTTGAATTCTTGTTTGATCGTACAGGCATAATTGCTCACAATCAAAATCACGATAAAGACGTCGGAGTGGTCGATGATATTCAGCAATTTAAAGAAGTAGCGTTTGAATATTCTGGGGATGAACATCGCCCCTATTATTTAGAAATCCGTTGGGGGAGTCTGCTTTTTAAAGGGATTTTAATTGAGATGAATATCGAATATAAACTTTTTAATCCGCAAGGAACTCCGTTAAGAGCAGTGATCAAAGCCAGGTTTAAAGAAACGGTAGACCCTGAATTACGTTTGGCAGACGAAAACCGAAATTCACCAGATCTCACGCACATACGTATTGTAGAATCGGGAGATACGCTTCCGTTGATGGCCTTTCGCATTTATGGCGATTCCAAATACTATTTGAAAGTGGCTCAGGCAAACGGGATCACCAATTTTAGAACACTTAAACCCGGTCAGAAGATATTCTTCCCTCCTATTATAGAAAAAACCATTTGATGCATTAGTCACATGAACACTGCTACCGCACTAAATACAGGAATAGTTAGCTATAAGCTTTTGATCAATGGCACTGATAAAAGTGCTTCATTCTCGATCAAGTCTATGGTAATTCATCACGAAGTTAATCGTATTCCTTATGCATCGATTATTCTGGTAGATGGTGATGTTTCTACCGGGACATTTGCGGTTAGCTCTTCAGAAGATTTAATTCCGGGCAGCGAATTAGAAATCCTAGCGGGCTATGAAAATGATAATGTAAGCTTATTTACGGGTATAGTTGTTCGGCATAGTATAAAAATAAGAGAGTCTGTTTCTATGCTTGTTGTTGAGTGTAAACACGAGGCTGTTAAGCTTACCGTTGGCCCCAAAAGCAACTACTTTTATGATAGTTCTGATAGTGATATTATTGAAAGTATTCTTGGTAATGCAGGCATTAATGCATCGGTAGAGCAATCAAATTATACTCACCCTCAACTTATTCAATATCAAACTACCGATTGGGACTTTATCGTACTACGCGCCCAAATAAACGGATTTTTATGTTTTCTTGAAGGAAACACTATTGAATTCAAGAAACCTGATCTTTCTACCGAACCGATAATCACATTAGAATACGGACTTAACATTTATGATTTTGACGGTGAAATAGACGCCCGAAATGCACTGAAAACCATCACATCCTATACTTGGAACAGCGGTGATCAAGAAGTAAGCGAAAAAGAAGCAAGTACATCTAACGCTTTAGAATTGGGAAATCTAACCCAAATGGATCTCGCTGAAATAGTAGATCTTGAAAATTTTAAACTCAACCACGGCGGAAATCTAACCGAAGAAGTACTACAGGACTGGGCTGATGCTAAACTGCAACTTCATCTGTTGTCGCTTAATCGGGGGCGTATAAAAATTCAAGGGAATGCTTCGGTAAAACCGGGAATGAACGTAATTCTTAAAGGATTAGGCGATCGTTTTAATGGCAAAGCATACATTACCGCGGTACATCACGAGATCGCTAATGGAAACTGGTTCACAAATCTTCAGTATGGCTTGAGTCCGCAATGGTTTAGTGAAACTTTTGAAGTAAATGCACAGCCGGCTTCTGGTATTATTCCAGCAATAAGCGGTTTACAAATTGGCAAAGTCACCCAATTACAAGATGATCCTGAGGGTGCCGAACGTGTTTTGGTCAAGATTCCAATCATCAACAATGCTGAAGAAGGGATTTGGGCACGTATTGCACTGCTAGATGCCGGCTTAGATCGCGGATCCCTATTCCGCCCCGAGATCGATGACGAAGTTATACTAGGATTTATCAATGACGATCCCAACGACGCTGTTATACTAGGCGCTTTACATAGTAGTATTAACACTGCACCAATCGAGGCAGCCGATGAGAATAATGAAAAAGGATTTTTTACGCGTAGCGGAATTCAATTTTTATTCAACGATGAAAAAAAATCAGTTTCCATCACCACACCAGGAGGTCGAAGCATAATCATCAATGATGACGATGAGGAAATTCATGTTGATGACAATGGCACTAGTAGTGTCAGCCTCACCAGTGACGGAATCGCTCTAGACAGCAGCGGTGCTATAACTATACAGGCTAAAGGCGACCTCAATCTTGAGGGACAAAACATAAGCATAAAAGCACAACAAGATTTAAAAGCCGAAGGCGCAGCAGGAGCAGAATTATCAACCTCAGCGATAGCTGTTTTAAAAGGATCATTAGTACAAATAAATTAAACCTATGCCACTTGCAGCACGACTTAACGATATGCATACCTGCCCGATGCAAACGCCGGGAACGCCAACTGTTCCGCACGTGGGCGGGCCTATAATTGGGCCGGGAGAGCCTACCGTGCTTATTGAAGGAATGCCGGCAGCTCGCGTTGGGGATAATGCGGTTTGTGTAGGACCTCCTGATGTGATCGCCTCGGGTTCAACAAGTGTTTTAATTGGCGGAATGCCGGCGGCCAGAATGGGAGACTCAACAGCACACGGCGGAACAATTTCTATAGGAGCTCCAACTGTTGATATTGGCGGTTAAAAATAATGGATTATGAAAATTGAAGAATCATTTTTAGGTATAGGATGGAGTTTTCCACCAGAGTTTAATAAAGAAACTAAAAATATCCAAATGGTTTCTGCTATTGAAGACATCAATCAAAGTCTTCATATTCTTCTGAATACTAAATTGGGAGAACGCATTATGCTTCCTAATTATGGTTCAAGCTTAAGTGATTTTGTTTTTGAAGGACTAAATATGAGCACGCGCACCTACATCGTAGACCGGGTGAAAATGGCCATCCTGTATAATGAAAGACGAATCGAACTGGATAAGATCGATTTTGATCAATCACGTATTCTAGAGGGTGAAGTACTCATGATCGTGCATTACACCGTGCGTTTAACCAATTCGCGTGGCAATATGGTTTATCCCTTTTACATCAATGAAGGAACTGAATTAAAATAATTATGAGTACCAATTGTATCAACTCTTTTTTGAATGCGCTAAGCGGAACGTCTCAAGAAGATAGAACTGCCGCAGCCCCCAATCCTGCTTCAGTTCAACTGAATGACTTGTCTTGGGAGGATTATATGCAATTGGCTTACAATTTTGCCAAAGAGGTTAAGTACTTCGGTACTCGTAATCCGGAACAAGCTATAGGTGATTGGCAAACCTTTTTTATTTCTGGCGATGCTAAGACGCTTCAAAATTACTTAGAGCAAGGTGAAAAGGAACATACCATTACGCCGCACTTAGCCCTGTTTATTTCTTTTTTAAGATTATTAGAACATTCTAAAAATCGGTTTAATACGATCACTACAAGACATCTGGATTTTTACTATTCTGAAGTTTTAAAGATCGCCAAGAAACCCGCTCAAAACGATCAGGTTCATTTACTATTTGAACTCGCTAAAAATATAGAATCCTATGCATTACCTGAGGCTACCCAAGCCGTTGCAGGAAAAGACGAGCACAATAAGCCACTTCTTTACGCAACTGAGCAGACCACAGTCATAAACAAGGCTCAGCTCGCTAATATTAGAAGTAATTATAAAGATCCTATAACTAAAGTACTCAAGGCAACCCAAAAAACCAATACGCTAGATGGTATAGACCAAGAACTCAAAGAAGAACAATTTTGGATGCCCTTCGGCTATCCTAAAACATTTAAAAACCGTCCTGAATTACCCAATGCTACTCTAGGTTTTGCTGTAGCTGCCACCGTACTGAACTTGGAATCCGGACTACGTCAAGTGCGTATTTCAACCTTCTATAAAGAAAACAAAAAGATTGATAGTGAGGAGTTTATTAATTTACTTGAAGTTTTTGTCACCGGTGAAAAAGGCTGGATCGGTCCAATTAGATTACAAGAAAAAGGAAGTTATCCGGGCTTTGAAACCTCATCAGAATCTGGAATTATCAATTTTGCTTTTAGTTTAGAAGCCTCAGAAAAAGCAATTGTTGGCTTTGATGAAGCAATCCATACTGGAAATTTTAAAAATGGAATTCCGGTAGTAAAACTGCAGTTATCCATAAATTCTACAGAATCTTATGATCTGGCCCAATCGCTTAGTGAATTAATTTTAGATGATGTCGAAATTGCCGTGGCGGTTGATGGACTCACAACGCTTGATTTAAGTAATGACATCGGGAATTTAAGCGCATCAAAACCATTTTATCCTTTTGGGCCTAGACCATTTGAAAAGTCCCGTTTTAAAATAAAATGCTCTGAACTTACAACCAAGAATTGGCTTCAAATAAACCTTAGGCTTAACTGGCTTAATTTACCTCAAAGCTTTAGAGATCATTATTTAGGATACCGAAGCGGCACCATCAATTCTACGCGCGCTTTTGTGGAAAGTATTTATAAGATTGGCAGTAAAACCGAAGTTACAGAGTTAGCTAAACTTCCCAAAACTTGGAATTCTGATCTTGATAATCTCATTGTTGAGAGTAACGACCATTTTTCTGCACAGATTACTATAGCAGATGAGAACAGACTTTTTAGCACTTCTCAATCTAAAGATACGCATCCATTATTTACTGAAGGAGCATCCCAAACCAATATCAACATTAAAAGTCTGAGTGAAAACGGAATCCAATCTGGTGAACATCCTATTGAACTTACTTTAAATACAAGTTTTTATCATACACTCTATCCTAAACTTTACGCACTGGCTTTGGCCGCTCAAGATCCAGAAGTAATTATTCCTAACGAGCCTTACACCCCACTTCTGGAATCGTTAGAACTCAGTTATTACGCTACGCAACGGTTAGACCTTACCTCAGATAAGCAAGCAGAAGAAACTGATCAGCAACTAAATTTTTATCAAATTCATCCATATGGCGTTTCAATGGGTACTACGGTGTTTCCTCAATACGAGGAAGGAGGATATCTTTATTTAGCTCTTGAAAATGCCCAGCCCGGAGCGCAGGTAAGCTTTTTGTTTCAGCTTCAAGAGGGAACAGAAAATCCTTTGAAAGAATCGTTTGCAGAACAAGAAAAAATCGAATGGTCAGTTCTTACTGCTTCGGGTTGGCAAGCATTAACCGATCAGGAAATCCTGCGGGAAGAAACAGACAATTTTCTAAAAACCGGAATTATTACATTGGCCTTGCCTGAATCGGCTTCAACCGAAAGTCTTTTAATGCCTAAAGGATTTATTTGGTTACGAGCGCATACATCTAGAGCCTTTGATGTAGTGTGTAGGTTTATAAATATTCATACTCAGGTTGTAAAAGCTCATTTAGCTTCCGCAAGTTTTCAGCATTTAAAAAATGGTTTGCCTGCAGAAAGCATTAGCAAATTAAACACGCGTGTTGCTTCCATTAAAAAAGTAATGCAACCCTATTCTAGCTTCAATGGAAGAACTCAAGAGTCCCAAGCTGATTATTACAGAAGAGTAAGTGAACGACTACGCCATAAGGATCGTGCATTGAATCTTTGGGATTATGAACATCTGGTGCTACAGAACTTCCCTGAAATTTATAAGGTAAAATGTTTAAACCATACCTGTAAAACTAAATTTAAAGCAGCAGGGAAAGTCACATTAGTGGTCATACCTAATACAGTTAACAAACCCGTTTTTGACCTGTTTGAGCCTAGAAGCAGTACTGCCAAATTGAATGAAATTCAAGAATTTTTAATTGAACGAACGTCGTATTTCATCACGCCGCAAATAATCAATCCGCAGTATGAGCCTGTAAGTGTTGCTCTCAAAGTAAAATTTCATAAAGGTTATGACGAGCATCACTATAAAAATGAATTACAGGAAGCTGTGAAAAAATGGCTTTCGCCTTGGGCTTATGAAGAGGTTTCCCTGCTAACATTTGGCGTGTCTATTAATAAAAGTATGCTTATAAGTCATCTTGAACAATTAAGCTATGTAGACTATTTGAGCGATGTAGTTTTAATGCATCAGGCAACACCAAAAAATGAAATCGTCCCCTCTTCTCCAAAAGCTATATTAGTTTCTGCCAAAACACACACTATTGATTTGGCAAAAAGCACGTGTAAGTCTAACGAAAATACTGTTCTAGTCTCATGTTAGGTTTACAAGAACACATATCGCTATCAAAGAATACAAGCACTCAGGATGATCTTGATTTTGAATTTTTACGCAAAAGCGGAATTGCCTATATAGAATCTCTGAGTAGCAAATTATGGACAGACTATAACAGCCACGATCCCGGGATAACCATTCTCGAAGTGTTATGCTACGCACTTACCGATCTTGGTCAACGCATGAGCCTTCCTATTGAAACGCTTATCGCCCACAAACAGGAAGATAACCTTGATCAGTTTCATAAAGCTTCAGACATTTTAAGCTGTAAGCCGGTAACGCATTTAGATTACAGAAAACTCTTTATAGACGTTCCGGGAGTGCGTAACGCCTGGTTAATAAAGCATAATAAGAAACTTTACATCAATACAAAAGATGCCAAATTAAGTTACCGAAGCTTTCTAAAAAATACGTCTTATTCATATTTAAAGCCTCAAGATGAACATACAACGATACTGAATGGATTATATGATCTCATTGTTGATCTTGACGGTACCCGCTCTATAAATAGCCTGAGACCTGAACTAATGAAGCGCTACCAAACCAACCGCAATTTATGTGAAGACCTCATTCATATCACTGAGGTTGGGGAACATCCCATTAAAATTTGCGCCCAACTAGAACTGGAACCTGAGGCTGATGAAAATCTCGTAAAAGCAACTGTATTACAAAAGATTGATCAATACCTTACGCCTTCAATACGTCCCAAAACCTTAGCTCAATTGCTTGAATTAGGTCTAGAAACTCAAGAGATCTTTAACGGACCAGTATTAGAAAATGGTTTTTTAGATAGTAATGAGGTAAAAGCAGCTCAATTAAGAACCGAAGTACGCCAAAGCGATCTGATCGCAATACTTACTAAAATAGATGGAATTAAATATGTTAAGGCCATAAGTATAGGCGCTTGTTCTGACCAAACACCTCCCCCTGATAATTGGGGTATCTGTATTGAAAACGGTAAAAAACCGGTGCTATGCGATAAAAGTTCGTGGAGCTTTTTTAAAGGTTTTATACCGCTTGTACCTGATGAAAATAAAGTAAAAGCATATCAAACCGCATTTGAAGAACAGGAACTCCTTGTGAGTACCCAAATCAAAAGTGCTTCTCAAGATTTAGACATACCAAAAGGAATTTTCACCAACCTTGCCGAAACAAGCAGTATTCAAAACGATCTTCCAGAGGTTTATGGTATAGGCCCTTACGGACTCAAAAGCAATGCTTCTAAAGCTGATAAGGTCAAGGCTAAGCAACTCAAGGCCTATCTATTATTCTTCGATCAGCTTTTGGCTAATTATTTTAAACACCTTAGTACCGTAGGTAATTTACTTTCGGTTGCTGGTGATAAATCTCAAAACTTTTTTGCTCAACCTCTTACGGATATAAAAGGTCTTGAGGAACTTTTAAGGGAACCTCAAAATTATAACGATGAGGAAAAATTAAGCGACCTATTCTATTCAGATTATACTGCTAGAAACAGTGAAAAGCGCCACGAAATAGTAGACCATTTGTTGTCTCGATTTGCAGAAGATTTTGGTAACTACGCTTTTCTAACGCAAAAGATCTATGGAGATCTTGCAAATGATGCGGTTTTAGATACCAAAGAACGTTTGTTAAAGCAATATGCTGAAAGTAGTTATGCGCGAGGAGCAGCTTTTAACTGGTATCAGCAACCCGAAGCTCAACTTTGGGAAACTGATAATATTTCTGCGCTACAAAAACGGCTCTATCTTCTATTAGGAATTACTGACATCAACCGCAGAAATCTTTCTGAAGATTACGTTGAAATTTATGAGGAAAAAGACGCTGATAACAAACTAGAATATCGCTGGCGAATAAAAGACGGTTCAAAGACCATTCTGTCTTCTGCAACTAAGAATTACGCGAGTCTTGAAGCATTGCACCAAGAGTTAATACTGGTAAAACGCTATGCTACCGATCCTTCGAATTACAAGTTCAGAAAAATCAAAAAGAAGAATCCTGAAGATCAGGTTAAATGGTATTTCGTTCTTGTGAATCCAACGATCACCAATACAAAAAGCGAAGATTACATTATCGCCCGGCGTATTGCTCAATTTAACAGTAGAGCTAATGCGCGTAAAGCAAGTAGAGCTGTGCTTAATCTGGTCAAATCCTTTGCAGGAAATGAAGGAATGTATCTTATTGAACACATACTTCTCCGACCTGATATTACTAAAAATACAGCACCAGAACATACGTTTCTACCCATTTGTAAAGAACAGATTGAAGAAGCATGTGAACCGTTAGACCCCTATAGCTTTAGAGTGAGCATTGTACTTCCGGGTTGGACGGAACGCTTTGGCAATATAGACTTTAGACGCTATGTGGAAGATTTGATCTGCAGAGAACTGCCGTCACATATTCTTCCAAAAATATGCTGGATTGGGTATCCAAAAAATTATACCGAGCCTGACGGTAATCCACCTAAAGAAAATGAAATGGTTTTACTTGAAGCTGCGTATAAAAACTGGCTGCTTTCTAAGACCAACGCCGGCCAGAAACAAGATGAAACCGCACTTACTTCCCTAAATAAAGTGCTAAGCAGTTTGCACACCATTTACCATCAAGGCAGGCTTTACAGCTGTACCCCTTCTCCATCAAATACCTATGAGCAAAAAACTAATCAAAAAGTCATTTTGGGGCGTACTCATCTTGGCAAACTTTAAAATATAAGGCTATGCGACCAATACTTCACCAGATAACGCCAGACTATAGAGCATTTGTAGATGACCAAGTATTAACCTCTGGTCAGTTAAATGAGTTTTTAGATTATTTTGAAGATCAGCAGCGTCTGACGCGTATTTGCCTCAACGGTGTGGGGATCGCTTGTGGATTTGAAGTCAGTTTGAATGCGGCTACAAAAACTATTGCGATCACTCCCGGGTGTGGCATTACCACAGATGGTGATCTTATTAAATTACTTGTAGACACAAAGAAAACCCCAACCGATGAAAGCACGCAGAACCTTATCTACAAGACTTTAGCCAAAGAGGCTATTCACTACACTCACTTTAGAAGTTTTGAGGATGATTTTGCGCAATATGAGGCTTTTAGAACAACCTCTTTAAATAGTGATACTTATACGACCATTCCTTTATACGAACTTGTCCCAAAAGGGAGCTCAAAAACTACAGATAAAGCTTTAACGACATTAGATCTTACTGATAAAATTGTGGTGCTCTATCTAGAATCTTATGCAAAAACTCCAGATATATGTACCGAAACTAATTGCGATAATCTTGGGGAGCAACACGTACAAAAACTAAAGGTTTTATTAGTCGAAGAAAAAGACATTGAATATTTGCTGGCAAATGATAGTATCTATCGCAAGTATGACATCCTTGACGTTTATAAGAAGCTTCCGCCTATTAAGATGCCTCGCGTGTTGTTAAATAGCGGCGCCAAAGAGATTGAAACACCCTTGAAAGTTGACTTAAGCGATCTTTTTGACCTAACCAATATTAGAAAGAACCTGGTTATTTCTAATAACGCACTTTCACCTCTCAAAAACAGTTTCTCCTCAGTAAAAACTCCTGCGCTTGATATAGGATATAATTCTTTAAGTGCTTCAAATACGGCTATTAAGAACTTTACCCCTGTCCTTAATTCAAATACAAAAACTACCGTCAATACCAAGACCTATTCGGCATTGGTTAGCGCCTATGCAGAAAAAATAAACACGGTAGTACCTCAATTGCAATCCGCACTCAAAACGATAACAGACCACTTTAGTCAGCTTTTGGGCTTGAATATTTCAGAAGATTTTGAACAAAGCATTAAAGCACTTGAAAATCATTTGGAACAAAATAATGGGGATATACAATACCTCTACGATCACCTCTGTGATCTCGTAAAAATCTATAATGAATTAAGAGACCTGCTTCTTGATATTCAAAGTGATTGTTGTCCAAATATAGACGCGTTCCCAAAACATTTGATTCTGGGGAGACCAAATGATACATCTCGTAGCATAGCGTACCGACATCACTTCTACCCTGCCACCACAGAAATAACAGGAAAACTTCCGGTTAAAAAAGCGCACTTTTTAGTACGTAAAATGCTATTGCTTTTAAAAGCATTCAATCCGGAAACACAGCTAGGTGCAGACATCACACCATCTACGAGCATAAGTACTGAAAACGCAGCTTGTGCAATTCCATTTTATTATAATCCATCAGAAGATTTGGTTTTTCAATGGGATTTTAAACTCACACAACGTTTTAACGAAGCCTTTCAGTTAAGCTATTTCAAGAAGTACTTATCGCCAATTAATGCCGTTCAAGAACCACTTAAGTATGACTTGAGCAACTATGACTTTCTAAGGATTGAAGGAATTCACGGTATGCCTTATGATGAAGCTCTAAAAGAAGTATCAAAACTGAAAAATGATTACGGACTTAATTTTGACATTAAAGCGATCAATATTGATCAACAAATTGAAGATATTGATATGGACGCTTATGCGTGTCATTTTAATTATCTCGATACTGATCTTAAAACCTGGCGCCAAGAACAAAATTGTATCAATAAAGATATTACGGAGTTCTTTAGCGGATTTAATATGGATGATCTGGGCAGTCATAATTATGCTTTTGAACAATTTGACCGTGATGATTTATTAGATAAAGAGGTACTTATAGACCCGGATAAGATCAAAAAGCCTACTGACTTACTTTTCAGCAACAATCAGCTTTCGCTTCTAGGCAAACTTAACATCAATGCAAATCTTCTTGCTGCGCGCGATAAGACAGATCGAGAACCCTTGATCACACTTCTAGATAAAGCACAAGAAAAAATCTCCACGGGAGCATCTATTGAAGATATGGTAAGTGAATATCAAAGCTCTTTTGTAGTGTTAGGAGAAAAATTAGAAGTACTCAATTCTATTGAGCCAAAATCGTATTCCAAATTAAGCACGGAAAAAAACACCGTTCAGCCCGTACTGTTGAAAGCAAGTAAAACTGTAGAACCTGTTAGTCCCGTAGTTCTCAATACCGGCGTTAAAGCGTATACGCCCTTTATTACTGAAACCAAAGTTAACGCCACAGTTACTGATAATCTAAAAACAAAAACCTCAGATCTTGGTTTTATAATGAACACTGTGCTCGATAAAAACTTTATAGGAAGCGCTACTGAAATTGAAAAAGCGATCGATCTTAAACGTAAAGAACTTTATCCAAAAATTGATCCTGAACAGCAAAATTTATTAAAAGTAGGATTCACCATACCTAACGGAATTCTCGCCAGATTACAAATTGTAAGTTCATATATCCCGGAAAGTTTAGACCAAGTAAACGCGGACACAAAAGAAAAATATGCCGCTGCGATGGATGATTTATGTGCGTATACTAAAAAATCAAGAGCTATCATCAATGAAATCTTTTACAACCCAAAAGCTGAATATACTCACATTGGCTATGAGACGCTTTATACGTTTATGTTAGACCGGCTCGAAGCCAACTGTTGCGCCGCATCTTCTTTAGACATTATTCTGAGTGAAATTCAGACCAAAAAAGAAGAAATTCTTGACAAACTTATTTTCTCAAATTTTGCGAGAAAACATCCGGGGCTTGAGCATAAAGCCGGCGTTCCAATCGGCGGGACCTTTGTTATGGTTTACACGGGAGCGATAAGCAATGAATCAGATAAAGAAATACCTCGAAATACAGTAGTTGCCGATTTTGCTCTGCCTTACCTCTGCTGTTCAGACTGTTCGCCTATTGGCTTTATAATTCAAGAAGCAGCGACCAGCAGCAGCCTAATCCTAAACCAAAATGAAGTATGCATAGACACCAATGCTGAAACTGAAATAAAGATTGGTTTTACTAAAAGTCCTACAGATGGAGTTTTAGCATTGCTCAATAAAAATATTGAAGGTATTAGCTTTTCTGAAACGGAGCTTATCATTACTCCGTACCAGCTTAATGCCTTTGATACGCCTATTCAGTTTACGGTAAATGGTCAATTGACTACAGCGAATCTAACAGCAACCAAAAAGCCACAAGCGCGTATAACTACAAATCCGGAGCGCGTGAGTGGCCTACCGGGAAGTACGCTTCCTCCGGTGCAATTTTCCATAGAAAACCTGAATAACTTCAATACCGATTTGTTTAGCTTCAATTGGACGATTAACGGTACTTCCTATACTAACGAGCGTCCAACGGTGAATCTGCCTATTCCGCAGCATATTGACAGTAAAATTCTTGAAATACCGGTTACTCTGACATTGTCTAACGATTTGTGCGATTCAACTACGATTGAATATACGTTAGAAGTTGCTATAGACGCTCCCAAAGAAATACAGGTAATTCTAAAAGACGAACCATTTTGTTCTAACGACCAAGAAAAATATCCTTTTACTATTACACCAGAAGGAAGCGAGATCAAACTTTTAAATGATGATGTGAAGGGAATTTACGGTGAGGGTGATTCTTGGTATTTTATTCCTGCTGAAGCAGGTCCTGGAAAACACAATATAACTTTTGCTGAAGTTGATCCCATAACTATTGAAGTGTTTAAGGCTCCGGAAACGGTACATTTTGAAGCTGAGTTACATAACAAAGTAATGGTATTACGAATCACTGAGGACATTCAGGCGGAAGCATTCAGTTGGTTTAATGACGCCAAACTTATTGCAACTACTTTAGAACCTGTATTAGAAATTCCGCAAGAACAAAAAGAACAGCTATTCAAAATTCAGGTAGTTGTCAAAACTTCAGCTTGTGGCACACTTGAATCTGAACATAAAGAAGTTAGAATCCCGGCGTTAGAAACAGACAGCCCGGATCCTGATCCTACTCCAGACCCTACACCTGAACCTGATCCAGAAACTGATACTTGCACAGATGAAGTTCTAGAAAAGCTGAATACAAATAAAAAAGAAATCGAAACTGCACTGAAACAAATTGATGATCAACAAGTGAAAGATGCTGGTCAAAAAATCATAGCAATCTATGATACTTTGATTAATAAACCGGATTTGTTTAAAGGTGAATATGATGCAGCATTTGCTAAGAAACTAGAAACAGCATTCACCGAGCTATCAGAATTGCTTTTCAAAAACAAGCCAGAACAGCGTCAGCCTTATTTCAGTCTCTATCTCAAACAGCAAGAATTATTCTATCTAAGCATTTACTGCCGAGACAAGCAGTTTCTTGATAATGACTTGATCTTCTCAATTTTAAACTTGATTGAAAATCATTTCAATCCACAGTTTGATATCGCCATAAGCCTACTTGAGGGAATCAACTATAAAAATTGGTACGCGTTACTTAATGATTACAGTTCTCATTTTAAAGTAGACCGCTATCAAAATCATTTTGATCAATTACTGCAATGGACAAGCTAAGGTATGATTACACAACCCACACATATCATCAATAAAGTATTTGTAGAAGTCGATTGCAACTCGATGGAGGAAGCGTTGCGCTTAAAGCAGAATCTAGGCCAATTCATAATTGAAAAACTCAGTACGCATTTAAGTAAAGCTTTTGACGAATTAGGCACTTCAGATGAGTTTTACACTATAGATAAAGTCGCTGTTTCATTTGAAAAAGACTTTTTAAAAGAATCCAATTTATCTGAAATCACCAATAAAATACACACTATAACAACTGAAACTTTAAGTTTAAGTAGAAATGATTTATCAAATAAAAATCAGATTATTAACGACCAAAAAGAGCGTAACTACAAGGCTTTTATTTATTTCCTAGAAAAAGGAAGATATCCTTGGTTTTTTGCTGAAAAGGAGACTTTGAATCTTAAAGAACTGACTTCATTTTTAAAAGAAGCGCAGCCACATTCGCTTACCGAATGTTTAAGTAAAACTGAAGCTCAAAAACGTTTGGTGTATCAATTTGGGGAGCATCCAAAATTTATGTTGACGGTTTGGCGTACTTATGCCGAATTAAAAAAACTACCGAAAAGTAGAGTCAATGGCTTGGTCGCTTTAGTCTCTAAAGTTGAAGAAAAAAACATATTTGAAGAATTAGGATCAAGTCTTTTTCAATACGATCGCTTATCCATACCAGAACACGAACGACGCTTGATCAAACACTTTGAATTTTATAAATCAAAAAGTGGTTTATCACTTGATACTCTTCAAAGTCTTTCTAACTTTTTCAACCTAAAAATTGGCATCAGCTTTTCACCAAAAGTTTTAATAGCCTCTTTTCAAAGTCTTGAAAAAGCGACCTTAGTTTTTCAGCCGTCAGAAAAAATCAGTTTCCCTAAAAGCAATAGTCTTTCTAAAAAAGAGATTGAAGAAAGACTGAAATCTATTCCTGTAAAATTTCAGAATCAAAGAGCATTACTCGATTCTGATGATATTATTGAAGAACAACAATTAATCGAGCATAATCCGGTAGAAACTGATGAATCCCAAGGTTTGATTCTGCCCAACTGCGGTCTCATTTTGCTGCATCCCTTCCTCTCCATTTTATTTGAAGAATTAGGCGTTCTTAGTTCGCAAAAACAGATCGCTGAAGAACATTATGATCTCGTTGTACAATTACTGCATTTCATTGCCACAGGTGAAGAAAATATAAGTGAACAGCAACTTGGCGCCGCTAAACAATTATGTGGTGTTTTTAGTTCGTACCCCATAAAAAAAGAAAACGTCTTACAAGAAAAACATAAAAAGGAAGCGCTTAATCTCATTCAAACCGTACTCAACTATTGGAGTGCCTTAAAAAATACAACGGCCTCGGGACTGCGCGGACAATTTTTAACCCGCTCTGGAAAATGGGTCACAACCGATGAAAAAATCGAACTCTTTATCGAGCGGCAAACTGCAGACATTCTACTCGATCAATTGCCTTGGGGACTGTCTATGGTAAAACTTCCTTGGCTCAAAAAAATGATTTATGTAACCTGGTAAACACTACGCTATGAAAACACTCAAATTATTAAGTTCTAGCCTTCTCATTTGCTTTTTGCTATCGAGCTGCGGCACTTCTTTTTATGATCAATATAGTTTTACTGAAACCTTGGAGACCAAAGCCAATGCCTTGAGTCTGGTTGAAGTTTCAGATCAAGAATACCAGCAACGCAAAGCCGCTGCCCAAGCATTGATCAATAAAATTGATATGATGGTAAGCTATGAAAAGGCCAAATCCAAAAACGAAATTACCATACAGATGTGGCAGTATTTACAAAGCGACGCAAGCAGTATCCAGCAATTTTTGAATTTGTGGGAAACACAAGGCACATTAAGCCCCGCTTTTAAGGCTGAATTCAAGCCGCAAGTAGCCAAGATCTTTGATCTGATGGCCAATTATAAAAATTAAAAGAACGAACAGTCTAAGCATGCTTTGTTAGACTTAATCACGATGTAAAAAACACTTGAAATATGGATTTTAAAGAACTCTACAAATCGATAAAAGCGGGAATTCTTGATTTGGTCAAAGAACGCTTTGATGAAGAAAGCAGCCTTATTAAAAACGATATTGATCTGTTCTTAGAACAGTCAAAAGATAAATTAGAACGCTGGATGTTATTACTCAATCAAGGTGCCATCACTCCTGCAGAATTTGAACTTTTACTACAAAGCCAAAAAGACCTTTTGATCATTCAAACCCTTGAAAAAGCTGGTGTGTCAAAGATAAAAATAGGTCTTTTTAAGAATGCCGCTATTAAACTCATTGTGAGTAAAGCTGTAACTCTAATTCTGTAAATAGTTTAAGTTATGCCTGCTTTTGCTAAAAATAGAACTCCGTCTACAGATATCAAAAAACCTTCTAAAGCTGCCTTTTTTAAAGTTCAGGCGAAGCTCAAGATGGGGCATTCTGGAGATAAGTATGAGCAGGAAGCAGATACGGTAGCACAACAAGTTGTTGAAAACACTCATGGAAACTCAGCAACCAAAGTGCAACAGAAACCGCTCGCACAAACCATAAAACCGGGGATTCAACTCAAAGCACTAGAGGAAGACCAGATTCAGAAAAAAAGTGAAGAGGAAGAAACTGTTCAAGCAAAAGAAGAAGAGGAAACAGTACAAGCTAAAACTGAAGAAAACGAGGAAGAAACCCTTCAAGCAAAATTGCAAGCTACTGCCACTCCATCTACAAGTATTCAGGAACGTTTAAAAAATAATAAGCACAATGGCGAACCTATGGCTCCGGCTACGCAAACCAGAATGGAGCAGAATTTCGGCACCAATTTGTCTGATGTGCGTATTCACACCGATGCCAATGCCCAAAAAATGAGCGCAGATCTTGGTGCTCAGGCATTCACTTCTGGTCGTGACATTTACTTTAATGAGGGAAAATATGCGCCTGGATCACCCGAAGGTGATGGCTTGCTTGCACACGAATTGACGCATACGATTCAGCAAGGAGCAATTGCTGCTAACAAATCACTGACAACCAATCCGTCAAAACCTAAAAAAACAACTGTTTCATCAAGCGAAACAGCAGTTCCAAAGCAGGATTCCGTTTCAGAACCCGTGAAGCAAAATTCAGAAGAAACAAAGAAAGAGCAATTTCAATCTCAGGAAAATTCAGCACAAACCGAAACTCAAGACCCTTCCTACCCTGCTTCTGCTCAAGAAAATGAAGCCTTTCAGGAATTAACCGAATCCATAACAAACAGATCAAGGGCTGCTCAAACAACGCCCGATGCTGAGGTTTCTGCTCAAGCAGGTTCAGCGGCTGCACCACGTGCTGCTAATGAACAAATGGGCGGTGCACAAGCCAATCAGGTTGAGGTAATGAATGCACAAGAACCGGGAGTTTTTAACGCTTTAAGTTTTAAAAGTCGCCTGATGGAACGTATTGAGGCGATGCAACTTCCGGCAAATGAAGAAGAGGCAGATGACTTTGAAAGCAATAATAATATTGATTCGGTTACTCAAGCTGGAGTTGGGATGGCCAATGCAGAAAGTCAGCAAGCATCTGGAGCGATTGACCAAGCGACCAGTACAGCGCCAGATCCTAATTCTGTTGCACAACGTGAGGTTGCTAACATTCCTGAGGCTCCCGTAGGTCAGCGACCAGCACCTGTAAACGCAAACGCAGCTGCACCTCCTCCCCGTCCTGACAGTCTAGTACAGGCTCCTTTACAACAAAACGTAAATGAAATAGATCAGCAATTAGAAGCAAATCAAGTCACTGAGGATATGCTTCATAACAGTAACGAACCTACCTTCGATAACGCATTAAACGCAACGAACGAAGCTCGTGACCACGCAAATCAAGCTCCTGTAGCATTTGGAGCGTCAGAGCAAGCAAGTTTAACTTCCGCACAAAATTCTGCGCAGCAAAATAGTAGCGCTCAACTCAATGCTATGTATAACAGCAGAGCGTCCTCGCTGGGAAATGCTCAACTGGATCAACAAAACACAGCAACTGCTAACAGCGCTGCCCGAGAACGCATTGCATCAGAAATCAACACCCTGTTTGAAAGCACAAAAAATGCAGTAGAGACAATTTTAAGCGAACTCGAAGAACAGGTTGCATCAAAGTTTACCACAGCAGCAGAAAAAGCCAAGAAGGTGTTTGAGGATTATGTAGCACGAAAAATGGATGCTTATAAAGCTGAACGCTACAGCGGTCTAGGTGGTGCAGTCACTTGGGTGGGTGACGCATTTACCGGTTTACCCGAAGAAGTCAATGCCTTTTTTGAAGAAGGAAGAGAAAAATACATCGAGGCGATGGATAGCGAACTTACAAGTATCGCAGAATATATCGCTCACAAACTCACCGAAGCAAAAACCAAGATTACTGAAGGCAAACAACAAATTGCAGACTATGTTGGAAGTCAGCCTCAGGAGCTTCAGGATATCGCCGAGGAAGCCGCCGGAACTATTCAAAGCAGGTTTGACGACCTAGAACATGCTGTAAATAGCAAACAAGACGAACTTATTGAATCTCTTGCTCAACAGTATCAGGAAAGTCTTGCTGAAGTAGATGCGCGCATTGAAGAAATGCAAGCAGAAAACCGCGGACTTATTGATATGGCGATGGGTGCTGTTATGGGCGTAATTCAAACGATCATCAATATCAAGAATATGCTCACCAACTTATTGAGTGCAGCATTAGATGCGATAGGTGCGATTATATCTGATCCTATCGGATTTTTGATGAATTTGATACGTGGTGTTAAAGAAGGCTTTTTGAATTTTGGTACCAACATCATGACGCACTTGATGAATGGATTGGTGACATGGTTAACCGGAGCCTTAGGGCCAATGGGAATCACAATTCCGGAAGATATTTTCAGCTTGAAAGGAATATTTAGTCTGGTGATGCAAGTGCTTGGGCTGACGTGGGATTATATGCGACAAAAAGCAGTAAAACTTTTGGGCGAACCGGTAGTACAAGCTTTAGAATTTGGCTTTGAACTTTTTCAAATCATCAGAACCGAAGGAATTGCCGGCATTTGGGAATACATCAAAGAACAGTTTACTGATCTAAAAGAAACGGTGATCGAAGGTATACAAGATATGATCATTACCACCGTAGTTGACGCCGGAATCAAGTGGGTTTTAGGATTGATGAGTCCGGCAGGTGCTTTTGTCAAAGCGGCAATGATGATCATCGACATTGTAAAATTCTTTATAGAACGAGGAAGTCAAATTATGGCTTTGGTCAATGCATTTATTGAAGGTGTAAAAGCGGTGGCTTCAGGAAACGTTGGGGCTATTGCCTCTAAAATTGAAGAAGCACTTGGGCGCGCCGTACCCGTGATCATTGGCTTCCTGGCTTCGTTGTTAGGCATCAGCGGTCTCGCTTGCAAAGTGCAAAACCTTATTCAGCGCATACGCCAACGCATAGATAAGGCTATTGATAAGCTAATTCTTAAGGCTAAAAAGGCGTTTAAAAAATTAGGTAATAAAGTAAAATCTGGTGTACAAAAGTTCATTGAATGGTGGCGGGTTAAGAAAAAATTTAGAGGTCAAGATGATAAAACACATACCTTGTATTTTGAAGGTGATGAATCTAACCCAGTACTAACAGTCGCGAGTAACCCTACTCCATTTACCACGTTTATTTCTTCCGTAGTAATTGGTGAAGACCCAAAAGGAGAAAAACAAAAAGCCAAAAACGAAGCCGTACAAATAGCAACTGAAATTGACACAACAAAACGCGCGCCATTAAAAGGAACTACCGAAGAAGCTAAGAATAAAAGCCGGCTAGATAAAAAAGAGAAACTTGAAGCTTTACTATCAGACCTTAGTAAACGTGCTGAAAAGCTATTTGGTCTGGATGTTTCTGAACTTCCCACAACAAAGATTTTCAAACAAGATGCTACAACAAAAGGTGATGACACTGTTGGAACCGAAATGATAGCAGAACCATTAACTCAAAAAGGAAGTGGAGGAAGTATTCCTACCTCTCGAAAACACAAATTATTTGACAAGCTTTTAAAACGCCGTTTGGGTGGAAGTAGTTACTACATCAGAGGGCACCTATTAAACCATAACACACATGGTCCAGGAAAATGGACTAACATGACACCGCTTTCAAAAGAGGGTAATAAAAATCACGAAAGTCTCGTAGAATCACTTGTAAAAGCTGCTGTAAGTTCGGGAGCTATCGTAAAGTACAGTGTTAAACCAGACTACAGTAGAAATGAATTAGCAACGCCAAGCTCTGCTTCTGCTGATATTCAAGAAATACGAGAAGCAGAACAGCACGTTCCAACTAAACTTGTTTGTGAAGCCATCATCATACGGAAGAAAGAAAACAGCTTTGAAAAAACACAGGAAATTGTCAAAAAGAATGTAGATAACCCTATTGATACTACCATCACCAATTATCAATTAGATTCAGAGAAAAAACAACCCGTTAAACTTAAGACTGATACTAAGGATCATATCGCGGCTAATACCTCTGGTATAAGCCGTGTGAGTATTAATCGTATTAAAGATGCTGTCGATATAATAGATAATTTGAAATACTATGATCAGATTATTGCAATTCTTAATTCTCCCGCAGCAGAGGCTGGCGTAGAAAAATTGAGAGCAATGAATAACGTTACTTTAAATTGAATATGACCTAAACACTAAATTAAAAATCATGAAAACATTGCGCTACCGTTCACGAGATCAAGAAGTTTATTTTTTAGAAGAACTACTACAAAAAATGGGTTATGAGATTTATGTCTCTACCTATTTTGGTGTAGATACTGATAAAGCAGTTAAAGACTTTCAGCAAAAAAATGATCTCGTCGTGGACGGCATCGTAGGTTTAAAGACTTGGAGCAAACTGCTGGCTCAGGAAAATCAAATTTTTGACTCGAATTCAAAATTACTGAGTGAACAAGATCTGATTGATTTCGCGCAGCGCTATGATTTAGAATTGGCTGCAGTAAAAGCAGTCAATGAAATTGAGAGCAACGGTAAAGGTTTTCTGGTGGGTGATAAACCGCGAATTCTTTTTGAGGGTCATATTTTTTGGCGACAATTAGAAGCTAAAGGCATCGATCCCAAAAACTATGTTTCAGAAGAGAGCGCTAATGTGCTTTATAAAAAATGGACCCGTAAATATTATGTAGGCGGAATTGGCGAATACGACCGTATGAATAAAGCTGCTGCTTTAGACGATCATCCTGACTTTAAAGCTGCGACAAAGGCTTCAGCATCTTGGGGAATGTTTCAAATTATGGGCTATCATTTTAAAAGTTTGGGTTATGCTTCGGTTGATGCATTTGTAGAAAAAATGTTTGAACACGAGCGGGAGCATCTGGCGGCTTTTGGGAAGTTTTTAGAGGTCAATAAACTCCTGAAACATTTACGCTCAAAAAATTGGGCAGCTTTTGCCAGAGGCTACAACGGCCCCGGTTACGCTGCAAACAAATACGATATTAAACTGGCAAAAGCTTATGCTAAATATTCGTAAACGTTATGAGTACTACACAATGTTTAGGCTTTGATACAATCATGCAGCATTTGCAAGAGCTTATCATTTGGCGATTGAAAAATCCTGATTTGAGCTTTGACGAAGCACCACAATTAGATCGTAAAGCCCTCCCCGACTCGCTATTAAAACAACTTATCATAGTCTTAGAATTAGATGCTGCAGAAATCGCGATACTCTTACTTGTGCTGGCTCCCAACCTTTCACCAGAACTCCTGAAATTTTGTGTGAATCAAGTTTACCCTGATGGCGGCGAACTTCCCGAACTTGGCGGAATTCAAGGCAAAAATCACCGCGGTATCTTACCCACTGCAGAGACTGCGTTGTTTATTCTCACAGGAACAAATATTGAAGCTAGAGTCCGATGCTGGCAGTATTTTGATAAGCATAGTAAACTCATCGCAAACAAGGTCATTCAGTTAGAAAAACCTGAAAAGAATGAACCCAAAATGAGTGGAGCATTGATTTTAGATGCTGAATACACAGCTTTGCTCATTACAGGTAACATACCAGAACCTGAGTTAAGCATTGAGTTTCCTGCTTCAAAGATCGAAACACAACTTACCTGGGATGATTTGGTTCTTAATGACGAAACCCGACAAGAAATTCGGGACCTTGAAATATGGTTGAAACATAACGAAACGCTTCAACAAAAACACCACACGACAAACAGATTCAAGCAAGGATATCGCGTACTTTTTCACGGTCCGCCCGGTACCGGAAAAACACTAACAGCAAGCCTTTTGGGAAAATATACAGACCGTGAAGTTTACCGCATCGATCTTTCAACCGTAGTTTCAAAATACATCGGTGAGACCGAAAAAAACCTGGCGAAACTTTTTGATAAAGCTCATTATAAAAATTGGATTCTTTTCTTTGATGAAGCTGATGCAATTTTTGGGAAACGCACTCAAGTGCGGGATGCACACGACAAATATGCCAACCAAGAAGTTTCTTATCTTTTACAACGTTTAGAAGAGCATCCCGGCCTTGTCATTTTAGCCTCCAATTTCAAAAATAATGTTGATGCAGCATTTACCAGACGCTTTCAAGCTTTGGTCTATTTTGCACCTCCCGGATATCAAGAGCGCCTCGAACTGTGGAAAAAAACACTTCCAAAGAAATTTAAATACGCGCAAGAGATCGACTTAAAAACAATTGCAAAAACTTACGATATTACCGGGGCACACATTACTAATGTTATACATTACTGTTGTTTGCAAGCGCTGAATCAAGACTCACTGACTATTACGAGCAAGAATCTCATAGCAGGTCTTAAACGAGAATACAAAAAAGAAGAAAAGATGTTTTAGTTATATTTGAGTTTCACAAGTACTTCAATATGGCAAAACATCGCATTTATACAATGGCCTTTTCGGGTGTTTATCCGCATTACATCACAAAAGCCGAAAAAAAAGGCCGCACCAAAGAAGAGGTTGATCAAATTATCATTTGGTTAACCGGTTATGATCAGACCGCCTTAAATCGCATACTAGCTGAAAAAACAAATTTTGAAACCTTTTTTGAAGAAGCGCCTCAGCTCAATCCTAATGTTTCCAAGATTACCGGAGTTATTTGTGGTCATCGCATTGAGAATATTGAAGATCCTCTGATGAAAAAAGTACGTTATCTGGATAAATTGATTGACGAACTCGCTAAAGGAAAAACGATGGAAAGAATTCTCAGAAAATAATACTCCTATGGAAGAATATAAAACCATTGCATCAACCTTTTTAAAAGAGGTCGCATTTGGCAATATTGACTTAGCTTTCAAGAAATATGTTGCCGAAGATTTTATGCATCACAATCAGTATTTTGAAGGCTCTCGTGATGCATTGATGCAAGCGATGAAAGAAGATCACAAAACCAATCCTAACCTTGATTTCGAAATTAAAAAGGTATATGCTGATGGTAATACGGTAATCACGCACAGTCTGGTCTCAAAGCAAACTATGCAGATTGCAGTGGTGCATATATCTAGATTTGAAAACAATAGAATTGTAGAATTGTGGGATTTGGGCCAAATCATCGAAAAAGATAGCCCTAATAAATACGGACTCTTTTAATAATTGTAAAAAATACACTTTAGATTTTTATTCTGTATATTTCAATCGATTTAGAGAATATTAATCATGGTTAAGTTTTACTATTCATTCATCATTATACTGCTACTATCAGTAGTAAATACATCAATAGCTCAAACTGTTGATCGACCACGTGTACTTGTGACTACAGACGGCGAAGCTGATGACCGTGCTTCAATGGTGCGCTTTTTGCTCACTTCTAATGAATTTGAGGTTGAAGGTATTGTAAATTCTAGTTCGCAATTTCATTGGGAAGGTGGTCAAGGGTGGAATGCCTTTCACCCCGTAACTTGGGTTAAAGAATATATAGACTTGTATGCTCAAGTTTACCCCAATCTACAAACTCACGATACCCTTTTTCCGCATCCTGACTATTTACAAAGCATATGGAAAGTTGGTAACATCACTGAAATCGGGGAATTTCAAAAACGAACCGAAGGCGTAAAGTTTATCGCAGAAACTCTTTTAGATACTAATGATCATCGACCAATTTGGGTGCAAGCTTGGGGAGGAACGAATACCATTGCTAGAGCCTTAAAAATCATTGAAGAAGACCATCCTGAAAAGATGAAGTATGTTGCTCGTAAACTACGTTTATTCATGATTTGGGAGCAGGATCAATCCTATCAAGAGTATATAAGGCCGCATTGGGAACACTTGAATATCACCACTATAATTTCTGATCAATTTGATTGTATTGCCTATATATGGCCAAAAGTGTTGCCTAAAACTATTCAAACTTACTTTAAAAAATATTGGATGACTACTAATATTATTGAGGGACACGGTGCTTTATGTAATGCTTACGAAAATAATCAAGGTGCCTTCAATGCTGAAGGCGATACCCCGGCATTTTTACATACGATACTAAATGGCCTGCGCAGTATGGAGTCTCCGGATTACGGCGGCTGGGGAGGGCGCTATATCAAGGTTAGAAATAACGTTTGGATGGATCCCCTACCAGACTCATCATTTACCAGACCTAAAAAACAGTGGGGTTTTGAAAATAGTTGGTCAAAACTTATGGAAAATAGAACTTCTCCAGAGGCTATAAGAACCCGTACCCAATATTTTAAATCTACTTGGCGGTGGCTACCTGAAGTTCAAAACGATTTTGCTGCTCGGGCAGATTGGTGTGTCAAACCCTTTGACGCTGCTAACCATCATCCCATCGTTAAACTAAAAAAATCAGCGCTATCAGTAAGGACTAAGGCTGGAGCAACACTTAAATTCGACGCTTCTCAAAGCATAGACCCAGATGGTGATCAACTTCATTTCACCTGGTGGCACTATAACGAGGCCGATACTTATTCTGGTAAAACGATTACCGGTTCAAAAACATCAAAGTTTATTTTTAAAATTCCATACGACGTTGAAATAGGCGATACACTTCACATAATCTGCGAAGTAAAAGATTCAGGAACGCCTGCGCTTACACGCTATAAACGTATTCTTATTACAATCAGCGAATAGCTAGTTGTATAGAAACCTTATTGCTATTCAGGCATAGTGTATTCCCATATTTTAGTAAATCACTAAAATAACTTATCTTTTTTCAGCTTTTTCGCATTCGATTGAAAACTGCTTGTTCGGTTTTTAACCAAAAAATTTTACTTGATAATAGCTTTTGAACATAATACTATGCACAAACTAAGTTACACTTTCGTAATCTTTGCCATGCTTTTTATGAGCTCCTGTGAAGAACAAAAATCTAAAGAAAATTACAGTCTTTCTTCACCTGATGAAAAGAACACAGTTACTTTCAGCCTCACTGAAGCAGGCAAACCTACTTATACGATCGCTCACGATGGTGTTGTGGTGGTAGACACCTCTGCAATGGGTTTTGACCTTAAAGATCTTGACGCGCTTTCGGAAGATTTCGAGATTATTAAGACTGAAACGAGCACTGCTGACGAAACTTGGCAAATGCCTTGGGGAGAACAATTAGAAGTGCGTAATCACTATAACGAGCTGATCATTTATTTACAGGAAACTTCTGAAAATAAACGAAAACTCAACATTCACTTTAAAGCATATAATGACGGTATTGGCTTTAGGTATGAGTTCCCTGAACAAGAAAATCTTAATGAGTTTATCATTGCTGATGAAAACACGGATTTTAACCTGACCGGTGATCATAAAACGTGGTGGATTCCGGGAGATTGGGATATTTATGAGCATCTCTATAGCGAAACAAAATTTTCTGAGATTGATGCTCTTGCTAAAGCAAATAACCCTGATCTTAATGCGAGTTATATTCCAGAAAATGCAGTAAATACACCGGTCACGATGAAAACAGCAGACGGTTTGTATTTGAGTTTTCACGAAGCTGATCTTACAGATTATGCCGGGATGACTTTAAAGGTAAATCCGTCACAACATAAAATGATAAGCGAACTCGTAGGCTCTGAACGCCTGGGAGGGAAAGCTCAAATTAAAGCACCCTTCAATACTCCTTGGCGTACGATCCAGATAGCTGATAGAGCCGGTGATCTGATTGAATCAAAAATGATCTTAAACCTAAACGATCCTAATGAGTTAGGAGATGTTGACTACTTTACTCCAATGAAATATGTTGGGATCTGGTGGGAAATGCACATTGGCAAATCTACCTGGGATATGGAAGGCACTCAGGATATGAACACCTTTACGGTGGGCGAAAAAGGCTCTTCTCAACACGGCGCTACTACAGCAAATGCAAAAAAATATATTGATTTTGCTTCTGAAAACGGTATTAAAGGATTGCTTGTAGAAGGATGGAATACCGGTTGGGACAAATGGATCAATACAGACGACCGGGAAGGCGTTTTTGATTTTATCACGCCCTATCCTGATTATGATTTCGACGAGGTAATGGCTTATGCAAAAGATAAAGGTGTCGAAGTCATTATGCATCACGAGACCTCTGCTGCTCCCCTAACCTACGTGAAACAAATGGATGCCGCTTATGATTTTATGAAAGCTAACGGAATCAATTCGGTAAAAACAGGTTATGTAGGAAAAATTATTCCTAAAGGAGAATATCATCACGGGCAGTGGATGGTAAAACATTATCAAAAAGTTTTAGACGAAACAGCAAAAAAGAAAATTGCAGTCAATGCGCACGAACCTATTAAAGCTACAGGAAAACGCAGAACGTATCCTAACGCCATAGCTCGTGAAGGTTTACGTGGTCAAGAGTTCAATGCTTGGGCCTCAGATGGTGGCAATCCGCCGGCACACTTACCAACGGTCGCTTTTACACGAATGCTTTCCGGACCAATTGATTTTACACCTGGTGTATTCAATATCAAATTTGACGATTATAAAAAAGAGAATCGGGTAAACACCACTTTGGCGCATCAGCTTGGATTATACGTGGTGATTTATAGTCCGATTCAGATGGCCTGCGATCTTCCGGAGCATTATATGGTAAACGGTAAAGTGCATCCGGCATTTCAGTTTATATCAGATGTAGGTGTAGATTGGCAACAGTCTAAAGTGCTTGATGGTGAAGTTGGGGATTTTGTGGTGATCGCAAGACAAGAACGAGAAACTAACAATTGGTTCATAGGCGGAATCACTGACGAAAATCAACGTGATTTTACAATAGATTTTGATTTTCTGGAAGCGGGTAAAACCTATGAGGCCAAACTCTATAAAGATGGCCCGGAAGCTGATTGGGAAAACAATCCGCAGGATTATGCTATTGAAACACTTCAAATAGATAGTACCACTTCGCTTGACATCGCGATGGCTTCGGGTGGTGGATTTGCAATGAGTTTAATTTCTCAAAATTAATAGGTTTCAAATATTTCAAGAAATGTCTTCACTTAGGTAAGGACATTTCTTATTTATAGTAACCAATGTAACTCTTGTTACGTACCGCCAGCGCAAGTTTAGAGTTCTTTGTACGACTCTAGATTTAATAAAATATCTTAAAATTCCCTAGTATATGAATTGGATTTACGATCCTTGGCCTTGGTATGTATCAGGTCCGCTTATTGCCCTAACCATGTTTATTTTACTCTTTGTAGGAAAGCAATTTGGAATGTCTTCTAATCTGCGTACACTCTGCTCAGCTGCAGGAGCGGGTAGAAAATCAGACTTTTTTAAATTTAATTGGAAAGAAGAACGCTGGAATTTGACCGTGATGTTAGGTGCTTTTCTGGGCGGTTTTATTGCTTCTCAGTATCTGTCAGATAATACGGTGACTATCGCCGAAGATGTAGTTGCTAAACTTCAATCTTATGGAATACAGAGCGCTGGAAACGAATATCTTCCTTCAGAACTTTTCAGTTTAGAAAATTTAAGCGATCCTAAAATTCTATTAATACTAATCATCGGTGGATTTCTGGTGGGTTTTGGTGCGCGTTATGCCGGCGGCTGCACGTCAGGCCACGCTATCTCTGGATTGAGCAATTTACAATTACCATCACTTATTGCAGTCATTGGTTTCTTTGCCGGTGGTTTAATAATGATCCATCTTATTTTCCCCTTAATATTTGCATAATGAAAACAATCGTTTATCTCCTCATAGGCACCTTCTTCGGAATATTAATGTATAAATCTGAAGCCGCGTCTTGGTTTCGCATTTTTGAAATGTTTGAGTTTGGTGCTTTTCATATGTATGGTATCATTGGTTCGGCGCTGGTTTTGGGCGTAATCGGTGTTCAGATTATAAAGAAATTCAACCTAAAAGCGCTTGGCGGTCAAGAAATGCGGTTAAAACCTAAAGATAAAAGTGTTGCTCGCTACGCCATTGGTGGGGTGCTGTTTGGCTTAGGATGGGCATTGGCAGGCGCTTGCCCGGGACCTATGTATGTGCTTACAGGTGCGGGTTATGTTTCAATTATGATCGTTATTCTAGGGGCTTTACTCGGCACTTTTGTTTACGGTTTGATCAAACACAAACTTCCGCATTAAGTATAATTTTGTCAAGTTATAACAGCATTTGATTTTGAGGTAAGCCACTGCAGTTTTCCATCAGGATTCTGTTGTATTCATAATAAATACTCAGTTCGAACGATAGATTTCGAAACTAAATTACTAGTATACTGAAACTTGCTACTAACGCCTATTGAGGGTTTATGTGGCCGCATTTATCAAGTAAGTTTCCTATTTTTGCGACAAATTTAAACGTATGCTTATCATAGGAATCGCCGGGGGTACCGGAAGCGGTAAAACCACTGTTGTAAATCAAATTGTACAAGAACTTCCCGAGGGAGAAGTGACGGTTATTTCTCAGGATTCGTACTACCGCGACAACTCACATTTATCTTACGATGAGCGCATTAAGATCAATTTTGATCATCCTAAATCAATTGATTTTGAATTGCTTTGTAAGCATCTAGAGCAACTAAAAAAGGGAGAAACCATTGAGCAGCCTGTGTATTCTTTTGTGAAACACAACCGCACGAGCGATAAAGTGATCACGCATCCGCGGAAGGTGGTCATCGTTGAAGGTATTTTAATTCTTACCCATCCTGAAATACGCCAACTCTTTGACATCAAAATATTTGTACACGCAGATTCTGATGAGCGTCTTATTCGCCGACTAAAGCGCGATATCGCCGAGCGCGGTCGTGATCTTGATGAAGTGTTAACCAGATATCAGACCACGTTAAAACCGATGCATCAACAATTTATTGAACCTACTAAAGAATATGCAGATATTATCATACCTTATAACCGCTACAACAACGTTGCGATAGATATCGTTCGTAGTATTATCAATCAACGTTTGGTTTAATTAAATCTGTGCTGATTTGTCTTTGTTAAAAAAGCTTCGTCAAAAAAGGTGGTTTCGTATTTTGGGAAATAAATACGTGCTCATTCTTGTGATCTTTACGATCTGGATGGTATTTTTTGATACTAACTCGTGGTTTATTCACAAAGAACTTAATGACGAGATCGATAAACTTGAGGGTAACCGCGCCTACTTTAAACAAGAAATAAAATCAGATCGTGATCAAATCAATAAATTAAAAGACTCTGAAGAATTGGAGCGTTTTGCTCGTGAAGAATATTATATGAAAAAAGAAAACGAAGAGTTATTCATCATTGAGTATGAAGATAGCCTAAAAACTAAAGACGATGAGTAAACCCCTTTTTTCTGAATTTCCTCCGGTCTCAGCCAAAGCATTTAAGCAAAAGATTCAATATGATCTGGATGGAGCAGAATATAATGAAACTTTAGTCTGGAATGCTCCTGAAGGCATTTCGGTAAAACCCTTTTATCACCGGGAAGAAACACAAGTATTACCTATTCCAGGGCAACCGGAAAACTGGTCTTGTGTTGAAGAAATTTTTATCCTCAAGCCTCAAACCGCTGCTGCTACAGCTAGCCGTGCTTTAACTAAAGGCGCAGAAGCAATTTATTTTAAAGCCGACAATACGTTTGATAGTGCCCAGCTTTTAGAGCATTTGCCTCAGGAGTCATTAGTACTCTATTTTAATTTTAGCTTTTTAGACGTTTCATTTTGTGAAACCTTGATAGATCAAGCTGCTGCAAAAGGATTTACCGTGTATCTTAATCTGGATATTTTTGGCAATCTTGCCCGTTCCGGAAACTGGTATGCTTCCCAAAAAAAAGATCATCAAGCTCTGGAAAAGCTTTTTTTAAACGGCAAAAACGATAACGTTATAGGTGTAGATGTAAGCCTCTATCACAATGCCGGAGCCACAGTTATTCAAGAGCTTGCTTACGTACTTTCACACTTAAACGAATACTTTAATCATTTTGGTGAAACATTAAAAAATCAGAAGGTTACGTTTAAAGTTGCGTTAAGCAGTAATTACTTTTTTGAGATTGCTAAACTGCGTGCCTTACGCCTTCTTGTTGCAACCTTAGCACGGGAATACGGACTCCAAGAAAATTGTCATATTCTGGCTATTCCCGGCAAGCGCAATAAAACGCTTTACGATTACAACACAAACTTACTGCGCACCACCACAGAAGTTATGAGCGGCATTCTTGGTGGTGCAAATGCTATTTGCAATACCGCTTATGATGCTGTTTATCATAAAACCAATGATTTTGGTCAGCGTATTGCACGCAATCAACTTTTGATTCTTAAGAACGAAAGTCATTTTGACAATACCACCAATCCGGCTGATGGAACCTACTACGTAGAAAATCTTACAAAACAATTTGCCGAAAAAGCTCTAGTACTTTTTAAAGAGATCGAAGCCGGCGGCGGATTTGTAACCCAACTAATAGAAGGTAAAATTCAGAAGAAGATCAAAGAAGCTGCCGCTAAAGAGCAAAAGGCTTTTGATGATCAGCAAAAGATTTTAGTAGGCACAAACGCTTATGTCAACAGCGCCGATAAAATGAACGATGAGCTTGAACTTTATCCATTTGTAAAGATCAATCTGCGTAAAACCTTACTCGAGCCCATTATTCCCAAACGACTTGCCGAACAGTTGGAACAAAAAAGATTAAAAGATGAGTAGAAAAAACCTTCAACATCTAAGCATCAGCCATACGTTCAAAGCCGAATCTGTTAAGAATATACGCCCTGAACATAAAGCTCCGGAACACCTTGATTTCGCCGCTGGAATTCCACCATATTTGCGAGGACCTTATAGTACCATGTATGTGCGCAAACCCTGGACGATCAGACAGTATGCGGGTTTTTCAACAGCTGAAGAAAGCAACGCATTTTACCGCCGCAATTTGAAAGCCGGTCAAAAAGGGCTTTCTGTAGCTTTTGATCTGGCAACACATCGTGGTTATGACAGCGATCACGAGCGCGTAGAAGGTGATGTGGGGAAAGCCGGTGTTGCCATCGATACCGTTGAAGATATGAAGTTGCTTTTTGATCAGATTCCGCTTGATAAAATGAGTGTTTCGATGACGATGAACGGTGCGGTGCTTCCTATTTTGGCTTTTTATATCGTGGCAGCTGAAGAACAAGGCGTCTCTACTGAACAACTTCAGGGCACCATTCAGAATGACATTCTTAAGGAGTTTATGGTAAGAAATACGTACGTCTACCCTCCTGCACCGTCAATGCGCATCATTTCTGATATATTTAAGTACACTTCAGCAAATATGCCCAAGTTCAACAGCATCTCCATTTCTGGATATCATATGCAAGAAGCCGGTGCTACTCCTGAAATTGAATTGGCGTACACCCTGGCAGACGGACTGGAATACATTAGAACCGGAATTGACGCCGGTTTAAAAATCGATGATTTTGCTCCGCGCCTCTCCTTCTTTTGGGGAATAGGAATGCAGCATTTTGAGGAGATCGCAAAAATGCGGGCAGCGCGAATGCTTTGGGCGAAGATCGTAAAGCAATTCAACCCTAAAAATCCAAAATCCCTTTCATTAAGAACGCATTGCCAAACTAGTGGTTGGTCTTTAACTGAACAAGATCCGTTTAACAACGTGGCGCGAACCACCATTGAGGCAGCAGCAGCAGTTTTTGGCGGAACTCAGAGTTTACACACCAATGCTCTAGACGAAGCTATTGCTTTACCAACCGATTTTTCGGCACGTATCGCACGAAATACCCAGCTTTATCTTCAAAAAGAGACAGCGATTACCAGAACAGTTGATCCTTGGGCGGGAAGCTATTATGTTGAAGAATTAACGGAAAAAATTGCGCACAAAGCTTGGGATCTCATTCAAGAAGTTGAAGCCCTTGGCGGAATGACCAAAGCCATAGAAAAAGGGATTCCGAAGCTTCGAATAGAAGAAGCCGCTGCCCGTAAACAAGCCCGAATTGATAGCGAAAAAGACGTGATCATAGGTGTCAATAAGTTTGCACTAGATCAAGAAGATGAACTTATAACCCTAGAAGTTGATAATGCAGCTGTAAAAGAAAACCAGCTGCAACGCCTCGCAAGTGTTAAGAGTTCAAGAGATACAAAAGCGGTAACTCAAGCACTCCAAGCACTAACCGATTGTGCAAAATCAGAACAGGGTAATTTATTAACTTTAGCTGTAGAGGCTGCGAGAAAACGAGCAACTTTGGGAGAAATTTCTGCTGCACTTGAAGCCGTTTTTGGGCGCTACAAGGCACAGACCAAATCATTTAGTGGAGTGTATAGCAAAGAGATAAAAAACGATGAAGCTTTTAAAAAAGCCCAACAGTTAGCTGATGAGTTTGCCGTTTTAGAAGGGCGTCGCCCGCGTATAATGATCGCAAAAATGGGACAGGACGGCCACGACCGCGGGGCTAAAGTCGTTGCCACAAGCTATGCTGACGTAGGTTTTGATGTAGATATCGCTCCGCTGTTTCAAACCCCTAAAGAAGTCGCCAAACAAGCCGTAGAAAACGATGTGCATATTTTAGGCGTTTCCTCATTAGCCGGCGGACATAAAACTCTCGTGCCGCAAGTAATCAAAGAGTTGCAGCAATTAAATCGTGAAGATATCATGGTAATTGTAGGAGGTGTAATTCCGCGTAAAGACTATGAGTTCCTATTTCAATCAGGTGCAGTTGCTGTCTTCGGGCCCGGATCAAAAATAAGTGAAGCGGCGATTTCGATCTTAGAAATTCTCCTAAAAACTTTTGAAGACTAACACGCTTAAATCATAAATGCTATGAATTTTAAAAATAAAATGCTGCGCGACGATGCGCTGAAAGGAAAAACTATTGTAGTAACCGGTGGCGGAAGTGGCTTAGGCAAGGCAATGACCAAATACTTTCTGGAGTTAGGCGCTCAGGTTGCTATAACTTCACGAAATCTAGAAAAGCTGCAAACTACCGCTGAAGCCTTAGAATCAGAAACCGGCGGCACTTGTTTTCCGGTGCAATGCGATGTACGTGATTATGAGCAAGTCGTTGCGATGCGTGATGCGGTCTTAGACCGTTTTGGGAGTATTGATGTCCTTTTGAATAATGCCGCAGGGAACTTCATTTCTCCTACCGAAAGACTTTCGGCAAATGCTTTTGACGTGGTTATTGATATTGTTTTAAAAGGAAGTAAAAACTGCACGTTGGCTTTTGGAAAACATTGGATTGACAAAAAAGAAGAAAACAAAACCATCTTGAATATCGTCACTACCTATGCCTGGACGGGCTCTGCTTATGTAGTGCCAAGCGCAACAGCAAAGGCCGGTGTTTTGGCGATGACGCGTTCGCTCGCTGTAGAATGGGCAAAATATGGCATTCGATCAAATGCGATCGCACCGGGCCCCTTCCCTACTAGAGGTGCTTGGGACCGCTTACTTCCCGGAGATCTTGCAGAGAAATTTGATCTTTCAAAAAAAGTACCTCTGAGACGCGTGGGCGATCATCAAGAATTGGCTAATCTGGCAGCTTATCTGGTTTCTGATTTTTCGGCCTATGTAAATGGTGAAGTCATTACTATTGACGGTGGTGAATGGTTAGAAGGTGCAGGGCAATTCAACCTACTACAAGATATTCCTGAAGAATTATGGGATCAATTGGAAGCTATGGTTATAGCCAAGCGCAACAAGTCTTAAGAGTTTTCGTCCTTAATAAAAAGAGAGAGACCAAACCAAAAATCATTCAACTGCCGCCAGGCATCTTGGTACTATTGAAGTGGTGATAAAATCAGAGGATTTTTAATCCTATTAAAGCGCTTTTGCAGTAATTAAAAGAATGGCAAGGTTTTACCTTTTTGACCAATGTTTTCATGAGTTTTGTACTAAACCAATTGAAACCTGTTAACAAAAAGCATTTTTATTGCGGGTTATAAATCGTATTTTCGCACAACAATACCTCAATATAATCTATGGGCAAAATAATAGCTATTGCTAATCAAAAAGGTGGAGTAGGTAAAACTACGACCTCTGTAAATCTCGCAGCCTCACTGGGCGTGCTTGAAAAAAAAGTACTCTTAATTGATGCAGATCCGCAAGCCAATGCTACCTCAGGATTGGGTATAGATGTTGAGACGATAGAAATGGGTACCTACCAGCTGCTGGAACATTCTAGTAAGGCTGAAGAAACCATTATGAAAACCGAATCTCCTAATCTAGATTTGATTCCGGCGCATATTGATTTGGTGGCAATCGAGATCGAATTGGTTGATATGGATCAGCGAGAGTATATGCTAGCCCGCGCTATTAGACATCTTAAAGACACCTACGATTATATTTTGATCGACTGTGCACCGTCTTTAGGGCTCTTAACGCTAAACGCACTTACTGCTTCAGATTCTGTGATCATTCCTATTCAGTGTGAATATTTTGCATTAGAAGGGTTGGGTAAACTTTTGAACACGATTAAGAGTGTTCAAAAAATACACAATTCATCTTTAGATATTGAGGGCCTTTTACTGACTATGTTTGATTCCCGACTACGCCTATCTAATCAAGTGGTTGAAGAGGTACAAAAGCATTTTGATGAGATGGTATTTGATACGATCATCCAACGAAATGTACGCCTGAGCGAAGCTCCTAGTTATGGGGAAAGCATTATTAATTATGATGCCGGCAGTAAAGGAGCAGCAAATTACTTAAGTTTAGCTCAGGAGATAATCACAAAAAATGATGCATAACTATGGCTAAGGCAGTTAAAAAACAAGCTTTGGGAAGAGGACTTTCAGCACTTTTGAAAGATCCGGAAAATGATATTAAAGCTGCCGGAGACAAGGGCGCTGATAAAGTTGTTGGTAATATTGTAGAGCTCGAACTCGCTAATATTGAAGTTAACCCGTTTCAGCCTAGAAGCAGTTTTAATGAAGATGCTTTAAAAGAGTTAGCAAGCTCTATTAGGGAACTTGGTGTTATTCAACCCATTACCGTACGTAAAATTGAGTTTGGTAAATATCAACTGGTTTCTGGAGAACGCCGTTTTAGAGCTTCAAAATTAGTTGGTCTTGAGACTGTCCCTGCATACATACGTATCGCCAATGATCAAGAATCTCTTGAGATGGCGCTTGTTGAAAATATTCAACGAGAAGATCTTGATCCTATTGAGATCGCACTTTCTTATGAGCGATTAATTGAAGAAATAAACCTCACTCAAGAGCAAATGAGTGAGCGTGTAGGTAAAAACAGATCTACAATCGCTAACTATTTGCGTTTATTGAAATTAGACCCAATCATTCAGACCGGTATGCGTGACGGTTTTCTTTCTATGGGTCACGGGCGTGCGTTGATCAATATCGAGAATACTTCAGACCAACTCGATATTTACGAAAAAATTATTCAGGATTCTTTATCAGTTAGAGCAACAGAAGCGCTTGTAAAGAATTATAAAGAAGGAAAAAAATCTGGTAAAGCTACTCCAATAAAAACCAAAGTGCCTGAATTTATTCAGGAAGGGAAAAAAGAGTTTGCTTCTTACTTTGGGGCTAAAGTAGATATTAAAGTAGCTTCAAAAGGCAATGGAAAACTAATTATTTCGTTTTCTTCAGAAGAAGATTTCAAGCGATTAAAAAAATTAATATCTGGTGCCGAATAAACTTATAATTCTTGCCGCCCTACTGATTTTCAGTTTCAGTTTCAGTCAGGAAACTCCTGAAGAAGAACCTCAGATCGAAGCTGAAGAAATAGACGCCGCGTTTCAAGAATACGACGCATTAAAACCGGCCAAGGCCGCATTTTATGCTGCTGTTCTGCCCGGTTTGGGTCAAGCCTACAATAAAGATTACTGGAAGATTCCTATTGTTTATGGAGCTTTAGGTACAGGTGTAGGTATTGCAGTGTATAATCACGACCTTTTTAAGCAGTATCGAAGCGCGTACAAAGACCGTATTGCCGGTAGAATTGATGAATTTACGATCGTAGATGAAGATGGCAATACCACCGAATTATTTACCGAAGATCAGCTGCTGCGCGCTCAGGATTTTTACCGAAGAAATAAAGAACTTGCGATTTTAATTTCCGCAGGTCTTTATGTATTACAGATCTTAGAAGCCAATGTTGACGCTCATCTCTCTCAGTATGAGGTTGAAGATCGGCTGAGCTTTGCCCCTTTTATGGAACGCAACGAATTTGATTTCTCAAACACTTTTGGGATGCGTATAACTTATACATTTTAGATTATGAAGATTGCCCTTCTTGGCTACGGCCGTATGGGAAAAACCATTGAAAAACTTGCACAAGAACGTGGTCACGAGATCGTAAAAACCATTGATGCCAATGATGATTATGATTTTAATGGTGCCGAAGTTGCCATTGATTTTAGTGTACCAACGGCTGCCGTTGCAAACATTTCGGCGTGCCTGAATGCTAATGTGCCTGTGGTTTCCGGGACTACCGGCTGGCTCGATCATTATGATGAAATGGTCGCACTTTGCAAGAAGAATAACGGTGGTTTTATTTACGCTTCAAATTTTAGCGTAGGCGTAAATATCTTTTTTGAACTTAATAAACAGCTTGCTAAAATGATGCAGGGTCTTAAAGACTATAATGTTTCGATGACCGAAGTGCACCATATTCACAAGTTGGATGCTCCTAGCGGAACCGCTATAACTCTTGCTGAAGGTATTTTAGAACACTCTGATAAAACAGATTGGGTTCTTGATGCTGAAGAAAATGATAAGATATCAATCAAAGCAGAGCGTGAAGGTGAAGTTCCTGGAACACACATCATCAATTACGGAAGTCAAGTAGATGAAATCACCATTGAACATAGAGCACATAATCGAAACGGATTTGCTTTAGGTGCAATCATCGCAGCAGAATGGCTTAAAGACAAAACCGGCGTGTACAGCATGAAAGATGTTTTGAATCTATCATAACCGTAACATCACACGTAAAAAACAGACAGATACAACAAAACTCGTAGACCCATGACAATGATGCAATGGTTTTTATTTTTCCTGTTGGTTCAGGTAATCCACTTTTTAGGTACCTGGAAACTCTATAAAAAAGCAGGACGTCAAGCTTGGGAAGCAATCGTTCCTGTTTACAATGCAATCGTGTTAATGCAAATAATTGGTCGCCCTAAATGGTGGACCATTTTATTGTTTATACCCATTGTTAATCTCATTATGTTTCCTGTAATCTGGGTTGAAACAGCGCGTAGCTTTGGTAAAAACTCAACAACCGATACGCTACTGGTGATCGTTACGCTAGGCTTTTACCTATATTATTTAAACTATGCGGCGCCCGTAACCTATAAAACTGAGCGTTCTCTAGTTGCTAAAAGTGCATTTGGAGAATGGGTAAGCTCTATACTTTTTGCCGTAGTTGCTGCGACCATTGTGCACACTTATGTAATGCAACCTTTTACAATACCTACGGGATCTTTAGAACGTACTTTACTTATTGGGGACTTTCTTTTTGTAAGTAAATTTCATTATGGTGCGCGTACCCCAATGACCACTGTTAGTTTCCCGATGGTTCACGACACCATTCCGGGGTTGGGGATAAAATCGTATTTAGATAAGCCACATCTCCCCTATTTTAGACTTCCAGGGTTTCAGGATATTGAGCGCAGTGATATTGTGGTGTTTAGCTGGCCGGTAGATACGGTAAATCGCTTTTATGGCTTAGATGACGGTAAGTATTATCACAAACCCATTGATAAGAAATCTAATTATGTAAAGCGTGCGGTAGGACTTCCGGGGGATAGTTTAAAAGTTGTTGACGGTAAGGTTTATGTTAATAATAATCCGCTAGAACTACCGGGTCGCGCTCAACTGCAATATAGTTATCAAGGAACCGCAAAAGGCGGCGGATTCAATGCGAAAAATCTTTATGATCAATACAAGATCAGTAATCTGAAATTTTACAATTCAACACAATTTTTCACACAAGCCCTTACTGCTGAAAATGCCGAGCGCTTCCGCAATCATCCTAATGTTGCTTCTTTAGAAAAACTTATCGCCGGAACTGACCAAAAAGATCCTTCAATCTTTCCTAAAGGAAATGCCAGCTTAGGAAATAGAGATCAGATCGCTTCGGTGTATATTCCAAAGAAAGGTACTACCACACCTATTTCTGTGGAAAACCTTCCGCTTTACAAACGCCTTATCGAAGTTTATGAAGGCGAAGAAATGGGAGAAGTACGTGAAATTTCAGTAGAAGTAAATCAAGTACTTCTTAATGGAGAACCCCTTTCAGAATACACCTTTCAACAGGATTATTACTGGATGATGGGTGACAACCGTCACAATAGTGAAGACAGTAGATTCTGGGGTTTTGTTCCTGAAAATCATATTGTAGGTAAACCTGTATTCATCTGGTTTAGCTGGGATAGCAATGGTACCGGAATTATGGAAAAAATTCGTTGGGAACGTTTATTTACTACCGTAGGTGGTGATGGCAAGCCGGTTTCCTACTTTATTTACTTTATTATTGCACTTGTGGCTTATTTTGTGATCTCAAAAGTGATAAAGATCAGAAAAGCGAAGTCCTAATTTCTAAATAAAATCAAGCGCAAAGCATCAAATCGTAAAGGTTTGATGCTTTTCTTTTTGAACTCGTAAAAATTTTTATTTTAACAAAATTGCTTAGGTATTGCCTCCTCTGTTTTATAGCTTCCGCACTATGGAAACACAGGAAAAAAATACACAACGTTCAGTAAAAAATAACGATACGGTTCAAGTACACTATACCGGAAAATTAACCAATGGTCAGATTTTTGACAGTTCGGTAGATAAGCAACCGCTTGAATTTCAATTGGGTCAAGGTCAGATTATTCCAGGTTTTGAAAAAGGCCTTATTGATATGACAGTAAGCGAAAAGAAAACGATCACGATTCCTGAGGCTGAAGCTTATGGTGAAGTTCGTAAAGATCTTTTTCAAGAAGTACCAAAGGCAGACCTTCCGCAGGAAATTGATCCTCAAGTTGGGATGGGATTAGTTGCTAAAAACCCTGACGGTACTGAGCGTCAATTACGTGTTGCCGAAGTACGCAACGAAAGTATCGTGATCGATGCCAATCACCCACTTGCAGGACAAGACTTGATCTTTGAGCTTGAGGTTGTAGATATTAAGTAAACTACCTCAGGGCAACCAAGTCCGAGAAATATTAGTTGAATACAAACATTATATTTCGGGTGAGCCTCCGGAAACTTTTCCTTAATCGGCTCCCGTAAATAATAATATTAAAAGTCCGTAAACGGTACTGTTTACGGACTTTTTTAGTGATTTACATCTCCTGGTAATCTTCGTTTTAACAGAATTATAGCATTCTCAAAAAAATAAATTTAGCACGCCTCTGTTATTAAGGTCTAACTAAATTTATGAAAAATGAGAACAATGAATACTGTTGCACTAGTAGGTGCGACTATACTTACTGTATCGTGCGTTTCTAAAAAGAAATACACCGAATTAGAAACTAAATACGATAATACACGAGTTTCACTTACTAAAACTCAAGTTGAAAAGGAAGAACTTGAAGCTAAATACAGCGCTATAGAAAACCGTGTTGCTGACTACAACAGCAAAATTAATTCGCTTAGAGATGATAATTATCAAAAGCTTGATCTGGTAGAGAATCTAGCTGTTATGTCTGAAAGCACAAAAGACAAAATGCGCCAGACCTTAAGAAATGTAGATCAAAACGAACTTTCTCAGGCTAAAAGTCTGGAGGATTCTATGAACTTGGCTATTTCCTATAACCTTAAAAAGAATTTAGACAATTCGGTAGGAGAAGATGAAGATATTCAAGTTGATATTGATGAAACTGTAGTAATGATCAATGTTTCTGATAAACTTCTTTTTAATAGTGGAAGTTATCGTGTGAGCAACAAAGCAGACGGTTTATTACAACGTTTGGCTGATGTGATCAATTCTGAGCCGGCAATTGAGGTTATGGTAGAAGGCCATACCGATGATCAAACGGTAAAACCCGGAGCCTATATCAAAGATAACTGGGAACTTTCTGTAGAGCGTTCTACGGCAATCATTAGAGAGCTACAAGATAAATACGATGTAGATCCATCTAAACTTATTGCTGCCGGTCGTAGCAGCTATTTACCTCTAGTGGATAATGCAACTAAAGAAGATCGTGCGAAAAACAGACGTACGCGCATTGTAATTCTACCAAACTTAGATAAGTTTTTATCTATGGTAAGCAGCACGGACTAAGCCTTAAAATCTAATTACTTGTATAAAACCGCCTTAGGGCGGTTTTTTTTAGAAGTAAAACGTATTAATTAGTTAAACGTTTTCGGAAACCTCGTATTTTTTCTACTTTAAAAAGAAAAATTTAATCTATGCGTGTTGAAGACTCCCCTTTAATTGATTTTATACGTGAAGAACATCGCTTTAGTTTTGGTACTTTTTACTTTTTTGACAACTTCATTATTTCAGAAATAAATGAAGGTGAACTTTTTGACTGGAACAAAGCTTCGGAAGTAATACGTGTAGGTCAAGAATTCTATGGTGAAGAAGGCCAAATTAATTATATCTCAAACCGAATACACGATTATGCCATCAAACCTCAAGATTGGCTCAGATTCTTATATGAGCGTCAACTCTTTAAAACATTTGCAGTAGTCACCTATCGAAAAACAGCTATTTACAATCTGGTTATTGAACGTTTTTTCTACAAAGGCGATATTTTTTCTTTTGATAGTTTATTGGAAGCCGTTAACTTTATACGAGAGCAAAATGCTCTTGAACCCGCTAACGACTTTGATAAACTAACACAGTTGTACAATGATAATTCTTTATGAGCTTGCCCTAATTTGTGCAGGAATATTACTTGCTATTAACACTTTAGATAAATGGGACGGCAGTACGCAGCTTTTTGCTAAAATTGCCGATGCTCTAAAACCATTTGCAGCGGTTATTGGCGGCATAGCTTTAATTCTAGGGATTTGGTTCTTGTTCAGGCCTTTCTGTACTTTTAGAGATATCGTAGCGGTATTGGCCGGGTTAGCACTTTTAGGTGGCACTTTTGAAAATCACCCTTCACTTCAAAACTTCTTCAATAAAGCCGCCAGTGTATTAAATCCGTATCGGGTAATTATTGGACTTGTTGCTTTGATTTTAGGGCTACTTGGGCTTTTTAATATTGCCTTTATCTGCTAGTTATTCTAACCCATTACATCCGTTTCATACCAATAATTATTTTTAGGTAGCTTCAGCAATTATAATTTGCACCATCACTATAAAAAAAAGTCCGACTTGCGCCGGACTTCTTGCTTATTCAACACTTAAGAATCTAAAGATCCTATAGATCTTGATTTGTTGGTCTGATCAAAATTTCATTGACACTACTATGTTCTGGCTGTGTCAATGCATAGTAAATAGAATCAGCAATATCACTCGCTTGCAATGGAGTTAAGTCTTCAAATTGAGACATCATATCCTTTACATCGTCATCTGTGATCGTATTGGTCAGTTCTGTCGCTACAAAACCAGGCTCAATAGAAGTTACCTTAGTATTATACTTTGGCCCCATTTCTAATCTAATTCCTTCGCTTAGCGCTCTTACTGCATATTTGGTAGCACAGTACACTGCCCCTGCCGGCATAATCTTTCTACCTGCAACAGATGAAATATTGATAATGTGACCCGCTTTTGTCTCTTTCATATCAGGAACTACACTAGCAACTCCGTTAAGCACGCCCTTTATATTGACGTCTACCATTTTATCCCATTCATCCGTTTTTAGATTCTCAACGAAAGATAAAGGCATAAGTCCGGCGTTATTTACCAAGACATCCACTTTTCCAAAATTGTTGTGCGTCTGCTCTACTATGCTTTTCCAATCTTCTTTACTGGTAACGTCTCCAGTGATCGCAAGTGCTTTTCCTCCATCTTTTTCAATTTCATCTTTCAATTCATTCAAACGCTCTGTACGTCTCGCTGTGATTACAACATTAGCGCCGGCTGCAGCTAATTTTTTGGCCGTAGCTTCACCAATTCCACTAGAAGCTCCCGTTACAATAATATTTTTGTTCTCTAAACTCATAATAATTTTTGTTTTTGTAAAGCTACAAATACACCTATCTTGAGTTCATTGACCTATGTTATCCTTTGCTGTTAAGAATCTACTAATGTTGTTAAGCCTTGTTAATACTAGCTTCCCTTTCTGCAAGCTCTTTTCGAATACGGCTTAGCGATTCTGGCTTAATTCCCAAATAACTGGCAATTTTATAATTAGGTACGCGCTGTTCTATATGCGGATAAGTCTCACAAAATTCCAGATATCGCGTGGTGCTGTTTTTTTCTAAACCGTTTTGAATTCGTGAATAGAGCGCTACAAAAGCTTTTGTGAGTTTAATTCTGAAAAATCGCTCAAACTTGGGAATACGCTTGTAAAGTTCTTCGAGCATTTCTTTATTCAATTCTAGCACCGTTGAATCTTCAATACAACTTACACTTAAACGTGCCGGTGTATCATTAAAAAAGGCTTCAAAATCACTCACCCACCAATCTTCGATTCCAAATTGTAAGATTGATTGATCGCCATTTTCTGAAGTATGAAACGCTTGTAAACAACCCGAAATCACATAGAATTCTGAAGTAACGCGATCCCCGGGACGAATTAGAAGTTCTTTTCTACGCAGTTTCCTAAGCACTAATAAACTGCAGAATTCATCAAATTCTTGATCTGAAATTTCAATAACACGCTCCAAATGCTTCCTTAAGACTTTATACATAGCTAATTGTGGCCATTTCAGCCTTAATTTATAGATTTACTAGCAATTGTTTTCCCATCAAATCTATAATTGTTTATAGAATATTTGGCAAGATGCTGTGTTCTTTCCCACTAAATTTAGACCTTATTCTTAACACCATTTATGGATCTTGCAATTATTGAAGTTTTTATCATTCTAGGAATAACCATTTTCCTTTTTGTAACTGAATTATTTCCAGTTGATAAAATAGCGATTTTCATCATTATCGCTTTAATGCTTACCGGACTGGTCACTCCGGAAGAAGGCATTAGCGGATTCTCAAACACAGCGACCATTACCGTTCTTGCTTTGATGATCATCGCCGTAGCGCTTGAAGACAATGGAGTGATTGCCTGGTTTACGAGAGGTTTGCAACGCTTGAGCATCATCCCGCTTATATTGCTGATCCCAACATTTATGATCATTACGGCAAGTATCAGTTCGTTTATTAGCACTACTGCCGTGGTCATTGTATTTATAAAAATCATTTTTCAGCTTTCTGAGCGTTATGGCGTTGCTGCGGGGAAATTGTTATTGCCGGTTTCTTTCGCAGGTATTTTAGGCGGAAGCTGCACGCTGATGGGAACCTCTACTAACCTAATTGTCAATTCTGTTGCGCAGAATCGCGGGGTGGAAAAATTAGGCTTTTTTGAATTTGCTTGGTTTGGTGTCATCTTTCTACTCATTGGCGTGGTTGTAGTAACAATTGGATCAAAATTTTTGCCGAAAAAAAATGTTTCAGAAGGATTAGAAACAGATTATGAGATTGATAATCTAATTACCACACTTACCATTAACGGTGATTCCCCTTTGATAGGTAAAGCCATTCAAGACACCTTTTTATTTAAAGACACAGATGTTACGCTCCTGAAACTCATACGCGATCGCGTAGTTACCAATGCTCCGGGAAAATACATTACTCTTGCTGAAAACGATAGGCTTGTGGTTATGGCTGATCTGGAAAATATAGAACGAATTTCCGCTGAAGAGCATCTTACACAACGCACCTTAAGAAGTAAAAAGGAACAAACTGAAGACATAAAAGTTACCGATAAGGACAAATCAAATACCAAGCGGGATAAACAAGAAATTCAGCTGGTTGAAGTTCTAGTGCTTCCGGGATCAGCATTTATAGGGAATACGCTTAACAACCTTAAAAGACTCAAATTAGAAGGTGCTCTGCCCATCGCCATTAAAAAGCGCAAAAACATCAGGAATACCACCGAGCGTCTGATCAGGAAAGATTTAAATCAAATCCGCATCAAGCCCGGCGATCGTATTCTTTTAGAGATCACACAAACCGAACTCAATACTTTAGAGCGCCTTGAAGGGATTGTGATCTTAAAAATGCACGAATCTTCAAATACTAAAAATCCAAAGAGAATGTATATCACGGCAGCCATTTTAGTAGCTGTGGTTACGATGGCTGCTTCAGGATTGCTCAGTATTTTAGCGAGTTCACTTACGGGGATTGGTTTGCTTTTGGCAACCAATAGTCTTGAGATGAACAAAATTTATCATAAGGTAGACTGGCAAATTTTCTTTCTACTCGCCGGAATGATTCCGTTAGGTGTGGCGATGACCAATAGCGGGGCAGATCTTTGGCTCTCTGAACAGCTCTTGAACCTTTTTGATGGAAAGAATAATCTGTTTATTCTCGCTGCACTATTTATGATCACAATGATCCTGAGCGGTAGTATTTCTAACAATGCTACTGCGGTAATTATGGCTCCCATAGCCATTTCGGTCGCAGCAGGTCTTGATCTACCGGCCAAGCCATTTATACTCGCTGTGATGTTTGCGGCAAACTTCAGCTTTTTTACTCCGGTAGGTTATCAAACCAATACGCTAATATACAATCTGGGAATCTACCGATTTAAGCACTTTTTTATAATAGGTGGAATCCTGTCTATCATTCTATGCGTCGCCGCAACCTTACTCCTATCAACCTTGTTGTAAATGTAGTAGGGCAAACTTTAGGAAAGAATCTTAATAAATAAATTTTTAGCGATACTAATTCTTGAAGAACACTAATAAAAAAAGCAGCTATCTAAAAGAATCAGATAACCGCTCGTTTTGTGATTGATATATAAATTAGAATGTAGATTTAAACCGGCAACAACACATCCTGAGGATGTATTTCGCCAATCGATTTGAAGCACCATTCAGACCAAGCCTGAATGAAGTTTCAACACAATTCATAATTTAAAAGAACTTCTTGATTGATGTTATACAAGTAAGACGCACAAGGTCATTTTTTGTTACAGCAAATCCTTAAAATAGTTGTTAAACTAATCTAAAGCTATATAGATGAGGGCATAAAATACATGTACATTTGTTTCTTTATGAAAAATCCCCTAGGAAATAGCAATCTGACCGAGTTAAAAAGTAAAGCGCTAAAGTTTTTTGTAAAAACTTTAAAATATATAGAAATAGGATTTCGCTTTGCAACCCTAAAATTCAATTCAGCAATTAAGAAAAAGTGGGTGCGCTATCCACTCTTAGGTTTAGGGTCTCTTTTCTTCTTATTCTCCTTGTTTTTCTTCAGTATTTATGTTGGAGTTTGGGGATCACTTCCTTCAAAGTATGAATTAAGTCACCTAGAGCAATCGCTTGCTTCTCAGCTTGTTGATCGTAATGGGAAAGTAATAGGTAAATACTATATTTTTGACCGCCGCCCTATAGGTTTTGATGAGATTCCTTCCCATCTAAAAAATGCGCTTATTGCTACCGAAGATGCTCGCTTTTACAAACACGATGGCGTTGACAAAGTGAGTTTAATGCGTGTGTTTTTCAAAACCTTGTTGATGCAAGATGATTCCTCCGGAGGTGGAAGCACCATCACGCAACAACTGGTAAAGAACATCTACGGAAGACGAGGATCTGGGGCCTTCAACTTAGTAATTTCAAAGTTCAAGGAGTTCATCATCGCGCAGCGTGTTGAAGATGTTTATACCAAAGATGAGATCATCAACTTATATCTCAACACTGTTCCATTTCCTGATAACACCTACGGAATAGAAAGCGCTAGTCAGAAATTTTTTAATAAAGACACCGAAAACTTAACACTCAATGAAGCTGCGATTTTGGTGGGAACATTAAAGGCGAACAACAGTTACAATCCCAGAGTCTATCCTGATCGTGCTAAAAAACGTCGCGATGTGGTTATCAATCAGATGTTGCGTTATAACTACCTGCAACCTCGAGACACTGTGGGGATGGAACGCGACACCATTGTGTTGAGTTATCAAAAGCGAACAGATCTGGGTGTTGCACCGTATTTTAGAGAACTTATTCGTCGCGAAGCGCAAGACCTTTTAAAAAATTATAAGAAAGAAGATGGCTCTTCGTATGACCTGTATCAAGATGGTTTAACCATACATACCACCTTAGATAAAACCATGCAGCAATATGCCGAAGCAGGAATGCGGGAACATATGGCAGCGCTTCAAGCACAATATGAGAAAGCTTACGGAAATTACGCCCCGTGGAAACGTGCTTCGGTATTAGAACCAAGTCTTAAAAAGCTTCCGTATTATCAACGTTTAGTAAAAGATAGTATTTCACCTGAAGCATTAGAGGACTCACTCAACCTTAAGCAAAAACGCAAAATTTTTGATTGGAATACAGACGAGACCACACAAGATATTTCGGTTAAAGACAGCTTAGCGCATTACTTATCATTGCTCAATTGTGGTTTTGTGGCTTTAGACCCACAAACCGGTGGCGTTCTTGCGTATATAGGCGGAATCGACTTTGAAAACTTTAAGTACGATCACGTGAGTCAAAGTGAGCGTATGGTAGGTTCTACATTCAAGCCTTTTGTTTACACTACTGCTCTAGAACAAGAGATGGATCCTTGCACCTACTACGACAGCGCTCAGGAAATTTATTATTTTAATAATAAAGAGTGGTCGCCGGCAAATGCCGGTGGTGAAGGTGAAGATCTTTCCTATTCCCTTAAAGGTGCGCTGAGTAATTCGATCAATACGGTTGCTGTAAAAGTGATCATTGATGTAGGAATACGTAAGGTGATCAACCAAGCACGTAGGATGGGAATCTCTTCAAATCTTCCTCAAGTACCCTCTTTAGCTTTGGGGACGGCACAAATAAAAATGCGTGATCTGGCTTCGGCCTACACCTCATTTGTAAATGGCGGAAGACCTATGAAGCCGTATTACATTACTAAAATCGTTGATCGGGCAGGTAAAACCATAGCTCAATTTGAGCCTGAAGTTCCTGAAAAAGCAGTAATGCGCAACTTTACACGACAAGCCATGATAGAAATGATGCGCGGAACTGTAAGTGAAGGTACTGCAACCCGACTAAGGTATACGTATAAGCTAAAAAATGACATCGCAGGTAAGACCGGGACCACTCAAGACAATAAAGATGGCTGGTTTGTAGGCCTTACACCGTATATGGTTGCGGTAAGTTGGGTGGGTAATGATGATTACAGAATTGGGTTTAGCAGTACAGGTTTGGGTGCCGGTGCAAATTCTGCATTACCTATTTACGCAAAGTTTATGCAGCAACTCAATCAGGATACCACCTATGCTGAATTGACTAAACAACGCTTTAAAGCACCAAGCGCTGAAGTGAGAGAAGCGCTAAGCTGTGCTCCTATTGTTAAAGACAGCACTTCTAGAGTTACTAAATTTTTTGAGTCCATTTTCAACGGACAAGAACAAAAATTTATAAAGAAAGTTTATCTAGACGATAACGGTGCTATCATCAGAACAGAAGAAGAACCTGTTATTAGCGATGAAGCAATAGAAGAAACGGAAGAAGTTGAAGAAGAGAATACTAGCGGAGGCTTTTTTTCGTTCTTGAAAAGGAAAAAGAAAAATGATGAGGAGAATTAGGATGTTCCTCATTTTTTGGGAATAATATAATTTTAGTGGATAAATGCTAAAAATATCATAAAATTGGTATTTTAATTTGATTTTAAATTTATCCATGTTATAATACGTCCTATTTACTTTTAACAAATAAATTTTATATGAGACAACTCAAAATCACCAAGCAGGTAACCAATCGGGAATCAAAATCTTTAAACACCTATCTACAAGATGTAAGTAAGCTCGATATGATTACTGCTGATGAGGAGGTCGAGTTGGCACAACGTATTCGTGAAGGCGATCAAGTAGCGCTAGAGCGATTGACGAAGGCTAATTTACGTTTTGTGGTATCTGTTGCAAAGCAATATCAAAATCAAGGTTTAAAACTACCCGATTTGATCAATGAAGGTAACGTAGGTCTAGTAAAAGCGGCTAAACGTTTTGACGAAACCCGTGGTTTTAAATTTATTTCGTACGCCGTATGGTGGATTCGTCAGTCGATCTTACAAGCTATTTCTGAGCATTCAAGAACGGTGCGTTTACCCCTAAACAAAATTGGTACGATAAGTAAAATAAATAAGGCATTTTCTTATTTAGAGCAAAGCTTAGAGCGCCCACCATCTGCTGAAGAAATCGCAAAAGAGTTAGACATGACGGTTGCTAAAGTAAAATTAGCAATGAAAAACTCAGGTCGAAATCTTTCAATGGATGCACCTTTTAAAGAAGGCGAAAACGACTCTAACCTTTATGATGTATTAAAATCTGGTGAATCTCCTAACCCGGATGCAGATTTAATGCAAGAATCATTAGGTACCGAAATTGAGCGCGCGCTTGAAACACTTTCTCCACGAGAATCAGATGTTATCAAATTAAACTATGGTCTTGGTGGCGAACAGCCTCATACCCTTCAAGAAATTGGAGAAATGTTTGATTTAAGCCGCGAGCGTGTACGTCAAATACGTGAGAAAGGTATTCGTAGATTGCGCCATACTTCTAGAAGTAAAGTGCTTAAAACTTATCTAGGATAAGAGTTTACCTCCTAAAAGTGAAAATAAAAAAAGCGCTGCAATATAATTGCAGCGCTTTTTTTATTTATAACCACCAAAGCGTCTAAAACCCTAAGGCAATTAATTGGTTCACGGTCTAAAATTATTCGATCACGACGTCAAAGCTTTCCTGAACGTCTGTTTCTCCGGCTGCATTTGTGATATCACCTTCGCTCACTCCTTCTGCATCTTTAGAAGGCTCATGTCTTAAAGTAATCGTGAATGTTCCAGAAGAAGCAGTACCTGCTTGTAAATTGAAGGTTAAACCTACAGGATTAGAAACGCCGTTGTTGAGATATGTATTTTCTGAATCGGTGTAGGTAAAATCAGCATTTAAGTCAGAAGAAGCTTGGAAGAAAAACTGATGTTCATCTGCTTCTTCTTGAATTTCCTCATTGATTACTTCGGCTGGAGTTTCGGTTTCATTTTCTAATAATACACTTCCGTTGTAAAGCATTCCGGCTTGTAAAGCTCCAGAAATACTGATCACGGGTGCGTCAGGACCATCTCCATCAAGATCTCTTGATGTTAAGGTGACAGTTTCTCCCGTTTGTGGTGCAAGAGTTACGGTGATCGTGGTGATCACTTCCTCTTCATTGATTTCTTCAGGCGTGTTATCATCGTCAGAAGAACATGAATTAAGACCAATTACGGCTACAAGAGCCAGTGCAAATAATTTAGTTGCTTTCATAAATAAAAAATTTAGGAGTTAATAATTTAATTTTAATTGAATTCTAAAGTTTCGTCCTAGATCATCAGCAAAATAGCGCTGGCGATTTAGGTAATCACGATAGGCGGTGTTTAATATGTTATCTACATAAAAGCCTACGGTTAATGTAGATTGTTTAAATACGTCAAAATCAACAGATGATGTTAAGTGAAATAAGCTGTATGCTTCTGGCGTGCGACTTACCTCTACCCTTTCGGTGGTTTGCTCGCCGGCATCATTGATATAAGTAACTTCAAAGTCATTATCGGGAAAACGCGTTTGTTTTAAAACACTCTGATTACGTAAACCTAATTTGAGATTATTCCATTCCGGTTTTTGAAATCCTAAGGTGGTATTTATATTAGGTGCCGGCATATCTATCAAAGGCCTGTTTCGCTCTAAATCCTGCCCGTTTACGTAAGCGAATACCGTTTGCAGATCAAAGTTTTCATTAAAAGCATAAGCGGCACGCAAGTCAACCCCTAACAATCGCGCATCAACCTGACCGTATTGATATACAGGAAAAGCGCCTCTATTTGTATACTGCAATCCACTTGGTTCCATAATGATAAAATCATCAATATGGTTGTAATACGGATTGATCCCAAAGCTTAAACCTTCGATTTGACCGGTAAATTCAACACTGGCTTTATAAGATTGTTCTTGATTTAATCTCAAATCACCGAGTTCGATAATCGCTGCAGAGTGGTGTAAACCATCACTAAAAAGTTCCGCAGGATTAGGAGCTCTAGAGGCACTGCTCAAGTTGAATTTTAAATCCCAGTTAGGCTTGATTCGATAGCGAGCGCCTACAGTCCCGGAAAAATTATGATAATCAAAAACAGGATTCACGAGTAGCTGACTATCTGAGCGGCTAACCACCAGATCACCAAATTCCTCTTCATACCCGCGACTTTCCCAACTGCTGTTTAAATAATATTTCTGCGCATCTACCTGCATAAAATCATATCTAATCCCTCCATCTAAGCGCCAATCTGGAGAAAGATCTATATCGGCGGTAGCGTACACGCCTGCAGTGTACATCTCATAATCTGGAATAAGTCTTCTGATTCCTGTATTGGGATCTGGAAAATTTTCTTGATACGAAACTTCTGCACCAAAATTGGCTTTTACACCCGCCATGGCATCATAAAGAAAGTTTGATGACAACGTATGTGTGGTCAATCTCAAGTCTAGCGAGGGCTTATCACTATCATCCCCGCGGCGAATATCAAATTCCTTTCGGTTGTTTTGCTGAAAAGAATAATCCAGATTGAGCTTTCCAGCATTTTCAAAGCGTTTGTAGAAGCTGAGTTTAGCTAAATGATGGGAAACATCTTGTTTAGGAGCATTAATATCATAAGTGAAATCCTGCACGTAATCAGGTGCTCCGCTATTAATAGCCCGAATTAAATCGCTCAGATTACCAATATGACTGGCTCTTAAAATACCTATTTCTGAATTGTAAAAACTATAGTAAGCATCAAATCCGTAAGTGAATTTGTTCAGTCCGAATCCCACCGAAAAGTCGCGTTCTCTCAAGCCTGTGTTAGATAGTACATAATCTGGTGCGCGCAAATCGCCCGCATATTTAGCTGTTCCCTGACCTTGAACATAAAAACCACTTTTATAAGCTTTCAATAAACTGGTGGTTAGTCCTACGCTTCTTCCATTACTCGCACCGCTTAAAATAGTTTTTCCATATAATGTATCTTTTACTGGAGCCTTCGGCGCATTGGTAACGATTACTCCACCTACGGCGTCACCACCATAACGTAACGCACTAGCACCTTTGATCACCGTAACATTTTCGGCAGCATTGATATCAAGATTGGGCGCGTGCTCAACGCCCCATTCTTGATCTTCCATTCTCGTACCATTATTAATGATCAGCACCCTACTACTGTGTAAACCATTAATAACAGGCTTTACTACTGTACTTCCGGTATTCAGCGAAGAAACTCCGGGAACTTCCCGCAGCGCGTCCCCTAAACTTGCGTTGCTGTACTGCTCTAAGACTTCTGACTTTAAAACCTCTTGACTTCCCGATATAGTACCTTGATTTAAATTTTCACCTTGCACAGTTACTGCATTGAGTTCTTCGGTGTGATGTTCCAACTTAAAATCCCGTTGCAGGTCCCGTTGCACTTCCACCGTAAATTCGGCAACTTCACATTCCGGATGCGTGATCGTAATGACGTATGTCCCGGCGCACAATCCATCAAGGGTGTACCTTCCATCAAAATCACTTAACGCATAAATATCATACCCATTTACGCTTAGTGTTGAATTTGCCAGCACACTTCCATCATGAAAATCACGCACCACACCAGTGATGCTGTAGTCACAAGTTTGTGCCTGAAGCTGAACTGTAAAAATTAATAAAATCACTAAACGGAATACGTTCATAGTAAAAGATCAAATACCCAAATCAGGGTGATTAAAAAATAAGAAAGGAAGAATCTCGATTTTTAGGAATTTCAATTGGATGGCTCTCATTTAAAATTGAAAGAACAACGCAATGAAATAACCACGGAATCGCACACTACACTGTGCACAATTGAAATACGATAAGCTATCGAAAAAGCTTAACTGATAAGCGCGGGAGGCGCCTTATTAAGGTGGTTTTTTTCTATGTAAAGAAAAAACCGTTTTGTGTTGCTAAGAGTCTGAGGCTTTTTGAGATAAACAAAAATCTCATCCTGCTCTATCTCAAAAACCGGAGGAAGCACAAAATCTAAATGCTGTTTATGGTTGTCCCCCATCAAACAAAGTTCGTGATAGGAATGCCCCGAATCTCTGTCTTTTTTAGCCGTATAATTATGAAGATCTACAATTTTAAAAGCAAAAAGAGCCAAGATCAGCAATAAGCTGATTCCGGCTTTTGAAGTTTTACTTTTTAAAATCATAGGGCAAAACTATAATTTAGATTCTTAGAAAGTGTGAAAAAAACTTAAAATTAACTGTCCTTTAGTCTGGTTTTCGGTGATTTCACGCATATAAGAGAGTTCTGACCGTAAACTTTTGCTAAACTGGTATCCTAAACCACCAAATAACCACGTTCGGTCATAAAGATTTACAGATTGGCCATTGCCTATATTTTTCTCGCCATTCACGAATATCTCGGCAGCCGTCCAGGCGAAAAAAGTCTTTGGTCCCATTGCTTTGGCGTTCAGCGGAAGCTTTGCGTTTAGAAAATAACGGTAGCGGGATCTAAAGTCTTGATTTTCTATAAAGCGTTCTTCGATCCTGATGCGATGCAACAGCGCGATGCGACCTTCAAATAAGGCGTTGGTCCAGATTAGATCTTGGTACAAACGATTTTCAATGAGTTGAGCATTGCTGGGGCCGAAAGTTCCGCTATTGAAAAAAGAATAACCCGCGACAGCTCTAAAAGAGGAATTCTTAAACTTGTAAGATAAACCTGCCCGTAGAATGAATTGTTGAAAATCATGAGCAACATTAAAACTACGATGCTGTACATCTCCCATAATTCCAAAGTTGCTTTGGCCGAAATCTGTCTCAAAAAAGTACATATACCACCCGCCGAGTTCGTGATTCCCACGTTGCGCATTACTTTCCGAAGAAAGCAAAAAAGAGGTAGTAACTAAAAGAAATGTCAGATAAAAGCTTCGCGTCTTCCTGTGCATAAGAATGGGGGCTTTTTTGGCGTTGGATAAGGGTAAAGATACATCTTCCCAAAAGCCATCGAAATGCCTCAAAATTAAAAATTAGTATGTAAAAATAATCCTCGTGAGATTGCCCTGAGGTAGTTTACTGAGCCGGAATATTAGCATACATCTGACTCAGTTTGAGTCTCAATTTACGCATATAATCTTCTTCTAACCAATCTTTGTAATTTTTAGTATTCTTCATAATACAGTAAGAATACAAGCGAATACGGTATTGAATCTCTTCCTTAAGTTCGCGGGCAAGAATACGCGCATCGAAAACATCTTCAGTATTCTCAAAAATAATACGCGCGTGCTGATCAATAGAACGCTCAAGCGCTTCTTTTGATTTCAGACCTTTGGCAAAAACATCTTCGTATTCCTTTTTGATATCAAATTCAATTGACTCACTATTGCTGAACTGAGCACGAAGTTCAGGTGGCATCACGTATTCAAAATTGCGCTCAATTTCCTCGTCGCTCACCAAATTTTCAAGATAGAAATCAGGGTATAAGAAAATATCATTCCAATCCATTGGAGCATCCCATAACCCGAAACGCGCCATATTATTCCCCAGATCAATAACTTCAAAGGTCTTCTTATCTGGTAAAACACGCGAACCACGACCGATCATCTGAAAATAAAGCGTCAACGAACGTGTCGCACGATTGAGAATAATGGTTTCAACGCTAGGTTCATCAAAACCGGTTGTCAAAATACTTACCGAAGTTAAAATAGCATCGGGAGTATTCTTAAACCATTTTAAAATTTCCTTTCGTTCTTTATTGGTGTGCGTATTGTCTAAATGCTTTACATCATATCCCGCCTCTCTAAAGGTTTCATATACGTAGCGTGAGGTATTGATCCCGTTATTAAAAATAAGCGTTTTTGTACCCTTGGCCCGTTCTTCATACGCTGCAAGAAGCTTCTCTTGCATGCTGTGATTGGTATAGAGTATTTCTGAAGACTTTACCGTATAATCCCCATTGATCCCTACTTGTAGCGTTTTTAAACCTACATCATACGTATGCATGTTGGCTTTAGCCAAAAAGCCTTTTTCAATAAGAGAGCCTATACTTTCACCAATAATCAGCTTACGGTAGTTATCCTTCATCGGCAACTTAACGTTAGAACTTAAAGGTGTAGCTGTCACTCCAAGAATAAAAGCATCTTTAAAGTAACTAAATAGCTTTCTAAACGAATTATAATGCGCCTCATCTATAATTACAAGGCCAATATCGTTGATATCAATTTGCTCATCTTGAAGACGGTTATTAAGCGTTTCTACCATCGCTACATAACACATATAATCTTCGTTGCCTTCAAGAGTTTTAACCTTACTGTTGATGACCATATTAGGCACATCAAAACTCTTAAGCATTTTTGAAGTTTGAGAAGAAAGCTCAATTCTATGTGTAAGAATGACTACTTTTTTTTGTTTTTCTTTAATATAGCGACGTACGATTTCAGAAAAGATCACTGTTTTTCCACCACCGGTAGGCAGCTGGTACAGGAGGTTGAAGTCATCAGACTCCTCCTCCATACAATTAAAGATCTTGTCAAGGTCATTTAATTGATAGTTATACAGTTCTTTTCCGTTGCCGTTATCTTGCGCTGATGCTTTTTCGCTCAAAAGTGAAGTTTGTTTAAGGTTCAATTTTGCAAAAATAAGGCATTTTAAGGGCTTATCGAAAGTTTGATTTAAGAATTACATGATTGATAATTTAGATTGTAAGTTTTAAAAAAATACGCTTAGTATTACTCTTAATTTTAAAAGGCTCATAAAAACACCAATTATGCCCTCTTAAAACTGAAAAAAATTAGCAAAGTCTTTCAGTAAAAAATACCTAATCTGTTACCTTTGTGGCAACATAAAAAACATCATTTTGAAGAATCCAAAAGCGATAAAACTTATAAACAAGCTCATAGGCGACGTTGAGCAAAATGGTATTATTATCAATACTGTTGTCGAAGATTTACAAAATCTTAGACCCTATGCAGTTGAAGAAAAGCGCCCGTTATTAGCAAAAACAATACGTCTTGTTTTTGAACATATCGAAGCATATCAAACCTTTGACATCGCGATTCCTGACGAGGAGCCGGTAGAAGGATATGAAGATGAGTTTGAAGAAACCGAAGTGTCCTCAAGTCCTGCAGAGAGTTTGCTGTATCTTTTAAATTTGCTTGCTGAACCAGAAAATAAGGTCAATCGTTTAGATCTAAGAGCCTACGTTGAAGCGATGCAAGAATATGCTGAAGAGCATTAATCGTATGGAAACTTATATCTTAGTCAAAACCCTTTGACTGTACCAATAAAAAAATCGGGAGTGTTTTAAACACTCCCGATTTTTTTGAATCTATCTCAGTTGAAGTTGTGCATCTATTGAAGTCGCACGCTTAAAACCTCTTGCTATAGAATCTCGTTTACTTTTTAGGTGGTTTTGATGGGCGAACTTCAATCTTACTTGGCAACGTACGCGGATTCATTTTCAATAAGTCTACAACCAGCTCCCCAATATCTTCGCTTTGAATCTTCCAAGCATCTTTTTTTGAAGGTTCATTACCGTTAAAATGCGTCGCCACAGATCCCGGCATAATGGTTGACACCTTAACATCATCCTGACGCAGGTCTAGCATAATAGCTTGGGTAAAGCCGGTTAAACCAAATTTACTCGCGTTATAAGCAGAGCCATTTGCAAAGAAATTCGTTCCTGCCAGACTAGATATGGTAAAAATATACCCCTTAGAACGCTTGAGTTCGTTGAGACAAGCTTTCACACTATAGAAAACTCCGGTCAAGTTGGTATCAATGGTTTCTTGCCATTCACCTGCAGTCAAATCAGTAATACTCGCAAAATGACCTAAACCGGCATTAGCGACCAATACATCAATTTGGCCAAATTCTTTTAAAACAGCATCTACTGCTTGCACCTGACTTTCCATCGAGCGCACATCAGCTTTTACACCAAGCGCTTTACCTTTTCCGCTTTTGTTGAGTTCCTCTGCTGCTTTTTCTGCAGCAGTAAGTGTTCTGCTGGTAATGGCTACATTCATTCCTAATTCTAGAAGAGCTTCAGCAACTCCTTTACCTATTCCTTTGGTCCCTCCGGTAATGAGGGCGACTTTGTTTTTAAATTTCTCCATATGTTAAAAATAAGGCTTATTCAGCCCAACACCCACGCAGCTTTCTTTAAAATTTTGCTAAATCTGGGTATTTATAAAAATATTAGCAGAAACAATTTTTCAACAGGTTTTTCAAGCGGTATATTTGCAAAAAAATTAATGGCGCAAGAGAGCAAAACAAAGAAAAAATCAAGAATCCGTCTGTTACACCAGTACTATAAGTTTACCGGATTCTATTCTTTTATAGGCGGAAGTTTAAAAAAAGCACTTACGCCGGTTATCATATTTGTAGCTGCTTTATTAGCGATACATTATTTTGTTATCGATATCAACGCGCTGCTGGTCAAAATGACCGATACCTTCCCTCCTTTTTGGGTACTCACCGTATTTTTTATTTCAGAAAGTATTTTAGGCCTTATTCCACCAGAGATCTTTATTGCATGGAGTGATAAAATGCCAGATCCTATTTTGTATTTGTCACTTATCGCGATATTATCTTATGCCGGCGGAATCATCAGTTACTTTATGGGCCGTGCTTCAACGCGTATTCCTGCAGTACATGACTATTTAGAAGTAAAGATGGCAAAGCATCTTAAAAATGCTCGTAAATGGGGCGGATTTCTTATCATTGTAGGTGCTGTGCTTCCTGTTCCTTTTGCGATCAGTAGTATGGCTGCGGGGATGATTAAATACCCATTTATCAATTACCTTTTATTTGGTTTGCTGCGTTTTGTGCGTTTTGCCGTTTATGGTGCAGCTATTTTTAATTTAGTTTAAATGATTAAAGCTTTTCAGATTTTAAGTATACTAGAGGGTGTTTCTCTTCTTCTTATTCTTTTCGTCACAATGCCTTTGAAGTATATTTTTGATCAAACGGGTCCTAACCAGATTATTGGAATGGCTCATGGCATTTTATTTCTTCTCTATGTCGTTATGGCGATACTGGTAAAATTTGAATTAAAATGGAACTTTAAAACGCTATTTATTGTTTTGATCTGTTCTGTAATCCCATTTGGCACCTTCTGGATGGAACGTAAGTATCTTAAAAATCAAGCTTAAAATCTAGTTCTGTTATGGTAAAATCATATTTAGCTTTGGTAATTTTTTTATTAGGAAATTTTGCATTTGCACAGCAAGCTGAAGTTCCTCTTATTAAAATTGATACGCTCGCTGATGGTTTTACGTACGACATACGCTACGCAACAGACAATAATTTTTTAAAAGAAGCTTTTTACGATTGTGCTTCGTGCTATCTCAGACCTGAAGTAGCAGCCGCGCTCAAGGAAGCTAATCATTATTTCTGCGAAAAAGGATATCGCATTGTTTTATACGATTGCTATAGACCCGTTAGCGCTCAAAAGAAAATGTGGGCGGTTTATCCCAACGCGCAATATGTTGCCAACCCATATACTTCGGGCTCTGTACACAATCGCGGAGCCGCGGTTGACCTCAGTCTTGAAAAATTAGATGGCACACCGCTTAACATGGGAACTGATTTTGATTTCTTCGGAAGAAAAGCACATATAGACAATACCTCTTTGCCGCGAGAAGTGTTAGACAATCGCAAATTGTTACAGGAAGGGATGACGCGTTTCGGCTTTCAAACGATTCGTACAGAATGGTGGCATTTCAACTACAAAAAGAATTATGGCTTTGAGATCATAGATTTTGACTTTGGGTGTGATTAATCAAGATCTTTCTCCACAAGCTGAAAACACAAAGACTCAAAAACCGAATGATTTTACAATGATTCGGTTTTTTTATTTTAAAATTTTCAATTTTCACATTGATAAATTTTAATTCTTCTAATAAGCCAACAAATTCTTCACATTTTTCTCTTAATGAAGTGTTTACGTAGCTTTATTCAACATCCATAATTATTCTTAAAACCTAGACTATTTAGTAGCATTACTCCCAAATCTTTGTTAAAGAAATACATTAGAAAAACCCTACCCTCTTTTTCCACGTAAGTTTCAATAAGTATTAATAACCAAAGAAACTCAAATTATGAAAAAGAAAAAATCGATTGAGGTAAAAACTCAAACTGTTGGTAGAAACCGCAGAAACTTCTTAAAAGTAAGCGGTCTTGCATTAGCCGGTTCTAGTTTATTATTAGCTGCTTGTAGCGATGATGACGACAATGGCAATATGATGGGCGGCGGAACCTTTGACCTAGGTACTGGAGATGTTGGTGTTTTAAACTACGCATACGCTCTAGAACAATTAGAGGCTGCATTTTATACCAATGTTGTAAATGGTTCTTTTTACGCCAGCGCTTCAGCAGACGAAAAAGCCATCTTATTAGACCTATATAATCACGAGGTAAATCACCGTGAGTTCTTTAAAGCTGCAATTGGTGCAAATGTACCTATGGAGCAACAATTGACTGCTGATCTAGAATTTGATTTTAGTAGTGTAGATTTTGGTAATAGAGATTCAGTTTTGACTACGGCTAGAATATTAGAAGATACAGGAGTAAGCGCATATAATGGTGCTGGACAGTACATTCAGACTGCTGTGTATCTTACCTTAGCAGGAAAAATTGTTTCTGTTGAAGCACGCCACGCAGCGGCAATTCGCTCTATTATAAACGGAAGCGCAGATTATACTGCTTTTGCCGGAGACGATATCATCGATAGCAACGGATTAGACTTAGCAGCTTCACCTGAGGAAGTTATTTCTGCAGCAGGCGGATTCTTCGTAACGCCGTTTACTTATAACAATCCGGGAGCGTAATTACTAACCATTAAAACTTACTACAATGAATTTAATAAAATTTCTAGACGAATTTACTACAGATAAAATGCAAGAACCTATGACTTGTAGACGGGCTATGTTTGGCCAGTTAGGAAGTATTGGTAAAAAAGCAGCACTTGCGGCAGTTCCATTTGGGCTTGCTACCGCTTCTAATAAAGCGATGGCACAAAGTTCTGGTGATGTTGTTGGTGTACTTAATTTAGCCCTTACCTTAGAATATCTTGAAGACGAATTTTATGCAATGGCTTTAGATTCTGGGGTACTTTCAAGCAATGCTAAAGCAGAGGCAATTTATCAACAGATTTCTAAGCACGAATCGCAACACGTAGACTTTTTAACAGCAGCCATTGAAGGTGCAGGCGCAGATCCTGTAGCTAAACCTTCTTTTGATTTTACTGTTGGTGGTGCATTTGACCCATTTAACGAAAACGGTGCCGGGCAAGCTACTGCATATGCTCAATTACTAGCCTTAGCGCAAGCATTTGAAGATACAGGAGTACGTGCTTATAAAGGGCAGGCTGCAAACTTAATGGGAAGCGCCGGTGTTTTAACAGCAGCATTACAAATACATTCTGTTGAAGCACGTCACGCTTCTGAGATCAGAAGATTAAGAGGTCTTGAAGGATGGATAACTGGTAACCAAAGAGGTGCTGGTATGCCGGAAGCTACACAAGCTGTATATAATGGTGAAGATAACATCTCACAAGGCGGTGTAGATGTAACGACCTTAGGTTCTGGATCTCCATTCACAATGGATGCTGCAACGCAAGCTTATGACGAAATCCTAACGAGGGACGAAGCGGTTACAATTGCAAGCTTATTTATAGAATCATAAGACTTAGTTTCTTTTTATAAATACCAATCCCTTACCGGTCATACGGTAAGGGATTTTTAGTTTAATGCATAAAAAAACCTGATGGATAACCATCAGGTTTTTTAAGTATACAGTATTATATAACTATTACTTTTTCTTTTCAACCTTGGCGGGCTCGTTCAGTTTCTTGGTAAGTTCCAGAGAGAGTGCAGTACGCTCAAACTTCATCTTACCGGCTCCTGATTCTAAGATCACCGTAGTATCATTTAAATCTAAAATTTTTCCGTGAAGACCGCTTTTAGTAATGACACGATCTCCTCTTTTTAATTCTTCAGCGAATTTTTTCTCTTCCTTTTGACGTTTCATCTGCGGGCGTATCATAAAAAGATAAACCACGGCGATCATCAAAAGAATAGGTAAAAAACTTGTTATTTGTTCCATTTATAAATGCTTATCCGTTTACAGCCGGTCCTTCAGCCGATTGTACAAATGCGGTGATTTTTACGGTTTCAGATCCCTTTTCAGTATTTGATTTTACAGTAACAATTTTAGTTACAGCGTTAAGACCACTTCCGTTATATTTTACTAAAAGCTCTCCGGTCTCTCCTGGCTGAATTGGCTCTTTAGGATAACTTGGTACTGTACAACCGCAAGTACTTGTAGCATCTACAATCACTAAGGGTGCTTTACCGGTATTTTTAAATTTAAAAACGTGCTCTACAGCAGTACCGCGCGCGATATTACCAAAGTCATAAGCGCTCTCTTCAAATTCCATAGTTGGGAAAACAGTAGCGTCTGCATCACGAGTTGCAGCCATCTCTACATTTTCTCCTTTTACTTTGTCTGAAGCATTGTCTTTACAAGACGTAAATGCTACTGCAGCAACAAGACCTACTGCTAAAAATACTTTTTTCATAATTCTATTACTTTTTTAGAGTTTCAAAAATACAATTTTAATCCATACCCTAGTATGCCGGCTTTATCAGGAAAATAGGTGCTATGCGCGTACACCAACAAGCCTAATTATAGTTGATCTGGATATTGTATAAATTGTTTATTCAATAAGACCTCTACCGGCTTTATTGAGCCTATTGTCTTTTTTATACTTTTTAACCAAGCGATCCAGAACACCATTTACAAAAATGCTACTCTTAGGTGTTGAGTATTCTTTAGACAATTCTAAATATTCATTGATCGTAACCTTTACAGGGATTGAAGAGAATCTCAAAAATTCGCACAAAGCCATCTTGATCAATATTTTATCCAGTGTCGCAATACGATCCTGATCCCAGTTTGGCGTGTTACCTAAAATTTCAGCTTCGTACTCCTCGTCGTTACGGGCAGTACGTAATAATAAATCTTTTGCAAACTGACGGTCTTCTTCGTCTTTATACAGTTTAGGCAAAATGGTGCTTTCTGGAGAATTAGGCTTGATCTTACCCAGACGCTTTACAATTGTGGTATTAACTACAGGAAGATCATCTACCCAGGTTAAGCGGTAGTCTTCCAAATAATCATAAAGCTTATCATTAGGCGCAACAAATTCAGTAAAAAAGTCGATTACAAAATCACGATCTGTTTTAAAGTCGCTGGTTTCAGAGGCCATATATTCCGCATAAAAATCACTTGCGATGAGTTCGTTATATAGCAACACAACATACTCATTATCCAACCTCCAGTTATTAAGTTTAGCTTTTTTAAGTTCTTTTTGCAGTAATTCGTTTTCCGAAAGCTTAACCAGCACCGGGTTGTTTACAAATTTGAGATTAGGATTCTTCTCAGATTCTGTGGCCAGCATTTTTTGCTGAGAGCGCTCCAGAATGTCTTTAGCGTGTGCGTGTATCTCTACAAGCAGATCTACAATCGTAAGATACAGCTCATACATTTGAGCAGTACTCGCGTTTAAAAACTTTTCTTCCTTTAGTAGATCAGGTTGTTCTGATTGATGCAGCGCATACAATGCCTGCATAACTTTTACGCGAATGTGCCTTCTGTTAAGCATAATTCAAAAGAACTTTTGGTTATTTGGGTTTCGTATTATTCAAGCTAACCAGCCAGTTTGCCCGTTTGGACAAAATCGATGCAAAAATACATTTTAAATGATTTTTCTAACAGCATAATTAGACTTTTATATAAAAAATCTAAACCGTGCTATTCAAGCCGAATCGCTTATCTTTGCGCGGCTTCGCTAAGCTAATCTCCTTTTTAGCTTTTTAGCGCAGTCCCAATTGCATACTATGAAAGAACTTCAGCATCTCAATAAGTATTTTAAAAAGTATAAATGGAAGCTCATTCTAGGCTTTTTCATCGTACTTGTGGCCCGCATATTTGCCATTCTTACGCCTAAGTTTTCGGGCGATATGATCAAATATGTGGAGAATTACATTGGTGATGGTGGTGATTTAAGCGAACTCAAGCAGCAACTCCTGATGACGCTGTTTTTACTTCTGGGTGCCGCGCTGCTTTCGGCCTTTTTCACCTTTTTGATGCGTCAGATGTTTATCGTGGTATCTCGCTATATGGAAGCTGATCTCAAAAACGAAGTGTACGATCAATACCAAAATCTGTCGCTTAGCTTCTACAAAAAGAATCGTACGGGAGATCTGATGAATCGTATTAGTGAGGATGTCAGCAAAGTGCGTATGTATTTAGGTCCCGCTATTATGTATGGTGTTACTACAGTCATTCTCTTTGCTACCGTGATCCCGTATATGTTTTATACGGCCCCGGAACTTACTTTATATGTGCTCATCCCCTTACCTATTCTTTCTGTGGCAATTTATCAATTGAGCCGACTTATTCACAAACGCAGTACGATCGTACAGCAGTACCTGTCGCATTTAAGCACCTTTACTCAAGAATCCTTCAGCGGTATCGGTGTGATCAAAGCTTACGGTATTGAGCCTCAAACCTATGAGAATTTTGAAAAGCTAAGTGAGACCAACAAAGAAAAGAACTTAGATCTCGTTAAAGTGCAAGCCTTCTTCTTTCCGTTGATGATCGCTCTTATTGGGGTCAGCAACTTGCTGGTTATTTATATAGGTGGAAAAAAATATATAGACGGAAGCATTCCTGACCTGGGGGTTATCGTTGAGTTTCTGATCTACGTCAATATGTTGACGTGGCCGGTAGCTTCTGTAGGCTGGATCACTTCTTTGGTACAACAAGCCGAAGCTTCTCAGAAACGCATCAACGAATTCCTAAAAGAAAAGCCCGAAATCGTAAACAAAACCGAAGCCCACACACCGGTAAACGGAAGCATCAAGTTTGACAACGTAACATTCACCTACGAGGATACCAATATAACCGCTCTTAAAGAGGTTTCTTTTGAAGTAAATCAAGGCGAGACGCTAGCGATCATCGGTAAGACCGGTTCAGGAAAATCAACTATTCTAGAGCTTATTGGTCGCTTGTACGACACTACAAGCGGAGTGATCACCGTAGATGACACGCCTATTGATCAATTGAATCTTAAAGACCTGCGTACCAGCATAGGTTATGTACCACAAGAAGCCTTTTTATTTAGCGACAGTATTAATGAAAACATCAAATTTGGTAATAACAATGCTACTGATGCGCAAGTGATTCAGGCTGCAAAAGATGCTGTGGTACACAACAATATCGTAGATTTTTCAAAAGGATATGATACCATTTTAGGAGAACGAGGTATTACGCTCAGTGGCGGTCAAAAGCAACGTGTTTCAATTGCCAGAGCGATTATTAAAGATCCGCAGATCTTACTTTTTGACGATAGTCTTTCGGCAGTAGATACTGAAACCGAAGAAGAAATCCTGAGCAATCTCAAAAAAGTGGCTGCAACTAAAACAACGATTTTAGTAAGCCACCGTATTTCTTCCGCAAAAAATGCAGATAAAATTATCATTCTAGAAGAAGGTGAGATCATTCAACGCGGAACCCACGCAGATCTTATCGCAGAAGAGGGATATTATCAAGAACTCTATCGAAAACAATTAGACGAAAAAGAAATGGAATAAAATTTTGTACACCATTTAATTTTTTTCCATTTTTGAAAGTATAAAGCGTATTAACTAAACATAGATTATGAGCAATAATGAAATGAAGGGGAATGATGAAATATTCTCGAAAGTGTTAAGAGCAGGTCGTCGCACCTACTTTTTTGATGTACGTTCTACACGTGCGGGAGATTACTACTTAACCATTACTGAGAGTAAAAAGTTCACAAATGATGATGGTTCCTTTCACTACAAAAAACATAAAATCTACCTTTATAAAGAAGATTTTGAAGGATTCTCTGAGATCTTAAATGAAATGACTGCTTACATTCTTGATGAAAAAGGAGAAGAGGTCATCAGCGAGCGTCACCAGAGTGATTACGTTAAAGAAGAAGATAAAGAGCCTGTATTAGAAGGCAAATCGGCAAAAGCTTTTACTGATGTAAGTTTTGACGATATTTAAAAAATCAAATCCCAAGATTTTAAAGCCGCATAGTTTGCGGCTTTTTTTGTACCCTGATTTTAAGAATATCCTAAAATATGTGGTGTACAGCGATAAGAAATCCGCACAATTTAAACCTTGTGTACCGTGGTTATCAAAAGCAGTTCTTTAAAAAATGATATATTTAAAACCATACTAAAAGTTATATACGATTCTATGAAACAACTCCTACTCCATCTTTTCTTGATTTTTACAATTTTTCAGTCCACTGCGCAGGTGATGCACCCATCGCTGGACTACTACTTGCCTGATGATGTTACCTATGATCCTGAGATCCCAAAACCGCAGGAGATTTTGGGCTATGTGCCGGGAGAATGGCACGTGAGCCACGATGCCTTGGTAGGTTATATGCGCACGATGGCAGCGGCTTCAGATCGCATAACTATTGAAAACAGAGGCACTACCTATGAAGGCAGACCTTTGTTACTACTCACGATCACTTCTCCTGAAAATCACGCCAATCTAGCTCAAATTAAAACAGAGCATCACGCCCTTACCGAAAGCGGCGCCGCCAATCTGGATACCGAAACGATGCCTATTGTAACCTACCAGGGTATGAGTATTCACGGTAATGAGCCCAGCGGTTCAAATGCCGGTTTGCTGGCCGTTTATTATCTGGCTGCGGCACAAGGAGCTAAAATTGATGCAATGCTTCAAGATGTGGTTATTCTATTTGATCCTTCCTTTAATCCTGATGGGCTTCAGCGTTTTTCATACTGGGCAAACACTAATAAAAACCAAAACTTAACTACCGATCCTCAAGATCGCGAATACAGTGAGATCTGGCCGGGCGGTCGTACAAATCATTATTGGTTTGACCTTAATAGAGACTGGCTTCCGGCAGAATTACCGGAATCTCAAGTGCGTATCAAAACCTTTCACGAGTGGTACCCTAATATTTTGACAGATCATCATGAGATGGGAAGCAACTCTTCGTTCTTCTTTCAACCGGGGATTCAAAGCCGTACGCATCCTTTGACACCAAAACTCAATCAAGAGCTCACTGCTGAAATTGGTAAATACCACGCTGCCGCTTTTGATAAGATCGGTTCATTTTACTATACTGAAGAGGATTACGACGACTTCTATTACGGTAAAGGCTCTACTTTTCCGGATATCAACGGGAGTGTAGGAATTCTTTTTGAGCAAGCGAGTTCGCGAGGTCACGTTCAGGAAACTGATAACGGACTCCTAACTTTTCCGTTTACGATCCGCAATCAGTTTACCGCTTTTCTTTCTACCATTGCCGCCGCACAAGGTATGCGTAAAAAGATGCTGGATTACCAGCGTGACTTTTACGCAAATAGTAGAAATGAAGCAGGAAAAGACGCTTATATCTTCGGGAGTAAAAACGATCCGGCGCGGGCTGCACATCTTGCACAACTTTTACAGCGCCATAAAATTGCAGTGTACAAACCTTCAGAAAACTATACTACTAAAGACTTGAGCTTTGATACGGAGAGCAGTTATGTGGTTCCCAAAACACAAAAACACAGCCGATTATTAAAAGGAATGTTTGAAAAACGCACCACTTTTGAGGACAGCTTATTTTATGATATTTCGGCTTGGAGTTTTCCTCTAGCCTTCAACTTAGATTTTAGCGACAGCGCTCCGGCGAGTATTGCAGGTACAAAAATAGACAGCGTTGCCTTGCAAACACCGCTTAGCTTATCTCGCAGCGACTATGCGTATATATTGCCGTGGGGAAATTATTATGCGCCTAAAGCCCTTAATGCGATCTTGAATAAAGGGATTCGTGCTAAAGTGGCCTTGCAACCCTTTAGCGTTGGTGGAATCGATTATGACTACGGTAGCGTAATGATTCCTGTTCAAAATCAAAGTTTGAATGCAGCCGACCTTCAGGCATTTTTAGATGATGTCGCTAAAGCCTCTCACTTGAGTATTGATCCTGTAAAAACAGGTTTAACTGAAGGTATCGATCTTGGGAGTCGCAAATTTGAAGCTTTAAAGCCTCAGAAGATCGCGTTGCTCGTAGGCGATGGCATCAGATCCTATGATGCTGGCGAAATCTGGCACTTGCTCGACACCCGTTTTGACATCAGCATTACCAAATTAGATACCCGTAATTTTAGCAGAACAGACCTGTCACAGTACACCACGATTATTATGCCTACCAGTGGCTGGGGCGGCGGTTTAGACGAGTTGGCAGGAAATAAAATCGCTGCTTGGGTGCGCAATGGCGGAACGCTTATAGGCTTTAAAAATGCCGCGCGCTGGATCAAACGTCAGGGATTAGTTGATTTTAGAGAAGTAGAAACCGAAAATCCGGCGAAAGAGGTCACTTTTGAGCAACGCAGTGACTTTAATGGTGCTCAGGTGATTGGCGGTGCGATCTTTAGCGCCAAGCTTGATCGCTCTCACCCTATCGCTTTTGGGTATGATAATGCAGCCATCAGTTTGTTTAGAGACACCACCTTGTTTATCGAAGCTGACGAGACCAGTTATAAAAACCCTATTTTATATACCGAAGAGCCGCTTGCAGCGGGATACATAAGTCCCATCAATTACGAAGCCATCAAAGGCACACGCCCTTTTGTACACCAATCTTCAGGACGTGGTGAAGTGCTGATCTTTACAGACAACACCAACTTTAGAGCCTTCTGGTACGGGACTTCTAAGCTTTTAATGAATGGTATTTTCTTCAGTAATCAGATGTAATTCTTGCACTGAAAGAATTGAAAGACAAAGCCTCGTGAAAACGGGGCTTTTATTTTTCCGCCAGATGGTAAGCCGACTTTAAACTTTTGGTTCCTGAAATCAGCAGTGCGAAGGCTAAGAATGCCACACTACACATCACCAAATACATCGCAAGATCTGTACGTGCTTGAAAATAACTCACTAAAGCCGAACCGATAGCACCCATTACCATTTGCATCGCTCCTAACATCGCCGAAGCATTTCCGGCGGTATGGCCCAAGCGCACAAGCGATAAGGCCGATGCGTTAGGAAAGATAAAGCCCAAACAACACATATACAGAAAGATCAAAACAGTGGTTAAGTACAATCCACCCATTTCAAAATAGCTAATCGCAACTAACGCCACTGAAAGTAAGCACTGAAAAACTTGGGCCACAGGTACAACCTGTGCGGTTTCCTTCTTCTTTAAAATCAGATTATTTATTTGACTCGAACCGATCAGACCCGCAGCGATGATCGCAAAAATGATACTATATTCGGTTTTACTCACCGCAAACAATTCTAAATAAATGTGGGGCGACCCGCTTAGATAAGAATAGATCCCTGCATAAGCAATAGAGCCCGAGATCGCATATACCGCAAACTGTTTATCAAGTAGTACTTCTCTATAATTCTTCAAAACCGGCTTTAGGCGTAAAGAATGCTTTGGATTTGCAGGTTTCCCGTGCGGAAGTTTAAAATACGAACCTATAAAAACCAAGAGCGTTAGAATACTCAAGCTGGCAAAAACCCAACGCCATCCCAACTGAATAGTGATCAATCCGCCTAAAGTTGGTGCGATTATAGGCGATACTGCCACAACGACCATCAACAGCGAAAATACTTGAGCTACTTCTTTATCTTCAAACAGATCGCGCACAAGGGCACGAGCAGCTACCATTCCCGCGCAAGCGCCTACTGCTTGAAAGAATCGCAAACCGATTAAGATGTAAATATCAGCAGATAATGCACAACCTAGTGAAGCGAGAAAATAAATAACAAGACCTACGTATATAGGCTTTTTGCGACCAAAACGTTCAAGCATCGGCCCATAGATGAGTTGCCCGATAGACAGCCCGATAAAAAAGCTCGAGAGCGTATAAGAAATCGTACTGATGTGTGTATTGAGCTTTACCGCGATATCTTCAAAGGCCGGTAAGTAAATATCTGTTGCGATAGGGCCTAAAGCCGTAAGTAAACCAAGAATTAATATTAAGCCGGGGGATTTTCTTGTTTTTACTTCACTCATAAAACTAAAATTAAATAAGTGCGCAAAGTTAAGCCTCGCATGAGAAACAAACTCCTGCGAGGCTTAGGAATGCCTTGATTTATATCAAAAAAATTAGTCGCGCTGGTCTTGTCTAAAATCAGGGAATCCTTTTTCATCCCATTTTAGGACTCTTGCGCGGGTGTGACGGTTAAAATCGTATAGCGAGTTTCCGCGTATTTGCTCATAAACTCGGGCGTGATAGATCATCACATCAGTAGTATCATCTTCGGCTTTAGTAAATGAGTTGTGCCCGGGACCAAAACGTCGCGCTTCTGCATTAGTAGTAAAAACCGGAGTTTCTGATTTATTCCAGGAGGCCTCATCCATCAAGTCTGCATCTTCATCAGCCCAGAGCAAACCCACTGCATAATTAGCATCTGTAGCACTTGCTGAATAGGTTACAAAGATCTTTCCGTTGCGCTTCAATACTGCCGGACCTTCATTTACTTTATAGCCTATACGTTCCCAGTCGTATTCAGGATCGGTGATAATAATTTCAGGACCGGTTAAGGTCGTTGGGTTTTCCATCGCAGACATTACCAGCGAAGTGTTCTCTCCTTCTCGTACGTTTTGTGCCCAGATCAAGTATCGGGTACCCTTATGTTCAAAAGTGGTCGCATCGAGTGAAAATGAATCCCGTTTGGTAGCGATCTGCCCCTCTTCTACCCAATCGCCTTGTGTAGGATCTGCAGCATCGGTAGAAAGCGCAAACATCCTGATGTTCCAAACATTTTCGGCTTCACCCGCAGCAAAATAAACATACCATTTATCATCTATTTTGTGTAATTCAGGTGCCCAAATGTGATGTCCCATTCTACCGGTCTCGTGCTTCGTCCAGATCACTTGCGGTTCAGCGGTCCCCAGAGCATTAATGGTATTGGCTTTTCTGATCTCAATACGATCATATTCGGGTGCAGTGGCTATAAAATAATAAGTTCCATCGCTATCCTTGTACACCCAAGGATCGGCACGCTGCCCCACAATAGGATTGTTATAGGGCATTTCGGTACAGGTAGTTTTTTCTTCTGAAAGCGTTTCTGCTTCGGTCGTTTCTTGTGATTCTTTACAAGAACTCACAATGAGCAGCAAAAGTGCCAAGGGCAACGTATAAATAGATCGCATATAAAGTATAATTAAAAGTGTTGATTCTACATTTAACTTACAAGTATACGAAATCCTTTTCTTAAATAATAAACGCCACCGCTGTGTAAATCTTAATCAGCTTGAAGCATCTTTACATCCGCCACAGTTCTAAAACCGCTATGATCTGAAGATGACTCTAAGGCTTGGCCCATACGCGCAGAGATACGATAACTGGCACAATAGGAATCGTCACATAAAAACGAACCGCCTTTTATTACTTTTTCGGGTTGGTAGGGATTTTCAGGGTTGTAGCTTTCCACCGCACCTTGCGGATTGATGCTTTTGCTTCCCGCTACTTCTTGATAATACCGGGTAGAAAACCAATCTTGAGTAAGCTCCCAAACATTCCCAGACAGATCATAAATGCCTAAAGAATTGGGTGCATACGATCCTACCGGAGCCGCGTAAGCAAACCCATCTTCATCTGAATTTCTAGTAGGAAAAGTTCCTTGCCAAGTATTTGCTTTTTCAGGTAAAGCGGTTGCATCATCTCCCCAAGTATATATTCCGCCGGGCAATTTTCCATATGCCGCGGCTTCCCATTCTGTTTCGGTAGGCAGGCGCCTGTTGGCCCATTTGCAATACGCCAAAGCATCCTCATAACTTATGTGAACCACAGGATAATTTGCTTTTCCTTCAATAGTACTCTCCGGTCCTTGCGGATGCTTCCAATTTGCTCCTATCTTCCACTCCCACCATTGGGTATAGTTGTTAAGGTCTGTAACCTGTTGCACGCTGCGGTCAAAGATCAGCGAGCCCGGCTGAAGCAAGCTGTCTGCCGGTTTTGGCGTTCCCGGTGGTAAGGTTTTTTTCATCGCTTCCCAATCTACCGGGCGTTCTGCTAAGGTGACGTAGCCTGTTTCGTCCACAAATTTTTCAAATTGTGCATTGGTCACTTCGGTTTGATCTATAAAAAAGCCATCCACCGCCACAGGATGTGCGGGTTTTTCGCGAGGCAAAGCCAAAGCATCTCCTGCACCAGCTCCTTGAGTAAATTCCACTCCCGAAACCCAAACCATGCCTTCCGGAGTTTTTATACTATCGGGTTGGGCTACGAGAAGTTCATGTGGTTTTTGAGTAACTTCTTTTGAAGTTGTTGCGGCATTTATTTTATCGCTTGCCCGCTCTTTACAGGATACTACGAGAACTGCAATGGTCATCGCAATACAAGCTCTTACTCTGAGGTCTTTCATAGCAACCAAAAGTACGAGTTTTTAAGGATTCATAAAGCGTGCTCATTGGTCAATTCAGGTAGAGTTATTGCTTTAAAACAAATGTATTTTGACCTTTTTGACGATCTATTGAAAACAGCGTACTGATCAATCCTAGATGTGAAAATCCCTGCGGAAAGTTCCCCAGCTGCGCGCCAGACGGACTCAATTCCTCCGAAAAGAGTTTTAGGTGATTCCCGTAACTCATCAACTTTTGAAAATAGCGTTCTGCTCTCGCGATCTCTCCCCCTCGAGAAAGACACTCGATGTACCAAAAAGAACCAATGGTAAAAGATCCTTCAGCGGAATCTCCCTTATGCGGAATACTATCGTGCAGGTTTCGGTACACCAAAACATCATCAACGATCAGCTGTTCTTCGATGACTTTTAAGGTTTTTACCCAGCGCTTGTCATACGGACTAATAAATTTCATCAAAGGCATCATCAATAGTGATGAATCTACTGTTTTAGCGCCTTTAAAGTGCACATAGCTTTGCAATTCCTCATCCCAGAAATTATCATAAATATCTTGAAAAATAAGGTTTCTGTTCTTCTCCCAAGTGCTGACATCAGTGGGTAGCGAGCGTTTACGCACCAAGCGAATCGCGCGGTCTAAAGCCACCCAGCACATCAACCTTGAAAAAAGGTAATGCCGTTTTACCTCTCGCACTTCCCAAATACCGTGATCTGCATTTTGCCAGTTTTTACACACATAATCAATAAGCTTTTCTACATTCTGCCAAAAGCTGTACATCACATTTTGACCATACTTATCAAACAGATAAATGGTATCCATCAATTCCCCAAAGACGTCTAATTGTATTTGGCTGGTTGCTGCATTCCCAATGCGCACAGGCTTCGAGCCTTTGTACCCTTCCAGATCCAGCTCCTCTTCTTCAAGGTCCCGGCTTCCGTCTATTCGGTACATAATTTGTAATTCCACCCCGCCGTTGATGTCAATATCTATGCGGTCGTAGATCCATTTCATAAATTGTGATGCTTCTTCCAGAAAGCCTAAACGCATAAAGGCATACATCGTGAATGCGGCATCCCGCACCCAGGCATATCGGTAATCCCAGTTTTTACCACCACCTATTTCCTCGGGTAACGCATAAGTAGGTGCCGCCACCGTAGAACCGTATTTGGCACTGGTCAATAATTTTAAGGTAATGGCCGAGCGTTTCATATGTTCGGCAAAATCACCGTGATAGTTACACGTCTTGATCCACTGATGCCAGAATTTTAGCGTTGCGGGCAACTTGTTTTCCAGACATGCTATTTCTTCTTCAATCGTATGATCTAAAGCTGGGGCATCGGCGCTTTCTATGATAAAATAAGCATCCTGCCCTTCGCTTAAGGAAAAGCTTTTTTTAATACTTCCTTGAGCTGTAATAGGCAGCGTTGCCCGTACTTTTAAAGCATCGGCGTGTTCTTGATTTTTAAAAATCAGGGTATATTCATCTATAACCTCAACGTGGGTAGTGAGTTTGCCATAGTTGATAAGCACGTCAAGAATAAGATCAAAATCGAGATTTCCACGAATAAGGCTGATTTTACGAACTAACTGATTGACCTCAGCACTGCCATCGGCTTGAATAGGCATAAAGTCTGTAAACTCCACATTATAATCATCAGAAAGAAAGCGTGTGGTAAGCACACTGGTATCTAGTATATATTCCTGAAAACACTTTGCATAAGGGGCTTGCGGAGGCGTATTAAAACTTCCGCCTTTGCGCTGATCTAAAAGAGCTGCAAAAACCGAGTGCGAATCATATTCCGGAAAACTCATAAAGTCGATGCTGCCCTCCCGCTGGATCAACGCACAGGTCTGGCAATTTCCTATTACACCGTAACTTTCTATACCGGGATAACCGCTGTGCTCTTTCATAAAACTTGTACTGCTTCTTTTTTTGTTGGAATCATTCTCAATCTGAAAATTTACAGATAAACGCAGGGCTTTTTATTAAAATAAAGGTAAAACTTAGACTGCGTGGCACTTTAGGATGCCCGGACTTGCAATTAATATAAGTTTAGCACTCGCGGACAATGCTCATTTACGTTTAAAGCATACTTTATGCCTAACTTTGTATTTCAGCCTCAGCTATGACACACGAATTCCGTACCCTTATTCAAACTGCTTATACGTATTTTCAAACCAATACGGCTTGTGTTATGGCCAGTGTGGTAGCTCTTGACGGTTCATCTTACCGCAAACCGGGTGTGCGTATGCTCATTGCTGAAAACGGTACCATGACCGGTGCCGTTAGTGGCGGTTGTGTTGAAAAGGAGGTACTTTTTCAAGCACAAGAGGTATTTGAAACCGGCAAAGCCAAAATGATGACCTACGACGGGCGGTATCGCCTGGGCTGTGAAGGGATTCTTTATATTCTTATAGAACCCTTACAGATCAATGAAAGCATTTATAACAAGCTCACTATTATTCTTACGCAACGTAAGGACCTACAGCTCACTTCCTATTTTGTAAAAGATACCGAAGCTGTTGAACAACCCTTAGGTACTGTTGTAAAAGCGAACGAGGAAACCTTAGCCTTATTTTATATTGAAGAAGCGTTGCAATCCACAGCAAAGGTTCAGACTTTTACTCAGGTTTTGCCTGCTGTTTTTCAGTTGTTTTTATTTGGTGCCGAACACGATGCGGTACAACTGGGTACGTTAGGCGCTCAGATGGGGTGGGATGTGCGTGTGATCGCCTCTCCTAAAGATCCCAAGACCAAAGCGAATTTTCCGGGTGTACACGAAGTCTTGCATCTGCTTCCGGAACAAGCATCGGGTTTACAAATCGATGCTGAATCTGCTGTGGTACTGATGAATCATAATTATGCAACAGACCTCAACTTCTTAGTTCATATTTTGGATAAGCAACCGCAGTATATAGGCATTTTAGGAAGTTCAAAGCGTAGAGAAAAGTTGTTTAACGAACTCATAGACTACAAGCCAGATCTGGATGCCACGGTACTTGATCGCATCTACGGCCCTGCCGGAATAGATATTGGTGCCATCACTCCGCAAGAAATTGCATTATCGGTACTCGCAGAAATACTGGCTGTAAAACGCAAACGCGAGGTTTCTTCTTTGCGTGATAAAATAGGAAGTATTCATAAAGAAGTTTAAACTGTCGAACTTAATAAGCTGCCTTAAACTCATATTGGTTCAGGCATAGCCCAGAAACAACTTCGTTACAAGCCTATGCGATTTGCGCTGAAGGTAAACCTTTAGTCTCACGTCGAATCTTCACAAATCTATTATTTAACATAGCTCCATAAAAAACGCCCTGCAACAATCAAGCTACAGGACGTTTCAATATTAAAATTAGAAAGCATTAAGCTGCTTCTTCTTTTTTTACAAATATTTTCTCCGGTGTTAACGGAAGGTCTCGCATACGCTTACCTGTTGCGTTGAACACTGCGTTGGCAATAGAAGCCGCAACACTCGTGATCCCGAGTTCGCCTATACCTTTGATCCCCATTTTATTAGCGATCTTATCTTCTTCGGGAAGATACACCACATCAATATTGGCCATATCTAGATTTACCGGTACGTGATAATCTGCAAACGACCGGGTGATGAAGTTCCCAAAATTAGGCTCCACCTCCGTACGCTCGGCAATCGCCATTCCTGCACCCATCACACAACCTCCTATGATTTGCCCGAACGCTGTTTTGGGGTTTAGGATTTTTCCGCAGCTTGCGACATTAAGCATACGCTTGATGCGAAAAACACCCGTGTCTTTATCTACCCACACTTCGGTAAAATTGGCTCCGAAAGAAAACACACTGTGCGCTTTATACTCTTCGTCAGGTTCTGCAGTGCCTTCGGCTTCCAGAGTACTTAATTGCGCGGCTTTCATTAGAGCAACAGTAGTCGTTGCGGCAGTTTCACCGGCTTTATCCTTTAAGTCTTTTAGTGCTTGTTCGCACGCGGCACGAGCCCCATTAGCAAACGAAGCAGCTCCCCAAGAACCTCCCGAACCGGGCGTTACCGGATATTCAGAATCTCCTAACTCCACATCTACCTGCTCCACCGGAATATCTAGATATTCTGAGACGGTTTGGGCAAGTATGGTGTAACTTCCTGTACCAATATCGGTAGCATCCATTTGTAAGGTGGCCCAAACGGCATCGTTTTTCAACTCCAGTATGACCTTCGCCGAAGTTTTCATATAAGGTGCGCGTCGAGAAGCTGCACTGACCCCGTAACCTACCAGCCAATTTCCTTCAGACTTTGATGCGGGTTTCTGAGGGCGGTTTTCCCATCCAAATTCTTTAGCCCCCAGACGCAAACATTCATTCAGCAAGCGTGAAGAAAAAGGTTTGCCGTTACTGGGGTCTACCTGCGTATCATTTTTGATTCTAAAGGCAATGGGATCCATGTTTAATTTAAATGCCATTTCATCCATAGCCGACTCGAGTGCGAAGCTTCCTGTAGCTTCTCCCGGAGCCCGCATTGCAAAGGGGGATTGCAAATTCATAGGCATCAAACGATGTGTCACACTGTTATTAGGCGTTTTATATAACATCTTAGTAACCGTTCCGCAGGCCTCTTGATATTGCTCATAGGTTGAGGTGTGAGAAAGCGTATCGTGGGAAAGCGCAGTTAAGGTTCCGTCGCTTTTCGCACCTATTTTAATGCGTTGCTCGTTACGCTGACGCAAATTAGTATTGGTAAACATTTGATTACGCGAAACCGTCAGTTGCACGGGGCGATTAATAGCTTTAGAGGCCATAAGCGCCAAAATCACGTGCTGCTTGGCTGCGAGTTTAGAACCAAAGCCACCACCTACATAAGGCGACATTACCCGTACGTTCTTTTTATCGATCTGAAAGGTATCGGCAATCGTGGTTGCTGCGTTATCGATCATTTGCTGACTGGCATAGGCTTGTACATTGCCGCCATTCCACGAACCAATGATCGCGTGCAGTTCCATAGGGTGGTGATGTTCTATGGGCGTAACATAGGTTTCATCTAACGTAACATCAGCCTCTGCAAGACCTTCAGCGACATTACCTCTGCTATAATCAGACTGCTCCGTGGGGGTATATGCCTTTCCTTTTGAAGCTTCAAAGTCAATATCCGGCGTTTCTTGTGCATACGTATATTTCACCAATCTTGCGGCGTATTGCGCTTGCTCAAAGGTTTCAGCAACCACAAGTCCTACATATTCTCCGTAGTAATGCACCTGATCACTTTGCAACACCGGTTGAATACTTGTAGTTGATAACGGGTGTAAATCTTTATCATATTGTGCCAATCGTTCTGCATTCTTATAGGTGATCACGGCAAGCACGCCCGGTTGTGCTTCGGCCTCCGCGGTATCAATGGCAGTGATGCGTCCTTTAGCAATCGTACTGTTGATCCCTTGTGCATAGACCAGATTCTTGACCTTAAATTCCGAGGCATATTTCGCCATTCCGGTAACTTTAAGCTTCCCTTCAACCCGATCAATTGGGTTTCCGGTTCCTTTTGATGTATTTAAATTCATAATGTTATTTTTCGGTTAGGCTTCTTTTGAATAGGCTTGTTCTAGGGTACGTACAATGGCTTTAATTCCCATAGGGACTTTATACGCGTTGTGTTCTAGTGTACGCGCATCGGCAAGTGCCAATTGTGCGGCTTCCTCAAAATTCTTAGTAGTAGGCTCTTTTCCTATTAAATAATCTTCTGCTGCGGTAAGCTTCCAGGGTTTGTGTGCCACGCCACCCATCGCCAGACCAACATCGGTGACCACACCGCCTCTTACCTTTAAACCTGCCGCTACCGAAAGAATCGCAAAAGCATAACTCGAGCGCTCCCGAATCTTTAAATAATGATAGTGTTGGGTAAATTGGGGTTTAGGCAGTTCGATCGCTGTGATGAGTTCGCCAGGTTCAAGGGTATTGTCTAATTCCGGTTGTTTGCCCGGTAAACGGTGAAAATCTGAAAAATCAATAGTCCGCTCACTCCCGTCTGGGGTTTGCACGGTTACCGTAGCTTCCAGCGCGGCCAGTGCTACGCACATATCTGAAGGGTGTGTCGCAACGCAGCTTTTGCTCCAACCAAATATCGCGTGCTGCGCATTGGCTCCATCCAGTGCTCCGCAACCGCTTCCCGGCTCGCGTTTATTGCACGGCATAGAAGTCTCAAAGAAATAAGGACAGCGCGTGCGCTGTAACAGATTCCCACCATTGGTGGCCATATTGCGTATCTGTGCAGTTGCTGCCGAAAGCATCGCCATCGATAGCAATGGGTACTGCTTACGTACCTCAGGATGATTTGCGGTTGCAGCGTTGCTTCGGGCTGCTCCAAGTGTGAGTCCGCCCACGGCATTTGAGGTGATGGTATCATTATCAAGATCGGCCACTTTGATTAAAGCTTCAGGGCGCTCTACATCCTCTTTCATCAGGTCAACCAGATTGGTTCCTCCGCCCAGATATTTGGCGTGCTCTTGTTCCTGTACGGCTGCTAAGGCTTGTTGTTTTGTTTTAGCTTCTATATAATTAAAAGGTCTCATAAATACTTTTTAGTTTGTTGGCGTAACCGAAGAAATACTACTCTAAGGCTCGCCTAAAATTTGATTGTAAATCTCTCGTATGCGTGTACGAACTCATTTACTGTTCTCCGGCTTCTTTTAATTCAGCCAAACTTGCAAAGCGCCATTTCGGTTGCTCCTCAACCCCACTTTGCACTTCTTTTACAGCTTGTACAATATTGTTGTAAGCTCCACAACGGCAGATATTACCAGACATACGCTCTCTGATCTCTTCTTCGCTAAGGTCTAGGTTGGTGGTCACTTTTGTAAAATCTCTGGTTACATAACTAGCCTCTCCTTGTTTAGCCTCATCTAATAAAGCCACCGACGAACACAACTGTCCCGGGGTGCAATAACCACATTGAAAGCCATCATGCTTTAAAAAGGCTTTTTGCATAGGGTGTAAACCAGCCGTATTGGCCAGTCCTTCAACGGTTTTGATCTTTTTGTCTTTACACGTTGCTGCAAGCGTGAGGCAAGAGAGTTTACGCTTACCATCTATCATTACCGTACACGCTCCACATTGTCCGTGATCACAACCTTTTTTGGTCCCGGTAAGTTGTAAATGTTCGCGTAAGGCATCAAGCAATGTAGTACGGGAATCAAGTGTTAATGGATTTTGCTTTCCGTTAACATGTAGATTCACTTCAACCTTGTTCAATAAGGCGTCTAAATCGTCTTTTGAGGTCCCCGCTTGGGTTTGCGCAAGCAATTCTGAAGAGAAATACGGCGTAGCCATAACGCTCATACTGGCAGCAGAGATCTGCCCTAAGAACTTTCGGCGCGAGTCGCCAAAGATGCCCAGCTGATCTAGAATTTCTACTTCATCATCAGTGAGTTGAGCTTCCTTTAGCGGTTGATGTGCTTTTTGTTTTTTCATAGTTTACTGTTGAAGTTTTTCGGTTTTTAGCGTGATCAAGATGATCAAAAGATTCGGTACACCTTGAAATACGCCAGTTTTCGAGCCTTAAGTCTTCAAGATATCAATAATAGTCACCACCGGCCTTTGTACTGCTCCCAAAACATTCTTAAGAAAATCCCTAAAAAGTCATAAACTTTCAAGCCTAAAGATTTGCCTAAATGAGTTTTAATACGGAAATTTTAAATCTTAATCGTAAACCTATGCGTTGCTGTTTCTTCCTATCCTTGCTCGTTGTGCTGTTGGCTACTTTTGTACTTACAGCTCAAGAAACCCATAAATACACCAACCAACTTATAGAAGAAACGAGTCCGTATTTGTTGCAACACGCTCACAATCCGGTGGACTGGCAGCCGTGGAGTGATGCGGCATTTGCCCAAGCCAAAGAAGAAAACAAACTGGTCGTGGTGAGTATAGGCTACTCGTCGTGCCACTGGTGTCACGTGATGGAAGAAGAAACATTTTCGCAGGAAGATGTGGCACAGGTGATGAATGAAAACTTTATCAATATCAAAGTAGATCGAGAAGAGCGACCTGACGTAGATCAGGTTTATATGAAAGCGGTACAACTCATCACGGGCAAAGGGGGCTGGCCACTGAACGTGATCGTGTTACCCGATGGAAAACCTTTGTATGGCGGCACCTACCACAAAAAAGACGAATGGCTGCAGCTGCTCAACAGCTTATCAAAAACCTATGCCGAAAAACCTGAACAAGCGGCTGCATTTGCGCAGCGCCTCACTACCGGAATTCAAGAAGAACAACAGCAGGCTGCGGCAAATACCAGCGTGCAGTACCGGCCGGAGCTTATAGAAACCCTGTTCAACACCTACCAACAAGAATGGGATATGAAAAATGGAGGGCGCAAGGGTTTTGAAAAGTTTATGCTTCCTGCGCACCTTAACCTGTTGCTCGATTATGTGAGCCTTACCCAAGATGCGAAATCTAAAACCTTTTTAGAGCAAACCCTTGATGCCATTGCAATGCGCGGCGTGTATGATCACGTTTCCGGAGGTTTTTTTAGATACAGCGTAGACCCGTTGTGGAAGATTCCGCATTTTGAAAAAATGCTGTCAGACAATGCCCAACTTATTAGCGTATATGCCAGAGCCTATACCTTGTTTGACAAACCCATCTACCGCCAGCGCGCAGAAGAAACCATCACCTTTCTTAACAACCAATTCAAAACCAAAGAAGGCAGCTTTATCGCCGCGCTGGATGCCGACAGTGATGGCAAAGAAGGAGGCTATTACCTGTATAATACCAACCAATTGGAGACCGCTATCACTACCGAAAAAGAACTTTTTGACGCCTATTACACGCAAGAACCACTCTCTCGTTTTGAGACCGATATCCTACACCTCTACCCTACACAAACCGATGCAGCCTTTGCCGCATCGTATAAGCTGTCAGCTGAACAAGTAGCCCAACTCATCACTCAATGGAAGAGCGAATTGCAACAGGTGCGCAGTACCCGAAGCCTGCCGCGTGCAGATGATAAGATCATCGTTCCCTGGAATGCGATGATGATCTCCGGTTTGGTGGCCGCAGCCCATAGTTTTGAGCAACCCGATTATCTTAAACAAGCAAAAGCGCTTTACTCGGTTTTAATGCAAAATGCTTACAAAGATGGAACCCTAATGCATTCGTATAAAGCCCATAGCGATACAGCACCGGCATTTCTTGATGATTATGTATTTATGAGTCAAGCCACCCTGGACCTGTACAGCAGTACCACAAATACGGAGTATTTGGAAACCCTAAACCAACTCATCACCGATACCCAAACGCATTTTAAAGACGCAAATTCGCCTTTTTATACCTTTAACACCGGCGACGAACTCATCACCAACATCATCACGACCAATGATGGCGTGCAACCCTCAGCCAATGCCTTGCTGGCGCAATTACTGTTTAAACTGGGGCATCTTAACTACAACACTGCCTATCTTGAGCAGTCCAAAGCGATGCTTCTGGCAATGCACGACAACCTAAAAGAGCAGCCCTGGAGTTATACCCAATGGCTTGCCCTGGCCATACAGCACAGTTATCCTTTTTATGAAATTGCCGTAGTAGGTCCTGATGCCGTACAACGCATTGACGACTTTAGCAGACAACCCGTAGCTAACCGCCTGCTCATAGGCACTACCGTAGATAGCGAGCTTCCTCTATTTGAATCACGCTTTGTACCCGAAAAAACCTATATCTACGTCTGCGAAGGCCGTGCCTGTAAACTTCCCGTCACCACCGTAGCACAAGCTTTAAAACAATTAGAAGCTGTAGAGGGGTTTGGGTTTTAGATGTGAGATTTGAGACGTTAGAGGTTAGAATAAAGAGAATAGAAGAGAGAGAAAAGACGGATTAACAGTTGGCAGTAGCAGTTTTCTGTTTGTGGTTTGTGGTAGGTAGACTTTAGACTTGAGACGTGAGATGCTAGATTAGGTTGTTTTACGTCTAGAATCTAACGCCCTTCCTTTGAAGGAAGGGTTGGGGATGGATGTTTTCAAAAGAACACACGGCAACATCCCTCTAAATCTCCCTTCGAAGGGAGACTTGGGTTATTGACTTTTTATCAAAATCCCGATTAACTCAAATACTCTACCTACACTTGAAAAGCTCCCTGTGATGAGATGCTGAAACTAGTTCAGCATGACACTTTTGTTATTTCGATCAGGTTACCTTTGCCATTGTTTCCGCGCTGCTTGTCCCAATGAAGATTGGGAATTGTATCGCGTGTTAGTAGCACGCATTGTCATTTCGAGCGCAGTCGAGAAATCGCATCTGGAGTGCACTTTATTAAAAGTCCTCATCCCCAGCCCTTCTGTTAGCTTGTTGTGTGATCTTCCCGATAGTTATCGGGACTAGTCGAGATGACTGATAATGTCTAAACCCGAAGGGTTATACAGAAAAGTAGCTTTTGAATCAATTTGTCATTTCGAGCGCAGTCGAGAAATCGCATCTGGAGCACCGCGTCAAAAGCCCTCATCCCCACCCCTTCTCCCGCAAGAGAAGGGAGTTTGATTCCTCTTCCATTAAAAAATCATAACCCCCATACCCGAAGGGTTATACGAATTCAAAATTCCCTTGGTTCTGAATAGCTGCAAGAAGCTCTGGATTAAGTCGGCAGTAGCAGTCTTCAGTTTGTGGTAGGTAGAATTGAGATATTAGATATTAGATATGAGATAAAAGAGAATAGAACAGAGAGAAAAGACGTTTTTAAAATACGAAAGTAGAAATTAGAAATACGGAAAAACAGTGTGTGGTTTACTGTTTTCAGTATTGAATACGCATACCCGAAGGGTTTTACAAATTTAAAACTCCCTTGGTTCAGAATAGCTGTAGGAAGCTCCGAAGGACAGGAGCGATAGCGACGCGGAGCTGACAAAGCGGTTTTTGCCTGATAAGGCAAAAAATTCCTAAGCGAGGGGGTCTTTTCTTTTGTTACTTTTCTTTGGACAAGCAAAGAAAAGTAAGGAACACCATTAAAACCTAATACTACTCAATTCGACGCTAGGAGATCAACGCAATCTTGTACAACCCCTCTCTCAAACTTTAACCCGAAACGCCTTACAAAAAATCAGCTGTTTGTGCATAGTATTGCAGGGTTTGGCATAGTTCGGGAAGGGTTTGTATAGGCATGCAGGCAAGTTCGAAATTTCCGGGGGTTTCCTTCGGTATTGGTTCGGTATTCCTTCGGTACTGGTTCGGGTCAAAAACGGGTCGATAAGCGGCAGGTTTGGAGTTTTAAAATACCCTGTTCTTAAAAAATGGGACTTTACCGAACCAAATACGACCCACACTGCACCATGACCCGAAGAATGTGCCTTATACCCTATTTACAGCATCCCGTAAGTAAGGTTGGGTATTTATACCGATATTGTTATAAGTAATAAAAGTTCCTGATATCACAAGACATATAAGGGGATAATGGGTATATTTATCCTGATATCACGAGTTGTAAGCCATATAAACAAAACTAAATGTCAGAACATTATTCATCGGATAAACCAGTCGAAATTGAAAATCAAGATAGGTTTCAGAGATACGGATTTTCTAAAAGAATAGCAGAAACCATAGTTCAAAGGGAAAATGAAGAGGGAATTGTTATTGGAATTTATGGAGCTTGGGGAGAAGGTAAAACTTCGGTTTTGAACTTTATTAAAAGTGAACTTGACCTAAAAGAAAATATTCTAACACTAACTTTAAATCCTTGGAGATATAATGATGAAGAAAGTTTAATAAAGAACTTTCTAAACAAAGTCGCTGAAGTTCTTGGTAAAGAGCTAGACACAAATAAAGAAAAACTAGGTAGTTTCATTGAAAAATATGGAACATTTGGTTCTATCATTGGTAAGGATGTTTCTGAAATTGGCAAAAATCTTTCAAATGTTGATTTGGAAACACTAAAAAACAGAATTGACGAGTTTCTAAAAGAAAGTGAGAGCAAATTAGTGATTTTTGTTGATGACATAGATAGACTTGATAAACAAGAAATCTATTCTCTATTTAGGTTAGTCAAATTAACAGCAGATTTCACTAACACTACTTATGTTCTTTCTTTTGACGAAAAAATGGTTGCTTCGGCGATAGGAGAACGATTTGGAAAAGGGAATATAGATTCTGGTCATAATTTCTTAGAGAAAATCATTCAAGTGCCTTTACAAATCCCCCAGGCTCAGCCAGATGCTTTAAAAAAATATTGTTTTGAATTAGTCGATAATGCAATCAATAAGAGTACATTAGAATTAACAAAAGAAGAAGTGCAACGCTTTGTGTCTGCTTTTTCACACAATATATTGTTACGTCTAAAAACACCAAGATTAGCAATTAGATATGGTAATTCATTATCATTTGCAATACCACTTTTAAAAGGTGAGGTAAATCACGTTGACTTAATGCTTATTGAAGCAATAAAAGTTTTTTATCCTAAACACTATCTTTTCATAAAATCATTTCCTCATTACTTTACTTCTTCATATTCATCTCGTTCAACTTATGGTGATGGTCAATCTGTAAAAGAAAAAAAGGAAGAACTAAAAAAGCATTTAGATAAACTGGCTTCTGATTTAACTAAGAATGAGAAAGATGCAATATTTCAATTATTAAAGACCTTGTTTCCTAGATTAAATGAGGCTTTCCATAATACATTCCAGCACGAAGGACACAAACAATGGTTAAAGGAAAAGAGAATTGTTTCAACTAGCTACTTTAAAAGATATTTTTCTTATGCAGTAATCGAAGGAGAACTTTCAGATGTTATGTTTGAGGAATTTATGCAATCTCTAGAGGCAATAGAGATTAAGGATATAGCTAAAGGAATGAAAGATATTATAAACGAAAGTAGCCCTGAAAATTTCTTATTTAAAGTAAGAACTTATGAAGACAGTCTTTCTTGGAAAGCTTCACAAAATTTAATTCTAACAATTGCTGTAATGTCAGAGTTGTTTCCAAAAGGTGATTCGTTTTTTAGTTTTGGTATGGGTGGTGCACAGTCACAAGCTTCAATTTTTATATATAATCTGCTCAAAAATCATAAGGATAATGACGAAGTTTTCGAACTGTCAAAAACACTTATGGGAAAAGAAATTCCCTATGACTTTGCATATCAAATAAATAATTGGCTAAGGTCTGGTGAAGGAGAGGAAAAAATATTTAAACAAGAGCAATATGTAGAATTGGCAACAGTTCTAAGAAAAAGAGCTTTAGAGGAATGCGGTGAATTGCCAATATTCGTAAAGTTCCCAGATAATATCTTCTATATATTCAGCACTTGGTATGAAAATAATCCTGAAGATTTAGAAAGTTACCTAAAAGGATACATTGATGAAGAGCCAAAATATTTGAAACAATTATTTCTAGCTTTAACACCGACTGCAACTAGCTCTAATCATCCTGAACCATATAAATCAAATTTTGACAAAGAAGGTTACGATTACATAACAAATATTCTCAATAAAGATTATTTACACGCTAAAATCAATGAATATTTCTCGGATGAATTACATCAAGAAGGAGTGAAATTTCAAAGATTCGACCACAATCAGTCTGAAATTAATATTTTGCGACAATTTGAGCATTGGTATTCAAAAGATGATGGAATTGAAGAAGCAGAAATTGTAGAATAAATACGGCTTACAACATTGTATCCTATAAAACCCCCTAGTCCAGTTCTCTAGAATAAATAATTACGTAAAGCAAAACACAAACTATGGGCACTTGGGGACCGGCACTTTTTTCAGATGATCTAGCCCTTGAGGTTAAGAGTGCTTTTAAAGATAAGATCGCTTTAGCGCTTTCAAAAATAGAGCTATATAATACTAAGAATCTATGAAATTAAAACTAACACTTGCCTTTTTGATTATTTGTTGGAGTAAAATGCTTGCGTGTAGTTGTGCCTATGAACCTGACTTCCAAACAAAAGAAGATCTAGAAGAATATCGCTTTATAGCTCACGTAAAGGTTCAAGGTGTAGAAGCCGCAGAAGGTATTGATTCAGAATGGCCTATTCATCAAATGAATTTTGAACTCTTAGAACTTTATAAAGGTGCACCAACAAAAGAGATTCTTGTTTCAGGTTCTCACCCATCTCTTGACGGTTGGACCTCTTGCGATCTGGCTGAACGTGCTGATGAAGAATGGATCATTTTTGGGTACTATGATTCGCACAAAGAAAAGCTAATTACAGGGTATTGCACACGTTCAAAAAGGATCAAACGAGCGAATGGCTTTGAGGATCTTAAGTATCCTAATCAGCTTACCTTAAAGAAAAAACTACAGCAGGTTTTTGATAAGAAAACAAACCAACCTACCTACGAAGGAGCACGCATCGTTTATTACCCTAATGGAACCAAACAATTGGAAGAACATTATGAAAATGGGGTTCTTAACGGTAAGCGGTTGTTATATTATCCTAATGAAACGCTTCAAAGCATTCAACAGTATAGCAATGGCGCAAAAACCGGAAAATTTAAATGGTATTCTGATAAAGAGCAGCTGACCAAAACTGAAACGTTTAAAAATAATTTTCCTGTTGACACCACACTGATTTGGCACGAAATCGACACGTCTTATATGAGTTTAAAAATATATTCAGGCCTAAACAACGTAGCTATGGAAGAAGCCAAAAGCATCCTGGCTAAGCCAAGCCTCTGTATTCAACGTATATTTAATGAACAGGGAGAACTCCTTTCTAACATTACCTATTACCAAAACGGAATTAAAAATGACGAGCACTTGTATTTTCCTGATCAAAAAAAAGAGCATATCAGATATTACTACAAGAATGGCACATTACGCTCGGAATTGTATAAAGAAAATGGTTTAAATACTGGCGTTTATAAAGATTGGGATGAGCAAGGGAAATTATTAAGGTCTTGGGAGTACGATGAAAAAGGAGAAGTCATAGAAGGTTCTAGAAAAGATTATTGAAAGATCTGTTTCAGAACAAATCAAAACTATTGAAAATAAAAAACTTACCACAACATTTAAATTACTCTTCATATGCTCGGAATACTACTACTCTATTGGATCGGAAAATACTATTATAAACTCGCAGAAGCCCACGGTAAAAGCAAATGGGGATATGCGATTCTGGGAATCGTTACGTATTATGCGTGTGCAGTAGTTTCGGGTTTCTTGATGGGTATTTTTATAGAGCTGATCTGGCCGGGTGCCGTAGATACTATCAATGAATTTTTATTCGGTTTGATGCTGCTTCCTTTTGGTATTGCCGGCACGTATTTATTGTATTACTACTTTAAACGAAACTGGGAAAGCAAAGCTCCCCAACTGGGTGTTGAAGAATTGGGTGCTGGGGAACCTACGGAGACAACGCTTTAAAACCGCTGTTTGGCGATAGCAATTAATATTCAAATAAAATGCAACAAAAATTTAATCACCAACCTCATATTGGCAGACGCATTCTGGCAGCGCTTATTGATTATGGTCTCATCTACACGTTTATCTATGTTTTTTTGATGAGTTTTGGTACACCTACGACGATGGGTGGTTATAGCATCACAGGGCTTCCTATACTTATTCCTATAGCGTTTTGGTTGTTGATGACCATTGGTTTAGAAAGTGGATTGGGCGGCACTTTAGGCAACTCCATTGTAGGTTTAAAAGCTATTCCTCAAAATGGTCGTAATCGCAAGCTTAGCTTTTCAGAGTCCTTTAAAAGGCATTTTTTAGACCTGGTTGATATGTCTTTTTTAGGATTGCCTGCGATACTCTTATTAAAACGAACTGAAAAATGTCAACGCTTTGGAGATCTTTGGGCCAAAACTATTGTGGTCAAAATGAGTTCGCTGGAAACGCCTGCTACATCAAGATCCTGAGACGGACTTACATCAAAGCAGAAGTTTTATACGACTTTTAAAGTTACTTTGAGGTGCGTGCGCGATTGCATCGCGTACCTCTTTTAGGTTTTATTCAAGCTCGTAACATACTGCCGCGCCCGCTGCATGACTTTGCAGTAAAAAGCCGAATTATCGTGCGAAACTAATCGGCTTGATTTTATTTAAACTCCTTCTAAAGCGCTAAAAAACGCAATTCAGCCTAACTACTATACAGTTGAGGATCTTTTATTCCCCGGAGCAGAGCTCACGTGCTAGCTTCGTCACTTCTAAAACAAGAAAGGATGAAGAAAATAGTAAAGCGTATACTCGTATTTATAGGAATTAATTTGTGTTTGTATCTGATCGCAGTAGTGGTATTGATCAACTGGCCTATTCCGCAGAAAGTACCCGCCAAGAACTACGATTATACTTCTATTGATACCATAGCGGTAAAGACCTATCCGCATCAGGAAGAATGGATTAGCATGCGTGATGGTGCTGCTTTGTTCAGCCGACGCTACGCTGCAAATTGTAAAACGGTGCTGCTTTTACTACACGGCAGTGGTTCTGAAAGCAGGTATTTGCAAAGCTTAGCCGGTAGGCTTGCACAAGAAGATCTGGCTACGGTACTTACGCCCGACCTAAGAGGCCACGGCCGTAATCTACTACTACACTCTGATATTGATCATATAGGCCAACTCGAAGAAGATCTGGAAGACTTCCTCTTTTATGCACAGCACGAACTGCAAGCTGAGAAGATTGTTCTCGCAGGGCACTCTTCCGGTGGTGGTCTGGTCCTGCGGTATCTTGCAAGCGCAAAACACCCTCAAGTGGATCAAGCTATCTTACTCGCTCCCTACCTGGGTCACGATGCTCCTACGGTAAAACAAAACAGCGGTGGCTGGGTAAGTGTAGGCGTAAAACGTTGGGTGGGTCTGGCGATGCTGAATGGTATCGGGGTAACGGCATACAACGATAAACCTGTGCTCTTTTTCAATCGGCCAAAAGCTTACGAAGATCCGTTACAAGCACCATCCTACTCCTACCGTATGGCGGTGAACTTTGCACCTACACATTACCAACATGATATCATTAAACTAAAAACACCAACCCTGGTCCTCGTAGGCAATGCCGATGAAAGCTTCTATCCAGAGCGTTTTCAGGAAGTCTTTGAACCCGCCGCTGCATTTACTAGGGTGCAACGCATCCCTAAAGCCAATCATTTGAATATTATCAAAAATGAGGAAGTGCTGACGCAGATTAGGGAACTTTTGTTGGAAGAATAGGTCTGGAATAGTCCAAAACCACCCAAGACCTTTGACACGTAAGCTTTTAAAAAGCGTATTTAGTATATATGTTGGTGCGCGATTTCATCGCGTACCGCTTTTAAACCTTATTTAAGCTCGTAAAATACTGTCGAGCCCGCTGCATCACTTTAGGAGCGAGGATAAGCGTAGCCAACATCGTTGGGATCGCCATTAATGCAAAAAAGGTATCGATCAAGTTGATCATTAGATCTAGCGAAGTGGTCGCACCGATTAAAATACTAGCGATGTAAAAGTAATTGTACCAGTGTTTGTGACGCGTTCCGAAGATAAAGGCCAAACATTTAGAGCCGTAGTACGAATAGCTGAATAACGAACTGATACTGAACACCGCAATACATACCAATAACACATAGGGTCCGTAGCCGGGTATACTGTCGCTAAAGGCTTTAGCAGTAAGGGTTACGCCGTTGGCTTCACTAGTTTGCCAAACCCCGGTCACCAAAATACACAAGGCTGTAAGGGTACACACGATCACGGTATCAATAAACGGACCCAGCATTGCCACGAGTCCTTCACGAATGGGTTCTTCCGTCTTTGCGGCACCGTGTGCCATAGGTGCGGTACCTATTCCCGCTTCGTTAGAAAACGCACCCCGCCGAATACCCAAAACGATCAAAGCGCCTAACATTCCGCCAAACATAGGATCACCAGTGTAGTTGTTCGCTGCAAACGCATCGGTAAAAATAAGCTGTAGGTAGCGCGGTACCTCAGCGGCATTTATAAATAGAATCGCCAGCACCGCTATAAAATACAGCACCACCATCGCAGGCACCATTTTACTCGCCGTTTTACTGATGCGGTTGAGTCCGCCCAGGATCACGATCCCTGTGATGACTGCCAGTACAATACCGATGCTCAGATCAGTAGCAAAGCCTTTTTCAATTCCGTTAGGCACCAGTAAAATATCATTAACGGCTTGCGTGAGTTGGTTTACGTTAAATACCGGCAAAGCGCCCACAAGTCCGGCAATACTAAAAAACACCGCAAGGGGTTTCCAAGATTTGCCCAAACCTTCGGTAATAAAATACATGGGTCCGCCTTGCAACGTTCCCGAGTCATCTTTTCCACGGAATAAAATTGCCAAGGTACAGGTAAAGAATTTGGTACTCATCCCTACCAAGGCACTGATCCACATCCAGAACACCGCACCGGGACCACCCACAGCAATAGCTACAGCTACACCGGCAATATTGCCCATTCCTACGGTACTGGACAAAGCCGTCATCAACGCCTGAAAGTGACTGATCTCCCCGGGATCATCAGGATTATCATACTTTCCGCGCAATACCTGAATGGCGTGCCCAAAGTATTTGAAGGGAAGAAACCGCGAATACACTAATAAAAACAGTCCGCCACCAATTAATAAAAATAAGAGTGGCAAACCCCATACAAATGAGGCAGTTTCAGCGATCCATTGATTCAATACGTCCATACACGTTTAGATTGATTCGTTAAAAATAGAAAAGCCTCAGCAAATTACTCCGATTTGGCGTCGCCAATGAGCTACCTCGGGTTAAAACATCAAGGCATTGGTTAAAACAAATTCTAAGTTCTAGGCATCCCGATAGCTATCGGGATAGGTTACTCCGATTTGGTAGAACCAAAAAAACCGAAAAGAGTACTACCTCTTTTCGGTTTGTAAATATTTAGATTGCTCTCAACCTTATGCGTTCAAGTAGTTCAACACATTGGTTTCAATACGCTTGTCAATATCCGAAAGGTCTGCCTTTACAAAAGTTTCCCCGGTGATATTCTCATACAACTCGATATAACGCTCAGAAACAGTCTCGATATACGCATCAGTCATCTCAGGTAAGGTTTGCCCTTCTAAGCCCTGAAAACCGTTGCTGATAAGCCATTGGCGCACAAACTCTTTAGACAATTGCTTTTGCGCTTCGCCTTTTTCCTGACGCTCCGCATAGCCGTCTGCATAAAAGTAGCGTGACGAATCTGGGGTGTGGATCTCATCAATGAGTACAATCTCCCCTTCGGCCGTTTTACCAAACTCATATTTGGTATCTACGAGGATGAGTCCACGCTCGGCAGCGATCTCCGTCCCACGCTGAAAAAGCTTATGGGTATAATCTTCTAATACCGCATAGTCTTCCGCAGAGACAATTCCGCGTTTTAGAATATCTTCTTTAGAGATGTCCTCATCGTGATCACCCATTTCGGCTTTGGTCGCCGGAGTAATGATAGGTTGCGGAAACTTATCATTTTCCTTCATACCTTCCGGTAACGGCACACCACACAGCATACGTTTTCCGGCTTTGTATTCTCGAGCCGCGTGCCCGCTCATATAGCCACGAATCACCATCTCTACTTTAAAGGGTTCGCACTTCTTCCCTACCGCCACATTAGGATCTGGCGTCGCTGCCAGCCAGTTAGGCACCAGGTCTTCGGTATTGCGCATCATTTTAGTCGCGATCTGATTGAGGATCTGTCCTTTGTAAGGGATTCCCTTAGGCATCACCACATCAAACGCGCTCAAGCGGTCGGTAGCGATCATTACCAAAAGGTCGTTGTCAAGGCTGTACACCTCGCGCACTTTACCCTTATAAACATTAGTTTGCCCCGGAAATGTATAATTTGTATCCGTTATGGTTTTATTTGACATTGTATGTATTCTAGGTTTAATCTCTGTTTTCTATGGCTTTGTAGGCAGCGATCACTTTCTTCACGAGACGATGACGTATCACATCTTTATCATCCAGATAGATCATCCCTACTCCGTCAACATCTTTAAGTACCAAAAGCGCTTCTTTGAGTCCGCTGATCACACGACGCGGAAGGTCTATCTGTCCCGGGTCACCGGTGATCAAGAATTTGGCGTGTTTCCCCATACGGGTTAAAAACATCTTCATCTGTGCGTGGGTGGTGTTTTGCGCTTCATCAAGAATCACAAACGCATTATCTAAAGTACGCCCACGCATAAACGCCATAGGAGCGATCTGGATCACGCCTTTCTCGATAAAGCTTTCTAACTTCTCATGCGGAATCATATCACGCAATGCATCGTACAACGGCTGCATATACGGATCTAATTTTTCTTTTAGATCTCCCGGTAAGAAGCCCAAGTTCTCCCCTGCTTCTACCGCAGGACGGGTAAGAATGATGCGCTTTACTTGTTTTTCTTTCAAAGCTTTAACCGCAAGAGCTACACCGGTATAGGTTTTTCCGGTTCCCGCTGGACCAATGGCAAATACCATATCGTTCTTGCGTGCCATATCTACCAGTTTGCGCTGGTTTGCCGTTTGTGCTTTGATGAGTTTTCCGCCAACGCCGTGTACGAGAATTTCGCCACTTTGAGGTGATGTCTCGTAGTCTTCGCGGCTATCGCTGGTAAGCACACGCTCTATCATATTTTCGTCAAGCTTGTTGTACTTCGCAAAATGCTCCAGCAACATCGTGATGCGTTTATCAAACTCTTCGAGAAGATCTTCGTCGCCATAGGCCTTAATATGATTGCCCCGGGCGACCAGTTTTAATTTAGGAAAGTACTTCTTAAGAAGTTCTATATTGGCGTTGTTCTGACCAAAGAATTCCCTTGGTGTGATCTCTGAAAGTTCGATGATAAGTTCGTTCAAAAGCGGAAGAATTTTATAAAAAAACTAGTTAATTATCTTTAGTTTTGTGCTCTAACAAATGTAACCAAATTTAGTAACTATCCTCCCTAAAAATATCAACAATACCACCTATGCCTATACTCACATTAACCACAGATTTCGGCTTAAAAGATCATTTTGCCGGCGCGGTTAAAGGGGCTATTTATAGCGAAATGGCTGATGCCAGAATTGTTGATATCTCGCACAACGTCTCGCCTTTTCATATCACCGAAGCGGCGTACATCATTCAGAACGCTTATAAAAACTTTCCACCCGGTACCATACATATCATCGGTATCGATTCTGAGCAAAATCCCGAGAATAAGCATATTGCAGTAAAGCTTGAAGGCCAGTATTTTATTTGTGCTAACAACGGGATTATGTCTATGATCACCAAGACGATCAATCCTGAAGAAGTCGTTGAGATCAACATTCACGATCGTATTAAAACTAATTTTACCGAGCTGGATGTTTTTGTTCAGGTAGCGTGTCATATCGCCCGTGGAGGTACGCTGGGTGTGATTGGTAAACCCATCAAAGAGATCAAAGAAATCACCGGGATTATGCCGGTGATCAACAGCGACCAAAAAGGCATTATAGGGAATGTGATCTATGTTGATAACTACGGAAATGTGATCACCAACATCACCAAAAGACTTTTTGAAGATGTTGGCAAAGGCCGCAAGTTTACCATTCAGGCACGGCGTGCGATGTTTAAAAAGATCCACCAGCATTATAGCGATGCGATCAATTTTGAGATCGAAAAAAGTAAACGGGAAGAAGATGGTAAAAAGATCGCCTTGTTCAATTCGTCAGGTTATCTTGAACTCGCGATTTACAAGAGCAATCCAAGTACGGTGGGCAGTGCCTCTACCCTATTTGGTCTGGATTATCGCGATGCCGTTAGTATTACTTTTGAATAAAAGACACGCTCAGCTTCAATTATAAAATTCGTAAATTTACGAGGGTTACGATGCTAAGTATCGCAACCTTTTTAAGTATTTTATTATAAATCAAAGAATTCCATAAGAATAACGGAATTCTCTCAATACAACGAATTCATGAAAAATATTGCAGTTATTGGTGCGGGGACTATGGGTAATGGCATTGCACATACGTTTGCGCAACACGGTTTTAAAGTAAGCCTTATTGATATTTCTGAAACGGCGCTGAAAAACGGAATCGCCAACGTTACCAAAAATCTGGATCGTCAGGTGGCTAAAGAAGTGCTTACCGAAGCGCAAAAAAACGAAACCCTGCTCAATATTGCTTTGCTTACCGATCTTAAAGAAGGTGTTGCCAAAGCTGATCTGGTCGTTGAGGCTGCCAGCGAGAATCTCAATATTAAACTGGATATATTTAAAAAGCTTGAAGAGCTGTGCAAGCCCAATACCATTTTGGCAAGTAACACGAGTTCGATTTCCATCACACAGATCGCTGCTGCCACCAAACGCGCTGATAAAGTGATCGGGATGCATTTTATGAATCCGGTGCCGGTGATGAAACTCGTGGAGATCATCAGCGGGTACAATACTTCGCCGGAAACTTTAGCGACTGTGACCAAACTCGCCGAACAGTTGGGTAAAACTCCTGTTCCTGTTAATGATTATCCCGGCTTTGTAGCCAACCGTATTTTGATGCCAATGCTTAACGAAGCCATTGAAACCTTATACAATGGTGTTGCCGGTGTGCAAGAGATCGATACCGTGATGAAATTAGGAATGGCGCATCCTATGGGCCCCTTGCAGTTGGCAGATTTTATTGGTCTGGATGTGTGTTTGTCTATTCTTGAGGTAATGTATGACGGCTTTAAGAATCCGAAGTATGCGCCGTGTCCGCTACTCGTGAATATGGTACGAGCCGGAAAACTCGGCGTTAAATCAGGTGAAGGTTTTTATGATTACAGTGAAAGCAGAAAAGCAGAAACGGTATCCGCTCAATTTCAATAATTTGTGGTAAAGTCTAAAATTGCCTGGCTGGGCGTGTTCTGTTTTGTAACCATTATTTATTTAATGGCAGTCTGTATATTGGTTTTAATTGAGCAATTTCAAACATTAAGCACCTTCAGTCTTTATACTATGTTTGGTTTGTTTTTTTTCTGTTTGCTTTTTCTTCTAACGGAATTCAGAAAACGTGCAGATGTATTTATTCTGTCTAAGAATCAAATTGAAAAGCGCTCGTTTTTCGGCATTGGTTATGCGCAACATTTCGACTTAAAAGAATTAGATGGCTTTACTGAAATGGAAAACTATTCTAAAAAGTATATACATCTAATCAAAAACGGAAAACGCGTGGCTTGTTGTTGCAACTTTCATATGCGCAATTATGACGAAGTGAAGAAGGCTTTAGGGGACAACTTGGTCTTTTTAGGAGAAGAGCATTATTCTATAAAAGCCGAAGCTGTGTATTTACTAAAATTATAAAGAACTTTGAGCTGAAGATTTTCAGCAAAATACATTTAAATGCCAAAGATCATTCCTTTTAGAGCCGTACGCCCTACCCGAGACAAAGTGAGTTTAATCGCCTCGCGCTCCTATGACACGTACACCAAAGCCGAGCGTAAAGCCCGTTTAGACAACAATCCGTATTCTTTTTTGCACATTGTAAATCCCGGGTATAAATACCATAAAGAATTGAGCGGTCAAGAGCGCTTTCAACTCGTGCGCAACCGGTATCTGGAGTTTAAGGAAGAAGGTATTTTTATCAAAGAAGAACAACCTGTGTTTTATGTGTATAAGATCGTGAATCGGGACGCTGAAAGTTTTATCGGGATCATTGGCGCTGCTAGTGTTGCTGATTATAAGAACAATCAAATTAAGCGACACGAAAACACGATTAAAGCGCGTGAAGAAGTCTTTAAAGAATATCTGAAAACAACAGGATTTAATGCCGAAGCGGTGCTACTCACCCACCCTGATTATATTCCGTTGAACGCTATTTTTGAAGAAGTAATGCGTGCCCGGGCAGAGTACGAATTCACCACAACCTACCGTGATACGCACTATCTGTGGCCGGTAACCCAGGAACATCTCATAGAAAAAATAAAGACGATTTATGCTGATATGCCCGAACTATACATTGCAGACGGACATCATAGGTCGAGTTCGTCTGCACTCTTAGCAGACGACTTGAATGGTTCGGATTTAGCGGGTGATGCGCACAACTATTTTATGACGTATATCATTCCCGAGTCGCATTTGCGCATCCACGCGTTTAGCAGGATGATCACCGATCTCTGCGGAATGGATAAAGATAGGTTCCTGATCAAATTGGATTCGATCTTTAAAATTGAAAATCGTGGCGATGAATATATTCAGCCTTCAAAAGTGCATCACTTTAGTATGTATCTCGACGGTGACTTTTACACTTTAGAATTGCGCAAACACTATCGAAATTTTAAAGATGCTTTAGAAGGTTTAGATGCTCAGATACTTTACGATCTGGTACTTAACCCTATTTTAAAAATACAAGACCCGCGACAAGATGCACGTTTAGCTTATGGAAAAGGCAAAAATGATATGCTTGGCGCCAAAGAAAAAGTAGATCGTGATAAATATGCTGTCGCTTTTGGCTTGTTTCCGGCTACGGTACAACAAATCAAAGACATATCTGATGAAGGACTTACTATGCCTCCTAAATCTACATTTATTCAGCCTAAACTGCGCAGCGGAGTGACGATTTATGAGTTTCTCTAGCTAGCATAGCCCGTTACAAATATGTACCTTTACGTCATTGTGAAAGCACAGTGATTTATGGCTGATATAACGCAGAACTTAAAACAATTCAAATCTGAATTACCGAAAGAAGTCACCCTCGTAGCGGTTTCTAAAACCAAACCTAACGAGGATCTACAAGAAGCTTACGATGCCGGTCAACGTATTTTTGGTGAGAACAAAATACAGGAAATGACCGACAAGTGGGAAGCGCTTCCTAAAGATATTCAATGGCACATGATAGGTCACGTACAGACCAATAAGGTTAAGTATATGGCGCCCTACGTCAACTTGATTCACAGTGCAGACCGACTCAAACTCTTTAAAGAGATCAATAAAGAAGCGAAAAAAAATGAACGCGTTATTGATGTATTACTTCAAGTAAAAATCGCCGAAGAGGATAGTAAGTTTGGGATGCCGCCTGAAGAAGCCAAAGCGTTTTTAGAAGAAAATAAGGCTGCCCAGTATCCTAATGTAAACATTGTAGGACTGATGGGAATGGCCTCATTTGTTGACGATGAAGTGCAGATTAAGCGTGAATTTGCCCAACTTGAGAAAATTTACAATACCTTTAAAGAGCAGTATGCTTTTAGCGTGCTTTCTATGGGAATGAGCGGTGACTACAAACTTGCTCTTGAACATGGCAGCACTATGGTACGTGTGGGAAGCGCGATCTTTGGTGCCCGCAACTACAACTAAACACTAATTATAAAACTAGCGCTACACGGCCTATGTATGCAATTCTCGATCTAGAAACTACCGGAGGAAAATACAATGAAGAAGGAGTTACCGAGGTTGCTATCTACAAATTCGACGGTCATAAAGTAGTTGATCAATTTATCAGTTTGGTAAATCCTGAGCGGCCTATACAAGCTTTTGTGGTAGGACTTACAGGTATAAATAACGCGATGTTGCGCAATGCCCCAAAGTTTTATGAGGTGGCCAAACGCATCATCGAGATCACTCAGGATTGTATCATTGTAGCGCATAATGCACAGTTTGATTACCGCATTTTACAATTAGAGTTTGACCGACTGGGATATGATTATCAGCGCAAAAGTTTATGTACGGTAGAACTCGCTCAAGAATTGCTTCCGGGGCAAGAGAGTTACAGTTTAGGTAAACTAGTAAGAAATTTAGGCATCCCGATCACCGATCGGCATCGGGCTAATGGTGATGCTTTAGCTACGGTAAAGTTGTTCAAATTACTGCTAGCAAAAGACAGCAAAAAGACCATTATACAAGAAGCGATCAAACTGAATCCCAAAAAGCAAATAGATACAAAGCTTCGGGATATAATTGCAGACCTGCCCAGCAGCACCGGCGTGTATTATATGCATAACGCAAATGGCTCGGTTATTTATATCGGCAAGAGCCGCAACATCAAAAAGCGGGTGAATCAGCATTTCACAAGCGATAACCGCAAGTCTAAAAAGATTCAAGAGGAAGTTGAGGCCGTTAGCTACGAGGAGACCGGCAGCGAACTTGTCGCGCTACTTAAGGAGAATGAGGAGATCAAGAGCATAAAACCTAAACACAACCGGGCGCTTCGACGTACAAAATTTAAAAGTCAATTGGTTCATTTCAGGGATGAAGCCGGGTATATAAATCTTCGGTTGGAAAAAGCAGACCCGAGAAAAGAACACATTACGACTTTTGCCACTAGTCATTCTGCAAAGCAATATTTAGAAAAAATGCTTGTGGAATATAACTTGTGCCAAAGCAAAATGGGGCTTCATACAACCGACAGCAATTGCTTTAACTATACCATTAAAGCTTGCGACGGTGCCTGCGTGGGAGAAGAATCGGCAGCAGATTATAATGCCAGAGTTACTGAGTTTATCAGCAAGCATAGTTTTGAAAATAAGAATTTTTTGATCATTGATCGCGGGCGTTCTGTTGATGAGCGCAGCGTGGTTTTAATTGAAGAAGGAAAATTTAAAGGCTATGGTTTTTATAACTTGAACTTTCAGATCAATAACTTAGATATTTTAGAGCGCATCATCACACCGATGCAGGATAACCGCGATGCCAGACATTTAATTCAAAGTTATTTGCGTACGCGAAAAGTGATCAAAATTATGGAACTGACTGAACTAGAAAATTAAGATATGATTAAAAGCCTACTATTGTTTTCGGTAATTCTTCTTTTCGGGAGTTGCTCTGTTCAAGACAACGACCTGGATTATCATACCGATACGCAGCAAATAAAGCTTATTTGTCAAGTTTCAGTTTCCACTGAAAAAACCGACCCTTTATATGCGTTGCTTCTTGAGGGTAAATACTATAAAATAGATGATTTTTTTAAAGATATTCCTATTTCAGCCCTAGCGAAAGTATCAATTTTAAAAGGGAAAAAAGCTACTGCAAAATATGGTGCTAGTGCTTCTTACGGCGCTATTGAACTAGAATATAAACCAGCATTCAGAAAGCAACTCTTGGCTAAAAATCTTGAAGAATTAACTGTAACTCTTTGACACAACCCCAAAAACATACCTGGAAAACACGACTACATGAAGTGATCTATGAAGCAGATACTCCTGCCGGAAAGACCTTTGATGTAGTGCTGCTCATTCTCATTTTTGTGAGTATCATTCTGGTCATGCTAGAAAGTGTTGCTCCTATGCAGGCCCAATACGGTGATTATTTCTATTTAGGCGAATGGATCATTACTATCTTCTTTACGATCGAATATATTCTACGCGTGATTTCCATCAAAAAGCCTTCCTCCTACATTTTTAGCTTTTATGGTTTGATCGATTTGATTTCTACGATCCCGTTGTATTTATCGTTTTTTATTGTGGGTACAAATGCCTTGCTTACGATTCGGGCACTGCGCTTGCTACGTGTGTTCAGAATTTTAAAAGTTACCCGATACATTGGGGAAGGCAATAAACTTGCGCGTGCTTTGCGAGACAGCAGACCTAAAATTCTGGTATTCCTTTTTGCGGTAATGATCCTTTCGATCATTGCGGGCACCTTGATGTATATCGTAGAAGGGCCAGAACACGGTTTTAAAAGCATTCCGGTAAGTATTTACTGGTGTATTGTGACCCTGACAACCGTTGGTTTTGGTGATATTGCCCCGGTGACTGCTTTAGGGCAGTTTATTGCTACCGTCATTATGGTGGTGGGTTACGGAATTATCGCTGTACCAACAGGCATCGTAAGCGCCGAGATGGCCAAAGGCGAACGCAAAGAACCTGAACCTCAAAAATTGCATATGAACACTCAGGTTTGTCACCATTGCGGCGCGAGAAAACATCAAGATTCGGCTAAATATTGTCATAACTGCGGAAACAGTTTGCATTATGAATAAACTACTTATTGCTGTGGTAGGGCCTACTGCTATTGGTAAAACAGCCTTAGGAATAAAGCTTGCTAATCATTTTAATACGGAAATCATTTCGGCAGATTCCAGGCAGTTTTTTAAAGAAATGTACATAGGTACAGCTGTACCTGATGAAGACGAACTAGCGGCAGCCAAACACCATTTTATTCAGCATATTTCGGTTGAAGAAGAATATAATGTGGGGCTTTTTGAACAGGAAGCGCTTGCGAAGATCGAAGCGCTTTTTACAGAACACGATGTGGTAATTATGGTAGGCGGCTCAGGACTTTATGTAGATGCTGTGATCAATGGTTTAGACAAATTTCCTGATGTTGATCCAGAAATTCGAAATACACTTACCCAACGTTTAGAATCTGAAGGTATTGAAAGCCTACAAGACCAACTTCAAATTTTAGACCCTAACCATTATCAAAGAATTGATCTACACAATAAGCAACGCCTTATTCGGGCGCTAGAAATTTGTTTGGGTACAGGAAAACCATATTCCTCATTTTTAGCAAGAAATACTGTTCAACGACCTTTTAACACCTTAAAAATCGGTCTTAATGCAGGGCGTCAGCTTATTTATGACCGCATCAACAAGCGTGTAGATGTGATGATTGAAAAAGGCTTGATTGAGGAAGCTAAAGGCTTATATGCTAAGCGCGAACTGAATGCTTTACAAACGGTGGGATACCGGGAATTGTTCGGCTATTTTGCAGAAGAATTTGACTTAGATACTGCCATTGAAGAAATTAAAAAGAATACCAGAAGATTTGCTAAACGCCAACTGACCTGGTACCGTAAAGATGAGACGATTGTCTGGTTTGACTACAAAACACCTTTTGAAGAAATCGTACAAAGGATAAAAGAAAAAGTGCCTCTTTAGCAGAGGCACTTTCTTTACCACTAGTATTTATTTTTCTTCTTCGGTTTTTACAACCAAACGGAAACCTTCTCCGTGAATGTTAAGTATTTCTACCGTATCATCTCGTTTAAGATATTTACGCAGTTTAGCGATGTACACATCCATACTACGAGAAGTAAAATAGTTATCATCTCGCCATATTTTAGTAAGTGCCAATTCACGTGGCATCAAATCATTTTCATGTAAGGCTAAAAGACGTAATAATTCGTTTTCTTTGGGAGAAAGTTTATTAGGCTCTTCGTCTTTATAGGTTAAAAAGCGCAGTTTAGAATTCAGAAAGAAATTTCCGATCTGAAATTCAAATTGCTTACTATCTGCAACAGAATCTGTAGCCTTGCGCAGCATAATCGCTTTGATCTTCATAAGCAATACTTCACTGTCAAATGGCTTGTTCAAATAGTCATCTGCACCTACTTTGTACCCTTTAAGTACATCTTCTTTCATTGCTTTTGCGGTTAAGAAAATAATAGGCACATCCTCGTTTTTCTCACGTATTTCTTTCGCTAAGGTAAAGCCATCTTTATACGGCATCATTACGTCAAGAATACAAAGATCAAAGTCGTCTTTTTTAAACTTCTCAAAACCTTCCATACCATTTTTGGCATGCGTTACGTCATAATCATTCATTGAAAGATAGTCTTTCAACACCGTCCCGAAGTTTGGATCGTCTTCTACGAGTAGGATTTTTTTGTTTTCAGTTTCCATATGTTTAAGATATTAGTGGTAATTTAATTATGAATGTACTGCCTTTGCCCTTATCGCTTTGTACCCAGATCTCACCTGCGTGATCCTCCACGATACGTTTTGCATAAGCCAGACCAAGGCCGTGTCCTTTTACATTATGAATATCGCCGGTATGCTCGCGATAAAACTTGTCAAATATTTTTTTCTGAACTTGTTTAGTCATTCCATCACCCTGATCTTTAATTTTAATCAGGATAAACGTTTTTAAGTTCTCTGTATATACATCAATCTTGGGGACATCTGTAGAATACTTAACCGCATTATCTAAGATATTCACCAGCACATTTGTAAAGTGCGACTCGTTTGCCAACACTGAAGTTTTCACTGCGCCAAGATGCGTATTGATATATCCTTGACGGTCTTCTACGATCAACTCAATATGCGTAATCGCATCCTCGATGATATCGTGAAGATTTAAGCGTTCCTTCTTAATATCAAGCTCATTTTTCTCAAGCTTAGAGATGCGCAATACATTTTCTACCTGCGCGTGCATTCGCTTATTTTCTTCTCTGATCATACCCATATAGCGTGTTAAGGCCTCAGGGTTACTGCTGATTTTTGGGTTTTTAATAGCGTCTAGAGCAAGGTTGATCGTTGCAATAGGCGTTTTAAACTCGTGCGTCATATTGTTGATGAAATCAGTCTTGATTTCTGAAATCTGACGTTGCTTTACCAATTGCTGCAAGGCACTACTGTAAGCGATGACAATAATCAACGTAAACAGAATACTCAAACCTCCCATTCCTATTACAGAAGAAACAACAAATTTCTTCTCTCCGGGAAAATTAGCAACCAATTGGTAATCGCTATTTCCTTCCACATCGGTGAAGAGTGGTACGCTGAAGTTTTGCTCTGGAGATTGCAAATCAAAATCCTTTGAGCGCACGCTGGTGACTAAATTGTTACTGTATACCGCATATTCAAAATTGGTATCCATATCGCGCTCTGCCAATTCCATCGTTAATAAACGCTGCAAATCTGCTTCTTCGACACGTTTATGAATAGGGATTTTACGCGTGATATACATCACCGCTTGCTCGATATTGTAACGTTCAATCTCGCTAAGATCAGACATTCTGGTCAGCACCGTGGTACGATCAACTTCAGAACGATCAAGGTCATTTTTATCAATGATCTGCGTGTACTGTCGCTGCAAGTAGCGTTTAAATTTGATGCTGTCTACCTCATAATCTAAAACTGGCGCACTTAGCTTATAATCTTGCTCAACAATGCTGTTTCTAAAAATATACGATTCGTTAGATAGCGAGTCATCTTGTTTGTAGATCAGATCATACAAACTCACATCGTCAGGCACACCTAGACTATCGCGCATACGCAGTACAGGATTATACCAGGTATTCACCTCTTTCATTTGTATATCCCGAGCAACTTCTTTGAGTACTTGTTTTGCACTAAAAGCAAATTGACCGCGTTTTGCTTCAATACTATTTGAGATCCAGTAACCCTGTACAAATATGATGCCTATAAGAGACAAGCTCATCAGCACAACGAGGAGTACAAATAGATTTTTATTCATAGCCCAAATGTATGATTTTAACATTTAGGACTTTGGTGGTTTAACCAAATGTTAACAAGAATAAGCTATGTGTTTACGCGGTCTCCCAAGAGTTGAAGATGTATTTTTCTAGCTTGTTTTTTCGATTCTTCGAGGTCCATGTTCTCGATCAAAAAGTCTGCCAAAGGAATCTTTTTAGCATCTGGCCACTGCTTATTTATGCGGTCCTTGATTGCCGCTATTGAGGTTTCATCTCTTTTTAAAACACGTTGAATACGCACTTCTTCCGGAGCAGTTATGAGGATTATGGCATCGCAGGATTGCGCAGTACCATTTTCAAAAAGAATTGCAGCTTCTTTAAGCACATAAGGTGCGTGTTGCACTTCTTTCCATTGTTTAAAATGTTCTCCTACCGCAGGATGAACAATTTTATTGAGTTGCTCGAGCAAATGCTCATCTTTAAAAACCAATGCTGAAATAAATTTCCTATTCAGTTTCTGACCTTGATAAGCTTCAGCACCAAAGAGTGATATGATTTTTTCCTTGAGTGCTTCGGTGTGCATTAAGGCTTTGGCTTCGGCATCAGCATAATACACTGGAATATTAAATTCAGAATTAAAAAAAGAGGCAATGGTACTTTTGCCACTTCCTATTCCACCGGTTATTCCAACTGTTTTCATTTTATTTTACTAATAAATATTGCACCGTGCTTTCGCTCAATCGAATGTCGCGCACATAAACAGGAGCTTCTTTTACTTCAGGTGTCAACGAAGTTGAAGAATCATCTACCTGATCAAAATCTACCACCACCTTAAAGTCAGATGACTTAACCAGTTCGTAGTTACTCAGATTCACATTAAAAATCACATTTATACGCTTCGGAAACACTTTTGCCGTAACATTAGCCGGAACATTAATTAACTGAAGAGGAACAGAAACACTACCTTCAGTAAACTTATCAACCGAAAGCGAGTACAGCACTTTTTTAGGCTGAATTTCTACCATTGGAATGTTTGATGCAAAACGCAGGTTTAAACTATCTGCTACCGAATTGCGCACTTCTTCAAAACGCACCGCATCAGTGTACACACGCGTAATGGTATCAACCTCAGACTGCGGCCCACGAATAGTGACCGTGTCGGGTTTAATTTTAAAACCTTCAAGACTACCGTATCCTGCCGCAAAATCCACTTGATAATCAGGAATCACAGCAACTTGCTTTTCATAATTTCGATCCAAATCAAAAAATACGGTATCGGGCTGAAACGCTGTTATATCGCTTCCGGTCAAACTGCCTTGTAACGCATCGTCTTCCGGATTAAAAACATAAAAAGCTTTGCCTTTTGCTTTCTGAAGTTGAGAAAGATCTATAGGAAATTGCTGTGAGAAAAATCGGTATTTGAAGTAGTCATAACCACTTGCTTTGCCCGTCACTTTGACCTCATTTGCAGAGGCCGATTTAAGAATCTGATCCTCACTTAAGTTTTGAAAAGTCAGCGGCACTTTTACCGAAAAACTAAAGTTTCGGTTGAGTTTGATCATCACAGAAATCGTAGCCACTACCAATAAAATGGTAAGAAAAACCCTTAGGTTAGAATTTTTATTTTTCTTCTTTTTATCTGACATCGCAAGGCTTTTGATTCAAAATTACTCAAAAAATAAATGGGGATATTCTGCACGCGGGTCCTTTTTAAACCAACCGATTTTTATCTTCGATACTAAAAAAGCTTTTCCGTAGCCGGTAAACTGAACCATAACGGCCCACACGCTCAGTAGCCCGATCAAAATACTTTTATTGACAATTGAAGCGTGAATCGCAATGGCTGCAAAATAGAATGCATACATCAATATAGGCAATCCGATATCAGCTAATGCAAAAAGGATTGCAACGACTAAACCCAGCACAAAAAAACTGGGAAACCAAAAAGTCACTCGTGCTGATTCTGGATGCCACCGCGTTAAAATGGGTCTCACGGTGCCAAACTTTTTTACCTGCGTATAAAACTTAGACCAAGAAATACGGCGTTTGTGATACACATAAGCATCGGAAAGCAATTGAGATTCAAAACCTAACTTCCACAATCTAAGGGTGAGGTCAGGATCTTCACCAGGGTGAATGGTACCAAAACCTTGAGAGGCTTCAAAAGCTTTTTTTGAAATGCCCATATTAAAACTACGCGGTTCAAATTTTTTAGACGCTTCCTTTCTGCCTCTAATTCCACCGGTGGTAAGCAATGAAGTCATCGCATAATTAATCGCTTTTTGCAGGGTAGTAAAATCGCGATGCGCAGCATCTGGTCCACCAAAAAAATCAGTAAATTTTGCTTTTAATCCGGTTTCAACAGCCTTTAAATACTCTGGCGGCAACACACAATCACTATCTAAGATTAAAAAATAATTACCTTGTGCACGTTGCATACCATAGTTTCTCGACGCCCCAGGACCGGAATTCTCTTTAAAAAAATAACTGCAATTGAGTTCAGGAAATTGCTTAACAATGGCTTCTGAAGTTTCGGTGGAACCATCTTCAACTATAACAATCTCATAAGGTTTGTTATATTCCTGATGTTTCAAACTTTCAAGAAGTTCGTAAACTTCTTGCGATCTGTTATAAACAGGTACAATAATTGAAAAATGTACATTCATCTGAATCAATTAAAACTTCAAAGCTCAATTCCCTTTTAAAAAAAATGCCCGAAGTCAAAGACTTACGGACATCTTAATTTCTTACTTAGTTAAGCTATTATTGCTCTTCTTTTTCAACAAAAGCTTCCATAACAGCGTCACTAACTCCCATATTACTAAATCCACCGTCGTGGAATAAGTTCTGAAGCGTAACTTTTTTAGTCAAGTCTGAAAATAAACTTACCGTATAGTCTGCACAATCCTGAGCGGTTGCATTACCTAACGGACTCATTTTATCTGCATAAGCGATGAAACCATCAAATCCTTTAACCCCTTGACCGGCAGTAGTAGGTGTTGGTGATTGAGAAATGGTATTTACACGCACTTTTTTATCTCTTCCGAAGAAATATCCAAAACTACGCGCTATGCTTTCTAAATATGCTTTATTATCTGCCATATCATTATAGTCAGGAAAAACACGCTGAGCTGCCATATACGTCAAGGCTACAATGCTCCCCCACTCATTCATCGCATCTTTTTGATAAAGCACCTGCATGGTTTTATGAAAAGACATCGCGCTTACATCTGTACCTTTTTGCGTCCAGTCATATTTTTGATCTGTATAGTGACGGCCTTTACGCACGTTGATAGACATCCCGATACTATGCAGTACAAAATCAATTTTCCCACCTAATTCTTCAACAGCTCCTGCTATTAAATTTTCAAGATCTTCAACTGATGTTGCATCAGCAGGAATAATTTTTGAACCTGTTTTTTCAGCAAGTTTATTAATGCTTCCCATACGCATTGCAATTGGCGCATTGGTCAAAACAAAGGTTCCTCCTTCTTCGTGAACGCGCTCTGCAGTTTTCCAGGCGATTGAATTTTCATCAAGTGCTCCAAAGATGATACCTCGTTTTCCTTTTAATAAATTATAGGACATAATAGTTGTTTAATTTAAGTGGTCAAATATACTGTTTTATTCATTGAGAAGTTGTCTCGCGTGATCAAAAGCTGCATCAGAAGAAGCCTTGCCGCCTAACATTTCGGCCAACTCAGCGATGCGCTCTTCTTTGGGAAGCACTCGTATTCCTGTGGTGGTTTTTTGCGCGACATCTTCTTTATACACTTTAAAGTGTTGTGCTCCTTTACCTGCAATTTGTGGCAAATGCGTAATGCTTATCAGCTGCATACGGTTGCCCATAGCTTGCATAATATGCCCCATTTTTAAAGCGACTTCACCGCTCACCCCTGTATCGATCTCATCAAAAATAAGCGTAGGCAATTGTGCATAATCACTTAAAACCGATTTTATAGCCAGCATGATACGTGACAATTCTCCCCCGGAAGCTGCCTTTTTCAATTCTTGAGCACGCATTCCTTTATTGGCTGTAAATAAAAAGTGAAGTACATCTTTACCGTTGTCTAAAAATGTAGTACTGGACTCCAGACTTACTTCAAAACGCGCGTTGGGCATCCCCAAATTGCTTAGGATAGCCTCTAGTTTTGAAGTTAAAGGTTTAATGGCTTTGGACCGCTCTTTAGACAGTTTCCCCGCCAGTATGTCCAACTGCTTTTGCGCATCGGCGATCTCTAGTTTTAATCGCGCAATAGACTCATCTAAATTATTTAGTGATTGCACTTCATCATCTAAACCATCGCGTATAGCTATCAAAGCATCTACAGAATCTACCTGATGCTTTTTCTGAAGATCAAAAAGTAATTTAAGTCTGTTCTCTAGTCGGGTTAGCTCTTCGGGATCGCCTTCTGTTTCAGAAGCTAAGTCATTTATCGCTTCGGAAATATCATCCAGTTCGATGGTCACGGCGTCTAATCGCTCGCTCAGTTCATTAAGTTTTGGACCAAAACCAGAAAGTTTAGATAGGCGTAATTTCGCTGAAAGCAACATCTCATTAACCCCAACTTCTTCCCTGCTCAGAATTTGATAAGCTTCGGCTAAACCTTCGGTGATTTGCTCCACATTATTCAACGCATCGTGTGCGCTTTCATGCTGCTCCTGTTCGCCGGGCTTCAAATTGGCAGCGAGCAATTCTTCTAATAAAAAGTTTTTATACTCTTCTTCTTTCTGCGCCTCGTCCTTCTGCTTAATCAGTTTTTTAAGCTGATTTTCTTTTCCTCTAAAGTCTTTATAAAGTTGTGTATAGGATTGAAGCGTTGCAGTATTTTCAGCAAAAGCATCCAACACCTGAAATTGAAAATCTACATCGGTAACTTCTAAAGTCTGATGTTGACTATGAATATCAACCAAACGCGCTCCTAAAGCGGATAATTGACTTAGTGTTACGGGCGTATCATTTACAAAAGCACGACTTTTTCCGCTAGCCAGAATTTCACGTCTTATGATGGTTTGCGACTCATAATCAAGATCCTCTGCTATAAAAAGGCTTTGAAGTTGGTAATTATGAATATCAAAAGTTGCCTCAATAACGCATTTCTCATCAGGATTACCAATACTACTGATGTCTGCGCGTTTGCCTAAAATCAAGCCTAAAGCCCCTAAAAGTATAGACTTCCCGGCGCCGGTTTCCCCGGTGATTACCGTAAATCCATCATTGAAATTTAGACTTACCGCTTCGATCAAAGCGTAATTTTTAATCTGTAAATGGGTTAGCAACTAAAGCAATTTTTTAAGGTTTAATGCACACTTGTCACCATTGTATGATCTGCTGTGCTAGGACAAATATAAAAAGAGTTTAATCGAAAATCTAGCTTAAACGTATTGAGAGTTTTGCTCTTTCATAATGATTTCTTCACATCAAGAAAAAACCAACTTACCATACTGAATAGTTGCGTGTTACCTACAATTTAATTTGTTGCCAGAACGTAGATTTGGTAGGTGCCACTTTGTTGAGCACAGAAATAAGATTGCTTACATTAACCTGAGGACCGCTCGAAAACATTTTTGAAACCTCTTCTGCTTTCGTATCAAAAAATACCCGGGTTAAAAAGTTATTTGGACGGCTGGCATACATTTGATTAAACAGTTCTAAGGTTGCTGCGATACCCTGCTTTGCCTCACGCGGATTGTCTGCCATATAATCCAAACCATTGCGATGGTATGCATACATAATATCAGAAAACGTTCTAAAGTTAGGAGAAAGCAAATCGTTATTTAATCTAAAGCGCGTTTGCGTCCCGCTTTGTGGTGACCAGCCTTCGGTAACTTGTTGTTGTGCAGTGTTTACTATTCGAGTCGCCTCTTGAAAATAAGGCTCACCTCCGTTGAGTTGGTACGAAGCAGCATCAAGACCAATAATAGTATACGCATAAAATGCCAACACCGAGATCAAATTAGAGTCAAACACATTAGGATTGTAATTCAAAGGCTGAAATTCGGTATATCTAAAATTGAATTGCTTGTCATTAAAATTTAAAATTGGAGTCGTATACGTGCTGTTGAATACGGGTCTCGAAGACTGCACTTGAAGTGAAGCTGTAAAATAATCAGAATCAATATTTGAAACGATAATGACTAAGCTACAATCTATTTTCTCCTGTTGCTTGACATTTAGATCAGTCCAGGTTGTATTGTTCATAAACTCCGTCAACTCCGTTTTTAATGTTCTAAAAACCTGACGGTTGCTTTGCCCCGTTTGTTCTGCATTAATAACCACCGAACAATTAAGCTCCTGCCCTTGCACGGCAACAGCTAAAAGGCAAGCGCAAAATACAACGAGTGATCTAATCATGAAGTAATTGTTGTATGAGTTCAAATACATCTTGAGCGACCTCTGCTTTAGGTTTCAATTCCTGCGGAAGCACTGCTCCATACTTTGTGATGAAAGTTACTTTATTTGTTTCGGTTTTAAAACCTGCGCCTTTATCATTTAAGGAATTCAGCACGATCAAATCCAGATTTTTACGCTGCAATTTTCCCTGAGCATTAGCCACTTCATTTTCCGTCTCCAAAGCAAAACCTACTAACAGCTGCTTCTTTTTTTCAGCGCCTATGTACGCGAGAATATCTGCTGTAGGCTCCAGATCAATTTTTAAAGCAGCTTCTTTCTTTTTAATTTTTTGGTCTGCCACTAGAGCAGGCCTATAATCGGCAACCGCAGCAGATGCAATAGCAATATCAACGGTTTTGTAGTGCTTCTTTACTTCTTCAAACATCTCTGCTGCTGAAGTAACGTTGATTCGGTTGATTAAATTGTGTTTAAGCTGTAAATGCGTAGGACCCGAAATTAAGGTAACCTGAGCACCCAAATTGGCTGCGGCTTCGGCGAGTGCATACCCCATTTTCCCACTACTATGATTCCCTATAAAACGCACAGGATCTATAGCCTCATATGTGGGGCCGGCTGTGATCAACACTTTTTTATCTTTTAGCGGAAGGCGGCTAAGTATGTCGGCCTCTATAAATGCCACGATATCTTCAGGTTCTGCCATTCTGCCTTGACCTTCAAGACCACTTGCCAACTCCCCGCTTGTAGCCGGGATCATTATATTTCCAAAAGATTGCAGCTTCTCAAAGGAGTTGTGCGTACTGGGATGCTTGTACATATCCAGATCCATCGCCGGCGCAAAATAGACCGGACATTTTGCTGAAAGATAAGTCGCCAATAATAAATTATCTGAAGTACCCGAAGCCATTTTAGAAAGCGTATTTGCTGTGGCTGGAGCAATAACAAAGAAATCGGCCCAAAGGCCGAGTTCTACGTGATTATTCCATACGGCATTCTCATTTTCCTCTTGGGTAAATGTAGAAAGCACTTCGTTTTTTGAAAGGGTAGAAAGGGTTAATGGAGTAACAAACTCCTTAGCCTCAGGCGTCATAACCACACGCACTTCTGCGCCGGCTTTGATAAAGCCCCTAACCAAAAAAGCCGCTTTATAAGCAGCTATCCCGGCGGTTACTCCAAGTAAAACCTTTTTACCGCTTAATATTGACATGAACTACTCTTTTGTAGTCGTATCGCGGAAGTAAATTTTATCTTCTAACCATTCTTGAACGGCCATAGCGTGAGGCTTAGGTAAACGCTCATAGAATTTAGAAACTTCAATTTGTTCTTTATTTTCAAAGATCTCCTCTAGACTGTCGCTATACGTAGCAAACTCGTCTAATTTCTCTAAAAGCTCTCTTTTGATCTCTGTATTGATCTGAGTCGCACGCTTAGCGATGATAGAAATCGCTTCATAGATGTTTCCGGTAGGAGCATCGATCTCACTTCGGTTGTGAGTGATAGTATTTACAGGTGCATCTAGATTTTTAACATCCATAATATTCGCTTTAATTAATTAGGAATAATTTTCTAAAATTTGGTCAATATCTGCTTTTATAGCATCTGCCTCAGTGCGATATTCTCCTTCAGGAAAATAACGTATTAAGGTCTCATACATTTCAATCGCTTCTTCTAATCTTGGCTTTACAAGTACATTAATACTTTTTGAACCATACTGATACTGCGAATCTAATTTATAGAAAAACGCAGCTTCGCGAAAAGGAGAACCGGGATAATCTGATAAAAAGTCATCAAATGAAGCAATTGCAGCAGGATACTCCATAATCTTGTGCCATCCTTTTGCTACTTCATAAGACTTTTTCTGAAGCTTTACGCTTAAATCTTTGATACGCTCGTTAGCATCAGCAGCATATTCTGAATCTGGATATGCGGTGATGAACTGCTGTAAATAGTCAAGTCCTTTTTCTGTTTCAGATTGATCTAGCTGATAATTAGGCGAAAGCTCTGCATAACTTACAGCCGCTTTGTACTGCGCTTCTTCAGCCTTATCTGAATCAGGATACGCCGAAACAAAACGGTCAAATTGATAACCGGCCAGATAATAATCTTCTACTTGAAAATGAGCATCAGCATATAAGTACATCACACGTTCTGCCTGTGGCTTACCGCGATATGCAGGCACAATTTGCTCCCACAGTTTTAATGATTTACGGTATTTACCTACATCATAAAGTGAATCTGCAAATGCATATTTAAGCCCCATATCCTCAGATTTCAGGGCTTCTTGATATTCACTGCAAGATGCAAGTGTGATTACTGCTAATACGACTAAAATTGTTTTCTTCATTAAGCTTAAAAACATCGGGCAAAAATAAGGTTTTTCTAGGGATTACAAAACTTAAAGACCAGTCTCGCTCAAGTATGTTGCAATATTTTGCTGTAAAGTTTCGGTGGCCTGCATTAAAGGCAGTCTTACCTCTGGTGAACAAATGCCTTTTAAAGCCAATAACGCCTTAATTCCTGCAGGATTGCCTTCGGCAAATATTAAATCTGTGGCAGGCATAAGTGTGTAATGCTTTTTATACGCTTCGGTATAATTGTCGTGCAAGCCTTCTTTAATCATAAGTGAAAAAAGATTAGGAATACCTTGAGCTAAAACGGAGATCACGCCATCACCACCAGCTGTCACCGTAGGTAACGCCAATAAATCATCGCCTGAAATCACTAAGAATCCTTCAGGACGATCTTTTATAATACGCATCATTTGCGCCATATCACCGGCAGCCTCTTTGATCCCTATGATGTTCTCTACTTGGTTTGCAAGTTTCAATACGGTTTCTGGTAACATATTGCTTCCTGTTCTTCCCGGAACATTATAAAGAATTACAGGAACTTCACTAGCAGCGGCAACGGCTTCATAATGCGCATAGATCCCGGCTTGAGTAGGTTTATTATAATACGGTGAAACCGAAAGAATAGCTTTAAAAGCAGATAAGTCTCTCGCCTTTAATTCTGCTACGATGGCCGAAGTATTGTTCCCTCCTACTCCAAGCACTAACGGAAGACGCCCTGCATTCACCTCAATAACCTTTGCGATCACTGCATCTTTCTCTTCTGCGGTTAAGGTTGCGTTCTCAGCAGTAGTCCCCATAACCACAAGATAATCTATACCTCCGTTTATATTATATTCTACCAGTTTTGCCAGACCGTCAAAGTCCACACTTAGATCACTTTTAAATGGAGTGGCTAGTGCTACACCGGTACCTTTCAATTCCTGCATGCTATTCTATGCGTTTTAATAATTTTAAATACTTTACTAATTCGGTTTCAAACGCAGCCACATCAGTAGGTTCTACTTGAATTGTAAGCGCATTAATCGCTGTGTTTTTGTGATCAATGCCTACTTTAAAAGCTGCTTTTGATTGCGTTGCAACGAAATTCAAAAATACATTTTCTGAAGTGTAATAACTTATAAGTAAACCAAAAGGTTGCTCGATTAAGTTTTTTACCGCTTCATTTTTTAAATTTCCAAAGAGACTAAAGTCCTTTTTACTCAAATAGAGTAAATCTTCAGCACTCTGATCTGCACGCTTTTCAGCAAAAACAACAAGTTTATTTTCAGAAGATTGAGTCAACTTATCCAGGCGCTTCAGAAGGTTTTTTCCTTCATTTACAAAACGCGCTTCAACCAAAATCACCACATTAGTTATATGCCCCACTTCCTTATGTGTCGTGGGTTGAGCAAGCCAATTGTTAACCTTAGTTTTAACCAAATTGTGCTTCAATCCGTCTAAAAACATCTAAATTTGTTTTGGCGCAAATGTAATTAATTAAAGCGCAAAGCAAATCTTTTATTTCATTCCTCAATGCTTAGAAATTTTATTCTCCTCTTCCTTGCGCTACACGTGTTTAGCTGCAAAGATTCTCAAGCGACTTTAACCCATATAGACGGAAAGCAAATCCCTATAACAGATAGTATTAAAAGTGATCCGGCTATTGTAGAATATGTCGCTCCTTTTAAAGCGCGCATTGATGCAGAAATGAGTGCGGTGCTAGCGTACGCGCCTCAAAGCTTATCTAAAAACGACGGACCGTTTAATACCGCTCTGGGGAATATGATGGCTGATGCCGTTTTAGAATTGAGCAATCCTGTTTTTGAAAAACGTACGGGCAACACCATCGATGCGGTTTTGCTTAATCACGGGGGAATTCGCTCTACACTGAATGCAGGTGATGTGACGATGCGCACCGCTTTTGACTTGATGCCATTTGAAAACAGCGTTGTGGTCGTAGAACTTACAAGCGATAAAGTAAACGAAATGTTTGAGTACCTTAAATCTGGTAAAGCGCATCCTATTGCCGGAATGCAAATCAGTATTGACGATGATAATAATTTAGTCAAGGCAACTATTAATGGTGAACCTGTAAAAGACGGTCAGACCTATTTTATAGCCACCAATGATTATCTACAACAAGGTGGTGATGGTATGACTTTTTTCAGCGATCCTGTGAGTATGGAGGTTCTGGATTATAAAATACGCAGCATTTTAGTAGACTATTTTAAAACTCAGGATACTATCGCACCGGTTAGAGACAACAGATTTACAAAGGAATAATTATGGAGAGAAGAAAATTTATAAAACAAACCGGGATTGCAACCGCAGCAGTTGCTGGTATGCCAAGTTTAGACTTGTTTGGTGCTTCGGCAAAATCAAAAAAGATCACCATTTTGCACACGAACGATGTGCACAGTCATATAGACCCTTTTTCTCCCGAGGATGCTTCCTTTCCTAATCAAGGCGGAGTAGCCCGACGATTGACTCTTATTGAAGCTATTCGTAAAGAAAATCCGAATACGTTACTTCTGGATGCCGGGGACATTTTTCAAGGTACGCCGTATTTCAACTTTTATGGTGGCGAGTTAGAATTTAAACTTATGAGCCTTTTAAAATATGACGCGGCAACGATAGGTAATCACGATTTTGACAATGGCGTTGGCGGCTTAGCAGCACAAATGCCTAATGCAACTTTTAAAATGCTTAGCGCCAATTATGATTTCACCAATACAGCGATGGAAGGGCTTACCAAGCCTTATGAGGTTTTTATTAAAGACGGAATTAGAATAGGTGTTTTTGGAGTTGGTATTCAGCTTGAAGGTTTAGTCACTAAAGCATTAAGTAAAGAAACCCAATATTTAGATCCGGTTGAAGCTGCGCAGGATATGAGCCGAATTTTAAGAGAAGAAGAAGCTTGTGATTTGGTAATCTGCCTTTCACATTTGGGCTACGAATATCGTTATGATAAAATTTCGGACTTGAAACTTGCTGAAAAAACTAGTGGGATCGACTTGATTATTGGCGGACACACTCATACCTTTTTAGACAAACCAGTGGTTGTTTCTAATGCTAAGGATGAAGATGTTTTGGTAAATCAAGTGGGTTGGGCTGGAATTAATCTAGGTCGAATAGATTTTGAATTTGACACCTCAGGAACCGTAAAAACAACTTCAAAGACGATCACGGTCTAATATTCGTCGTAGCTCATATCAGTTCGTACGTGATCTATACTAACGCAGTATAAGGTCACACAAGCCTTATGCACACAAATTGCTATTTTGGCTCCAATAGCTATTATGGGAATAGAAATACTGTAGGTAAAAACAAAAGCCAAAATCGCTTCGATTAACAAGCCTCCTCCTATTAAATACAAATACATATTACTGGGATGTCTATTGCGCAAGGGAATTAAAAAACATACAATCGTAAATACCAAAAGTAAAATTGTACCAGATACGAATAGAAATTTATTCGGTATCAAATCGTAATACATCGTCATTAGATAAATGATAGTGTAAATACAAAATAGGGTTCCTATGCCCGGCTCTACAAGCATGGCTTTAGTAATTTTTCTAGGCTTTAATTTAAGAATGGGCCAAAAGGTATAAAGCAAAGCTGCGGCAGCGATAATAAACATGCTCACAATCTCAATAAAATAGCGATGAACATCTGTGATCAAAAAAGCTTCCCCGATATACGCGCTAATTAAAAAAATCGCAAAAACGTAATTATGACGTCGTAACGACAAAAAATAATACAGATAAAATCCTATATAAAATAAGGGCTGAATATAATACCCAACTTTTGAGGTAACGCTGGATAACAGAATAAATAACACGCAAGCCAAACCGCTACTCACAAGAACAGTATTCGATTTTAGAGGTTGTAATTCCATACTACTTTAAATGCGTGTTATCACTAAAAATACTCTTCTTGAGAACGCAGAATATATTTAAAATGAATTAGATACCAAACTAAGAAAATTTTAAAAAGCAACATAGACAGCAAGGAGAAATACAAAATCACTTCAAAAGTCCAGATAAATTCATAGATAAACATTGAAGGCGCCATTACTGCCATAGCTCCACCCATAAAATACAGAGCAAAATTGTCTGGATGCTTGTTTTTAACCGGAACCAGAAAACAAAAGACAGACCAGCAGACCAAAGCTAGTACCCCGACAAAAAATATAGAATTATTGGGCAATTCATCAAACACCATCAGACTCAACTTCCAGAACATATAAAATATAGCCAGCAAACCTAAACTGGGGCGCAACCAATCTACAGCATCAGCTTTATTTGCTGCACTTTTTAAAACCGGCCATAAATGATAGATCATCGTAAAAGTCGCGATACTGTAACAACTAAGCACAAGCGTAAAATACTTTGTAAAATCAATTAAGAAGAAAATTTCATTTAACAGTTCACATACTAAATAAAAAAGCAACAAATAATTATGCTGTTTCGTATTGCCAACATAAAAACAGTAGATTATAGCTACATTAATCGGTCGCAAAGACACCGCAAGATTGAAAAAGTGATCAGGTAAAAAAACTTCTAAAAACCCCAGTAAGAGATATGCAAGCAGAAGGTATTTGTATTTCATTTACAATATTTAGAAGCCGATTAGGATTCAATCGCTTTTTAATTTAAAAATTAAGGAATCTGTCTTACTCACAAAGTATTTGTTTCAATATGACCGACAAAATTGAAAATTCAAACAGTTTTAAAATAAAAGTACAAGTACAAGGCTAGCTTAATTGCGCTCTCGAAAAAGTTTAAATTCACACCTAATTTATTGTTCTAACATTTCTAAAAAGTCATCCTCTGAGATAATAGGCACATTTAAAGACTCGGCTTTTTGCAATTTACTAGGACCCATATTTTCACCGGCAACTAAATAGTTTGTTTTTGAAGAAATACTACCTGAAGCCTTGCCTCCATTATCTTCAATCATTTTTTTTAGTTCTGTACGCGACACTTTTGAAAAAACACCTGAGATCACAAAAGTTTGACCTTTAAGCTTTTCCGTTTGATTTTCTAACACCGCAGCATCAAGCTCCAACTGCAAACCATACGCTTTTAATCTGCCAATTAACTCCTGCGCATACGCATCTGAAAAGAATGCGACAACACTTTGCGCAATGCGATTGCCAATTTCATCAACCGCGATTAAAGTTTCTTCAGTAGCAGCCGCAAGGGCATCTATGTTTTTAAATTGTTTTGCCAGTTTTCGCGCAACGGTTTCTCCCACATAGCGTATTCCCAATCCAAAAAGCACACGCTCAAAAGGCACTTGTTTTGAAGCTTCGATACCTTTAATCAGATTATCAGCAGATTTTTCAGCCATTCGCTCTAGAGGCAGGATTTGCTCTTTTTTTAAAGTATATAAATCAGCATAATTTTTAATCAAACCTTCATTTACCAACAAAGCAACCGTTTCCCCGCCAAGCCCTTCTATATCCATTGCTTTACGCGAGATAAAATGCTGAATTCTACCTATGATTTGCGGTGGACATCCCATATCATTCGGGCAATAGTGCTGCGCTTCCCCTTCTTGACGCACTAGCGGCGTTTCACATTCAGGGCAGGTATCAATATAGGTTGTGGGTGCAGAATCAGGATCACGTTTTTCAAAATCAACCCCAACAATTTTAGGAATGATCTCTCCGCCTTTTTCAACATAAACACTATCTCCCTCACGCACGTCTAATTTTTCAATCTGATCTGCATTGTGCAGCGAGGCACGTTTTACGATAGTCCCCGCCAATTGCACCGGAACTAAATTCGCTACCGGAGTAATTGCTCCCGTACGCCCCACTTGATAAGTTATTTTCTCAAGAACGGTTTCTGCTTGTTCCGTTTTAAATTTATAGGCCATCGCCCATCTCGGCGCTTTTGCAGTAAAACCTAATTCTTCCTGTTGTCTAAAACTGTTTACTTTGATCACCACACCGTCAGTCTCATAAGGCAAATCATGACGATGCTCATCCCAATAATTTAAGAATTCAAAAGTTTCTGAGGTTGATGCGGTTTTTTTAGCAACATCAGGCACTTTAAATCCCCAGCTTCGAGCCTTTTCAAGACTTTCAAACTGTGAGTCAAAATTGAGATTTTCACCTACGATACTATACAACAAACATTCTAGCGGACGCTTAGCCACCTCAGCACTATCCTGAAGTTTTAAACTCCCCGAAGCTGTATTTCTTGGATTGCTATACGGCTCATCACCGGCTTCTACCCGTTCTGCGTTCATTGCAGCAAAACCGGCCAACGGCAACACGATCTCCCCACGAATATCAAATTTATCAGGGTAATCTCCTTTCAGTTTTAATGGAACACTGCGTATGGTTTTTACGTTATTGGTGACATCGTCTCCCTGGGTACCGTCTCCTCGCGTAACCGCTCGTACAAGAGCTCCGTTTTCATAAGTTAAACTTATAGAAGCACCGTCGTATTTAAGTTCGCACACGTATTCTACCTTTCCGTCAACCAACTTTTTAATGCGTTGCTCCCAATCTTCAAGATCTTCCTGAGAATAGCTATTGTCTAGCGAATACATTCTATATTGATGCTTGACCGTAGCAAAGTTTTTAGTCACTTGCCCACCTACTCTCAAGGTTGGAGAGTTTGGATCGTGATACTCAGGATGCTTTGACTCTAATTCTTGCAGCTCTTTTAATTTTTGATCAAAAGTATAATCATCAATTTGCGGCTGATCTAGCACGTAATAATTATAATTATGCTGTCGCAGTTCTGCGCGTAAAGCTTCAATTTTATCTTGAGTGGTCATAGCTAATAGTTTGTCAAAGTTGGTAAAGTTCGGGTTTTAGCGCTTAAGATTAAAAGGCTTATTAAGGCGAAAACTGAAAAACAAGTATGCGTTTGTGAAAAAAATTATTGGGATCAAAATCAAACCGAAGCATTCCGGAAGCAAACTGCGACGGAGTTATTCTCCCCGTTTGTTCTAAAACCCAAAAATATTCAGCGATGAGTTCGTCATAATAGCTTTGAGAACGCATTGCTTTAAAAAATACACCTTCCTGGTTTAAAGTTTTCGAATTGAACTTCTGCATATAAAAATCATCTTGCAAGCCTGAATTTATATCTTTCAAAAGAAGTGCTTCGGGCCATTGAAATTGCATTTCGGTATTATCCAAAGCTTGATGTTCTAAATCCTCCAACAACTGAAGATACGCATCCTTCAATTCGAGCTTCGGATATAAAACTTGCAAACGGTTTTCAAAATGGTCTACCATGTCATTCAAAACCTGAGCCTTTTCTAAACCCAATTTCTCCTGAAATTCGCTAATGCGCTCATCGCGCGTAAGACACGAAGTGAGCATTAATAACAAAACCATCCCAAAAACCCGAATCAAAATCTATGTGTTTTCGGGTTTAAGAAATTTTGAAGTGAAGTCTGGTATAAAATGCTTCATTTTATCAAGAAGTCCGTCTACCTCATCATCCACGATGAGCAACTGCCTATTCTTTGCACTTAGAAAACCCCGGTTGACCATCTCATCGAGCATCGCGATCAAGTGGTCATAAAAACCATTGATATTCAGCAAACCAATGGGTTTATGATGCAAACCCAATTGACTCCAGGTGATGATCTCAAAAAGTTCTTCAAACGTACCGAAACCTCCCGGAAGCGTTATAAAACCATCGCTTACTTCTTGCATTTTTAATTTGCGCTCGTGCATATTTTGCGTGGTGATCACTTCGTCAAGCTCTGTGTAGACAATTTCTTTTGTCTTAAGAAATTCAGGAATAATCCCAATCCCCTTACCTCCTTGAGTCAGACTAGCTTTGGCAACAGCCCCCATAATTCCTAATTGAGAACCACCGTAAACAAGCGTGATGTTATTTGCTGCAAGTTGGGTTCCTAAAACTTTAGCTTGTTCTAGAATTGCAGGATCATTTCCTTCACTGCTTCCGCAGAAAACACAAATTGATTTTAAAGTATTCATTAGCGTTGTGCTTTTATCATTCTGGGATTTCCGGCAAAATCGCTGCGCAATTCTACTTTTGAAAATCCTATGTTTTTTAAAAGTGATACCGTTTGCTCACCTAAATATTGATTGATCTCAAAATACAAAATTCCATTAGGCTGAAGTGCTTTCAGTGCTAATTCTGCAATTTTTCGATAAAAAAGTAAAGCGTTGTCATCAGGTACGAATAAAGCCAAATGCGGTTCATAATTTATTACATTGGGCTTGATCTCTGCTTTTTCTAAATCACGCACATAAGGCGGATTAGAAACGATCACATCATACGATTCCTCTAACGTCTCACAAGCCAAAATATCTTGTTCAATAAACCGAACTTTCACAGCATTGGCCGTGGCATTTTCAGCCGCAATCTTTAAAGCTTTTGCCGAAACATCCAGCGCAGTAATCGAAGCTTTAGGCAGTATTCTAGCTAAGCTTACCGCAATAGCGCCGCTCCCCGTGCCAATATCTAAGACCCTACATTCTTTATCTTTAAAGTCTGTATAAATCCACTCGACAAGTTCTTCAGTTTCCGGTCTGGGGATGAGCACATCAGGAGAAAGTACAAATGGGAATCCGTAGAATTCTGTAGTACCTACAATATATTGCAGCGGCTCAAACTTTTTAAGTCTGTTTAAAGCCTGATCAAAACGAATTTGCTGCGCTTCAGTAAGCTCCAATTGAAAATTCAAAGGAATTTCAAATGCTGCCAACTTGAGATATTCTTGAGAGAGAATTTTAAAAAAAGTCTCAGACTCTTCTTGCGGGTAAAGCACATCTAAGGCGTTGTAAAACTTTTGGCGATACTCCTTTAAAACCATTTAAAACGTCTTTAGCATATGCACGGGACACGCACTATGACCGGTGCAGCCCATCGGCCCATCAATATACTCAAAACCTGATTTCTTATAGAGTTTTTGTGCCGCTTCCATATATGGGATCGTCTCAATATAAACCTGCTCAAAGCCCTGGTTTTTAGCAAATTCAAGACAGGTGTTCATGAGGCGCTGCCCTACTCCTTTTCCGCGTAGCGAAGCAGAAATATACATTTTTTGAAGTTCGCAAACCGGTCCCTCATAATTGGCTAAAGGCGCAATACCGGCACCTCCTAAAAGTGTTCCATCCTCTTCAATAACAAAATATTCCGCTTGATCTACATCATAAGTCTCGTACATACAATCTAAAGTGGTATCTGCATAAGCGGTACCTACTTTTGGCACGCCCATTTCGATCAAAATTGATCTTAAAAGGCTCGCCAACTCTTTATTATCAGCGGCTTCAACTGCCCTAATTTGCAACATAGATATTCTTACTTTTAAATGGTATTTTTGAGGCTGTGAAGATACATGAAAAATACATGGCGCGCTGCCTGCAACTGGCCAAAAACGGCCTTGGGAACACCTACCCAAATCCAATGGTGGGGAGTGTGATCGTTTATAATGACCGAATAATTGGTGAAGGCTGGCATCATCAAGCAGGACAACCCCACGCCGAAGTCAACGCTGTAAATAGCGTGAAGGACACCTCTCTTCTTGAAAAAGCAACCATTTATGTAAGCCTCGAACCTTGTAGTCATTTTGGGAAAACGCCGCCGTGTAGTGATATGATCATTGCAAAAGGTATTAAAAAGGTAGTGATCGGCACGGTTGACCCATTTATTGAAGTTGCCGGTCGCGGAATTAAAAAATTAATGGACGCTGGCTGCGAAGTTTTGGTAGGTGTTCTGGAGCAGGAATGTATAGATTTGAACAAACGCTTTTTTATCTTTCATCAACAAAAACGCCCATATATAATTCTTAAATGGGCCGAAAGCCTTGACGGATTTATCGCTCCCGATGCCGAAAGCCGCTCTACGCAAGCGCCGGTTTGGATCACTAATAAATACAGCAAGCAACTCGTGCACAAATGGCGTGCAGAAGAACAAAGCATTCTTGTAGGCCGAAGAACTGTAGAAGCAGACAACCCTTCGCTTACGACCAGAGATTGGAGTGGTGCTTCTCCAACACGAATTGTATTAGATCGCGAACTCAAAATTGATCTCGAAAGCACTATTTTTGACCACACTGTGCCGACACTTGTTTTTACTGAAAAGGAGCAGTCTAACAGCGATAATCTCAAATACATAACGATCGATTTTACAAAAAATACGATCCAGCAGATATTAGATTCTCTTTATAAAGAAGGTTTACAATCTGTAATTATTGAAGGAGGAAGCGCTACCTTACAACAGTTTATTGATGCTGAAGCTTGGGACGAAGCCCGCGTGTTTAAAGGAACTACAAGTTTTACTAGTGGAATACACGCTCCGAAACTTAAAAGAGCTAAGACCCTAAAAACCGAAAAACTAACCGGAGACCTACTGGTCCATTATACCCACGCAAATGATTAAGAACCTTGTCTTTGATTTTGGAGATGTCTTTATCAACCTAGACAAAAAAGCCCCTGAACAAGCCCTCGCTAAAATGGGAATTCGCCAAATTGATGATGAAATGGTAAATTGGCATAACACTTATGAGAAAGGGCTTATGAGTAGTGAAGCGCTTACTGAACAGTATCTGAAAAAATTTCCTGCACTTACTGCGCTTTCTTTTAAACAGGCTTGGAATAGCATCATTTTAGATTTTCCGCAACACCGCTTAGACTGGATCATCCAGCTGGCTAAATCTAAAAAGTATAGGCTTTTTCTATTAAGCAATACTAATGATATGCACATCGAGCAGGTAATCAAAAACATGGATGCGATGCGGTATTCTCAATTTCAAAACTGTTTTGAGCGCTTTTATCTTTCGCAGCAAATACATATGCGCAAACCTGATCTCGAGATCTATGATTTTGTTTTACAACAAGATCAATTGATTGCTCAAGAAACACTTTTTATAGACGACACCATCTTAAATACGGCTGCAGCATCCTCAATGGGAATTCACACTTGGCACTTGGAACCCGGTAAAGAAGATATCACCCAGCTTTTTAAAATTAAGAAGCAGCTGTTTTGATCTACCTTCTGCTCAGCATAGCATCTTCAAGTATCATCTTTTTAGTCTTTAAATTGTATGATACATTTAAAGTCAACACTTTTCAAGCCATTGTGGTCAACTATTTGATCGCAACCACTTGTGGTTTTATGGCGTATGGTAAGTCGGTGAACTTAACAATAATTCCATCGTATGATTGGTTTCCGGGAACGCTTTTTCTTGGAGTGCTTTTTATAGTGATCTTTAATCTTATGGCGATCACCACGCAACGCAATGGTCTATCTGTGGTTTCTGTCGCGACCAAAATGAGTGTCGTTCTCCCTATACTTTTTGGATTGATTTATTATAAAGAAAGTTCGGGCGCGTTAAAAATTCTGGGAATCGTGCTGGCTTTGATTGCGGTGTATTTGGTTTCGTTGAAAAATTCAAGCGAAATTTCAAAAGTGAAAAATAATGGTCTGCTCTTACCTATTTTGGTATTTCTAGGCAGCGGAATCATTGATACCAGCATAAAATTTCTCGAAGACAGCTTTGTGGCAGAACAGGACGTACCCTTATTTTCTGCAATGATTTTTCTTACCGCGTTTGTATTAGGAATTGCCGTATTATTTTACCAGATTATCCAAAAAAAACAACATCTAGCCTTTAAAAATATAATTGGAGGCATTGCTTTAGGAATTCCCAATTACTATTCTATCTACTTTTTGGTTCAGGCGTTGCGCCATCCTACCTTAGAAAGCAGTACGGTTTTCACGCTAAACAATGTGGGCATTGTTATGGTCGCGACCTTGATTGGCATTTTATTTTTTAAGGAAAAACTTTCAACAAAAAACTGGATCGGGATTGCAATCGCTGTTGTAAGTATTATACTTATAGCCGTAGTAAAATCATAACTATGCAGGAAGAATCACACAGAGACACCTATAAAACCATCACCAAAACAAGTGCAGAATCCTTGTTTAAAGACCGTGGAAGCAAATTTATAGGTCAAGCGCATCCCGTACGCACTGAGGAAGAAATAGAAGAAATCCTGACTTCTTTGCATCAACAACACAACAAAGCATCACATATTTGTTACGCCTGGCAATTGGGCAAAAATTATGAACATTACAGAGCTAATGATGATGGCGAACCGGGGAATTCTGCCGGACCGCCCATTTACGGGCAATTACAATCTTTTGAAGTAACCAACACGCTGGTAACCGTGATTCGCTATTACGGTGGAACCAATCTAGGCGTTGGCGGCTTGATTCAAGCGTATAAAACTGCAGCACAACTCGCTTTAGAGACCGCGAAGATTGTAGTCAAAACCATTACTGAAGAACTTCAGTTAAAATTTGAATATGCGTTGCTACATACCGTGATGCGCATCATAAAAGAAGAGCAACTAACTATTGCTAATCAAGAAATGGAACTGAGCTGTTCAGTAACTGTTTCGGTTCGAAAAAATGATTTAGAACGGATTCAAGAACGTTTTGATGCCGTCTTCGGAATCGAAACAATTATTCTTTAGCATCTTGATCTAAAAGTAGATCTAATATATATTGTGGACAACGCGTGGGCCTGTTGGTTTTCATATCAACAAAGACTAAAGTTGTTTCTGCTCTGGTTAATAATTCTTGATTTTGGTTATAAATTTCATAGTCAAAAACTATACTCGCTCGGGGTATTTTTCGCAACGTTGTTTTAACCGTTAGAAGATCATCAAAAAAAGCAGGCTTTAAAAAAGAATATCGCATATCATAAACAGGAAGCATCACGCCATTTTCTTCCATTTTTTTATAAGAAACCCCTAGATCAGACAACCATTCTATACGTGCAACTTCCAGATATTGAGCGTAATTACCATGGTAAACCACTCCCATTTGATCGGTTTCTCCATACCTAACTTTAACAGAACTATTATGCGTTTTCATACAGTTATTAACAAATAAATTTATACTTTCAAGAAGGAAAAGATTATGCGGAAAAAATTCTAAAAAAGCAATCTAATTTTCTTTTTTTATTACAATTTTTGTTCACATATTTGCCCCGCACTGAATGAAACGAAGATCTCTTTATTTTCTCACTTTTCGGTCGTCCTAAACCAAAAATAACTAAAAACTTCACCACAAGAATGAGTATGACTGCGCAAACAGTATGGGATAATTGTCTCTCATTTATTCAGGACAATATAACCCCGCAGGCCTACAAAACCTGGTTTGAACCTATACGAGCGGTTAAACTTACAGATAACGCATTAAGCATACAGGTACCCAGTAAATTCTTCTATGAATGGCTCGAGGAACACTATGTAAAACTGCTTAAAGTTTCTCTTACAAAAGAGCTTGGTGAACAAGCAAAATTGGTCTACGTGATCCGTATGGAAAACACCTACGGAAACAAACAACCATTTACCGAAAAAATACCGAGTACCAACCGTCCCAATACGATGAAATCGCAGGAAGTTGATGCTCCTTTAAAAAATAAGAATCCCGAGCTTAAAAATCCGTTTGTGATTCCCGGGATTCGCAATCTGGAAATCGAGTCGCAGCTCAATCCTAATTACAATTTTGACAACTTTTTAGAAGGAGATTCTAACCGTCTTGCTCGTTCGGCAGGGATGGCAGTTGCCAACAAACCCGGAGGAACATCCTTTAATCCTTTATTGATTTTTGGTGGTGTTGGATTAGGTAAAACCCATTTGGCTCACGCTATTGGTGTTCAGATCAAAGACCGTTATCCAGACAAAACAGTACTTTATATTTCCGCAGAAAAATTTACGCAGCAATATATAGAGTCGGTTAAAAAGAATAACAGAAATGACTTTATACATTTCTATCAAGTGATTGATGTTTTAATTGTAGACGACATTCAGTTACTTTCAGGAAAAGCTGGTACACAAGATGTGTTTTTTCACATCTTCAACCACCTGCATCAAAACGGAAAACAAGTTGTTTTGACCAGTGATAAAGCTCCTGTTGATATGCAAGACATTGAGCAGCGTTTATTGTCTCGCTTTAAGTGGGGACTTTCAGCAGAATTGCAATCGCCAGGTTTTGAAACGCGCGTTTCTATCATCAGAAACAAACTGTACCAAGACGGTGTAGAAATGCCCGAAGATATTGTTGAGTTTTTGGCTAATAATATCAAGACAAACATTCGCGAACTAGAAGGTGCTATTATTTCACTTATCGCCCACTCTTCGTTCAACCGAAAAGAGATCAATCTAGAACTTGCTAAAAAAATTGTTGACAACTACGTCAAGCATACTAAACGCGAAGTTTCTATAGATTACATTCAGAAAGTGGTGAGCGATTACTTCCAGATGGATGTTGATACCTTACAGTCTAAAACCCGTAAGCGTCATATTGTACAAGCGCGTCAGCTGGCTATGTTCTTTGCTAAAAAACTTACCAAAGCTTCTCTGGCAAGTATTGGCTCGCAAATAGGTAAACGCGATCACGCGACCGTACTTCACGCCTGCAAGACCGTTGACAATCTTTCTGCTACTGACAAACAGTTCAGGAAATATGTTGAAGACCTCAATAAAAAGCTTACGATGTAAAGCTTTTTATTGCTTCCCTAAAGCTGCTGAACAGTATTAAAGAAGTCGAAAATCTCTTAACTATTACAGTATGAAAACGCACATTTTAATGGTTTGCCTGGGGAATATTTGCAGATCACCACTTGCCGAAGGATTACTCAAATCAAAGTTAGATGCTGAAAAATTTCAGGTAGATTCTGCCGGTACGGGACATTGGCACGTAGGAAATCTACCGGACTCTAGAAGCATTGCCGTTGCTCAAAAGAATGGTTTAGACATCACAGATCAACGCGGGATGCAATTTAAACCAGCTTTTTTTGAGCGCTATGATTACATTTTTGTAATGGATAATTACAATTATGAGGATGTGGTAGCGCAGGCGCCTAAGGAAGAAGATAAAGCTAAAGTGCAGCTGATTTTAGATGAAATTTTTCCGGGAGAACGTGTTGATGTTCCTGATCCTTATAATGACAGTCAGCGCGGGTTTGACCGTGTTTATGAAATGCTTGACGAAGCCACCACTAAGATTGCCGAACGTCTTAGCTAAATTTTACTCCCACTACTATGCATATTAAATCTGAATTTGGAAAACTCTATCTCATTCCGGTGACTTTAGGGGACACGCCGCCTTTAGAGGTTATGCCGGGAATGATACAGAACATCATAGAAACGATTGACCAGTACGTCGTAGAAAATGAAAAAACAGCAAGACGTTTTATTAAGCAAATTTGCCCCAAGAAGCCGCAACCTTTGCTAAAGCTTCACGCATTAAATAAACATACTGATCCTACAGAAATCCCAAATTTTCTGGATGCCTGCCTGTCGGGTACTTCTATGGGGTTGATGTCTGAAGCAGGAGTCCCGGGTGTCGCAGATCCCGGTGCAGAAGTGGTTCGTATTGCTCACGAAAAAGGTATTCAAGTGGTTCCGCTGGTGGGGCCCTCTTCGATATTAATGGCTATGATGAGCAGCGGTATGAATGGTCAAAATTTTGCCTTCACCGGATATTTACCCATTGACCAAAAAGAAAAACGCAACGAACTCAAACGTTTAGAACGCCTTTCTAAGGATTATAATCAGGCACAGCTTTTTATTGAAACCCCGTACCGCAACAACAAAATGCTTGATGAATTGTGCAATACGCTTAACAGGAACACTAGATTATGTATTGCTTGCGATATTACACTTTCTACCGAATTTATAGTGACCAAACCCATATCGGTATGGAAATCAAATAAACCTGATTTACATAAGCGCCCGGCGCTATTTATAATACAACATTAAAAAAGCGACCGTTTGGTCGCTTTTTGATTTTTATTTTGAATCGATTTTCTAACTATTTAGCTTAACTTTTGCAGTTCGGTTGGGTTCAATGAATGAAACATCATATCCACCAAATTTCTTCATATAACTGCGTATTGAAGTTCCAAAGGCATCTCTAAAACCTTCCACTCCACCTGAGCGCAAATAGCTCTTTACACTACCGGGACCGGCTAAATGAGCCGCAGCAAGAATACCGGATTCGGTAACTTTTACGCCGTTGATCATCTTTCCATTGAAGCGTTTGATGTCTTTTCTTAAAACCCACTTATTGCGAGAAGCATTGGCTACAAAAGCCTTCTCCTGCCACACCGGATTATTTAAAAACTCATCAGTATCGGTTATCCCCAAAAGCAATAAGGTACTTCTACCAAATTGATATTTTCCTAGATAACCCAATTGATTAATACGCTTGTAATCGTTTTGAGATTCTTTAAATCCTAAGGCTTCTTTAAATCCGGTAAACGATTTACCGGTAGTTGCCAGATTTAAATTTGAAGTGTTGTCCAAGACCGAAGCATCAGCTTCGTCAAATTGTGGAACAGTATAAAATAACTCTAAACCTTCTGTAGAATTTTCGCGTGGCTTATCTGCATCTTTTACTGACATACTTAATGCCACAAGCCCGAATACAGAAGGAAGCGCCGCTAGTTTTACGATGTTTTTCGTCATAAAATAATTTTCAGACCGGTAGTAACGCGCTACTGAAATACCTGCCTATATTACCGCGCAAATATACGATAAGAATTCAAGCGATTGATAATGAATTGGTTAAGCTTTTCCCAAAGTCAATAAAACTCGCAAAATACGCGCTATTCTCAAGCGATTGCTACATTTTATTACCGATTTTAACATTTACAAATCTGCTTTTTGAAGATTATGTAAACATTTAACATTTGTTAAATTACCGGTTTATCCCTTGCTTATTGATCCAGTCTATATACTGCTTCCTGTTTGCATTATGCTGAGCTACAGTCTTTGCAAAAAGATGATAGCCGGGATTAGAAACGTCTGCGACAAAGAAATAGTATTGATGCGATTCAGGATTTAACACGGCATTGATCGCCGAAAGGTCAGGCATAAAGATCGGACCCGGTGGCAAACCGCCATATTTATAGGTGTTGTATGGGGAATCTGTTTCCAGATCTTTATATAAAACACGTTTAATAACTTGATCAAAATCTCCTTGTTGTTTTTTAACAGCATAGATAACGCTGGGATCTGCATCAAGTTTCCAGCCGTTGTGAAGTCTGTTTAAATAGACACCGGCAACGCGGGGACGCTCATCATTTTTAGCTGTTTCTTTTTGTACAATAGACGCTAAAACATAAACTTCCTTAGGTGTTAAGCCTTGCGCTTCAGCTTTCGCTTTGCGCGCATCTGTCCAAAATCTATCATATTCAGTCAACATACGCTTACGGTATTCTTCGGCGGTTGTATTCCAATACAATTCATAGGTATTGGGTAAATACATAGTCAAGGCTGTTTCTTCTGAAAAACCATTGGCCTTTAAAAATTCAGCATCTGTGAAAGCTTCAAGAAGTGCTGTACTGTCTGCTTCAATCTGCTGACTTATGCGCCCTGCTAGATTTTCTAAACGCTCTTGATTATTGAAAGAAATCTTAACTGGAATATTACCGCTACGAATAGCATTGACGATTTCGTTATTATTGCTTCCCTTCTCAATTATAAAATGCCCAGGTTTGATATTCGACACATATCCTTTGCGCTCAGCAACTTGATCAAAAGACTCGATATCGTCTATTAAAGGCTCTAAATCTGCTCGTACATCACTATAAGTAGCATCAGTTTTTACGTAGAGGTGCGCCTCTTCATTATTGAATGCAGTATTTGGTGAAAAAAACTTACCGTAAATGGTATAAGCAAAGATGCCGCCTACGATCATCCCGATCACTGCGGTAGCGGCAATAATTTTTTTAATGTACATCGTTATGTATTAATTGATATAAATATTCATTTTTAAAGCTTCCGCCCACGCGCGTCCAATCTTTTTTTAGACCCACACGTTCAAACCCTTGTTTCTCAAAAAGCTTAATACTGGGGGCATTTTCTTCTAAAATATTAGCGTACAATTGATGCAGCTCTAAACGTTTAAAAGCATACTTGGTAATAAGTTTAAGCGCTTCTGCACCATAACCTCTTCCGCGTTCAACCTTACTAAAAATCAAGATCCCCAATCCGGCTCGATGATTTCTGGGATCAAAATCAAAAAGGTCTATCATTCCCAAAGCTTCATCATTTGCGGCTTTACAGACTACCAATCGCAACTGCTTAGCTTCATAAATATCTTTATGTGCGTTTTTTAGATAATGCTTAAGTAAAAACTTAGAAAACGGAGTTAGCGTGGTACTCAACTCCCAAAGATCCTCATCATTTTCAATCTTAAAAATGAGATCGAGATCTTCAGGCTCTAATGCCCTTAAATAAACAAGTTCTCCTTTTAGGGTTAGTCCGTCCATACTCCTTGAAATACCTTTTGCGCAGGACCAATGAGAAAGATGTTTTTATATCCTTCACCTTCCGGCTCAAAACTTATGGTCAACTTACCACCTTCAACCTGAAGAGGTACGCTTGTTTGATTTACTTTACCTTGCTTATGTATTGCCAAAGCAACAGCAGTTGCTCCCGTACCGCAGCTCAACGTCTCATCCTCTACTCCACGCTCATATGTGCGCAAGCGAAATCCATCGGTAGTCGCTTCAACAAAATTAATATTACTTCCGGCTTTGCCGTAAAGCTCACTATACCGCAACGTTGCACCTTCCGTTTTAACGTCAAAGTCTTCAATTTGAGAGACCCATTGCACGTGATGCGGACTCCCGGTATTTAAAAACAAATGTGTATCAAATTCCTTGATTTCGGCTACATCTTGCATTTTAAGATGCACTTGTCCGTTTTCTATATGCGCCTCGTGCAGTCCATCTACCGCTTCAAAAGTGGTTGTATTGTTTATCACACCAAGTTCATTAGCAAAAGCCACAATGCATCGACCGCCGTTACCGCACATAGAGCTAGGATTTCCATCTGCATTAAAATACACCATCGTGAAATCAAGCGTATCGTGGTTTTCAAGCAAAATCAAGCCGTCTGCGCCTATGCCAAATTTACGGTCACAAAGCTTCTTTACTAGTTTGGTATCATTTTTGGAAAATATGTTCTGACGGTTATCTATGATTACAAAATCGTTGCCGGTGCCTTGGTATTTATAAAAAGGTATAGACATAGCTGGTTTTTTAAAAGCTTCGCAAAAATACATAAAGCGAATAATCTACACCTTGTTAAGACCGAGTTAAATCCTGCAACACAATATACTGTCACTCGTATTTAAAGTGTTATATAAAAAATAGAAACGTATTATGAAAAAATTTGCAAGCCTATTGTTTGTTGCCATCGTAGGTGGTGGTGTTACTCTGGGAGCATATAAGCTGCTGGAAGATGAGTCTAAAACTGAAGTTTCTAACCTAACTACAAGTCCTAATTTTAATACTGTAGCTTATGAGGGGCGACCTATAAGCAGTACAAATGCTGACTTTACCGAAGCTGCAGATCGTACGGTTCACGCGGTAGTACACGTAAAAAATGTGCAAACTTCAAGACAGCCGCGTAATTTACAAGAGTTCTTTTATGGCGGCGGAGAAACCCGCAAAGGTCTCGTAGGTGCAGGTAGTGGTGTGATCATCTCTGCTGACGGTTATATCGTAACCAATAATCACGTGATCGATGGAGCAACAGAATTAGATGTCTCTTTAAATGATAACCGAACTTTTAAAGCCGAAGTTATTGGTACAGATCCTCAAGCTGACATTGCACTCATAAAAATTGATGCCGATGAAGATTTACCTTACTTACCTTTTGGAGATTCAGATAATGTGCGCCTGGGAGAATGGGCACTTGCAGTAGGGAATCCATTTAACCTAACAAGTACAGTTACTGCCGGAATTATTTCGGCTAAAGCCAGAGATATTAACGAGTATGATTCTAATCCGCAATCTTTTATACAAACAGATGCTGCGATCAACCCGGGTAACAGTGGAGGCGCATTAGTCAATATTAATGGGGAACTTATAGGAATTAACACTGCTATTACTTCGCAAACCGGTAGTTATGTAGGTTATGCATTTGCAGTACCTTCTAATAATGCACGTAAAATCGTTGAAGATATTTTAGAATATGGTGATGTGCAACGTGGGATATTAGGTGTTAGCGGAACAAGTCTTAATCCAAGTATAGCCAGTCAGCTTGACGTTGATGCTGTTGAAGGTGTTTATGTAGCTGATGTAGAATTTGAAAGTGGCGCTAAAAAGGCCGGTCTTGAAGAAGGTGATATCATCACTCAAATAGATAATGTAAAAGTGAGCAAATTCTCTGACCTTTCAGGTTACTTAGGCGCAAAGCGACCTAACGATGTGGTGCAGGTTACATATACGCGAGATGGTGAAAGCATAACCGTACCAGTTACTTTACTAAAGTATGAAGCGTATGTAATTGACAAACCTGGTCTAGAAGTGCGTGAAGCTTCTTCAGAATTATTAAAAGAATATGGTGTTAAAAATGGAGTGGTAATTGCTCAAGCGACTAATGATAAATTAAAACGCTATGGACTTAACGGCATCGTTATTACAGAAATTGATGAAGAACCGGTAAAATCGGTTGCTGATGTTAAGCGTATTATGAATGCTAAAAATCCAAACGAACCGGTAAGCTTAAGCTTTGTAGGTAAAGGAGGAGAGAAAAAACAGATCATTTTTCAATAAATGATACTGAATATATCAATGATTTCAAGCCTTTCTTCGGAAAGGCTTTTTTATTGGCAATAATAGACTGTTGTCAAAATCAATAATCTATTCCCTTCTAGTCTCAATTACTTCATTACTGAAGAATTTACTTCGTTTAAAGGTTACGCAAACGATATAGTTAAGTATCTTTGCCGAAAACTTAAACACACACTTTATTTTATGACAACGTCTTCAACTTATGAAAAAGAGCTTGCCTTTCAAGCCGACAGACGCCGTGCCACAATTGAATTTATTAAGATCATAAGTGATCTGTGGTACGATAATAATATTGAACTCGTACTTTTTAGAAATCAGCTTATTGATCGTAACGTAAGTGAGATTCTCAATTTACACGCCTACGCCGGAGCATTTGTACAAAAGCCCATTTCAATTTTTGATAGTGTTGAACTGGCAAAAGCAATTCAGCAGGTGCACCTCCCTCCGGCTAAACTCGACATTGGTAAACTCACGTATGAATATCACATTGAAGATAATGAGTATGCAGACGCTACGGCATTCATTCATCATAAATTAAAAGAAGCGCATTCAGCTGAAACCATTACGCCCAAAGATGTTGTGCTTTATGGTTTTGGCCGCATTGGTCGCTTGGTCGCTCGCGAACTGATGACGCGCACCGGTAGCGGAAATCAATTAAGACTTCGTGCTATTGTCGTTCGTGGTCCCATCAACGAAGCGGTATTACAAAAACGAGCTTCGCTATTAAAGAGTGACAGTATTCACGGTGATTTCCCAGGAACTATTGATGTAAACATTGAAAGAGAAGCATTAATTATTAACGGAACCACCGTAAGACTAATTTCAGCCAACACGCCTGAAGAAATTGATTATACACAATACGGCATTGACGAAGCTTTAGTTATCGACAACACGGGTGCTTTTAGAGATCAAGAGCAATTGAGCAGGCATTTAATCGCAAAAGGTGTTGCTAAAGTACTGCTCACCGCTCCCGGAAAAGGAATTCCAAATATTGTGCACGGGGTAAACCATAATCAAGTTAACCCGGATGAAACGGCAATTGTCTCGGCTGCTTCTTGCACTACCAATGCGATTACTCCAGTATTAAAAGTTATTGAGGAAAGTTTTGGGATCGTAACCGGCCATTTAGAAACCATTCATGCGTATACCAATGATCAGAATCTTGTAGATAATATGCACTCTAAATACCGTAGAGGTCGAGCTGCAGCACTCAATATGGTAATCACCGAAACAGGAGCCGGTAAAGCCGTAGCTAAAGCCTTACCTGAACTGGAAGGAAAACTTACCTCTAATGCGATTCGCGTGCCTGTTCCCAATGGTTCTTTGGCTATTCTAAACCTCAAGTTAAATCACAAAACCACAGTTGAAACGATAAACGCCACCTTAAAAAAGTATGCGTTAGAAGGTGATTTAGTAGAGCAGATTAAATATTCTATCAATAACGAACTTGTGTCTAGTGATATCGTGGGCTCTTCTGCTCCTTCTATTTATGACAGTCAGGCCACATTGGTCTCATCAGATTCAGAAAATGTGGTGTTGTATATTTGGTATGATAATGAATATGGCTACAGTCATCAAGTAATTAGGCTTGCCAAGTACATTTCAAAAGTAAGAAGGTTTACGTATTATTAAAATACTGTTTTTCAGAAGTTTATTACTAAAGTAAAAAGTTGATTTTTATCAAGTTAAAGTAAGCAGAACACGTAGAATTGATTATTTTTGCCCCTTTGATATACTAAGAAGGATTACGTTCCGTTTTCCCACAAACAGAAAAATGACTAGCCTGAAATGAATACTATAAAAATCAACTTTTTACTCCTATTTTTTGTAATTACAGCAGTCTCTGCTCAAGAAAAACAAACTACTGAGCAGCCTGCTGAGCCTAAAGTAAATACAATCTCTCAGCAGTTTGAAGATCTACTTGAAAATTCTAACAATTATCAAGAATACAAAGTAGTGAAGCAAAATGCATTAGCTAAACTTAAAAGTAATGCTGCAGATAGTATTAATGATTTAAAAGGCCAGATTGTAAATCTTCAGAATGAGATTCAAACACAAGATTCAAAGATCAGCGAGTTGAATAAATCGCTAGAAGATACACAAAGCACTCTTGACAAAACCCGAGAAGAAAAAGACTCAATCTTTTTTTTAGGAATCCCTATGAGTAAAGGAGGTTATATGGGAATGATGTGGGGTATTGTTGCTGTTTTAGCACTGGCTCTGGTATTCTTTATCTTCAAATTTAAAGGAAGTAACGCCCATACTCAAGAGGCCAGACAAAAGTTAGCCGACACTGAGCACGAATACGAAGAGTATCGTAAAAAAGCTCTGGAGAAAGAACAAAAAATGGGACGATTATTACAGGACGAGCGCAACAAAGCGGTTAAGAACAACAAAAAATAACGCAGTTTTTTATGCGCATTGATATAATTACGGTTGTCCCAGAGCTTTTAAAGAGTCCGTTTGAGGCTTCTATAATGCAACGGTCGATCGCTAAAGGTCTTGTTGAAGTACATTTTCATAATCTTAGAGACTACACTACCAACGCTTATAAACAGGTTGATGACTATCAATATGGTGGAGGAGCCGGAATGGTTATGATGATTGAACCTATTGACAAGTGCATAAGTGAGCTAAAAGCAGCACGTGATTATGACGAAGTCATTTATATGACCCCTGATGGAGAAACGCTTAATCAGGGAATTGCAAATACCATTTCGTTACAGAAAAATATCATTATCCTTTGTGGTCATTATAAAGGTGTTGACCAGCGTGTACGCGATCAATTCATAACTCGAGAGATTTCTATCGGAGATTATGTTTTGAGTGGTGGCGAATTGGGAGCCTTAATTTTGTGTGATGCGGTAATTAGATTAATTCCCGGGGTTTTGGGTAATGAAACTTCGGCGTTAACTGATTCTTTTCAGGATGATTTGCTGGCTCCACCGGTGTATACTCGACCAGCTGACTATAAAGGCTGGAAAGTCCCCGAAATTCTCACTTCAGGAAACACTCCTAAAATTGAGGCTTGGCGTGAAGAGCAGGCCTATAAACACACAAAAAATCGCCGTCCTGACCTTCTCAATGAGTAACGGATAAATTCTTCAAAAAAAATAGTTTAGAGAATTGTCTAATCTATTTTTTATAGTAAATTTGCACGCTCATAGAACCAACCTCTGGCGAGATACGTGAATGTTGCTTTTATTCAATTTTAAAAAATCTTAAAAATGGAAGATTTAATCAGTTTTGTACAAAACGAATTTGTAGAGAAAAAAGAATTCCCAGAATTTAGTGCTGGTGATACAATCACTGTTTACTATGAAATTCGTGAAGGTGAAAAAGTACGTACTCAGTTCTTTAGAGGTGTTGTAATCCAAGTACGCGGTACTGGAGTAACTAGAACTTTTACTATCAGAAAAATGTCTGGTACTGTAGGTGTTGAGCGTATTTTCCCAATCAATATGCCTGCACTTCAAAAAATTGAAATCAATAAGAGAGGTAAAGTGCGCAGATCTCGTATCTACTACTTTAGAGGTCTTACTGGTAAGAAAGCTAGAATTAAAGAAGTTAGAAAATAATTTGATCTTTCAAGATATAGTAAAAATGCTCTCAATTGAGAGCATTTTTTTTGCTACGTATACCATCAACAATTGTTGATAACCCCTGTTAATCAACGGTTAATAATAAAAATTCCATATTTTACGATAACGATATAGAATATTTACTATATTTGAAATAGTCAAACGTTTAAAAGTGAATTTAAATATTCACTTTGTTTCCAATATCATTACCACTGTATAGCAGTAGTTTTTAAACAAGTAAAGGTATTGGGCGGGATTACAAAAGACTGTAATCTCTATGTTTTGATTTACGGTGCAAGTACTAATATTCTTGCCTTTGGAACTTCAAGGGTTCACCGGTAAAAAATCAACACATTAGAAGCTCTGTTGCGATAGCCAATATCACAACAGAGCTTTTTTATTAGATTATTTAGAAATATTCTTCAAAATGAAGCTTACTCCCAATTTCACAGGCTTTAAGAAGAATTTAAGTGTTAAAATCTACCCGAAAATTCTATATTTGCAATCCACTAAATTATTCTTGAAATTATTTTTATTAAAAGAATTTACCCCTTTTTTAATGACAGAATTAAAATCAAGACTTATTAAACGAACTCATTTTTATGTCAACCAAAACATCTAAAATAGCTTACACCAAAACTGATGAAGCTCCGGCGTTAGCTACGCACTCTTTTCTTCCTATTATAAGCAAGTTTGCTAAACCGGCAAATATAGAATTTGAAGTAAAAGACATCTCTTTAGCTGCGCGTTTACTCGCAAACTTCTCTGACTTTCTTAAAGAAGATCAGAAAGTGAGCGACGCCTTGGCTGAACTAGGAGAATTAGCTAAAAGTCCGGAAGCAAACATTATTAAACTTCCTAACATTAGTGCATCAGTACCACAGCTTACCGCTGTGATCAAAGAATTGCAAGCAAAAGGTTTTGCAGTTCCTAATTACCCAGAAGAAGCAAAAACCGACGAAGAAAAGGCAATAAAACAACGTTATGCTAAGGTTTTAGGTAGTGCTGTAAACCCTGTTTTGCGTGAAGGTAATTCAGATAGACGTGCTCCAAAACCAGTTAAGGAATACGCACGTAAGAATCCGCACAGTATGGGAGCTTGGTCTAAAGACAGCAAATCGCACGTTGCGACAATGGCTAGCGGAGATTTTAGATCAAACGAAAAGTCTGTTACTTTACCAGAAGCTACTTCGGTTGACATAATACACGTTGACAACAACGGAACCAAGAAAACATTAAAAGAAAAATTAGTTCTTAAAGAAGGTGAGATTATTGATGCTACCTTAATGAGCAAAGCGGCTTTACTTAAATTTTTAAGCGAGCAGATCGAAGACGCTAAAGCACAGGGGATTCTATTCTCTATTCACATGAAAGCGACAATGATGAAGGTCTCTGATCCTATCATTTTTGGTCACGCAGTGAAAGTATATTTCAAAGAGGTTTTTGAGAAGTACGGTGAGGATTTAAAATCAATAGGTGTAGACACTAGAAACGGTCTTGGAGATTTATTAAATGACATCAATAAACTGCCGGAAGCGAAGAAAAACGAAGTTGAAAAAGCGATTTTAGACACTCTTGAAACACGTGCTGATCTTGCTATGGTAAATTCTGATAAAGGGATTACCAACCTACACGTACCTAGTGACGTGATCATTGATGCTTCTATGCCGGCAATGATTAGAAATAGCGGTCAGATGTGGAATGCTGAAGGTAAATCTCAGGATACTAAGGCAGTTATTCCAGACAGCAGCTATGCTGGTATTTATCAAGAAACAATCGATTTCTGTAAAGAACACGGTGCTTTTGATCCGACTACTATGGGTACGGTTCCTAACGTAGGGCTTATGGCTCAGAAAGCTGAAGAATATGGTTCTCACGACAAAACTTTTGAGATTGCTACTGCCGGAAAAGTTCAGGTAATTGATGCTTCGGGCAAAGTTCTTATTGAGCATAGCGTTGAGGAAGGTGATATCTGGAGAATGTGCCAAACGAAAGATGCTCCGGTACAAGACTGGGTAAAATTAGCGGTTAATCGCGCTAAAGCTACGGGTGTTCCTGCGATCTTTTGGTTAGATAAAAATCGTGCGCACGATGCAGAGTTGATCAAAAAAGTAAATGTTTATCTTAAAGACCACGATACTGCAGGTTTAGACATTCAGATTATGTCACCTGTTGAAGCAACGCGCTTCAGCTTAAAACGTATGAAAGAAGGCAAAGATACGATCTCAGTTACCGGAAACGTATTGCGTGACTACAACACAGACCTCTTCCCTATCCTTGAAGTTGGTACGAGTGCAAAAATGCTTTCAATTGTTCCATTAATGAATGGTGGTGGTTTATTTGAAACCGGTGCAGGAGGTTCTGCTCCTAAGCACGTACAGCAATTTGTAGAAGAAGGTCATTTACGTTGGGACTCTTTAGGTGAATTTTTAGCCTTGGCGGTTTCTCTCGAACACGAGGGTACTACCAACGATAATCCTAAAGCTTTAGTATTAGCGGAAACTTTAGATGAAGCAACCATTAAATTTTTGGACAATAAGAAATCACCTTCTCGTGCGGTAAACGAATTAGACAACCGCGGAAGTCATTTTTATTTGGCACTTTATTGGGCTCAAGCTTTAGCTGCGCAGGATAAGGATAAAGAATTGCAAGTACACTTTGCTGAAATTTCTAGCGAAATGGAAACCAATGAAGAAAAAATACTTCAAGAATTATTAGATGCACAAGGATCTGAGGTAGAACTTGGTGGGTATTATTTCCCGGATGAAGACAAATCTTCATCTGCAATGCGACCTAGTGCAACGCTAAACGCAATCATCAACTCTTAGCGTTTTTAATATTTAGAATTTAAAATGGGTTACTTGACGGTAACCCATTTTTATTTTCATAAAGTTGTGCTTCAATGCACTAAGTCTCTTATTTTTGAGAAAAAAAGCTTGAGAAAAACATACTTTTTGGTTTTCTTCCTCTTGATGTGCCATCTGGTTTCAGGACAAAAAAATCATACGCTCAGCGGTGTCATAACATCTGCAGAATCTAACGAGACCCTAATTGGAGTTAATGTCATCATCCCCGAACTCAATAAAGGCGCTGTTACTAATGAATACGGCTTCTACTCCATTACTCTGCCCGAAGGAACATACGCACTTCAAATTAGCTTTTTAGGATTTGAAAGCATTTCGCAACCCTTGGTACTTGACGCCAATCAAAAACTAAATTTTTCGCTTAATGCGAGTACTGAGACTTTAGACGAAGTGGTTATTGAAGAGGATGTAGAACAATTGAGCATTAGAAAGCCGCAAATGAGTGTGAATACGCTAACTGCTCAAACTATAAAACAGATTCCTGTAGTTCTGGGCGAGGCAGATGTAATCAAATCAATTTTGCTTCTTCCCGGAGTCACAAGCGCCGGCGAAGGCGCTTCCGGCTTTAATGTACGCGGTGGAGCTGTTGACCAAAACCTGATCCTTCTTGATGAAGCCATCATATTTAATTCTTCGCATCTCTTTGGGTTTTTCTCTGTCTTTAACCCAGATGCGATAAAAGATCTCAAACTCTATAAAGGAGGAATCCCCGCGCGGTATGGCGGGCGGGTGTCTTCGGTGCTTGATATTTATCAGAAAGAAGGTAATAGCAAAGAATTTCATGCAAATGGCGGTATCGGCGCAGTAGCCAGCAGATTGCTTGTAGAAGGTCCCATTGTAAAGAATAAATCAGCTTTTCTTATTGGTGGAAGAGCTTCTTACGCCCATCTTTTTCTTCCGTTATTTGACATAGATAACAAAGCCTATTTTTACGATCTAAACGCAAAACTCAATTACAATCTCGACGAAAAGAACAGTCTTTTTCTTTCCGGCTATTTTGGTCGTGATCTTTTTGGCGTAAGCGAAAGTTTTGTCAACACCTACGGAAACTCCACCCTTAACCTAAGATGGAATCATATTTTCTCAGACAAGATTTTTTCTAATCTTTCTTTGATTTACTCTGATTATTACTACGGTTTATTACTGGATTTCGTGGGCTTTCAGTACGATTCGGGCATTCGTAATTTTAACTTAAAGTACGATTTTCAGCATTATTTAAATAGCGAAATCAAGCTTAGCTATGGTGTCAACAACATCTATTACCGTTTTAACCCTGCGACGATCACGCCAAACCGCCCAGACAGCGGAATCATTCCATCGCAGCTGACGCATAAATATGCTAATGAATTTTCGGCTTATATCGAAGCTGAACAAGATCTCAGCGATAAATTGATCGTAAAATACGGCGCCCGATTGAGTCATTTTACCCGTTTGGGACAAGATTCTTTCGCAGTCTATCAAAACGATCAACCGCTTACTTATAATGCTTCACTTAGTATTTACCAGCCTGCTGAACCTGTAGAAATTCAGTCTAATACCGGTCGATTAGCTGATTTTACCAATATTGAGCCCAGAGCATCCTTGTCCTATTTACTGAATGATAACAGTTCTGTAAAAGCGAGCTATAACAGAATGGCGCAGTACTTACACCTTATATCAAATACCAATGCTCCTACTCCATTAGATGTTTATGCACCCAGCGGCCCGTATTTAAAACCACAAATTTTAGATCAATATGCTTTGGGATATTTCAGAAAAATAAAAAATAACGAGTTTTCAATAGAAACTGAAGTATTCTATAAGGATGTACAAAACAGACTGGATTATCGCAACGGCGCACAGCTCATCGCCAATGAAAACATAGAAACCGAAGTACTGGCAGGAAAAGGACGCGCTTATGGTCTCGAGTTTTTGGCTAAAAAGAACAAGGGCCAATTTACAGGTTGGCTCGCCTATACGTTATCCCGAAGCGAACAACAAACACCAGGCAGAACACCACAAGAAACCGGCATCAACGACGGTAACTGGTATCCTTCAGCGTATGACAAAACCCACGACATTAGCGCATATTTAAGCTACGAGGCCAATAAAAAATGGACGTTTAATGCAAATTTTATTTTTCAAACAGGACAACCTACAAATTTTCCGGTGAGTCAGTCGCAATTTCAAGGGCTAAACATCACTAATTATGACGGGCGCAATCAACAGCGCTTACCTGCCTATCATCGACTAGATCTTTCGGCTACGCTAACGCCAAAAAATCAAAACAAGAAGTTTAAAGGCTCGTGGGTTTTTAGTATTTACAATGCTTATAATCGTATGAATGCAGCTTCGATCACGTTTAGAACCAATGACGATACCGGCGCTAATGAAGCGGTACGAACGACCATTTTCGGTATTCTGCCTTCAGTAACCTATAATTTTAAATTTTGATGAAACGCCTTAAAAATTGCTATATCGTTTTGCTCTTGATGACTCTTCTAGTAAGTTGTCAAGACACCATTGAGGTAGATCTTCCGCCCACCCAAGAGCGGCTGGTAATTGACGCCGTTATGCGCATACCGGATACTGATACATTTATTGTAGAAGCCTATCTAAAACTTTCTAAAACCACAGATTACTATGCCGACAGCATTCCTAAAGTAAATGATGCTTTGGTCAGCTTAACAACCAGCAATCAAACTTATACATTGCAAGCAGAAGAAAACGGATTTTACAGCACTGTTCTTCCGCGAGAAGAGTTAACGCAAGGGCCTGTTTCCTTAGCTATTGAATATGAAGAAGAGTTTTACAGCGCCACTACTCAATTTGTAAACGCTGTGCCAATAGATCAAGTTGAACAAGGCGACGGAAGTCTTTTTGCAGGTGATGAGACCGAAGTGATCATCACCTATACCGATGCCCCTAATCAAACCAACTACTATCTTTTTGATCTTGATAAAGGCCAATATCTTACCAGCGAAGATACATTTTATCAAAATCAGCAGTTTTCATTTTCTTTTTTCTATGAAGATTTGAAGCCAAACGACACGCTGAATATAGAATTGCTAGGCGTCAACAAAGCCTTCTCAGATTTTATGACTGTGACTATAAATCAATCAGGCCAGGCTTCAGGAAATCCCTTTGTTCCGGCTCCTTCGGTCATTCGCGGCAATATTGTCAACGAAACAAATGATGCGCATTATCCCATCGGTTATTTTTCGATAAGCCAAGTCTATACTGCTTCGATAATCATTGAATAATGTAACTTGCGTATCCGTTAATTTCTACTGAAAAGCATTATGAGCTTTACAAAAACTACAGAACAAGACTCTAAGTATTCAGACTTAGAAAAGATGAGTGTCACTACGCTGCTCCATAGTATCAATACTGAAGATAAAACCGTACCTCAAGCAGTTGAAAAAGCGATTCCACAAATAGAACTTTTGGTCAATCAATTGGTTGCTCAAATGAAAGAAGGTGGTAGGCTTTTTTATATGGGCGCAGGTACCAGCGGAAGACTAGGAGTTGTGGATGCTTCTGAATGTCCACCAACTTTTGGCGTGTCTCACGATCTGGTCATAGGTTTAATCGCAGGAGGCGAAACAGCCATCAGAAAAGCTGTTGAAAACGCTGAAGACAGCACTACGCAAGGCTGGGAAGATCTTAAGGCGCATAACATTTCTGAACAAGATGTGGTTATTGGCATTGCTGCTTCGGGTACGACACCTTATGTTTTACACGCTTTAAAAGCTTGTAATAAAAATAATATCACCACCGGAAGCATTACCTGCAACAAAGGATGTCCAATTGCAATTGAATCAAAATATCCGGTAGAGATCGTCGTGGGTCCAGAATTTGTAACCGGCAGCAGCCGAATGAAAGCCGGAACCGCGCAAAAGTTGGCGTTGAATATGATTTCGACTACGGCGATGATTCAGCTGGGGAAAGTAAAAGGCAATAAAATGGTAGATATGCAACTCAGCAACGACAAACTTGTAGATCGCGGTATACGCATGATTCAGTCTGAAATTCCGGTAAACGCAGAAGAAGCAGCGCAACTTTTAAAAGAAAATGGCTCAGTTAGAGCCGCAGTAAATACCTATTTAAATGGCAACCAATAAAGAAGCCTTAGCCAGAGGCGTACGCACAATGGCGACCTCGCTCCTATTCATGTTTTTAGGTCCAGGTATTATATATCAAGCGTTTAAAAATAGTGAGCATCCGCTGTACATCCCCGTGCTTATTTTGGGTTTTGTAGCGGCGGCGTTAGCCATCTACTTTGGCTTTAAAGGAATTAACCGCATAATGAACGCCTTATTTGATAAAAACTAAAATCCCTCACTATCATCAAGCATAAAAAAAGCCTTTGCATTTGCAAAGGCTTTTTAAAGTATATTCAAATCGCTTATTTAGCGAATTTCTTGTATTTGTTTTTGAACTTGTCAATACGACCAGCAGTATCAACCAATTTAGATTTACCGGTGTAAAATGGGTGTGAAGTTCTAGAGATCTCCAATTTTACCAAAGGATAAGTCTCACCATCAACCTCAATAGTTTCTTTTGTATTAGCAGTAGATTTAGTTAAAAAAACCTCGTCGTTAGACATGTCTTTAAATGCTACTACTCTATAATTTTCTGGATGTATCTCTTTTTTCATCGTAAATGCTTTAAAATCTGCTCAATTTTGAGGTGCAAATTTAGAAATAAATTATAATATGACAAGGGGTTTTAAATAATAAATTACATTTTTATTCTAAAAGAATTTTTCTGTAACAATTTTACCGTGAAGATTACTTATCAGCAGTTATAAAAACGTAGGTCTATAGGACCCTTATATGTACATTTACAAACTTAATCCTTTATTTATGGAAGATCAAAAACTAACCACCGGAAAAGTAGCCCTAACCTATGGCGGACTACTAGGACTTCTTACTATTATTTTAGCAGTAGTACTTTATGTAACCAATAACTTACTCGAGCAAAGCTGGATCACTGCTGTGGTAAGTTTTCTAATTATGATAGGTTGTATTTCTTATGGACAGAAAGTTTTTAGAAATGGTAACGGAGGTTATATGGACCTTAAAGATGCCCTAAAAGTTGGTGTAGGTATTGCTTTAATTGGTGCTATCATAGGAGCGCTTTACAATTATACCTTTTTAACAGTAATTGAGCCCGGGTTTACAGAATTGATCATCGAAAAACAAAGAGAAGCTATGATTACCACACAACCCAATATGACCGAAGCTCAAATAGATCAAGCGGTAGAATTTGCAGGGAAATTTGCACAACCTTGGGTACAATCTTCATTTCAGATCGTTGCAGGAATTTTCTTTGGCTTTATCATTTCTCTTATAAGTGGCTTAATTTTGAAGCGCAACAATCCGCATCAATAAATTATATATGCAGCTATCGGTAGTTATACCCTTACTTAACGAAAAAGAATCTTTACAAGAATTATATGACTGGCTCATACGTGTGATCTCAAAAGAGGGTTATACGTATGAGCTTCTCTTTGTAGATGATGGCAGTACCGATGGTTCGTGGCAAAAAATAGAGGTATTAGCACTTCATAATCCTAATGTTAAGGGCATTTGCTTTAATCGCAACTACGGAAAAAGCCAGGCGCTCAACGCAGGTTTTCTAGCTGTTGAAGGAGATGTGGTTATCACAATGGACGCCGACTTACAAGATAGTCCTGACGAAATTCCTGAATTATACCGTCTTATTTCTGAAGAAGGTTACGATATTGTTTCCGGCTGGAAGAAAAAGCGCTACGACGCAGTGCTTACTAAAAACCTTCCATCTAAATTATTTAACGCTGCCGCGCGTAAAACCAGCGGACTACAACTACACGATTTTAATTGCGGTCTTAAAGCTTATCGCAATGAGGTAGTTAAAAATATTGATGTTTATGGTGATATGCATCGCTACATTCCACTACTCGCAAAAAATGCAGGATTCATCAACATTACTGAAAAACCGGTACAGCATCAGGCACGCAAATACGGTCAGACAAAATTTGGTGCAGACCGCTTTATTAAAGGATTTCTTGATCTCTTAACCATTTGGTTTACGACGCATTTTGCGAAGCGCCCCATGCATTTATTTGGCACGTTAGGCGCAATCATGTTTATCATTGGTTTTGGCCTCGCAGCTTATTTAGGCATTGATAAATTATTCATCAACCCAACCGCTCGGCTGTTAACGCAGCGTCCGCAATTTTACTTAGCACTCACCAGTATGATCATTGGAATGCAACTATTTATTGCAGGATTTCTTGGCGAACTCGTGCAACGCACCAAGCATGAACGGCCTCGATATTTAATAAAAGACAAAAAGGGTTTTAACTAAAGCATACTCCGTTTGAAATCCCTATTTTTGGTTCAATCAACTTTTTATAATCTATGAACTCTGAAATTATAGCTAAAGCCAAATCTTGGCTTTCTTCTACTTTTGATACGACAACTCAAGAAAAAGTACAACAATTAATCGATGCTAATGGTGACGAACTCAACGAGAGTTTTTACAAAAACCTAGAATTTGGTACCGGTGGAATGCGCGGTATTATGGGGGTGGGCACTAATCGCATTAATAAATATACTTTAGGTAAAAACACACAAGGCTTATCTCATTATTTAAAAGCAACGTTTAAAGGTGAAACACCTAAAGTAGCTATTGCTTATGACTGCCGTAACAATAGTAAAGAGCTGGCTCAGGTCGTAGCAGATGTATTTTCTGCAAATGATATTCAGGTTTATTTATTTAGTGATTTGAGACCAACTCCAGAGTTGAGTTTTGCGGTAAAACACTTGGAATGTCACTGCGGAATTGTGTTAACAGCAAGCCATAATCCTCCTGAGTATAACGGTTATAAAGTGTATTGGCAAGACGGTGGGCAGTTAGTGCCACCTCAAGATTCTGAGATTGTTGCTGAGATCGAAAGTCTAGATTATGATGCTGTGAACTTTTCGGCTAAAAAAGAGCATATAACCTACATTGACAAAGATGTTGATCAGGCTTTTATTGAAGCTTCGCTGAAAAACGGAAGCTTCACTGAACTCGATAAGCATCGCGATGACGTGAATATTGTGTTTACTCCGTTACACGGAACTTCAGTAACCATAATTCCTGATGTACTGAAGGACGCAGGATATAAAAATGTTCACGTTGTAGAAGAACAGCGCACTCCAAACGGAAATTTCCCAACGGTAAAATCTCCAAACCCGGAAGAGCCTGAAGCGCTTAAAATGGCGCTGGAACTAGCCGAAGAAAAAAATGCTGATATTGTTATTGGTACAGATCCTGACTGTGACCGTCTGGGTATTGCCGTACGCAACAACGAAGGCAAGCTTCAACTTCTTAACGGAAATCAAACCATGGTCGTTATGACCGATTTCTTACTAGACCTGTATTTCTCTAAGAATAAAGCTAAAGGAAATGAATTCATTGGTTCTACGATTGTTTCTACGCCTATGATGGATGTTTTGGCAGAGTCTTACAATGTAGAATGTAAATTAGGCCTTACCGGTTTTAAATGGATCGCTAAAATGATCAAAGACCACCCTAATCAAAATTTCATTGGTGGTGGTGAAGAAAGTTTTGGGTATATGGTAGGTGATTTTGTGCGTGATAAAGATGCGGTTACCGCTACCCTACTCGCCTGCGAGATCGTAACTAAAGCTAAAAGCGAGGGTTCTTCTTTCTTTAAAAAACTGCAGGAACTTTATGTAAAACACGGTTTCTACAAAGAAGATTTGACTTCATTAGTTAAAAAAGGAATCTCTGGTGCCGAAGAAATTAAACAAACGATGATCGATCTTCGTGAAAATCCGTTAACGACGATCAACGGGGAGCAAGTTGTGCAAATTGATGATTATGCATCTTCAAAATCGCTGAAAACAACTACCGGAAAATCTGTTGATATTACTATTCCTAAATCTAATGTTTTAATATACCACACTAAAGAAGGATCACGCATCGCTGCGCGTCCAAGTGGTACAGAACCAAAGATCAAGTTTTACATCAGCGTAAACGAGTCTGTTGAAAGTCTTGACGCACTTGATAAAACCGAAGAAAAATTAGACGCTAAAATCGCCGGAATACGTAAAGAACTTGGCCTTTAAAAGTCGGTTTCTTACCAATAAATACACATCTGACGGAATCTTAAGCTAAACAAATATCGATTCCAGAAGAATTGAAGTAAATTCGCCTCATTATTTCTGTTTCACCAGAAATCAATGAGGCGAATTTTTTAAACCCCTTACCGGGAACTTTACTTTATGAATTACTTTAAACAAATCATGCAATTTGCAAGACCCTATAAAAAGTATGCGGTCTTAAATATTGTTTGCAACATTCTATATGCAATTTTTAGCACGTTGTCTTTTCTTGCGCTCATTCCGGTTATTGATATTTTATTTGATAAAAATAAGCGTATCAACGAATTACCAGTATGGGAAGGCTGGAGCGGTGTAAAAGACTACGTGTTCAATTCCTTTTATTATTACGTAAGTCAGCAAGTTGCAGACAACGAACTTTCGGCACTTGTTTTTATCTGTGCTATTGTGGTAGTATTGTTTTTTCTAAAGAATATCTTTGGCTATCTCGCCACGTTTTTCATCACTTTTTTACGTAATGGTGTGATGCGTGATGTGCGCGATGCGATCTATGATAAACTCTTAGAATTGCCGGTCGCTTATTTTTCTGAAAAGCGCAAAGGCGATACCATCTCAAGAATCACAGCAGATGTGCAAGAAGTTGAAGTTTCCTTTCTATCCATTTTAGAAATGGTGGTCCGCGAGCCGCTTACCATCATTTTTACCATTCTTGCGATGGTGGTGATCAGCGGGAAACTCACATTGTTTGTGTTTGTGTTTTTACCAATTTCGGGGATCATTATTTCACGTATTGGTAAATCGCTTAAAAAACAATCTAATCAAGCGCAGGAAGAAAACGGCGCATTTTTATCTATTGTTGAAGAAACACTTTCGAGCCTTAAAATCATTAAAGGTTTTAATGGGGAAGATCAGTTTAGAGCGAAATTTAGAGCAAGTACCACACGACTGAACGGTATTCTAAACAGCTTGGTCAATCGCCAAAATTTAGCTTCTCCCACAAGTGAGTTCTTAGGAATTTTTGTGATCGTTGTGATCCTATGGTTTGGAGGCCAGATGGTACTTGTAGAAGGTTCGCTTGAAGCTTCCCAATTCATCGCATTTTTAGGATTATCTTACCAGATCCTAACTCCAGCAAAACAAATTAGTAAAGCCTCTTATAGCGTTAAAAAAGGAAACGCTGCAGCAGAACGTATTCTTTCGGTCTTAAATACAGAAACGACTATCAAAGATGCTCCTGATGCACAAACTGCGCAAGAGTTCAAAGATGCGGTACATATTGAAAATGTTTCCTTTAAATATGAAGATGAGAATGTACTTACCAACTTTAACGCAGTGGTTCCTAAAGGAAAAACCATTGCATTGGTTGGGCAAAGCGGTAGCGGTAAAAGTACCATTGCAAACTTGGTTACCCGCTTTTATGATGTAAATGAAGGTGCCATAAAGCTCGACGGAAAAAACATTAAAGAGCTCACAAAAGCTTCGGTACGGGCGCAAATGGGCTTGGTCACCCAAGACTCTATTCTTTTTAATGATACCGTACGAAACAACATTTTACTAGGTAAACCTGATGCCAGCGATGACGAGGTGATCGCTGCACTTAAAGTTGCCAATGCCTGGGAATTTGTAAGTGAGCTTCCGCTACAACTAGACACTAATATTGGGGACAGTGGAAACAAACTAAGTGGTGGTCAAAAGCAACGTTTGTCAATAGCCCGCGCTGTACTTAAGAATCCGCCAATTATGATCCTTGACGAAGCAACTTCAGCATTAGATACAGAAAGTGAGCGTCTGGTTCAAAAAGCACTTGAAAATATGATGATGAATCGTACCTCTATTGTGATTGCGCATCGTCTTTCGACCATTCAAAATGCAGATCAGATCATTGTTATGCAAAAAGGTAAAATCGTAGAACAAGGTAAGCATCAAGAATTACTCGCCTTAAACGGAACCTATAAAAAGCTGGTAGAAATGCAGTCTTTTGAGTAATTGGTTTATGGTATTGCAACTTATGACCGTTTCAATACACAAGGTTACTAAACTAAAAAAATCCGCATCATCTGATGCGGATTTTTTTATTGCTGTGAATGCTTTTGTTGGGTTTTTTAAACGCAGTTTAAAATCAACTTTAATACTTGGGGCAAAAAAGGATTTCAATGTTTTGGGCCTTTACAACAATTTCAATTAACTCATTTACTATTATTAACCTTCCAAATATAGGTTGAATTTTTCATTCAAACAAAAAATTAATGTATTTAATCTCGTTTTTATGCCTTTAATCGATTCTAATAAGTTTTATTACTTGTAATTCTTAAAGGAATAATCTGTAAATTTCAAGATCTTGATGCTTTAACTATTTTTTATCGTTTTGCTTTTAAACCATTGGATAAATAAATAGTCATACAAAGGTCACTAAAGAGCAGCATTGAATAATTTAGAAATCCATACCATCGAAAGTTTAAAATTTGAGGACTTAGTCTCTGAATACAAAGAGCGTTTGTATTGGCACATACGTCGCATGGTGATTTCTCATGATGACGCAGATGACGTGCTGCAAAACACCTTTATAAAGGTTTACAAAAACCTGCATAATTTTAATGGGGAGAGTCAAGTATACACCTGGCTTTACCGTATTGCAACTAATGAGAGCCTAACGTTTATTAAAAAGAGAAAACGTACAACGCACATAAGTAATGAAGAGGTTCAAGAGAGTTTAGTTACTAATCTTACGAGTGACCCGTATTTTAATGGCGATGATGCGCAGCTTAAATTACAACAGGCAATAGACACGTTGCCTACAAAACAAAAGCAGGTTTTTGTGATGAAGTATTTTGATGAATTGCAATACAATGAGATTTCTGAAATATTAGGAACTTCAGAAGGAGCACTCAAAGCGAGCTACCATCACGCGGTAAAAAAGATAACAGAATACGTGACAGCACATTAAACCTTTTAAGACCAATAAAGTCTAAAAAACGATGAAAAGCAAAAAAGAAAATAACAAGCAGCAGTTTAATATTCCTCTAGGCTACTTTGAGTCTTTTGAGAATAGGCTGCTTACTGAACTCAAATTTCAAGAGCTTTTCCCTAATAAAAATGATGGATTTAGCGTACCTGCACAATACTTTGAAAAAGTAGAACAGGTTATTCTTAATCAAAATAAGCCTAAAGGAAAGCTTGTTGAGTATAATTTTAAAACTATAGCAGCGACAGTTGCGGCGATCGCAGCGGTGTTGCTTGTACTCTTTAATGTGGTGAATCCCATAGAAAAAGAAATGCAGTTTGACTCCCTTAGCATAACCAGTCTTGAAAACTACTTTGAAGAAGAAGAGCGTGTTCAAGACTACCTTTCTGCTGAAGAGTTGAGCACCATCGAGAATAGCACCTCGATATTTGATAACGAAACTGTGAGCGAAGAACTGATCTATGAGTATGTAGATCAAGACATTGTTCAGAGTTCGTTACTTGATCAATAAACAAAAAACTATGAAAAATTTAATAATCATTTTCGTGTTGTGTTTGGGTCTTAGTGGCCAGGCACAGAAGAAAGATAGACACGAGCAAATTAAGGCGCTTCGGGTTCCGTTTTTAACGGAAGAGCTGAATCTGACTCCTGCTGAAGCCGAAAAATTCTGGCCTATTTACAACACTTACGATTGTAAGATGGTGGATTTACGCTCTAGAGAACGCGCTCTATTTGAAGAAAAATTCTTTGAATCAGGCTCTAAAAAAAATCTGACGGAAAAAGAAGCCAACAAATTAATGGCTGAGTATAATGACATTCAAAGAAGCAAGTATGAGATTGAAAGTCAGTTGATGACTGATCTTACGCAAAAGCTTCCTGCTTCTAAAATGGTTTTCCTTCCGGAAGCCGAGCATAAATTTGGCAGAAAACTTTGGGAAGAATACAAAAAACGAAAAGGGAAAGACTAAACCTTTGATTCCGTTTCAAAACGATTTACCTATTGATTTATATATTTAGTTTTTATTAGCGTTAAAACGAAAAATGCGACTGAAAAGAGTCGCATTTTTTTTGGCCTAGCGCTTAAACTTAAGCTTTGCTATCCTGTTGCTTCCTGCTGCGTAAGCTGTTGAATCGTTTAAGAAGCGTACCGTAAAAAAGCCTTCACTACTCAAGTTTTTCCAAGTGGCTCCTTGATCACTAGAATAGTCGATCCCTTCAAAGCCTATCGCAAGCAATTCTTTGCCTTTAGTATTTGGAATAAACTGAATGCAGCTACGGTAGCCCGGTGCTGCCTTATCTGCTAGCAACGCCCAAGTTTTTCCTCCGTCGTGCGTGATCGCTTTATTTGCCTCGTTACCTTCTGCGTGGGTGTAATCACCGCCGATTACCACCCCTGTATTTTCATCATAAAAATCAATTGAATATCCACCGGTACTTGAAGTTCCTTGTTTTAATGGGGTGTCAAATACTTCCCAAGTTTTTCCTTTGTCACCGGTATGCAAAACTCTTGATTTCATTCCGCCGGTGATGATCCACGCGTTATTGCCATACACAGCAATATTAGAATTGCTTGCTGCAAACGCCGCCTCCCCTGCTGCTGCTTCAGGTAAAGCATCGCAAGAAACCTTAGTCCACGTATTCCCTCCATCTCGGGTGATAATTATTGAGATACAATTTTCGGTAGGGTCTCCCATAGCTATTCCTTCTTGATCGTTCCAGAAGGTCATAGAGTCGTAAAAAGCTTTAGGATCATTTTCTTCATAAACCAATTCCATAGCACCGGAATCTCCAGTTTTGTACAACAACGCCGGACTTTCAATACTGAGCATAAAGAAATCTTCAGCAGTATGCGCAACTGCTCTAAAGCTAGGCGTTACACTATCCCGTTTCATTACCGCTGTATTCCAAACTTTAGTAGTAGGATTATACAAACCGTATTTTCCGTTAGAGCCTGCAAAAGCAACGCTGCCATCATCAAGAATTTCGAGCGCTCTCAAACTTACCGAATCTTCATAAATACGTTCTATTTCAACGGTTTGAATCGCAGTCAATTCTTTAGGTTCTGGAGTATTTTTACAACCAAAAACTGCTAAACTGAGCGCCACTCCTAATAAATATCTCATAGATTTAAAATTTTCTCGAATTTAAAACTATTCCTTTTTAATCCTGTACCTTTGCGCGCATTTTAAAAACATTTGTTATGCGTTTACATCGCAATCTGGTTTTTGCTGTTATTGATGGCTTAATCGAAATTTTTAATGAAGGCGGCTATGCTGATAAGGTCATTGCTAAACAACTGAAGCGTGACAAACGCTGGGGCTCTCGTGACCGCAGTTTTATCGCCGAAACCACATACGATATTGTACGCTGGAAAAGACTATATGCAGAAATCGCTGATGTAAAAGAACCTTTTGAGCGTAAAGACCTTTGGCGTCTCTTTGCGGTGTGGTGTACGCTACGCGGAATAAAATTGCCAGACTGGCATCAGTTTGAAGAAACGCCTACCCGAAGAATTAAAGGGCGTTTTGACGAATTATCGAACACTCGAAAATTTAGAGAATCGATCCCGGATTGGTTAGATGCGCTTGGCGAAAAAGAACTAAGCGACAAGTGGGATGCAGAAATCGCTGCATTAAATAAGCAAGCTCCCGTTGTTTTGCGCGTAAACCGTTTAAAATCTGATATCGGTGCGTTGCAAACCGCTTTAGCCGAAGAAGGCCACGAGACCGAAAACATAAAACCTTACAAAGACGCGCTTCAATTACAGGAACGCGGCAATGTATTTACCACCGAAGCTTTTAAAAACGGACTCTTTGAAGTACAAGATGCTTCTTCACAATTGGTGGCGCCGTATCTTGACGTCGAGCCGGGAATGCGCGTGGTAGATACTTGCGCAGGTGCTGGGGGTAAAACCTTGCATCTCGCTGCACAAATGGATAACAAAGGTCAGTTAATCGCACTTGACATCTACGGAAATAAACTAAAAGAGCTCAAGCGTCGTGCGCGCCGTGCAGGAGCTTTTAATATTGAAACCCGAGTGATCGATTCAACTAAAGTAATTAAGAAGCTTCACAATTCGGCAGATCGCGTGCTTATTGATGCGCCGTGTACGGGACTTGGTGTTTTAAGCCGTAACCCGGACGCCAAATGGAAACTGCAACCGGATTTCGTTGAAAAAATTCAGGCAACGCAGCAAAGCATTTTAAAAGACTATTCAAAAATCGTGAAGCCCGGCGGAAAAATGGTTTATGCTACCTGCTCTATTCTACCTTCAGAAAATCAAGAACAGATCAAAAAGTTCTTAAAAACTGAGGAAGGAAGCGACTTCAGCATAGAAAAGCAGAAAACAGTTTTATCTAGCGAAAGCGGTTATGACGGCTTTTATATGTGCTTAATGGTCAAAAAAGACAAAGCCTAGCTACTGAAAACAATAGCATTTTAAAGCCTTAAAAGATTCATCTTTTAAGGCTTTTCTTTTTTGTAGCTACGGAGAAGGTTCATTTTTCAGTTATCAACAAAGAGAGGCTTTTTTCTGTTGAATTTTGTTTCAATCCAAGCGTGTTTCTAACCGTTAAAAATCCTTAAATTTGTGGCTCCTTAGTAAAAGCACTATGATTCATTTTTTCGGTTCACAAGACACCAAAATTTACGCAGTTCAAGCTAAAGCTGAACTTTCAGAAGAAACTACAAACAAGCTCATCTGGCTTTTTGGCAACCAGCCTAAAATAGAAGCGTCTGCAATCGACGCTTTTTTTATTGGTCCGCGTGCGACGATGATCACACCCTGGAGTACCAATGCTGTTGAGATCACCCAAAATATGGGAATTGAAGGCATTATTAGAATTGAAGAATTTGTTGCCGGAAAGGCCGAATTTGACCCGATGCTTTCTCAGGAATACAGCAAGCTCGATCAGAAAATTTATACCATTGATATCGAGCCTGAAGACATTAAGGCTATTGAAGATATTCAAGCCTATAACGAGCAGGAAGGTTTAGCCTTAAGCGAAGAAGAAGTAGCGTATCTAGAAAGTGTTGCGGAGCGCATAGGTCGCCCGCTTACCGACTCTGAAGTGTTTGGTTTCAGCCAAGTGAATTCTGAGCATTGCCGCCACAAGATCTTCAACGGAACGTTTGTGATCGACGGGAAAACGATGCCCTCTTCCCTATTCAAAATGATTCGTAAAACTTCCGAAGCAAATCCAAATGAGATTGTTTCGGCTTACAAAGACAATGTTGCATTTGTAAAAGGTCCTAAAGCGACACAGTTTGCTCCAGCAACTGCAGATAAACCCGATTTTTATACTGAAAAAGAATTTGATAGTGTGCTTTCGCTTAAAGCGGAAACCCACAACTTCCCTACCACCGTTGAGCCTTTTAACGGTGCTGCAACTGGTGCCGGTGGTGAAATACGTGACCGTCTGGCAGGCGGCCAAGGTTCGCTTCCACTAGCAGGAACAGCTGTTTACATGACTGCCTATTCTCGCCTTAAGGAAGAACGTCCTTGGGAAGATGCAATGCCGGCACGTAAATGGTTATACCAGACGCCAATTGATATTTTGATCAAAGCTTCTAATGGAGCTTCAGATTTTGGAAACAAATTTGGGCAGCCGCTTATCGCAGGTTCGGTGCTTACTTTTGAGCACGATGAAGCTGGAAGAAAACTCGGTTTTGATAAAGTAATTATGCAAGCCGGCGGAATTGGCTACGGCAAGAAACAACAAGCCTTAAAAGAAAAACCGGAAACCGGAGATAAAATTGTAATTCTTGGTGGTGACAACTACCGTATTGGTATGGGCGGTGCTGCGGTATCTTCGGCAGATACGGGTGCCTTTAGCTCAGGAATTGAGTTGAATGCAATCCAACGTTCTAATCCTGAAATGCAAAAACGTGCGGCTAACGCCATCCGTGGAATGGTAGAAAGTGATGAGAATACCATCGTTTCTATTCACGATCACGGTGCCGGTGGTCACTTGAACTGTCTTTCTGAATTGGTTGAAGAAACCGGCGGATTGATCGATCTTGATAAATTGCCGGTGGGTGATCCTACCCTTTCGGCTAAAGAAATAATCGGTAATGAGTCGCAAGAACGTATGGGTCTTGTGATAGGTGCTGAACAAATCAAAACTTTAAAAACCATCGCAGATCGCGAGCGCTCCCCAATGTATGAAGTGGGCGACGTGACCGGCGATCACCGTTTCACGTTCAAGTCGGCCACTACCGGTGCTGCGCCAATGGATTTGGCTATGAACGATATGTTTGGCAGCTCGCCAAAAACGGTAATGGTTGATACTAAAATCCATCGTATTTATAGCGATGTTTCTTATTCTTTAGAAAACTTCCACGAGTATTTAGAGAACGTATTACAGCTGGAAGCCGTTGCTTGTAAAGACTGGTTGACCAATAAGGTGGACCGTTGTGTAGGCGGTCGTGTGGCAAAACAACAATGTGTTGGTTCGCTGCAACTTCCATTGAACAACGTAGGTGTGATGGCACTTGATTTTAAATCTTCAAACGGAATTGCTACTTCTATAGGTCATTCTCCCGTTAGCGGATTGATCGATCCTGTTGCCGGAAGTAAAAACAGTATCGCAGAAGCGCTTACCAACATTGTTTGGGCGCCGCTGGAAAAAGGTTTAAAATCGGTTTCGCTTTCTGCAAACTGGATGTGGTCTTGTAATAATGCGGGAGAAGATGCACGTTTGTACGAGGCAGTTGAAGCTGTTTCAGAATTTGCGATTGCTTTAGGAATCAATGTTCCTACCGGAAAAGATTCCTTATCGATGAAGCAAAAATACCCTGAGGGTGATGTGCTTGCGCCGGGAACAGTTATTATTTCTGCAGCAGGAAGCTGTGATGATATTAACCGCGTGGTTGAACCTGTTCTGGATGCTGAAGCAGGATCGATCTACTACCTAAATTTATCTCAAGATAGCTTTAAATTGGGAGGTTCTTCGTTTGCCCAAATTCAGAATAAAGTGGGAATGGAAGCTCCAAGCATTAAAGACGATACTGCTTTTGCTACCGCTTTCAATACCTTACAAAGCCTAATTAGACAAGATCTTGTTGCGGCCGGTCACGATGTGGCTTCGGGTGGATTGATCACAACGCTTTTAGAATTGTGTTTTGCTGAAAACAAACTGGGTGCTTCAGTCGATTTTTCTGCATTTACCGAACAAGATATTATCAAAATCTTATTTGCTGAAAATGCCGGAGTAGTCGTTCAGGCAAGTGATGACGCTGCTTTTGAAGCCGCCTTGGCTGAAAATAACGTGGAATTCTTCAAAATAGGTTCTACCAATACTTCAGACGAATTATTGATCAAGAAAGATTCGGTAGAAATTGGTTTAAATATTCCGTCATTGCGAAGAAAATGGTTTGAAACTTCTTATTTATTAGATCAGAAACAAACGGCTAACGGTTTGGCAGAAGATCGTTATAACAACTTTGATCAGCAAGATTTGAAGTTTGAATTTCCGAAGCATTTCACCGGAATCAAACCAACAATTGATGCTTCTAAACCAAGACCGAAAGCTGCGATCTTACGCGAAAAGGGAAGTAACTCAGAACGCGAAATGGCCAATGCGATGTACCTCGCAGGCTTTGATGTAAAAGATGTACATATGACCGATTTGATTACCGGTCGTGAAACGCTTGAAGATATTCAGTTTATTGGTGCTGTGGGTGGTTTTTCAAACTCAGATGTTTTAGGTTCTGCAAAAGGTTGGGCAGGAGCTTTCTTATACAATGAGAAAGCCAATAAGGCATTAAAAGATTTCTTCGCACGCCCCGATACACTTTCGGTAGGGATCTGTAACGGTTGTCAACTTTTTGTTGAATTAGACCTGATCAACCCGGAACACGACCAAAAGCCAAAAATGCTGCATAATGATTCGCACAAGCACGAAAGTGGCTTCACCAGTGTGAAGATTCAGAAGAACGATTCGGTGATGCTTTCTACGTTAGAAGGTGCTACTCTTGGTGTTTGGATCTCTCACGGAGAAGGAAAATTTGAACTTCCGCTTAGCGAAAAAGAATACAACATTGTGGCTAAATATGGCTATGATGCCTATCCTGCAAATCCTAACGGAAGTAGCTACAACACTGCAATGATGACCGATAAAACCGGACGTCATTTGGTAACAATGCCGCACATTGAGCGCTCTATTTTTCAATGGAATTGGGCTAACTACCCAAAGGGTTGCAAAGATGAAGTAAGCCCATGGATAGAAGCTTTTGAAAATGCTCGCAAGTGGATTGAGAAGCATTAAGCTCCAACAAATTAAATGACAGGTCTGAGCCGTAAACATACTGGTATTCGCATATTTTGGGGACTTATTGCGCTCTATATGCTTAATATTTGTGTAGACAGCCCAGACCTGTTTCCTAATCGCGCTGAAAATTTAAATTATAATGATCAGGAAAGTGTTATAGAATTAGTTGTTGAGCAAGTTCTAGATCTTGGTGATGTTATTCCTGAATACGACGACAATGATGCTGAAGAGCACACTTCTTCTGAAACTTCAGTAAATCTGGATCACTTTATCGTTGACCAATCGGCAATTGCATTTCAGCAGAATTTCAGTCTTTTAAAAAAACAAAATACGCTTTTTGCCTTAGCAAACTTCTGCACTTTATCACTGGAAGTTGACGCTCCACCACCCCGATATTAATTTGTTTATACCACATAATTGAACACCTCAGCACCTGAGGTGCATTCTCATATTCAATACATCCATTAAACAAATTAAAATGAAACACTTACCATTAGTGCTGCTCATGGCAGTACTCACACAGTATACTTATGCTCAAGAAACCGAGCCTAATGCTATTAAAGACAGCTTATATATTGCTGAAGTTGAAGGAAGCCAAGAGCCTTTAAAAATTCTACATGCCGAACCATTATACATCGACCTAATTCGAGATTTAGGTGCTCGTAAAGGAGAAAAAGAATGGAATATTGGTCTAGGTCTTACCGATCGCGATCGTTATGATGAATATCTGGCTCTTGTAGAATATGAATGGGCGCCCGCAGACCGATTGGGTTTAGAAATTGAATTGCCTTTCTCTTTACATTACCCGATTGGAGAAAATGGTGACGCACCCGGAAACCGCTTGAACAGCATCAAGATCGCTGGTCAATACACATTTTGGGTTTCTGAAAAGCACAAAACAAGCCTGGCGTTTGGCTACATCCAAGAGTTTGAACTCACAAATTTTAATAACTACGGCGCAGGGAAATTGTTTACTGGTAATGTCTATAATCCGTTTTTTATTGCTGCTAAAAGACTAGGATCTAATTTTCATAGTTTGATTTATACAGGACCCGCGATTGCCCATCACTTTAGCGACGGAGCACTTCACACCAGTTGGCAAATCAATAGTAATATTCATTATATGATATCGGGAACCCGAAATTTTATTGGTCTTGAATTTAATAAGGAATTCAATCAAGGTGATTTTGATATGACTATAAGACCGCAGTTGCGGCTTGATGTCGCCGAAAACTTACTAATAGGTATTGTAACCGGTATTCCGATCAATAGAGAAACTGAGCGCTTTAGTTCGTTTTTACGCTTGATCTATGAGCCCGGGCATTAAGGAATTTGGCAAAGCAAACTATCTTATGAGATCGAACCTTTAAGCAGCTTCAATAAAAAAGCCCGGTGTTACCGGGCTTTCATTACTGCAGTTCTACTATATTCTAATTTTGATCCCCAGATCCTAAATTAGGGTTAGCATCAATTTCTGCTTGAGGTATTTTGAAAATCCAATCATCGTTAAGTGATGGTCTTTCAATTTGGTAAGATTGCTGATAAAGAACCTCTGAAGCTCCGGAACCACCGTCAGCTGCATGGTCAATACCATCATCCCATCTTATATGATTTGTATAACCAAAACCTTCGCCCCACATTTCTAATTTCCATTGAAATTTTAAATGATCGAGAAAGCTTTCAGCCGTAGGATAATCAGTGGCTTCCCAAGATGAATCTCGCGCTTCTGCTAGAGGTTGTAAAGCCTCTCTAGCATCTGTTAAATTGTTCATCATAAGTTCTGCTTCTGCTTCAATCAAATACATTTCTGACGAGCGCATATAGATCACATCATCAGGATCAATAGTACCCGGATTAGCTTGTTTAAGTTTAAACTGCATATACGGATGTAAATTATGACCGGCAACTAAACCATACACAGCTTTTATACTATCTACCGCAGCATCAAACTCTTCTTCCGTAGGATATAAAGGATTGGTATTATTTGAAAATCCACCATTACCATTTGCCGCTGAAGTGTTAGTATTAGGAGCATCTGGAAGAAAAACATCTTTTCTATAATCTGTCTCCGGAATAGCATCTACCATTCTTCGATCAGCTATTTTAGGGTTATTTCTAATTTGGCTACCGTTAAAAGTGTTACTCGCCAGATAAAAATAAGATCTGAAGAAAGTAGTTTCCGTAGCGATCACATTACTACCCCAAATCACTTCTGATAAGGTATTTGTATTAAATCCTGATTTCCATTCATCCTCAGAAAGTAAAGGAAATCCGTCGCGTGCAGCCACGGCTGCATCAGCTGCGGTTTGCCAATCTCCTTTTGATAACGCACAACGCGCAAGTAAACCGTATGCTGCATTGATGCTCAATTGCGCTTTTGCTGCTGCACCTCCAACGCTAGGAGCTTCACTATCTTGAAAAGCAGTTATTGCTGCATCTAGGTCTGACTCAATCTGATCATAAATTTCTTGAACCGTTGATCTGGGTTCACTTGTAAAAGGCGACTCTGATGAAAACAATAACGGTACCCCCGGATCTGATGCCGGATTGCCAATTAAATATCCTTTAGCATAATGCTGCACTAAAGAAAGGTATGCATAAGCTCTATACGTGTATGCCTGACCAAGAATATTTCTCAGTCTTGCTGTTTCGGTCAATGCTCCTCCTTCGATCTCGTTGATCAACAAATTGGCGTGTAATATGATATTATATCTGTGGTACCAAAGTAAACTTGATGTAAGAGATGTTTCTTGAGTATGCTCATTCCATTGCATTACGGAACGCCATGATAAATTATTGGCATTAGCAGAATGAATCAAATCACCGGTCAAGTTATCGCCCATAGGCACCCAATAGTGATTATTAGCACGTGCTGTATTTCCACCAGGAAAAACAGTTTGAGATTGCGAGTACAATCCGCGGTGTATTCCATTTAAAACAAGCTGCATATTTTCTTCACTGGCCAAAGCATCAGCAGAAGAAATCGCATCTGTTGGAGTTCGCTCTAAAAAGTCTTCTTGACAAGATAGAATGGGTATTGTAAGCAATACTACTAGTATATATTTAAGTCTATTTTTCATATTATTATTTTTTTAGAAGGATAGATTTAAACCAAGTGAAACAATTCTAGAAGGAGAAAAATCATTTGCTGATGGTGTTCCTGCTAGGTTATACTGAGGATCTAAACCTTTTCTTTTACTTTTTAGATATAAATTCTCACCTGTAATTGAAACTCGAAGAGCATCTAGCCCTAAGGTATTAGTTACCGAATCTCCAAAATTATAGCTGAAGCTTACATTTCTTAAAGCCCAGAAAGAAGCGTCTGTAAGGAATCGTTCAGATTGAGTACGCACAAGGTCTACGTTACCATTTTCAAGTCGTGGCACACTGGTGACATCGCCGGGCGCTCTCCAGGCATTAAGAATATCTGGATGAAAAGACCTTCCATACGTACCGCTATGCATCATAGAAGAGTAACCGTTATCTAATACTTTACCTCCTATCCCATAAGTGATCAAGAAGTTTAAGTTAAACCCTTTATAGCTAAAACTATTAGAAACAGAACCCAGTAAATCAGGGATCGAAGAATCTCCTGTATAGGCTCTTTCTGTTTCTTCCCAATCGTTAGTAGTAGCAATTTCACCGGTAGTTTCGTCAATTACAGGAACGCTTTCACCATCTTCATTCTGCTCGTATAATAAAAACAATTGATCTCCTGTTTCAGGATCAACACCTGCAGTTCTCAAGAGAAAGAAATCAAATCTTGATCGCCCTTCAACCCAACGCTTACTTCCGTTGATAAAAGGATCTGGTAAACTGGTGATCTCGTTTTTAAATGTTGAAGCTTGAAGCGTCATATCCCATCTAAAATCATTGCGATTCACCAGATGTCCGGTTAATGCAAATTCAAATCCGGAGTTATACATATCCCCTAAGTTCACCGGTACTTGATTTAAACCATTACTAGGTGAAATAGGCAGATTGTAAAGTAAGTCACTTGAATTTTTCTTGTAGTACTCAATAGATCCATCAAGAAAGTTGTTAAATAACCCAAATTCTAAGGCTACATCAAAGTTCTCAATTGTTTCCCATTGCAATGCAGCATTCCCAATATCTGTAAATAATAAAGCAGGAGCTCCGGCATTAGAGGTTATAGAGAAGCGTGCTTGAGATAAATAGCTATCAAATAGATCGTCATTACCAACTTCACCATAAGAAGCTCTTACTTTCAATTTGTTGATAAATGAAACATCTTGCATAAAGTTTTCTTGATCTATGCGCCAAGAACCACCCACAGAATAAAAGGTACCCCAACGGCTATCTGTTTGAAAAACTGAAGATCCATCTCGTCTCGCTGAAGCACTCAAGTAATATTTATTCTTATAGTTATAATTTGTTCTTAAGAAATAACCTTCAATTCCCTTATCAAAAGTAGCTCCACCTAGATCTACAATATTTGAGAAATTTGCAAATTCATAAATACCATTAGCCGCTTGAACAGTTGCTAATCCATTTAAGCTTGAAATTGATCTATCATAACTTTCGTGACCAGCGGTAATATCAACATTATGATCTCCAAAACTTTTTTGATAAGTCAAAAGTTGATTGAAGTTCTCTATTTCTCTTCTCGCGCGGTCTTCGCTTAACCTTCCGTCAGGTTGCGCATCACCAATGATCGCGTTCTCATATTCACGCTCAAACAATTCATTAATATCACGACCATAGTTTAGTTTAAAACTTAAGCCGTCAAAGATTTCCCACTCTCCATAAAATCTAAAACCGTAGGTATTATCTCTATCGCTTTCATTATTTAATAACAATTCTTGTAATGCGTGTCTCCCTTGGTTTACAGGTCTAGAACCAATATTAAATTCAGCATAACCCTCACCATTATCAAACACAGGATTTCCGAAGTCATCCAAAACGATATCGCCATTCAAATCATTTACATACACAGGGTAAATAGATCCTATACCTCTGGCAAAACTAAAGGGGTTTACAATGCTTCCGCTTCCTGCTGAACTTGGGCCGCGAGCTTCTGAAAGCGTAATGTTAGCACTACCTCCAATTTTAATATTATCACTCACATCAAAATCAGCATTTAACCTTGCTGTTAAACGATCAAAGCCCGAGGTTACTACATAACTTTCTTCATCTAAGTAAGAAGCAGAGAAGAAAACGGTATGATCATCACCACCTCCAGAAATATACACATTATAATTAGTTCTGTAACCGGTTTGCTGTAATTCTTCAAACCAATCTAAACTTTTATAGATTACCTGAGCATTAGGATTTAATTGGCCATTGGTATTTACAATTTGATCATTGGGCACATTAAATGGATTGTATCCTAATTGATTGTATATGTTATCACTAGCAAACTGAGGATCTCCTCCACCGGCACTCGAATTTTTAAAAGCTTCCCACATACTCTCGTAATATTGACCAGGTGAAAGCTGATCATATTGACCAATACTATTGGTTACAAAACCAGACTGTGCAGAAGCAGTTACTCGTAGCGCTCCCTTTTTACCTCTTTTTGTAGTAATAATAACTACACCGTTAGCTGCTCGAGAACCGTATAATGAGGTAGACGCCGCATCTTTTAAAATCGTAAGTGATTCAATATCCTCTTGATTTATGGTGTTTAAAGCCCCTTCATATTGAATTCCATCTACAATGTATAGCGGATCTGTATCTCCATTTAAAGTACCTACACCACGAATAACAATATTAGGAGATGCACCGGGACCGGCTGCAGATGTAAATTGCACACCGGTAGCATTACCTTCGATCGCTGCGATTGGCGAAGTAACGTTTCGTTGTTGTAATTCAGCCTGCCCTACCACGTTAGCCGAACCGGTAAAAGCTTCTTTAGTACTGGTTCCATAAGCAGTGACAATAACCTCGTCTAATGATTCTGAATCTGCCTCCAGAGAAAACATGATCTCAGATGCATTCCCAACCACTTTATTGATGGTTTTAAAACCTACATAAGACACCGTCAATGTTTCATCAGGAGCTACAGCGATAGAAAATTTACCATCAAAATCAGTCTGAGTTCCTCTTGAAGTTCCGGCAACTAGCACTGAGGCTCCCGGTAATGGAAGACCATCTTCTGCTGTCACCACAGTTCCTTGCACAGTTTTTTGCTGTGCAAAACTAAATTGTATTCCAAAGCAAAGTACCAAGAATACAGTGAGTAATTTTTTTTCATTCATTGATTTATGTTTTTGATTTAAAGCAATATTATTTTTTTGTTAAAATTATACAAATTCTAACCCTACCCCTTCAGTAGGTTTTTAAATCGATTTACCTTCAAGTGCGAGGGGGCTTTGAAAAATTCTATATATCTCCTCAAGGGTTTGTAGATAGTACATAAGGGAATTAAGCTTGTGGTTTTACTTAACCGACTAAAATGTTCAGTTAGCTGAAAAACTTTAACATTTGTAAGGGTTATTTATTTTATTTCTAAACCATTGTATTAGCAGCACATTCAGAAATACTAGAGAGAGAAACCAGTAACATTGTAAAATCATTAATACAACGTTGTAAATTTTTCTAAAATCATATAAAAAAGTCTATAATTTCGCTATTTTGCAGTAAGTAAATACCTCAAAGGACTTTCAAAACCGAAATATCAATAACTTAAATTGTATTTTGTCTGTACCTTAATAGCATTAGTTCACACTTAGAATATTTTCTGAAGAAACGCTTTAAAGAAAACTTATAAAGAATATAGATTATCGGGACAGATCCCTTAATTATTCACTCTCGAGCATCGAGTAAACCTATTTCATAACTATGGAAACTAAACGTCTTTTTGACTTCCCCTACCATCAACTTGAACAGTATAATTTAAAAGAAGCCTTAGTAACTAAATATGATGGCAAATGGGTAGCAACAACTACTCAATCTTATCTTGATCAAGCTAATGCAATAAGTCGGGGGCTATTAAAATTAGGTGTAAAACCCAATGATAAAATTGCCGTGATCTCTTCTACAAACCGTACGGAGTGGAATATCATGGATATAGGTATCCTACAATTAGGCGCGCAAAACGTTCCTATTTATCCAACGATTTCGGAAGAAGAATACGAGTACGTACTGAACCATAGCGAATCTATCTTCTGCTTTGTTTCTGATGAAGAAGTACTTACAAAGCTTAATGCGATAAAAGCAAATGTTCCAACGCTTAAAGAGGTCTATAGTTTTGATGCTATCAACGGATGCAAAAGTTGGGAGGAGGTCAAAGAAGAAGATGATAGCCTTCAGCCTGAAGTTGAAAAATTAAAGGCAGCAGTTAAAGAAGATGATCTTGCAACTCTTATTTATACATCAGGAACTACCGGAAGGCCTAAAGGCGTGATGCTGAGCCATAAAAATGTGGTGTCTAATGCATTGAATAGCGCGTCGCGTTTTCCTATTGTGCCGGGGCAAAGTAAAGCGTTGAGTTTTTTACCGGTATGCCATATTTACGAACGCATGTTGATGTATTTATATCAGTATACCGGAGTTTCTATATATTTTGCTGAAAGTCTAGATACGATAAGTGAAAACCTTAAAGAAGTTCAGCCGGAAGTAATGACAGCTGTTCCGCGTTTACTGGAAAAGGTTTATGATAAGATCATTGCAAAAGGTGCAGATTTAACCGGAATCAAAAAGAAACTGTTCTTCTGGGCTGTAGAAACCGGTCTTGACTACGAGCCTTACGGTCAAAACGGCTGGTGGTACGAGAAAAAATTAGGTATTGCACGTAAACTGATTTTCAGTAAATGGCAGGAAGCTTTAGGCGGAAATTTAAAAGTGATCGCTTCGGGTAGTGCGGCTTTACAACCCCGACTTGCACGCGTTTTTAATGCTGCAGATATCGGCGTCATGGAAGGTTACGGCCTTACCGAAACATCGCCGGTAATTTCAGTAAATGATATGCGTGATAAAGGCTTTAAAATAGGTACCGTAGGAAAACCTATTCCGCAGACTGAAGTCAAGATCGCCGAAGATGGTGAGATTCTTATTAAAGGTCCACAGGTGATGATCGGCTATTATAAAGACAAAGAAAAAACTGATGAAGTTTTAGAGAACGGTTATTTCCACACGGGAGATATCGGTGAGATCGACAGCGAAGGCTTCCTGAAAATTACAGACCGTAAAAAGGAAATGTTCAAGACCAGCGGAGGTAAATATGTAGCGCCTCAGATCATTGAAAATATGATGAAGCAATCCCGTTTTATCGAACATATAATGGTGGTAGGCGAAGGTGAGAAAATGCCGGCTGCCCTAATTCAACCTAATTTTGAATTTGTGACCGAATGGGCAAAACTCAAAAATATCAACGTAGGTACTACTCCTAAGGAAATCGCTTCAAACGAAGAAGTGAAGAAACGCATTCAAGAGGATGTTGACATTCACAATGAGAAATTCGGTAAGTGGGAACGCGTCAAGAAATTTGAGCTTACTCCCGACGAGTGGAGTATTGAAGCGGGTCACCTCACTCCTACTATGAAACTTAAAAGACGTATCGTAAAAGAGAAGTATCTTGACCTTTACAATAAAATTTACGAGCGTGAATAATCTATTAAACTCCTTAGAAATAAGGAGTTTTTTTATGAATATACCCATCAATCATCTTGTGAGATAATAATCTTATAAAATTTCCTTAATTTATTATGCGTGCATAGTATTATTTTTTTAACTTTACGAAAACGTATGAGTAAAAAAGATATCACAATAGATCACGCCCTTAGAGCGACCTGGCAAGCCGTCATTAAAATGTATAATGAGCAAGCTGCAAAGTTAGACAGTACGATGGCTACAGGTTTTGCTTTATTGAGTATAGACCCTGAGGAAGGAACGCCTTCTACAGCTTTGGGACCTAGGATGGGAATGGAAGCGACCAGTCTCTCTAGAACCCTAAAATCAATGGAAGAACGCGGACTTATAGAACGTAAACCCAATCCGGCTGATGGTCGGGGCGTATTGATTTTCCTGACTGAATTTGGAAAGGAAAACAGAGACTTTAGTAAAGACCGTGTATTGAAATTTAACGAGGCGGTTCGCGCTAACATTGATGCAGAAAAAGTAGATCACTTTTTTGAAGTGATTCACGTCATCAATGATTTAATACAGAATAAAAAAATTTATAACACTTCTGAAACTACTATAAAACAATGAGTAAAAGACGTATAAATAAAGTTGCAGTAATTGGCTCTGGTATTATGGGAAGCGGCATCGCTTGCCATTTTGCAAACATAGGAGTTGAAGTGCTGTTACTCGATATAGTTCCTCGCGAACTTAACGACAAAGAGAAAGCAAAAGGCTTAACGCTTGAAGATAAAGCGGTACGCAACAGACTGGTAAATGACCACCTTCAAAATGCGTTAAAATCTAAGCCCTCTCCTATTTACCACAAAGATTTTGCAAATCGCATCACTACTGGTAATATGGAAGATGATATCGCTAAAGTAAAAGACTACGACTGGATCATCGAGGTGGTGATCGAGCGTTTAGATATCAAAAAGCAAGTTTTTGAAAAACTCGATAAGCACCGTACTCCGGGCACACTGATCACTTCAAATACTTCAGGAATCCCGATCAAGTTTATGAGTGAAGGTCGAAGCGATGATTTCCAGAAGCATTTCTGCGGAACACATTTCTTCAATCCGGCGCGCTACTTAGATCTTTTTGAGATCATTCCGGGACCAAAAACTGACAAAGAAGTTTTAGAATTCCTGAATGCCTACGGCGAAAAATTCCTTGGAAAAACTTCAGTTGTAGCAAAAGATACTCCGGCTTTTATCGGTAACCGCGTAGGTACCTATAGTATAATGAGTCTTTTTCACACCGTGGAAGAACTTGGGATGACGGTTGAAGAAGTTGATAAATTAACAGGCCCGGTAATTGGTCGTCCAAAATCGGCTACCTTCCGTACCGTTGATGTTGTAGGACTTGACACCTTAGTTCACGTGGCGAATGGTATTCGTGAAAACGTAGAAAACGATGAGCGTGCTGAGTTGTTTTCGCTACCTAACTATATCAACACGATGCACGAGAATAAATGGTTGGGAAGCAAAACCGGACAAGGATTTTATAAGAAAATTAAAAAGGAGGACGGCTCTAGCGAGATTCTAACGCTAGACTTGAATTCTATGGAATACAGAGCCAATAAACGCGCCTCTTTCAGTACGCTTGAGATGACCAAGTCTATTGATAACGTGGCAGATCGTTTTCCGGTTTTGATTAAAGGAAAAGATAAAGCCGGAGAATTCTTCCGTAAAAATTTCGCCGGATTATTCGCTTACGTGCAGAATAGAATTCCTGAGATCACAGATGAACTATACAAAATTGATGACGCGATGCGTGCCGGTTATGGCTGGGAACACGGTCCGTTTCAAATATGGGATGCCGTAGGTTTAGAGAAAGGAATCGAATTGATGAAAGCCGAAGGTTATGAAGTAGCCGATTGGGTTGCTGCAATGCTTTCTTCCGGAAAAGATTCCTTCTATACCGTTAAAGAAGGAAACACCTTCTACTACGATATTCCGAAGAAAGAATATTTGAAAAAACCGGGTCAGGATGGCTTTATTATTCTCGATAACATCCGTCAATCTAAAGAGGTATTTAAAAACAGCGGCGTTGTTGTTGAAGACCTCGGCGATGGAATTCTAAATGTGGAATTCCGTTCTAAAATGAATTCTATCGGTGGTGATGTGCTATCAGGTTTAAATAAAGCTATCGATTTAGCAGAAAAAGATTTCGCCGGACTCGTTGTTGCCAATCAAGGGAAGAACTTCTCTGTGGGTGCCAATATCGGGATGATCTTTATGATGGCCGTTGAGCAAGAATATGATGAGCTGAATGCTGCCGTTAAATACTTCCAAGATACCTGTATGCGCTTGCGCTACTCTTCTATTCCTACTGTTGTTGCTCCACAAGCTATGACTTTAGGAGGTGGTTGCGAGATGACTTTGCACGCAGACCGCGTAGTGGCCGCTGCTGAGAGTTATATCGGTTTGGTAGAATTTGGTGTTGGGGTAATTCCCGGCGGTGGTGGTTCTAAAGAAATGACTCTTAGAGCTTCTGAAACTTATAAAAAAGACGACGTCGAGTTAAACCGACTACGCGAATATTTCCTAACAATTGGTATGGCAAAAGTTTCGACTTCTGCCTATGAAGCTTACGACTTAGGGATTTTAAAACCGGGTAAAGATATTGTCGTGGTCAATAAAGATCGCCAGATCGCTGCAGCTAAAGAAGTAGCGAAGTTTATGGCAGATCAAGGCTACACCAAACCTATTGAACGTAGCGATATTAAAGTCTTAGGTAAACAAGCTTTGGGTGCTTTTTTAGTAGGAACCGATCAAATGAACGCAGGGAAATACATCAGTGATCACGATAAGAAAATCGCTAATAAACTAGCTTATGTAATGGCCGGCGGTGATTTATCGGAGGCTTCTTATGTAAGTGAGCGTTACTTGTTAGATCTTGAACGCGAAGCCTTCTTAAGTCTTTGCGGAGAGCGTAAAACCTTAGAGCGCTTAGAGCATATGATCAAGAAAGGGAAACCGCTAAGAAATTAAAGTAGAAATTAGAAAAAAGATAATAGATCAGAGACGATTAAGAGATTACAAAATCTATCCTCTTATATCTTTTCTCTTTTCTCTCAAAAAAATCTAAAAAATGAAAACAGCATATATCGTAAAAGCATACAGAACAGCCGTAGGGAAAGCACCGCGTGGTTTGTTCCGTTTTAAAAGACCAGACGAACTCGCCGCAGAAACCATCGATTACATGATGAAGGAGCTTCCTGACTTTGACAAGAAGCGCATTGATGATGTGATGGTGGGTAATGCGATGCCTGAGGCAGAGCAAGGCCTTAACGTTGGTCGGTTGATCTCTTTGATGGGATTAAAGATCGAAGACGTTCCAGGAGTAACGGTGAACCGTTATTGCGCTTCAGGAATTGAAACCATCGCGATGGCTTCGGCTAAAATTCAGGCAGGAATGGCAGATTGTATCATCGCCGGGGGTGCCGAAAGTATGAGTTACATCCCTATGGGTGGTTACAAACCGGTTCCTGATTATAAAGTGGCAAAAGCCGGAAACGAAGATTATTATTGGGGAATGGGACTTACTGCAGAAGCGGTAGCCAATCAGTTTAATGTTTCTCGGGAAGATCAGGATGAGTTCGCTTACAACTCACATCAGAAAGCCTTAAAAGCGCAGGAAGAAGATCGTTTTAAAGAGCAAATCGTTCCGATTGATGTGGAGCACACATTTGTAAACGGTGCCGGAAAGAAAGAAACTAAAACCTATACGGTAAGTAAAGATGAAGGTCCACGTGCAGATACCAAGCTTGAGATTCTGGCAAAATTGCGCCCTGTTTTCGCCGAAGGCGGAAGCGTAACCGCAGGAAACTCTTCACAAATGAGTGACGGTGCAGCATTTGTACTAGTGATGAGCGAAGAAATGGTTAAAGAACTGAATCTAGAACCAATAGCGCGTCTGGTGAATTTCGCAGCCGTTGGTGTAGAACCACGCATTATGGGAATTGGTCCCGTAAAAGCAATTCCGAAGGCTTTAAAACAAGCCGGATTGCAGCAGAAAGATATCGACCTTATCGAATTGAATGAAGCTTTCGCTTCGCAATCCTTAGCCGTAATCAGAGAGTTAGATCTTAATCCAGATATCGTAAACGTAAACGGTGGTGCCATCGCTTTAGGTCACCCGCTAGGTTGCACGGGAGCTAAACTTTCCGTTCAGCTTTTTGATGAAATGCGCAAACGTGAAATGAAGAGTAAATACGGCGTTGTCACAATGTGCGTAGGTACCGGTCAGGGTGCAGCCGGGGTTTATGAGTTCCTTAATTAGAAATCTTAGAATAGAGAGCAAAGAACAGAGATAAAAGAGTTTTAATTATGAGCAAAAGAAGGCATAATTATAAAAACTTAAAAATTTGGTCTTTAGGATTGGAAATAGCTTGTGATATTTCTGATGTAATTGAATCTTTTCCTAAAGATGAAAGATTTGATCTCGCTTCACAAATGAGTAGAGCTAGTACATCAATCCCAAGCAATATTTCAGAAGGTTCATCTAGAACAGATAAAGCTTTCAGCACTTTTATTGATTATGCTCTGGGATCTTCATTTGAATTGGGTACTCAATTACTGATAGCTAGACATAAAAATTATATAGACGATAAAAAAATAGTTGAATTAGAAACCAAAATACAGGAATGGCAAAAAATGACAATGGGATTTCAAAACGGCTTGTAACCGATGATCTCTTCTCTTTTTTCTCTATTCTATTTTCTTAAAATACATTACAATGGCAGAAACAGCAGATAAAAAAGAAATTCTACGTGGCGGGCAATTCTTAGTTAAAGAAACCGCTTGTGAAGATGTTTTTACTCCCGAAGATTTTAACGAGGAGCAAAAAATGATGAAGGAAACGGTTAAAGAATTTGTTGACCGTGAGATTGTTCCTAACAAAGAACGTTTTGAACATAAAGACTATGCGCTTACCGAAGAAGTAATGCGTAAAGCCGGTGAACTTGGTCTTCTTGGTATCGCTGTTCCTGAGGAGTACGATGGTCTGGGGATGGGCTTTGTTTCAACGATGCTTGTTTGCGATTATATTTCGGGAGCTACGGGTTCTATCGCGACAGCCTTTGGTGCGCACACCGGGATTGGTACAATGCCAATCACCCTTTATGGTACCGAAGAGCAAAAGAAAAAGTACGTTCCCAAATTGGCTACCGGCGAGTGGTTTGGCGCCTATTGTTTAACAGAACCGGGAGCAGGTTCTGACGCCAACAGTGGTAAAACAAAAGCTGAACTTTCACCAGACGGAAAAAGCTACAAAATCAACGGTCAGAAGATGTGGATTTCCAATGCCGGTTTTTGTAACCTGTTTATTGTTTTCGCTCGTATTGAAGATGATAAAAACATCACCGGTTTCATTGTAGAAAATGATCCATCAAACGGAATTTCACTTGGTGAAGAAGAAAAGAAGTTAGGTATTCACTCCTCTTCTACCCGTCAGGTATTTTTCAATGATACCGTGGTTCCTGTAGAAAATATGCTTGCCGGTCGTGGCGAAGGTTTCAAGATCGCGATGAATGCACTTAACGTAGGTCGTATCAAACTTGCTGCTGCCTGTCTCGATGCGCAACGTCGTATCATTGATATGGGCGTAAAATATGCAAATGAGCGCGTTCAGTTTAAAACACCGATTGCCAAATTTGGTGCGATCAAGTATAAGTTGGCTGAAATGGCTACGAATGCATATGTATGCGAAAGTGCTTCCTACCGCGCAGCTAAAAATATTGAAGATCGAATCGCAATCAGAATGGCCGATGGTAACAGCCATCAGGAAGCCGAATTGAAAGGTGTTGAAGAGTATGCGATCGAGTGTTCTATTCTTAAAGTTGCCGCTTCAGAAGATATGCAGAATTGTGCCGATGAAGGTATCCAAATTTATGGTGGTATGGGCTTCAGTGCCGATGCGCCGATGGAAGCTGCCTGGAGAGATGCTCGTATTTCGCGTATTTACGAAGGTACCAACGAGATCAACCGTATGCTGGCAGTAGGAATGCTTGTGAAAAAAGCGATGAAAGGTCACGTAGATCTATTGAACCCTGCGATGGCAGTTGCCGATGAATTAACTGGAATCCCTTCTTTTGATACCCCAGATTATTCTGAAGTCCTTTCTGAAGAAAAAGCGATGATTGCTAAACTGAAAAAAGTATTCTTGATGGTTGCAGGAAGTGCAATCCAAAAATATGGGCCAGCACTAGAAGAGCACCAGCAATTATTGATGGCAGCTTCAGATATCTTGATTGAGATCTATATGGCAGAAAGTGCCATTTTACGTACAGAAAAGAACGTAAAACGCTTTGGCGAAGACGCTCAGAAAGAGCAAATCGCAATGGCGCAATTGTACCTGTATCACGCTGTAGATACCATTAACCAAAAAGCAAAAGAAGGCATTGTGTCTTTTGCTGAAGGTGATGAGCAGCGTATGATGCTTATGGGTCTTAAGCGTTTCACCAAATATCAAAATCAGCCTAATGTAGTTGCTTTACGCAATATCATCGCTGAAAAAGTAACGGAAGAAAACACCTATCCGTTCTAAGGTTTTGCCCTAATTATTACATTTTGATTTGAATTCAACCCCGAAGCTTTGCTTTGGGGTTTGTTTTTTAAAGAGTAATGAGAATGGAATAAACTAAGATTGGCTCAAATCTTGATTACTTTGGTTGTGATGTAAGAAACATTGTATCTTTAAAACTTCAACTTAGTTTATGCAAAAAATAGGATTTATACTGCTTGCGTTTGTGATGAGCTTTTCACTTCAAGCGCAGGAAAACACAGAGGTTTTTCTTTTTGAGATCAAAACAACACCAACCACTATTGAAATAGTAAATGGTAAAAACATTTCTCAAAATGCAGGGTATGACAATCAGCCTTCATTTTATGATGAGAGCACGTTGCTCTACAGCCGCACTCAGGATAGCCTTACTACAATTGGGGTTTATGATATAAGTACTTCTAAAACTTCAGTTTTCACTAACGAACCGAATAGCGGTTTTTTCTCTGCGCAACGCATTCCAAATACTGAAACGATCGTTGCGGTACGTCAAGATCCAGAAGGCCGTCAGCGCTTGGCGCAGTATGATTTTCAAACCAAAGCTTTCAAAAAGCTTTTAGATAGCAGTCAAGTTGGTTATTTTTCCTTTTACGATCAGCAAACCTTTATTGCTTCGGTTTTACAGCCAAATCAAATGGATCTCTTCCTTATAAATATAGAAAAAGGAACTTCAGAAAGCATCATCACCAATTCCGGAAGGTCAGTACAAAAAATACCAAATAGCAACTCGATGAGTTATACGGTGGAAAATGAAACCAAAAATATGGATCTCTATACACTCGACTTTTCGGGTGACGAACCTACAAGCTATTTCGTATGCGAGATGCCCATTGGTCGGCAAGATTATACGTGGCTCGATGAAAACCGGATTCTTGTAGGTAGCGGTGATAGTCTTTTTGTCTATGATCTATTTGGCGAACCGGCGTGGACGTTTGCCGCGAGTTTAAACAGCTACGGAATTAAAAATATCACCAGAATGACTGTCAGTCCCGACGGAAAATACCTCGCAGTAGCGGCAGAACCTGTAGAAAACTAAACCCAATAGGTGCCTAAGCAAACTAAAATCATAATTCTCATTGTTCTCGCTCAGTTTCTGGGAACATCGTTGTGGTTTGTAGGCAATATCGTGGTTCCGCAACTTCCTGTCGCCCGTTTGGGAAATCCCGATCTTTTAGGAGATTTGCTTGCCGCAGTACAGCTTGGTTTCATTCTGGGAACGCTTGTTTTTGCAGTGCTCGCGATTGCAGACCGCTTCTCGCCGTCTAAAGTTTTTGCCGTAAGTGCCATTTTGGGAGCAGTCGCAAACCTAGCTTTACTCTTACCTCAGGCCGAAAGTGGCACTTTATTAATCTCACGATTGAGCACCGGTTTTTTCCTAGCCGGAATTTACCCCGTTGGAATGAAGATCGCAGCCGATTATTTTGAAAAAGGTTTAGGAAAAGTTTTGGGGTTTTTGGTTGGCGCTTTGGTCCTAGGTACAGCAATCCCCCACGCTTTGAACAGTTTTGAAGTTTCGGTAGATTATAAGATTATCACATTGGTAACTTCAGGTTTAGCTGCTGTTGGCGGACTATTAATCGGTGTTTTCGTTGCTGATGGTCCGTATCGAAAAGCGCAGCAAAAACTCTCGATAAAAGCGATTCCTTTTATTTTTCAGACTAAAAAATTCAGAAGAGCAGCTTTTGGTTATTGGGGACATATGTGGGAATTGTACGCCTTTTGGGGATTTCTACCTGTTTTTATCAACTATTATCAAGCAGAACATCAAGTCTATCTCAACACTTCGCTTTGGTCCTTTTTTGCTATTGCAATCGGTGCAATTTCTTGTGCGTTTGGCGGAGTTTTGACGCAGAAAATAAGCAGTAAAAAAGTTGCCTATTACGCACTCGTAATCTCAGGAATGTGCTGTTTGGTTTCTGCTTTTAGTATTGAATTCCCACCGGTGATTTTTGGTTTCTTTCTATTAATCTGGGGCGCTGCCGTAGTCGCAGACAGTCCGCAGTTTTCAACATTGGTCGCACAAAATGCTCCACCCGAATACCGTGGGACCGCACTGACGCTCGTTAATTGCATAGGATTTGCGATTACTGTCGTTAGTATTCAACTGCTGAATTATTGGGTTATTCATTTTGATATTGATTATCTTTTTTTGGTTTTAAGTCTGGGGCCTATCTTTGGAATTTTGAGTTTGTACCGGTCTAAACTATGAGAATTCTTTACTGCTTTTTCTTTCTGATTTTTATAGCCTGTGGCAAAAATGAGGGTCCGCCGCCACTGTTTCAAAAGTCTGAAAACACGTTTACGCCGGTTCAAAAAGCGATCATCGCTCCACGTGTTGATGGTAAACCTCACGATCCCGCTTGGCAGCATTTAGAATGGACGCAAATGAACAATATTTGGAGCGGAAAAGCTTCAGCAAATTCAACAATTCAATATAAACTGACGTGGACGCCTGATGCGCTGTATGTATTGCTTCGGTTAGAAAATATCACAATTCAGTCTACTTTTGGCAATCCGATGGAGCACTTCAACAGCGAAGATCACTTAAGTGTGTATGTTGACGAAGACAACAGCGCCGGGAGCTATGAAAGTTCTTATAATGCTTTTAACTATCAAATTTCTCCGTCTAACACTTCAGTCTTTCTAGATCAAAATAAGAAGCCAAGAACTGCTAATCACGCGGTTTATTCCGCTGTAAAAAACTATGGGATTATATCCTATTGGGAATTAAGAATAACCTATTTTGATTCCACATTTAATCCCAACGCTCCGCACGAAGCCGTATCTTTAAAACCCGAAAAATTAATGGGCTTTGCGCTCGCTTTTGAACACGCTGATGCCAAAGCTACCAACACGGTTCTTGGTTCTGTTGCGATTCCCCAAGATTACGAGGGACGCATAGACCTGGATGCCGGACTTTTTGAAACCCTAAAATTGATTCAATAATTATGGAAAATAGAATAGCACTTAATGACAACTTAAGCTTATCACGCATCGTTCACGGATACTGGCGTTTGCGCGATTGGAATTTGAGCGATGACCACCTTTTAAAGCTTATTGAGCAAGTTTTGGAGTTAGGAATCACTTCTTTTGATCACGCAGATATCTACGGAAATCACACCTGTGAAGCCTATTTTGGCCGAGCATTAGCTAAGAGACCGGAGCTGCGTGAAAAGATGGAATTGATAAGCAAGTGCGGCATCAAGATGGCTACCGATTACAATCCGGAGCTTGACATTAAGATCTATGATTACAGCACCGAATACATTATAAAACAAGCCGAAACTTCGCTTAAAAACTTAGGTACAGATCGCCTAGATCTTTTATTACTACACCGCCCTGCACCTTTTTTCAATCCGGAAGAAGTTGCCAAGGCTTTTGATCAGCTTAGAAGCAGTGGCAAAGTGCTCAACTTTGGCGTTTCAAACTTTAGTCCGGCGCAATTTGATACCCTGCAAAGTTATCTTGATATGCCTTTAGCCACCAATCAGGTTGAGATTTCTGTGAGTTGTTTAGAACATTTTGAGAATGATAATACCGAATATTTCTTAAAACATAAAATCAAACCGATGGCGTGGTCGCCACTTGCGGGCGGGGCTATCTTTAACCCAAAAACGGAAAAAGATCAGCGTTTAACTGCCGAATTAAAAAGCATCGCTGCCGAATTGAATACAGATATAGATCAAGTGATGTATGCGTGGCTTTTAAAGCATCCTACGGGGATTATGCCTATTGTGGGATCACAACATATCAACCGAATTAAAAGTGCTGTTGATGCCCTTGAAATCGAATTGAGTCTAGAGCAATGGTATAAAATCTATATCGCTTCTAAAGGCGAAGATTTGCCTTAGTTTTTTTCAAATCGGAAATAAAGTCAAAAAGCCTGATCCATACCGAATCAGGCTTTTATTATTCCAATGGTTTGATGATAAAACTAAATTCATAATCCTGAGGCTTCAATTGGTATTTTTCTAGTGGTTTTGCACCCCAGCTGTTATCGCCTCCTACTCCGGTTTGCTTATAATCAATATGAAGACTGATCAAATCCCGAGGTTTTATATCTGTGGTATGACGCTGCGCTTTACGAGTTCCCGGGTCAAAATCAGCAGTATAATTGTGATGTGCGCTGAATGAAAATTCCGGTAATCCCAGTATTTTAAAACCGCTTCCTTGATCGTCTGTAAGTTGCAGCCAACGGTTTTCGGTGCGATAACCATTTTCTTGTGGCCGAATGTAAGGGTAATATAAATCTGCTACTGAAGCTTCATAAATACCCACAAAAGCCGCTTCTTTACGATCTTGATAGTTCTCAAAGGGTCCACGGCCGTACCATTTTACCTGATCAAATTCCTTCGGAAGTATCAAATTCATTCCAAACCGTGGAAGCTCAGCAATATCTTCAGCGCCGGAATATTCTAGTTTCTCATTGATTTTTAAGCTTCCGTCTTTATAAAGCGTGTAGCGTATTTTTGTTTTGGCCTGAAGTGTGTCTAATGCAAGTGTCGATTCTAAAATCACAGAATCTTTAGTTTTTGCCAAGGTTTCAAAACTGATCAACTTCTGATTTTTTGAAGCGTCTTTCCAAAGTTTTCCTCGCTTTTGATAATTATTACCAAAATCATTGTCTGTAGGTGCCCGCCAAAAGTTCGCTCTCGGCGCTTCCAATAGATAATCCTGATCCTTATACGTCCATTTGGCTAAGCTTCCGGTTGTTTTATCAAAATATAAACTGAAGTCTTCACCAGAAACTTCAAGCGCATTTCGTGTATCTATTGTTTTAAGCTTTCTCTTTTCTAAATCCGGTGTAAATACCAGCGGTGCTGCCTTTTGAAGTAAAATCTGATCTTGTGCAATAACAAAACCAGCGGGAAGCATTGCAGATGCGTCTTTGGTTTTTATACTGAAATTGATAAAATACTCGCTTCCATCTTCAGGAAGTTCAAGTGTTTTTATTGAAAAATCTACCGACTGCTGTGGTGCTACATCAAAAGCAGGAAGGTTATCTTCAGCGATAATTTTTCCATCCTTCAACACTTCATAACTGATCGTATAGTTATTTAAATTGGTAAAGAAGAATCGGTTTTCCAGTTTAAACTTCCGCTTTAGCGTATCGACTAGACTAATTTTCACATTTTGATATACATGCTTTACTTCTGCTAAAGCCGGATGCGGACTGCGATCAGGATTGACCAAACCATTCAATACAAAATTTCCATCGTTGCGATACCGGTCGGGACCATAATCGCCGCCATACGTCCAATATTCAGTTCCTGTGCTGTCCTTTTTCACAAAACCCTGATCTACCCAATCCCAAATAAAGCCACCTTGCAATTGGTCATGTTTATATACAAAATCCCACAAATCGCTCAGATTTCCCGTGCTGTTCCCCATACTGTGGGCATATTCACACCAGATAAACGGGCGATCGGGATACTTGCCCAAGTAATGTTCTTCGATATAATTCATACGCGCGTACATCCACGGGATGACATCGGTGTGCGGTTCTTGAAAACTCTTACCGCGCTCGGCACGCTCGTATTGCACAGGTCGTGTGTTATCGCGGTTTTTGATCCAGTGATAGCCATCAATAAAAGCTGGGCCATCGCCGGCTTCATTCCCCATAGACCATATAATGATCGACGGGTGATTTTTGTTGGTCTCCACCATTGCTTCAAGTCGGTCTTGATGCATCAAGGCAAACTCCGGTTTGTTTGCGGGCGTTTTATCTTCATCATAACCAAAACCATGCGTTTCTATATTGGCTTCATCCACCATATAAATCCCATATTCGTCACAGAGGCTGTACCATAGCGGATCGTTAGGATAATGCGAATTGCGCACCGCATTGATGTTATTTTCTTTAAAAAGCCTAATATCCTCCAGCATCGATTCTTTTGAAATCACGTGCCCTGTGCGCTGGTCATGTTCGTGGCGATTTACCCCCTTCAGCAAAATAGGTTTCCCGTTAACCAGTAAATTTCCGTTTTTGATCTCGCTGGTTCTAAAGCCTATTTTAGCCGAAGTACTCATCAAAAGTTCGTCTCCTTTTCGCAGGGAAAGCACTACTTGATACAACTTAGAATGTTCTGCACTCCAAGGCTCTATAGTTTCAAAAGTTTCTTGAAACTGAAGTGTATCGGATTTTGCTGAAGCCAGTCTTAGGCTTTGTGTTGCGCTATACAGTTCTTCATTAGCATCGCTGATCTTTAAATCAAGCTGAAGACTTTCAGTAGTGGCACCGTCATTTTTTATAGCAATTTTTCCATCGAAAATGCCATCAATATATTTGGAATCCAGTCCGGTTTTGAAAAAGAAATCCTGAATATGTACTTTAGGCTGCGCATAAGCATACACATCACGTTCTATTCCGCTCAGGCGCCAGAAATCCTGATCTTCAAGATAGGTGCCGTCGCTCCAGCGGTAAACTTCCACAGCGATCTCATTGTTTCCCGGTTTTATAAAAGACGTGATATCAAACTCTGAAGGTGTTTTTGCGTCTTCGTCATAACCCACTTTTTGCCCGTTGATCCAAACATAAAATGCACTGGTAACACCGCCAAAATAGAGTTTGATCTGCTTATTCTTCCAATCCTTCGGAATGATAAATTCTCGCTTATACGAACCAACAGGATTATAAATTGTATCTACAAAAGGTGGATTGATCGCGTGTGTATAACCGGCACTCACATACAACGGAAAATCGTAACCCTGCATCTGCCAATCTCCCGGAACGTTGATATCATCCCAATCGTTAGTTTTGAATTCTGGTAGATAAAAATCCTTTGGACGCTGCTCTGGAGTATCTGCAAGATTAAACTTCCAAGTTCCGTTTAGGAGCAACAGATTTTTTGAATTGTAATATGCATTTTCAACAGCTTCTTCCTCAGAATCATACACGTAGAACGTAGATCCCGGTGCTTCGGTGTTTTGCGTAACCACACTCAAATTTTGCCATTCGGGCAATTCCTGTGCATTTAAAATTGGCGAGCACAAAAAAACCAAGCCTAATAGAAAACTCAAAGAAAGAATACGCATATCATATTTTTTAAGAATTTGAAATATAAGACTTGCGCAAGGGCTTGACTTCGTAAGAATTAATCAAAATTGATACTATGTAATTCACCCGATATCATTTCTACCTCAACCTCATTTTCTTCGGTCTTTAAATCTTTCACGGGAAGTAGATCCTCTGCGCTCCAAGCTTCACCTGAATTTTTCCAAAGCATAAGCGTTGCATAGATTTTGTTTTTATCCTCCGGCGAAAATTCTGCAGACACATTGATCACCGCACTGTCATCTGCCACCGGATGCAAGTCGGTTTTCTCTATAACATCAACATCTTCCCACCCAGAAAGCGGCACCATAGCAAGTTGATATTGCCCATTATCAATGATGGTCGCAGTATAATCTCCAACTTTTTGAGTGCTTTGCTCAATTGTTTTTCCATCTATCTCAGGAAGTGAATAATGCCCAAGGCGCATCGCTACAGGAACCTCACTGGTCTGCTTATCTACACGCAAAATACCGTTAGCTAAGGGAATGTCAACCAACTGCATATGCACTTGATCATTGGTTTCCAAAACTGCATCACGATAGTATTTTCCGTCTTCATATTTTTTGAAAGTATATAGACGCCACGGCTCCCATTCTTCCTTTGCATTTTTAAAAACGTAATTCATAGAGATGGTACCGTCCGGATCGTCGGCTTGCCAAGGAAATTCCGAATTATACGACAACTTGTTATAGTTCTCACTACTGCGGAAGCCTTGCCAATCGTCTGCTTTTCGCTCGTGACACCAGGCTCTGATCTCCGAAGCTCCAATCCCGGGATAATCGGTTAGCAAAACGTTTGAAGCTGCTTGAAATTTATTATACACCGCATCATCTTCAAAGCGTGATGCCCAGGGTCCTTCATTTTCGGTTGCGGTCCAGAACGCATTATCTTCCGGAAGTAATAATCCTAAAAAGGCTTTACCCATCCAGAATACGCTACCTCGCGTGCTATAATTTTGTACTGCGGGTTCAAAATGATCGTAAAAACCAAGTGTTGGAATTCGATCTTTTAAAAACTCAGGATTCTTTAAAAATTGAAGCAACACCCCCGAAGAAATCCGACGCAACCAACCCAAATTAATCGTGTCGTCATCAAGCGTTCCTGCAAAAGGAAACGGACTCATAGACGCGATGCGATAACTAATACTTCGCCCGAACATGATCATTTTTCCATCTTCAGAAAACATATATGGATAGTGATACACCAAATCTTGAAAGTTGGTCTTAAAAGCCTTAGCGATCTCCGGGTAATGCGTGTTTCCATAAACCGATGCCCACATAGGTCCATATACCTGAAATGCCCACATACTGTAATAATCGTACGCAGGATGATCGTTATACCAGCCTTGGCCGCGATAATCTGCTAGTGATTTGTTCAGATATTCTTCAAGTAAAGGTTTGTTTACCTCATATCCTTGCGCATCAAAAAAGCTTAACACAAAAATGTTGAAGAATTTCCAGTTAGAATCTACCGTTGGTCCATCACCATAACTAAGCATAGAAGCTGCCAGCGCATCTTTATCTTCCTGACTTAAAGGTTCCCAAAGGGTTTCCGGAGAAATAAATAAGGAAATTGCTAGCGCGCCGTATTCAACGAGATTCTGGCTGGGGCCACCGTTACCACGAGGTTTGATAAACGCCTCACTTTCGGGATTTGCCAACTTCGGAATTTGATGCTGGTAATATTCGGCTACTTTGATTCCGTTTAAGGTAAGGCCCGGTTCCTTTTTAAGTAAGGGTGCAGCGACAAATAACGTACGTACGAGACCTTCTAATTTCTCCGTAGGAACCCTGCTTATATCGTGCGGATAACTCTTTCCGGGAAGTTTAGGAAACTTCATCGGGTCATCTAGATCATCAATATAACTAAAGGCTCCTTCTAGCAAATAGCGCGCTGCATCTTCCCAATGTTTACGTGTCATTCCCGTCATTGGACTTAACTTATAATCCGGAGCTTCTACCTCAAAAAGCGGCATTTCACCATCAACCTGCTTAGCCGGTTTTATTTCTTGAGCTTCCATAGAAGCCATAGTGAATAGCACCACGCAAAAACCTGTGATGTATCTTATTTGTTTTACTAAAATCATAATTGTTATTTATTCTGAATCGACAAAGCGTGCCATTTCTGAAGCAGCAAGCAAATACGCTCCTACTCCAAAATCTGCAGTAGAATTGACATCTACCACTTGTCCGGGAATGGCTTTTTCACCAATGGGTTGCACATAGCCTACGCTACCATCATCTTGCAAAGCAACTTCCGTGAGATATTCCCAGCTTTTTTCTACTACAGGCAAATAGGTTTCTTCCTCTAGGATATCATTATTTATTCCCCATAAATATCCATAGGTAAAGAATGCTGTGCCGCTGGTTTCTGGTCCCGGAGCATGCTCAGAATCTAGTATACTGCGCGTCCAGTAGCCTTCGGGCTGCTGCGCTTCCTTGAGTGTTTTTGCCATTTTTTTGAAGCGATCAATATAAGCTTGTCGATATTGAGCATCTTGCGGCAAATCCTGAAGCACTTTAGCTAAACCGGCAAACACCCAACCGTCTCCACGTGCCCAGAAATCTTTTTTTCCGTTGAGGCTTTTATGCTTAGGGTAAACATATTTCGCATCGCGAAAGTATAATCCGGTTTCCTCATCAAGCATTATGCTGTCTGCATACGCTAAGTATTCGTTGAGTTTTTCTAGATACTGTTCGTTTCCAGTCACTTTATACAATTTGGTCATCACCGGCATCACCATATATAAACCATCTGCCCACCACCAATAATCATTATTAGGAGTGCTCATTTCATACTCCATCACCTCCTTTGCTCTGGCAATCTTTGTAGGATCTTTTGAACCTTCAAGCGTGTAGAGGTCAATATAGGTTTGAAATGCAATTTGCCAATCTCCAAACAGTACGTGCTCGTCGGTTTCTCCGTAGTTGTATTTCCATTTGGATTTATCCTGTGACTTGGCTCCCATCCACTGGTTATATTCAGCCCAGGCTTTAGAATAGTCCAAAAAGTCTTTATTCCCGGTCACTTTATAGGCTTCTATATTTCCTGTATGATAGGCTGCCGGATGCCAAAACGCAAAACCGGGTTTTGGATGGGTTTCCTGCCAGTGTTTATTTACTTTTTCAATTATGGCTAAAACCGAATCCTTCTCTTGTGGTATGCCGGTAACCTCAACCTCAGCATCTTGAGTATTAGAGGTACTATCTCCATTGCTTTTACAACTACTGAGCACAACGCCTAATACTGCCGAAAAAAGAAGTGTTTTAAAGTGGTTATTCATTGTTAATCTATTAATTAGTGTTTTATTTAATCTTTAATGTGCGTGGTCAATTGATATATTTTCACCACTCCAGATCTTTTTTTGTGTCCAGGAGGCATAGGGATCAGACCATAAAGGTGCTGTTTCAGGTAACCCTAATATTAAGAAAGCTTCAGAGCATAGGTAAAGACTTCCGGTGGAGATATAACCTTCTCCTATATTATTTTGAGCTCCAAATAAACCTACTTTAAGCCATCCGTTGTCATCGAAAGTTCCAGGTGCCTCAATTTGTCTTTTTATCATCACGTATAAAGCTTCGCGCACTTGAGCAGGCTCTACTTCTTCTGGTAATTCTTGCCTAAGCGCGATATGAGACAATAACTGAAAAGCACCAAAACGATATGCCAAAGACCGGCCAATAGGAGGATAAGTACCTTCCGGACCTATGAGACGTTCTTGTATTGAAGCATAACGTTGCGCTCTATATTTTACGTTGTCAAAATCCTTCTTACGACCATTATCTGTTTCTTGAAGAGTTTGATAGATATCAAGTAAAAAAGGCTGAATTACAAAACTGTTATAATAATCCCAGTGAAACTCTGGTCCATCGCCATACATACCATCACCTAGATACCATTCTCTATGTTTATTTAAACCATACTCTATTCGTAGTAGATCTCCGCTATTATCAAATTTCTCTAGTGCAGCTTCAACCATTCCCGAAAATAAAAGCCAATTGCTGTAATATGGCTTTATTACCCGGGTAGACTTTAAAGCTTCAATTATACGCTCCTGAACCTCTTTATCTAATTTTTCCCAAATCTGGGTAGGAGATCGTAATAGTCCTTGTGCTAAAAATGCGGCATCAACAAGTGGTTGAGCATCTTTATTAAAGTTCATGAAATCATCTGATTCCGGGTTGGTTGCATTATCTAAACAGCGAATTACTAAATCGATATATTTTTTACGCAATTTTCCCTCCGAAGTATCATCTGGGCCTAATTCTAACCAAGGAGCCATCCCTGAGTACAATCTGCCAAAAGCCTCCAAATACGTCACGTGAGTACGATCATCCCAAGCACCAGGAGAACGCTCTACCGGCATATTCTTTTTTAGCTTTTCTTCAGCAAGATTAGTTAAAACAGGGTCGGCTATTTTAAGCAGCGTCTCAACCATATACTCTCTTTCCTCCTTTTGAGCAAGAATTTTAAAGCTGAATAGATTAACTGCTATAAAACTAAAGATAAATAAGCCTTTAAATTTTACCATTTTAGATGTTGATTATTGGTTTTGATCTGTTTTCTGATAAACCCTAACATAATCTACCAGGTATTCTTTTGGGAATTCGGTTTTTGAAGGATCTCCGCCGTTAGAACCAATCGCGAGATTGAGCAAAATATAATGAGGCTGCTGAAAACCGTTAGATCCATCAGGATTAATAGCATCTGCTAAATCAATTTCGTTTAGTAATTCATCATCGAGATAGAGTTTGATAAACTCAGATGTCCAATCCATTTTCCAGATATGGAATTTTTCAGCCCATTGCGGGTCTTTCGCTATAAATTCAGAAAAGGGAATTTTAGCACTATCCCACGATACATTTCTCCAATCAGGCCCCCACGCGGCATTTGCTAAAATATGAGGCTTACCGCCTATTTGATAGAATTCCATCACATCGATCTCTCCATTAGAAGGCCAACCTTTTTCGACACCCAAAGTCCAGATCGCCGGCCACATTCCGCTTGCCGTATCAATTTTTGCACGCACTTCTAGAATTCCATATTTAAACTGAAATTTTCCTCGAGTATTGATACTTGACGAAGTATATTCGGCCTGCTGGCGGTTCTGTTTCCAGTTCGTAGCATCTGCCTTAAAATTTGGATTAGGGATTTTTTCCTTTCTTCCAGTAATGACTAAATTACCCTGCGCTACCGAAGCATTATCCTTCTGATACCATTGTAATTCTTCATTGCGGACAAATCCTTCTTCATAACTCCAAGAAGCCGCATTTGGCTTATCACCAGAATCGAATTCATCGTGCCAGATCAACTCATAACCCCTGGGAGCCTGAATAGAATCTTCGGTTGACTTTTCTGACGAAGATTTACAGCTGCTGACTAAAACAATTGACACTAACGTAAACAGTACTCTTGTTAATCTAGCGGTATGTAGGATGGATAGCTTCATTTTATTTTGAGATCAATAATGCGCCGCCTTCACCAAGGACATCAATTTTCAATTTTCCGCTTGATTTGACCTTCACTGTTTTTTGAGCTGCGGTTTTATCTTTTGCATCATAGATAAACGTTGCTTCAGCATTTTTAAACATCGGTAAGTCTAGTTCAAGTGTCTTCTTTTCTTGCTCACCATTAGTGACTGCCAGATACCATGTATCTCCTTTTCTTCGGGCAATTGCAACATAATCACCGGGTTCGCCGCCAACATAAACCGTCTCGTCCCATACGGTGGGGACCGCTCTTAAAAAGTCTAAAACAAATTCTGGCTGCTCGTCAAGGTTGTTTGGCGTTAAGCCAAAATGCTGAATAGGTGAAAAATAAAGTACGGCTGTAGCCAGTTCAAAAGCATCCGTAGTTTTACGCACAGTTCCTCCTTTTTGATCTTTGCTTAAGCGCTTATTTAAAAACACCGGTGCAAAGTCCATCGCTCCCACAGGGTTACGTGTAAAGGGTAAAATCGTGCTGTAATACGCGTGTTTGTCTAGCGCATACTGCGTAAAAATCAAATTTTCTGAAGCTCTAACCGCTTCTGAAGTGACATAGTTGGGATACATTTTTTCCCAGCCTCGGGGAAGCGTACAGCCGTGAAAAGTAATTGCTAAACCATAATCGTTACCATCATTTAAAATATCTTCATACAGCTGCATTGTCATCTGTTTGTCTCCGCCAAAAAAATCGATCTTCAGACCTTTTACGCCTATTTCTTGTAACCACGCCATCTCTTGCTGGCGCTTGTAGGCGGTGTTCATAAAGTCTTGCGGCGTTTGTGGAGCATTGTTCCAAAATCCATTGGAGTTGTACCAAAGCACCACATCCACATTTTTTGAATTGGCATAAGCCACTAATTCTTCCATCTTCTCGCGGCCAATATTAGCATCCCACCAATTGTCAATAAGCACATATTCAAAATTTAAAGCTTCAGCCAGATCAATGAATTTTACCTGATCTTCATAATTGATGCTGTTATCTTGCCATACAATCCAACTCCACGTCGCTCTTCCCATTGTATAATCTTGCGAAGCCTCATAGCGTTGTTCTACCAGATCAAACGAAGCAGTTGTTTCTACAATAGGTTTTAAAGTTTTTCCCAGAGTAATCGTTCGCCAAGGCGTTTGTGCCGGCATCGCCATAGCGGCAAAAGCATCTCCTAAACCATTATTTTCTCCTTCTTGAGGAAACGCTATCGGAAACAATCCGTTTTTATCTGATTCTCCTAAGCGTGCCCCGGGATAGCTTCCATCTACATTGGTTTCTGAAATGAGAATCCATCCCTTTTCAGCATTTTTAAATAAAGCCGGAAAAGTATAGCCCACACCATACTGAGATTGAGTTCCCAAAGCTTCATCAAAGGTATATTCTTCCTCATACGAAGGTTTGGTTTGCTCCCAGCCTGTCATAGGTAAAGCTTGAGGAGTGATAAAAGAAGTAGCATCATCAGGTAAATTGAAACCAGTTGCTTCTTCTAAGATTTTGACTTTAGTATTGCGCTCCTTTGCGGTGAGTTTGTAAGCAAAAGCCACATCACTATTGCTCACTCTAAATTGAACCGCCAAAGTATCTTCGTTTGCATTTACGAACTTTACAATCAGCTCATTCGCATGATATTCTACGTGACTTACTTTAGCCTTTTTAAGATCGTACGCTTCCTTTATTGCTGAAGAACCCTGTGCCGCATACGACAAGCCTTCAGAAAAATCACCTATCGAAGTTTTTAACCCTAAAGGGGAATCTTCCATAAAGAGCACATCATCTACATGAATGGAATATACAGGCTTTTCATCTTGTAGCCCTACTTCAACGCCAATATGTTTGTCAGGGCTACTAACTTTTACCGGAAGCTGGCACCACGCAGTTTGACCAGTGAGTATAAAAAAAAGACTTACTAAACTTGCTATTCTAAATTTCTGCATGCTTTTAGTTGTTTAAAAGAGATAAAGTGTAGCTATACGTATATTCTTGATCTTCCAGGCGATACTGTTCAAAAGGGTATTGTCCCCAACTGTTGAGACCTCCTAAGCCGCGTTGTTTTAAATCAATATGCAGATAAACCTCATCTTCAACGGTTAAATCTGTAGGGTGCTTCTGATCTTTGGTCGCTCCGGGATCAAGATCTTCGGTTGAAATATGCAACGCGCTAAACCCTAAAGGTTGTGCTCCGGTAACTTTTAAACCGTTGCCGTTTCCGTCAGAAAGGCTTAACCAACGCGTATCTGTATGGTAACCTGATTCTTGCGGACGAATGTACGTCCACGTAAATTGATTTTTCACATCGTCTTGATACACTCCCAAGAAGGCAGACTCTTTTCGATCTGAATAATTTTCCCAAGGTCCGCGACCGTAATATTGCAATTGATCGTAGTCTTCGTTTAAAACCATACGCATTCCAAAACGTGGAATTTCAGGAGTTTTTTCATCATTAATTTTGATCGAAGCGGTAACTTTTATGTCACCCGAATTTTCGATGAAATATTCGACGGTATAGACTGCATCAATTTCCGGAAGTTGATAAGTTACTAAAACAGGTAGTCCTTCTTTAGTCTGCACGCCTACTTGGCTTTTGGTCACCACAGCATTTGCGGTGGCGTCTTTCCAAGCTTTTAAACGACCTGGCATTCCGTTCCCAAAATCGTTATCCGTTGGCGCACGCCAGAAATACGGCTGCGGAAATTGAGCGATCACCGCAGAACCGTCTGCCAACTGGTATTTGCTTAATTTTCCTTTTTTCAGATCAAATACACCCGAAACCTCAGAAGCAGTAAAACGGAGTTGGTCTCCATCTTTCTTAAAACTAAGTGGAGTCTCGGTTGATGAAATTGTTTCTTCAGCAAAATAATCGGTTTCTCCTAGTTTGAATTGTTCTTTAGCCAACTCAAAACCGGCCGGAACTAAAGCTGTAGCAGCTTTTGTAGTTGCATAAACATTCAAGAGATATTCAGCATCAGCAGTTTGCGGAAGGTTTAAATTGATCAACTTATACGAATTGGGCGCAACAGCGGCATCAAAAGTTCCTGTTTTAACCACATTGCCATTTTCTAGAAGCTCCCATTTAAAATCGAATGCCTCCAGATTGGTATAGTTGTATTTATTTTCCACTCTTAAATTTGATCCGGCTAAAGTAAAATCAATGTTTTGATATACCTTTTTTACTTCGGCTAAAGAAGGATGCGCTTCACGATCTGCTGTAATGAGTCCGTTTGCATTGAAGTTCTCATCATTCTGCAGATCTTCACCGCCAAGATCTCCACCATAGGCCCAAAACTCGCGACCATCCTCAGTCTCTGCACGTAGTCCTTGATCTACCCAATCCCAGATAAATCCACCTTGCATATGCGGACTGCTATCAATAATGTCCCAATATTCTCTAAAGTTTCCGCTACTGTTTCCCATTGCGTGAGAATACTCGCACATGATGAAAGGGCGAGTCACATCGGTACGTGCCGCATATTCTTTCATATGTTTTATTCCCGGATACATAGGTGCAACCACGTCTGTATTTCGGTTTTGACCTGCTTGTTCAAAAGTTACCAAACGGGTTGGGTCAGTTTCCTTCAACCAATCGTACGCGTCATAAAAAACAGGACCATTACCACACTCATTACCCATAGACCATAAAATGATCGAAATATGGTTTTTATCCATCTCATACATTCTTTTTATGCGGTCTAGATGCGCCGCAGCCCATTCTTCTGAATACGCCGGATGTTTTGATTTATCAAAATTTCCTTGCCACTCAGCACCCATTGCGTGCGTTTCAATATTCGCTTCATCCACGATGTAAAAACCAAACTCATCAGCCAGATCATAAACCTGTTGGCCGTGAGGATAATGACTCATACGCACCGCATTGATATTATTGCGTGCCATCAACTCAAAATCTTTGCGCGTGATTTCGAGATCTGGAACGTGGCCTTTATCAGGGTGATGCTCGTGAAGGTTTACTCCGTGTACCGTTACCGCTTTTCCGTTTACGAGAAGTTGCGCGTTTTTGAGTTCGACTTTTCTAAAGCCGGTGCGGCCTGAAGTAGCCGCAAGCGGATTACCCTTTTTATCTTCTATTGCAAGTGTATAGGTATACAGAGTTGGAGTTTCTCCGCTCCATAATTGAATATTTGGCAATGATTTTTCAAAAGAAAGTGTACCTCTATCTTTAGGAACTTCTTTTTTCTCGGCAAAAACCAAATTGTCTTCCGCATCAAAAAGCGCTACTTCTACGCGTGCTTTTTTGATCTTACTTTTTTCAAAAGTGCGCAGATCAACTTCCGCTGAAAATTTGCCTGATTTATAATCTGAAGTCAAATCACTAACGACCTTATAATCCCAAATCGTCGTTTTTGGCATCGCTTGAAGGAATACATCGCGCTCAATTCCGCTTAAACGCCAGAAATCCTGATCTTCAAGGTAACTACCATCATGCCAGCGAAACACCTGCACCGCAAGAAGGTTTTTACCCTCCTCTAAAAATTCGGTGATATTGAATTCTGCAGGAGTTTTAGAAGCTTTGGTCATCCCCACTTCTTCGCCATTCACAAAAATGCGGGCATATCCCGAAATAGATCCGAAACTCAATAAAACTTCTTTATCCTCCCAGTTTTCAGGAACTCTGAATGTAGTACGATAACTGCCGACAGGATTGTAAGCATCGTCAATAAATGGCGGATTCTTAGGAAACGGATAGCTTACATTGGTGTAAATAGGAATGTCAAAACCTTCGGTCTCCCAGTTTGACGGTACTTGAATGTTGCTCCACGCACTATCATCAAGATCTACCTCATAGAAATCTGTAGGACGCTCAGCCGGAGTTTTTACAATATCAAACTTCCACGTACCGTTGAGACTTTTGTAAAGTTGCGATGCTGTGGCTTCGCGTGTTTTTGCTTTTTGCGTAGACTCATAAAGCACAAAAGCGCTTCGGCCTTCTTCTTTATTGCGGTCTATAATCTCGGGATTCTCCCATTCATTTTGTGCTTGCTGGGCGGTAGCTCCCCACAAACATAGTATGCTTAGTAAACTTAAAACTGTTTTTTTCATTGAAACGCGTATTGGGCTTATTTAGGGTTAGTGAGTATATTTTGTAAATTAATTTCTAATATGGAAACGGGAGTTGCAGGCGCTTTAGAGAGGCCTTCTCCATCTATCTGAGTAACTTTTTGTTTAAAGAGGTGAAGCGCTTTGGTGTGCTTGTATAATTCTTTGTCAAAATTGGGTTCCCAATCCCCAATGTTTTCATCAGAAAGGTCTTTTACCTGCCATTGAGTATCGGTTTTGAGATCCTTGTAGGCCAGAGAAATTTTGCTTCCTCGAAGATCATCTCTAAAAATTAACCCCAAAATCTTCTTCCCTTGATTCTCATAGATAAAAAGTTCGGGGCGAGAGATCGGTATTTTCTTAGTACCGCCACCACCAAGCTCGAAACCAGAGTTACGGAATGCCGTATTCTCCTTTTTCCAGATTCCATCTTCTAGATAAACGATTTGGTATTGCGTTTTTCCTTCTTCATTCCAGTAATTGGCAATAAATGGATTTCCCGTTTTATCAGTAGTCATCGAGGTTTGATTGATCAAACTGCTGTTTTGCGGAATCCTATAGGCATATTCAGCAGTGCTTTCAGTTATGGGGCCATCATAGACTTGCCCTGTAGTGCGCTCCCAGGTTTCGCCTCCGTCAAGAGATCGCGCATAAGCGATGTCGTGATTGGTGCTTACGTCCCAAGTCTCGCGCCAGACCCAAGAAAGATGCACCGCACCTTGAACATCTACATAGGCTTGCCAATAGGCATTACGCAGCTCTTCCCCATCGATTAAATTCTTGTGCAACTGTCGCCACGTTTTATGCGCTGTGTCATATCTGTTTAAAATCAAAGTGCCTCTACCTGACTGCCCAGACCGATACATAAACAGTACATCCCCATCAGGAAGATTATAAAATTGCGGGTAAGAAACTTTTTCTTCTTCAATACCTGTCATTTCATGCTTTTCGCCTAACTCAAGACTCAGTGGAGCTACACTTTTTGCATACCGCAACGAGTTGTCGTGATGATCCCAGCTTACGTGCAGATAGCCTTCACCATCTACCGCCAGGCTTATCGCATTGTGCGCATCTGTAGTTTTACCGGTATATTCGGTTTTATTGAGTTCCCAATCCCCATCAGGTAAGCTACGCTTGGCCAGAACTACATGCGCATCCTGATCGTAATAAGCGGTAAACTGAGTGGTATTAAATGTGGTAACCGCGTTCTGTCTAAAAATTACCGTGTTTACAGAATTTGCAGACCAGCCAAGACCAATTTCCTTTTCTTGTAAAGTTGTACTAGGTTTTATAGCGTTACAGCCGTTGAGGGCAAGCGCACTTGCTAAAACTAGAACAATTAAAAATCTTTGTTTTTTCATATATTGGCTTATAAATGTATCGAAAACATTTATAAATTTTGACTATACTTGTTTTCCCAAGATAGTTTCTTTAAGAAAACGTGAATTATAGTATATTATCTAAATACTGATTTTGATTACTCAAAACTATTTTTTACGAAATCGAAATAGTTTTAAAGTCATTGTACAATTTTCTTAAAACCTTTTGGCTATTAAAGGGTAGGAAATGATTTTTTATAGGGGGTTAACTGTTCAAACCGCTATAAACACTGGAACACAAAGCAAGACTAGCCGGTGGCTGATCTCAAGTATAACGTAATCTCAAGTTTTATGTTTAAGAAAATAAGCCTCTTTATACTACTCTTTACACAGGTATGCATTGGCCAATATGATAATCACGACAGACAACTTACCTTTTATAAGCTCGATACCGAAGATGGGCTTTCTAACAACCTCGTGCGTGTAATAGAACAAGATACGCTTGGCTTTATTTGGATTGGCACCGCCGATGGTATCAACAGATATGACGGTAATGATTTTACGGTTTTTAGAAAAGAAAATTCGGCGCTTGCAAACAATTATCTTCAGAATATTGTACATCACACCAATACAGGAAATCTTCTTATAGGTAGTGATGGTGGTTTTGACCTTTTTAACTTAAAAACCAATTCATTTGAGCATTATAATGCGGCAAACACCATTCTTTCTAACAGTGTGAATTCATTCGCCTTCACAAAATCGGGAACGATTTACGCCGGAGATTTTGGAATTGGCATCCGTGTTTTTAAAGATCAAAGTCAACAAAAAGTATTTAAACACGAAGCTCAAAATTTTCGCTCCTTGTCCTCAAATGAAATCATTTCACTTCACGTGCAAAATGATTCGATCCTTTGGGTAGGTACGCGTCACGACGGCTTGAACAAAATAAACCTAAAAACTCAAGAGGTTTCTCGAATACCAATACAAGGCCGCACAAACTTTAGGGTAAATGCACTTTTTATAGATCGCGATGATCACTTGTGGTTAGGCACGAATGAAGGAATCAAAATACTAACCCAAACCACTGCTCTTAACCCAACAGTTGTAGAAGGTTTAGTAGGAAGCGACATTACAAGTTTTGAGGAGGATGCCTATGGAAGAATCTGGGTAGGTACTTATGACGAAGGACTTAAGATCATAAGTAAATCTAAACCACTAAGAGGATTCAATGATCTTAGTATAACCAATTATTTACCGAAAGATGATGGTACCAGTGTGTTTAACGCAACCGTTTTTTCGATTAAAAAAGACCGAAGTGGAAATATGTGGCTGGGCACGTATGCCGGTATAAACTATGTGAATCCCCGGGGCGAGCCGGTGAAATTGATCACAAACAGTTTAAATGGAACCGAACGCATAACGCACAACCGCATTAATGCCATTGCAGAAGATGCTTCCGGAAAATTGTTCATAGGTACAGACGGCGGCGGTGTGGATCAATACGATCCTAAAACCAATACTTATGCGTATGCTGTTTTTAACGAAGCTAACGCCCTAAAAAGTAACCACGTTTTAAGTTTACTTCAGGACACTGACAATCAATTATGGATTGGCACCTACCTGGGTGGTTTAAGCAGGTATAATAAGACCACTAAACTATGGCAGCATTATCTACAAGGAGAACAAAAAGATGGGAATGATGTTCGCGTGTTATACCAGGCTAAAAATGAACTTATTTGGGTAGGCACAAACAGAGGTGGCCTATTTGTATATGACAACGCGCGGGACGCCTTCAAATACATTGCTGAACTGGGAAAGGTTGATGTACGCGATATCGCTGAAGATAGTCGAGGCAATCTGTGGTTGGCAACCTATGGCAATGGGATCATTCATTATAATTTAGAAAGTGAACGTAGCACACATTATAATTCAGAAAATCTTGAGGGGTTAACGACCAATGTGGTATTTAGTATTGTGGTCACAGAAGATGATGCGATCATTGCCGGTACTAAGCACGGCGGTCTTGTTCATTTTAATCCAGAATCGAAAAAAGCGCTCAATCTTAGAGAAGATGACGGATTGAGCAATAATACCATCAACAGCATCATTGCGCACGATAGCAACTCTATTTGGCTGGGAACCTTTAAGGGAATTAGTAAATACGATCCCATTAGTCATAAAATAGAAAATCTAACCCGTTTTAATAATATTCATAAAAGTGAGTATAATCCCGGTGCTGCGCTCAAGGCTATAAACGGAGCGCTTTATTTTGGGAGTAATAAAGGTCTGAATCAATTTCGCCCTGAAAATTTAAAAAACTACACCACTTCTGAAGCCTTAGTTATTAAAGACTTACTCGTTTTTAATGAATCGGTTGCAATAGAACCCACGAATAAAAAGGCCATACTCAATCAGGCAATGCCTTTTCAAGAATCGATACAATTAAACGCAGAAAATACCGTCTTCTCTATAGATTTCACAAGTTTAGATTTTCCGATCGCTAACAATACCCAATACTCATATATTTTAGAGGGTTACAACGACCACTGGATCGATCTCAAAAACAGCAACCGCATCAACTTCAGCAATATCTCTCCGGGTTATTATACGCTAAAAGTTAAAGCCGAAACACTCGCATCAACTCCTTTGTATAAAGAATTAGCTTTAACCATTTTACCTCCGTTTTGGCAAACCTGGCCTGCTTATCTCTTCTATATCGTCACGTTAATCATTTTAATTTACAGCGGATTAAGATACTATTCAGAACGCGTTTACCTCAAAAACTCGTTGCACTTTGAGCAGAAGCAACGCAGATTAGAACACGAATTGAATGAAGAGCGGGTACGGTTTTACACGGGTTTCAGTCACGAATTAAAAACTCCCCTGACCCTTATTCTCGCGCCCTTAGAAAATCTACTGGATGAAATTGTTCACAAACAACATCGTAAAAGTCTCAAACTGATTAAGCGTAATGCGCATAATCTACATCAGTTTATCAACAAACTTCTAGAATTCAGAAAAAGTGAAGAAGGACTCAGTCAATTGACCTTAAACAATTATAACCTAACTAAAAATTTGTCTAATTGGCTTGGGGTCTATGAACCGCTGCTAAAAAAGAAAAATTTAGACCTGGTGATTCAAATGTCACAAACACCTATTTATATCTACTGTGATCTGGAGAAAATTCAGGTGATTGTGAACAATCTGATCAGTAATGCTATCAATTATAGTCCCGAAAACAGCACGATCAATATTGAACTTTCTCAAGATGAAGAAGCGGTGTTTTTAAAAGTTATTGATCACGGAAGCGGTATTAATAGGCAAGATCTCGAGCACATCTTTGAATGGTACTATCAAGCCAATACCACTTTAAAAAAAGACGGAAGCGGAATTGGGCTGGCCCTCAGCCGAAGGTTTGCTTTACTGCATAACGGCACCTTAGCCGTAGAAAGTAAATTAGGCGCAGGAAGTACATTTACCCTCAAACTACCTAAAGATGATAGTTTAGTAGACGCCTATCTCGAAGGAGATAAACACGCTACTGAAAACAAAAAGTTCATTGAAGCATCTATTCAAAGTGCCACCGAGAATGGTATTGAAACGCAGACCACACAAGCTATGCGCATTAAACCAGAAAGTCAGCGCGCACTCATTTTAGTGATTGATGACAATCCGGATATATTAGACTTTCTTGACACTTCGCTTTCTCAGGATTATGATCTGATTCAAGCTGAAAATGGTGAAGAAGGTATTGCGCAAGCTTGCAAACACGTTCCTGATTTAATTATTAGCGACGTTATGATGCCCATAAAAAATGGAATAGATCTGTGTAATTATATTAAGAACAGAAAAGAAACTTCGCATATTCCTATCATTTTACTTTCGGCTAAAAGCAATACTGAGATGATCGCAACAGGATATACTGAAGGTGCTGACGATTATATTTTAAAACCTTTTAACTTACAGCTATTGAAAGCCAGGATAGAGAATCTAATAGATTCGCGCAAGCGGCTTTTAAAAGCATATTCTGAAAATGAAAATACGCTAGAAACCATAGATGATGATCAAAAACGACTGCTTGATGTTGAGAAGAAATTTTTAGTAGAATTCCATCAGATAGTTGAGGAGCAAATGCAACAAGGTATTAAAACCGTTGAAGTTGTAGCGCAAGAAATAGGTATGAGCCGCTCCTCTCTATACCGAAAAATCAAAGCGATCACCGGCAAAAACATCAACGAATATATACGGAATATCAAACTGGACAAAGCTGCGCAACTCATCGAAAAAGAACAGTTTACAATTTCACAGGCAGCGTACGAAGTAGGTTTTGGTGATGCCAAGTATTTTAGAAAAATCTTTAAGGAACGATTTGGGAAGACTCCCTCTGCCTTTAAACCAAACTAAAACATAACATTATAAAAAAAGCGCTCTGTTCAATACAGAGCGCTTTTACATTTTAAATTATCAAAGTTTTTACTGTGCAGGGATCGTCACGGGATTAATTCCTTCAACGGTAGGCGTTACTTCGAGAATCGAACCATCTTCAGCAAAAGTCAGCTTATCTATACAAACTTCTCTGTGAAAGCCAGCCGGACCACCCATTGTGATTCCACGTGGACGTGTAAAGCGATGGTACACAATATACCAATCATCTGTACCCGGTACATTGATCACCGAATTATGACCGGTTCCATAAATTTCATTTTCCTCATCTTTTTTGATCACTAAATTCTCCTCCGGAATATTTAGAGGTCCTAACGGAGTATCTCCCGTCGCATAACGCACACGATAATTGGGGCTTCGGGTATCGTCTTCAGACCACAGGAAGTAGTATTTACCTTTTCTAAAAAACACTTCGGTCCCCTCTCTAAAAGTGCCGTCAGGAGTCATTTCTTTTAGTGTTTCTTCTTTGTAAGACATCATATCGTCATTGAGTTCTGCACCAGCCATATAGCCGTTACCCCAATAAAAATAAGCTTTCCCATCGTTTGGATCTACAAAAACATCAGGATCAATTATTTGACCGCCACCGCGTTTTATCGCCTCGGGCTTCTCCCCTACAAAAGCTTTTCCAGAATCAGTAAATGGGCCGGCCGGGTCATCTGCTGTAGCAAGACCTATGTTCTGTGCAGCAGAAAAATAGTAGAAGTATTTCAACTCCCCATCAATCTCTTTTTCAGCAATGCAAGGCGCCCAAGCGTTACGGTTAGCCCAGGAAACATCCTCAAGTAAATCTACAATGACACCTTCATCTTCCCAATGTACCAGATCTTTTGAAGAAAAGGTCTTAAAATAAGTTCCGCTCCAACCGTCAAAACCGTCGCTGGTAGGATATAAATAAAACTTTTGATCTTTAGATGAATAAATGATTTCGGGATCAGCATAATACCCATCAAGAACCGGATTATTCGCTACTGCTGCTTCTACCGAGTAGGTTTTTTGAGTTCCGTCAGGTAATTCAAGCGTATACGACTGTGCCGCACTTGAGAAATCTTTAGCTCCTGAATCTATCAATTTAACTCCCGGAAAAGTGATCAATTGCGGATCAAGAGCTGCTACGCTGCTATCTGTATAAACCGGTAAATATACCGAAGCATTCTCTGCGTTGGTTACCATATTCTGAGTGCGTACAGCACCCGACTTTGAGCCCACTACCAGCGGTAAATTTTCTGATGGAAAAGCTTTTAGTAACTGCGTTGCTTCGGCTTCTGTCACCGGAATGATCGTCCCGTGACGCGGATGAAAATTCATAGAAACCTTATCTGCGCCCAAAGCTTTAAAGTTTAATAAATCGGTTGACTCAGCAAATTGATATTTTCCATCAACATACATGTCATACATCAAAATATACTTATCACTATCAATCATTTTAAATACTGAAGAACCTTCTACTGCGCGATCAGTTTGATCTTTATAGCCCTCTTCAGGCACATAACCAGATGTTAAACTGTCTGAAACAGCCACACGAATTCCTTTGGTCGCGGTTCCTTCTGTTTTATAGAACATATAGTATTTATCATCCTTTTTGATGATGTCTGCATCGATACAGGATTTCTCATCCGGACTGTAAAAAAGTTGTTTGGGAGTGCTCTCTAACGCTGTAAAATCTTCATTAGCGTACGCGTAATAAATGATATCATACCCGCCCGGTTGTAACATAGAGAAATACACCATATACTTACCTGCTTCTGCATCGTAAATGGTCTGCGGAGCCCAAGCTCTGCTAATATCACTAAACTCAGAAAATTCTTCAGCAAGATTGATTTGCGACGTTTCCCAGTCTAATAGATCTTTAGACTTTGCCAAAATAATTTCGGTATTGCTCCAGCCGTTATCGGTTTTTAAATCGGTTAAAACCATATAGAAATTTCCATCCTCTCCTCTTAAAATATGCGGATCGCGAACACCACCGGTAGTACTTATACTGTCTGTACTCACAATAGGTTTGTCATCATTTAAAGCGTAATAATCAAAGCCATTTCTACTTAAAGCATAATGCACGGCTTCTTCCCCAGCCCTATTACCAGTGAAGTAAACAAAAAGATACGCGGTGTAATCGTCGGCAGTCTTTGTAGTATCGCAAGAATAAAAGACTTGAGATGAAACGAGCAGCGCGAGAATAAAGACCAATCGAAATTTAAACATGTTATAAAATTTAGAGTGTTTGTATAATTCTCAGAAAGTTCTGAAACCAAATTCAAACCGATTTTCAAAAATTCTAAAATCGGCTTTACAAATAAAACAAAAATAAATGTGTTTTATACATTTATAATGCGAAAATTTAAATTTGCGGTTTTTTATTCCTCATCAAAACGACTCTAAAAGTTTATTTATAACAAAAAATTTAGGCTTAAAATAGCAAATTCTTAAAGCTCATTTTTATCAGTTATGCATTTCAAATGCATAGAATTAGGGCCAAAAGTCCCCATTATACCTATCCTGCACCATCAACCCCCTATTATTAATTGATAAGCCCCCGATACACAAAACGCATTTTATAGAACATTGAACTCTGATTAAACGCTTATAAACAATTAAACACATTAAGCTAGATGTTCAACTAATACTTATTCTATGAAACAAAACATGTTACAATTAAAATCAATTGCGATTTGCAGTCTTGTAATGTTGTTGTTAGGCTTTTCTTTTGATGTTAAAGCTACAACGATATCGCAACCACAACAGACTGTTTCCGGTACAGTTACAACAGCGGCAGATGGTATGCCACTTCCCGGAGTTACGGTTGTTGTAAAAGGTACTTCTAACGGTACCACAACTGATTTTGACGGAAATTACGAACTTGAAGTTGCTGCAGACGCTGTGCTCTCTTTTTCTTATGTAGGAATGAAAACGATTGATATTCCTGTAAACGGTCAATCTACGATTAATGCCCAGCTAGAAGAAGATCTTGGTGTTTTAGACGAAATCGTTGTCGTTGGGTATGGTAGTCAAAAGAAGTCTGATGTCACGGGCTCTGTGGCTTCTGTTCCTGAAGAACGTCTAGAAAACCTACCAGTGACTAACGTAACTCAAGCTATTCAAGGTACTACTGCCGGACTAAATATAAGTCAGGGTTCTTCGGTGCCAGGTTCTACCGGATCTATTCAAGTGCGCGGTATCAATTCAATCACAGGAAGTACGAGTCCATTTATTGTTTTAGATGGTGTTCCGTTTACAGGTACTTTAAACGATATCAACACTAGAGATATTCAGTCTATTCAAATTCTAAAAGATGCTTCTGCCGTTGCAATTTATGGTACACGTGGATCTAACGGAGTTATCCTTATTCAAACTAAAAGAGGAACCAGCGGTGATCCTGTGATCAATTACAGCACGTATGGCGCGATTGAAGAATTTGCAAATGTGCTTGAACCTTTAGGTCCTGATGCTTATGTGCAGAAATACGCAGATTTTTTCAGCCAAAATAATCCTGGAGCAGAACAAGATCGTATTCTTGAAAATCAGTCTGAAATAGACAATTATAATGCAGGGATCACTACAGATTGGTTTGATATTGCGACCAGAAGCGGTGTTATTCAAGAGCATAACTTAAGTATTCGCGGTGGAAGCGAGAAAACCAAATATTTTGTATCCGGAAGTTATTTGGATCAAAAAGGGGTTATTGAAGGTTATGATTATCAAAAATTCACCCTGCGTTCTAATATAGACGTTCAACTCACCGACTATTTAAAGGTTGGCCTTAATGCATTTTTTGCCAATAACAATTTTGATGGTGGTCGCGCAAATTTACTTTTGGCAACAGCTATGAGCCCCTACTCTGTTCCTTATGATGAGAACGGCGAACTCATAATCAACCCTATGTTGCCAGAGTTGCTTTATGAAAATCCGTTGTTGGGTCTAACTACAGACCGCGTACAGCGCGAGCGTACTTTATCAGGTAATGTTTTTGCTGAAGTTACTCCGGCATTTGCCGAAGGTTTGAGCTATAGAATTAACGCTTCGTACACGTTTAATCCGTATTTATATCGCAACTATACCGGTCGTGCTGCAAATAATAACAGAGGTACAGCAAATGTAGGCGGTGATGAAGAAAAAGTATGGATTATTGAAAATATCCTAAAATACTCTAAGAGCTTCGGGAAACATAATTTTGATTTAACCGCTTTATATAGTGCGCAAGCCAATGAGTTTTTCCAAGAGTCTCTTACAGGTACCGGTTTTGTAAACGACCAGTTATCGTACAATAATATTTCGGCAGCAGAAAATATCACTGGTGATACCTATAGCACTAGATCTACGCTCTTATCACAAATGGGACGACTTAATTATAATTATGACAGTCGTTATCTACTTACGTTTACGGTACGTCGCGATGGGTATTCAGCCTTTGGTTCAAATACCAGTAAATATGGTGTATTTCCATCTGCAGCATTAGGGTGGAATATTCACAAGGAAGCATTTATGGAAAATGCTGATGTCATTAACAATTTGAAGCTAAGATTTTCTATTGGTGAAACGGGTAACCGTGGGGTAGGAATTAACCAAACTCAAACCCGTGCAGGTACATTGCTTTATCCATTTGGTGGGCAGTCCTATACCGGGACTTACATCGCCGGTTTAGGTAACCCGAACTTAAAATGGGAAACTACGGTTTCTGGGAACCTTGGTGTTGACTTTGGCTTACTAAATAACCGGATTAACGGATCGTTTGAAGTCTATAAATCAAAAACCGAAGATCTTCTTCTTAACCGAAGCATCCCGGCTCTGACAGGTACTACTAGTATTATTGAAAACATAGGTGCGGTAGAAAACAGAGGTTTTGAATTTACTGTAAACAGCACCAATATTGACACCGGTGATTTTAGATGGGAGAGCAACATCAACTTCTCTACCTATAAAAATGAGATTCTTGATCTTTATGGCGATGGCGAAGATGACATCCCAAGTAGATGGTTTATTGGTAAATCACTAGGTGCTATTTATGATTACAAAATGGTTGGTGTATGGCAAGAAGGTGAAGACACAGGTAGCTTTAATGCCAATCCAGGAGATTTAAAATTTGAAGACATTAATGGTGATGGAGTGATTGAGCCAGAAAACGATCGCGTTTATTTAGGCTCAAGCCTTCCTAAATGGACCGGCGGTTTGACAAATACCTTCTCTTACAAAAACTTTGATTTATCGTTCTTTATTCAGACCGTTCAAGGAGTTTTAAAAGGTAATCCTGACATCAACTACGGGGATGAATTATCAAGACGTAACACCCCTTCTAACGTAGGGTACTGGACACCTGAAAACCAAAGCAATGAATTTCCTTCTCTTGTTTATCGTAATACTTTGGGCTACGGCTATCCTAGAGATGCAAGTTACGTAAGATTAAAAGATGCGCGTCTCAGCTACAGATTTCCTATTGAAAAAATTGAGCGTTTTGGCCTTGATAATTTAATGATCTACGTAGCCGGAAGAAATTTATATACCTGGACAGATTGGATAGGCTGGGATCCAGAAAGTAGCCAATCGTATAGAGGGTCTGGAGATTGGACTAACAACTACCCAGTTGTGAGAACATACTCTATAGGACTTAATGTTTCGCTTTAAAATGGCTAATCGAAAAAAGATACACTTTATGAAAAATATATCTAAACTTACACTTATACTGCTTAGCCTAAATATCTTCATATTTAGTTCTTGCGGTGATGACTTTCTAGAAGAAGAAATTCGTTCTGACTTTACTCCAGAAACACTTAACGATGAATTGGGGTATCAAGCCCAGCTCGTGGGACTTTATCAAATGCTGAGTACTTTTTATACCCGAAGCGGGCAACAAGGTTGGTTATCTGTATGGCAAGCCGGTACAGATATCGTATGGCCTACAGCACCGCAAGGAGTTGAAGTACCGTATTACAAGTACAATCAATTAACTACAGATGATAGTGCAGCATATCAAAGCTGGGAGCTTTGGTACAATATGGTTGAAAATACTAACAGTATTATCGCCAGCATTGAGGCCAATACTTCAGAAGAACTTTCTCAAGAAGAAAAAGATGCTATTAATGCCGAAGCGCGCTTTTTTAGAGCTTATGCTTATAATAATCTGGCAACGCTTTTTGGTGGAGTTCCCCTGATTACAGAACCGGTTACTGAAGCTCGTTTTGATTACACCAGGAATTCTCTGGAAGAAATAAATGCTCAGATTGAAACAGATTTGCAATACGCTACCGCAAATCTTGCAGATCCCACAAACGCTCCTCAATTTGAAGCACGCGTGCATAAGTATGTGGCGCATCAATTATTTGCAGAATTCTACCTAAGATCTGGACAACCTGATCTCGCTGAAGATCAAGCCGATATTATTATAAATAGCAATGCCTTTCAATTAGTTACAGAACGTTATGGTGTGAAAGCAGGTGAAGAAGGAGATCCTTTTTCTGATATGTTCTTTAAGGGAAATCAGCGCCGTTCACAAGGAAATACTGAAGCTATTTGGGTCTTAGAAAATGAGAACCCTGCAGATGTGCGTGGTGGTTCAAGTGGTTCTCCTCAACAACGTCGTATTTGGGGTGCTGGCTACCATAACGTAAATGGTATGATCCCGGCAGATTCGTTAGGTGGTAGAGGAATTGCACGTATTCGTCTTAACAACTGGGTCATCTATGATCTATATGATGAAGGAGACATGCGTAACTCTAAACATAACATCCATAAGCGATTTAGATACAATAATCCTGATCCTAATTTTTCTGATATTTATGGCGAACTCGTGCCTTATGAAGGGATTGATACGCTTGCCAGAATTCAACCTTATTCGTTAAAATGGGGACATTTTGATCCTGCAGATGTATTTGGTTTTGGGATGTGGAAAGATTTCATGATTATGCGTTTAGGTGAAACCTATTTACTAAAGGCAGAAGCGCAAGTGGCTCAGAACAATCCGGGTGGTGCTGCAACTACTATTAATATTTTAAGAACACGCGCAAATGCTCCTCAGGTAACTGCAGGAGAAATGAGCCTTGATTTTATACTCGATGAGCGCGTACGTGAATTGCTCGCTGAGGAAAACCGAAGAATGACCTTAATGCGAACCAAAATGCTCGTAGAGCGTGCTACACGACTTAACATTCAAGATGAGAGTATTCCGTTACCTCAAACAATGCGCATTGAAGGACTGCAAGAATTTCACGAGTTGTTCCCCATACCTCTTCGCGAGATTCAACTTAATAAAGAAGCAGAGTTAACTCAGAATCCTGGTTATACTGGGAGTTAATCATTGGGTTAAAATTTGTTTGTGTGAAGCGCTGTGTAAAAACAGCGCTTTTTTTATTAATGCTAGTTGAGCATAGCAGTTCTTTAATTTACTATCGTTATAGTATCTTGATCTCAAAAGTTTTAAATATCCTTAACGGAAATATGTCCTGCTTCCGCTTAACTTCAAAGTAAATTCTACAAAACACTGGGCTTATGTTAGACTATTTTGACTCGCAAACCTCAAAATTTTTGCTCATTACCATTCTTGCAGGAATGGTCTTTTTCGGCTTGATTTTCTATTTTCTAAAGAAATTGGGCAAAAGCCCTAAGAATATTCTACCGGTCAATTTCGCTGGAAAAATGAGACTTCCGCTCGCGCTGTTTATGTTGGCGCTTGTGCTCAAAATCATCAAAACTAACGATCGCATTTTAGAATTTATAGAGGAGAACTTTTTGAGTCACGTAAGTACATTGCTCTTTATTTTAAGCATCACTTGGATTTTAATCGTCATTCTCAAAGCATTTAAAAGAAATATTCTTTTAAAATATGATATGAGTGCTTCAGACAATGTTCATGCGCGTAAAGTCTATACGCAATTTACCGTACTCGAGCGCGTGCTTATGTTTTTGATCATTCTTTTTGCGGTAAGTATCGCCTTGATGAGTTTTGATAGCATTCGCTCTATAGGTGTGAGTATGTTGACTTCCGCCGGAATCGCTGGGATCATCATTGGTTTCGCTGCACAAAAAGCTCTAGGTACTTTGATGGCGGGGATTCAAATTGCGTTTACGCAGCCTATTCGTCTAGATGATGTCGTGGTCGTCGAAGGAGAGTGGGGACGTATAGAAGAAATATATCTTACCTATGTGGTTGTAAAAATCTGGGACAAACGCCGTCTGGTACTGCCTACAACCTATTTTATCGAACAACCTTTTCAAAACTGGACGCGCAATTCTTCTGATATTTTAGGTACTGTTTTTATCTATACAGATTACAACGTACCATTTGATGCACTTCGCAAAGAGCTCACCAGAATTCTTAAGAATACTGACTTATGGGATGGTGAAGTTAACGTGCTTCAGGTGACTGATACCAATAACGAAATGGTCGAAACCCGAGCCCTAATGAGCGCCATTGACTCCCCTACTGCCTGGGATCTACGTGTACACGTAAGAGAAAAATTGGTCATTTTTATCCAAGAAAATTATCCGCATAGTTTACCGCGTACTCGTGTAGAAATGCAATCGCGTAAGGATAGTGATAAGGTTGAAAAAGCAACTAAAGAACCAGACAAATCAGATTTACTCAGAGATAAATAATTGAGATCTTAACGGGATAGGCAATTTAAATAACAGAACTTTGCACTCCCCTTAGATTTAAATTATGAGTAAAACAGAATCTGCAGTAAGCGCTACGTACTTCAGCATCGTTGGCAATACCGTGCTGGCTATCGCTAAAGCTTTGGCCGGGATCTTTGGCAATTCTTATGCTTTGATCGCTGATGCCATCGAGTCTACCGCAGATATTTTTGCATCGCTTCTGGTACTTTTTGGTTTAAAATATGCTGAAAGACCTGCAGACGACAATCACCCGTACGGTCACGGTAAAATTGAACCGCTCATTACCTTTATGGTCGTTGCTTTCTTGGTGACATCTGCAACGGTGATCGCTTACGAGAGCGTTCAAAATATTTTACTGGTAACTCCTCAAAAACCACCAAAACTCTGGACACTTATCGTGCTGGCAGTAATCATAATTTGGAAAGAAATCTCCTTTAGAATTGTACTAAAACGCAGCAAGGAAACCAATAGTTCGTCACTTAAAGCTGACGCCTGGCATCACCGTAGCGATGCGATCACTTCAGTAATGGCTTTTATAGGAATTTCTGTTGCTTTGATTTTTGGGGAAGGTTTTGAGACTGCAGACGATTGGGCAGCCCTCTTTGCTTCGGGTATTATTCTGTATAACGCCTATCTCATTTTCAGGCCTGCTTTAGGCGAAATTATGGACGAAAATCGCTATGATGATATTATCGAATTGGTACGCATCAAAGCATTAGAAGTTCCGGGAGTTTTAGATACCGAAAAAGCATTCATTCGAAAAGCCGGAATGAGTTATCACTTAGATTTGCACGCCATTGTAGACGGAAGCATTTCGGTGGCTAAAGGGCACGAGATCGCCCATCGATTACAAGACTATTTAAAAGAAGAAATTCCCAACCTCAACTTTATTTTAATACACGTTGAGCCTGGGAATCCCTAAAAAATTTAAGCTATTGAATTAGCTAGACGTTATAAACCCGCTGCAGCGTCTTGATCTAAAAACCAATGCAATTCGCCCTGTTTAGGCGCTACTAAACTCGCAGGAAATTCTTTATAGCCATCGTGCTTTTTATGAATCGCAGTTACCTTTTCTTTTTTTCCTGCTCCGGTAACTAAAAACGCAATGGTTTTAGCATTGTTCACGATCTTACCGGTGAAGGTCACGCGCTTTTGCCCAGAATCAGGGTGTTTAGCCACACGACAATTCTCTGGCATATCCCATAATTCAATATTGTACGGAAAAATAGAAACGGTGTGCCCATCATCTCCCATTCCTAACATGACAACATCAAAATATGGTATTCCATTTGCTTTTGGCAATTGCTCATCAAGCACTTTTGAATAGCGCTTTGCTTCCTCTTCAGGATCATCTTCTCCTTTGATTCTAAAGATATTTTCTTCAGGAATATCAATTTTAGAAATCAGGTGTTCTACCGTCATTTTGTAGTTGCTCTCATCATCAGAAGGCGGCACACAACGCTCATCTCCCCAATATAAAAACACTTTAGACCAATCGATATCTGCACCGTATTCTTTGGCTAAATGATCAAAAACAATCTTTGGAGTGCTTCCGCCGGAAAGTGCGATATGCACATCTTCTCCGGTGGTACATTTTTCTTTAAAAAATTCAGAAAATTCTTCAGCAACAAGCTGCTTCGTTTCTTTAATATGTAAATCCATTTCTGGAATAATTTTAATTAAAAATTTAGTTTAGATAATACAGAATCCGGTTTCATCGGTAAGTAACTCTCCCGGATTTCTCCAACCATTACTATCTTCGATCAAATCATCAGAATTCTTAGGGCCCCAGGTTCCGGCAGGATAACCGTAAGTTGGTACATCTTTGTCGTTTGCCCAATATTCTAGAATAGGATCAACAAATGCCCAAGCCGCCTCAACCTCATCGGCACGCGCATAAAGGGTTGTATCTCCTTGCATCGCATCCAGCAATAGACGCTCGTAAGCATCCATAATATTTTTGTCGGCAAGACTGCTGTAGTAAAAGTCCATATTCGCACGCTCTACTTTAAAGCCTTGCCCCGGAACTTTTACCCCAAATTTGATCAAAATACCCTCATCTGGCTGAATACGAATTACCAGTTTATTGTCTTTATTATTGATGTCCTGCTCTTTAAACACCTGGTGGTGCGGTGTTTTAAAATGAATTACCACTTCGGTAACCTTAGTTGGCATACGCTTAGCAGTACGAACATAAAACGGAACATCCTTCCAACGCCAGTTATCTACAAAGAATTTGATCGCTGCGTAGGTTTCGGTTTTAGAATCAGGATCTACTCCTTCTTCCTCACGATAGCCTTTTACGCGTTTTCCATCGATGCTAGAAGCAACATATTGTCCTTTCATCGTGTGATCAAAAAGCGTTTGCGTATCAGTCATTCTGCGTATAGACTTCAGTGCTTTTACCTTTTCGTTATGGATCTCGTCAGCGTCAGCGCTTATGGGTGGTTCCATTACTATTAACGAAACAATCTGCAGCAGGTGACTCTGAAACATATCACGTAAAGCTCCAGATTTGTCGTAGTAGCCTCCACGCTTTTCTACACCTACAGTTTCAGCATTGGTGATTTCTACGTGGTGAATGTAATTACGGTTCCAAAGCGGTTCAAAAATAGAGTTTGAAAAACGGGTGACCATTAAGTTTTGTACGGTTTCTTTACCTAGATAATGGTCTATTCTGTAAATCTGCTTTTCTTTAAAATACTTCTGCAACCCGGCGTTAAGCTCTTTTGCAGTTTCCAGACTGTAACCAAAAGGTTTCTCAACGATGATACGTCTAAATCCTTTGTCAGTCCCGGAACCTTTTGTTAACCCTTGGTCAGAAAGATTTTTTGAGATGGGCTCAAACAAACTTGGTGGCGTAGAAAGGTAAAAGGAATAATTACCATCAAGACCGTGCTCCTCGTTTAGTGAGGTAATACGTTTGTTGAGTTTGCTGTATTCAGAATCATAATCATCGCCTAGATCTGAATAAAACATCATGTCTGCAAATTTCTTGATGAACTCGTCATCTTTCTTTTTGAGTTTATCTTTTAAAAACGGACTCTCGTAAACAACGCGTTTTCTAAATTCTTCATCACTCATATCACTCCTACTCGCTCCTAGCACTGCAAAATTTTCGGGAAAATGTCCTCCCTCATATAAGTTGTACAAAGCAGGAATAAGTTTACGGGCAGTTAGATCTCCAGAAGCTCCAAAAATGACCAGGAGCTGATTAGATGTTTTATTCATAAGAATAATTATTTTTCTATTTTTTGATTCGTTAGGTGGTTATTTACAATTATAACATGAGTTTATAGAATAAAGGGGTAAAAAGTCAATGTTATCATTTAATTTTGACCATAACCAATACAAAAATAAGGCATCTTGACGGCACACAGGGGTCTTTATAAAAACATTATGGTGTCAAATTAAAAAGAACAATAACTAATTATTATGGAGCATAAAAATTATGATTTTGGACTGGTAGGTCTGGGCGTAATGGGACGTAACTTTATTTTAAACGTCGCAGACAACGGTTTTAAGGCCTTTGGTTACGATTTAGATCAGGAAAAAGTAGATGCCCTAAAAAAAGAAGGTGGAGACCTAAACAAGGTTGATGCTTCTACCGAAATCGAAACTTTTGTAGAGGCGCTTGCCGCTCCCCGCAAAATCATGTTGCTTGTACCTGCCGGTAAAATTGTTGATCAAGTCATTGAGACACTTTTACCTCACCTAGACCAAGGTGATATTATCATAGATGGTGGAAACTCATTCTTCACAGATACAGACCGTCGTGAAGCTTATTTGAAAGAAAAAGGAATTAACTTCTTTGGAGCCGGAGTTAGCGGTGGTGCCGAAGGTGCTCGTAAAGGACCAAGTATTATGCCCGGCGGAAACGCAGAAGCATATACCCATATCAAACCTATATTTGAAGCGGTTTCGGCTAAATTTAATGGTGAACCTTGTGTGGCGCATTTAGGACCTAAATCTGCCGGTAACTATGTAAAAATGGTGCATAATGGTATCGAGTATGGTCTTATGCAGTTGACTTCTGAGATTTATGATCTTTTGAAAAAATCTGTTGGTCTTGATAATGATGAATTGCATCAAGTCTATGACCTATGGAATAAAGGACGCTTGCAATCTTTTTTAGTTGAAATTACCGCGGAAATTTTCAAGCAAGAAGATGATCTAGGTGATGGAAGATTAGTAGATATGATCCTCGACAAAGCCAAGCAAAAAGGTACCGGTAAATGGACCTCACAAAATGCAATGGACTTAGGAATTCCTGTTCCTACCATTGATGTTGCAGTGAGTATGCGTGAGATCTCAGCATTAAAAGAAGAGCGCATCGTTGCTGATAAATTATACAGCCGACCAGAGCCAAAACCTATTGATAAAGACAAAATCATCGCAATGGCCGAAGAGTCGCTGTATTTCTCTTTTATCATCGCTTACGCTCAAGGTTTACATCAATTGGCAGACGCTTCTAAAGAGTACGAGTACGATCTTGACATGTCTGTTATCGCTAAGATTTGGAGAGCAGGATGTATCATTCGCGCCGGATTGTTAGAAGACATTTCTCAAGCATATACTGCAGATAAAGAATTGCCTAACCTATTATTAGCGCCATCTTTTGTAGAAAAAGTACAAGGTACTTTGGAGTCTGTTCGTGAGACGGTAGCTTATGCGGCGCAAAGCGGAATTCCGGTTCCCGGTTTATCAAGTGCTTTAAATTATTTTGAAGCTTATACCTCAAGCCGACTTCCATTGAATGTGATTCAGGCGCAACGCGATAACTTTGGTTCACATACCTATGAGCGTATCGACCGTTCAGGTATTTTCCATACAGAATGGGGAAAATAATCAAAGAGCAATAAATCCTTTGGCGGTGCCAATAAAATTGAAAAGAGCCTTTAACGAGGCTCTTTTTTTATTCCTATTTTTAAAGCATCACAACACCCTATTTATGAAAAGAGCTTTACTTCCTCTACTTATTTTAATAACTCTTCTAAATTCCTGCGGAAATCCTCCTCCACAATTTGATATTGCCATTCATAATGTGAACATTATCAACCTGCAAAATGGAAAAGTTGCACAAGATCAATCAGTTTTTATTGCGGGTGATACGATTCACTCTATTGTAAACAGTCGAGATTTGATGACCAGTGCAGCCAAGCAGCAAATTGACGGAAGCGGTAAATACCTGATGACTGGTCTTTGGGATAATCACGTGCATTTTAGAGGTGGTGCTGATTTAATTGAAGAAAATAAAGATTTACTGAAACTTTTTATCGCAAACGGAATCACCACCGTACGTGATGCCGGCGGCGATCTAACTACCGCGGTTCAAAAGTGGCAAAAGGAAATTGCAGCCAACACGCTTGTGGGACCAACTATTTATACCAGCGGACCAAAAATTGACGGACCCGGCGCAACTTGGGCAGGTTCGCTTGAAGTGGAAAATGATCAAGACATCGAGCAGGCGCTAGATAGTCTGCAGGAATTGAACGTGGATTTTGTCAAGATCTACGACAGTAACATTTCTGGAGAAAATTATTTAAAAGTGATTTCAGAAGCTGAAAAACGCAACATGATCACAAGTGGTCATATGCCCTACTCGGTGACGGTTGATGAAACTACAAGTGCAGGAATCGATGCGATTGAACATTTGTATTATGTTTTAAAAGGTTGTTCTTCTGATGAACTTGCCATCACCGAAGCGGTAAAGAATAACGAAGCCGGCTTTTGGACCTCTCTAGATCGTGTAATGCAAACCTATTCAGATTCGGTTGCGACGCAGACATTCAATAAACTCAAAGAACGTAATGTTTTTGTGGTTCCTACGCTTCATATTGGTCATACCCTGAGCTATCTTGACGAAGTAGATCATACGCAAGATGAATACTTAAACTATATAGGCAACGGAATTCAAAAAACCTATGCGGGTCGCATTAACAGTGCAAAAAATGCTTCACCGGAGTTTGTGGTTATGCGTAAAAATCTAGATTCGGCATTTGTAAAACTTGCAGGTACTTTAGCAGATAACGGAGTGGGATTACTTGCCGGCTCAGATAGTGGTGCATTCAACTCCTACACGTATCCCGGGATTTCACTGCATAAAGAATTACAAGCCTTGGTAGATGCCGGCTTATCTCCGCTTGAAGCTTTACAGACCTCATCGCAAAACGGAGCCGTTTTTCTCAAAAAGCAACTGCCACAAATCAATGCAGGTGCGCAGGCTGATTTGCTATTACTTAATGCTAATCCGTTGAAAAATATTGAAAATACCCAAGATATCTTTATGGTAGTAAAAAATGGAAAAACCTTTGACAGTAATCAACTATCAGAACTGCTAAATTCAACCGTCAAAAATTGATAATTCTTCAATAATTAGATTAAAAATTTCTAAGCACTAAATTTTAATTGCAGTAAAAGGATTTATCGTTGCATTTTATTAAAAAACTAAACCATATCCGTATTTTTAAGAATTACGAATAATTAATCTTCTATGAATCTAAAAACTACTCTTAGCGCACTTGCGCTTCTCGTGTGTTTCGCTTCCGCCCTACGCGCACAACAAGTAAAAGCCCCTGTTGATACTACAATTACTTCAACTCACAGTGTGACCATAAAAGGTCAGAATATTCCGTATAAGGCAGAGCTTGGTTTTCAACCGGTTTGGGACAATTCCGGGAATCCTGTGGCTACTCTAAATTATACCTATTACACCAGAACAGATGTAAAAGACAATCAAACGCGCCCGTTGCTGATCAGTTTTAATGGTGGTCCTGGTTCTGCTTCGGTTTGGATGCATATTGCGTATACCGGTCCGCGTATTTTAAAAATCACCGACGAAGGTTATCCGGTTCAACCGTATGGAATTAAAGACAATCCAAATTCGGTTTTAGATGTGGCGGATATCGTTTATGTAAATCCGGTAAATACCGGCTATAGCAGAATGGTTCCTAACGCAGCAGGTGAAATGCCCAAGCGTGATCAGTTCTTCGGAGTAAATGCAGACATATCTTATCTCGCAGATTGGGTGAATACTTTTGTTACACGTCATAACCGCTGGCGTTCTCCTAAATTTATCATTGGTGAAAGCTATGGTACTACACGTGTTTCAGGCTTAGCCAAAGCCTTACAACAAGGAAACTGGATGTATTTAAACGGTGTGATTTTAGTTTCTCCTACCGAAATAGGTTTTGACTTTGCCGGTCCAGTAGAGATCGCAAACCGTCTACCGTATTTTGCCGCGGCAGCTTGGTATCATAACGCCTTGCCTCCTGCCCTTCAAAATAAGGATTTAACAGAAATGCTTCCGGAAGTTGAAAAATATGCTGTGGAAGAATTGCTGCCGGTTTTGGCAAAAGGAGGTTATGCTTCTGAAGCCGAAAAACAACAAGCAATAGAGAAAACTGCTTACTACTCCGGACTTTCAGAAAGAACAGTGAGCCAAAATAACCTGGCGGTTCCTTTTAATTATTTCTGGAAAGACTTGCTACGTGATAAAGAAGGTTATACCATAGGTCGTCTAGATTCGCGTTACAAAGGTTTAGACATCGCAGATGCCGGCGAGCGCCCGGATTACAATAGTGAATTGACGTCTTGGTTGCACAGTTTTACCCCGGCAATCAACTATTATATGTCTGAAGAATTAGGCTTTAAAACAGACCTCACTTATGATATGTTTGGCAACGTGCATCCTTGGGACCGCTCTAATAATCACACCGGTGCAGATCTTAGAGACGCGATGGGAATGAACGCTAATTTGCACTTGATGGTTCAGTCTGGCTATTATGACGGGGCATGTACGTATTTTAATGCAAAATATATTATGAGCCAGATCAACATCAACGGGAAATTTTCAGACCGAATGGACTTTAAAGGATACCGCAGCGGCCATATGATGTACCTGCGTGCTGAAGATTTAAAAAACGCCAATCAAGATCTTCGCGATTTCATTGAGAAAGCCAGTGAAGGTATTGATCAGGGAGCAATGTATAAGTAAGCGCAGGTCCACTATCGCTTAGCGATAATTTAAGAATCAATTAATAAGACCCATAAACACGGCTCGTGTTTATGGGTTATTTTTGTAAATATGGATTTAACACAAGTAAAACTCGTCGTTTCTGATATGGACGGCACCCTTCTTAATGACGAAGGAAAAGTAAGCCCTAAATTTTTTGATCTTTTTAAACAGCTGCAAAAGCACGATGTGCAATTCATCGCGGCCAGCGGTCGTCAATATTACAGTATCATTCACAAGCTTGACGCAATTAAAGATGAGATCATCGTAGTTGCAGAAAATGGTGGAATCACGATCAAAAAAACTGAAGTTTTAGATACCTGTACCGTAGATACCGAAACCGTGCATAATCTTATCAAGCAAATGCGTGAGATCGAAGATGCGCACATTGTTTTATGCGGAAAAGAACAAGCATACGTTGAATCTGATCACGAACCGTTTATTGAAATTTTTCAAGAATATTATACCAAATTCAAGCGCGTTCCTGACCTCACCGAAATTAACGACGACCATTTCTTTAAAATTGCTGTGTACAGCTTTGGCGGTTCAGAAGAAACTACCTACCCTATTGCAAAAGCTTTAGAAAAAGAAGTTAAAGTAAAAGTTAGCGGTGAATACTGGTTAGACATCAGTCACTTGGATACTGATAAAGGCCGCGCGCTTAAAATTCTTCAAGATCAATTAAAAGTGTCTAAGGCCGAAACTATGGTTTTTGGAGATTATAATAACGACCTTGAAATGATAGAGCAAGCTGATTACAGTTTTGCGATGCAAAATGCACATCCTAATGTTACTAAAGCAGCAAATTATACTACCAAAAGCAACAATGAAGGCGGTGTAGAGCATATTCTAGAGCAACTTATCGCAGCTAAAGAAGCCCTACTCACCAAATAACGTAAGCACAACTTTGCGGGCTCCGCCGTGATTGCGGTGCTCGCAAAGATATATACCTTGCCAAGTACCCAGATTTAACCTTCCGTTAGTGACCGGAATAGTTACCGAAGCGCCCATCAGCGACGCTTTTATATGCGCAGGCATATCATCTGGGCCTTCATAGGTATGAATATAATACGGTGCATTCTCAGGAACCATTTTGTTCATATGACTTTCAAAATCCTGGCGTACCGTTGGATCTGCATTTTCATTGATCGTTAAACTTGCCGAAGTATGCTTTATAAATACCTGAAGTTGACCAACTTTAATGTTTTTCAAGTCATCAAGATTACGTTCTATTTCTTGCGTAATAAGATGAAATCCACGGCTTCTGGATTGTAACCGTATTTCCTTTTGATAAAATCGCATAGCTATTCTTTTGTTGAGCCTACAAATTTATAAAACACTATGCGTTCCTAAGCTTCTAAAGGCCTAAGAAGAAGCTTTCGCATTACGATTTTGACTCGTATCTTCGTATTCCATCTAAATTATCAACAATGGCAGCTATTCAAAAAATCACACAATTACACGCGCAATGGGATACACAAGATCCTTTTTTGTTTTGTGCTTTTCATAACGATAAATACCCTAAAGGAAACGGTCAACTTGGTCCGGCTACTTCGCTAGCAGGCCGCAATCTGGGACAAGATTTTGTTCAGAAAGACGGTTGGGCAATGTATCACGGTTCAAAAGTACCTGGATTTCCGGGGCATCCTCACGTGGGTTTTGAAACGGTTACCATTGCTGAAGAAGGTTTTGTTGACCATTCCGATTCTTTAGGTGCTGCCGGCAGATTTGGTCAAGGTGATGTGCAATGGATGACCGCCGGAAAAGGGGTTCAGCATAGCGAAATGTTTCCTCTTATAAATACCGAAGAAGAAAATCCGCTATTACTTTTTCAAATTTGGTTAAATCTTCCTGCTGCAAGTAAAAATGTTGAACCCTATTTTGGAATGATGTGGAATGAAAAAATTCCGGTAGTTTCGACACAAGATAACGAGGGTAAGCATATTCAAATTAAACTTATTGCCGGAAATTATAAAGACACTAAAGCTTTAGCACCGGCACCTGATTCTTGGGCGGCAAACCCGGAAAACGGAATCAATATCTGGCTGATCAGTCTTGAGCCTGAAGCAACATTCACACTTCCTAAAGGTGCTGCCGGAGCCAATCGCTCACTTTACTTTTATGAAGGCGAAATGCTTTATGCTGAAGAATTTGAAATTCCGCCGATGCATCAAATTAAAGCAGATCCTACTGAAGAACTTGTAGTAAAAAATGGAAACCAAAAAGCCCAACTACTTCTTCTAGAGGGCAAACCCATTAACGAACCAGTTGTAAAACACGGACCCTTCGTAGGGAATACCCGAAAAGATATTGAGACTGCTTTTATGAATTATCAGCAGACGCAATTTGGTGGATGGCCTTGGGATTCTCACGAGCATACCCACGCTGCTGATCGGGGTAGATTTGCACTTTTTCCCGACGGAAATTTGCAGAAACCGTAAATTAGCAGGAGTTGTGTTACGATAATTTTAATAAATTTTTTACATTTAATCGTAATTATTTGCAATTAATCGATTATACTTGTATCAAATTTTACTAACCCAACTCCTATGCATAAAACAATTACGTTTTTAGGGAAAATAGCATGCCTATTTTTCCTTTTATTTAATGCGGGAATTTCATCTAAAAGTTATGGCCAATGTGCCGGCGAAGATGCTTCTCTTACTTCCTGCGACAAAGAAACTAACCAGTTTATCGATCTCTATGCAGCACTGGGCGGAACTCCCGTTCCCGGGGGCACTTGGACTGACGAGGACAATAGTGGTGGTTTAAACACGGCAACCGGACAACTCAACACCTGGCTTATAAATCGTGGTGGAACCTTTACTTATACTTACACGGTTGAAGGAGAAGCAGGATGCACCGATACCGATGCCATTGTCACGGTGACCCTTGCTGGTTATGCCGGTAGAGACAACAACAATGCTGTTGCTTGTGAAGATGAAACCAATGTAAACCTTTTTCAATTTATAGGTAGTGGTCCCAACCCTACACTATTTGGAACTTGGGTAATTACCAGCGGTCCCGCAGGTGCGCTAAATGGGCCTACCTTTAATGCGCAGATTGCAGGCCCGGGAAGTTACACCTTTACATACACAGTGGATGCGCAAGGCAGCTGCCCTGCAACTATGAGCACGGTCAATCTTGATGTGGTAGAAGCACCTGAGGCAGGTACGGTAGATCCTGCTGTGACTACTATTTTCTGTGAGACCGATGATCTAAGCAGCTTGACCAATTTTAATCTTAGAGATGCCATTGTTGGTGAAGATACTAACGGAGTATGGAGTGAAGGGTTTCTTACTAATGAAATTACCGCATTCAACGATAGCTTTATCAATATTGAAAATATACGCGATACTTACGGTCCCGGCTCGTATCCCTTTACCTATACCGTTCAGCCGACCAATCCATTATGTACGTTGAGCCAAGTTACTGTTACTATCATTATTGAAGAAGTAATTGATTTTTCAAATGCGACATTTGAGTTGACATTTCCTACTGAAGAAGAGGATATTATTTGTGAAGACATACTTCCTATAGAAGCCATTGCGACTATAACCGGTGAACTGGACGATATTCCTAATGGGGATTACGCACTTACCTATGAAGTTAGTCCGGCGCCAAATACTGGTACCGAAACACTTACCATTACCATGACCGATGGGATAGGTAGTTTCCCTATAAATCCTGACTTTTTCACTGGTGCCGGAGTTGCTGAAGTTCGTGTATTGCAAATCATAGATCCTACTACACAAAACGTATGCGACGCACAGTTAGGCGACCTAAGTGACACGCTAACCATCGTAGCGCTGCCTGATGTAACAGACACCGAATTAAGTGTTGTACAGCCGTTGTGTTTTGAAGAAAACGGGGTGCTTACTTTTTCTGATGCTGCCACTACCCCGGAAATTGAGTTAGTTGATGGAGATTATACCATTACCTACACGCTTTCAAACACTAATACTTCTCAAGAATACACAGAACTTATTACCGTAGCAGCAGGAACTGCAACTTTAAATTTACTTGCTGAAAACTTACCTACGGCAGACGACTATACGTTTAGTCTTAGCAGCATTACTAATACCAATGGGTGTACGACTGCTGTAGAACTGAGCACAACTTTTACCGTATCTCCCAAACCTGATGCGCAGACGCTAGGTGTTACTATTGCGGATACTTGTGAAGATGAAATTGTTTCGGTAACCTTAACCGATTCTTCTGAAACGCCCAATTTAGCTGATGGTTCTTACGAGATCATTTACGACATTTCTGGTGCTATCAGTGTGACTGATCAAACTGCAACCGTTGTTATTACAGACGGAACAGGCTCATTTGATCTTCCGCAAGCTTTACTAGCTAATGGTTCTTCAACACTCACGTTGACTTCGCTTTTGAACTCAATCAGTAGCTGTGAGGCAGAGAATTTTACAATGCCGACTGCAACTTTCAATATTGTGGCGACTCCGGATGCTACTAACCTCGTGGGAACGGTAACAGACTCTTGTGAAGATCGCAGTGCAACGGTTAATTTAACCACAGATGCTACATTTATTCAAGATGGAGATTATGTAATTACCTACACCTTAAGCGGCGCTAATACCTTAGCTGAAACAACGACCAATGTTACGTTTACAGCAGGTGTTGCCGAATTTGAACTTGCTGCTGAAACGCTAGCAGAAGCCGGAACCACGAGTCTCACGATCGAAGAACTTACCACCGCTTCTCAAAGTTGTGATGCAACAGGCTTACCCATTACTATTGATTTTGAAGTGTTGCCTGTTCCTACTTTAGAAAATACCACAATTAGTGTGGATTCTGTTTGTTTAGGCGAAGATGCTTTAATTTCTTTTACTAATTCTGATCTTGCCGATGGTAGCTACATCATTACTTACCAAGTTGGTGAAGGTACTCTAGCGCCAAGCGAAAATGTAACTTTTGCTGGAGGCGAAGCATCAATTACTATTGATAGCGAACTTCTGATAACTCCAGGGTCAGTAACAGTTTCAATAATCAGCATAGCGAATCCCGCATCACTTTGCTTCAATGATACCGCTACTACTGTGTCATTTGACGTAAACCCTATACCTGATTTGATGGACGGTGATCTTAGCGCTTCCGATATTTGCTTAGCAGAAGATGGCTTGGTCACGATTACTTCATCAGATTTAGCTGATGGGGAATACACTATTGATTACGAGCTTGCAGGAGCAAACACTGCTTTAGCTCAAAGCGCAACAGCGTTAGTCAGTAATGGCGTTGGTAGCTTTACCATTCCTGCTACTACCTTAGCAGCCACAGGAACGACCAGTATCACTGCGACTTTAATCAGCAGTGCTTCAGGATGTACTTCATTACCTATTGCAGTAAGTACTAGTTTTGAAGTAAATCCGTTGCCCAATGCAACCGGAGTGACTGTAACTGCAACAGATGTTTGTTTTGGCGAGCAGGTTATTGTAACGCTGTCAGGAGCTTCTGCTTTACAAAACAACACCTACTTGATCTCCTATCAGATCACCGGAGCTACAACTTCTGAGGTAACTTCTGAGAACGTAGATATCACTAATGGTGCAGCAAGTATTGTTCTTGACGCTAACGTATTTACCGCCGGCGGAATAACCACATTCAGCTTGCTTGATATTCAAAATGAAACTTCGGGTTGTAGTGCTACCAATCTTGGGGCCGCTTTTACTGACTTTTCTGTAGAAGATCCGGCGATGCCTAGCCTGGCAACTAATGGCGGAGTATTTTGTATCAATGACAACCCTACCGTAGCAGATCTTGAAACTAATGTGAGTTCGTCTTTCAACATCATTACTTATGATGCTGCAAGCGGTGGTTCGGTAGTTAGCCCTACCACACCACTTATGGAAAATACCACATATTACATCGCGGCTCAAAATACCGCAACCGGTTGTGAAGGTTCACAACGACTAGCAGTTACTGCTGACCTAAGCGGTTGTGATTCGGTCTTTATTCCTGATGGATTCTCTCCAAACGGTGACGGAATCAACGACGTTTTTGAAATGCAGAATATAAATATTGTTTATCCCAACTACACGATAGAAATATTTAACCGAAACGGCGCAGTTGTCTTTAAAGGCAACGCTTCTACAGGGTTCTGGAACGGTCAGGCAAACCGAAGCAGACTGGGCGGAAACACCTTGCCTAACGGTGTGTATTTCTACATAATAAATTATAATGATGGCCAGACTAGCCCAAAACAAGGTAAAGTTTACCTTAACCGATAAAAGGATAATCCCGATGAAAAATTCAACTTCAAAACTTACGTTTTTTGCAGCCTTTGTCCTTTTTTGTGGAAGCATTTTTGGGCAACAAGACCCGGAATACACGCAGTATATGTATAATATGAGTGTGATAAACCCGGCGTATTCTACAGTGAATCAAGCTAAATTAGGCGGCCTCTACCGTGCACAATGGGTGGGCATAGACGGTGCTCCTACTACCGCTACATTTTTTGGGCATTTACCAATGTCTGAAAGAGTAGAAATCGGTGTCAATCTGGTACATGATGAGATTGGCGATGTGGTGCAGGAAACCAATTTAAATGCTGATTTTGCTTACAAACTTCCTGTTCAAGAAAATGCAACCTTAGCTCTAGGTTTAAAAGCCGGTGCTTCCTTTTTTAGCACAGATTTTAGCAGATTGCAATTAGGAAGCGGTGGCCCTGCAACAGACCCCTCATTTGCGCAGAATATTAATCAAACCTACCCTACCATTGGTATTGGAGCTTATTATTTTTCTGAAAGCTACTACATAGGGCTTTCTGCTCCTAACCTCGTGGCCTCTCGGCATATTGAGGACGAAGATGGAGTCCAGCGTTTAGGAAGCGAGAACACACATTATTTTTTAACCGGTGGATATGTTTTTGAACCTTCGGCAGATTTTCAGATCAAGCCTTCTTTTATGGCGCGTTGGGTAAATGGTGCTCCCGTGAGTCTTGACCTTAATGCTAACGTAAGATTTTATCAGCGTTTTGAAGCAGGTATAGGCTATCGTCTGGATGATGCCGTAACCGGAATGGTAAATTTTGAAGTTACTCCGGGTGTTCGCGTAGGCTACGCATACGACTACACCACATCTAATCTGGGTGAATATAATAACGGAAGCCACGAGGTCATGGTATTATTTGACTTCGACTTGCTTGGCAAGCTTCCATCGTATCGCAAATCACCTCGTTTCTTCTAACCTACAACTTCGACTATGAAAAATTATACGCTACTCATTATTCTGCTAGCAGTTTGTCAAGTAGGATTTACACAGAACCAATCAATAGAAAAAGCAAACAAACTTTTTGCGAGTCAGGCTTATGCCGAAGCTATTGCGTTATATAGCGCAGCAGATCAACTTGACAGCGACGCTGCACTCAATCTGGCAGATGCACTGTATTACAACGCCAATGCTGAAGAAGCGGTTAAAGCTTACGCAAAGGCTTGGGAACTTAATCCCGGAAGGTCTATGGATGCGCATTTTAGATATGCAGATGCATTAAAACGCAGCAACGCGTATGACAAGGCTAATGAGATTCTGACCACTTATAGCGGTACTTCAATTGATATTTTAAAGGCTATGGAAAAAAACGATATGGAAGTATCGCAATTTTTTATGCCTGAAGTGATGGATGCTGCATCCGCTTATGCAGATTTTGCGCCGGCATATTACGACCGTCAACTCGTTTTTGCTTCTGACCGCAATGCTGCACGCCCCACCTACCCTTGGACGGGAAAACCTTTTTTAGATCTGTATTACGCGCAACCTGTTGCTGACACACTTTCTGAATACCAAACATTTTCGCGTTCAATTAATACCGACACACACGAAAGCAACGCCGTATTTTTTGCAAACGGTACAAAAATGTATTTCACCCGAACCAGTAATAAATTCAAGAAAATAGATGGTGCCAAAGTCGCGCCGCTTCAACTTTATAGTGCCGAATTGGTAAACGGTAAATGGGGAAATATCGAGTTACTTTCTATAAGTTCTGACAGCTATTCTGTGGCACACCCCGCACTGAGTGCAGATGAGCAAACGCTCTATTTCTCTAGCGATATGCCGGGAGGTTATGGTAGTTTTGATATTTATAAAGTGAGTATCAACGGGAACAATACTTTTGGTACTCCTGTTAATTTGGGCGAAAATGTAAACTCAGATAAACTAGAGCAGTTTCCATATGTTTCTGAAAATGGAAATCTTTACTTCGCTTCTAATCGCGTTGAAGGGCTTGGCGGACTAGACCTTTACAGCAGTGATGCTTCGGGTGATGCTTTTGCGGAAGCGTATAACCTAGGAAGCTCAATCAATTCTAATGCAGATGATTTTTCTTTAATAATCAAAGAACGACAGGCAAGCGGTTATATGTCTTCAAACAGAACCGGAAAAGACAAGATTTATCAGTTTACTACATTCCCTAATTTAGATTATCAAATCATTGGTAATGTAGATGATAAGAAAACTCTAGAACCCATTGAAGGTGCCGAAGTCACGCTCTATCGCCCAGAAACCGGTAGTACGCAAAAAATGACCACTTTAGCAGACGGGAGTTTTAAGTTTGAAGTGCATCCTAATAGTACTTACAAAGTAAAAGCTTCAAAAGCTTTGTATGCACCGGTAGAAAAAGAGATTAAAATAGAATACGCACAGAACACTAAAACGCTTATCAAATTACAGATGTCCGCATACGCTGATTCTGAAGAGATCGTGACTGTAAATGACCGCAACCAGTTGACACAGGTGAATCTTGAAAAAATCTATTTTGACTTTGATAAAGCTAACATCCGTCCTGACGCAGCGGTGACTCTGGATAAATTAGTGCAACTTATGAAGAAATATCCTGAAATGGATATTGAAGTTGCTTCACACACAGATCAACGTGGCTCTGACAGTTACAATCTTGCGCTTTCACAACGCAGAGCACAATCTACCGTTGATTACGTAGTATCTAAAGGAATAGACCGTAACAGGCTAAAAGCTAAAGGTTATGGAGAGACTGATCCTATTCACGCCTGCCCTTCCGGAGATTGTACCGAAGCGCAATTTGATGAAAATCGCAGAAGTGAATTTACACTCTTGAAATAATACTAAACCTTTATCAAGTAAACTTTTTCAAAGCAAGCCCGTGAGGCATTAGTTGGAAACAACTTTACAATTTCGAGGCATCTCGAAAGCTTTCGGGACAGAAAATTAAACACTTTGGAGGTGCCAATAAAAAACCCGTTAGTTTTAAACTAACGGGTTTTTTTATTTATTTACACTGAACTTACAGACCACTTATATAACTTCCGTAGAGATCTTTAAAGCGTATTCCATCGGTCATTCGGTATTTACTCAATTTCTTGAATTCAACCAGTGCCCAAAGGATAAACTCTTTCATAAAATATTGATCAGATTTCGGTAAATCAGGTTGATGCGTATTGATCAAATTTTGCAACGGCGTTACCGAATCAAGCATTTTTTTATACTCTTCTTCATTTAAATCATCTAACAATTGAAAGTCGCTTTGGTCAAAAAACCAAGTGACCACCTCATCATACGGACTTTTTTCATTCTGTTTTTCCAGCTTTTTGATTTCGGGGAAATAGGTAATAAACAAGGTCTGTATCGCATCCCCTATTAGGGTGTGTGCCACGGTCGCAGCTCCCTCCTGCTCTCCTTCATAAACCAATTCGACTTTACCGGTAATCGCCGGGATCATTCCCATAAAATCTCCAAGACGTACAGTGGTTTTTTCGTCACCCGCCATTAGCGCACGACGTTCTGCTGTACTTAGTAAATTTTCAAAAGCTGTAATACTCATTCGAGCACTCACACCACTTTTTACATCAATGTATTCACTCTCGCGAGCTTCAAAACTTATTTGTTCTAAAAGATCTTTTGCTAAAGAAGGCACATACACCTGTTCTTCATTACGCTCGTCTCGCTTTGCTTCTTGTTCAGTAATGGTTCTCGCGATCTGAATATTTTCAGGATAATGCGTTAAAATCTGAGAGCCAATACGGTCCTTTAACGGAGTAACAATGCTTCCGCGATTGGTATAATCTTCGGGGTTTGCCGTAAATACAAATTGAAGATCTAGCGGCAATCTCAATTTAAATCCGCGGATTTGTATATCTCCCTCTTGTAGGATATTGAATAGGGCCACCTGAATACGCGCTTGTAAATCAGGCAATTCATTAATTACAAAAATGCAACGATTTGCCCGCGGAATCATACCAAAATGAATGACGCGATCATCAGCATAGCTCAGTTTTAAATTCGCAGCTTTTATAGGATCTACATCACCAATAAGATCAGCAACAGTTACATCAGGCGTAGCCAGTTTTTCTGCGAAACGCTCCTCGCGATGCATCCAGTCTATGGGGGTTTCATCACCTTTCTCTGCGATCAATTGCTGCGCATATCTTGATAATGGTTTTAGGGGATCATCGTTAAGTTCTGAACCCTCAACCACCGGAATCCATTCATCTAATAATTGCACCATCAAGCGCGCCAAGCGTGTTTTTGCCTGGCCACGTAATCCTAAAAGATTGATGTTGTGTTTAGAGAGTATTGCGCGCTCTAGCTCAGGTATAACGGTATATTCATAACCGTGGATTCCTTCAAAAGAGTTTTTTCCTTCTTTGATATTTTTAACCAGATTGCTACGAAGTTCCTCTTTAATGCTTCGACTTTTATAATCTGTTTTTTTTAGTTCACCTAGGGTTTTAATTGCTGGTTTACTCATAGTTTACTGTTAGTTTTATTCTTTCTCTAGCGTATTCTTTTTTTTCTATTGGTCTCGTAATCCTCAAAGATCATTTCCCCAAGACCTTGAAGCCCTGTGTAAAATGCCTTCCCTTGATTGGCCTGCGTAAATTGACGCACAAACTTCATCAAATAAGGGTCTTGAGCAATCATAAATGTGGTAATAGGTATTTTAACTTTGCGCGCCTGACTCGCCATACTGTAGCATTTATTTACGATGTAGTCGTCTAGCCCCACACTATTTTTATAGTAAAATCCGTCTGGTTCGCGCACACAACTTGGTTTCCCATCTGTGATCATAAATATCTGTTTATTGGTATTGCGTTTGCGACGTAAGATATCCATTGCAAGTTGTAAACCCGCCACTGTATTCGTGTGGTACGGTCCCACTTGCAAATACGGTAAGTCTTTAATAGCAATCGGCCAACTATCATTACCAAAAACGATAATATCAAGTGTGTCCTTTGGATAGCGTGTGGTGATCAGTTCGGCGAGAGCCATCGCTACCTTTTTAGCCGGTGTGATGCGATCTTCACCATACAAGATCATACTGTGACTGATATCGATCATCAAAACCGTGCTCATTTGTGCTTTGAACTGAGTTTCTTCAACCACTAAGTCTTTTTCCGTTAGGTCAAAATTGCCAATACCGTTGTTGATCTGTGCATTTTTTAAACTTTCGGTCATAGAAACACGTTCTAGCGCATCGCCAAACCGATATTCTCTGTACTCGCCGGTATGCTCGTCACCCCGACCTATGCGATTGGTTTTATGATTTCCGGCGCCACCGCGCTTTAATTTTCCGAAGATCTGGTCAAGAGCACGTTGCCTGATCGCACGTTCTGTTTTTGCTGTAATAGCCATACCGCCATTACCATCAGGCTCAATCTCTTCTCTGATATAACCTTTATCTTTTAATTCTTGTACAAAATCATCAAGCGTGTAATCCTCGGTAGTCAAGTTGTACTCCTTGTCAAGTTCCTTGAGCCAATCCATCGCCTCATCAAAATCACCTGAGGTATGCGTGATCAGTTCTTTAAAGATCTCAAAGAGTCGGTCAAATAAGGATTGTTGTGGTGCTTCATAGCTTTTGAACACAAATCCTTTTCGTAGTGTTTCCTTTTTCATAGTGTATTAAAATTACAGCATTTTAAAGTCCTAACCTTAGGAAGTATCTTAAAAGTTTTAGGGCTGAACGCCTACTATAACTAAGAAGTTTTGAATTGCGCTAAGCGCGATTCAGAGAAATCAACGTATAAAAAAACCCTTCATCACTGAAGGGTTTTGATCTATAATCATTTACGTAATTATGATTTAGGCATCACAACTGCATCAATCGCGTGAATCACACCATTTGATGCTTCGACGTCTGTCATAACTACTGTAGATTCATTTCCGGCAGCATCGGTCAATACTACGTTTTCACCATCTAACATGGCAATTAAACTTTCACCTTCTACAGTTACTACGGTAAAACTACCATTGTTGTCTTTAATCGCTTTTACAATATCAGCCGCTTTATACTCACCTTCTAATACGTGATAGGTCAATATTCCCGCTAATTTTTCTTTGTTTGCTGGCTCAACTAAGCTTTCTACAGTACCTTCAGGCAATTTGTCAAAAGCCGCGTTAGTAGGTGCAAATACGGTGTAAGGCCCCTCGCTGTTTAATGTTTCCGCAAGGCCAGCAGCTTTTACTGCAGTTACTAACGTACTAAAATCTTCAATTGCCATTGCGATTTCAGCAATAGTTTGTTCTTCAGGCATTGTAGCTTCCGCAGAAGTTTCTGTGGTTTCCATTGCCATTTCTTCTTGAGCCATCGGCTCTTCAGATTCGCTCTTCTCACTGTCTTTACAAGATGTAAATGCTATTGAAGCAAGAACAGCCATACTTAAAACTAACTTTTTCATAATTAAATTTTTTGGTTTTTCTTTTGTTCAAAGATATCAGCAGAACCCTAAACATTTTAAAAAGCTTCGGTAAGCTTTTGTTAATTGTATTTTAATTATGTTAATCTGTTGAATCAATGCTGATAGTCAAGCATAAGTTTTAGTTTTTCTTAACTTTAGAAAAACTTTAATCCTATTTAATGAAAAACATTCTACTTCTCTGTTTGTTGGGTATTAGCCTTATTGGCAACGCCCAGCAGCTCAATCTTGACTTAGTTAAAGACATGAAACCGCGTAATGTAGGCCCCGCAGGAATGAGCGGCCGTATTACAGCTATAGATGCGGTAACTGACAATCCTGACATTATTTACGCAGGTTCTGCTTCTGGCGGACTATGGAAATCCACTTCTGGCGGTGTTACTTGGACCCCTGTTTTTGAAGACGAAGCTACTTCTTCAATTGGTGCTGTTGCAATTCAGCAATCTAATCCTTCTGTTGTTTGGGTGGGTACCGGTGAAGGAAATCCACGAAATAGTCTTAATGGCGGATTTGGTATCTACAAATCTTTAGATGGCGGTAAAACCTGGAAGTGTATGGGGTTAGAAAACACCCGTCACATTTATCGGGTACGTATTAATCCTTCAAATCCAGACATTGTGTATGCCGCAGCTATAGGTTCGCCTTGGGGTGAATATGAAGATCGCGGTGTGTACCGAACCAAAGACGGCGGAAAGACCTGGGAAAAAATTCTTTACGTTAATGAGAAAACAGGGCCTGCAGAACTGGTAATGGATCCTACAAATCCTAATAAACTTATTGTGGCTATGTGGGAACACAAACGCGATCCTTGGTTTTTTACCAGTGGTGGCAAAGGTTCTGGAATGTATATTACTTATGATGGTGGTGATTCTTGGAAAGAGATCACTTCAGAAAACGGATTGCCTAAAGGTGATCTTGGGCGTATGGGGCTTGCTATCGCTCCCAGCAAACCCAACATCGTTTATGCTTATGTAGAAGCGAAAAAGAACGGCCTCTATCGTTCTGAAGATGGTGGTCAAAACTGGAAGTTGGTAAATGATGATATGAATGAAATAGGCAATCGCCCATTTTATTATGCCGAAATCTATGTTGCTCCTGATAATGAAAACCGTGTCTATAGCGTCTTTACCTATGTAAACGTGTCTGAAGATGGTGGTAAAAGTTTTGAAGAGTTGATGCCTGCCTATGGCGCAGATAATGGCGTACACCCTGATCATCACGCGATGTACATCCACCCGAAGAATCCTGATTTTATGATCGATGGAAATGATGGTGGTTTATACCTTTCTCGAGATGGCGGCGAAACATGGCGTTTTGCTGAGAATATTCCGGTAGGTCAGTTTTATCATATCGCAATTGATAATGAATTTCCTTACAATGTGTATGGAGGAATGCAAGATAATGGAAGCTGGCGCGGTCCAGCGTATGTGTGGAAAGCTCAAGGAATACGCAACTCATACTGGCAAGAGATTTCTTTTGGCGATGGTTTTGATGTGGTTCCAGATCGTGACGATTCGCAATACGGTTGGACGATGAGTCAGCAAGGTTATGTAAGCCGTTACGATTGGGTAACTGGTGCGAATTACCTCGTACGTCCTACGCATCCAGACCCTGAGGTAGATTTGCGCTTCAACTGGAATTCTGCGATCAACATTGATCCTTTTGATAATAGTACGATTTATTTTGGAAGTCAATATGTGCACAAGTCAACTGACAAAGGACTGACTTGGGAGGTGATTTCGCCTGATCTTACTACTAACGATCCTGAGAAACAAAAACAAAGCGAAAGCGGTGGTTTAACCATGGATGCTACCGGGGCAGAAAATCATACCACGATTCTTGTTATTGAACCCAGCCCGGCTCAAAAAAATATGATCTGGACAGGTTCTGACGACGGAAAAGTATTTTACACCAGAAATGGCGGAGAAGATTGGACCGATGTTTCTAAAAACATCAAAGGCTTACCAGAAGGCAGCTGGATTGCCCAAATTAAAGCTTCTGCTACTAATCAAGGAGAAGCGCTGCTTGTAGCCAATAATTATAGACGCTTTGACTATAAACCGTATGTATATCGTACAACAGATTACGGAAAAACCTGGAAAAGCATCGTAGATAGCGAAGATGTCGGCAGTTATGCTTTAGCAATTTTAGAAGATAAAGAAGAACCTAATTTGATGTTTTTGGGTACTGATGATGGCCTTTACGTGTCTATAGATGCCGGGACAAATTGGCAAAAATGGACCAACGGATTCCCAACAGTTCCTGTTAAAGATTTAATCATTCACCCAAGAGAGGATGATTTAGCTATTGCAACATTTGGACGCTCAATTTGGGTATTAGATGACATCAAGCCGTTGCGCGCCTTAGCTGCAAATGCAGATCTGGGTATGAATTTAAGTATGAAAAAAGGAATGGTCTTAGAAGTGATTCCGCCAGTGGTGGCATATCAGAATGCTTCGCAACAGCCTACCGGAGGTCGTTTTGGCGCAGATGCTACATACGGTGGGGCCAATAGAGATCGTGGCGCTTTTATCAAGTATATGCTTAACCCGAAAGAAGCTGAAAAGCAAACTGAGGATGAAACAAATGAAACCAACACAGAATCCGATGAAAATGCACCTAAGTGGGACAGTATCGCTTTGACCATTTATGACGGCGACCGCTTGATCAGAACCTTAAAAACCAAAGCCCCGGATTCTGCCGGGATGTATCATTTTAGATGGTTTCTGGACGAAAAAGGAGTAGACAGACCTTCTCGCAGAGTACGAGATCGCAACTATGAACCCGGAGGTGCAACCGTAAAACCTGGCACATATAAAGTAGTATTAAACTACGGAACTCTGGAGGATACTGAAACGATAACGGTTAAAAGCGATCCACGATTGGATATTTCTACAGCTGCGACTAACGAAATTTATGAAGCTGAAAAAGAAATTGAGCGTATGACTCAAGTTGCTGCAGATGCCGTTAAACAATTGGTTGAGAGTAAAACCATTGCCGAAGATTTTCTAGCAGATTTTAAAAAGAAAGATAAAGATGCATATGAAGTCCAGATAGATAGCTCTAAAGCCATTGTGAAGAAACTTGACGCACATATCGCAACCTTTTTAGGAAAAGAAGATGATCGTCAAGGTATAACGCGTAACGCTGAAGTAACCGTGCTGAACAGAATTTATTTGGCTAGTAGTTATGTAAACAGCAGACCTAATGGTTTGACCGCGACAGAAAACCAACTTCTAGCACACGCTGAAGAGGAACTTAAAACCGCTTTAAAAAATGTAAACACCTTTTTTACCGAAGATTGGGCTGCTTACGAAACACAAATGAAACAAGTAGAATTATCTCCATTTAAAGAGATTAAAAGTTTTCAGCTAGAATAAACTGTAACTGTAAAACTGTTTTTTAAAATTCCCGAGAAGTTATTTTCGGGAATTTTTTTATGCTGAAATGTCAAATACTTTGACACAAAATTAGCAGGTTATTCAAGTCGAAAACCTAGCGGTTTTGCTCTGAGATAAATTACTCTGCTTTGATGATACCGTGTTCTTTGGAATGTTTAATGGCTTCGCTACTCTTTTTAAAATAACAGGTAGCAACGCCCATTTCTTCAATATTCTCTAAAACCTTGCTGATTTTTTTATGCTGATGCTTTTGGGTCTGTCTTAAATAAACCGCAGAAATATTAACCGGAAACATTTTACAAATTCGCTCATAAATAAAAGCATCCTGCTGGGAGTCGTCGCCCAGCAAAACATAATGCTGCTGCGGATAAAAGGCGATGATATCTTTGATCTTGATGAATTTATGATCGTGATTTCCGCCGCCAGTTCTTAAGAAATCTGAAATACCGGTTTTTATACTTTTAAGTTTCAGTACTGCTTTGGGTAATTCTTGTAGCTTGGTGAATTGTACGATGAAGTCATAAAGATTCCATTCACTGCTAGACACATAAAAAAAAGAATTGCGTTTGCCTTCTTCGTCGTGACCGCTCGTACTGAGGGACTGATAATGCCTCACAACATCTTCAAAGGTCTTTCTATGATTTACGTTTCGGGCGAGCATCACATAGAGTTTTTTAAAAATGTTTCCGCTATGCGAGATTAAAAACGTGTCATCAATATCTGAGATAATACTCAGTTTGCTTTCAAATGGTTTAAGAAATTCGGCCTTTTCAATGATCCCATAATCAACCTCTTTGGGTTTGCACGTGATCTCATACGTATGCCAACCACTTTCTAGGGTGTTTTCATACGGTACATTAAACCTAAAGAATCCGTCATCCATCGTTCGCGTGGTCACGTCAATATCTTTAAAACGCAAACGCACTTCAACATTTTTTAGTGGCGAGATCCTAAACATATGCAATACAGAAAATGCATGTTTAAAACCTTTACGGTCGGTTTGAAATTTATCAGGCGCCCAGGATTTAAACAAATGTCCAAAAACTACAAGTTCTTCATCATTGGCATACCCGCGGTAGAGTTGTAAATCTAACTTCACTATTGGTATTTTATTAACTATAACAGGTTTTGAAATTACCTAATTTTAGCTCGAAAGAGCCTTAATGAAAACACAAAACACCATTTTACTGGTCATAAATCCCATTGCAGGCGGCACAGATAAGCAGCCCATTATAAATGCTTTTGAAAAACATGTCTCGCAAGATGGCAACCAGAGTTTTATTTATGAGACTACCGGAGACCGCGACAAAGAGGCCATTCAGGAGCTTATAAAAGAGCAAAATCCCGATCGCATTGTGGTAAGCGGCGGAGACGGTACTATACGTGAAGTTGCCGATGCCATAAAAGGAGCATCTGTAAAAGTTGGTTTATTACCCTCAGGTTCGGCAAATGGTCTTGCAACTAATTTTGATATTCCTGACAGTTTAGAAGAGCAACTTGATATCGCTTTAGGAAATCACTTCATCGCAATGGATTTGATCGAAATAAACGGCTACACGTGCTTGCATATCGCTGACCTGGGCATTAATGCTCAGCTGATCAAAAACTATGAAAAGTCAGAGATCAGAGGGAAATTAGGCTATTTAATACAATCTTTTCCTACCCTGCTTAGCAGCGATTTTCCGTTTGAAGTAGAGATTCAATGTGATGATCAAACCATTTCTGAAGAAGGCATTCTGGTTGCAATCGCTAACGCAAATAAGTTTGGTACCGGAGCTCAAATCAACCCTACCGGAAAAATGGATGATGGTATTTTTGAAGTTTTAGTGTTTAAAAATTTCAGCATTAAAGGCATATTAGAAACCTTTTATGACGATGCTGAATTAGATCCTGACTTTGTAAAAGTCATTCCGTGTAAGGATGTTAACATTGTATCTAAAAAGTCGATCGCCTTTCAAATCGATGGTGAATTTATAGGAGATGAGCAGCGTATTGAGGCAAAAATGACACCTCATAAATTGAACTTGGCGATCCCAAAAAGCTTTAGACGCTAGTTAACACTAATGTTAAGCTTATCTTTAATCTTTTGGCTACGGCCAATCAAAACCTTAATTTAGACCACGAATTAACTAATCACACATTTATGAAAAATTACGCACTTCTTTTTTCTCTTGCCCTTACACTAGGATTTACCTCTTGTAAAAACGAGAACAAAGACAAAGAAACGGACGAAACAATGACTACCGATGCTACTGAAGTTCAAGAAGAAGCACCTGTATCAAAAAAGTTAACTATTAGTTTAGATTCAAAAAGCGGAAGCACGGCAACCGGTAATGTAGTATTTACTGAAGAAGACGGTGAAGTTAGTATGACTGCTGTTTTTGAAGGATTAGAACCGGGAATGCACGCCATTCATATTCACGAGAATGCAGACTGTTCTGCAGACGACGGAACCTCAGCAGGAGGACACTGGAATCCAACTAAAGAACAACACGGAAAATGGGGAGATGCCGAAGGTTATCACAAAGGTGACATTGGTAACTTTGAAGCAGACGACAACGGTAACGGAACAATCACCATGGCCACTGATGAGTGGTGTATAGATTGTGAAGATGCTACTAAAAATATTGTAGGCAAAGGCGTTATTGTACACCAAGGTGCTGATGACTTTACAAGCCAGCCTAGTGGTGCTGCCGGAGCACGTGTAAGCTGCGGTGGAATTATTCAATAAGATCACTTAGCTACAGCATTAAATAAAAGCAGCCTTATGGCTGCTTTTTCTTTTATATTTAATACATTTAGAATCTACTAAAAGCCCATTATGCAACCCGATGATTTAATTTTAAGATTACAGCAGAAAGACGAAAAAGCTTTTGAGCAACTGTACAGCATGTATTCTGAAAGTATTTTTGGTGTGATCAACAGCGTTCTTCACAATACCGAAGCATCTGAAGAAGTATTACAAGATGTTTTTATTAAAGTTTGGGATAACTGCGCATCCTACTCTTCTAACAAAGGAAGATTCTTTACTTGGCTTCTCAATATCGCAAGAAATGCCGCTATTGATAAAACACGGTCTAAATCGTTTAAGAATCAAAAGAAAAACCTTACTCAAGAATATTTCGTAGATATTCTTGAAAACAAAACAAGTTTTTCGAGTAAAGTCGATGCGATAGGTATCAAGAAGTACATTAAAAAATTGGGCGAAGATTGTAAAAATGTGATCCACCTTTTATTTTTCAAAGGGTACACACAAAAAGAGGCTTCAGAAGAGTTAGATATTCCACTTGGTACTATTAAAACCCGTAACAGACTTTGTATAAACAAACTTAGAGCTATATTGGTAAATTAAATGGACATTCAAGAATACATAGAATCAGGAATTCTAGAGCTATATGTTTATGGCGCCTTGACCCCACAGGAAAGTGAAGAGGTTTCAAAAGTGCTTAAACAATATCCTGAAGTACAACAGGAAGTAGAACAAATAGAAGCTGCTTTACAACAGCTGGCAACAGCAGCCGCACCATACAATCCAGAAGAAATGCTTGCCGCGATTAAGGCAAAACTTCTAAACTCAAAAGGTGTGGTTCAATTACAACCGGCAGCAGCAAACAAACGTACCCGCTTACTCTCATTTATAAGTGTGGCGGCTTCAGTTATATTCCTAATCGGAATTTTTATCTTACTCAATCGAACAAACAATTTGCGTGATGAACTGAAAGTTGTTCAGATCGAAAATACTAAGTTAGAAAGCAAACTTCAGTATTCTGAAGAAGCATTGACAGAATCTAAAGAGATCCTTGCAGTAATTCGTGATCCACAGGTTACTAAGGTTCCGCTTGCAGGACAGCAGGTTGCACCCGATGCTTATGTTACCGTGTTTTGGAACAAAGAAAACAACAAAGCCTACATAGATGCTTTAGGCTTACCGGAACCTCCAGAAGGTATGGTATACCAAGTATGGTCATTAACCCTTGACCCGCTTACGCCAACAAGTATGGGACTTTTAGATAATTTTAGCGAAGATGAGAACAAGATATTTACGCTAGAAAATCCTAATGAATCTCAAGCCTTCGGAATTACTCTAGAACCGGCAGGTGGTAGCGCAACGCCTACAATGGAACAATTGTACACCTTAGGTGTGATTGAAAATAATGCATAAATAACATATTGTAAGCTTACAGTATTTTATTGTGAGTATTGAAAATTAAAGAAACTGCGTATTAAAATTGAAAAGCCTCTCGATCGAGAGGCTTTCTTTTTGTATAAAATTCGCTCAAACTATATAGGGGATAAGTTTAGCGAGTAAGAATCTCTTGAATTAAGGGCATAAAAAAAAGAATCACCTGCCTTCTCCAAAACAAGGTGATTCTTCAACTAACAAAAAATCCAAAAAAACTAATCAACTAACCAATTGATAATCTTCCTTTCCATAATTCTCCAAAGTAAAGGAGATTTGGATTCTTTGGAATTTAAAATAGTTAAATGCCCAACTTAACTTATTTACTACATTTACGAAGTATTTAAGAGGACGGTTCTTAGCAACGCAATTTTTTTTTAATTTTTGAAATTAAAATCACTTAACGCTTTGATTATCTGATAAATACAAGATTAATTTTTAAGGCATTTTTTTATGAATCCTTCTTCTACCGGGTGGATCGCAAAGCATCAGCCGGTTGTAAATCAGCTTATTACACAACAGCATTTGCAATCGCAAGAGCTGTACGATCGCATACTTAAAACCGGATTTTTCTACGGCGTTTCGGTTACTACAATGAGTTACGGCGCCAAGGAACCGCTTCGCTGGACAGAAATTGAGCGTACCAAACTCAACTTTTTTGACTGTCTGTATTTCGTTTATTACCAGCAATATCAAGCTGAAACCGGTTTTTTTGATAAAATAACCTCATTTTACAGCGAACTCAACCCAAGAGCGCATCGCTACTTTTCAGGATTTTCTAAACCAAAACCTACTGCGGCTTCCTTAGAAAAAATCATTCAAGAACGCATTCAGACTAATGAAGCAACGCTTCAGAAAAATTTCAGCAATCTCATTACAAACGCGCTGTTATTTTTAGATGTGCTATGCTTTGAGCATTTTCTTAAAGATCCGGAAGATCTCAATGCTTATGCCATACAGCTAGAGGCTACGTTGATGAATGTGATCTGGATGGCGCTTTTGCAAAAAGAAGAAAAAGAGCATTATGATAAACTGTTGCTTAAACTTTTTGAGAAATCACTGCGTTACAATCGCAATTTGAAACAAGAGGCACAGACCTTGCAAGAGCTGCCTTTTGAGCATTTTAATACGCTATTTGCCAAGCGATATGCGCTAGATCTCGCGGCCCTGGCGATCTGGGATGATGCCAAGTTAGATAAAACAGAATTCCTTTTTCTGAATTCCTTTGGTACCATTTTAGAGCTCCCCAAACACATTATCGATCAATCGACTACCTACGTGCACGACTTTATTCAAGACAACAGGCATCGTATTTCGTACCTCAACTACAGCAATCCGGTAAAGCATTTTTATAATCAAACCAGCCAAACCGTAAAAGTCTTGATCCTCCGGAATAAAAAGCGGCTTCTACAAGAACTTGCTGAGAGTAAAGATTTAGTAGTATTGCTTGGGCAATCTACCGTACGAGACCTGAGTAAAGCAGAAAAAAAACGGGTAAAAACACAGCTTTTAGACATTTGTAAAAGCGTGCCTTCTTTGGCCATTTTTATGCTTCCGGGCGGTGGTGTTCTCTTACCGTTACTCATTAAATTCATTCCAGAATTACTCCCGAGCGCCTTTAATGATAACCGTATAGATCTAACCGCTGATAAAGATCACGATACGCTCTAACTGTTAACAGTTTATCAAATAGCGAAGGCTTTCTAAAGTTATTTAGGAAATTCGCTTATGCTTAAACTTATAACCAAATTCAAACTCTTTATTGCCAACCTCACCGGCAAAATTGGCTTCTACCCTTCGCTCTTTGCTTTTGGCGGTTTACTTTTTGGCTTCGCTATGCTCTATGCCGAAGACCAAGGCGTTAGTTCGTTTTTGATTGAAAACGCGCCACAGCTTGTGATCAACGATGCAGATACCGCGCGAACACTGTTAAGTACTTTTATTGGCGGCATTATTTCGCTTATGGTTTTTAGCTTTTCGATGGTAATGATTTTGCTCAATCAAGCCTCTAATAACTATTCGCCTCGTATTCTTCCCGGACTGATTTCCAATAAAAAGCATCAGAATGTTTTAGGCTTTTACATCGCCACGCTTATTTATTGCATTCTTATTCTGTTGAGTATTAAACCAACTGATAACAAATATCAGTTACCGGGATTTGCTGTACTTGTTGGTATTGTTTTAAGTATGCTGGTTTTGGCGCTGTTTATCTATTTTATTCATTCTATTTCTGAAGCCATACAGATCAATAAGATCATCGAATCTATTTATCAAAAAGCGAAAACACGGCTTGAGCAACTCATCAAACAAACCGATGAGGATTCGATGCAAAGTAATTTTCCAGATACCGAAAATTGGCATGCAGTTGAGGTGAATCGTACGGGATATTTTCAAACCATCGCCGTAGATGCACTCTTAGAACTTTGCGAGAATTTAGATTGTAAGATAGAAATTAGCGTTCCTAAGGGTACATTTATCTTAAAGGGAATTCCCATTGCCAAATGCAGTATAGAGCTCAATGAAGAGCATCAAGAACAGTTACTGACGTGTTTTGGTTTTTCGCGAAGCGAAATCGTCACCCACAATTATATTCTAGGCTTCAAGCAGCTTACTGAAATCGCTGTCAAAGCTATGAGTCCGGGAATCAATGACCCCGGCACCGCAATTACCTGCATTGATTATCTATCAGAATTGTTCGCCCTGCGCCTTAAAAAAAAGGATTTCAGTTTTATAGCAAATCAAGACAACGAGGCGGTCATAAAACTACGCACCATAGACTTCAAGGAACTTATTTACTTTGTTTTTGCTCCTTTAAGAGCGTATTGCAAACACGATGTGGTTATGCTTCACAAGATGCTTACCGCACTTTACTTTTTGCTACAGAGCGATAGCGTGCTTGATGATGCTGAAACTATACTTATCAACGAAGCCAATCTCATTCTTGAAGATGCCAAAACTGCGATTGAAAACAAAGATGATTTAAAAGGAATCTTTAGTATTCGTTCTAAAATGCAGGCGATAAATGGCACTCAAAACGCTTTAATAGAGTTAGCCGATTAAGAAATCCAGAGTTTAAAATCCTTAACCCGCTCTCTGCTTACGATAATCTCCTGATCTTCCGCTGCTTTTAATTTGAGTTGCAGTCTCGAGTTGGTATAGCTTATAATATCCTGAATGGCATTGACATTAACGTAGTATTTTCGGCTTACTCTAAAGAATACATCAGGAGCTAATTCTTCTTCAAGTGTTTCTAAGGTGGTGTCTAACAAATAATCCCGTTTATCTAACGTACGGGCATAGGTGCCTTTATTTTCGCTATAAATGCAACAAACATCTTCAATATTGATCATTTTAATATGCTGCCCAATTTTAACTGTAAAGCGCTTTTTGTACTCCCGTTCTACAGGATTCACCCCAAGTAACTGCCGGATATCATCAAAGTTGAGTTTGACATCTTGTTTTTGAGGTTGTTGCTTTTTAAACTTTTTTACAGCAGCTTCCAATTCCTCATCATCAATGGGTTTCAGGAGATAATCAATACTATTCAGTTTAAATGCCTGAAGCGCATACTCATCGTAAGCAGTGGTAAAAATGATTGCGCTAGTCACCTCAACGGCATCAAAAATCTCAAATGACAAGCCGTCGCTCAGCTGAATGTCTAAAAATATCAGATCAGGATGCTCATTTTTTTGAAACCATTCTACAGCTTCCTCAACCGAATTGAGTTGAGCCAAAACATTTAATTCTAAAGCTTCAAGCATTCTTGATAAGCGGCGTGCTGCCGGTTTTTCATCTTCAATGACCAGTACATTCATTTCTTTATGTTTTATTCCCACTTGTTCAGATCTGCGCGCTGCGCTTCTTCCCGATCTAAATATTCTTTAATTTTTCGTTCTTCCCAATTTTTATACGATCTATTGATAAAATTACCTTTATGCACCATAATGTAATGAATCATAAGACCTATTCCCCATCCTACGAGCATAGAAACCGGTGACCACCAAGGTATATAGCCGCTGACGGCTCCACGGTCAAAGAGACCAAAATAAAACAGCAAATAGACTCCATTTATAGTTAGGTAGACACTTAAGTGACTGTACCAAGCTTTGATGTCTTTAACACGCTTTTGCGCACGTTCAAAAGAAGATTTTTGATTTTCCATAATTTCCATATTGATTATTCCCATCTTCCCATATTAGATTGTGACTTTTTATCGCGCTCCATAAATTCTTTTATTTTACGCTCTTCCCAATCTCTGCTCATAAAAGGATTCCAGTCAAAAGCTTTTGCAGCTTGAAAGATCAAGCCTATTCCCCAGCCTAACGCAGCCCATAAAAACCAGGGATGCCGCAAACCATCAATCCAATAATTCAGTCCGGCCAGGGCTCCGATCACGATGATATAACTGATGATGCCGCCATAAAACTTTCTGATCTCCCCAACTTTTTCTTTGGCTTGCAAGTATCTGTTTTCTTTGTCAAAATTTTCCATTGTAAAGCGTTTTAATGATTAATTACTCTTCAAAATTGCGGGAATTGCATAAAGAATTGAATTATAACTTACCCGACTGTCATTTTTTAATACTGAATTGTAACTAACGATCTTGATCCTTTTTCATAAGCTCTCTAATCTTACGATCTTCCCAGTCTTTTCCCAAAAACGGATTCCAGCCAAAGACTTCCATCCCGTGAAAAAATACGCCCAGACCCCAACCCAAAGCCGGGAAAATAGCCCACGGAAAGCTGGTCGTATAATAGTTTAAAAGCGCTAATCCCGGAATAATGATACAATATAAACTAAGATTAATATAGAAGCCTTTAAGTTCTTCTACGTGCTTTTTAGCCATTGTATACTTTTTGTCTGATAAGTACTGCTCTGTATTCATAACTGTTGATTTTAATTGATGTTTGAGTTTTGGTATTTTGATTATAAATTCACTTTCGGTTTGCTGAATGAGGACTTCCCTTGAGGTCAATAAGCCGTAGCGCTGTTTGATGTTGATCAGTCCTACACCACTGCTTTTAGCCATTACTTTTTTGGGCTGAAGATTGTTACGCACCACCAGATAACCAGCTTCTTCTTCGATGCTTATGTACAACTTGTGATTTCCACTCACTACGTTATGCTTAACCGCATTCTCTAATAACAGCTGCAGCGCCAACGGAACCACTTTGGCATCAGGATCTGCAACAGCTTCGGGCAGTTTGAAAACAATACTATCCTCATACCGCATTTTTAAAAGCGTCATATAGGTTTTAGCAAAAGCAAGCTCTTCGCTTAAAGAAATTAGCTCTTTATTTTTCTGCTCGAGCACGTACCGATACACTTTAGACAACGAAGTGGTGAACTTTTGTGCCTGCAGCGGATTTTCTTCTATAAGACTGGTAAGCACATTTAGACTGTTGAATAAAAAATGCGGATCTAATTGATTTTTTAAAGCGTCAAATTGTGCCGAAGCCGTGCCGGCAATGATTTTTTGTTCTTTTACCTGGCGCTCCTTTTTATATCTATAGTAGAAGAAAAAATAAAAAATCGCATTACACACCAAAGCTACCACAAGCGGAATGCTGTAATCGATCACTTCTTCCTGGGAGAAAAAGAATTGCAGCGTCTTTCCGTAAAGCACGGTAATAATGAATAGTCGAATGAAAAACACCCCAATTACCGTGATAAAAACACTCGCCGGAATGGCTTTAACCAGGTGTTTAAAACTATATAGATGATGCTTATACTTTTTAAAGAAAAACTTAAACACCTGCATATTGAGCATATACAACACCACAGAATACAACATACTTATCGCAAAGTCCAGCGCTAAATCGCTATTAAACTGTATGGTGTTGCCTCCCATCAGGTGAATGAGTAAAAACACGATATAAATGGCAATGCCAACGGTGACAGCCTTTAGAAATTCAGATAACAGATTATTCATCAGTTGCAATTAAAAAAATGGATGGAGCTATAGTGCTCTCGCTTTTAAAAGTATCACAATCTTCGTAAACCACTACGGTAACTTCCTGCGATATACTGTTCTTTATAGATTGCAATTCTGAGTTAGCCTGTGCTCCGGTTGAAGCCAATGCCCACTCTAATATTAAGAGAATAACTTTTACCATAACCTAATAATGTTTTGATTAAGCAGTGTAAAAGTGTACAAACGCAAAGAGGTCTTACAGAATAAAATACCGAACTGTCAATTTTTAAAGACCAATTGTAATTAGAAATCCTTTAGGTATTTGCGTTAACAATCCTATAAAAACTTTTAGCACTCAGGGTATTTAATAATTTTGCTGAAAACCTACACCCTAACCTATGTTCATTCGCAGAATAGTTTACTGTTTTTCAATACTTTTAGCACTAAGTCTACTCCATTCTTGCGCTAGTAAACGCACGCAATTTAGAGACCCCAAAAACACCATAATTAACACCGCAACGGATACCTCAACGTATCGAAGCGTTTTCCTTTTAGGCAATTTAGGCTCCGGAAAAACCGGTCCCAATGAAACCTTGCTACAAGCCTTCAATGCGCATCAAAAGCAAATGGCAAAAAAAGACGATTACCTTTTAATTTTAGGTGATAATGTCTATGCTAATAAACTGAACGAAGGTCAAAACAAGCAACAATTGGAGCGCATTGTTAGCCTTACCGAAGCTTTTAAAGGAGAGACGCTGATCATTCCGGGAGAAAATGATTGGAATGATCACGGTGTAGAAGGTCTGGAAAAAATAGAAGATTATATAGAAAAACAAATGGGGAAAGACAATCATTATCAGCCAGAAAATGGCTGCCCCATAGAAACCATTACAGTTGATGCGCAAACCGAAATCATTATCGTTGACTCACAATGGTATATTGAAGATTGGAGTAAACATCCGGGATTTAACGATAAGTGTGCCATTAAAACAAGAGCACAGTTTCTCACACTTTTAAAAGATGAAGCGCGCAAGGCCAGACACAAAAATGTGCTGCTTGTGATGCATCATCCCCTATTTTCTAATGGTATTTATGGCGGAGAAATGAGCACAAGAGCATTCTACAGACCTACTGCCGAGAATGCTTACGTACCATTTGCCGGCTTTTTATGGGCATTCGCAAGAACGCAAGGGGGTATTTCTAAACAAGATCAATTCAATCCGCTTATGAATGATCTGATGAGCGAGATCAAAAAAATGGCGATCGATTTACCGCGATTGTTTGTACTCTCTGCTCACGAGCATTCTATGCAGTACATCGAGAATCAGAATATACGCCAGATGATTTCGGGAACCGGTAGCAAAACCGAATATGTACGCCTTGGCAAAGATGGAAAATTTGCTTCAGTACAACCGGGATTTGCAGAATTACGCTTGTATAAAAACGGTGCTTCTTCAGTACATTACTACGAAATAAACCCTGAAAACCAGTTAGAAGAACGCTTTTCAAAATTAGCTTACGATAAGCCCGAAGCATTTCCAATAGATAGTTTGCCGCAACAATTCAATGCTACTCAAAAAGCGAGTATTTATGCCAAAGAGGAAGTAGAAGTTACTGAACGCTATGAGAAATTTTGGGGTAAACATTATCGTGATCTCTACGGGTTAGAGATTGATGCTCAAGTAGCAACTATAGATACTTTACATGGCGGATTGCAGGTAGAACGCGCAGGCGGCGGACACCAAACGCAATCACTAAGACTGGTAGACGAGGACGATCGAGAGTATAACATGCGTGCTCTTGCAAAGGATCCTTTTGCATTCTTAAAATCCTCAGGTTATGATAATCTGGATGCAGAATCCTATTTTTCAGGCACGATTCCCGCCCGAATTATTGAAGATTTCTATACAGCATCGCATCCTTACGGGGCATTTGCTATTCCGCGTCTAGCCGGTGCGGCTGATCTCAATCATACACATCCTAAGGTCTTTTATATCCCTCAGCATAAAGAATTAGGTGACTTTAATAAAACTCACGGAAATCGCTTGTATATGCTTGTAGAAAAGCCTGATGATGACTTCAATGGCACGCATATGTTTGGCTTCAATGAAGATGTAGAGAGTACCGCAGATCTATTTGAAGCGATTAGAGAAGATGAGAAAAACAGAGTTGTTGAAAAAGACTATATCAGAGCGCGCGTATTTGATATGCTTGTGGGAGATTGGGACCGTCACGAAGATCAATGGCGTTGGGCTGAGCAAGAAGATGAAAACGAGGTACGCAATTATATCGCGATCCCACGAGATCGTGATCAGGTATTTTCAAAATTTGATGGAAAAATGATCGCGTTCCTGCAAAAGTTTATGCCGGGAACACGCGAGTTGGGTAACTATGGACCAGATATAAAATATGTAGAAAAATTTAGTGAGAGTGCCATAAGCTTAGACCGCGCTCTTTTGCAAAAATCAAATAAAGAAGATTGGTTTGAAGCTGTAGCATATATCCAGCAAAATATCACTCCAGAGGTTGTGACTAAAGCTTTTAAAGAAATGCCTGTTGAAGTGCAAGATGACAATTGGTTGCAACTTCAAGAAGATCTTTTGGCTCGAAAAGCGAACCTTCAAGACATTGTATCACGTTATTACGATTATTTCATTCGTTTTCAAACCTTGAAAGGAACCGATAAAGATGATCACTTCTACATCACACGCAATGCAGATGGAAGCACCGGCGTAAAGGCCTACCGTATCAAGGATGGCGAAGATGGCTACGAGTTATTTGATCGAAAATTTACTCCAAATGAAACCGAAGAAATATGGATTTACGGTCTTGATGATGACGATATCTTCACTGCAACCGGTTCTGGCCCCGGAAATATAAAAATTGTCATAGCAGGTGGTCAAAATGACGATGTATATGATCTTAAAAACGGAAAAGGAATTACCATTTTTGATCAGCCGGATGGAAACACAATTGAAAATTTAGGAGGCGCACGTAAACGCTTTAGCAGTGTTTATGAAAATCATATTTATGACTCAGAACGTCGTCCTGAAAAGGCAAAAAAAATAAATATAGAATTACCTTATAATCCAGATTGGGGAGTCGCTCCTCATCTAAAATTTGCCAGTCAAAATTTAGGTTTTGAACGTCATCCGTTTACTTCACAATTTGTTTTAGATGCGCAATATTTTTCGCTAACCCAAGCAGCAATTTTCAAAACAGCATATCACACAGCCAATTTTTTCCCGCAGTGGAATTTAAAAATAGGCGGTCTTGCAACTACGCATAATTACACCAGAAACTTTTTTGGCTTCGGAAATGAAACGGTGAATTCTGCCAACAATTTAGATGAAAATCGCATTTTCTTACAGCAATTTGAAGCTGAAACAGGTGTGTATTACATCGGTGAATACGGTAGTTCATTTGAAGCTTCGATAGCATATCAAAATTTTACACCCGAACAATCACTTTACATAAATACATTTAATTCACTGAATAACAATAACTATATCACTTTAAAATCAATTTATTCCTACAAAAGTAAAGACGACTTAAATTTTCCTACACGCGGGATGCATTTTGAAGCTTCAGGCTATTATAGTGACAATTTGGAAAATCGGGAAACCGTAGTCGCCGCCGATCCAAAAATCACCTTTTGGAACGCCATAGACACCTCTAGAAATTTAGTCTTAAAAAGTGAAGTTGCAGGTCAATTGCGCTTCGGAAATGAAATTCCATTTTACCAGTCGGCTTCTTTAGGTGGGAATTCCGGATTGCGAAGTTATCGCTTAAATAGATTTTCTGGTGATCAAGCCTTGCGAGGTTCTGCAGACTTACTTTACAAAATCAAACCGATTAAAACAGCAATTTTTCCTCTGCAATCTCATCTTTTTCTAGGCTACGATTTAGGTCGAGTTTGGTACAATCAAGAATCTTCTGAAGTATGGCATGACAGTTTTGGGGGCGGATTTAATTTAAGTATGGGCGGATTTTTAAATAGTAGTTTTGGCTATTTTACCGGTAGTGAAGGTGGCAGGTTTCAGTTTAGTATTGTACTCGGGGCACGATAACAAAAATCAGGCATTTTAGGAATGTAACACGTGTTACCCTAACACTGCTTTGGGTGTCTTATATTTGCTCTATAATTGAAATTATAAAGTCATGAAAATTGAACAAATATATACCGGCTGCTTAGCCCAAGGTGCTTACTATATAGAAAGTAATGGTGAAGTTGCGATCATAGATCCGTTAAGAGAGGTAAAACCCTATCTTGACAAAGCTGAAGCCGCAGATGCGAAAATCAAATATATTTTTGAAACTCATTTTCATGCAGATTTTGTGAGTGGTCACGTAACACTCGCTAAAGAGACCGGTGCAAAAATCATTTACGGGCCTAATGCAAACCCGGCTTTTGACGCGTTGATCGCTAAAGACAATCAGGAATTCTCTTTAGGTGAAGTGACGATAAAAGTACTTCATACTCCCGGTCACACTATGGAAAGTACCACTTACCTCCTTAAAGATAAAGAAGGAAAAGATCACGCAATTTTTAGCGGAGACACCTTATTCTTGGGAGATGTAGGACGGCCGGATCTCGCCCAAAAGGCAAAAGAACTCACACAAGAAGATCTTGCCGGTTATTTATACGACAGCCTTCGTAATAAAATTATGCCACTGGCTGATGAGGTTATCGTATATCCCGCACACGGTGCAGGTTCGGCTTGCGGTAAAAATATGAGCAAAGAAACGGTGGACACTTTGGGTAACCAAAAGAAAACCAACTATGCGCTGCGTGCCGATATGAGCAAGGACGAATTTATCGCAGAAGTGACTGATGGTTTGCTTCCGCCTCCCTCCTATTTTCCGCTCAACGTGAAAATGAACAAAGAGGGCTACGATCATATTGACGAGGTACTGGAACGCGGCACACAACAACTAACTCCCGAAGCGTTTGAAGCTGCCGCAAATGAGACCGGCGCCGTGATCTTAGATGTACGTAAAGCAGCAGATTTTGCAAAGGGTCACATTCCACGTTCTATTTTTATTGGCATTGATGGAAGTTTTGCTCCTTGGGTTGGTGCTTTGATCGCCGATACTGCCCAGCCTATACTTTTGGTGGCACCAGAAGGACGTGAAGAAGAAACCGTCACCCGTTTGTCTCGTGTAGGGTTTGATCAAACCTTAGGCTATTTAAATGGTGGTTTTGAAGCCTGGAAAACTTCAGGAAAAGAAATTGATACTGTAACCTCTGTTGAGGCCTCTAATCTTGAAAAAACAGTGCAATCTGATGCTACTACTCCGGTTTTTGACGTGCGCAAACCTGGCGAATTTGAGTCTGAACACCTTGAAGTAGCCCTAAGCACTCCTCTGGATTTTCTCAACAAGCACTTGACTGAGTTTCCTTCAGATAAAGTTTTTTATGTGCATTGTGCAGGAGGCTACCGCAGTATGATCGCAGCAAGTATTTTAAAAAGTCGCGGAATTCATAATTTAATTGATGTAAAAGGAGGCTACAAAGCAATTAAAGAAACTGAATTGAAAAGAACCAATTACGTTTGTCCTTCAACGCTGAAATAAATCACCTCTGGACGAGCCCAGAAGCACTTAAAACCAACTAATTTCTGAACGTTATGAGAACCATCCTTTTTCTATCTATGTTTTTAATGAGTCTTGGTGTTTTTGCCCAAGAAAGCAATCACGTTATTCTCAGTAAAGAATTGTTTGAAGCAAGCATTCAGACTAATTCCGAAAACTTAAAAAGAGATATTCAGTTGGTAGATGTACGCAGACCGGAAGAGTTTGAAGCGGGCAAGATCGAAGGTGCGGTCAATATGAATGTCTTGGAACCTGAAACCTTTAAAGAGCAAATAGAAACGCTTGACAAATCAAAGCCGGTTTACATTTACTGCCGCTCTGGAAATCGCAGCGGAAAAGCTGCAATGCTTATGCAGGAGCTTGGTTTTAAAGCGATTTATGATCTTGAAGGTGGTTATCTCAATTGGACTTCATCAAGCGAAACGAAAGCGACAGAGAAAAATCATCAGTAAACGATCACGTTTTATTTTAGCTGTTAACAGCAAAATAAATAATATAAAACGGCTCAAAGCAAATAGCTTTTGAGCCGTTTTTGTTACGGTTCTAAGGCTGAAATCTTTTAGATCAAATTACCATTAAGAAGAATAAGAGGCTCTTGATTTTTTTATTTCAGGCATATGTTGATTGGCCCACGCCACCAAACTTTGAATATGCGGAATAAGAGATTGTCCGCGCTCTGAAAGTCTATATTCAACCCGTGGTGGAATTTCGGGGTATTGTTTTCTAAGAATCAGTCCATCTGCTTCCAGACTTTTTAAAGTGACTGAAAGCATTTTTTGAGAAACTGATTTTATGGTTTTATGTAATTCATTAAACCGCATGACTCCTTGGTCTTCAAGCAGCAATAATACCAAGGTAGACCACTTATCACCAAATCGATCCATCACATTACGTACCGGGCAATTTTCGGCATCACCAAAAAAGTTTAAAGATTTTTCGCTCATAACAGGTTCATTTTCAGCATTACTTACTTCAATGTTAGTTGACTACGCAAGCGTAAGTCTTCCATTGGTCAAAGATACGTTTTATCTTTGCTTACCAAAAGTTAGTTAATAACCAAAAAATAAAATAATGAGTACGTTTTTAATAACCGGAGCAACCGGAGGTTTGGGAAGTAGCGTTATCAAAGTACTTTCTAAAGATGTCAACCCAAACGAGATCGCGGTTCTAGTAAGAGATGCGCAAAGCGAAAAAGCCCAAGAATATAAAGCGCAAGGCTTTGATCTTCGTATAGCAAATTACAACGATGCCGATGCTTTGACCAAAGCATTTCAAGGAATCGAAGTTCTATATTTTGTATCCGCAAATGATATTTTTTCAAGAGACGCTCAGCATAAGAATGTTATCGAAGCTGCTGAAGAGGCTAACATCAAACACGTGATTTACACAAGCGCAGGTCGTAAAGACGAAAGCCAAGAATCTCCTGTCGCTGCTGTTATGGATGCGCACATCAAAACCGAAAAATGGTTACAAGAATCAGAAATGATATATACCATTTTGCGACACAATTTATACGCAGAGGTGGTACCTATGTTTTTAGGTGACAAAGAAGCTTTACTAAACAGTAAAACGGTATTCTTACCTACGGGAGAGGGCAAAACCGCCTTTGCGTCTCGTAACGATTTAGCTGAAGCAGGTGCGTTTGTATTAAAAAATCACAAAGCGCACCAAAATAAGATCTATACACTTGATGGTTTAGAAGCAGTTGACTTTACTAAAATCGCTGCTATCTTGAGCAAGATTACCAGAGAAGAAATAAGTTATGTTTCTCCTGATCTTGAGACGTTTAAAACTACGATGACTACTTACGGAGTTCCCGAAGATGCTATTGGTATGATGCTTTCTTTTTCTTTAGGAATCGCTCAAGGCGAATTTGATTCTGAGAGAAAAGATCTTGAAAAATTACTAGGCAGAAAACCTCAGACTTTAAAAAGCTTCCTAAGCGAAGTGTACGCTTAGACCGGACTTATACCAAAAGAGCTGTCACAAAAACGACAGCTCTTTTTATTTTATAATGATTAAACCTAGCGCTCTTTAGTCTCAGGGCCGCCTTCTTTACCCACGATGATTAAGGAAGTCGTATCAAGAAAAAGTCCGGTTTCCACAATCCCGGGAACTTTCAATAGTTTTATTTCTAAGGCTTTTAAATCATCAACCTCAAGAATATCAATATCAATGATATTATTGTTTTCATCAGTACGGTATGGGTCATTACCTTTCATACGCTGAACAGGCTGTAAACCTTCATCCTCTAAAAAGCTTACTATTTGCTTCGTCGCAAACGGAATCACTTCCACAGGAAGTTTAAAGGCTCCTAGTTTTTTTACGTCTTTACTGCTATCTGCGATAATAATATTATACTTGGTATTCCAAGCTAGAATTTTTTCGCGTAGTAAAGCTCCGCCGCCTCCTTTTATAAGCTGAAAATCGCCGTCAAATTCATCGGCTCCATCAATGGTAATGTCAATTTTTTTTATTTCGTCAAGCGCAACGATTTTGATCCCAAGCTGTTTTGCAAGTTTTTCGGTAGCATCAGACGAGGGTACACAAGTAAGGTTCATTCCATCGGCGACCAGTTTGCCCACCGCTTCGATCATATGCTTAGCCGTAGAGCCGGTACCCAGACCTACAACCATATTATCTTTAATATATTTTACCGCCTCTAGTGCGGCTTGCTTTTTTTCCTGATCAGCAGTCATTGTTTTAGCTTATGAAAATTTGAGCTTAAAAATAGGGTTATTTTTTCAGCAATCGCGCATATTCTTCAGGAGTATCTATATCCCAAACGCGATCACGAGCATCAAGTTTGATCACAGATGCGGCAGGGCTGTTGAGCAGCTCTTTTGCTCCTTGATCACCAGAAAGTCTCTCTAATTCTTTAAAATACTGCTTCGGAAAAACGGCAGGAACTCCATTTTTTTTTCCGTAGTCTGAAGCTACACAGCTGTGGGGATGTTCAGTTGCGGTTTGAATTAACTGCTTTAAATATTCCGCATCAATCAAAGGTTGATCAGCAAGCATCACCAACACCGCATCCAGATTATTAACTTCAATATTTTTTATTCCGCAAGCGATGCTACTACCCAGTCCGTTTTTCCAATTCTTATTTTCAATTACGGTTACAGCCTTATCTTGAATACTGTTTCCTACTGTTTCAAAATGAGCCCCTAGCACACAATATACATTTTGCATCCCGGTAGCCAGCGCCTGATCAATGGCATTTCCTAGCAGGGTGGTTCCATTAAATTCTAGGTTCTGTTTTACAGTTCCCATACGCGAGGCAGCTCCCGCAGCAAGAATTAGAATAGCGATGTTCATAGTTCTAAAATACTTTATTTTAACCGTAGCGTTTCAGTTGCTCACGAAAACTTCTTCAAAATTTAAGCATTTACTTAACTTGCTTCGTTTAAAATCAAAGCCCATGACTTTAGTATTTGCCACACATAATGCCAATAAACTCCAAGAAATTCAAGCGCTTATGCCTTCGGAAATTCAGCTGAAAAGTTTAACTGATATTGGCTGCACAGAAGATATTATTGAAGATGCCGCAACTATTGAAGGCAATGCGCAGATCAAAGCGCGCTATGTAAAAAAACACTATGGTTTTGATTGTTTTGCTGATGATACCGGTTTAGAGGTTGATGCCTTAGACGGTGCACCCGGAGTGTACAGCGCAAGGTATGCGGGTCCGCAAAAAAACGCAGATGACAATATTGACAAACTCTTAGAAGCACTCACAGATGCGCCCGCAAGAAAAGCGCATTTTAAAACTGTAATCACCTTGATTTTAAATGGAGAGGAGCACAATTTTGAAGGCATTTGTAAAGGTGAAATCACACAACAAAGAACAGGAATAGGAGGCTTTGGTTATGATCCGGTTTTCAAACCTGAGGGTTACGAGCAAACCTTTGCTCAAATGCCACTTTCTGAAAAAAATAAGATCGGACACCGAGGAAAAGCTACTCAACTCTTACTCAATTTTTTAAAAAACTAAGCTTAACTCGCGGTTTACTCATTTACAAGGAGTTAACACTTCTTAAAATCAAGCCAAAACAAGTTGCTAAATTTTTGATTTACAATTATTTAAATCAATTTAGTCAATCTCTTATTCTTACGCCAATTAACTGTATCTTTGCGCCCTCTTAAATCGACGATGATTTGAGATAATTTTTTTATATGAGTACATTTAAAGCGTTAGGACTTAATGATGCCATCTTGCAAGCTGTAACCGATATGGGTTTTACAGCTCCTTCTGAAGTGCAAGAAAAAGCCATCCCGGTCCTACTTAGAGAGGAGACCGATGTCGTGGCCCTCGCACAAACAGGAACGGGTAAGACGGCCGCATTTGGTTTTCCGCTTATTCAAAGAATTGATGTAAACAACCGCAACACCCAAGGCTTGATCCTCTCGCCTACCCGCGAACTTTGTTTACAAATCACCAACGAACTTAAAAACTATTCTAAGTTTGTTAAAGGCTTAAATACCGTAGCAGTTTACGGTGGAGCTAACATTCAAGAGCAGGCGCGCCAGATAGGTCGTGGTGCTCAGATTATTGTTGCAACTCCGGGGCGTATGCAGGATATGATGCGCCGCAATATGGTTGACATTACCGGTATAGATTATTGTGTGCTTGATGAAGCTGATGAAATGCTCAATATGGGTTTTTATGAAGACATCACCACTATTCTTGCTGACACCCCAAAAGATAAAAAGACGTGGTTGTTTTCAGCAACTATGCCTAAGGAAGTAGCTGCGATCGCTAAGCAGTTTATGAAAAAACCTATTGAGATCACAGTAGGCACCAAAAATATGGGTGCTGAGAATGTTTCTCACGAATACTATATGGTAAACGCCAGAGATCGCTATCAAGCTTTAAAACGTCTTGCTGATGCGAATCCTGAGATTTTCTCGGTGATCTTTTGTCGTACCAAAAGAGATACGCAGAAAGTTGCAGAAAACCTTATAGAAGACGGCTATAATGCTTCGGCGCTTCACGGAGATCTTAGTCAGAACCAGCGTGATCTTGTGATGAAAAGTTTCCGTAATCGTCAAATTCAAATGCTGGTTGCTACGGATGTTGCTGCACGAGGAATTGACGTAGATGACGTAACTCACGTAATCAACTACCAGTTGCCTGACGAGATCGAAACCTATACCCACCGAAGCGGTCGTACCGGTCGTGCGGGTAAAACCGGAATTTCGATGGTTATCGTTTCTAAAAGTGAGATGCGAAAGATCAGAACTTTAGAAAAGATCATCAACAAGAAATTTACGCAGAAAGAAATTCCGACAGGGATGGAAATTTGCGAAGTACAGTTGATGCACCTGGCGAATGACATTCGCAGTACGAAGATCAACGAAGAGATCAATCCGTACTTGTACAGCATCAATGAAGTATTAGAAGGATTGAGCCGTGAAGAGGTTATCAAGAAGGTATTTTCGGTAGAATTTACGCGTTTCTTCAATTACTATCAGAAAGCTAAAGATCTTAATGTTGCCGTTCAGGCAGACCTTAAAGAAGAATCAGGAGAATCTACGCGCTATTTCATCAATGTGGGCGCCAAGGATGGCTTCGACTGGATGAATCTGAAAGATTTCCTTAAGGAAACTACAGGTCTTGGTGACGGAATTTATAAAGTAGATTGTAAAGATTCGTTCTCTTTCTTTAATACGGATACTGAACATAAAGACACTATTCTTGCGCTGTTTGAAGATTTTAAACTTCAAGGAAGACAGATTCACGTAGAGATCACCAAAGACACACGCGGTGGCGGTGGCGGCGGTAAGCGCAAACGTGGCGGAAAAGGCAAAGGCCGAAGAAACGATGATGGCTTTAGCGGTGGTCGTAGCAAAAAAGGCGATAGCAATAATGGGTTTAGAGGTAAGTCTAAAAGCTCTGGTGAACGTCGCGGAAAAAGCAAACCGAACAAAAAAGAGAATAAAAGTCCGTTTTCTGGCAAACGCCGAAGAAGAGACCGATAATAATTGAAAAAAAGGAGACGGATTTGTCACGTTTGGTATGATTTTTCCGTCTCTTTTTCTAAATTGGCATCCTCTATGAAAAAAATCCTATTTCTACTGCTTTTAATCGCAGCACCTGTTTACATTTTTGCTCAGGAAACCACCCCTACCTCAGCGCAACAGGAAGAAGCCTCATTTATAGAAGGAACCGTTTTAAACTCTTCTACCGAAGAACCACTGGAAGGCGTTAACATCATTAACCTAAATACGGTAAAAGGAACCATCACCAAACCTGATGGAACGTTTAGAATCAAAGCAACTTCAACAGATACCTTATATTTTTCGTTTTTAGGTTTTAAAAGTCTTCAAGTGCGCGTAACCAATGACTGGAAGCGTTTTGGGGATGTAAAAGTAAAAATGACTGAAACAGGTATCGCACTGGAGGAAGTGGTTGTAAAAGATGTTGAGCTTACAGGATATCTTGAGATCGATGCTAAAAATGTACCGGTATACAAAAACGTGCGATATAGTATTTCAGGATTAGAAAGCGCCTATGAAGCGGGGAACTCGCAACCCGGAGCTTTTGACAAGGTAATGAGTGCAATATTCAATCCGGCTGATTTTCTCAACAAAGTATTTTCAAATAAAGGTTCGCAAATGCGAAAATTGCGTCAGATGAAAGAAGATGATAATATTAGAGATCTTCTGGTTACTAAATTTGATCGCGAAACTTTATCTGCTTTACTTCAAATCCCACGCGAGGATATTGAAGCGATCTTAGGACGTTGTGATTATTCTGAAAGCTTTGTAAAAACCGCCAATGACCTTCAGATTTTAGATGCATTGAGCAGCTGCTACGAAGAATACAAAGTGCTTAATAGAGATCGCTAAACTTCAAGATTTGTATTTCTTGGAGAAATGATCTTCTTGATCAAAGTTATTAGTGAAGTGAGCGCCCATACGCCTTCAAGAATCACAAACGGCAAATAATCTAACAGAACGCTTGCAGTACAAGCGATGGTTGCTCCTATAAAATTAAGCAGAATAAAACTCCAACTTTCTGGTGTGATCTTGCCTGTAACATTTAAAATGTATGCAAGTAATATCTGAAAAACTCCTATAGCACCTAACCAATCTACTAGATTCATTCTTTTTCAGCTTTATAGTTCTTTACTAGAGCTTCGTAGTCCTTTAAATTACGCTGTAGCCAAAGTGTTTTGATTTCCTTTATATCTTCCGGCTTTAATTGCCAATCTAATGTAGAATTGCGCATACGATGCGTTAACTCCTGAAGTAAAATGGCAGCGCAAACCGAAATATTCAAACTTTGTGTAAAGCCGTAAGTCGGGATATAAATATATTCATCAGCGGCCTCGATCACCGTTTCTGTGAGCCCATCTTTTTCACTTCCGAAGAAAAGTGCAGTAGGCTGGTCTAGTTTAAAATCTTCAAGTTTATGAGCCGTATGATGCGGCGTGGTTGCTACAATGCGATATCCTAGTCGCTTCAATTGAGCTAAAGCTTCTTTGGTAGCATCGTAACGCTTAACGCTCGTCCATTTTTGTGCGCCCATCGCGATTTCTCTATCTATACGCTTACCTTTTAATTCTTCGATTACGTGCACATCCTGTATACCAAAAGCATCACAACTGCGCATAACCGCACTTGTATTATGCAGATGCCCAACATCTTCAATAGCAACCGTTAAAAAGCGTGTACGTTCTTTTAAAACCTGCTGAAACAAGTCTTGCCTGCGCGGGGTTAAAAAGGTTTCTAAATAGTTGATTAAATCCTCACTCATAACCGCCGAAAATATAAAAACCCGACCAATAAATGGCCGGGTTTTTATTTAAGAATTAAAAATTTACTTATTGCGCGTTTGCGCCTACGTTACCTTGAGCAACAATAGTTGCTAACTCAGTTGCACTTAAATGCACATTGATATAACCATCAATACCAATTAATTCATCGTAAGTAATCGCGGCACCACCATTGGCGGTTCCGTCTGCTGCGTTATAAGCTGCAACATGAGTTTGACTCATTCCTAATGATCCGTCAACAGTAGCCAGAGTGATTAGAATATCACCGGGTGCATCTGCTACAGCACCTGCGTGAATATGCGCAGGATGCATTCCGTCAACGGGTGTCCCTTCAATATCTAAAGTTACAAGTGTTTCACCGCTTAGGCGCTCTTCAAAAGTTGCCGTACCGCTAATTCCGGGTACATCTTTTGTTCCCAGATCATAACTCATACTTTCTCCGGTAAGTTCATTTTGACCTATATCACCTTGAGCCACTAGCGTAGCCAAATTATCTGCACTTAAATGGAAATTGATATAACCGTCAAAATCTAGAAGACCTTCATAACCTATTTCAGTACCATCGTTTAAAGCTTCAATATGCGTAACACTCATTCCGGTGGTGCCGTCTAGCGTGGTTAAGGTTTTAGCAATGCCTCCGGTTTCAGCTGCTGAGTTAAAATGAATATGTCCCGGATGCATTCCACCGTCAGGTGTTCCGTCTAACATCACCGTTACCAAAGCTGCTCCACTTTTACGCGCAGCAAAAGTTGCCGTACCGCTAATTCCGGGAACATCTTTAGTTACCAGGTCATATTCTTTAGTTTCTCCGGTCAACTCGTTAGCACCTATATCTCCCTGAGCTACTAAAGTTGCCAAATCATCTGCGCTTAGATGAAAATTGATATATCCATCAAAATCTAATAGACCTTCATAGCCAATTTCGGTGCCATCGTTTAAGGCTTCGATATGCGTAACACTCATTCCGGTAGTTCCGTCAAGCGTGGTCAAAGTTTTGGCGATTCCTCCACCTTCCGCAGCAGAATTTAAATGAATATGCCCCGGGTGCATTCCGCCATCAGGAGTTCCATTCAACATTACCGTAACTAAGGCCGCTCCACTTTTACGCGCAGCAAACGTAGCTGTACCACTAATTCCAGGAACATCTTTAGTCATCAGTTCATATTCTTTAGTATCTCCGGTCAACTCGTTAGCACCTATATCGCCCTGAGCCACCAAAGTTGCCAGATCATCAGCACTCAAATGGAAGTTGATATAACCGTCAAAATTTAAGAGTCCGTCGTAGCCAATTTCGGTACCATCGTTTAAAGCTTCGATATGCGTAACACTCATTCCGGTAGTTCCGTCAAGAGTGGTTAAGGTTTTAGCAATTCCTCCACTTTCCGCAGCAGAATTAAGATGGATATGTCCCGGATGCATTCCTCCATCAGGAGTTCCGTCTAACATAACTGTTACCAATGCTGCTCCACTTTTACGCGCAGCAAACGTCGCCGTACCACTAATACCATCAACATCTTTAGTCATCAGTTCGTATTCTTTAGTATCTCCGGTCAACTCGTTTTCACCAATATCCCCCTGAGCAACTAAAGTCGCCAGCTCATCTGCACTCAAATGGAAATTGATATACCCATCGTAATCCAAAATCCCCGCATAACCTATTTGTGTCCCGTCATTCAGTGCACTAATATTAGTCTTACTCATTCCGGTGGTGCCGTTAAGAGTCGTTAGGGTAAGTGCTATATCACCTGACTCGGCAGCAGAATTGTTATGAATATGTCCCGGATGCATCCCCCCATCTGGGGTTCCATCGAGCATAACTTCTAACAGCGCTTCTCCGTTTATACGTTCAGAAAATGTAGCCGTACCACTAATTCCTTCGACATCTTTAGTTACGAGATCATAAGATTTTGTAGTTCCGGTAAGGTCATTTTGTCCAATATCTCCCTGAGCCAACAGTGTACCCAGATCATCTGCACTTGCGTGTACATTGATGTATCCATCAAAGTCGATCAGATCATCATACGAAACCGCAGTACCCGCATTAGTTTGTGTAACATTGGTAAGGCTTCTTCTGGTAGGGCCATCTACGGCTTCTAAATCGATTGCGATCTCACCTCCTTCTGCGGCTGTATTCAAATGAATATGCGCAGGATGTGAACCTTCGGTAGGTGTTGAGAGCAGAATACTGATGTCTGTAGAACCATCTGTTTTCTCACTAAACGTTACTGTCCCGCTAACGTCTGGGTCAGCCACAGCACTTAGATCATAGGTTGTGGTGTTTCCGGTAGATTCTCCGGGAATCACGTCAAGGCTATCGTCATCATTATCACAGGATGCTGCGATTAGCGCGACAAATAGCAAAAAATAAAACTTCTTCATAAATGAATTTTTTGATTATTTATTAATTATTTACCCTTAAAATTTATCAAAACACATTTTAAGGCTATAATAATTACGAATAGTTTAACTTTTGGGTTTTCCGAAATGTTAATTATTTTTGATAAAAATTGCTATCGTGAAAAAAATCGTTGTACTTACTGGTGCGGGAATTAGCGCCGAGAGCGGACTCAGAACTTTTAGAGATGCAAACGGACTTTGGGAAGGCCATGATGTTATGGAAGTGGCAAGTCCAGAAGGTTGGCATAAAAACAGAACTCTTGTACTTGACTTTTACAATCAGCGTAGAAGACAGTTAAAAGAAGTACAGCCTAATGCTGCGCATGACGCTTTAGTAAAACTTGAACATGCGTTTAAAGTAGACATTATTACTCAAAATGTTGACGATTTACACGAACGCGCCGGAAGCTCGTCTGTGATTCATTTGCACGGCGAACTTCTAAAAGCCCGAAGTACTCAAGACGAACATCTGGTTCTCGACTGGCACGAAGATATCAAGGAAGGGGATCTCTGTCCTAAAAAAAGTCAGCTGCGGCCGCATATTGTTTGGTTTGGTGAGATGGTGCCGCTTTTAGATACCGCTGCTGCGTTAACGGCTCAAGTTGATTATATTCTTATTGTAGGAACTTCAATGCAGGTGTACCCTGCTGCATCTTTGATCAACTATGCCAAGCCTGATGCACAGATCTTTTTTATAGATCCCAAACCCAATATTCACTCACAATCCAATTTAAAGGTCTATGCCGAAAAGGCTTCCACCGGTGTTCCTACTGTGGTAACGCAGCTCCTAAATAATTAAGTCTGGCCGTGGTGGCCCAGTTGAGCAATACTTCGGTTTGAGCAGTATCTAGTAGCGCTTCGGTGTGAATTAAAGTATAGGATTCTAGCGGCATCGTTTTATGCGTTAGTGCTTATATAATTTGATTCAATTTCCGGTTCTTCCGCTTTGCGGAATACTGCTCCCATTCTGAAAAATTGAGCTGTTGTTTAGCATTTTGTATATGTTCATCAAGATAAAAACTTGCAGGCGCCACGTGAGCATACCAGGGATAGGCCGTTTGATCGCTATGGCAGTCGTAACACGCACTTTTTAAAAGTACCGCTACTTCAGTAGTTGGTTTTGTCTCTTTTAAAAAAGGTTCTAGCGATTCGTATCCTCCTTCATTTTTGTCGATTGGAATAAACTGAATCAATACAAGAGCAACCAAGGCGAAAACTAACAGATGTCTAATCCAAATCATAATGTTATTTTTAAGCTACTCTAATTAGGCTATAAAGTTATGACCGAAACACAATGGAAAGATGAAGTTGCATTGATTTCTGCTCGACTGAAAGAGCGTGAAGCTTTAGGAAACAAAATACTCAACAATCCCAGCTACATAGAGTTTTCGCTAAAACTGATTCAACAACAAGATCCGCTTATAGCCACTAACGCCGCTTATGGTCTGGACATCGCCCTCAGAAAAGATATTACTTTGCTTAAGCCTTATTTAAAGGAGTTTCTTGAGGTCCTTGACCGCAATACCATCGCAACGGTTTCGAGAATCTTGGCTAAAAGCTGCGAACTTTTAACCACTGCTCACACAAAAAACAATTCTATAGCATTAAACAAAAAAGAGCAACAGCAACTGATTACCCGATGCTTTGATTGGCTAATAAACGACGAAAAAGTCGCTGTCAAGGTTTTTGCGATGCAAAGCATTTATAATTTGGTGGACATCGAACCTTGGATAAAACCGGAGCTCAACGCCCAATTAACGCTTCAATTTGAAAACAGTACTGCTGCTTTTAAATCGAGAGCTTCAAAAATCCTGGCGCTACTCTAGCTGCTGCGTTCTGGCTACATTCTTGTAGTTTCTCGTTTGTTGCTAGCAATGAGCTGTGTATATTTGCGCTTTTAACCAAAAAGCAATTATGTCTTTATCTTTAGAAGCCGTATCACCTATAGATGGTAGATATGCCAGTAAAACCGAAGCGCTCTCCGCATACTTTTCAGAAAAAGCGCTTATAAAGTACCGCATAAAAGTTGAAATAGAATATTTTATCGCGCTTTGCGAAATTTCGCTGCCACAACTTAGCGAATTTCCTAAAGAAACGTATCCTAAACTGCGTGCGATCTATGAAGACTTCACTACCGAAGATGCGCTTAAAGTAAAAGAAATTGAAGGCGTTACCAACCATGATGTAAAGGCCGTAGAGTATTTTATCAAAGAAAAATTTGATGCCTTAGGGCTTAACGAATCTAAAGAGTTTATTCATTTTGGTCTGACCTCTCAGGATATCAATAATACGGCTATACCGCTGAGTTTAAAAGACGCCACTAATCACGTTTACCTTCCGCAGCTTTTAGAGGTTGTAGATCATCTAAAACAACTTGCAGATGAGTGGGATGGTATTTCTATGCTTGCGCGTACCCACGGGCAGCCAGCTTCTCCTACCCGTTTAGGCAAGGAAATTCAGGTATTCATCGTGCGTCTTGAGGAGCAAATAAAACTTTTAAAAGCAGTACCAAGTGCTGCAAAATTTGGTGGCGCAACCGGAAACTACAACGCGCACCACGTGGCGTATCCGCAAATTGACTGGAAAGCTTTTGGACATTCTTTTGTAAACGGGACACTAAAGTTGCATCACTCCTTCCCTACTACACAAATTGAGCATTACGATCATATGGCGGCTTTGTTTGATTCGGTAAAGCGTATAAATACGATTCTGATTGACCTAAACCGCGATTTCTGGCAATATATTTCTATGGAATATTTTAAGCAGAAGATTAAAAAAGGTGAAGTAGGTTCTTCGGCGATGCCGCATAAAGTGAATCCTATTGATTTTGAAAATAGCGAAGGAAACTTAGGAATCGCTAATGCGATCTTAGAACATCTTTCGGCAAAACTTCCTATATCAAGATTACAACGAGATCTTACAGATAGTACGGTTTTAAGAAATATTGGCGTGCCTTACGGGCATACTTTGATAGGTTTACAAAGCACCTTAAAAGGCTTGAACAAATTATTGCTTAACGAAAGTAAGTTTGCTGAAGATCTTGAAGATAATTGGGCGGTGGTTGCTGAAGCGATTCAGACTATTTTACGTAGAGAAGGATACGCAAATCCATATGAGGCTCTAAAAGGACTTACACGTACCAATGAGGCGATTACCCAGAATTCTATGCATGCTTTTATAGAAACTTTAGAGGTGAGTAGCGCAATTAAAGACGAGTTAAAAGCGATTACTCCGGCTAATTATACCGGTATTTAATGCAGTATAAATTTTCGCTAAATCTAGTTCTGGTAGTACTGCTTTACGCAGGAATACTCATCGCAGGACTCACCGGAATACTTACAAAAACACCGGTGCTTATAGTTTTAGCGCTTATTTTTCTGATTTTGATCATCAACTTAATAAAAACGAGACGCAAATAAGCTGCGTCTCGTTTTTATTTAGATCAAATCATATACTTGATTGGCGATCTCTAATTCTTCATTTGTGGGGATTACCAGTACTTTCACTTTAGATGCTTCAGCCTGAATTTCGCGTAAATTTTTAGAACGCTGGCCATTTAAACTTTCATCTAAAGCAATTCCTAAATAATCCATCTCCTTACAAGCTTTGCTGCGTATCGTACTACTATTCTCTCCTATTCCGGCGGTGAATACTATAGCATCCAGACTATTTAAAGCAGCCGCATACGCACCGATGTATTTTTTGATTCGATACGCGTTCATATCTAAAGCAAGCGCACAAGTACGATCTCCAGAAGCTGCTGCAGCCTCAATATCACGCAAATCGCTATGGCCTGTAAGACCTAGCATTCCACTTTTTTTGTTAAGCAAATCGCTGACTTCTTTGACAGAATAGCCTAAGTGTTCTTGCATAAAGAACACCACACTTTGATCAATATCTCCGGCCCGTGTACCCATAATGAGTCCGTTTGCGGGGCCAAAACCCAACGAGGTATCAATGGCCTTACCGTCTTTGATCGCGGTCATACTACAACCATTTCCTAAATGAATGGTGATCAGCTTAGCGTACGGATTATCAAGATATTCAAGGGCTCTATTACTCACATACTTGTGACTTGTTCCGTGAAAACCGTAAGCGCGAATGCGTGATTCTTCCATCAAATGTTGCGGAATCGCATATTGATACGCCTTCTGTGGAATACTCTCAAAAAATGCAGTATCAAAAACGCAGACTTGCGGCGCTTTACTAAATAAATGCTCTGCGACTTCAATACCGGTTAAATTCGCCGGGTTATGTAAAGGTGCCAGTGAAAATAAGCGCTTGATGTTAGCTTTAACCTCATCGTTCACTTTTATGGTTTTGGTAAACTGCTTTCCACCGTGTACCACGCGATGCCCCACCGCATCCACTTCATCAGCACTCTTGATAACTCCGATTTCTGCACTCATTAAAAGACTTGCAACTTTTTGAAGTCCTTCAGCGTGATCTTTAATATCTACCTTTTCAGAAAAATCTGCGGTTTTGGTTTTATAGGAAATGCTTCCGTTTTCGATGCCTATGCGCTCAACTACTCCACTAGCCAAGACGTGCGTTTCGGGCATTTGAATAAGCTGAAACTTGATCGAAGAGCTTCCGGAGTTGATTACGAGTATATTCATTTAAAAAGTTCTTTGTGAGAAATTAGTTAAAACCTTGCGCTTGAATAGCAGTGATGATCACAGTGTTAAACACATCTTCAATGGTACAACCGCGGCTCAAGTCATTTACCGGTTTATTGAGCCCTTGCAACATTGGACCAATCGCCAAAGCGCCGGTTTCTCGCTGTACCGCTTTATACGTATTGTTACCCGTATTCAAGTCAGGAAAAATCAAAACGCTTGCCTGCCCCGCAACTTCAGAATCAGGTAATTTGCTTTTCCCAATAGCTGCATCAACGGCGGCGTCATATTGAATAGGCCCTTCGATTTTAAGATCAGGACGTTCTTTTTTTACAATTTCGGTAGCTTCCCGTACGCGATCAACATCTGCACCCTTCCCGGAAGTACCGGAAGAATACGAGAGCATAGCAATTTTAGGTTCTATACCAAAAGCGAGACTGCTTTCTGCGGAAGAAATAGCGATCTCAGCCAGTTCTGTAGCCGAAGGATTCGGGTTAATCGCACAATCGCCAAATACCGAAACGCGATCCTCAAGACACATAAAAAACACCGAAGAAACCACCGAAACACCCGGCTTGGTTTTAATGAACTGAAGCGCTGGTCTGATCGTATGCTGCGTCGTATGCGCCGCACCACTTACCATCCCGTCGGCGTGGCCTTTATAAATCATCATCGTACCGTAGTACGAAACATCAGCCATCCAATCCCGGGCGATATCGCGATTCACGTTTTTATGTTTACGCAGCTCGTAAAAAGTTTCTACGTAATCATCAAAATGTTCAGATTGTACCGGATTGATTACTGTGATTTTCTCTAAGTCTAAGACTAAACCGAGTTGAACGGCTTTTTCTTTGACTTTTTCAATTTCGCCAAGCAACGTGATCTGAACGATATCTAACTCTACCAATTGAATGGCCGCGGTTAAAATACGATCATCAGTACCTTCGGGCATCACGATATGTTTTTTAGCCGTACGCGCGCGTTTCATCAGTCCGTATTGAAACATTCTTGGCGTGATTCCCTTAGGTTTCAAATTGATCAAACGCTCTATGAGTTTATCAAAAGAAACTTCTTTAGAAAACACCGTTAGCGAGGTTTCGATCTTTGGTTTACTGCTGGCGTAAATCTTAGATTTAATATTCCCGACCCTGTTGGTAACCGAAAACGTTCCGTCATTTACCGAAACGATCGGAACAATTTGCGACAGCCCTTGTATAAGTTGTAAAATAGGTTCTTCCGGCTTGAGTCCACCGGTTAAGATGATCCCTGAAATACGCGGATAATTGGTAGAAATATTCGCCTGAAGCGCCCCAAGAATAATATCGGCGCGATCTCCGGGCGTAATTACCAGACTATCTTGCTTAAGATGCGTTAAGTAGTTGCGCAGTTGCATCGCTCCCACACCGAAATTTCCGGTTTGATTATCAAGAAATTCAGCACCAAATAAAACTTCACCATCTAATTCTTCAACGATCTCTTTAATAGTTGGATGCGCTAATTTTTCGGTATATGGAATCGCAAAAACTTCAACCGAATCCGGCAAAAAGTTGCTAAGGCCATTTTTAGCCACCATTAAATTTTCCTCTTGAACCTTGTTAGCCACCACCGCTAACACCGAAACATCACGCTCTAAAAAAGAAGTATAGGCAATCTGCAAACTGCCCATAAGTTCATCTTCGGTTTTATTTACGCCGCTTCCGACGAGGATGACCGGCAATCCAAGATTTTTGGCGATAAGAACATTCGTATCAAATTCAAAAACGCTTCCTTCTCCTGTAAAATCTGAACCCTCTACCAACACAAAATCAAAACGATCTTCGAGATTTTTATACTTCGTAATAATGGTGTCAAGAATTTCACCAGACTTCCCTTTATTCCGTTTTTTGATCAGTTGGCTACTGGTAAACGCATAGGCATCTTCATAATCAAGCTTGATATCAAAAAAAGAAAGTACAGTACTGATGTGATTATCTTTACCCGTGCTTTTGCTATCATCAATGATAGGCCTAAAATAACCCACCTTTGCAGTTTTACCTAAAAGCGTACGCATCAAACCCAGTGAAATAATAGATTTCCCGCTATTGGGTTCGAGTGTCGCGATATAAATACCTTTATTCATGGAGAGGAGAATTGTTTGTGTAAAATTACGATTTCATAAGCAAAGAAGAACCTGATTTAAGTCATTGTTTAAACTAATTCTAAATAAAAAAAGAGCTCCTTTAGAGCTCTTTTTACAATCTACTTTGGATTTTCACTAATTGAAAACATCCATTATACCTTCAAACTGGCCGGTGTTTAATCCTGCACTGCTTGTATCCATCGTTTCTGCGAAGCGTACCATATCTGCTACGTTCATGTCATCTCCTAAAACACGAGCTAAAACAAAACCTTTATTGTTATCCTGAGCAAAAACCACCACCTCGTCAATTGCGTCCTCGTCTCCTTTGATAAAAATACGCATACGTTGTTCGGTACTACCCAGCTTCATCAACTCATCGTAATGATCTCCTTTTAAAATTGCTTTTACCTTTCCGGTTTCCGAAGTATAAAAAGCGGTATCCTTAAGGGAATATGCCAACAAATTAATTTTCTTTACTGACGCTATCACCTTTTTTTGTTCAGGTGAAAGCGTTTCACTCTTAGGACTGATCAAACTTGTAGGCAGATCAACCATAATAAAGTCGTCGTTTTCTTTACTGTCTATATAATATTCTTGCAAAGACTGCTGGTTATTGCAGCTCATCAATGTCGCAACAACTACAAACAGCAAACTAAATTTGAATAATTTCATCTTAATTGACTTTTACGTTTTTCAACTCATCGCTTCCCTTAAAGTTGATGCTATTGGCAATTTTCCCGATTTCTTTAAGGTCTATATTTCCAGTGATCTTGATAAGAACGGTATCGTCATCATTAGTTTCTCCGTCAATAAACATTAAAAATTCGCTTACAAAGTCATCACTTTTGCCAGGCTTGTAGTAAAAATTTACGTTCTTACCATCGTCCTTCACGCTCATAAGTTGCTCTAACTTTTCGCTAGCTTTATACGAGCTAAATTCTGCTTTCATCGCTTTTGCTGCGTTAGTATTTTTAGTAGAAAACAACTTTATATCTTCAAGGCTATTGACCATATCGATATAATTTTTCATTTCAGGATCGTTAGAATCAAGATCCATCTTTCCTAGCAATTTGAACATCTTTTGATTCATGACCAATGAGGTCACGTCTTTCATATCTTCAAATCTGTCAAAGCTCTTTTGGGCATAAGTGCTAAAGCTTAAGCCTACTAACATTAGGGTAATTACTAATTTATTCATCGTTTTTTGATTTTGATTATTTTTTAATTTCATTGGCCGTTTCTTCAAAAGTGTCTAGCTTATCAAGCTGACCGGTGCTTTTATTCATAAAGTTACCCATCATAAACAGCGCTTGTTTTGTTTTTAATGCTGCTACATCAGGATCTTTATAAGTACCCAAATCGTGCTCAGAAGCTTGCCTTTGATTAAAGGTTAAAAAGAGACCTACACACAGGATGATACTTGCGGCCACAGGCACCCAGCGCCAAGATCTTTTTGTTTCCGGCAGTACTATCGTACGGTTAAAGCCCTCCTCTTTAGCTTTGGCAAAAGCCCCAAAGATGGGCACGTACTCTGCCAGATGCGGAGCCACTTTATCACTAGTAAAGTACTCCTGCAACTGTGCTTCTTGCTCTAAGGTCGTTTCCCCCTCAAAGTAAAGCTCAAGCAGTTGTTCTATTTTATTTAATTCCATAGTTGTGTTTTTTTAACAATTGTTCGCGTATTGTTTTTCGAGCTCTAGACAGCGTAACACGTACCGCTGTTTCATTTAAATCTAATTCTTTGGCAATTTCACTATTAGAATATTGTTCAACATCCCGCATATGTAATATTAATCGTTGTTGCTCGGGTAATTCTTTCATCAATTCTAGTACCCAATTTACACTGTCATTATTTTCACTGGTTTTAACCGTATTGTAATGCTGATCTTCATAGTTGCTGTGGACCAGCTGCAAATTGCTACTGCTTTTTGCTTTGAGCTTGTCGTAACAATAATTTTTAGTCATCGTTACCGCAAAAGCTTCAATACTGCGCAACTTTTTTATCTTCATACGGTTAGACCACAGTTTGATAAGAATCTCTTGAGTGGCATCTTGCGCTTCATCTTCAGACACCAGCAAACGCTTTGCCAAGCGATACAGCCGATCCTGAATAGGAGTTACCTGTGCTAAAAACTCTTTTTGATTCATTCTTACTAGCGGTTAATTACAAGGATGACGATCCTCTATAAATTTTGTTACATTAAAAAGTATAAATACAATAATACCGCTAAATTTAGAGTTGATTAGTAAATTGCTGAAATGAAAAAAATTACCCTATCGCTTACATTGCTTACCCTACTTATACTCACTTCTTGCAGTAAGGACCGCGATGACGAACTCGCTCCACTAGCTGAACTCGAAATAGAGAATTTTATCTATAACGGGATGCAGTTGTATTACCTCTATAAACCTGAAATACCTCAGTTAGGCAATACTTTTTTTGAAAGCACTGCTGACCTTAATACGTATTTGTCAGGCTTTGCAGGACCTGAAGATCTTTTTTACAACGGTCTGGTCGCAGATGTTGACCGTTTTAGTTTTCTAAGTGACGATTATCGTGATTTAGAAAACAGTTTTGCCGGAGTGACTAAAACTTCAGGAATAGATTATGGACTAGCTCTTGATCGCAACGATCCTAATTTTGCCTTTGCTTACGTGCGTTATGTGATGCCCAACACTTCGGCATCTCAAAATGGCGTAACCCGCGGAATGTTATTTAACACCATCAATGCTGAGCGACTTACCACTACTGCAAATGGTGATGGTACCTATTCATTAAGTGCCAGATCGCGCGAATTGCTTAATCTTGACAGTTACACGATTGCTTTAGCCGAATTTGACAGCAACGAAGACCTGCAACCTACGGGTGTTTCCATTGATCTTGTACAAGAAGAATACACCGAAAACCCAGTGTTTATCGCCAAAACACTAGACATTAATGGTAGCAAAATAGGATATTTGATGTATAATGCCTATCGCCGAAATTTTGATAGTGATCTTAATGCGGCCTTTGCACAATTTCAGGCAGATGGTGTTACTGATCTAGTTTTAGATTTGCGTTATAATGGTGGAGGTTCGGTAGAAACTGCGATTGATTTGACTTCAATGATCACGGGTCAGTTTAATGGCGAAATTATCACTCAACAGCAATGGAATCCGGAAATTCAAGCGGCGTTTGAAGCTGATGATCCTGAATCTTTAATCGATCGTTTTGACAACACTATCTCTGACGGAAGCGCGATCAACAGTCTTAACTTGTCCCGTTTATTTGTCATAGGAACCGGAAGCACCGCTTCGGCAAGTGAGTTGACCATTATAGGATTGCAACCTTATATTGACGTGCAAACCGTAGGTACCACCACCGTGGGTAAATTTCAGGCTTCGATAACGCTTTACGACTCTGAGACTTTCCGCAGAAACGATGAGACATTGAACCCACGCCATTTTTATGCCATTCAACCTTTAGTGTATACATATGCAAATGCGAATGGTGTAGTAGGACCGCCTGCCGGAATCACGCCGGATTTTGAGTTGCGAGAAGACATTTCAAATCTGGGTACTCTAGGAGAAGCAGATGAGCCACTATTGAGCCTGGCGCTTGATCAGATATTAGGAAGAAGCTATGCTTCTAAGAATAAGTCTGGTACAGTATTTGAAACTTTTGGAGAGCGTAAAAACCAAACGGCGACCTATCAACGTATGTATATTGAAGCCCTGCCTAATTATGTAAAATAAATCTTATATTCCGCAATAATTTAATTTAAACCCCTTAACATGAAAAAGAACTTTCTTGTATTTCTATTAAGTGTATTGATTATTTCTGCGTGTTCTAACGATGATGATGTAGCAGAAGTGGTTGAAGAACCTGAAACTGAAGAACCCACACCAGAAGAACCTGAACAGGAGGAAGAAACGCTTGATCGTGCAGACTACCCCATACAGGATTTTATGTATCTGGCTATGAATCTCTATTATCTCTACAAGGCAGATATCCCAGAGCTTGCTGATGATTACTTCACTGATGTAGATACCTATGTAGAGTACCTTGCAGAGAATACAGTTCCTGAAGATTTTTACTATGACGACCTCGTTACAGAGCAAGATCGTTTTAGTTTTATGACGGATGATTATGTAGCTCTAGAGAACAGTTTTTCCGGAGTGAGCAAAAGTAATGGACTTAAATACAGTTTAGTTCGCTTTTCAAACTCCAATGATATTTTTGGTTACGTGCGCTATGTTGCACCCAATTCTAATGCTTCGGCTACAGCAATCAAAAGAGGAGATTTATTCTTAACAATTGATGGTACACAAATGAACCTCAGCAACTATCAAACATTACTTGCTCAAGATAGTTATACTTTAGGTTTGGCAACTATTGCTAATAATACAGTGAGCGCTACGGGAACTTCGGTTACACTTACTAAAGAAGAAGGTTTTTCAGAAAATCCTATTTTAATTGCAAAGACGTTAGACATTGATGGTCAAAAAATTGGGTATTTGATGTATAACTCTTATGTAGGCGATTATGATGACGAACTCAACGCAGCTTTTGCTGATTTTAAAGCTGATGGAATCACAGATCTTGTTTTAGATCTTCGCTACAACGGTGGTGGTTCTGTTGCAAGTGCCATTGATTTGACTTCTATGATCACCGGACAATTTGAAGGAGAAGTAATTACTAAACAACAATGGAATGCAGAGGCTCAAGCTTATTTTGAGTCTGAAAGTCCTGAAAGCTTAATTGACCGTTTTGATGGTCAAATAAGAACTGGCGAAGCGATTAACAGCTTAAACCTTACCAGACTTTATGTTATAGGAACCGAAAGTACCGCTTCTGCGAGTGAATTAACGATTATTGGTCTTCGTCCTTATATTGACGTAAAAACGATAGGAACTACAACCGTTGGTAAGTTTCAAGCATCTGTAACACTTTATGATGGAGATAACTTTACTAAACAAAACGTGAATCCAGATCATAATTACGCAATTCAACCTTTGATCTACACCTATGCTAATGCTAACGGAACCGTAGGTCCTCCAACGGGAATCGTACCTGATTTTGAGTTAGAAGAAGATTTGGCCAACCTAGGTACTTTAGGTGAAGAAAGCGAACCATTACTAAGCCTGGCTTTAGATCAAATTCTAGGTAGAAGCCACACCAGCTCTAAAAGGAAAGCTGGTCCTGCTTATGAATTAGTAGGTGAGACTGATATGAACCAGCCTACATTCCAAAGAATGTATGCTAATGAAGTACCTCAAATCAAGAAATAAAGTTTGATGTATATAGCATAAAAAAAATCCGCTGATGAATTCAGCGGATTTTTTTATGCGTTTTAAACTTTAATATGTTTAGTTAAAGTAGAAACCGTTGGGACCTAGTCCAACCGTTATATTTTTCAATAAACTTCCACTTGTTGAATAGATTTCAACAAAGCTATCAGAAGAAAAATCTCCTCCGTCAGCGATATATATACGACCATCTTCCACTGCAAAACCATACATTGCGCCATATTCAGATGTTGAACTGTAGGTAAGAAGTGCAGTAGCAGGCTCAGTTATGCTGTTTTGTTCCATAACATAAACAGATCGATCTATGGTGAAATAAGCTTGGTCATCTTCTAAGACTAAATTTGATGCTCCGCTCAAATCTGCAAATTCTAAAACGCTTAGTTGCTCTCCATTATCTTTATTAAACACTTCATAAGAATTACTAGAAAGAGCATAAATAGAACCGTCTTCAATATCAAAAGAATTGACACCAAAAGCAGTAGTAATTGTTCTTTCAACAGCGTTAGAAGAAGGGTTGATCACATTTATAGTATTTCCGTAACCAAAAGAGGAACCATTTACATAGATCAGTCCATCTTCTTCTTCAATTTGTTCGGTATAGCTATCTGTCTCAATAGTTGATTCTACAGATAATGTTTCTAAGTTGATTACCGCAATGAAATCATCATAACTAGCTGGAGGATTATCATTGTCATAAGTATAATCATTAAACGTATTATTATTGGTTACATAGGCTTTACCATTATATACAACCCCGTACTTCGGAACGGTTAAACCTTCATCTATCACATCAATTAACTCAAAAGTATAACGATCTACCACAGTAATTAGATTTGATCCATTAGAGATAATATATGCTCTATCATTATCATCAAAGAATATGGATTGAGTATATGCTCCTAAATCAGCTGCATTTGGATTTACGCTTGCAAAAATGTCTTGCTCCACGGTACTAAGATCATCACTGATATAGGTAACCGTACCTATTCCTCCCTCATTCAACACAAAAAAACCATCTGTGTAATCCCCTTCCGGAAGTGGTTCTGACGCGTCATCATCATTAGAACACGAGTTCAGTACAAATACGCCTAAAAGCGCAAAAAGTGCTAGTTTATTAATTTTCATAGTTGCTTGATTTATAGTTTTAAATTTAAATACATATTAAAGTTTCGCCCGGGCATCCAGCGGTTTACCACACTTTGATATTCGGCATTAAACACGTTATTTACGCGTGTACCCAACTCATAATTTTTCTCTTTACCTAAAGAATATCCTAAGCTAAAATTAGCCACAGCATACGCGTCCAGATTATACCGGCTATTATTATCACTGCGCGTAAACACCTCTCCTACATAGATCGCCTGCACGGTGCCATTAAAGCGTTTATAGTCATAATTGATTCCGGCAGTTGCTTTATGAAAGGGCACATAGATCAGTTGATATCCAGTTTGCGCGTTTTCAGAAACCGTGTAGGCATAGGTTCCGTAGAGTTCCAGATGCTGCTTTCTGCCTAATTTTGGCGACCAATTTAAAATACTTTCAATACCATAAATGCTAACCTCTTCTTCATTTTGAGGACGCCAAACGCCATCGCTGCCGGGTAACCAGCGAATCATATCCGTAACCGAATTGTAATAACCCGTGAGATCAAGATTAAAATTGGCTATGGTGAGGCTCGCCCCTAACTGACCTTGTAGCGATTTCTCAGGAAGCAACTCCGCATTCCCTGCGCCTGACCAGTACAAGTCATTATAAGTTGGAATCCTAAAATTGCGCGAACCGCTTAAATTGAGGCTGAAATGCTTTGAAAATGCTTTGCTGGCAGCCACCGAGAACAAAAACGGACTTTCGTAATTATTGGTGATTTCTTTTCTAAAACCCAATTCATAATCCAGCTCATTTTTTAGCTGATGCTTCATTAATACTGCTGCCGAAAAAATATTGCGATCGTTATCACCTAAGCTTGACCCTTCTCCTGATGTATACGTATTGGTCAATACCGAATTTATCGAGAGTCCTTCATAAAAAGCATAGGTAAGATCGTATTTAGCAATCGTGGTTTTTGCCTTTCCGAAGGAAAAATTATCAGAATCTAAATTTCCGAAGTACTTATAATATTCTTCTAAATAGGCCAGTCGCGCGATGGACGTGAAATTTGAAAAATCATACTCCCACTCTAGTAAATTCTTCGTGTTGAGATCATCGTATTTAGTTCGGGTTTCAGAAGCTCTGATCAGCGAAAAATGCCGCTCGCCGTCAAAAACTTCGCTAAAAAACCGCAGGCTATGTTGACGACTAAGTTTGAAGCCTAAACCTACATTAAGTGCTGCGTTTTGAAAATCTCCATTCAAATTTGTCCCGCCATCCGGATAATCGTAGTCGTTATCACTACTGTTGTGTGCTAAAGCAATACTCAAGCTATAAGCTTGTGTTCCTAACTTAAATTGATAGCGTGCATCACGAGTATTAAAGCTTCCATACTGCAAAAACAAATTATGCTCCTGCTGTTTTATAAACTCCAGTTTAGTATTCAAGTGCACGCTTCCGCCAATTGCTCCCGTTCCATAAACAACGCTTCCGCCACCGCCACGCACAGCGATCTCATCATAAGCGCCACTGTTTACCGTATTAAAATCTAATTGCCCATTAAACTGCGAATTGATGTTGATCCCATTCCAGATAACAGCCGTCTGAGATGCAGTAGTTCCTCTAAAAGATGGTGAGGACACCATCCCTAGTCCGTTTTCCTTAAAATAGATGGGGGAATTAAAATTTAACGTATTGGTCAGCAGCGGTCTGTTCAGGCGGGTAGTGCTATCAGACAATTGTAAAACTGCGCGCCCGGTAGAATAATGTTTCAGCTTTAGGTCTGTGATATAGACAGAATCTAAGGCGGTAAACGCAGTGTTTTGCCCATACGTAAAACTAACGCATAGCCCTAATGCTAAGAAAAAATAGAAAACTCTTATGTTCATACTGCTCCAGACCTTTAACCCGAAAGTCTTTTGTTACTACGCGTTCTGGCAGGTCTCCTGGCTTGCGTATAAAGATTAAACCTTCCCATCACAAAAAGGACAGTGGTGTAAGTGCAATCTTTACCGTTCTAAAAAGAACTAAGCTTACAGTTGCGGGAACAGCTCAGGCTTCCATTAATTCTGAATTCAGAATTCTCAATTCAAAATTAGCGTACCTGATTCCCTTTTAAGGCATTCTCATCAATGAAAATGGCCACCAAAAATCGTGGTGCGAAGTTAATCAAATAGCTTAGTTTGCATTCCTTTTTTTTATTAATCTTACTTTTGAATTTTTATAGAAATGACACCAGATCCTTTTAAACTTTAAATTTTGATCAAAAATCTTCTTTCAATATTCATATGCATTGCGTTTTTAAACGTAGTGTCTTGTAAAAAGAATACCGAAAAATCTGTTGAAACACTTCAGACTGCGTCTCAAAATACGATTGAATATGCTCAAGGGTTCACACTTAAAACCTATAATACCTATACAATTCTAAGCGTTACCAATGCCTGGCCTGAAAGTGACAAGACTTTTAATTATTTATTATTGAAAGAAGGTCAGACAGCTCCAGACAGCATTCAAGCCGATGCCGTGATTCACGTGCCAATTCGATCTATCGTGGTAACGTCAACTACGCATATTCCGGCTTTAGAACTTTTAGGCGTTGAACAATCTCTGGTAGGTTTTCCTAATCTCGATTACATCTCTTCTGAAAAAACGCGCGCTTTAATTAATTCTGGCGCAATCACCGAATTAGGCCAAAACGAATCTATAAACACCGAAAAAGCCATTGATCTTGATCCTGATGTGGTGGTAAGTTTTGGCGTTGAAGGCGAAAATAAAACTTTAAGTTCGTTGCAAAGAGCCAGAATCCCTGTGCTTTACAATGGAGATTGGACGGAGCACCAACCGCTAGGCCAAGCGGAATGGATCAAATTTTTTGCTGCACTTTATGGGAAAGAAAAAGAAGCAGACTCTATTTTCAAGCATATAGAAACCCGCTATACTGATCTTAAAGAAAAAGCATTAGTTGCTAAAAATAAACCCACTGTGTTAAGTGGAGCAATGTTTAAAGATGTCTGGTATTTACCCAAAGGCGACAGCTGGGCCGCCCAACTGGTTGCCGATGCTAATGCTGCGTATTTATATGCAGATTCCGAAGGAACCGGAAGCGCAGCACTGAGTGTTGAATCGGTTTTAGATAAGAGTCAGACCGCAGCATTCTGGATCGCTCCCAATGCTTTTGCGAGTTATGAGGCGCTTGCAGAAGCTAATGAAGTGTACACCCAGTTTGATGCATACAAGAACAAAACCATTTACAGCTTTGCGAAAGCTAAAGGTGCTACCGGCGGAATGCTGTATTATGAGCTCGCTCCTTCCCGCCCTGATTGGGTTTTAGAAGATTTAATCGGAATTTTTCATCCGGAATTAAAACAGGTCGGTAAACCTCATTTTTTCTTTCCTCTTGACTAATAAAAAAAAGCATAGCACCCGCTTTACTTTGCTAACCGCAATGGTGCTGTTGCTGTTTTTAGCAAATATTGCCTTAGGTTCTGTAAAGATTCCTATAGAGGCGATTTTTGATATATTTTTTGATCCAGCGAACGTAAAAGAAGCCTGGAAATACATCATTCTTGATTACCGTATTCCTAAAGCTTTGGCAGCAGTGATGACCGGTAGCGGACTAGCCGTTGCGGGTTTGATGATGCAAACACTTTTTAAGAATCCACTTGCCGGCCCGTTTGTATTGGGGATCAGTAGCGGCGCAAGTCTTGGTGTTGCATTTTTTATTTTGGGTGGAAGTGCTCTGGGTCTAACGGCGATGCTTGCTCCCAACGGCTGGGGAACCATTCTCGCGGCGAGTTTAGGCAGTTTTGCCGTACTGAGTATCGTGATTCTCGTAGCTGCCCGAGTGCGCGATGCGATGGCGCTACTCATCATCGGGCTGATGTTTGGCAGCCTTACATCGGCAGTGGTAAGTATTCTCGCTTATTTTAGTCCGGCTGAAGATTTACAGCGCTATATGTTTTGGTCCTTTGGTAGCTTAGGAGATATTTCGTGGCCCGCTTTGGGCATTCTTTCGGTTTGCTATGTTATTGGCATTTTACTCGCGCTGAGCATTACGAAAAGCCTGAATAGTTTATTGTTAGGAGACCATTATGCGCAGACTTTGGGAGTTTCCCTAAAAAAAAGCCGGTTTATCATTTTGATCGCTACAAGTATTTTAGCCGGAAGTTTAACTGCTTTTGTAGGACCAATCGCGTTTGTGGGTCTTGCTGTTCCGCATTTGATTCGGCAGTGGTTTACCGCTTCAAACCATTGGGTTTTAATGCCAGCCTGTATTTTGGGAGGCGCTGTGCTGATGCTTTTTTGCGACATTATCGCTCAGATGCCGTGGTTTGAATTTACACTTCCTATCAACGCAATCACATCGCTTATAGGTGCTCCCATTGTAATCTGGCTACTCGTACGGAAGAAAAAACTATTATTCTAATCCTATGGAACAAGCTAAATCAGTTTTACTCAAATGCGAAGCGCTTTCAGTGGGTTATACCTCTTCCTCATTAGAAAAACCAATAGTCAAAGAGGCCAATCTTCAATTAAAACCCGGTATGTTCACCACTCTGGTTGGTATCAATGGTTCCGGAAAGTCTACTTTGTTGCGTAGTCTTGCTGGTTTACAAAAACCATTCTCTGGTTCGGTAATTTTGAATGATATCCCGCTTAACAAACTTTCACCCGATGCGCGTTCAAAGTGCATTAGCGTTGTGCTCACCGGGCAGCAGATCTCAAAAAACCTGAGCGTTCTAGAATTAGTTGCGCTGGGAAGGCAGCCTTATACCAATTGGCTAGGGAAACTTTCAGCACACGATAAAACACATATAGATCAGGCTATTGCGTCCACACAGCTTGAAGCGCTTCAGCACACTCCTTGCTATGCTTTGAGCGATGGGCAATTTCAACGCGCTTTGATTGCAAGAGCTTTAGCACAAGATACTCCCATCATTATGCTTGACGAACCTACAACACATCTAGATTTACACCATAAAGCCTCTATATTTACGTTGCTGAGTGAGATCGCGCATAAGCACCATAAAACGGTATTGTGCACTACGCACGATATAGAATTGGTTCTTTCGCTTTGCGATGAAATGATCGTAATTCAAAATGAAAAAGCACAGCAAAACACTCCCCAACAGCTCATTGCTGATGGCGTTTTTAACCAACTATTCCCAAGCAATAGCATTGGCTTTGATCAGAATTCTCGACGTTTTTTTATAAAGTAAAAAATCTTTTTTGGCTCACAAAAAATCAATTTGAACATTACTTTATAGTTCATTTCAAGCTTCAAGGATTATGTGCTTTGGCATCACTTAATACCTGCTCAAATAGTATATTTGGATATTAAGAGCAAATGGAAGTGTAACTTCTAGATGCTGATTTTCTAGCTTAATTTCCTCTATATCAATTCAAATATGACTGAAAGTTTTCTCTTTCTTATAATAGCTTTTGTGGCACTTCTTGGCGGAACAGTGCTAGGCTATTTTATTGCTTCCTTAAAACAAAAAACAAACACCGCCATTCTTCAAGAGCGCATCAATTTATTGCAAGATCAGCGGAATACTTTTGATCAAACGAGAACCGACTTACTCAAAAAGCAGGACCAACTGCAGGAGGATAAAGAGTTTTTTCAGAACGAATTAACTGCTCGCAATGTAGCTTTTGAAAGTTTACAACATCAGTTTAAAGAGAAGACGAGCGAACTTGAGCGGCTGCAAGAAAAATTCACTAAAGATTTTGAGATCATTGCAAACAAAATACTTGATGAAAAATCTTCAAAGTTCACCCTTCAGAATAAAGAAAACCTTGATACGCTTTTAAAACCACTTCAAGAACGCATTTCAAGTTTTGAAAAGAAAGTTGAAGAAACCAACAAAGAAAGTCTGGGAAGACACAGTGAATTGCGCCAACAAATTAAAGGCTTGGCAGAGCTCAATCTGCAAATGAGCAAAGATGCAGATAACCTGACCAAAGCCTTAAAAGGTGATGCAAAAATGCAAGGAAATTGGGGCGAATTGATTCTTACACGCATTCTTGAAAAATCGGGACTTGAGAAAAACAGAGAATATACCATACAGGACAGTCATCTTGATGAACAAGGAAAACGCTTGCAAACCGATGTGTTGATTCACCTTCCCGATGGCAAAAAAATGATAATAGACAGTAAAGTGTCTTTAACGGCCTTTGAGCGCTACGTTTCAGAAACTGAAGAAACTCAGAAAGCAGTTTACCTCAAACAGCACATCGCTTCTGTCAAACAGCACGTTGCTACATTAAGCGCTAAAAATTATCAACAGCTGCTTGAAGAAAGTCCGGATACGGTTTTTATGTTCATCCCCATTGAGCCCGCATTTGCACTGGCCTCGGCGCATCACCCGCAGTTGTATGAAGAGGCTTTTAATAAAAATGTAATTATTGTGACGCCTTCTACCCTTCTGGCTGCATTACGCCTGGTTGAAAATTTATGGCAAAATGACCGGCAGAAGAAAAATGCAATTGAGATCGCAACCCACGCGGGACGGCTTTATGATTCATTTACCCTGCTTACCGAAGAATTGACTAAAATAGGACTGCAACTAGATACGGTACGCAACACTTACGACCGAAGCATGGTTAAACTTACCGGTAAGGGGAATCTGATCAATCGCGTTGAGAAATTAAGAAAATTAGGCGCGATCACAAGCAAGCAACTCGATCAAAAATTATTAAAGTCTGCTGAAGAAGACGATGCTACTGCAAAAGCTAATGACTAAATTTGAAGGCTAGCAAAAGATTATGAAAAAATTACTTGGTTTTGTTTTAGGTGGAATTGTGCTACTCGCAATTCTCTATTATTCCTTTATTTATTTTGTACCCTATAGTGAAGGTACGCGTGCAGGCGAACTCATAAAATTCAGTAGAAAGGGTGTACTTTCAAAAACTTGGGAAGGCCAGATCAGTCAAGGGATTAGCGGTGCACAGATCTTTGATTTTTCAGTGATGGATGGTGAAGAAGAAGTGATTCAGAAACTGAAAGATTATCAAGGGAATTATGTGAAGCTTACTTATGTAGAGCGTTATGCGACCTTCATTTTTTGGGGAGATACCAAGTACTTTGTTACCGACGTAACCAAAGAAAATTCGCCACATTTTAACCGAAACTAAAAATTCATAAAACTCATCGCATTGGATCAATTTAAAACTATTGAAGCGTCGCAGGTTACGATTAGCGAACTCATGTTGCCTTCGCATACTAATTTCAGCGGAAAGATACACGGAGGCTATATTTTATCGTTAATGGATCAAATTGCGTTTGCGTGCGCCTCTAAGCATTCTGGTAATTATTGTGTGACTGCGTCAGTAGATACCGTTGATTTTTTAAGACCTATTGAAGTTGGCGAACTCGTTGTGATGAAGGCATCAGTGAATTTTGTGGGACGCACCTCTATGGTGGTTGGCATACGTGTAGAAGCCGAAGATATTCACAGCGGAACCATTAAACATTGCAATTCGAGTTATTTTACAATGGTCGCCAAAGATGACTCCGGAAAAAGTGTACCTGTTCCCGGCCTAATTTTAAAAACAGAAAAACAAGTAAGACGCTTTCTTAAAAGCCTGAACAGGCAGGAAATGAAAAAAAATCATCGCAATGAAACTTCTAAAAAAACCGAGTTGCGTATCGAAGATTTAGAAATTCTGCGTAATTCACATAAAGTGCAGCTAGAATATTAAAAGCAAAATACCTTAGAGCAAGCCCGTGAAACGTTAATTGGAAACAATTTTTCTAATAAAAGGCATACCTATCGCTATCTAGACAGCGTATTAAACCCTTCGGAGCACCAATAAAAAAAGGAGCCATTAAGGCTCCTTTTTTTCATCTAAATATAAATTCTTAATCTTTTATCAGTTTCTGTGTAAATGAGCGTTCTCCGTTATCTATTTGAACCAGGTAAACGCCGCGTTTAAGTCGGCTTACATCCATTCCACCTTGAATCATTCCTGAGTTTATAGCGTCTCGCTTTACCATTTTGCCAAGCACATCGTAAAATGTAATTTCGACTGAATTTGACAAGTCAGGATTTTTAAAATAGATCCTATCCTTTACAGGATTTGGATAAATTTTAAAGCCATCTTTTGTCTGACTTAAGATCGAAGCATTATCAGTAACGCGAATGGTTCCTTTCAACTCCTTATTTATTCCACTCTGAAACGTGTAAATTCCTTTATCTGAAAAAATATATTCATAAACCGAACCTTTGCCCAACAATTCACGCGTTCCAAAATCTGAAGAAGCCTTAAGAGATGTGTTCAATAAATTTTGAGGAATAGGCTCATCAAAAACCCATTTTACTTTATCTCCTACTTCAACCTCTAGTGTAGATTGCAACGCTTGAGAGCCAGAAGCCCACTGAATTACGTGAGTTTCCTGAGCACAAATTGTGGTCCCAATTATGAATATAAAAATGTAAAACCAAGTAAATTTCATGCCATATCACTGTGTTTGAGGTCATTGTAAAAATATAACAACTCTCACATTAAAATGCTAAAAATATGTGATAATTATACTATTCTTTACTTAAAGACGTTCAACGCAGTTTAATGTTGCAAAAATTATTTACTTAAATACATTTTTCTTCTAGCATATAGATCATAGAACTCATCGTCCTTCAAACTATCTATAAACAAGATACTTTCACCGGTACTCTTCATTTCTGGACCTAAAGCTTTATTCACATTAGGGAATTTATTGAAAGAGAAAACAGGCTGCTTGATCGCGTATCCGTTTAATTTTGGTTTGAAATCAAAGTCAGTAACCTTTTTCTCGCCTAGCATTACTTTGGTCGCATAATTTACATAAGGTTCGCCATATGCTTTTGCAATAAACGGAACAGTACGAGATGCTCTTGGGTTAGCTTCAATGATATATACTTTATCATCTTTTATTGCAAACTGAATATTTATAAGCCCTACGGTATTAAGCGCTAAAGCGATCTTATGCGTGTGATCTTTGATCTGCTGAATCACTAAGTCTCCAAGGTTAAAAGGAGGCAACGTAGCATTTGAATCCCCAGAGTGAATTCCACAAGGTTCAATATGCTCCATAATTCCTATGATATACACATTTTCACCATCGCAGATCGCATCTGCTTCAGCCTCAATTGCTCCATCAAGATAATGGTCAAGTAAGAGTTTGTTATTAGGTATTTTACGTAAAAGATCAACAACCGTTTCTTCTAGTTCGTCCTTATTGATCACGATCTTCATACCTTGTCCACCCAATACGTACGAAGGGCGCACCAAAATTGGGAAGTCTAATCTATCAGCAACAGCAAGTGCTTCTTCAGCAGTCTCAGCAGTATCAAACTCTGGATAAGGAATGTTATTCTCTTTTAGCAATCTAGAGAAGCTTCCTCTATCTTCAGCCAAGTCTAAAGCTTGGTAGCTCGTTCCGATGATCTTAATTCCGTAGCGATCTAACTTTTCAGCGAGTTTAAGAGCAGTCTGCCCACCCAACTGAACGATTACACCTTCAGGCTTTTCGTGACGAATAATGTCATAAATATGCTCCCAGAATACCGGCTCAAAGTAAAGCTTATCTGCAGTATCAAAATCAGTTGAAACAGTTTCCGGATTACAGTTGATCATAATGGTCTCGTAACCACATTCAGCGGCAGCTAAAACCCCGTGAACACAGCAGTAATCAAATTCGATCCCTTGACCTATTCGGTTAGGCCCAGAACCTAAAACGACTACCTTCTTCTTATCTGTAACTTTGCTTTCATTCTGAGAGAAACGCTCTCCTGAAGCAAGCTCCATATCACTTTCAAAAGTTGAGTAGAAATAAGGCGTTTGCGCCACAAATTCTGCCGCACAAGTGTCTACCAACTTATAAACTCTATTGATCTTGAGTTCGTCTCTCTTATTATAAACATCGCTCTCTAGACAATCTAGCATATGTGCGATTTGACGATCTGCAAAACCTTTTTGTTTTGCCTCAAGTAATAGATCTCTAGTAAGCGTATCTATTTTATATTTTGAAATCTCTTTTTCAAGCGCATCTAGTTCTTCAAATTGCTTCAAGAACCACATATCAATTTTGGTAATCTCGTGGATACGGCTTAGAGGGATACCCATTTGTATCGCGTCATAAATGGTAAATACACGATCCCAACTTGCATTAGTAAGCTTTTCAATAATCTTATCGTAGTTGGTATAACCTTTACCATCTGCTCCAAGACCGTTACGTTTAATTTCAAGAGATTGTGTTGCCTTGTGAAGCGCTTCCTGAAAAGAACGACCAATACCCATTACTTCTCCCACAGACTTCATCTGAAGACCTAAAGTGCGGTCGCTACCTTCAAACTTGTCAAAATTCCATCGTGGGATTTTAACGATTACATAATCTAAGGTTGGCTCAAATAAAGCCGAAGTAGATTTGGTAATTTGATTATCTAACTCATCTAAAGTATAGCCAATAGCCAGTTTAGAAGCGATTTTTGCAATAGGATAACCGGTTGCTTTAGACGCCAACGCAGAAGAACGTGATACCCGTGGATTGATCTCAATCGCGATAATGTCTTCTTTCTCATCAGGGCTTACCGCAAACTGCACATTACATCCACCTGCAAAATCTCCAATAGATCGCATCATATGGATTGCCATATCACGCATTCTTTGGAAGGTACTATCACTTAGTGTCATAGCCGGAGCCACGGTAATTGAGTCACCGGTGTGAATTCCCATTGGGTCCATATTTTCAATGGTACAAATGATAACTACATTATCATTTTTATCACGTAAAAGCTCTAACTCATACTCTTTCCAACCCATTAATGCTTTATCGATCATCACTTCGTGTATAGGCGAGATCTCCAGACCGTGACTAAGTTGCCTGTCAAAATCTTCAGGCTTGTACACGATTGAAGCTCCTGCCCCACCCAAAGTGTATGATGCTCTAATTACTAACGGAAAACCAAATTCTTGCGCGATCTCTTTTCCTTTAAGAAATGATGTTGCTGTAGCCTGAGGCGCCATACCAACACCTATTTTAAGCATCAACTCACGAAATTTCTCACGATCTTCAGTAATGTTGATCGCATCAATATCTACACCTATAATTTTAACTCCAAAATCTTCCCAAATTCCTTTTTCATCAGCTTCAATACAAAGGTTCAAAGCGGTTTGACCTCCCATTGTAGGAAGTACTGCGTCAATTTGAGGGTGTTCTTTTAAGATCTTAACCAGAGATTTTGTAGTCAGCGGCAATAAGTAAACGTGATCCGCCATAACAGGATCAGTCATTATCGTTGCAGGGTTAGAGTTTATAAGAATCGTTTCGATCCCGTCTTCACGCAAGGAGCGCAAAGCTTGAGAGCCCGAATAATCAAATTCACACGCCTGGCCTATTACAATAGGTCCAGAACCAATAATTAAAATAGATTTAAGGTTTTCGTTTTTTGGCATTATAGTCTCAGATTAGAAGTATTATGTAAAAATACGGTTGGGGTATTTATAAAAAAAGGTGTTACTAATAAAAGTAACACCTTAATATTTTAACAATGGTAAATCACCAATTATTTTTTATGTCTTAGTTCAGAAGATACAGATATTTTCTTTCTTCCCTTAGCTCTTCTACGAGCAAGGACTTTACGACCATTTGCGCTAGCCATACGCTCGCGGAAACCGTGCTTATTTCTTCTTTTTCTTTTTGAAGGTTGAAACGTTCTTTTCATTTTATATCTTCTTTAATCTTCCTTTTACTTTTCTCTGTTTAAATTTTGAGAATAGCCTTCTCAAAAGCTGGGCGCAAATATACAAACACTTTCTAATTCAACAAACAGAAAGTATAAAATATTTTAGATTGTTTTTATTACATTTGCACGCTCAATTAAAACATCAATTTTCACCCTGTTTATCGGAGTATTATTCCGTTTTTAGAATCTACAATATGTTCAACAAAAATATAAAATTAGTACTTGCCGTTCTCGTTTTCGGTTTAGCAGTATGGCAAATCATAGATCGTTCAATAGGTAATGGCATAATGCTCATTCTACTTTCGGCTATTTTTGTATTGCTTTACTTCAAAAATGAAATTTTAATTCTGGCATTTTTACGCCTGAGAAAGCAGGATTTTGCCGGTGCTCAAAAGTGGCTTGACAAGATCAAGAACCCTGAAGCAGCGTTGGTACGTAAACAAAATGGCTATTATAACTATCTAAATGGTTTAATGCTTTCGCAGACTAATATGATTCAGTCTGAAAAATACTTCAAAAAGGCAGTACAACTAGGCTTAAGTATGGATGCTGATCTGGCAATGGCAAAAATAAATCTTGCTGGGATCGCAATGACCAAAAACAGAAGACGTGAAGCAGATAAACTGCTAGCAGAAGCTAAAAAGTTAGACAAGCACAATATGCTTGACGAGCAGATTAAAATGATGAAAAAGCAAATGAAGCAGGCTGCAAATATGCCACGCCAACAATATGGGCGCGGTGGCCGTCGCTAATTATTTTAAAAACTGCTACACTTAATTATAGATACATTATGATATAGGTTGATACATTTTAATATCAACACACAAGCATAAAAAAGCTCCTGATCAAGGAGCTTTTTTAATTCCAAAAGACGTTGCAAACCAAACTCTTAGACTTTCATCTAGTATTTACACCGTTTGAACGAGAAGTTTTTTACAGGGTATTTTCAAAAGCTAATTTTGTTAAAATACCAAACTAACTATATGCCAAGAACTTTACTTATACTTCTCTTTATATCGCTATGGAATTTAAACGCTCAGGAAAATGAGAAAATACTTTTTTCAGAAGCTTTAAATTCAACGATCAACACGTATAATTCTAGAGTTGATGCTGCTCTAGCGTCGGGCGAATTTGACTATGCAAAATCTTTATTTGATTCTTTGGTCAAAGATCATCTACAAGGGTCCTACATTGACGCTTTAGAATTTGAACGTTTTAATAGCGGTATCGCTTCAACCGAAGAGTTTGACAAACCTACGATTCTACTTACTTATGCTTCTTGGTGCATTCCTAGTGAGGGTGAGATTCCGGTTTTAAATAAGATGGTTGAACGCTATAGTGATCTTGTTGATTTTGTTGTGCTCTTCTGGGATTCTAAAGATACTGTGCGAAAACTGGCAAAAAGCTTTGATAAGAACATACACATCGTATATGTGGATGAAACCAAAAATAAGCATATGCAAACCGTAAACTTACTCAAGCACGCTTTAGGGCTTTCTCTAAGTTTTGTGATGGGTGCAGATGGCGAAATTCTCGATATTAATCGCAGACCTCCAAACAAAATGAATCTTTCGGAGAGTCAATTATTCAATCAGAATATCACCTTTTTAAGTCGACAGATCGCAGCTATTAATATTGATCACAACATCAACATTAATGAGCTACCAGAATCTTTAGCAACCTTCTAAGCTAGATTAAAGTAATGCGCTGTTTGTCATAAACTTTAATGGCACTAGCAAACTACCAAATAACCAAGTGAGGCATTAGTTGCAAAAAAATAATTTTGCGGCACCCTGACAGCTATCAAAACGAAATATTAAATCCTTTGGCGGCGCCAATAAAAAAGCGGGAACTTAAAAAAGTTCCCGCTTTTTTATTACACCTGCGCTTCGGTTTTCTACTGACCAATATTAGCATTATAATAACCTTCCTTAGGGATTTCTATATGATATTCTTTTCGCGAAGCGTTATTTAGATGATCCTCACGCAACCAAGGATTGTGAAGCTTTAAAATTTTATAGTTGATCCCAAACTGTTGTGCAAACTTTACAAAATCGGTCACTACAGTATCTACTTTCACCTTATATGACGGAACATCTTTGTACAAATCCTCCTGGGTATAATTGAACCCATAGCGCTCTGGATCTGATAAAATCTGTTTTAACGCCAAAATTCGAAACACATATCTTCCGGTCTCTTCGCCTAATAGTAAGTCGTAATACCCATTAACATCCTGCTGGTTTAATCTTCTGCTCATTCCGGCATTACCCGCATTGTAACCCGCTGCTGCAAGCGTCCAACTTCCTAAACTAGCTTTAGACTTCTTTAAATATTTACAAGCAGCGCGCGTTGACAATTCCACATTATACCGCTCATCTACATTATCATTTACTTCAAGACCAAGTTCTTTTCCGGTACTGCTTAAAATTTGCCAAAATCCGGTGGCACGTGCAGGAGAAACTGCTTGTGTCAAACCACTTTCAATAACAGCTAAATATTTAAAATCATCAGGCAAACCTTCTTCTTCTAAAATAGGCTCGATAATCGGGAAATATTTTGCGGCTCTTTTAATCAGCAACAACCCATTGGACTGCCAGTAAGTATTGACCAAAAGTTCACGATCTAAGCGCTCTCGTATATCTGGGTTATCAAGAGGTACTGCCTCACCTGCAAACTCTAACTGATCTGGCAACGGAATAGCATACACGTTATAATCATTTACCAGTTTATCTGTTTTCTTTATTTCAGGATCTGTATTTGTTGTTGTGTTATCTTGCTGTACAGCTTGTACACACACTGCAGTAGTGGCAACAAGCCCAACACCGGCGAGTATATTTTTTATATTGATCATAGCAAATTTTGTATTGAAGTTCGATCGCAAATTAGCAATTAATTCTCGATAATCTTAGGCAAGTTTTTGTTAAACCACTTACACTTAGTAATTATCATCGCGTGTGTTCCTCCCGGAATAGGGATGCAATTATTTATATATCTATACGGAAAAACAGGATCACTGGTACCGTGAATATGAACAAGATCTTCTTTGCATTTTACTTGATCCCAACACAGCATTTGCTCTAGCGCCCAAGTAAGGTAAACAGGATCTGTGATTGAAAGGTATTTTTGATAAAGCTCTACTTTGTGTTTTAACCGATCTCCTATCGCATAGTTAGCAAGCGTGTCTACATTGCGCGCCAGACTCACAGGCGCAATGCGATAAAGTCCCAGAGCACGACAGAAGCGCATACGTTTAGGCAGTTCTAACTTAGATTTTACACTGCTCACGATAATAAGTTTACGATACGTAATAAATTTTGCCATTTCCTGTACCAGCACGCCACCAAAACTTACACCTAACAAAACAGGATTAGCCTCTTTAACCTCTTCAAGCATTCGCTTAGCGTAATCTTCTAAGGTTTCTGAAGGTTGTGGGATCTTCCAAGAAAGTGCGTGAAGCGTATAGTTTTTTTCGGGCAGTTTTATATGCTCAAAAATACTAGGATTAGCCGCCATTCCCGGCATTAAATACACGTGTATCATAGCATTCAAAATTAAGGGTTTAACAGACTACTGCTAAAAATTTTGGCTTATTTTTTGTATATTTACTGATATGCCTATTACAAAAGCTCCCTATTTCACCCCAACTACAACCTTATCGAGCATTGTAAACTATTTTTCATAAAACAATTTATATGGATGTAATGACAGCGATTGAATTAACAGATAACGAGTTTTTAAGACAATTTGAAACCACCTTTGATGAGAAGTTGGCAAAAATTGAATATTCGCTTCAGGATCGGAAGATTTTTCTAACCAAGATTCATATGCCTGAGGGCACTGAAGATCGAATGAATGATTTTATCGTTGCTGTATTTAAAGAAGTCGAAGATCGCAATATTAGGCTAGTTCCTACCAGTCCTGAAATTGCAAAATTCATGAGGTCTAACCGTAGAAAGTACAAAAATTTATTGCCGGTAGGTATAAATATCTAAACGTCACTTCTACATTAAAGTAAAAAGCCTGTCTATTTAGACAGGCTTTCTTTATGCTAGAACTTCAGTAGTTTCGGTACAATATTCAAATCGCACCATGCCATCATCATCTATTTCCTTTAGCTCAATACTATGAGTTGTATTTACAAGTGCTGGATCCCAAGGAGCTTTTACTTTCACATAATTTTCGGTAAAACCGTGTATGTATCCTTTTTTGTTTTCGCCCTCAAATAATACAGTTCGCTGCGTACCTATTTGAGATTCATAAAATGCACGTCTCTTTTTAGCTGAAAGCCCTCTCAACATTTTACTGCGCTTTTTTCTTACTTTTAAAGGAACAACTCCGTCCATCTCTGCTGCTAAGGTATTGTCTCTTTCAGAATACGTAAAGACGTGGAGGTAAGAAATATCTAAAGCATTTAAGAAGTTATAAGTATCTAAGAAGTGTTCATCTGTCTCTCCAGGAAAACCAACAATAACATCCACTCCTATACACGCATCAGGCATTAACTTTTTAATCTGGGCCACACGATCTACATAGAGTTCGCGTTGATAGCGACGGCGCATTTTACCTAGCATCTCATTATTTCCACTTTGCAGTGGAATATGAAAATGTGGAACAAAAGCTCTTGAATTTGCTACCACCTCAATGGTTTCATTTTTCAGCAAATTGGGTTCAATACTTGAAATACGTAGTCGCTCGATACCTTCAACCTGATCTAATGCTTTAACCAGGTCTAAAAACGTATGCTCGTGTTTTTTGTTTCCAAATTCACCCTTTCCGTAATCTCCGATGTTTACCCCGGTTAATACAATTTCTCTGATCCCTTTAGCCGAAATCTCACGTGCGTTATTTAAGACATTCTCGAGCGTATCACTTCGCGAAATACCACGTGCAAGCGGAATTGTACAATACGTACATTTATAGTCACAACCATCCTGAACCTTTAAAAAAGCTCGAGTACGATCGCCAATAGAGTAAGAACCTACATAAAAATCTGCGTCTTCGATCTCACAGCTATGTACCTCACCCATATCGTTTTTAGATAAGTCATTGAGGTAGTCTGTGATCTTAAATTTTTCGGTGGCTCCAAGTACCAAGTCAACGCCATCAACATCAGCAAGTTCTTCTGGTTTTAATTGTGCATAACAACCTACTGCCGCTACAAAAGCATCAGGATTTACCTTTTGCGCTTGCTTAACAATTGTTTTAAAACGTTTGTCTGCATTTTCGGTAACACTACACGTATTGATCACGTATATATCAGCCGACTCACTAAAATCGACACGATCAAAACCTTCATTTTTAAAGCTGCGTGAAATAGTCGCCGTCTCTGAAAAATTAAGTTTACATCCTAACGTGTAAAACGCTACTTTTTTCCCTGCTTCGTTCATTACAATCTTCTTCACAATTGGTTACTTTTGTTTTGCTTAAAACGCCTAGTACCCTGTTTATTTAAAAGTGCAAAGTTAACTACAATTTTGCTCTTGCTCAAGTTTATAGATTTATTGGCAGCATCGAAGGAATTCATAACCTTCAAGGCTCGCCTTAAAATTGAAAAGCTCTGAGCCTTTGGCCAAATGCTCGTTTATGACTTTAACCTTTATGAAGCTTAATTCTTTTTTAAAATCTTTAGCTCACACGCACTCTTTTATTATCGGAACATTGTTTTTATGTCTAGTTTCATGTAATTCAAAAGCAGAAGCCGAGAATGACCTAAACGTTTTTAGATACAATGAGCATTATAATGTTGCCACACTTGATCCGGCTTTCGCCAGAAATCCACCAATAATATGGCCTACAAATCAATTATTTAATGGTCTAGTGCAACAGGATGATTCATTAAATATTGTTGCAGACATTGCTAAATCTTGGATGGTAAGCGAGGATGCCAAAACCTACACATTTATCCTGCGGGATGATGTTTATTTCCATAAACACGAACAGTTTAAAACTAAAGACAGTACCCGCAGCGTGGTTGCCGGCGACTTTGTTTACAGTTTTAACCGCTTAAAGAATGCTACGGTAGCCTCACCAGGAAGTTGGGTACTGAACAATGTTGAGCAGTATCGTGCGGTAAACGATACCACCTTTAGCATCACCTTACAAAAAGAATTTCCTGCATTTTTAGGCCTTTTGACTATGCGCTACTGTTCTGTGGTTCCCAAGGAAATCGTAGCGTTTTACGGCAATGAATTTCGTAGAAATCCTGTGGGTACCGGCCCTTTTAAGTTTAAGCGTTGGGAAGAAGGCGTGAAATTAGTGCTTCGGAAAAACGAACTCTACTTTGAACACGATGCCGATGGAAATCAACTTCCGTATTTAGAAGCCGTCGCGATCACTTTTCTTCCTGATAAACAAAGTGAGTTTCTTCAGTTTGCACAAGGAAATCTCGATATGTTGAACAGTCTTGACCCTTCTTATAAAGACGAATTGCTCACCGCCACCGGAAAGCTCAAAGACAATTATAAAGACCGCGTAAAAACCATAACCGGCCCTTTTTTAAATACGGAATACTTAGGTTTCTTTTTAGACAGCAAATCTGAAGAAGTCAGATCTAAATTGTTGCGCCAAGCTGTTAACTATGGTTTTGATCGTGTAAAAATGATCAAATACCTCAGAAATGGCATAGGTACTCCGGCAAACGCCGGCTTTATACCAAAAGGTTTGCCCGGCTACGGCACTTCAGGGTTTGAGTATGATCCGGCAAAAGCCCGAGATTTAATCAATCAATATATTAAAGAAACCGGCAACGGAACGCCTAGCATTACCATTGGCACAAACAGTCAATATTTAGACATTTGCGAATATATTCAGCGCGAATTAGGCAAACTTGGTCTCAATATTATTATAGATGTGATGCCTCCTTCTACCCTTCGGCAATTAAAATCTACCGGAAAACTTGACGCATTTAGAGCCAGCTGGATTGCAGATTACCCGGATGCTGAAAATTACCTTTCGCTGTATTACAGTAAAAATTTCACGCCAAACGGCCCCAATTATACCCATTTTAAAAATCAAACTTTCGATAGTTTGTATGAGGCAAGCTTTAAATTTTCAGATATTGAAAAACGAAAAGTCTTATATGAAAAAATGGATTCTATTATTTTAGAAAACGCGCCATTTGTAACCTTGTATTATGATCAGGTAATCAAATTTGTCCATAAAAATGTCACCGGACTTAAAGCCAATCCGCAAGATTTTCTGGTATTGAAAAGGGTTAGAAAATCCGCTAAAATGCAATAAATGGTGTAACAAAAAGCTATAAATCTCAACCAATAATACACTTAGGTACTACACACTTTTATAGGATCTACTTTTAAACTGTTGATTATGGGATTTGGAGGTTCGGTTGCGGCAATGTTGGCTACGCTTAACAATAACAAGCGTGAAAGAACCTCGCGTTTTGACAGCAAGCATCGAACGAATACGACTTCCCAGAACGCTTCCTCTAAATTGGTTTTCAAAAAATTAAATGATAAGGATTTATACGAAGTCAAAAAGCAAATTCAACAAAAGGCAAGCGCTCATAATAAGAAAGTTGCTGTGTTAACGATCATTAGTCTGGTTCTGCTAGCAGCGCTTATTCTATGGCTATTTCTAGATTCAGGCACTCCACTAGTTTAATCCCAATTCTTCACAATTAGCGGCTGCGACAGCTCGTTTTTCTCAATCGTTTTAGGTTAAAAAAATTTAAGAATGGAATTAAACGTTTGTTTAAATTAAACAAACGTTTAATTTTGTGCGCTCAATTTTTACTCGTTCATGGAACTCAATGACAAACAAAAAGAAATTGTTCAAGTAGCTGAAAAGCTATTTGCTGAATATGGGTTTGACGGTACTTCGGTGCGGCTCATCGCAAAAGAAGCCGGGATTAACATCGCGATGATCTCCTACTATTTTGGCTCTAAAGAAAAACTTCTGGAGCATATGGTGGTACATCGTATGTCTGGATTTAAAGTGAATCTTGATGAAATTATCGCTCAGGATGACCGCTCCTACCACGATCGTTTAAATGAAATTGTGGCGTTGTATGTGAAGCGCATTCATAAAAATAACCGCATTTATAAAATTGTGCATAACGAGCTCACCAACAATGCTCGTAGCCTCACCTTTGAACATTATTTATCTCAGAAAAAGAAAAACCTTGATTCGGTGACCAAGTTTATCGAGGCAGGTCAAAAAGCCCATGTGTTTAAAAAACATATTGAAATCCCCTTATTGATCCCGTCTATTCTTGGCACTTATTTTCACTTTCATTACAACCAGAGGTTTTACGAAGAAAGCTACGGTTTAAACACGCCAGAAAGCAAAGAATTATTCATTGAAACCACCCTTACTAAGCATATTCAAAAAATGCTTAATGCTTTAATTACCTATGAAGACTAGATTTATAATCACAGCTATCCCCTTATTCTTTAGCCTGTTTGTAAGTCAAGCGCAAAAGATCCAAAATCTTTCGCTTGATGATGTTGTACAGATGGCTTTAACCACAAGTGATGCATCAAAAATTAATGCCGCACAAGTGACTCAGGCACAACAAGCGCTTAAGGTCTCAAAAAATAATCAGTATCCTGACGTTGATATTTCAGGACAATACAGATATCTGACCAATGCAGATGTGAAATTGCAGATTCCCGTGAGTGCTACAAGTGCCGGAAACAGTGAAGAGCAGGCAACAGCTTCTCCTGATGTCAACGGACTGTGGTTAGGTTCTGCAAATGTAAGTATGCCACTTTTTTCGGGCTTTAAGCTTAAGAACAGCATTTCTGCAAGTGAAAATAAATTACAGGCTGCAATTTATAACGCGGCCAATGATCAAGAAGAACTGGCGTTGCGTGCGATACAAACCTATCTAAATCTGTATAAGGCGAATGCGACTATTGGACTGTTTGAAGATAATCTCAAAAGCGCCAATCAACGGGTGACCGATTTCAGCAATATGGAAGCAAATGGTTTATTGGCACGTAATGATTTATTAAAAGCGCAGCTGCAACAAGCAAATGTTGAGCTCTCTCTGGCGGAAGCAAAAAAGAACGCCAAAATTTTGAATTACAGGCTGAATGCCCTTCTAAAATTACCCGAAGAAACACAGATCAGCACTGAGGTAAATGCAGTAACACCGGTTGCAAACGGACTTCCTTCCACCGAAAATAGAAATGATCTTAAAGCTTTAGATTTTCAAGAAGAAGCACTTCAAGATCAGATTAAAGTAGCTAAGGCTGATTATTATCCGTCTCTAGCTTTAGTGGGTGGTTACATCGCGTTGGATCTCAATAATGCACTCACCGTAACCAATGCGATGAATGTAGGGGTAGGTGTTTCTTATAACCTCGCATCCCTTTTTAAATCTAAGGCTAACGTTAAATTAGCCGAAAGTCAGGCTCAGCAGTTACGTTACCAAATTGACGAAGCTACTGCCCAAGCTAAAGTAAATGCGCAAAACGCTTTTGCTGAATATAATCTTGCTTTAAACACCTTTGAAGTTTATGAAGTTTCTAAGGAGCAAGCTGAAGAAAACTACCGCATCGTAAAAGACAAATACGATAACGGACTTTCTGATACTAATGACCTCTTGGAAGCCGATGTGCAGCAACTGCAAGCCAACATTAATCTGACGTACGCTAAGGCAGACATTACCCAAACCTATTATCAACTTTTAAGTGCCGAAGGCGTACTTACCAAGCAATTTTCTCAAAATTAACCCTTCTACAATCATGGAACAGAAGAAAAAAACCAATAAAAAATTCATCATTATCACAGCCGTTTTAGTGCTCATTGGCGCAACCTACGGAACGATTAAGTTCATTCACTCGCTCTCGCACGAAGAAACTGATGATGCGCAGGTAGAAGCAAATATGAGTGCCATTATACCGCACGTAGGCGGTTATGTTGACCAAATTTTTGTTGAAGATAATGCTATTGTAAAAGCGGGAGACACGTTGTTCACTATAGATCAGCGCGATTACTTAGTTCAATTAGAGCAAGCCAAAGCAAGTTTAGCCGCCGCCGAAAGTCAGCTTGCTGTTGCGCAGTCTTCTATTGGTTCCTCTAAGGCAAATGCCAGCGCGTCCTATGCACAGGTTTCTTCAACTTACGGCAATATTGAGTCGGCCAAAATTCAGTTGAGAAGAGCTTCAGATGATTATACCAGATATAAAAATCTCTACGACAATAAGAGCATCACAACTCAGCAGTATGAGCAAGCTTTAGCGGCTAAGCAAGAAGCTGAAGCGCGTCTTTCGGTTTTAGAGAATCAACAAAAAGCAATGCAAAGTCAAAGCCGTGCGGCGACCTCTCAAAACGAAGTGACCGAGAAACAAGTCGCTGTTGCCGAAGCTAATATTAAAAGCGCTCAAGCACAGGTTGATGCCGCACAACTCAATCTGGATTACACGGTGGTGATCGCTCCTATAGACGGCCAACTTTCTTCGATAGAGATTCAAGAAGGGCAATTTGTTCAACCCGGTCAATCGCTCTTTTATCTTGTAAATACTCAGGATAAATGGATTGTTGCCAACTTTAAAGAAACGCAATTAAACGATATGAAAGTCGGTCAAAAAGTAGGCATTGCTATCGATGCTTATCCAGATGAAGAATTTGAAGGAGTCATTGCTAACTTCTCTCCTGCTACCGGCGCCCGATTCTCTTTACTTCCACCCGATAATGCAACCGGAAACTTTGTAAAAACCGTACAACGCCTACCTGTGAAAATCAATTTTACTGATGCTAACAGTAAGGAACGCTTGGCTTTGTTACGCGCAGGAATGAATGCAGAAATAGACGTACATCTAAACTAGAATAATATGGCTGAGGCTATAGAAGCAGAAGACAGTCTCGTTGAGTATGGCTTTAGACGCGTGATCATCACGATCACCGCAATTCTTTGCGCACTTTTAGAGATTGTAGATACCACTATCGTAAACGTAGCATTAAATGATATGCGTGGAAGCCTTGGCGCCACCTTGACTGATGTCGCGTGGGTAATCACCGCGTATGCCATTGCTAACGTGATCATCATACCTATGACCAGTTGGTTATCAAAACAGTTTGGTCGGCGGAATTATTTTGCGGTTTCCATTGTCATTTTTACGTGTTCTTCCTTTCTCTGCGGAAATGCTACAAACATTTGGGAGCTCGTTGCTTTTAGGTTTGTTCAAGGTCTAGGTGGTGGTGCGTTGCTGGTTACTGCACAAACTATTATAACCGAAAGTTACCCGGTCGCTAAACGAGGTATGGCGCAAGCCATTTACGGAATGGGTGTGATCGTTGGTCCTACCCTAGGACCACCTTTAGGTGGCTATCTAGTTGATAATTTCTCGTGGCCTTATATTTTCTATATCAATATTCCGATTGGGATCATTGCGACCTTTTTGACAATTCTCTTTGTTAGAAGTCCAAAATATGGTGAAAAACTCAGCGCCAATCAAGTAGATTGGTGGGGTATTGTATTTCTTGCTTCCTTTATTGGTTCGTTACAATTTGTACTTGAACACGGTCAACAAGACGACTGGTTTGAAGATCATATGATCGTAATTTTAAGTGTGGTTTCTTTATTTGGTCTTGTGGCATTTATTTGGCGCGAACTGGTTTATGAATTTCCTATTGTAAACCTAAGAGTGCTGCGCAATACCAATTTATGGACGGGAACTATAATGACCTTTATTCTAGGATTCGGTCTTTACGGCTCTACCTTCGTGATCCCGATTTACACCCAGTCCATTTTAGGGTGGACAGCAACCGATGCCGGCTTATTACTAATCCCGAGTTCGATAACCACAGGTTTAATGATGCCCATAATAGGGAAGCTCCTAGAACGCGGAATACCCGCAAAGTATCTAGTAGCACTGGGTTTTATTGGGTTTTTCTTATATAGCCTATGGATGCATAACCTGCTTACTCCAGATACCTCATCAGAGGCTATGTTTTGGCCTTTAGTGCTTCGCGGAATGGGTCTAGGACTGTTATTTGTCCCTATTACCACCTTAGCACTTTCTACATTAAAAGGAGCTGAGATTGGTGAAGGAGCAGCCTTTACCGGAATGATGCGCCAATTAGGAGGTTCGTTCGGTATTGCGATTATCACAACGATGATTTCACGCTTAAATCAGCAGCATCGGGTTGATCTGATTCCTAACTTAAGCAGTATTGATCCGCAAACGCAACAGCGTGTAAACGGTTTGCAGCAAATGTTTATAGGGAAAGGTTTTAGTTTTAATGAAGCCTTAGACCGTGCATACCAAGTATTAGAAGGAAGCATTAGCCTTCAAGGCACGGTACTCACGTATATGGATGTATTTCTATACTTGGGAATTCTGTTTTTAGTCTGTGTTCCCTTCGTTTTAATGATGAAGAATGGTTCGGGCAAACCGGCATCAGGAGCGCATTAATACCTTCTGTATTTAGCAGACTCCTCAAAGATATGTTCTAAGATCGCCGCTTCCTGCTCATCAAAAGGTATGTTGCGGCGTTCCATCACTAGTTTAGCGGTTTCAAAAGCTTTATTGGTTTTATAAGTGGTAAAACCACTGGCCCCACCCCAACTGAAACTAGGAACAAAATTACGTGGAAAACCTGTTCCAAAGATATTGACACTTACACCTATAACAGTTCCTGTATTGAACATGGTATTAATACCGCACTTGCTGTGATCTCCCATCATTAAACCACAAAATTGCAATCCGGTTTTTGCAAAACCTTCGGTCTCGTAATCCCAAAGACGCACTTCTTCGTAATTATTTTTAAGGTTACTGTTGTTAGAATCTGCACCAATGTTGCACCATTCTCCTAACACAGAATTTCCCAGATAACCATCATGGCCTTTATTTGAATACGCCATCAAAACCGAATTGGTAACCTCTCCTCCAACTTTGCAATACGGACCAATAGTAGTTCCTGTATAGATTTTCGCACCCATCTTTACGGCAGCGTGTTCGCAAAGTGCAAACGGCCCGCGAATGAGTGCTCCCTCCATAATTTCAGCATCTTTGCCGATGTAAATGGGCCCGTCCGAAGCATTAAGCGTGCAAAAATTGATTTTGGCACCTTCTTCAATAAAGATATTTTCTGCGTGAAGCGTTTGTACTCCTTTAGGTATTTCAGCAGAAATTCTTCCTTCGGTGATCAAATCATAATCCAGCTGAATGGCTTCGTGATTTTTACTAAAAATATCCCAGTTATTTTCAATCTTAAAAATACCTTCAACCGTAACTTCTAATTGCTCATAGGTATCAAAATCTATTTCTTCCTGGGTGTCTTTAGTGTAAAAAGCAACGATATCATCCCCATCAAAAAGGGCTTGATTTTCCTGTAGATCCAGTACTTGTTCTACCAGAACTTCCGTAGGAATATACGATGCATTGATCATTACATTCTCTTCAAACTCCACCATAGGGAATTTTTCAGACAAATACTCTTCAGTAATTGTAGAAGTTGTACTTCCCAGGTGTTTTTCCCACTTCTCCCGTATGGTTAAAATTCCGATTCTGAGATCTGCGACAGGTCTAGTATAGGTAAAGGGTAAGAGCTTTTTACGCGCAGGACCGTCAAAGAGAATATAGTTCATAAGTGTAGTGTTTCTGGGTAAGCGAAAATAAACATTTATCTTTAGAGAAAAGCTATTGCTCCATCTAATAGCGCAAGGTTAAAATGATACACTTGGGAATTGATAACCTTTCAACCCCAATAAAAAAAGCCCTTTAGCAAGTGCTAAAGGGCTTTCTAATATTAGAAAATGTTAGGGCTTAGTTACCGCCTTTTTCCATTTGCTTTTTCAATGCTGCAAGAGCATCATTTGCGTCTCCTAAAGTAGGTGCACTAGCTGCTGCAGAATCAGCTGCTTTCTTAGCTGCCTGCTTAACAATCTTAGCTTCCTCTTCTTTAAACAATGCAGTATGCGATGCAACTACACGTTTAAAGTCTTTATTAAACTCAATGATTTGGAATTCTGCCTCATCACCTTTACCAAGTTTGCTTCCGTCTTCTTTCTCTAAGTGACGTCCTGGAATAAATGCCACGATGTCCTCGTTGAATTCAACAGTTGCTCCTTTGTCTACAATTTCTCCAATTGTACCGGTGTGCTTAGTTCCTACTGCAAAATCAGCTTCATATTTATCCCAAGGATTGTCTTCAATCTGCTTGTGACCTAAGCTTAATTTGCGTCCTTCTACGTCAAGCTCAAGAACTACAACTTCTAGTTTATCACCGATATTTGTAAATTCTGATGGGTGCTTGATTTTCTTAGTCCAAGAAAGGTCTGAGATGTAGATAAGACCGTCAATACCTTCTTCTAATTCTACGAATACACCAAAGTTAGTGAAGTTACGTACAATTCCGGTGTGACGAGAACCTACAGGATATTTAGAAGTAATATCTGTCCAAGGATCTTGAGTCAATTGCTTGATACCAAGAGACATCTTACGATCTTCACGATCCATAGTAAGAATTTGAGCTTCTACTTCGTCACCAACGTTTACGAAATCCTGAGCGCTACGTAAGTGCGTAGACCAAGACATCTCACTAACGTGGATAAGACCTTCTACTCCTTCTTCTACTTCAACAAAAGCACCGTAATCTGCGATTACTACAACTTTTCCTTTTACTTTATCACCCACACTTAAAGTCTCGCTAAGAGCATCCCATGGGTGCTTCTTAAGCTGCTTAAGACCAAGTTGGATACGTGTTTTATCCTCATCAAAGTCAAGGATAACCACGTTAAGTTTCTGATCAAGATCAACGATCTCATTCGGGTGGTTGATACGAGACCAAGAAAGATCTGTAATGTGTACCAATCCATCTACGCCACCAAGGTCAACGAATACTCCGTAAGAAGTAATGTTTTTAACGGTACCTTCAAGAACCTGACCTTTTTCAAGCTGCCCGATGATTTCTTTTTTCTGCTCTTCGATATCTGCTTCGATAAGGGCTTTGTGAGAAACAACAACGTTTTTGAATTCTTGGTTAATTTTAACCACTTTGAATTCCATTGTTTTGTTTACATAAGCATCGTAATCACGAATAGGCTTCACATCGATCTGAGAACCTGGTAAGAACGCTTCGATACCAAATACGTCTACGATCATACCACCTTTAGTACGTGCTTTTACAAAACCGGTAACAATAGTACCATCTTCGTGAGCTTTGTTTACACGCTCCCAAGCTTTGATCACACGCGCTTTACGGTGAGATAATACTAATTGACCAGTTGCGTCTTCACGCACGTCAATTAATACCTCAACAGTATCACCAACTTTAAGATCTGGGTTGTAACGGAACTCGTTAAGAGAGATTACACCTTCAGACTTTGCGTTGATGTCTATAATAGCATCACGATCTGTGATGTTGATTACTTTACCTTCAACAACTTCGTCATCAAGAGTGTCAACAAAGTTTTCTGCAACCAGCTTTTCAAACTCATCTAGCTTGTCATCATCGATAGGATCAATTCCTTCTTCGTAGTTGTGCCAGTTGAATTCTTTAAGAAATTTCTCAGGATTAGCTTGAGCAGCGCTTTCGTAACCTTTTGGTTCTTTAATTGCATCAGGAGTAGCAAGTTCTTCTGCTGCTGCAACATTTGTCTTAAGCTCAACTTCTTCCTGAGCTTCTGGTTTTTTATTTTCTTCAGCCATTGCTGATTAATAGTTTGTATTTTACGCTTTTGTGGAAACTAAACAACTCAAAATCGTAAAAGAGGTTTAAAATACATGTTTGGTTTCAAGAGATTCATTTTAAGTCCCTCATCCTTTTGGGTTTCCAACCGTTGTCAAAAGGAGTGCAAAATTACATAAACTTTTCTAATTTTCTATTCTGAAATAAAAAATATGTTAGCAGAAAAATCAAACACCACATTTACGGGGCAAACCACTAGACATGAACTCTTTGGAAAGGTATGGAAAGCTCCCGATCAAAAAGCTGTGGTTTGCATCATTCACGGTTTTGGAGAGCATTTAGGAAGGTACACTCACGTTGCCGAATATTTCAATACTAAAAACATAACCTGCTATGCAATCGATCTGCCCGGCCACGGAAATTCTAGCGGTGAACGTGGCGTGGTACGCTCCTTACAGGATTTTATTTTAGCAGTGGACTTTCTTTATGAGAAAGCCATTCAAGAAAACCCGGAAACACCAGTATTTTTATATGGTCACAGTATGGGCGGCGGTATCGTTTTACGCTATTTATTAATGACTGCAGATCCACCGGCAGGAGCCCTCGTGACTTCGCCTTGGCTAAAGCTCGTCAACAATCCCGGAGCATTGCAAATTATTCTGGGAAGAATGGCCTTGACCTTTGCTTTAAATCCAGTGAAGGAAACTAAACTCAACCCTGAGGATCTTTCTAGAGATGCTGAAGTAGGAAAAGCTTACCAAAATGACCCGCTGGTACACGGTAAGGCTTCAATAAAATTATTTTTTGGTCTAAACGACAATGGCGTTTACCTGATGGATAAAACTTTTGATTTTAGAACCAAATTACTTCTAGCACACGGCACCGAAGACAACATCACAAAATACCAAGCTTCAAAAACTTTGGCTTCGCGTCATCCTGATCAAATGGATTTTAAATCTTGGGAAGGTTTACGACACGAAACGCACAACGAACTCAACAAAGAAGAAGTTCTTGAGTTTTATAGCAATTGGATTTTAGATCAAGCGAATTCTTAATAGCGAAAATTGCGGTTATACAATTTAAGCAATTGCATTTTTATATTTTGTCGTGTTAATTTGAATACCTCAACCATTTCCCGTTGATTAGGTTGCTGCCAATTATAATAGGTAGTGACTTTTAAAAATGTAGGCTGAAACTGCTTATTACCATAATATTTGAGATTCACCAGCCAGTCACCAGAACCTAGATCATCAATCAAAAACTCTTCTGAAGTATAGCCTTTAAGTTTTTCATCTCTGATGCGTTCGGGACTTTGCTCTAAGGAATGATTCACCACATAAGGTTGATTTTGCGGATTCACAAATTCAAGATCAAATTCGGCTTCAGAAGTGTTCCATTCAAACACTAAACGAACGTCGTAAGCGAGTTCGCTTTTATTTTCGGGGAGTGAGAATTTAGCATCTGCATCGATCTTGTCTTTATGCTGAAAATACAGAGCTTCCATCTCCCGGTAAACAATCGCGTCTATTCCTGTGCCGCTCAAACTATCTGTGTTATTCATATAGCCCATATACATCAACCAAGCTTTCTGATAGTTTTCAGCAGCAGCAAACGAATTGCCTAAATCCCGATACGATTGCGCATATTGCGGTCGCAGTCTGAATATCTTCTTATAAACCGAAAGCGCTTTTTCACGATCAGCGTTTGCTTCATAAGTATATGCGAGCACCTTCAAGGCTTCAGCATTGGTTTCAAAAGCGGTTTCCATTTCGCTTAAAACCGAATGTGCTTTATCGGTGGCATTTTTATCATAAAAGTACTGAGCAACATCAGCATAAAATGCGACGTCTCGTGCATTGTTAACAAGCGATTTTTCATAAATACTAAAAGCTTCTTCCAGAGTATTTGAACTTTCTAAATCCTTCTGATATTCCGGAGTTACTGTGATTAGACTTTCCATTGCAATAGCGTCGTCAGAGTAAATCCTTTGATTTCCGTAGGTCTTGTTGACTTTTTCTTTACGCTGTGAAAAATAAGCGCCTTTTGTACGCACTACAATTACGCCACCTGAAGCCAGACTCCCGTACCTATTAGTCTGACTCAATGATTTTAAAATAAGAATATCCTGTACATTCGCTATATCGATAAATGGCGGTTCTGTATAAATTGTTCCATCGATATCCCATATAGCAGGTATGTTATTATTTATAGAATTACCCGCTCTAATATAAATTTCTCCTTCACTATTTACTTCTAATCCTGCTGCTCTACCATCTATAGCTCTTGCTAAATCTACCGCAGCTTGATTTAAACTAGCTCCTTTTACATATGCCGAAGAACCACCAGTACTGATATACCCCATCGCTGTTGGCATTTTTCTAGGTTTACCATTTGGACCAAATTCTTCTTGAAAATCGCTTTGATTCTTGTTTTTGGTAGTGACGGTTACCTCATCAAGATCATTAACCTCGGGCAGCATTTTTACATTGAGCGTTCTAGTAACATCTTCTATTATGATCGTTACGGTTTCTAGTCCTACATAAGAAAATTGTAATTCTTGACGTGGCGCCACATCGATGGTATAGTATCCCCTACTATCTGTTGCGGTCATAACTTCTGTACCCACCACAGTAACTTTAGCACTAACCACAGGTGTTCCTAAACTGGTAACATAACCGGTCACCTCCTGTGTGCTTTGTGCAAATAGACCAAATGAAACACTTAATAAAGTCAAAAACCATAAAACACCTATTCTCATAATCTACTTAAATCACATAATTACAGTAAGTTATATAAAACTATTGATTAAAATATAAACTGAACACAATAAGTTTAAATTCTTGAGACAGATTGCACTATCAACAATTTCAATTCAGATTTTTAAAGAATCAACTAATTTCCAGACTGATAATTTAGAATTATCTAGAAATAACTACTTCACAAAAAGCTCAAGTTGATTTTGTTAACTTTAGAAGCACTAACTAAAATGTTTCTAGATGAATACAAAAATTACATTATTATTTCTGCTGATAGGACTAGTTGCTTTCGGGCAAAAAATTCCTAAAGACAAAAAGCAGCTTATTGCTTCTGTTGAAAATCACAAAGAAGAATTGATTTCGATAAGTGACCAAATTTGGGCAAATGCCGAAATCGCTTTTCAGGAAACCGAATCTTCAAAACTACTTGCCGATTATGCCGAAGCAAACGGTTTTACCGTAGAACGCGGAGTTGCTGATATTCCTACCGCATTTATTGCGACCTATGGAGAAGGCAAGCCGGTAATAAGTGTTCTGGGTGAATTTGATGCCCTCCCGGGAATCTCTCAAAAGGCGCAGCCTACTAAAGAACCCCTGGAAGCTGGCGCAGCAGGTCACGGATGTGGTCATAACCTTTTTGGGACCGCAAGTCTGGGTGCAGCTATTGCGGTTAAAGAGATGATCGAAGCCGGAAAAATTAAAGGCACCGTAAAATTCATAGGTACTCCTGCTGAAGAAAAATTCTTTGGGAAATTATGGATGCTCGAAGCAGGGGTTTGGGATGATGTAGATGTTAATGTAAGCTGGCACCCTTCTGCAGATACTAAAGCAGATGTACAAAGTTCGCTGGCTATGGTTGACTTTATTGTAGAATTTAACGGTCAAGCGGCGCACGCTGCGGCAGATCCTTGGAATGGGCGCAGTGCTTCTGATGCGTTAGAGTTGTATACCACGGGAATCAATTATTATCGAGAACATATCAAACCTACCGTACGCATTCATTATCATATTCAAGATGGTGGTCAAGTGGTTAACGTGGTGCCTGATTACAGCAAATTGTGGGTACGCGTGCGCAATACCGATACTAAAGGAATGCTTCCGGTTTTTGAACAGGTAAAGAAAATGGCAGAAGGTGCTGCTATTATGGCAAATGTAGACTACAAATATTCGCTTGTTTCCGGTATACGTGAAACTTTGGTAAACAGAACCGGCGGAGCCGTAATGCAAGAGAATCTGGAGCTTTTAGGCCCTTTAGAATATACGGAAGAAGAAATCGCTTTTGGTAAAAAGATTCAAGAAATGACCGATAAACCTCAAGTAGGAATGGACAGCAAGATCTATCCCTTTGAGGAAACCAGAGAAAATCCCGGCGGCGGCTCTACAGATGTGGGTGACGTAAGTTGGAATGTGCCTAATATCAATCTTGGCGTAACCGTTGCTCCTAAAGATACGCCCTGGCATTCCTGGGCGGTTGTCGCATGCGGCAGAATGTCAATAGGCCATAAAGGAATGGTAATGGCTTCAAAAGCCATGTCAATGACTATGTATGATTTATTTGAAGATGCAAAACTTGTTGAAGAAGTAAAAACTGAATTTAAAGAACGTAAAGGGGACGATGTTTACAAAGCGATGATCCCCGATGGACCACCACCTATTGGTAACTAAAAAAAATCCCCGTTCAGTAGTGAACGGGGATTTTTCCTTTAAGCAATTTTTGAATTAACTATCTAAACTCATAATTGCTTTTTCATTTACAAATTCTTTAATACCAAAACCACCGTGTTCTCTACCATACCCGGAAGCTTTTACACCACCAAAAGGCATATTAGGTTGTGCGAGACCAAAACTGTTGATAAATACCATACCGGTGTCAAAATGATTTTTGGCAAGTTCAAAAGCTGCCTTTTCGTCTTTTGAAAATATACCACCACCTAAACCAAAGCGGCTGTCATTTGCGATACGCATCGCATCCTCATTATCTTTTGCTTTGATCAGCGAGGCAACAGGACCAAACAACTCATCATCATAAGCCGGTTGACCGGGTTTTACATTACCTAAAACTGTTGCTGGATAAAAGTAGCCTTCACCTTTGGGCAAATTACCACCGCATAAAACTTCGGCTCCATTAGCAATACTTTCTTGAACCTGATCGTGCAATTTCTCTCGTAAATCCTTACGCGCCATTGGTCCGATATCCACAGTATCATCAGTAGGATCACCAAATTTGATTTTTTCCATTCCGGCAACGAATTTTTGCTTGAATTCATCGTAGACTTTCTCCGTCACTACAAAGCGCTTGGCGGCAACACAGGTTTCCCCGTTATTATAAATTCGTCCTTTAATACTCCATTCTACTGCGGTATCAACATCAGCGTCATCTAATACTAAATACGCATCGTTAGATCCCAATTCCAATACGGTTTTCTTTAAAGCTTTTCCGGCTTTTTCACCAACCACTTTTCCTGCTGCTCCACTACCGGTTAAGGTAACTCCGCGTACCAAATCATTTTCAATAATAGCGTCAGATTGGTTGTGCGAAATTCTCAACACCGTAAATATATTTTCCGGTAACCCTGCTTCACTAATAATTTTTTCGATCAATAATGCAGAACCGGTCACATTTTCGGCGTGCTTCAGTAGAACCCCATTACCCGCCATTAAATTAGCGATGGTATAACGCATTACTTGATAGGTAGGGAAATTCCAAGGTTGGATGCCGTAAATTACACCAAGTGGTGAATATGTGATCACACCTTTTCCGCCTTGCGGCAGGGTACGCTTTTCATCCTGTAAAGCTTTAGGCCCATTTTGCGCAGTATATTCGCAAATACCTACACACAAATCAACTTCTTGTTCTCCCTGACTGATGAGTTTCCCCATTTCTTCAGTCATCAATTTGACCAATTGCTCTTTATGCTTAGCAAGACTTTTACCTATTTTCTGAATAAACGCTGCACGTTTTTCTAACGGAAAGGTCTTCCACTCTAAAAAAGCATTGTGCGTCGCTTGAACCGCATCACTTGCTTCTTGATCGGTCATCATCTTATATCGATCAAGAGGTTTACCGGTAGAAGGATTTATAGTTTGAATGGTATCTTTACTTGTAGCCTTTTGCGTGGCATTGGGCTTATCTAAAATGTCTGTACTCATAATAGTTCTTTTAAATAGTTTTCGGTATTACTTAAATAGTAAGCAACCACAATTTTTATTTTAAAGTTAATGAGTAGCCTAACCGAAACAAGGGGTTTTAATAAAGCCTTAAGCACATCTTATGGGGAATTTAGCATATGATTCTTCAAATAAAGACTGAAGTATGAAATTAGTGTTTATGCTTCCACTGAAATAAAAGCTGAAGTATGATAATGAGTATGGAATATACTAACCCTAAAGTCGCCACGCCCGCCCACTGATAATGCTGCCAGGCGTAAGCTCCGGTAACCGTACCTAAGGCTCCGCCTATAAAATAAAGCACCATATAAATGGTGTTTACCCTATTGCGCGCTTCTGGGTTTTGATTAAAAATTATATTCTGATTGGTTACATGTAAACATTGCAATCCAAAATCAACCGACAAAACTCCTATCACCAGACCAAAAATAGAATTTCCGCTAAATTGAAAAACGATCCAAGACACAATGAGAATAGCTGTAAAAATATAGATGAGCTTCTTAGGCGGATATTTATCATTCAACTTACCCGAAATAGTAGCGCCTAAAGCTCCTATCATTCCCAAAACGCCAAAGAGTCCGGCTGCACCACTACCGTAACCAAAATTGGTTTCCATCAAAAATACTAGCGTGGTCCAGAATGCGCTAAATCCTGCAAAGCCCAATGCACCTCGTAAACCGGCAATACGCACTTCGGGCTTGGTTTTAAATAATTTCCAAAGCGATTGCATGAGTTGAGAATACGTTCCTTTAAAATTGGTGGCGACATCCGGTAATTTAAAATAAAGCAGTGCCGCGTAAACAAGCATTATCACAGCGGCTACGTAATACATAAAACGCCAACCAAAATACTCTCCTACTAATCCGCTGAGAAAACGGCTTCCTAAAATCCCGATCAGCAAACCGCTCATCACGATCCCAATGGCTTTACCTCGGTTTTCTTCGGAAGCGAGTTGAGCAGCCATCGGCACAAACAGCTGAGGCACTACAGATGAAAAACCCACACAAAAACTAGAAATTGTAAGCACGGTAAGAGAAGGCGCCATTGCAGTCACCAACAGGGAACCAATAATTGCCACAAAATCGATCAAAATGATGGTTCTTCTAGAAAATTTGTCCCCTAACGGAATGATGAAAAGCAAACCAAACGCATATCCTAATTGTGTTGCGAGCGGAATATTGCTCACCTGCGCTTCAGTTACCGAGAAGGTTTTGGCCATTAAATTAAGAAGCGGTTGGTTGTAATAATTGTTGGCCACAACCAGACCCGCTCCTGCAGCCATCAAGTAGAGTAGCCCACGATCAAGTTGGGTAGCTTTCATTAATAAAAAAGGGATTTCAAAAGATTAGCATCTGCCGAAGATACGGTCCTTTGCGAGTTGTAAAAGAATATGAAACTGGTCTTCAATATTAGTATGCGTATTGTCTAGCAAAATCGCATCTTCTGCCTGCACAAGCGGAGAATCCGCTCTTGATGTATCAAGTTTATCACGCTTCTGAACATTCTCTAAAACTGCTTCATAACTTACGGCATCGCCTTTAGCTTTAAGCTCTTCAAATCTACGGCGCGCACGCTCGTCTGCAGATGCGGTCATAAATACTTTCAACTCAGCATCAGGGAAAACCACAGTACCAATGTCACGACCATCCATCACGATACCTTTTTCTTTGCCCATCTCGTGTTGCTTTTGCACGAGCAGTTTTCGTACTTCGGGAATCGCAGCGATCTGACTTACAAAGTTGGATACTTCTAGTGTTCTAATCTCCCGTTCTACATTTTCGCCGTTAAGATAAACGTCGGCAATCCCGGTCTCTGCATTCATTTGAAACTTTACTGAAACCATAAATAAATGCCTGATCAACGCTTCTTTATCAAAATGACCGGCTTTGATAAATAATTTACGCATCGCATATAATGTTACGGCACGATACATCGCACCGGTATCTACATATACGTAGCCTAATTCTTTAGCTAGCATTTTGGCTACTGTACTTTTACCTGTAGAAGAATAGCCGTCTATGGCAATGGTTATTTTTTTCAAAAGTTTATGCTTGAAGATTAAATAGTATCTTAATGACTTTAGTTCAAATCTATATTCAAACCAAAGAATCCTGAGCTGGCAGCAGTGTTGTAACGCGCGTAGCTGTAACTCAGGCGCAATTTATTAAACTTCACAGAGAAACCGGCACTTAGACCTGCAAAACTACGCTGATCGACGATGCGCAATTCTTCGGCTCTACGCACACTATACCCCAACCGAATATTAAAGCCTTTATCTGGAAATAATTCTGCTGCAAAAATCATATGGCGAAGCGCTTCATCAAAGAAATTGACATTTTCCGGGATAGAATTTCCATTTAGGTCTGAAGTTGCACGTGCGGGATTAGCAAAGGCCAAATTCCAATTTTGAAGGTTTTCTAAAGTTAAATGCCATCGCACCGGAACGTATTCTAACTTTTGAGAAATTCCAAGATCCACTTCTAGCGGAAGCCTTTCATACGTAAAATCGTAAGCCGTAAACTGCGTACCAATATTGCGCACCACTCCGGCAATATTGAGTTCGAGTTTATCATTAACGTAGATAAATCCTAGATCTACAGCGCCACCCAATGAAGTGTACTGCTCCAATTTTGAAGAAATCAATTTAACATTAGCTCCAACAAAAAAATCTGTTCGCGGAATATTATAAGCATACCCCGCAGAAAAGGCCACTTCGCCTCCACTAAAGTCTGCTGTGGCATTGCCGCGCTCATCATAGCCTTCAAAAGTGCCATAATTTACATAAGTGACCCCGGCGTGAAAAACGCCACTCCGCCGATCGTATTCATAAGCGTAGCCTACAGTCCCATAATTTACATCGGCCAGATAGTTGACATAGTTTAAAGAAAGTTGATTATGCATTTCTGGATTGATCGTCGCCGGATTGAATAGACCACTCGTGGGATCGTAACTGTAATCAGTCAAAAGTTTTCCGCCTAGCGCAGCTTGTTTTGGCGAAGAAACTAAATTCAGGAATTGATATGTCGCACGACCTCCCAATTGCGCCCAAAAACTGAAGCTCGTCAACAAGGCTAAAATTAAAAGTAGCTTTTTTATCATATCAAATCATCAAACAACCCGTATCGCAAAACGTATACAAGTATACTTTATTTCTACCCCATTAAAAAACCCGCTAAGTGACTTAGCGGGTTTGATTAAAATGTATCTAGAGGTTTAAAGTTGCTTGGCACGTTTAACCTTTTCATTGGTCAAAGCAATGTCAAGTACTTCGCTCATATCATACACATAATGGAATGTAAGACCTTTTAAGTAATCTTCATTGATCTCTTTAACATCACGCTCATTCTCTGCACACATAATGATTTCTTTAATGTGCGCGCGTTTTGCTGCAAGAATCTTCTCTTTAATACCGCCTACAGGCAATACTTTTCCACGCAGCGTGATCTCGCCGGTCATCGCGATGCTTTGCTTTACCTTTCGCTGTGTAAATAATGAAACTAACGAAGTCAACATTGTGATCCCTGCACTCGGCCCGTCTTTAGGCGTAGCACCTTCGGGTACGTGAATGTGTACATTGTACTTTTCAAAAACGCTAGGATCAAGTTCCAGGTATTCGGCGTTTGACTTAATGTATTCCATTGCAAGGGTAGCACTCTCCTTCATCACTTTCCCCAAGTTTCCGGTAACGCTTAGATTTCCTTTTCCTTTAGAAAGTATAGATTCAATAAAGAGAATATCTCCGCCTACTTGCGTCCAGGCTAGTCCGGTTACTACACCGGCTACCTCATTATTTTCATATTTATTGCGCTCCAGTTTTGGAGAACCTAAGACATCAATAACCGTCTGGTTGTCTATTTTGATCTTGTAGTTCTCTTCCATCGCAATATTTTTAGCCGCATAACGCACCATTTTTGCGATTTGTTTTTCTAAGCCACGTACACCAGATTCACGCGTATAGCCTTCCACGATTTTCTCTAATTGAGGTTTCGCGATCTTCAGTTGATCTGCGGTTACGCCGTGCTCTTTTAATTGCTTTGGAAGCAAATGACGCTTACCGATTTCTACTTTTTCTTCAATGGTATAACCAGTAACGTTAATGATCTCCATACGGTCACGCAATGCCGGCTGAATGCTTCCTAGATTGTTTGCCGTAGCAATAAACATCACTTTAGAAAGGTCAAAACCAAGTTCTAGGAAGTTATCGTGAAACTCTGCATTTTGCTCAGGATCTAACACTTCAAGCAAAGCCGAAGAAGGATCTCCCTGATTGCTATTACTCAACTTATCAATCTCATCTAAAACAAAAACCGGATTGCTGGTTCCTGCCTTTTTCAAATTCTGAAGAATTCTACCCGGCATCGCACCAATATAGGTTTTACGGTGTCCGCGGATTTCGGCCTCGTCACGCAAACCACCTAAACTCATACGCACATATTCGCGTCCAAGCGCCTCAGCAACCGATTTCCCTAAAGAAGTTTTACCAACTCCCGGAGGTCCGTACAGACATAAGATAGGAGACTTCATGTCATTTCGCAGTTTTAATACTGCGAGATATTCAATAATTCGCTTCTTAACATCATCTAATCCGTAATGATCGCGGTCAAGAATTTTCTTCGCACGCTTTAAATCGAATTTATCTTTACTGAATTTATTCCAAGGAAGGTCTAAAAACAGATCCAGATAGTTACGCTGAATACTGTACTCTGCAACCTGCGGATTCATTCGCTGCATTTTGGCAAGCTCTTTTTTGAATTGCTTACCCACTTTTTCATCCCACTTTTTCTTTTTCGCACGCTGACGCATTTCTTCAATCTCATCTTCCTGAGAAACACCACCCAATTCCTCTTGAATGGTTTTCATTTGTTGATGCAAGAAATACTCACGCTGCTGCTGACTCATATCATTATGCACACGGCTCTGAATGTCATTTTTCAGCTCCAGTTTTTGCATTTCGGTATTCATATAGCGCAACGTCTGTAACGCACGTTCTTGAAGGTCATTGATCTCCAAAAGGCCTTGTTTTTCATCAACACTCAAGTTCATATTAGAACTCACAAAATTGATGAGAAACGATTCGCTCTCAATATTTTTGATCGCAAAACCTGCTTCACTAGGAATATTAGGGGATTGTTTAATGATCTGCAATGCCTGCTCTTTAATCGACTCGATAATCGCTTTAAATTCAGCAGAATCTTTTTCGGGTTTGGTTTCAGCAACTTCGCGTACCGTCGCAACCAAGTATGGTTTTTCGGTGATAACTTCAGCAATATTAAAGCGCTTTTTACCCTGAATGATCACGGTAACATTTCCGTCAGGCATTTTCAACACACGTAAAATACGCGCCACCACACCTGTAGTATTGATATCGTCTGCAGATGGATTTTCTACATCGCCGTCTTTCTGAGAAACCACACCAATGATCTTTGAACCTTTATTTGCTTCGTTGATCAAGTCGATTGACATATCACGACCCGCAGTGATAGGAATCACAACACCGGGAAATAACACGGTATTTCTTAAAGGAAGTATAGGTAAGGTTTCAGGTAATTCTTCTCTATTGATCTCATCTTCATCCTCAGGAGTCATCAACGGAATTAACTCAGCATCACCTTCAAAGTCCTGCAATGACAGATTGTCAAGATTTGTAAATTTTGTTCTAGCCATATTATTTAACGCCACATTGTCACGATTTCAATTCTTTTGAAAACAATGCGATCTTTTTTATTTGATTTAAACCCTTTAATAATGGGCTTTTAAGCTGTTTAGTATCTTTCTTTACTTCTATAATTCAATTCCTATGCCACCTTAACTTTTAGGGTTGATGGAAAAAAATTCCGCAGAACTGTAACAAACTGCTTACCGACGTATCTTTATACTGAAGCATTAACCTATTGAACACAACTAACCATCATATTGATCTGCTTTTAGAGCAATGTAAAAACGGAAATCAGCACGCGCAGCTTACGGTTTACAAAAGGTATTATAAAGCTATGTACAATACTTCGCTACGTATTGTAAGAGATAGCGCCGAAGCCGAAGATGTAATGCAAGAGTCGTTTTTAAGTGCTTTTACAAAGCTTGATTCGTACAGCGGTGAAGCAACTTTTGGTAGTTGGTTAAAACGTATTGTCGTCAATAACAGCATCAGCAGTTATAACAAACGTAACCGACTCAAAGAAGACGATCTCGATGATACGCTTTACAAGTTAGAAGAAGATCAAGGCATTACTGAATGCGACACTAACCATCTCGAGGTGCAACGCGTTTTACAGACGATGAATCATCTTAAAGAAAATTATAGAATGGCGCTTACCCTGAATTTGATCGAAGGTTACGATTATGAAGAAATGAGCGACATTCTGGGAATAAGTTATGCCAATTGCAGAACCACAGTTTCCCGAGCAAAAGAAAGTTTAAGAAAAAAATTGAGTGAGCTAATCACCGAATAATTATGAAACCGAATTTAGAAAACTGGTTTGAAGAACAGCGCGACTGTTTTGACATTGCCGAGCCCGGCGATGGTCACGAACTGCGCTTTTTAAACAAACTCAAAGAGACACAAGTAGAAGAAAAAACCGTCAAAAAGCTAGACTGGTGGAAACCCCTTGCTTCTGCCGCTGCAATCGTACTGATCGTTTTTGCAGGCTACGCAACCCTTAAGCCTGCAAATAGTGGCGCGGAATTGGCTGCAGTTTCCCCTGAAATGGCTAAGACGCAGGATTTTTTCACCAAAGCTATTGAAGAAGAACTGTATAATATCAACGAGGCTCGAACTCCTGAAACGCAAGAACTGGTAGAGGATGCTCTTGTTCAGCTTGAAGCATTAGAAAAGGATTACCAAGAGCTTACCGAAGATCTCGCTACTAGCGGTGAAGACAAGCGTGTGATTTATGCTATGATCGCCAACTTTCAGTCACGTATAGATCTGCTCAATACAGTTTTAGAAGAAATCGAATCAATCAAAAAAATTAAAAACGACGTATATGAAGACCAATTACTATAAATATCTTTTTCTTTTTCTAGTTACCAGCGCGGTAACTTTTGCAAACGGCAATGATCCTGACCGCTTTAAAGGCAGGTATACAAAAGAAAAGAAGATTAACAAGCAATACAATGTGAATGCTAATGCGTTGCTTAAAATTAACAACAGCTACGGCAACGTTGATGTCATTTCTTGGGATCAAAACCAAGTGGTTATCGAGGTGCACATTAAAACCAACGGTAACGACGAGGACAAAGTGATCAAAAAGCTTAATCAGATCGAAGTAAGCTTTGAAGCCTCTGCAGATATGGTTGCTGCACGTACCGAAATTGAAAGCACAAGTAGTTCGTGGTGGAGCAGCTGGACCTCAGGAGGAAACAATGTAAATATGGAGATCAATTATAAGATCAAAGTTCCTGTTACAAACAAAGTTGATCTTAGCAACGATTATGGTGGGATTTCAATAGACAAGATCAAAGGCCAGGCAAAAATATCTTGTGATTATGGACATTTAGATTTAGGCGAATTGCTTGCAGACAATAACCTGCTGAGTTTTGATTACACTAACAACTCCAATATTGCTTATATGAAAAGTGGAAAGATCAGAGCAGATTACAGTGCGTTTACGCTGGAAAAAGGAGGGAATATCGAACTCAACGCAGATTATACCAAGTCAACCTTCGGAAGCATAAAGAACTTGCAATATTCTTGCGATTACGGTGGTCTTAATCTGGATGCCGCAGAAGCCATCAAGGGAAGTTCAGACTATTTAAGCGTAAAGCTTGGCAAAATCAGCGGCCCGGTTGACCTCAATATGGATTATGGCTCGATACGCATTGACGAGCTTACCGCCAGCGCCGGTAATGTGAGAATCAACTCAGAATACGCCGGAGTAAAAATTGGTTACAATGCTGCTTATCAATTCAATTTTATTATAAAACTGGATTATGCAGGGCTGAACGGCGAAGAAGATTTTGAGATCACCAAACGCCAGATCGAATCTTCAGATAAATACTACGAGGGCTACTACGGAAGCGCTTCAGCAAAAAATAACGTGAACATCAACTCTGAATACGGGGGTGTAAGTTTTTATAAAGTCAATTAATCACTAATCAATCAAAAAATGAAAAAAATCATTCTAATCTTAGGTATTGCGCTCGTTTCTTCAACGGTTAACGCACAATGGTGGGGCGGCAAAAAAATAACTGGAAACGGAAATACTACTACTGACACCCGCAACTTAAGCGATTACGATGAAGTAGGCGTTTCAGGCTCATTTGATGTAATTCTTGTGGCAGGAGCCGAAGGAAAAATCACTGTAGAGGCCGAAGAAAATCTTCAGGAGTATATTATTACCGAAGTTAAAGGCGATAAGCTTAAAATCTATACCGAAGATGGCGTTAGCTTGAGAACCAGCCGCAATAAGGATATCATTATTACAGTTCCCTTTAAAGATCTTGAAGCGGTAAACCTAGCCGGAAGCGGTGACGTTACCTCTAAAGATGTCATCAATGCAAAAAATTTTAAATGTTCGGTTTCTGGTAGTGGCGATATGATTCTTGAAGTTAATGTGCAAGATGTAACCGCATCAGTAGCAGGAAGCGGAGATCTTTCGCTTAGCGGAAGCACGCAAAAATCTCATTTAAAAGTAGCAGGAAGCGGTGACTTACACGCTTCAGATTTGAAAAGCAATGATGCTGAGGCCAGCATCGCAGGTTCTGGTGACATCAGCTTAAACTGTAATGGCGGAACCTTAAAGGCAGCCGTAGCAGGATCAGGAGATATCGTGTATACCGGTAAACCTGACAAAGTAGATTCTAAAGTTGTAGGCTCAGGAAGCGTGAGCAATTAAGAAAATTTTCATCAATCAAATCTGGAAAATGGCTGTCCCAAAAGGGCAGCCATTTTCTTATTCTACTTGTTCTACAATACGCTTCCGCGGAACAAAGAACAATAGAATTACACCTACGATAAAGAACACAATAAAGAATAAAATAGCATTACGTATGTTGTATTGGTCTGCTATAAATCCATAAGTAGACATCCCGATCACAATCCCTATTTTTTCTGAAACATCATAAAAACTGAAATACGAAGCGGTGTCCTTCTCTCCTTCCGGAATCAATTTAGAGTACGTAGAACGCGACAACGACTGAATCCCACCCATCACAAGACCGACAAAAGCAGCGGTAAAATAAAACTGAAACGGCGTGGTGATCGTATAAGCATAAATACAAATCGCGATCCAAATGCAATTGATCACGATCAAGGTTTGAATATTACCAAACTTAGCCGAAGCTTTTGAGGTAAGCCACGCACCAAGAACCGCAACCAACTGAATCAATAAAATACTTACGATAAGTCCGGTGGTGCTGTCTGTAGTTCCCCAGTCGAGTTCTTCGATCCCAAAATAAGTGGCGATAAGCATAATCGTTTGAACCGCCATACTGTACACAAAAAATGCCATGAGGTACGTGCGCATCGGTTTATCTTCTTTCAGCTTTTTCCAAATTTTGCGTAGTTCTTTAAAACCGTTGAACATTACATTTTTGGTTAGCTTCTCTTTCTTGTTTCCTTTAGGCAAATAATAGTAAGTATACTGACTGAAGCCTATCCACCACAATCCCGTAAGCACAAAAGATAGGCGTGTTGGCAAACCTTCGTCTTCAAAACCAAAAGTCTCATACATCAAGATCATCGCTAGACAAACGATGAGTAAGATCACGCTGCCTATATAACCTAAAGAATAGCCTTTTGCACTTATTTTATCCTGCTGGTGAGGAAAAGCGATATCCGGCAAATACGAATTGTAAAAAACCAAACTAGCCCAAAATCCTATCAAGGCGAGAAAATAACACAACAGCCCAAACCAGAGATAGTTCATATTAAACCAAAAAAGACCTATACAAGAAAGCGCGCCCAGATAGCAGAAAAACTTCATAAAGCTCTTCTTATTCCCTACATAATCTGCGATTCCGCTTAAAAACGGACTCAAAAAAGAAACGACCAAAAAAGCAGCGGCCGTGACGTAGCTGATGAGCGTATCATTATTAAAATCGTATCCAAGAAAATTTACCGAGTCATCTAGGATTTTTCCTTCTTCATCTTTTACGAGTGTGAGTGCGCCGTAAAAAATAGGAAAAACAGCAGAGGCGATCACCAAGCTGTACACCGAGTTTGCCCAGTCATAAAACGCCCAGGCGTTCAAAAGTTTTTTACTTCCTTTAGGTAAAGCTTCCATAAACTTAAGGTTGTTATTGAAGCGTCTAAAATAAGAAAGCCGCTTCAATAGAGCGGCTTTTCATTTTTATTTTTGCGTTATCCTACTTAAATGTAGTAACCCCGAATTTTTTTGCTTCAGCTTCTGCGCGCGGTGCAATTTGCGTAAGTGCTGCAATACGCGTATCTGGCGAAGGGTGTGTACTTAAGATTTCCGGAGTACCTGAACTTCCTTGTGCCTTCATACGCTCCCAAAGTTTTGGTGCTTCATAAGGGTCATAACCGGCGATTGCGGCAATGATGGTCCCGATCTCATCTGCTTCACTTTCGTGGCTACGGCTAAAAGGTAAAATCGCTCCTACGGTACTTGCAGTACCATAATATTGATTGAACAATTGCCCAGCACGAGAATCTCCAAGTGCTACGCCACCAACAGCACCCACAATTGATTGTCCTTGTTGTGCGGTCATACGCTGCGCACCGTGATTTGCCAATGCGTGTGCCAACTCGTGGCCAAGAATCATCGCTAAACCGGTCTCATCTTGAGCTACCGGTAAAATCCCGGTGTAAACCACAATCTTACCTCCCGGCATACAAAAAGCATTGATCGCTTCATCTTGAACTAAATTGTACTCCCATTTATATTCATCTAGATAATTGGGGTACCCTAAAGCCGTCATATAGCGCTCAGCAGCCTTTGCTATCTTGTTTCCTACACGTTGCACCATTTGTGCTTCGGCAGTACCTTTTACTACCGTATTTTGCGCAAGAAATTCATTGTACTGCTGAAATGCCATTGGAAAAATGGTCTCATTGCTGTACGCATTAAGTGTTTTCTTTCCGGTAAACGGACTCGTTTTACAACTTATAATCAGAAATATAGTCGCTAGTGCGACGAGTATTTTTTTCGTTTTCATTTTAAACTATTAAAGGTTAGCGGGTTGAAATTACAAATTCTGCCAAATTCTATTTTAACAATTAGCTTAACTTTAGTACAAGTTGTGAAAATTATCCTATCATATGCACTACCGAAAATTCTTTAGGCAGTTTTAAATATTTTTCCCTTTTATCCAGATTATTTAAGTCGTAAGCCACATTATCAACCGTGATCTTTTTGATACTGAAAGGCAGCCCAATGAGATTGAGTTTAATATACTCATATTCGGTTTCAAAGGTTCCTGTTTTAAACTGTTGAATACTTAAGTCCTTTGCCTTTCCGGTTAGTTTAAAATTTCTTAAACTGTAACGCCCTTTTTTGTAATCATAGCCATCGCGCGCATCTTCATAAACACGAGATTCAACGGTATCTTCAGCATAGTACACATCGAGCTTAAGCTCCTCGATTTTCTTTTCACCTACGTATTGTTGCACCGGATAACGCGGAATGATTGCACCTTCTTTTACAAAAATTGGGATGGTGTCAAAATCTGCATCCACCCAAAGTTCGCGCCCACCTTCTACAACTTCATTATTCCAGAAATCATACCAGCGACCACGCGCCAAGTACATGCGACGCCCTTTAGAATTAGGCTCTAAAATAGGACACACCAGAATATGATTTCCGAAGATAAATTCATCAGTACGATAATGCGTATGCACATCGTCTTGATCGCAATACACTAAAGGTTTCAGCATAGGAACTCCCTCAGTCGCATACTCATAAAACGCGGTGTATAAATAGGGAAGTAAGGTATAACGTAATTCAATGAATTTTCGGGTAACGTTGGTAACCTCATCGTCAAAAGACCAAGGCTCCTGGTCCCCGTGATGACCGCTAGAGTGCACTCTACAAAACGGGTGAAAAACCCCGAGTTGAATCCAGCGCACGAAGAGTTCGCCCGTAGGTTGTTCAGCAAATCCGCCAATGTCTGTTCCTGTAAAAGACATCCCAGAAAGACACATGCGCTGCACTTGATTATTAGCAATCCATAAGTGTTCCCAAGTCGCGACGTTATCGCCGGTCCAGGACGAAGTATAACGTTGCGCACCACTGTAGGCAGAACGGGTGATTACCAATGGACGTTTAGGGTACACGTAGCGTTTTACACCTTCATAGGTTGCACGTGCCATTTGAGTACCATAGATATTGTGAGCCTTTCGGTGGCTGCAAGGATGCCCGTCATAATCGTGACGTACATCATCAGGAAAGGTTTTTCCGGGGACTTCCATCACGGCGGGCTCGTTCATATCATTCCAAACCCCGCGCACACCAATGTCGTGCACCAGTTCTTTGAATAAATCTGCCCACCACTCCCGTACTTCCGGGTTGGTAAAATCAGGAAATGCACATTCTCCCGGCCATACCTTACCTACCATATCAGGACCATCGGCACGCTTACAGAAGTAATCATTTTCTAAAGCTTCTTTATACACCCAGTATTCCGGATCGATCTTTATTCCCGGATCAATGATCACAATGGTTTTAAACCCATCATCAAGAAGTTCTTTGACCATGCGTTTAGGATCGGGGAAATATTCTTTATTCCAAGTGAAGCATCGAAACCCATCCATATAATCGATATCCAGGTAAATTCCGTCACACGGTATTTTTAGGTCTCTAAACTTTTTAGCGATTCCTTTGACTGTACTTTCCGGATAGTAGCTCCATTTACACTGCTGAAAGCCTAAAGTCCATAGAGGCGGAAGCTCAGGTTTTCCGGTTAAATGTGTATAATTCTCAACGACTTCATTCATTCCAGGGCCATAAAGAAAATAGTAATTCATTTCCCCGCCGGGAGCCCAAAAGCTGGTAACATCAAGGCGCTCGTGACAAAAATCAAAACTTGATTTAAAGGTATTATCAAAGAAGATTCCGTAGGCTTGTTTATCTTTCAAACCAATATAAAAAGGCACCGATTTATAAATGGGATCTGTATCTTTACCAAAAGCATAGGAATCTGTCGCCCAATTAGAAACGCGTTTTCCGCGTAAATTGAGGTGCACCGGTTTATCGCCCATCCCGTAAAAAGCTTCCCCCGGATGCGAGCGCTTGCTCATTTTGACGATATTTCCGCCAAGGGTAAAACTTTCTTCATAATGAAAGCCTATTTCATCTTCATTGATCAAGTTGCCTTCCCGGTCTAAGATCTTTGATTGCAAGCTGATCTTTTCGATCTTAATGATCAACTTAGAAGTGGTTACAATATAGAAATTCTTGTTTTCAGAAAGCTCTAAGTGGTTGTACCCTATGTGATTTTCGGAATCTATCGCATAGGAAAAATCATCCTCGAGAATCCCTCTCGTCCCATACCTAAACCGGATCACGCTATCACGCAATACGGTTAATTCTAAGATTACATTGTTTTGGGTGGTGAAGTATAATGTGTCGACTTCTTGTCGAACGCTTTTGATCTCGTTTGGAAATTGATTTCCTTTTTGTTCTAACTCAGTATTAATAATCATAATAGCCTGTGTAAGGTGTTAGGATTACTAAATTAAAGGTTTCCGAAGTTAATCTAGGGGTCAAAACTAAAAGATATCAACTACAACGTTAACACTGCGTGCTTTTTGTTGCTACTCGAAAACAGCATACTTGTTCAAGCCTTGCCTTATGAAATTGATAAATACTTATACATTTAGCGAGATCGCAAAAAGTGCATTATTTAAGACCGAAAACCATAACCGCAAGTGGTGCTAAATCTAGAGTTATCGAGTGCTCGCGACCATTCCATGGAGTTGCTTCGACCTTGACTTTTTTGCTGATAAAATCACCGCTTCCGCCGTATTTCTTTTCATTACTATTAAAGAGTTCTTTTACCTTTGAGCCTGCTTTAGTAAACGCTTCCGGAACTCCTACTTTGTAGTTTTCGCGTGGCACCGGAGTAAAATTACAAATCACCAAAACTGCGTTTTCGGCATCGTAACCCTTTCTAAGATAGCTCAAAACGCTATTTTCACCATCAGCCCATTCGATCCACTCAAAACCTTCGGGACGAAACTGTCGCTCATATAATGCCGGTTGCGACTTATAGAGTTTATTCAGGTCTTTTACACATTTTTGAATTCCTGTGTGAAAATCATATTGCAATAAATGCCAGTCTAAACTTTCTTGAAAATTCCATTCTGCACTTTGACCGAATTCGCCTCCTTGAAAGATCAACTTAGTCCCGGGATGGGTGAACATATACCCAAACATCAATCTTAGGTTGGCAAATCGTTCCCACTCCGGGCCGGGCATACGGTCAAAAAGCGAGCGTTTTCCGTAAACCACCTCATCGTGCGAAAGCGGCAACATAAAGTTTTCTGAAAACGCATAGGTCAAACTGAAGGTAATATCGTTTTGATGGTATTTACGATGCACCGGCTCTTTCTTAAAGTACTCTAAGGTATCGTGCATCCACCCCATCATCCATTTCATTCCAAACCCTAAACCGCCTAAGAATACCGGTTTAGAAACTCCGGTATAACTAGTAGACTCTTCAGCAATGGTTTGCACATCCGGATAGTTTTTATAAACCGTCTTATTTAACTCTTCTAAAAACGAAATAGCGTCCAGATTTTCTCTGCCTCCAAACTGGTTAGGCTCCCACTCCCCGTCTTCTCTTGAATAATCAAGGTACAACATCGAAGCGACCGCATCTACCCGCAACCCGTCAATATGGTATTGATCTAGCCAGAATAAGGCGTTGCTAATTAAAAAAGCACGCACTTCGTTACGGCCATAATTGAAAATAAGCGATTTCCAATCGGGATGCCATCCTTTACGTGGATCTGGATGTTCATATAAATGAGAACCGTCAAAGTTACCCAAACCGTGTGCATCTTCAGGAAAATGTGACGGGACCCAATCAAGGATCACGCCTATACCCGCCTGATGTAATTTATCTACCAGCAGCATAAATTCTTCGGGGTAACCAAAGCGTGAAGTTGGTGCAAAATAGCCGGTCAATTGATATCCCCAACTTGGGTCGTAAGGATATTCCATAATGGGCATAAACTCCACATGGGTAAATTCCATTTTTTTTACATAGGCTACGAGTTCGTCTGCTAGTTCTGTGTAGCTCAAGCTTCGGTTTTCCTCGCCTGTTTTTCTCCAGGAGCCTAAATGCATTTCGTATACTGAAAAAGGAGTGTCAAGCGCATTATATTTCGCCCGGCTAGACATCCATTTTTTGTCTTTCCATTTATAATCTGCGGCATAGACGACCGAAGCGGTCTTAGGCGGATGCTCAGCGCGACGTGCAAACGGATCGGCTTTTTCAGTCTTGACATCATTGTGATTAGACTGAATTTTATATTTATAAATAGCGCCCGGCATAACTCCCGGTATAAAACCTTCCCAGATTCCGCTGCCATCCCAACGTACATTTAATTTATGATCACCCTCTAACCAATAATTAAAATCACCCACCACAGAAACTGATTTTGCACTGGGCGCCCAAACAGCAAAGTATGTACCCTTCTCTCCTTCTAAAGTCATTGGGTGTGAACCTAACTTTTCATACAGGCGAAAGTGCTTTCCGGCTTTAAAAAGATCGATGTCAAATTCTGAAAATAAGCTGTGAACGTATACGCTACTCATAATGTTGTTGGTTAAGGATGTTAGAGATGCCTTTTAATGGAATGATCGCCCATCGCGGACGCGCATTGAGTTCGTAACCCAACTCATAAACGGCTTTCTCCAGTAAGCAATATTGTAATAAAAATTCGATTTCTTTGATGTAACCAATATTTAAATTGGCGGTTTGTACTTCGTTAATATAGGTTTTTAAAAACACACCAATGATGTGGCTGTAAAGCACATCTGCAACCTCAAAAAGCTCTTCAAGTTCAAAATCGTAAGACTCGTGATTGTTAAAAACCGTTGCGTAGATCGCGTAATTAAACGATCTAAAAATCCCGGCAATATCTTTAATTGGTGGTTGTTTGACTTTTCGGTCTCTGATGGTACTTTCCGGTTCGCCTTCAAAATCTATGATAAAGAAATCCCGGTCTTGCACCAGAACTTGGCCCAAATGATAATCGCCGTGAATACGCAAACGCTCACTTTTAAGCATCGTTTCGTCAAAATCAAGAAATTGTTTACGTATGATCTTTTTCTTACTCAATAACTCGTTTGCCAATTCAAGCTGAAGACCGTCAAGCTTGTGTAAATTATTTTCGACCAAGTTGATTCTATTTTCAAATTGATAGATCAATCTGTTTTTTAACCATACCGAATAATCATTACTGAAAGCCTGCGGCGTAAACGCTGTATTGATGCGCTCTTGTCCTAGAGCAATATGCATTTGTGCGGTACGAAGCGCTAGCTGCGAAACATCTTCAAAAAACTCGATAGGACACCAAGCCAAGATCGAAGCAGGCACATCAGTTATGGAGATTTGCTCCAAGTATTTAGTAGCTCTTAGTGTTTCTAATTTAGGTTGCTGACGCGAAAGTTCTTCAAACGTCAATTTTAGGTTATGCACAAAATATTCCCAGGCATCGCCTTGATTCGGTACTAATTCTTGCATCAGCCCTAAAGTGATCACATTTTTATCACTAAACTTTAAAGTGATGCTTCCTAAATATTTTGGTGTATTGTTAAAAAGTGCTTTGGCCGTAAGATATTTACTGATCTCGTAATCGGGATTTTCATCTACATAAACCCTTCTAAAAATCTTTAGAATGTATTTATCGTTATAAATAATAGACGTGTTGCTCTGTTCTACGCCCATCAGGCGGCTGCTTTTATAGCCTTGAGATTGATTAGAGCGACCTCGACGATAGGCCACTTCTTTATAGCGGTATTTTTCTCCCTCTAAAATTTTCTCAAAAATTTGCTTTCTGAAAGATTCCAAAAGCAAAGCATCTACAAGAAAACCTGAGGTTCCGTTGAGCTTTAAATGTGCAATAAATTTATCGCCAACCACCTCCTGATCTGTCACAAAAGCAATGGGTAAGAAATAATTGTGCACAAAAGCTTCTCTAAAATTCACTTCAAGCACGATCCCATAAAAAGTATCTACTTCATCTTCTATCGGAAAGCTATCAATGACCTCAATATACTTTAACGCGCTGGCTTTACCACCATACCAACGCTGATTGAGAATGTACGGCTCAAGAATATCCTCGCAAAGTTCTTTCTTAAAGCGATCTGATTCCAACAGCTCCTTCCAACCGGTATCATATTTAAAAACGATGCGTCCGTCTATTTCCTGCTCCTGATTCATGGTTCGTTGTTTTTGAAGTTTGTGGTGGATTCTTGCTATTTATAGATCTGAAAAATATGCACCGGAAGTGCGGGATGTAATTCGACGTAGTTCCATTCTTGATTCCAGGTATAGGTGCTGTCTGTGATGAGATCTTTTACGACAACTTGAGAACCCGGCGCGAGGTTCATTTTCTCATAAGGAAGTCTCAAGTGCCCCGATTGTTTATAATACGGGTCCAGACTTACCACGATAAGCAATTCGTTATTGCGGTCCTGATCCCATTTATAGTAAGCCATCAGTGCATCGTGGTGTAGCTCGCAAAACTCAATATTATTAGTCTGTTGCAACGCAGGCTGCTGTTTGCGAATCATATTCATCTTGGTAATGAGGCGACTCAACTTGTTCTCGTGCTTCCAATCCCAATGGCTGATTTGATATTTTTCAGAATTGAAATACTCCTCCTTACCCGGAACGGCATCGCTCACCATAAATTCATAAACAGGCCCGTATAAACCCATGTTTGAGCTCAAGGTTGCTGCAAGAGCATAGCGAATGATATGCTGTGCTTCATTTGCGCCTTGTAGATGATACGGATTAATATCTGGTGTATTCGGCCAAAAATTAGGTCTAAAATATTCGCGCATTTTAGTCTGAGTAAGCTCGATCATATATTCAACCAACTCGTGCTTACTGGTGCGCCACGTAAAATAGGTGTAGGATTGGGTATAGCCTTGTTTGGCTAATTGTTGCATCACTTTAGGTCGCGAAAAAGCTTCGGCTAAAAACAACACATCGGGATGTTTTTTCTTGATTTCGGCGATAAACCAATTCCAGAAATAATAGGGTTTGGTATGCGGATTATCAACTCGAAAAACTTTTACTCCAAAATCGATCCAGTGAAAAGCAACGCTGAGTAATTCTTCCCAAAGCTTCTTATAATCTTCAGATTCCCAGTGGAAATTGACAATATCCTGGTATTTCTTCGGTGGATTCTCAGCATATTGCATCGTGCCATCCGGTCGTTTTCTAAACCACTCAGGATGCTCCTTTAAGTACGGATGGTCAGGAGCGGCCTGAAATGCTAAATCCATCGCAACTTCGATCCCCAGACTTTCGGCGTGTTTGATCAGGTTTTTAAAATCTTCTTCAGTGCCTAATTCCGGGTGAATACTTTTATGTCCGCCAAAACGCGAACCAATTCCCCAAGGTACTCCGCTATCGCCCTCTTCTGCATTGGTTGCATTATTCTTTCCTTTTCGGTTTACTTCTCCAATAGGATGAATGGGCGGAAAATACAACGTATCAAATCCCATCGAAGCCACTCTTGGCAACAAACGCTCACAATCTTTAAACGTACCGTGTTGCCCGGGCTGCTCGCTAGCCGATCTTGGAAAAAACTCATACCACGTACTGAAACGTGCCTTCTCACGATCTACATAAACTTGTAGCGTTTTGCTCTCGTGTGCAAATTTCCGTTCCGGATGGTCCTTAAATATGCGATGTAAATCGTGAGAAACAGCATACGCACAAGCCTCATCATAGCGCTTTTCGTCTTGAAACAATTTTTTTAGAGTATTAACGTATTGCTTGCCGTCATTGTCAAGCTTTTTTTCAACCGCCTCAAGATATTGTACCCCGTCAAGCAATTCACTCTTTATGTATTGCCCGTCTTTTAATTTTGCTTCGGTACCATGCTGCCAGTTTAATGCGTGATCAACCCAACCGCGCACTTTGTATTCATAAAAGCCCTGCTGATCTACCCTAAAAGTTGCCGCAAAATGATCATTGCCTTGAGGTTCCAGCCGAACGGTTTTCCACATCTTGTCGTGCTCGCTTTTGTAGCATACTTCGGCATCGATCACGTCGTGACCGTCTCCTAAAACATCTGCCGTAACAGTAACGAGTTCGCCAACAACTCTTTTGATAAAAAAATCCCCACCTTGAAGCTGGGGCTCTACATTCTCTATAACAATACGTTCTCTAGTCAAGGGTGTTAGTTTTTTATTGGCACCGCCAAAAGGTTTAATACTCCTTCCCGAAAGCTTTGGGGATGCCTGAAAATTCAAAATTCGTTTTCGAGCAATGCCTCACAGACTTGCCCGAAGGTAGTTTAAGTTCAAATGATTACCCTTAAAAATAACAATAATTAATTACAAGCCTAGCCGAAATAAGAATTTGACAAAGGCTTAACAGAAATGTCACACGTTAGTCTTTTGTTAAAACCGCGACTATTATAAACCAGTGCTTAGCGCATTGCGTAATTTTAGAAAAAAGAACTATGAAAAAGCTATTGCTACTTGGGCTACTCGTTAGCCTGTATGCCTGTAAAGGCACTGCTCAAAACGAGAAAAAAGAACAATTTCCGGTTTCTAAAACCGAAGCAGAATGGAAAGCCGAACTTACCGATGCAGAATTTCAGGTCTTGCGCAAAGAAGGAACTGAGCGCGCGTTTACCAGTGAACTTCTCAACATTAAAGAAGAAGGAACTTATGTATGTGCTGCCTGTCAAAACCCGGTCTTTAAAAGCAAAACCAAATTTGATAGCGGTACCGGCTGGCCCTCTTTTTACGATTATATAGAAGGAAATGTTGCTTTTTCTTCAGATAACAAATTAGGCTACACCCGTACTGAAGAGCATTGTGCTAATTGTGGCGGGCATTTGGGACACGTTTTTAACGACGGTCCAAAACCTACCGGTAAACGCCACTGTATTAATGGAGTTGCCTTAAATTTTGTACCTACTAAAGGTTAAACCGAAAAACCATAAGGTTACAATCGAAGCCTATGCTGAATTGCTAAACTAAGATTTCCGATTTAGCCTACATTAGTTTTTTAACATGAGATTTCCGCTTTCGCGGAAATGATAAAAAATATTATGAAAGAATACCCAATACAAAAAACCGAAGCGCAATGGAAAGAAGAACTCGGTCCTGAGCGTTACCATATTTTACGCGGTAAGGGCACTGAGCGCCCGCATACCGGTAAATACAATTTGCATTTTGAAAAAGATGGCACTTATCACTGTGGCGCTTGTGATGCAAAACTTTTTGAAGCCAATAGTAAATTTGAGAGTGGTTGTGGCTGGCCCAGTTTTGATGAATCTATACCCGGAGCTGTAGAATATATACGCGATACCACATTCGGAATGATACGCACCGAAATTCTCTGCGCTAATTGCGGCAGCCACTTAGGTCACGTTTTTGACGACGGCCCTACAGAGACCGGTCAGCGCTACTGTGTGAACTCAGCCTCAATAGATTACGACAAAAACTAAAACTATATACCAAGAGGCATCAAGATTTCATTGGCGTTAATGTTTTATTAAAACTAAAGCTTTAGCATAGTTTTAAAAGTTTCGGAATGACTCTTGATTTACTTTTAGCGATAAACATAAAGACAAAAAACGATGAAAAAATTATTTACAATACTTAGTATCGTAGCCTTAGGATTTACAGCTTGTGAAGGAGACCCAGGACCACAAGGCCCTCCTGGATTAGATGGGCTTGATGCTGAATACTCAAAAGTTGTAGAAGTTGAAACCACCTTATCTTACAATTCTGATTCTGGAATATGGGAATCTCCTATCATCGAATTCCCTAGCAATGTTGAAGTTTTAGACGGTGATGCTGTTATTGCTTATAGATTGGAATATATTGATAACGGACTAGATGTATGGACTCAGCTTCCTCACAATTTTTTCTTTTCAGAAGGTACGATGCAATATGTTTTTACACATACAATAGGCGATGTTCAATTCTTGATTGATGGAAATTATGACTTATCTAATATCTCTACCGATTATACAGATAATCAAATATTTAGATATGTTTTGATTCCTACCGAATTTGCTGAGCAATTCAATGGTGACTTCTCTAACTATAATGAAGTTATGAGCGCTTTAGAATTGAACGAAACTGATGTTCAAACGCTTCAATAAGCACTTAGCATAAAATTTATGAAAGGCTTACTCACGGAAATACGACACTGTTCCGTTTGTAAGCCTTTTTTACCTTTAGGCGCTAACCCTATTATTTCGGCATCGCCAAAAAGCAAAATTGTTTTAGCCAGCCAGGCACCCGGGAAAATTGCCCACGAGAAGTCCATCGCTTGGGATGATCCTAGCGGCCGTCGATTGCGAGATTGGCTCGGCGTTGATGAAGACACCTTTTACGATTCTGACAATTTTGCCATACTACCTCTAGGATTTTGCTTTCCGGGTAAAGGCAAAATCGGTGATCTTCCACCTCGCCCGGAATGTGCTCCGCTTTGGCACAAAAAAGTAACCGATCATTTTGAGGCGGATCCGTTGTATATTTTAATCGGTAATCACTCCCAGCGGTATTATTTAAACGATAATCTGACGCTTACCGCCCGAATCAAAGCTTTTGAAAGCTATCTCCCACAGCATTTTGTACTTCCACATCCTTCGCCTGTTAATCGCTTTTGGATGGCTAAAAACAAATGGTTTGAAACCGATGTGCTTCCGGTTTTAAAACGTGTAGTTCAACAACGCCTAGCATAGGGAAACCCGCTAAACAAATTGTTAGCCAATCGATACGACCTTCTTTAAAAACGCGCCTTCAACTTAACGGCAAGATTTAGGCTATAAAACCGTTGACGGCGGCTACAAATCTGTACAACTTCTGCGTTCGTTTTTTAGACTTTTAATGCGTAAATTCGTGCCTTCAAATTTCACTGAAAACTATGAGTAAATACGATATTATTATCTTAGGAAGTGGACCCGGTGGTTATGTAACGGCTATCAGAGCTTCACAATTAGGTTTTAAAACCGCTATTGTAGAAAAAGAAAGCCTTGGAGGCGTTTGTTTAAATTGGGGATGTATTCCTACCAAAGCGCTTTTAAAAAGTGCGCAGGTTTTTGAATACCTCAAGCACGCCGAAGATTACGGTCTTAAAGTAGAAGGTGCAGATAAAGATTTTGATGCGGTTGTTAAGCGTAGCCGTGGAGTTGCAGAAGGAATGAGCAAAGGTGTTCAATTCTTGATGAAGAAAAATAAGATCGACGTTATTGAAGGTTTTGGTAAACTGAAACCTGGTAAAAAAGTTGACGTTGATGGTACCGAATATAGCGCAGACAACATCATCATCGCGACCGGTGCGCGTTCACGTGAGTTACCAAGCTTACCGCAAGATGGTAAGAAAATCATTGGGTATCGTGAGGCGATGACTTTAAAAGAGCAGCCTAAGAAAATGATTGTTGTAGGATCTGGGGCGATAGGGTGTGAATTTGGTAGTTTTTACAATGCGATGGGAACAGAAGTTACCATTGTAGAATATATGCCAAACATCGTTCCTGTAGAGGATGAAGAAGTTTCTAAACAGTTTGAGCGTAGCTTGAAAAAAGCGGGGATCAACATTATGACCGGTTCATCTGTAGAGTCTGTAGATACTTCTGGTGAAGGCGTTGTTGCTACTGTAAAAACTAAAAAAGGCGAAGAAAAATTAGAAGCTGATATTGTACTTTCGGCGGTAGGTATTAAAACCAACATTGAAGGCATTGGTCTTGAAGATGTAGGTATCATTACCGATAAAGATAAAGTGATCGTAAACGATTGGTATCAAACCAATATGCCCGGCTACTACGCGATCGGCGACGTTACTCCTGGTCCTGCATTGGCGCACGTTGCTTCTGCAGAAGGAATCATTTGTGTTGAAAAACTTGCCGGAATGCACGTAGAGAAATTAGACTATGGCAATATTCCTGGCTGTACGTATGCTTCTCCTGAAATTGCTTCAGTAGGAATGACTGAAAAGCAAGCTAAAGAAGCAGGTTACGAACTCAAAATCGGTAAATTCCCATTCTCAGCTTCTGGTAAAGCAAGTGCTGCCGGAAACAAAGATGGTTTTGTAAAAGTTATTTTTGATGCGAAATACGGTGAGTGGTTAGGTTGCCATATGATTGGTGCCGGCGTTACCGATATGATCGCAGAAGCTGTGTTAGGTAGAAAATTAGAAACTACCGGTCACGAAGTGCTTAAAGCAGTTCACCCCCACCCAACGATGAGTGAGGCGGTGATGGAAGCGGTAGCAGCAGCTTATGATGAAGTAATTCACTTGTAAGACTTTAGACTTTAGACTTTAGACTTTAGACTTTAGACTTTAGACAAAATTAAAACCTCTGAAATTGAAATCAATTTCAGAGGTTTTTTATTTTAAGAATTTGAAGATTATCTCACGTCAAATTAAAGCGCAGTTGAGACACTATACAGGTATCAAATCACAAAAATAGAATTCGGTGTCCCAAGATTTTTGATCTTCTGAAAAGCAATTGTCTTCTTGATCGGCTTTGGGTTTGTAAGAGCGTTTTACAATCTCGCCCACTTCAAAAAGAATTGGCTTTGAAAAAATAGGTCCGTCAAAAACGAAGGTGTGAAATTCGCCGTTTTCTCCACACGGGTCAACTGCCGGAGGCAAATCGGCTATAAACTGATGATCTATAATTCTTCCGGCAAAAGATTTGTCCAGGTGCTTTCCATTCACACAAACAGTAATCGCTTTAAAGCCCAGGTCAATAAATTCAGTAATTAACCGCTTGGTGTCTTTTTTCCATAGTGGGTATACTCCTTTCAACCTTACTTTAGTCAACTGCTCATCGCGATAAGCTTTTAAATCTTCTAAAAAGATATCCCCAAAAATGCTGTGTGTATTGCCTTCGTCAACTGCTTTTTGCGCGGCAGCACCCAAAACATCAGAATATTCAGTCATCGAGATAGCTCCGTGAAGTAGAATTTTTTCTAATGGAAAACCGAGTGCTTCCGCCTGACGATCTAATAAAGTTTCGCGCAAACCGTGCATAGAAACTCGCTCTACATCACTGTTAATAGTCGTGACCAGTTTAGTGACCTCAAATTCCTTTTCGGCTAAAATTCTATATAAAGCCAACGCAGAATCCTTACCGCTACTCCAATTGAAATAGGCTTTTTGCAAAATATTTACAGAAAGGATTGTATCGCTAAATCGTAGCTCTGCAAGCCAAAACCTACGATGATACCCTTAGCGTGTTTTGAAATATAAGATTGATGACGGAAGGCTTCCCGTGCGAACGTATTAGAAATATGCACCTCGATCACCGGTACTGAAACCGCTGCGATCGCATCACCAATGCCTACCGAAGTATGCGTGTAGGCTGCAGCATTAAGTACTATTCCATCAAAAATAGCGTCTGCCTCTTGAATTTTGGTGATCAGATCACCTTCGCTATTCGACTGAAAATAAGAAAGCTCAGTCTCCTTAAACTGAAACTGAAGCTTAGAAAAATAATCTTCAAAAGATTGATTTCCGTAAACATCAGGTTCGCGTTTGCCTAATAAGTTGAGGTTAGGTCCGTTTATGATGAGTATTTTGAGTTCTTGAGCCATTGGTAGATTAAATTGTTAGGTAAAGGTAATTTAAAAATGGACTATAAAAAAAGCCCCGCAATGCGAGGCTATACTTTTTGGTTGGTTGTTTACAATGTTTTAGAATACAAAACCTACACCTGCTTGAATTGCATAGTTGTATGCACTCACATCATCATAGATCTTAGTAAAACCTCTGGTATAACGCCCTTGAATGAATAAACCATTATCAAACTGGTATTCTAAACCAGCAGCGGTACCAAATTCAAAATTGTTAGCGCCATCCTCGATATCAATATCTCCTGAAGCAGATGTTGGTTGAAAATCGATCTCTTCACTTACTAAAAAGTTCAAAGAAGGACCAGCTTGTAAGCTGAAACCGTCAGCAAGATAAATCTTGGCCATTAAAGGCACTTGAATGTAATCTAGTTGATATTCTACATTATCATCTACATCAAATGTATTGTCTTCATCAATAGCAGCGATCGTAGAACCTTGCGCTGAATAAATAACCTCAGGCTGAATAGAGAACATTTCTGAAATAGGAAGCTCAGCAACTAGACCTGCATAAAAACTTGTTCTTGATTCTTGATCTGCGGCATCATCACCTGCGATATTCGCGAAATTCACACCACCTTTTGCACCAAAGTGAAAGGCATCTTGAGCTTGTGCTGCTGCACCACCCAAAACCATAAAACTTGCAATTAAAAATAGCTTTTTCATAAGAATAATTTGTTGTTTAAATTTTGAACAAAGCTAGATGCTGCAAGGCTTCACAAGTATTAATGATTCTCTAAGTTTTCACTAAAATATTGCCAACAAAAAGCTTTTACGAAACTTCCTGATATTCTGACTTTTAATAGAAAACGGCTATTTGGCACCTCTTGAAAATCACTTTAAAATACTGATAGAGAAATACTTTTAGTTTATTGTGTTACCTCGTATTATTTTTCAAATTCTTAAATAGTGTTAACGCTAAACATAAAAGAATTTTGACAAGCTGAAGTTTTAATACACTAGCTCAAATTGGAGTTGAACTGGTATTTTATGAAGTCGGTAGCCGAAAATCCTATTTAATTATTGAACAGGCAGTAGCGTTTTATTCCGTTAGTACTTAGAAAAAAAAAGCACCTTAAAAAGGTGCTTTTCACAAAATGCTTGTGTGTTATTCTAGTTAAAAATGAAGCCGACTGATCCTGCAAACACTCCATTTTTAGTAGCGTTGTCTCCGGTTTCGCCATCGTAGATATCTGTAAACCCTTGTGTGTAGCGTGCGTTTAAATAAAGACCGCCATTAAATTTATATCCTACTCCTACTGCTCCAGCAAAGTCGATATCATTAAAGTTGTCTTCATTTAAGCCTAAAGTTGCGTTAGGACCTTCTATTTCACTATCTACTAAAAATCCTAATTGTGGGCCGGCTTCTACATATAATCCCTGCACTAAGTAAAACTTAGCCAAAACAGGCACATTAATGTAATCTAATTGAAACTCTGTATCTTCTGCGTCGTCTCTTTGAACTAAATCAAAACCTTGTCCTGAGTAGAATACCTCTGGCTGAATTGCAAATTTTTCAGTTACAGGAATTTCAACTAAAGCACCTAAATTAAAAGATGTTCTGGCACTATCATCGTCAAATTCATCAAAACCGTCGCCGGTCAAATTTGAAAAGTTAACTCCACCTTTGATACCAAATGCCAATTCGCTTTGCGCTTGCATTAAAGAGGTTCCTCCAAATACTAGTATTGCTGCTAAAAATAATTTTTTCATGATTTTTATATTTAGATTTGGAACAAAGCTAGGAGCAGAAGAAATACCAAACTATTAAGGCTTTTATAAACTATAATTAAAAGATTCCTAAAAAACCCCTATTTGATTTGTGAATTGGCAACAATCGTTAAAAGACTATAAATTATTCTTAAAGATAGAACGCGGGCTTTCTGAGAATACCATTATAAATTATGGCCTGGATATCGCTAAACTCATCTCGTATTTGGATTTAAATGCTGTAGAAGCGTCTCCTATTTCTATCACTAAAGAGCAGCTTCAAGAATTCATTTATACCTACGCCAAAGAATTGACTGCATCATCACAAGCACGTTTAATTTCTGGACTGAAAGGCTATTTTGAATATTTAGTATTTGAAGAGCTACGCACAGACAATCCTACTGAACTTATCGAAGCGCCAAAGATTGGCCGAAAACTTCCGGATACACTTTCAGAAGAAGAAGTAAATCAGATTATTGATGCGATTGACCTTAGTACACCACAAGGAGAACGCAATCGAGCTATTTTTGAAACCTTGTACGGTTGCGGCTTGCGGGTCTCTGAAGTTTTGAATCTAAAACTTTCTGACTTATTTTTTGATGAAGGATATATTCTCGTTACCGGTAAAGGTAATAAACAACGTTTTGTACCTATTGCGCCGGTAACTCAAAAGTACATCGAGATCTATCGAGATGAAATCAGGATACACGAATCTCCAAAACCAGAATTTAAGAATATCCTATTTCTCAACCGGCGAGGAGCGCAGCTCACCCGAGCGATGATCTTTACGCTCGTAAAACAGCATACTAAAAAGGCCGGAATCAAGAAGAAAATCAGTCCGCATACGTTTAGACACAGTTTTGCGACTCATCTATTACAAAATGGTGCCGACTTGCGTGCTATTCAACAAATGTTGGGACACGAGAGTATAACAACTACTGAAGTTTATATGCACGTAGATCGCTCGCATCTGGCAGAGGTGTTGAATACGTATCTTCCGCGAAAATAATATGAAACAAAAAAAATCCCGAATCAATTTAATGACTCGGGACTCTTCACTAACCAAAAAAACTTACTTACTTAATACTTAGGAAATCTCGATCAAGCGTTTTGCTTGTACTTGAGCTTCCTCTTTTTTAGGGATTACAATATTTAGAACCCCATTCTCATAGCTAGCTTCAATCTTCGCACTGTTCACCGTATCAGGTAAGCTAAAGGCACGTTTAAACGTACTATAGCTAAACTCACGTCTGGTGAATCTTCCTTCTTCTTTAGTTTCTGATTCTTTTTGCTCTTGAGCCGAAATGGTAAGCACATCGTTATCTAATTCGATATTGAAATCTTCTTTAGTCTTACCGGGAGCAGCAACAGCTACTTCAAATCCGCTATCTTTTTCAATGATATTCACCGCCGGAATACTCACACCAATGCTATTAACATTTGTAGTTCCTCCTAGCCAATCGGTTTTAAACATATCATCAAAGATTGATGGTAACCAATTTTCGTTTGTTCTTTTCACTAAGCTCATATCTATTTAATTTTATTGTTATTAATCTAGTACACCTAATATTTAGCAATTTGAATACCAATACATTTTCAAAGACTTTTTGTCATAAAAACACTGAAGCGAGGTGTCAAAATGGCAAAATATTCACAAAACCGCATAAAAAAACCCGGTGCTTACGCCGGGTTCTCCTACTAACTAAATCACATTTACAACGTGCTTTCTAATTTTACAGGCACGTGATAAGTTTGCCCCACTAAAGCTTTAGAATCTAACTTTTGATAATTAAGACGTCCTTGAATGTATTTTTCAATAGACACATCTTTTGATTCTACATTAAGCACCACAACCTCGTTGTCTTTATTTACCGTAAATGAAACTTTTACCGAGGTCGTTTGCTCAACATTAAAATTAGGTTCGGCCAATAGATTTGCAATTTCTTTGTTCATTGCCCGCTTCACCACCTCACTGGTAGTTTTTGCGGTTGGCTCGGTTGGTTCAGTGGTGTTTGCGCTTAGCGCGGTACCGCAGCTGATCGCAACTGCAAGTAGCATTGTTTTAAACGTTTTCATAATGTTTGATTTTTGAATGATGTACTATAAAGACGGTACAGGTGTCAAACAGTTACAGCAAACGTTTTAGTTTAACAGATTATTAACGCTTTTATGTTTTGAAAATCAGCGAGTTACAACGCAAGCTAAATCCTTTAAGTCAGCGCTAATAATTTGAATGGTAGTCTTTTATGAAAATTTGATTATAAAATTTTGAGCATAAAAAAAGCTTCAGAAAATCTGAAGCTTTTCAGTTCGCCTAAGCGAATTTATAAATTTTCAACTAAGCCAATACTTGCTGTACCTTATCTGCTGCTTCTTTAAATTGAATAGCACTTTGTACATCAAGACCACTATTGTCAATCAATTCTTTTGCAATATCTGCATTGGTCCCTTGAAGTCTAACAATAATAGGTACATTGATTGTTCCCATATTTTTGTAGGCATCTACAATACCTTGAGCAACACGATCACAACGTACGATACCTCCAAAGATATTTACAAGAATGGCTTTTACGTTAGGATCTTTAAGAATCAGGTTAAATGCAGTTTCTACACGCTCTGCATCAGCTGTACCACCTACGTCTAAGAAGTTAGCCGGTTCACCACCTGCTTGCTTGATAAGGTCCATTGTTGCCATTGCAAGACCGGCACCGTTTACCATACACCCTACGTTTCCATCAAGATCCACATAGTTAAGCCCAACTTCTTTTGCTTCAACCTCTACAGGATTTTCTTCACGCTTGTCACGCATTGCTGCGTAATCTTTATGACGGTATAATGCGTTATCATCTAAAGATACTTTAGCATCTACAGCCATAATCTTATCATCACTGGTCTTAAGCACAGGGTTGATCTCAAAAAGTGAAGAATCAGATGCTGAATACGCTTTATAAAGTGCAGCAACAAACTTGGTCATCTCTTTAAAAGCAGTTCCGCTAAGACCTAGATTAAAAGCGATGCGGCGCGCTTGAAAAGGAAGCAGTCCTGTTGCAGGATTAATCTCTTCAGTAAAAATTAGATGTGGAGTTTTTTCTGCAACTTCTTCGATATCCATTCCACCTTCGGTAGAATACATAATCATATTCTTACCGGTAGCTCTGTTTAATAAAACAGACATGTAATATTCTTCTGGCTCACTATCTCCAGGATAGTAAACATCTTCAGCAACCAATACTTGATGTACTTTTTTACCTTCGGCTGAAGTTTGAGGAGTTACCAGATTCATACCGATGATCTCTCCTGCAATTTGCTCAACCTCTTGAAGGTTTTTAGCCAGCTTTACTCCACCGCCTTTTCCTCTACCTCCGGCGTGTACTTGCGCTTTAATTACGTGCCAACCGGTACCGGTTTCTTCTGTAAGTTTTTTTGCAGCTTCAACTGCCTCTGCAGCAGTAGTTGCTACTTTACCGCGCTGTATACGCACTCCAAAACTGCTAAGTATTTCTTTTCCTTGATATTCGTGTAGATTCATAATCAGGCGTTTCTATAAATTTGAAATTTGCAGAGCAAAAATAAGTATTTAGCGCAAACCCTGCTAGCAATTTACTTCTGATTTATCTATTCCTGAGGCAATTTTAAAACCTTTGCGTAAGCCGTGTAGGATCAAATTAAAAACCGCAGGCCAGATTGCGTTTAAAATATGACGAAAGGCTTATTTTTTTAGGTGAAGACTGCCTGTAACTAAATAATCTATACTAGATTTGTAGGCTTAAAATTTAAGATTATGACCCACCAAAACTTGCTATCGATCGCAAAAGAACACGGAAGTCCCGTTTATGTTTATGATGCTGAAAAAATTGAATCTCAATATAAACGTCTTACCGGTGCTTTTAAAAAGGTTAAAAACCTGCGCATCAATTATGCAGTGAAGGCTTTGTCTAATCTTGCTGTGCTTCAATTGATTCACGGTTTTGGAGCCGGGATGGATACGGTAAGTATTCAAGAAGTACGTCTTGCTCTTGCAGCAGGCATTGATCCATCAAAAATTATGTTTACTCCTAATGGCGTTTCTTTAGACGAACTAGAAGAAGTCGCTAAGATGGGGGTGCAAATCAATATTGACAACCTTTCTATTCTGGAACAATTTGGGACCAAGCATCCTAAAACTCCGGTTTGTGTACGTATCAATCCGCACGTGATGGCGGGCGGAAACACCAATATTTCTGTTGGACATATTGATAGCAAATTTGGGATCAGTATTCACCAGATTCCACATTTACTGCGTATCGTAAAAAATACCGGAATGAACATCAACGGAATTCACATGCATACCGGTAGTGATATTCTTGATATTGATGTATTTCTTCACGCTGCGGAGATCCTATTTGATACCGCCAAAGATTTTAAGGATCTTGAATTTTTAGACTTTGGTAGCGGTTTTAAAGTGCCTTATAAAGAAGGTGATATTGAAACCAATATTGAAGAACTAGGTGATAAATTGAGTAAGCGTTTTAATGCTTTTGAGAAAGACTATGGCAAGTCACTAACCTTAGTATTCGAGCCCGGAAAATTCCTTGTGAGCGAAGCCGGAAAGTTTTTAGTTCAGGTTAATGTGATCAAGCAAACTACCTCTACTGTTTTTGCACAAGTAGATAGTGGTTTTAACCATCTTATTCGCCCAATGTTCTACGGAAGCCGCCACGAGATCACAAATATCAGCAACCCAAAAGGCCGTGAGCGCTTTTACTCGGTTGTAGGGTACATCTGTGAGACCGATACTTTTGCGACAAACCGAAGAATTGCAGAAATCGCTGAAGGTGATATTCTTGCTTTTAGTAATGCCGGTGCTTATTGTTTCAGTATGGCGAGCAATTACAACTCAAGATATCGCCCGGCTGAAGTATTATTCCTGAACGGAAAAGCACATCTTATACGTAAGCGCGAAACTTTTGATGATTTGATCAAAAATCAAATTCCTTTAAAAGAAACCGTCAAAGCTTAAGCTTCGGCATAAAAAATCAGGCCGTTTTTAAAGGGATCGTAAAAGGCAAATTCTAAAGTACCCCAAGGCTTTTCTTCAAGCGAAGTATGGTTATGAAATACACCCATAAGCTGGTACTTCTTGTAAAGGTTTTCAATACCTTGCACCTGAATGCGCAACATAGGTCTGTTTTTATCCTGCTCCCATTCTGAAGCTTCGTGCCATTGCAAATGCAATGCGATGTTATTGCGACGAATACCCGCATAACGCGGCTGGCGTTCTTCATCAATAAAAACCAATTCAAAGCCAAGTTTTTTGATGTAGAACTCTAGGGCTTCCAGTACATCTTTTACGGGAAGAATGGGTATGATCTGAGCGAGATAATCAGTATTAGAGGCACTCATAAACCTTATTTTTAGGAAGGGGTTATTATCGTTTTAACTTTTATGCTCGCCAAGCCCTAATGAAATTTTAAAAAATAGTGCGTTGGCTAGAAAATAAGTATTTTCGTTTTCAATTTAAAAAACTAAAACTACGTGATTAAGCTTTGGCTTTGCTCTTTATTAACACTGCTATTCACAGGATCTCATGTACTTTGTGCTCAAAAAATAGCGGTATTGCAATACGAAGGCGGCGGCGACTGGTATGCTAATCCTACCTCATTGCCCAATCTAGCTCAGTTTTGCAATACTTCTATTCATACAGCCATTGACCCTAATATAGCAACAATTAAAGCCACAGATCCTGCCATTATGCAATATCCTTTTGTGCATATGACCGGGCACGGTAATGTTTATTTTTCTGAAGATGCGCTGCGCAATTTAAGAGACTACTTAAACAGTGGCGGCTTTTTACACATAGACGATAATTACGGCATTGATGAATACTTGAGACCGCAGCTTAAAAAATTATATCCGCAAGAAGAATTGATCGAGTTGCCGGCAGACCACCCTGTGTTTTCAAGTGCTTTTGCTTTTCCACAGGGATTACCCAAAATTCACGAACACGATGGATTAAGACCTCAGGCATTCGGGTTGTTTAAAGAAGGACGCCTGATCATCCTATACACAAAAGAAAGTGATTTAGGTGATGGTTGGGAAAGTCCGGCTGTTCATAACGATCCTCCTGAAGTTCGTGAAAAAGCTTTAAAAATGGGCGCTAATATTATAAAATACGCCTTTGAAAACTAAACAACTCAATCACGAAGAGACGCAATTAGCACCACAACCATTACCTTTTGTACTGGTCTGTGATCGCGTGAATAGTCCGGCAAATGCGGGAAGTCTTTTTCGGCTTGCAGATGCTTTAGGTATTGAGCATATTTATTTTTGCCAGGCAAGTCTCAATTTTGAAAGCACCCGCCTCAAACGCACTGCACGTTCCAGTGAAAAGCAGGTTGCATACACCGCCGTTGAAGATGTTGAAACCCTTCTTCTGCAATTAAAAAATGAAGGTTTTTCGTGTATAGGTCTCGAACTGACCACACAAAGTATTCCGCTGGAAACATTTAAACACCAAGCGTTTGAAAAAATAGCCTTAGTTTTAGGCAATGAACGGCACGGAATTGACCAGCGTATTTTAGAGCAGTTAGACTATTTAACCTATATCCCGATGCACGGCAAAAACAGCAGTATGAACGTGAGCCAAGCTGCCGCCATCGCCGCATACCAATTATTAAATGCCCCGAAACATGAAAGATAAATCTAAAGTCATTGCATACGGCATTCTCAGAGCCTTGGGGATTATCGCCGGAATTGTATTTATACTATGGTTTTTGTATAAAATTCAGGCAGTACTTGTATTTATCTGTATTGCTGCGGTCATTTCGTTGATAGGAAGACCGGTGGTAAATTTCTTAAAAAACAAGTGTCGCTTTAGCGCCGTTGCAGCCGCAATAGCAACACTCATTATGGTGCTCATTGTAATTTCGGGGATTCTTGCATTGTTTATTCCTATTTTAATTGATCAAAGTGAGCATATAAGTAAAATCAATTTTGAAGAAGTAAAACACAATATCAACCGGCTTAATGTAGAATTCAGCCGAGCGATGGGTGTTGATCAGGTAACGCTGATAGAAGGATTAAAACAATCTGACTTTATAAAGAATTTTGATATTTCGGTGATTCCTACATTTATCAATAGCATTCTGGGTAATTTCAGTTCGTTAATAGTGGGCTTACTTTCGGTGATCTTCATTTCATTCTTCTTGCTAAAAGACAGTCATCTGCTTTTAGACAGTTTTCTCGTGTTTGCCAATACAGGAGAAGAAAAAAGATTTCGAAGAGTTTTTCATAAAACCAAACAACTATTATCACGTTATTTCTTAGGAATTTTACTGCAATTGATGATTCTCTTTAGCATCTATGCTATTTTACTGGTGAGCTTTCAAATACCTAATGCTTTTGCAATAGCGCTGTTTTGTGCGATGCTCAATGTGGTTCCTTATATTGGTCCGGTTGTTGGCGGCGTGGTAATGATGCTGCTTGTGATAAGCGGAAATTTTACTGCCGACTTTCAAACGGTGATTCTGCCTAAAATGATCTATGTATTTATAGGATACTGTATTGCACAATTGATCGATAATTTTATCAATCAGCCTTTAATTTTTGGGAGCAGCGTAAAGTCACATCCTTTAGAGATTTTTCTGGTGATTGTCATTGCAGGTTTAATCTTTGGTATTTTTGGGATGGTGGTTGCCATTCCTGCCTACACAGCGATCAAAGTAATCGCAAAAGAGTTTCTCTCAGAATATAAGATCGTACAAAAGCTTACTAAAAACCTGTATGAGCCTTAATAAAAATTTGCTTCAGCTCGAAGTTCAAGCATACCTGAGAGCGCATTATAAAACGGATGTTTCAAAAGTTTTATTAAGCTCCTCACCTTTTGAGGCCATAAGCAGTCCTGAACTGGCTCAGCAACTTAATGGATTACAAAAAGCTGAAGGTAAACTTCCCACGTGGTTTAAGCACTTGGAAATACTATACCCTCCAAAACTCAATTTAGAACAGACTTCATCAGAAGAAACCGCAGCGTATAAAGCGAACCTATTTTCCGGAAAGAAAGCTTTAGATCTTACGGGTGGCTTTGGTATTGATGATTATTATTTCAGTCAGCAATTTGACGAAGTAATCCATTGCGAATTAAATCCTAAACTCAGTGCGCTGGCACAGCATAATTTTGAAGTATTAGGCGCAAAGAATATACAGACGCTCAATCAAAACAGCATTGACCTTTTAAAAGGTACTTCTTCTCATTTTGATCTGATCTTTACAGATCCATCACGTAGAAATGAGGTGAAAGGAAAGGTTTTTATGCTGAAGGATTGCGAACCCGATATTCCTGAACACCTGGACTTGCTATTAGATAAAACCGATATTCTAATGGTTAAAACGAGTCCGTTGTTGGATATCACGGCCGGGTTACGTGAACTGAAACATGTTTTACAAATTCACAGCATTGCGGTTAAAAATGAGGTCAAAGAGTTACTTTGGATACTTTCCAAAAAAGATGATACTAAAGCTTTAAGCCTTTTTGCTGTAAATCTCTCGAGTGATTTTGATGCTCCGGTAACTTTGGATTTCGACGCATTACAATTTGCTGAAGCCACCTTTGATGAACCACAAACCTACCTTTATGAACCCAATGCAGCTTTGCTTAAGCTAGGAGCCTTCAATTGGATTTCAGAGCATTACGCCCTAGACAAATTGGCTGTCAACACACAGCTCTATACTTCAGAAAAATTGATTGAGTTTCCGGGCAGGCGTTTTAGAATCAAAGACAGTATTCCGTATTCCAAAAAGACTATTAGTCGGTTGCTTAAAGGAAAACAAGCGCATATTACCACGCGTAATTTTAAAGCTTCTGTAGCGGATTTACGGAAAAAATTCAAAATTAAAAGCGGTGGTGATCGCTATATTTTCTTTACTACTTTAGAAAATGGTAAAAGCCTTATGCTTGACTGCGAAAAAATCTAAGCGTAGCTGTAAGAATCTTTAAAGATCATAAATGCTGCGTGCGCGCCATCTACCGCGTCTTGATGTTCTTGCTCAGAGTACGTCTTCTCTTCTACCGCACCGGTAAAATTCTTCCAGCGCTGCATAACCTCAGGTGCTGATTTTCCGAAGAAATGATGTTTTGTTTTATCTTTAAGATGCTCACAAGATTCAAGATTTTTTCTAATAAGCAAACCTCCCATCATTGAACCTTCAACCACGTAGATCAAACCTAAAAGATAAGCACTACTAAACTGTTCTTCAGTTGACTCAACCTGTGGAATTTCAGCACCCAGATCGGTTAGATCTTCTGCTAGCGCTTTACTTTTTACAGCATCAGCGTACATCTTTAAGTTCTCATCTAAGGAAGCGCTATTAGCCTCTAAAATACGATCTATACGGGCGTAAGCCAGGTAATTTTGTTGAAGTAATTGAGTGTATGTAGCAACATCAATACTGTGATCGAGAATAAATTTTGCAAGATTATCTTCTTCAGTCTTCTGGTGTAAAGTTGCTGTTTGGGTCTTTAAGTGTTTTAAAATCATATCCTGATTTTAGGCGTTTAAGGTCTTCTTGAATTTTGAGCATTCCTTCGCGATGCGACATATTTTCACGAGAAAAATTCTCCAGAAAAACTTCAATATCGCGTACGAGTTTTTTACTCTCTACTATTTTTTTACGCACCGGATGCATCATCGGTCCGTTTTTAGATATGGCGTTGAGGTAAGGCTCTAGGCGAATATGCAATTTGCTGATATTCTTTTTCAGCATATAACCAGATGCTCCACTGAGAATGGTATCAGCGGCAAGCTCCTCATCGTTTATGGTACCGGTGATGAACAAAAAGGTTACCGAAGGGGTCAACTTTTGGGCAACTTCTAAAATCTCTAAACCAGAACACGTAGGCAGATTGTAATCTGATATAATCAGATCTGGCGGATTATTAACCAGATTCAGTCTAAAATCTGTTAGGTTGTTGCATACAATCACCTCAGCATTTTCTGCCACTTTAAAGATCTCTCGTCTCATTAGCGTCACATCGGCGGGATTATCCTCAACCATTAAAATTTTCAATTCTTCTGTGATCATATTATTTATTGTAAACAATCCAATAGTTAATCAAAGCCGGTAAAGCCTTTGATAATTCGGGATAGTTGCGTGGTTTTTCAATAAAACTATTCGCACCCAATTTATACGCTTTTATTATTTCATCCTTTCGGTCTGACGAACTCATCATTACCACCGGAATCCCTAAATATGCCTCGATCTTTCTAAATTTCTTTAAAATCTGCAATCCGTTTAAACGAGGTACTTTGATATCCAACAACACGAGTTTTGGTTGCTGCAATCTAAATGCTTCAGACTCTAAAAAAGCCACCGCTTCCTGCCCATCTGAGATGTGTTTGATGCCGTAATGCGGAATATTCTTTTGAAATATTCTGTTCATCAAAGCAATATCAGTGTTATTGTCTTCTATCGATAAAATATAATCTTCTGCCACGGATTAAATTTTAACCTAAATTAAATAAAAATGTACTTCCTTCACCCGGCTTGCTGATCACCGCTATAGCACCCTTATGTTTTTTTATAATGCGCTTGGCAATAGTGAGACCTATCCCTGAGCCTTCGTACTCGTCTCCTACCAACCGGTTAAAGAGTCTAAAAATACGCTTCTCGTGGCTTTGATCAAACCCAATCCCATTATCCTGTACAAAATAAAATCCTTTATTCTGATGCTCTTTAAAACCGATGGTTATTTGAGGCTGCTCAACCGCTCTCGTGTATTTTAATGCATTCGTAAATAAATTCTGAAGCACTTGAGCGATCATTTTACGATCTCCATAGGCTTGAGGCATTTGCGGAGCCACAGTAATCGAAACCGAAGGATAATCTTGCGAAATAGGCAAAATCCCAAGCACGTCGTCAACGAGCTTGTTCATCGAGAATTTATCTTTATTCATCTCTGATTGTGACACCATCGAGAACGCTAAAATATCATCAATTAACTGATTCATTTTAGTCGCCGAACCTATGATCGTATCAATGGAACTTTTGCCAAATTCATCAAGCTGCTCAAAATAGTCTTCCTTGATGATGTGTGCAAAACCATCAATCCCGCGTAAAGGCGCTCTCAAATCGTGTGCTACACTATAACTGAAGGTTTCTAGGTCTTCATAAGCGATCTGGAGCAGATTGTGCAAGCCTTTGATCTCATCATATTTCTCAAGAATTATTTGAGAAATATCCTGCTTTAGCGCTCGAGCAGCAACGATCTCATAATCTTCCCATGGAGCCGATTTACCTTCTTCTTGTATTGACCAGGCTTCGAATGATTTTCGCGGTGTTAAGCGTTCGTTGCTATCTAGCGTACTTAGTTTATCAGGATTTCCGGCCCAATTAACGGTCTCTATTTTTTCTGATTTGAACCAAAGGATCGCATCCTTTTTAAGATTAGACAAAAACAAACACATCACTCCAGAAGCTTTCGCTTTTATATCCTGTAATTCCGGAAGGTCTTTTGTTAACTGTGTGGTGATTACCTCATCCTGCTCAAGAGGTTTGAGTCGGTTTATCAGTGCTAGTATCTGTTCTTTATCTGGAGTGATGCCTACTCTTTTAAGCTTACCGTCTAAAAACACGGCCGCACCCTGAGCCTGAGTAAGATCAAGCATCGTATGTGATCCTTTGGTCAGGCCTTTATGAACATTCCAGTTTTTGGTGATCTTTTCCATCAAAAGACTACGTGTTTTTGAGGCTTCATTTAGCTTTTGTAAAAGGATATTTGAAGAAAGCAGCACCAGCTGACTAGAAAATATTTGTGTTAGAAATTTACAGGATTGGCGTTTATAAAAGTCAACGAATTTAGGTGAATAATGATGACAAGCGATCAAGCCCCACAAGGCTCCTTCTGAGATTATAGCTGCGGTTAGCGAAGCTCCAACGTTCATATTTTCTAAATATTCAATATGAATTGGTGACGAGGCTCTGGTTTCGCTCAACGATAAATCAATAGGGTTTTCTTGCTCTTTACCACCTAAAGCTTGTATGTGTACCGGTGTACTCGTTACATCTGCAATGATGCGCACCCCTTGTTTTAAAAACAATTTACGCGCTTGCTGCGGAATATCTGACGCCGGATATCGTAAGCCTAACCAGCTTTCTAAATGCGATTCCCGGGCTTCTGAAACCACGATTCCATCCCAATGCTCATCAAACCGATAGATCATCACCCGGTCGTACCCAAAAAACTCTTTGATCAAATCTGCAGTGACATCGCACATATGCTGCTCCTCGCCCGCTCCGTTGAGTTTGCTTACGATCTCTGCCAATTGATTTTGATATTCAAAAGCATTGGCATCAACTTCCAGAGGCTCAAATTCTACAACCAGATTGCCTTCATTAAGGTGAGCTAACATCGCATAGTGTTGACCCTCTATGGTGGTATGTATAGGCGTGGCCTTCTCAGCAACTTTAGTCTCTAGAAGCTGTTTCATTTGCACCTCATCAAAAACCGCGTTTAAAGGTTGACCTAAAAGCGCTTCGGGGCCTTTAGCAAGAATCTGAGCAATATTATCGCTACAGTAATTTACGATATGTGAGATGGCATCACAGGCAATAAGATACCCGTGCTTTTGAATTTTACCTAAAATGTGAATGGGTTCTCTGTCGCAATTGGTTAAAGTAACTTCTTTGGGATATAGTGACGTCGGACCGTGAGCCATAGTTATTTTTTAATTTTGAAATAGAACGTACTTCCTTGACCAAACTCTGAATCTACCCAGATTTTACCTTCGTGCAGTTTTACGATCTTTTTACAATGCGCTAAACCTACACCGGTGCCGTCGTATTTTTCTTCGGTAGGAACACGACCAAAAATCTTAAAGATCGCCTCAAGATCATCTTCTTTAATTCCTATTCCATTATCTGCAATAGCGAAGGTCTGGTATTCATCATCAGAGAACGTTGAGATTCGAATACTTGGGTTGGTGTCTTTCTTTCGGTATTTTAAAGCATTACTGATCAAATTCTGAAACAATAAACGCAATTCGGTTTCGTAGGCCATCATTTGTGGCATTTTACCCACGGTTACAGTTGCGTTCGCTTCCCTAATGCTTCGGTTGAGATCGTATTTTACCACCTCAAGCAATTCGGCTACATCTACTTTGGTTTTTTTAAGGTCTTCCCCAATGCGGCTGTGTTCTAGCAGCGCTTTAATCTGCTCTGCCATTCGCCCGGAAGCTTCGTGAATATAACCTAGATATTCTTTACCTTTTTCACTCAATTCACTACTGAATTTCTTCGAAAGAAAATCACTACTGAATCTAATCGTCGAAAGCGGTTCTTGAAGGTCATGCGAACAAATCGAAACAAATTGTTCTAGATCTGTATTGATGCGTTCTAGGTCTTCTTTTTGCTTTTGTAACTCTTGTTGCGCATTTTTAAGATCTGTGATCTCCATCAGCGTGCAGCGCCATTGGGTGGTATCTTTCGCAGAAGTTGTGGTCATCAACTCTGCATTAAACAATACATCTACTTTATCTCCATCAACACATTCCAACATCAATTCTTCATTGGCGATACTACCCGATTTTTCGAGTTCGTCTAACAAAGCAATTGCTTTAACCTTCGTACGCTTCGGATAAAACTCAAAGATAGATTTACCAATAATTTCATTTTTCTCTTTGAAGCCCAAAGTCTCTACGAAAAGCTTATTGCACTCAGAGATCAGACCAGTATGCGAATTGATCGTAACGTGCATTACTGGATCATCCTCATAAAAAGCTTTGAATTTCTCTTCACTTTTACGCAAACGCTCCTGTGATTGTTCGACCTTGTGAATATCAATAAAGGTGATGACCACCCCATCAATTTTATCCTGGCCTGTAACGAACGGAGAAATACGCTGTAAAAAATAGCGCCCGGATTTACTTTTGATACGCTTTTCAAAAACCTGCCCGGTTTCCATTACAGATTTAATGTTATCTACAATGGTTTTACGTCTACGAATGCCAAAATTCGCCACAAAATTCTCTATGGATCGCCCAATATCTTGTTTTACCAAATGAAAATGCTCCCGGATCGCCGGTGTGAATTTTCTGATAATCAAATTCTTATCTAAGAAAACTGTACCAATTCGGGTACTATCCAGAAGATTATCCATATCCGCATTAAGCATCGCCAGATCTTCCATCTTTTCAATATGCTCAGCATTTACGGTGTGTAACTCTTCATTTACACTTTGCAATTCTTCATTGGTGCTTTGCAATTCTTCATTAGACGCCAGAAGTTCTTCGTTTGACGCCTGCAATTCTTCGTTGCTGGTTTCTGCTTCTTCAAGCGCATTACTCAGCTCGTATTGTGTCTCTTTTAGCTCTTCCTCAAGATCTCTTATGCGTTCTTGTGAAGATTTATGAATATCAGCGCGCTCAACGATAATCGCTTTGTTATGCTCACGGTCTTGCTCAATAAGCGTTATAATAAAATGAAAATCGCCTTCTGCAACGCCGTTTTTAATAGGCTTAACTAAGACATCAAGACGGGTTTGTAATTCTTCATCATCCCCATACACCTCCACGTCTTTATACAAGATTTGTGAGCGCTTTCTTTTTGCTTTATTCACGGTGTTTTTAATGGGGCCGGCGAGTTCTTCCGGAAGCATATCAATAAGGTTTGTTGTAAAACCTTCTTCGGGTAATTGCGCATATTTTTTAAAAGCGCCCATTGCTTCCAAAATCTGGAAGTTCTCATCAATATACACACTTGCAGCCCCATACTGCTGAATGATCGCCTTACTGATCTCTTCTTTCAGGCGTTGCGTGTTGCTGTAATTTTGCACGTTTCCGTTTTTCATTCCGTTTTCGTGACGTTTAAACGTTTGACGTTCTGCCGTAGAATTCAATATTTCGGTTTTTAAACGCTCAGAACTTTCTATATTTCTGTAGATATTCCACTTTCTATTGATTTCCTCAAAATTATCTTTATGCACACCCAGAGATTCGCTGGAGCCTAACGTCAAAATACCGTCTTGCTTCAACGCATAATGCAGCAGATGAATGACTTTAGTTTGCACATCGTTTTGAAGATAGATCAAAAGATTACGACACATCACCACATCCATATTTTTAAATGGCGGATCATTAGTGATATCGTGATTAGAAAAAATAATGCATTTTCTTAAATTATCTTTTACCACAAAATCGTCTCCGTGCTTTCTAAAATATTTTTTGAGACGATCCTTAGAAAGATCGCTCAATACATTTTCTGAATAGCTTCCGCGACTGGCAATATCTAAATGATCTTGAGAAATATCTGTTGCAAAGATCTTAAGCGAAACATCTTTGTCTTGTTTTTCGATTTCCTCTAAAAATAAAATCCCCAAAGAAAACGGCTCTTCTCCTGTGCTGCACCCCACATCCCAAACCTTAATCACATCGCCATCATCTTTTGAAGCGACCAGTTCAGGTATAATACCTTCTGCCAATAGCTCCCAAACTTTATAATCTCTAAAAAACTTGGTCACCCCTATCAAAAATTCTTTGTATAGCGTTTGAACCTCTTCTTTATGGGTCTTCAAATATTCAAAATAACCTTCAAGAGAATCGAGCTTGAGTACACGTACCCGTCTACCAATGCGGCGCAATAGGGTGGGACGTTTGTAAAGACTAAAATCGAGTGCGGTATGAGTTTTAAGCACTTTTAAAATCTCTTTTAAAAGACGCTCATCGTATTGGTAAAGTTCGGCGTCAAAGTCAATACTGCTTTGGGCTTCAAAATAATTGGAAAGTTCGTCACTTATACGTTCCACCGGAACGATAAAATCTGCTAGGCCAGTTTTTATGGCGTTACGCGGCATACCATCAAATTTGGCCTGCTCAGGTTGTTGCACCATAACCACGCCACCTTTCTCTTTTATGGCTCTAATTCCGCGCGAACCATCGCTTCCGGTTCCACTTAAGATGATCCCGGCGCAATGTTCTTTAGAATGATTAGCGAGCGACTCAAAAAAGAGGTCTATAGGTAGATTAAGCGATTTATCTTTGGGTTTTTCTAAAAGTCTGAATTTTCCGTCCTTAATCACCAAATTATTAGTAGGCGGAATCAGATAAATACAATTGGCTTTGATCTCTCCTTCATCTTCAATAACCTCAATAGGAATTTTAGTATTCTTCCCTAAAAGCTCTGCCATCAAGCTTTTATGATCTGGAGAAAGGTGTTGCACCACGATATAACTGTATAGTGATGCCGTAGGAACATTATCAAAAAAGTCATTGAGCGCTTGCAGGCCACCTGCACTTGCTCCTATTCCTACGATTACGTGAGTTGCTTTGTTAGTTTTTGTATTTGTATTCACAAAATCTTTTTAGAGGTTAAGCACTCACAAAAGCAATATTGCTTAAAATAATAACCGTGAGCCCAGTCTCTCAAAAGTAAGGTTTTTAACCTAAAATTTGCAATTAAATGTTAATGTTTAAGATTTAATTATGAAAAGTATTATCAGTAATAATATTAATTAAATCTGAAAATTCAATAAAGCACCCAAAATTATAACAATCAAACACTTACACCGACAAGCAAAAACATTTTAAAATTGGTAAACCGCAGCATTAATATTCATTCCCGCTCCTACCGAAGCAAAAACTACTAGGTCTCCGGCTTCAATGCTGTGGCCTTCCACTTTATTTTTTAAGATTAAGTCGAGTAAAGTAGGCACGGTGGCTACAGAAGAATTCCCTAACCACGAAATGATCATCGGCATAATGCTTTCTGGCGCTTCTTCATATCCGTAAAGTTTATACAGTCGGTCTATGATCGCATCGTCCATTTTGCCGTTTGCTTGATGTATCAGCACTTTCTTCACCTTTTCGATCGGCACCTCGGCTTTATCTAAACAAGCTTTTATGGAAAGCGGTACCGTTTCTAAGGCATATTGATATAAACGTCTTCCGTTCATTTTTAAATAAAGATCCTGCTTATTTTCTTCGGTAATATTATAAGAACATCCCATCGTAAGCATTTCGGCATAACGATACGTGTCTGAACGGGTTTTGTGTGCTAAAATTCCGGTGCGCTGATCAGCTTCTCTGCTTTCTAAAATAGTTGCTCCTGCCCCATCAGCATAGATCATACTGTCTCTATCGTGTAAATCAATAACCCGAGATAAGGTTTCAGTCCCAATGACCAGAATTTTTTTAGCGTCGCCTGATTTAATATAATAATCTGCCTGGATTATGCCTTGTAACCAGCCGGGACAACCAAAAGGAACGTCATAAGCAACACACTCCGGATTCTTGATTTTTAATTTATGCTTAACTCTGGCAGCCAGAGCCGGCACCATATCGCTTCGGTTTGAACCGTGTTTGACATCTCCAAAATTATGAGCAACAATAATATAATCCAGCGTCTCCGGGTCAAGTTGCGCATCTTTAATCGCATCTTTTGCAGCAAAATAAGCAATATCAGAAGCTACCAAATCATCGGCTACATAACGGCGCTCTTCAATCGTGGTAATCTCTTTAAATTTATCTACCACATACCGATTATCTTTTGCAATGGGTGTTCCGTTAGCTTCGTAAAACGCAAAATTTAAGAAGTCCTCATTGCTTACTTTTTTTTTTGGTAAATAAATTCCGGTTCCGGTAATTACGCTGTATGTGGTCATAGTACTGTGTGCAGTTGGGGCAGTCTAAACTGTATATTTTTGATTTTCTAAAACGTTGTTTTTTTGCTAAAGCGGTTAAAATACAATCTTATTTCGTTTTACCTAAGCTTCTCTACAAATTATTACAAAATCCAAACCAAACTCTGACCACATAATTATTTCAAAATCAATAAATTAAAAAATACGTTCTGAAGGAATTAAATGCTAAAAACTTCAATAATTATAAAGGAAATAACTTAGTTCTTAATCTCCCAGAGTATCAATGGTGCTTCCACAGGTGAGCATCGCTTCGCCGTAATACGGATTTTTAATTTCATCAGAATTGCTTAACCAAATGGCTCCTTGACTATTATTGGCCATTGGGCAGCGCTGCACAAACAGATAAGGCTTTATCGCTGTACTGTTCTGCACCAATGGAGTAAAATGCACATTCAAACTGATAAAGTTTTCGCGTTGCTCTGCTAAAGCGGAACTATTTGAAATTTTCGCCGCTTGTTCTAAAACAGTAGCCAGAAGCTTTTGAACTTCAGTTTGCATACCGTCTACTTTTAAGACTTCGATGTCCTCTCTGAAGGTCTCTGATGCTTTTTGCACCTCTTGCGCATCTGATGCTACAAAAGCATCCTTCAGTGCAAAATAGGATGGTAACACCGCGTTTAAGTTTTTCTGAAATGCTTCGGATAACTGAAAGTTGGGTGCTGTTTCTTGTAATTCAGAACCGGTACCTTGATGCATCATTGATTTTTTGCCGCTAAGCTGAGCAGCAGCGTCAACGGTAAACGTACCATTGGTAACAATTTCGGTGCCGGGCGACAATCCGTTTAGAACTTCATAATAATCCCCAGATTTGGTTCCTAAGGTAACTTCTCGCATTTCAAAAACTGATTGGTCACTTTTAGGTTTCACATACACCAGTGAGCGATCACCCGTCCACAACACCGCCGAAGCCGGTACTGTGATCGTGCTCGCTTCAGAAGTGCTTCCCATCAGTTTAGTTTCAATAAACATTCCGGGTTTTAATACTTCTTGGGGATTCGTCAAGGTAGCCCGTACCGTCACCGTTCGCGTTGCAGTGTTGAGCACAGGATCTATGTAAGAGATCTTGGCATTAAATCGCTGATCTGGATAAGCATTTGTGGTGATCTCTAAATCCTGGCCCATTTTAAGCTGATTGATCTGATGCTCATACGCGTCAAATTCGGCCCAAATCGTATTCAGATTGGCTACTTTAAATATAGGATTGCCGTCCATAATATGCGCACCTTCGCTTACCATCAATTCACGCACGACTCCCGCAACGTGTGCATAGATTGGAAAACGCGTCACCGTATTTCCGGTAGTTTCAATTTCATCTAAAAGTGCATCAGAGATCATCCAGTTTTTAAACTTGTTGCGCACCGCCTTATAGAGTTTGGGCTGCTTATTTTTAAGTTTGGCCGCGGTTACCAATTCTTGCTGTGCAGCGACCAGTTCGGGCGAATAGATGGTCGCCACTTGCTGGCCTCTACGCACTTGTTGCCCTACAGAAGTAACCATCAAACGCTCTACTCTACCGTCAAAATGTGCCGGCTGCGTGGCCACTTGATCATCATTTATGGCTATGGTTCCTGATAATTTCAATTCAGAGGTTGCTTCTCCTGAATTGCCCACAACGGTCGTCTGAATATCAGCAAGAGCGATCGCACGCTCAGTCATTCTAAATTGATTGACTGCTAATCCTGCGTTTTCTTGTTGTGCCGGGATCAAATCCATCCCACAAATGGGACAATCTCCGGGTTCATTTCGCAAGATTTGCGGGTGCATAGAGCAGGTCCATAACGCAGTATCCTCACTATGCTCGTGCATAGGTACTTCTTTCACTTCTTCCGAAGTATTAAAAAGAAGATACCCAAGCGCCAAACCAAGAACCAATGTTGTTAAACTGAATGCTACTATCTTTTTCATAAGTAGGTTTTAAATAAACAGCATCACCAGAGCCATTATGATCATTAATGCATTTTCGATAAAAGTAGCTTCGGTCATAGGCAGTTTTAAAGCGGTACCTAAACAAGCGCAGGTGATCGCTTTTTTGTCCAATAGCGTGCGTGTAACACCAATTGTGGTAATGCCTAAAATGACTAAAGTCAATATAAGTGCAACGGCAATCTGAAACCGCATTAAAAAGCATAGGCCTAGTGCCAATTCGATAAATGGATACACCCAACCGTAGGCCGGGATCGCCTTAGCCAAAGGATCATACATGCTAAAGCTATCCGGAAAACCTTTAAGATCTAACAATTTAAAAAAGCTGAATACGATGTAAAACAATCCCATAAAATCGAGCATCATCGCCTGCCAGTCCCAAGTGTCTTTATGCAATAAAATCGCTGCAGCGATCAAGAATGCAAAAATTAAAAACAAAGGTTTAAGTTGCTGAATTTTGCTTTGTGATGTTTCAGCCGTTGAAGTTTCAAACACATTTGATTTTGGCTGTGCATGATTTCCCGTTTCTAAGATCTTATATTTTGAAGGCAAGGCTTGCTGAAGGGTTTGCGTAGCAATATGCTTATGCATCGTGATCTGAGCTTCACCATTATTTAAATCGACTTCGGCGTGAGCTACATCAGGCACGGCATTCAGTTTAGCTTCAACGCCAGATCTGCATCCTTCACACGTCATTCCTGTAATTTTATAAGTATGTGTCATTATATGAATATTAAAATTTGATTATAGATTTGTCATTGGCTTTAGTTAAAAAACTTGATCAATAAACCTGCGGTTAGCCACACATAACAACCTAAAGCTGCATATTTTAAGGTGCGCTCTAAGGTTTTGCTTTTGGGCGCCATTTCTTTCATATGCATCATATTTTTATGTTTAAAAAAGCCTAGGTAGAGGAGGTAACCCGAACCTGCCAGAAAAGCCAGATTCAAGAAAAAGGTGTAATTCAGTTTAAAATAAGAGGTGTCTTGAACTGTTACCTGACTGGGATCAGGAAGTAATTGAAAAGCTTCAAAACCGTAATGCAACAGCAACGATGCGCCCACTAAGGAAGTGAACAGTAAAAACAGGATGAATAGAGACATCTTCCAGCCATAATACTTGGCGTTGATTCTCAAAATAGGAAACACCACCAGATCACTGAAAATAAACGCCATCACACCAGCAAAACTCACGCCTTTACCAAAGAGCAAAGCCGCAAGCGGAATGTTACCCATAGATCCGATAAAGGTGATGAATGCCGCGACCGGCCCCACAATTATATGTTCTAAAATCTCAAGAAAACTAAAGTCAGTATTCCCGTCACCCGAACCTATAAATAGTGTCTGAAACCACGCATCGGGTACAAAGGCAGCCACGATACCCGCGATGGTAAAGCCTACAGTCACATCTTTCCAGACCATTTTCCATTCCATCCCGTACTGTTTGGCCACTTTTGCCCAACTTTCTTCAGATTTCATTTTCTGCTTCCAAGATTTGGAATCTGTATCTGTGTCATCCTCTTTCTCGCCTAGATTTTTTCGGGCATTCTCAATCAACTTTTTAGGATTGATCAATCTGATCAAAATCCAACTGAGTAAAATGAGCAACACGCCACCTACATACTCACCTACCACAAATTGCCACCCCAGAAAAATGGAAATAATGATCCCAAGTTCGATGACCAAATTGGTCGAAGCCAGTAAGAAGGCGATACTTGCTACAAAACTCGCTCCTTTTTTAAACAACGATTTGGTCGAAGCAAGTGCTGCAAAACTGCACGAACTGCTGATAAACCCAAAAAAGGTTCCTAGCAAGACGCCTTTAGTCTCGTTGCCACCCATGGTTTTTTGCATCCGCTTTTCGGTTACAAAGATTTGAATCATACTGCTGATGAGGTAGCCCAGTGCAAATGCCCACAGCGCCATCCAGAAGAATCCCGCAGTGGTATACGCCGCTTCACCCCATTGTTTTAAAAAATCGGTCATAACGCTAGTTTATTGGGTTATGGTTGCCGTTACCGAACCGCAATTGAGCATTTTAGCTCCAAAATACGGATTGGTCACTGCGGTATCTTTAGCTAGCCAGTCGGCTCCCTTACCATCAAAAGCCATCGGGCAATGCTGCACGTACAGCGTTCCTGCCTTGATTGTACTTTTAAAATAGGCTTTTGCTCCCGTAGCGAATGCTGCAAACGCCTTGCGCTGTGCCGGCAATTCATCAGTCGTGGCTATTCCTTCAGCCAAAGTCTTGAGTTTTGCATTTCTTTCGTCAAAAATCATAGCAAGTTGGGCTGCTTCTTGTTTTGCTTTTTCTGAATCACTAGCAACTAAAGCTTGCTGAACTTTGGCATAGGCTTCCCAAACGGCATTGGCGTTGTTATCTGCAAAGGCAAGCGGCGCATTATCCACTTTGTTCTCCGGTGCTTCTGCCGAAGCTTTATTTTTTTCGCCCATTTCATCAACCTCTTCCATTTGCATAGGTTGTTCTTGGTGGTCTTCTAATTTAACATCTGTCTCTGAGCTTGATTTTTTATCATTTCCGCAGGCAACTAAGCTTAAGGCTACTACGGCTATACTTATAAAATTTAAGGTCTTTTTCATGGTTTTAGTTATTGGTTAAATAATTGATTAAAGCAGTCTGCTCATAAAAATCTTGAACAGCCTGTATTTGTTTACGTTGAAAGCTCAATTGCAATTCTTGAATATCAAGCACATCACTAAAGTCAATCGTACCGGTCTCATAACTTTTGAGTAAAATAGCTTCAGCATCTTGGGCTTGAGCAATGTTCTGTTGTTGTGCATTAAAGTTAATGCGCGCAGCATTTCTATACTGTTTAGCTTCTGCTAAAAGATTTTCTAAATACTTTAAGCGTTGCTCTTTTTCTGCTGTGATGCGCTGTTGCCGAAGCTCATTTTGACGGGTAACCGACTTATATTTTGAATTGAAAATGGGCACCGAAACCGATACCATTGGCATCACGATATCTTTGCCGTTATCTGCAGGAAATAGATCTGTTCGCTCGCTGACCGGAATGTAATCAAGTCCCACACCCCATTTAGGAGCCGACTCTTGCTGGTTCAGTAATTCGGCCTGGGTGATACTTTTATACAGCGCATCATATTTCAGCAGCTCCGGATTGGTTTCAAGCGCTTCCGTTGAATCGCTAGTTTCTAATTGCGGAATCGTCAAACTATCCACTAGTTGTATCGGAGTATCCTGAGCCACGTTTAAGATGTTTTTAAACTGAACAGCTACAGCGCGTTTACGTTCGTCTAAAATGGCGAGTTGTGCGTTGAGTTCGTTTTGACGCATTTCTAGCTTGAGTACATCTACCACCGAAGCTTCAGCCACCTCAACCGCATTTAGTGCAAGTTCTTTAAAACGGTCTAATAAGTCTAGATTTTGCTGCACTACTTGTTCTTCTGCATGGATGCCATAAAGTTGGTAATAACTTTGTGCCACCTCAAGGCTAAGCTTTCGCTTTGCGATCACATATTCCAGATATTCATTGTCTGCTAAAGCATTTTGATATCCCTGCCGCTTAGCGATGGTACCAAACCATGGCAACATTTGCTTAACCGAAAAGCGCGCGCGCTGAGCTCCTACTCGGGTTTCAGGAGTTTCAACAAAATATCCAACACCAAATTCAGTATCCGGTAAGCTATTCACTTCATTTACCTGTTCTTGGGCCAAGTCATATCGTAATGCATAGGCTTGAAGCGCGGGGTTTTGAGCTTCTGCTTGTGCGATATATGCACTTAAATCCTGAGCGGGCGCAACAACTGTTGTGCCCAGTAGGATTATGCTTGCTATGATTATTTTATTTTTCATGAGTTCAAGGCTATTTCTTTTTTCCAACTATATAACACCGGCACAATAAAGTACGAGGTGACATCAATGATCATCCCGCCAAATATGGGGATCGCCATTGGGATCATGATGTCACTACCTCTTCCGGTTGATGTGAGTACCGGCAACAACGCTAAAATTGTGGTCACCGTGGTCATCAAACACGGCCTGATGCGCTTGTTAGCAGCACGTAGCGTAGCTTGCCGAATTCCCTCCCGATCAGAAGGATTCGCTTTACTAAAAGTCTGCGTTAAGTAGGTGGCCATCACGACGCCATCATCGGTAGCGATCCCAAAGAGCGCGATAAATCCAACCCAAACCGCAACGCTCAGGTTTATGGTTTTCATATGGAACAAATCTCTTAGATTCGCTCCAAAAATTTCAAAATTCAAAAACCACGCTTGACCATACAGCCAAAGCATTATAAAGCCTCCGGCAAATGCCACTGCGATCCCTGTAAAGACCATAAATGAAGTGCTCACCGATTTAAACTGAAAGTAAAGAATTAAGAAAATGATGAGCAATGCCATGGGCACCACAACGGTCAAGGTCTTCTCCGCACGCAACTGATTCTCATACGTTCCTGTAAATTGATAGTTGATGCCCTGCGGAACCACCAACTCTCCGGAGTCTATCTTAGACTGAAGCACTGCTTGTGCCTGTTCTACCACATCAACTTCAGCATAAGCATCTAGCTTATCAAACAAAACATACCCCACTAAAAAAGTGTCTTCACTTTTAATGACTTGCGGTCCCTGCTCGTAGCGTATTTCCACCAGTTCATTGAGTGGCACCGGATTTCCCGTCGCCACCGGAACATAAATATTTTTAAGATCCTCAGGATGTTCCCGAAGCGCTCTAGGATAACGCACCCGCACCGAATACCGCTCGCGACCTTCTACAGTTTGAGTGATGGGCATTCCGCCTACGGCAACTTCAAGCACTTGCTGCACATCTGCAATCGAAATACCATAACGCGCAAGCCGGTCGCGTTTAATATCTATAAGCAAATAGGGTTTTCCCACGATTCGATCGGCAAAAACCGCTTCGGCTTTTACGCCTTCAACTTGTTTTAAATGCTTTTCCAGCTGAAAGCCAAACGCTTCGATCTGCTGTAAATTCTGACCTTTGATCTTAATTCCCATAGGTGCACGCATCCCTGTTTGCAGCATTACTAAACGGGTTTCTATAGGCTGAAGTTTTGGTGCCGAAGTAACTCCGGGAAGTTGCGTTACGCGCGCGATCTCCTTCCAGATTGCGTCAGGAGATTGAATCTCTGGACGCCAGTTGCGATAGTACGCACCCGCTTCATCTTCTATTAAATCCTCAGCAGTCACCGGAAATTTCATACTCATTTCAGGTGCAACCGCTCCGGTCTGCATATTGGGATTATACGCTTTGCTACCATCATGTAGCAAAAAATAACCTTGCTCATCCACCTTGTACCGTTGCTTACTTCCGGCTGCGTTCAACATATATTCTGGTTTGTACTGAATAATATTCTCATACATTGACAAAGGCGCGGGGTCAAGTGCAGACTCAGCTCTTCCTGCTTTGCCGACGACCGTTTCTATTTCGGGAATACTCGCCACAGCCATATCGAGTTGCTGCAACACCCGTTTATTTTCTTCCACACCTGCGTGAGGTAGCGAAGTAGGCATCAGCAAGAAAGTTCCTTCGTTGAGTGCCGGCATAAACTCCTTACCCATTTTTGAATAGATCCACGCGCCACTGATCAACAGGGTCGCCGGCAGGGTTAGAAACAAGAGTCGGTTTGCTAAAGCCCATCTTAAAATACGGTCATAAAACCGCCGTAAAACCCAGAACAGGCCAAAAAATGATGTACAAATCAGGGTTACGAACACGAGGTTTATAAAAATGCTTCGGTTGAAACCTAAAGGCCTCCAATAGGTTGCCAACAAAAAAACGATCGCTACAACGGTAATTATGATCTCAGCATGTTTAAGGTTTTGAAACGGAAGTTCTTTCGCTTTGCGTAAAAAGTAAAGCGTTCCAAAAGCGATCAATACAAGTCCCAGCCAAACACCGTAAAACACTGCGGCGCTTCCTGTAAGCATGAGAAGTGCATAAACTAGGTTTTGTGTCGTAGATTTAAATTTTCGTTTCCTAAAAATTAAAGCTGCAAAAGGCGGAATCAAGAAAAGTGCGATGATTAGTGACGCGGTTAATGCTGCTGTTTTAGTAAACGCCAAGGGGCGGAACAATTTACCCTCTGCACCCATCAATGTAAACACCGGAATAAAACTTATAATGGTAGTGAGCACAGCGGTAACAATAGCGCCCGAAACTTCTGCCGTGGCATTATAGATCAGGGTGTTGTATGACAGTTTTGAGTCATTTTTATCAGCCTCTTCAAGGTGCCGAATCATATTTTCGGTAAGAATTACCCCTACGTCTACCATCGTCCCGATTGCGATTGCGATCCCGGAGAGCGCAACAATATTTGCATCAACCTCAAAAAGCTTCATAGCGATAAAAACCATAAAGACCGCCACGGGAAGCAATCCGGAAATTAACAGGGAAGCCCTTAAGTTAAAAAGCATTACGACGATCACAAGAATGGTAATCAGGATTTCCATGGTGAGGGCTTCATCAAGTGTGCCCAAAGTCTCATGAATTAACTGGGTACGATCGTAAAATGGTACAATGGTAAGCTGAGAGATTCTGCCATCAGCTAAAGTTTTAGAGGGTAAGCCCGCGCTAAGTTCCTTGATCTGTGCCTTTACATTGGTGATGACCTCCATAGGATTAGCACCGTAGCGCGCCACTACTACTCCGCCTACCACCTCAGCGCCTTCTTTATCTAAAATTCCGCGGCGTGGTGCCGGCCCCATATGAACGCGAGCTACATCTTTTATACGGATCGACGTATAAGCTTCTGAGGTCACTACGGCATTTTCGATATCTTCAAGAGACTTGATATAACCTAAACCCCGCACCAGATACTCTGCTTTATTGATCTCTAGGGTTTGGGCGCCAATCTCTTCATTACTCGACTTCACCGCCTTGACCAGTGCATCAAGACTTATATTGTATTGTTTTAGCAGTTCTGGGTTTACATCAATCTGATATTCCTGTACATATCCTCCTATTGATGCCACCTCAGCAACACCACCAGCCGAAGCTAGACTGTATTTCACATAATAATCCTGAATGCTGCGCAGTTCTTGTAAATCCCAGCCGCCAGTGACGTTTCCGTCTGCATCGCGCCCTTCAAGGGTGTACCAAAAGATTTGTCCTAAACCGGTAGCATCAGGTCCCAAAGACGGATTAACCCCTTCCGGCAGAAGATTTGCAGGAAGTGAATTGAGCTTTTCAAGAATGCGGCTTCGGCTCCAGTAAAATTCGATATCTTCTTCAAAAATGAGATATATACTCGAAAAACCAAACATGGAAGAACTTCGGATGGTTTTTACTCCGGGAATTCCTAAAAGCGCAGAAGTTAAAGGATATGTGATTTGATCTTCAATATCCTGCGGCGAGCGCCCTTGCCATTTGGTAAAAACAATTTGCTGATTTTCCCCAAGATCAGGAATTGCATCAACCGCAACCGGAGCTCTCGGAATTCCCGCAATTTCTGAAACACCATCCCAATTGAAGGGTGCCGTGGCTATCCCCCAACCCAAAAAGAGGGCCAAGAGTAAAAAAGCGACTAGCTTATTTTCGACAAAAAATTTAATGCTTTTGTTGAGCATAAAAATGAAGGTATTGTGTGAACGTAAATGATTCCAGGCAAACCTGTGAGGCACTCGCAACAAATACATTTTAAATTACCGTAGCCTTTAGTACATAGCTTTTTAAGGTCACGCCATTAAAATGTATCTGTTAATAACTGAAGTACAGCAGTTTTTTCGCGAATGCGAAAACCTTAAAGTTTAGACGAAGAATGTCTAAACAATACCTATCAAATCAAGTAAACCTCGTCTAAGGTCTGAATGTCCCTGACGAGTTGAGGAGGTGTATACGCAAAGAAGTCTGTTGAAGCGGTGGTTTGTGGGGCCAAGAGCGCCGCATAAGCATAGCAGAAGGTGGTTACAAAAAGCTGTTGCTCTAAAGAAAACGAACTAAAACTAGGCTTCAATTCGTTCTGGCCGGCTGCAGAAAACGTTTTGTCTTGACAGCACGACTTTTGAATGACTTGTTGCTCACAGTCAGTGTTACCTAAAGAACTAGCCATCTGATCCATTCCGCAAGAACTGGCTTTGTTGATCACCGTGTAATCAACTAAAGTTTCGCCACAATAATGCATATTTATAGTAAATGACATTGTGGTACACACGACCACGAATGCCAGAACTAGTGCCATTATTTGTTTTGCTACCTGCTTCATCTTGAATAGCAAAGGTATAAAATTAATAGCAAATGTACAGCAGTCAATTTTTTTGTTGTAACGCTTTATTTATACTTTGTAACAAATCAGAAGGTTTAAAGGGCTTAGAGATGTAATCAAAAGCTCCCATAAGAAAGGTATGGGTCACTATATTCTCTTCAATTATGGAAGATAACACGATGATAGGGAGGGTAGGAAATTCGGTTTTAGACCATTTAATGACGTTCATCCCTGATGTGAAGGGCAATAATAGGTCGATAATCACTAAGTGGAAGGTGTTGCTTTTCAGCTGCTCAATGGCTGTAGTCCCATCAGCACATACACAAGTAGTATATCCGGCTTGTTCTAAACTGAGCACAATAGCTTCGGCTACCTGTTGATTGTCTTCGACTATTAGGATACGTTTTCTCACTGTACAGGTGTTTTTTAATTGTTACATTTCTTTCCATTTAATAGTTCCGGAAAATCTTGTAGAAGCGCGTATTCAATAGTTTCGTGTTCTTTTTTTAAGGCCTTGACAAGTGATGGGAGTTCCTGAGGTTGTGCGTAATGAGCGATGGTATCGCATAAGTTTGCTGCCCGTTTGCTTTGTAACATTTCATAAGACGGCTTAATTGCATGCGCGTATTGACAAACTGCTTCTAACCGATTTTCTTCAAAACTTTCAACTAAAGCATGAACTTGAGCGGGTACGGAAGTTAAAAAGATTTTTAAACTTTCCTGTATAAAGGTATCATCTCCATCGGCCAACTCCATAAGATAATCAAGATTATATGCTTGTGATGATGGGTTCTTTATTATTGCATCAAGCATGAGTAACTCCTTAATAAACTGAATATCTGCATTTCGATACGGCCTGGTAATAATTTTTTGAACGCGCAGCTTGTCCAGTCCACTATGGATGTGATTAGCTACGACAATTACCGGAGCTGAAAATCCTATTTGATCTTTTAAATAATTTAAGGTTTGTACAGCCCCTAAGGGTTTGGCAGCTTCTTCGAGCACTAAAAGTTCTGGTATACCGTTTTGTTTGATATATTGAATGGCTCCCATACCAGAAGTAAATGCCGTAACCTCCACTTCACTTTTCGCAAACTGCGCCTTAAATTGAAGTTGTGCATTTAAATCTGCTTCTACAAGAATTACACGTTTTTTTGTTGTATTCAATTTTTCAAAAAAATTTAATCTTAAAAAGAAATACTTGGTTTAAATCAAATGTATACTTTTCTTTTTAACTAATCCTTTAAGTACAGATTGAACATCGTCCATCACCAGAGGTTTTGAAATATAATCGTCCATACCATACGCCAAGCAGCGCTCCCGCTCCCCTTTTAAAGCACGAGCGGTTAACGCAATAATTGGTACGCGCTCTTCTTTAGACTCTAATGCTCTGATTTGTTGTGTAGCTTCGTAACCACTTAAAACCGGCATTTGAATATCCATAAAGATGATATCAATGTGATTCTTTTTAAAGGCTGCTACAGCCTGCTCGCCATTTTCTACTTCTATAAGCTGAGCCTTATCCAAGAGTTTATTTAGAATGGTACGCGCTAAAAATTTATTTACAGGATTATCCTCAGCGATCAAAATGTTCAAAGCAGCAGATTTTATCGCTTGGAGCTGCAAAGCATCGTTGTAAACAGTAGGTTTGTTTTGGGTAAGGTTATCTATAGTTTCGTAAAGTGTGTTTCGTATAACAGGCTTTACTAGATGCCCTGAAATCTCTAATAATCTTATTTGTTTATTGATCTTACTATCCTCGGCGGAACTATGCAACAGAATAATTGGCAGTTCTTTCTGCGAAATATGAAGATCCTGTCGCACATGTTTAATAAGATCTAACCCATTCAAATAGGGCATATTGAAGTCAATTAGTGCCAAATCAAAATTAGGACCTTGCTCAAGCACCTCTATTGCATCAATTCCATTGGCCGCTTGAAAAACTTTCATATCTCTTGACTCCAACATTTCTGTAAGTATCAAACGATTATTTTTGTTATCATCAACTATCAAAACGTTGTGCACGCTTACAAGTTGCAAGGAGGCTTTTTTAATTCCTGCGCCTTTAGCGAAGGTTACTGTAAAAGAAAAGGTAGTTCCTACGCCCAACTCACTATCAACTTGCAACGAACTATTCATTAACGCCAGCAGCCTATTGCTAATAGTTAATCCCAGTCCTGTACCTCCATATTTTCTAGTGGTTGATCTGTCGCCTTGGTCAAAGGCACTGAAAATATGCTCTATGTTGTGAGGGGCTATTCCAATGCCAGTGTCACGCAGGGAAAAGGTATACACCACTTCATCATCCTTTTGTAAAGAATTATGGGCTTCCACTTTCAGCTCAATCTCTCCCCGATGTGTAAATTTTACCGCATTACTAAGTAAGTTGATTAGAATTTGTCGCAGTCGTAATCCATCGCCAATAATATATTGATTGATTGCATTGGGTAAATTTAAAAGCACCTCCAAGCCTTTTTGGTGGGCTTGGTTTTTGATCATCTCTACCGAACGTGCACATAACTCCGCAATATTAATGCGCTCTTGATTAAGACTTAGCTTACCGGCTTCAATTTTTGAAAAATCGAGAATATCATTAATTAAATCTAAAAGCGATATGGCCGATGAATATATAGTCTCTAGATACTTCGCTTGACTTTCAGAAAGTTGTGATTTCAAAAGAATATCTGCGAAACCTATAACTCCATTGAGCGGTGTACGAATTTCGTGACTCATATTGGCCAAAAATTCCGATTTAAATTTGTTGGCTGTTTCCGCTCGTTCTTTAGCAGTAATCAAGGATTGCTCCATACGCTTTAGAGCCGAAATATCAGTGGCTATTTTTAAGTAGCCTTTAACAGCCCCATCTTCATTTTTGACCGGAGTCACAATGAGTTGAACTGGCAAAAGTTTAGTATTTTTTTTAAGCAGATTCCATTCTTCTGAGGTTATAATCCCTTTATTTAATTTAAAGGTAAACACCTCTTCCGCTGATATCTCTTCCCCATATTCCTCGCTTAACAATGCCGTATACGTTAAGAGCTCTTGTTGCAGGAAAAACAATTCGTGATACTTATGCCCGATGACTTCATCTGCTTTGTATCCCAAAAGGTTTTCAGCTCCTTTATTAAACCTTTTAATACGATGGTTCCGGTCGGTTTCCACAATGATGATCTGAGATGTCGCTTCTAGTAAAGCTTGATGATCTAGTAAACTTTCTTCTAAAGCTCTTTTATCAGCCTTAGATTCGGTTAGATCAACAACTTGTCCTATAATAGAATAAATGTTTCCTTCACGATCATAAAGCGCAGATACGGTTAGCACACACTCAACTATGCTCCCATTTTTATGTATATAGCGTTTATCTACTTGATAGGTAGAAATATCTTTAGCTACCAGTTTTTTAAGAAGCTCCTGATCCTTAAACAGATCTTCAGGATGTGTGAAATCGGCAAAGGTTAATTGTAAAAACTCTTCCTTGGTGTAGCCGATAATTTCAGCCAAATTTTTATTGATATTCTTCCAATTTCCCTCAAGATCTACAAGAGCCATTCCATTAGGAGAGTATTCAAAAATACGTTTAAAGCGATAGGCATGTTCTAAGGCATTGCGTTCTAGTTTTTTCTTTTTGGTAATATCCTCTACCTGAGTTATGATTAAGCTATTTTCAGAATTTATTTCTTTTACTAAAGAGCAGGTAATATTACACCATAAACTTCGGCCTGATGTATGCCAGAATTCAGCCTCAAAATTGTAACTATCTATTTCTCCTGTGAGTAATCGATCGCGCTCTAATAAAGCTTTAGCTAAATATTCTTTTTTTATTACATTTTTGATGGTATACGATTTAACCTCTTCGGCAGTGAGTTTGGTTAAACCAAAAATTTCTTTAGCAACTGCATTGGTTTGCTGTATCGTATTGGATCCATCAATTAATATAATTCCCAATGCAGAATTTTCAAAAACCTTTTGAAAACGCTGTTCTGTAGTAATGATAGATTGCTCCTGTTGCTTTTGCTGTGTAATATCCTGAAACGCACCATATACCCGCACACAAGTATCGTTTTTGAATTCAGCTTTCATAAAAGCACGAACCCATTTTTCCTGACCTGTGGCCGTAATTATTATATACTCTCCATCATTAGAAATGCCTTGCTCCACACATTTATCAAAGGCCTCCATAATACGATCTCTACTCCACCCTTCTTTATAGAAGGCTATAGCAGTTTCCAATTGAGGAAAATAATCTGTTGGCACATCATGTATCGCTTTAGTAACATTAGTCCACTTTACGGTTTTTGAAGCTATATCGACCTCCCAACCACCTACCAGAGCCAATCTATTAGTTTCTTCATAGATCTCATTAAATTTTTGTAACTCACGGATCTTATCGCAATCTAGCTTTGGAGCTTTTCTGCCCTCCTCTTCATTAAAAAAGCGAATAAGGAGATGCCTCTGACCATTAGAATCGGTATGCCGCAAATGTTGTCCGGTTATTCGCTGCTTCGCTCCTTTACTATTTCTAAAATAAAAATCATGATTAGCTTGATCAACGCTTGTTTGCCTAATTGTAGTGAGCAGTTGCAAACTTTCCTGAGGTATTACATACTCCCATAAATCTATCGGAGCGTGGACTGTTGAAGAGGTGTAACCCATTGCCGCCCAAAAGGAAGGGCTCACAAAGTAGTCAGCTTGAGTATGAAGTTCTGAATAAAAAAATCCTAGGCTAGGTTGACTGTGTAGCCATTCGGAAAGTTCATAACTTTCTGAACATAATTTATGAAACTTCTGCGCTAACGCGGTATTTGTAATCATTTGAACTGAGTTGGGAAGATCTAATGCACAAAAATTACGCGCATTCGTCCTGCATTAAAAATACGGGAATTAAGCACACCAAAATGCAGATTTTTAAAATTACTTATATAATTTTATGAACTTCTAATTTTTGCAGTATATCCGGCAAAATCACAATCATCTTGTACAAGTAACAACTCATTGAATAGTTCTAAACCAACTTCCTCTTTATGGGAAACATAAAGCACACTGGTACTACCGGAAGCTGCAATCTTATTGATTAAGGAAACGATCAAAGCCGCTCCGGTCTCGTTTAGTGCGGCAGTGGGTTCATCTAAGATCAATAACGGCGGATGTTTTATCATCGCCCTGGCGATTAAAATCAGTCGTTTTTGAACTTCGTTTAACGTTCTAAAACGGGCTCCGCTCAACTGTTTTAACCCTAGGAGTACCAACCATTCTTCGGCACGCGCTTGTTCTAAGGTTGTGGGTTTTTGATACAAACCAACGCTATCATACAATCCCGAAATGATCATACTTTGCACATCGTGCATACCGTCAAAACGCTCCGTCATTGCCGAAGTGAAATAGCCTATTTTCTGTTTGATTTCCCAAACCGTTTCTCCACTTCCTTTTTTCCTTCCAAAAAGGTATAATTCTTTGCCATAACCTTTGGTACTGTCACCGGTTACCATAGACAGCAAGGTAGTTTTACCGGCTCCGTTAGGACCTTTTAAATGCCATGAGCTCCCGCGCTTAACCGTCCAAGTGATATCCTTCAACACAGGCTTTTCATCAAAAGAAACGGAAACATTTCTAAATGAAATAAGTTCGTCTGGCACATTCTTAAAAGCCTCTAATGGCTCCGGAAGTTTTTGTTCGTGATTTATGGAAACCGAAGTATGCTGTTCTGTAATTAAATCTACCTTTACAAATTGGCCCTCTTGATACGTTAAGCCTACCGTGCAACACGGAAGCACCTCATCGCTTCTGCGAAAAAGCTGAAGCAATACGGTGCTTTTAGCTAATTCTTGTAATTCTTTTTTTAATGATGCCACGCGTTGTATATCAAGAGCATCAAAAGGATTGTCTAATATTAGAAAGTCGGGATTCTGCGCAAGTTGGTACGCGAGCAACAAGCGTTTACGTTCTCCGCTGGATTTTGTTTTTAGAAGGTCTCCATCTTTGGTCAGTATGGAATTACCGTGACGGTATTCCTCGTCTAAATACGCATCGAGTGTGTGATTAGAAAACACCAAACCAAATGGCCCCGCTTCTTCTTTCAGCCACGCTTGATCTTTTAATTCTTTAAGTTGTTGTTTACTTAAGGGTGCGTTAGAAGTATCTATCGCATAATGAGTTTGTTTATTAGTATGGGGCATCGCAATATTTTAATGCTGGGGTTCTAGAATAATTTTGCCTATGTGGTCACTGTCTTCCATAAGTTGATGGGCTTGAGCAGCCTCTTCAAGAGGGTACACACGATACACTTCTGGTTTAATTTCGCCTGAAGCTAGTAATGGCCAAACAGTCTGCGCAACCTCTTCTGCAATCTGTTTCTTGACGGAAATAGACTGTGGTTTTAATAAGCTCCCGGTTATTATGAGTTGTTTGCTCATCACCGTCCATAAATTGATGGTAGGCGTTAAGCTTTTCATTCCGTTGATATGCACAAGCCGACCATTTTTCTGAAGTATATTCAGGTTTTTCTGGGTGTAATCACCGCCAACCATATCTAGAATCACATCGATTTTCTCTTCGCTAAAAGCTTGTTCAAAGTCCGTTTCCTTATAATTAATCACCTTGGCCAAGGCGTGTTTCTCAATAAAATGCACTTTCTCCTGAGTTCCCACAGTGGTATACGTTTGTAAACCTAAAGCTTTGGCGATTTGCAATCCCATAACTCCAATGCCGCTGGTGCCGCCGTGAATGAGTAAACCTTCGCCTTTTACCGCTTTGGCCTGCTGAAACACATTAAACCAAACTGTAAAAATCACTTCAGGAAGTGCTGCTGCTTCTACAAAACTCAGGCCTTTAGGTATTGGAAGACATAAACGAGCATCAACGTGAATGTGCGTCGCATAGCCACCACCGGCAACCAAAGCGCAAACCGCATCACCAATTTTAAAATTTTCAACCGAAGCACCTACTGCGGTAATAGTCCCTGAAACCTCTAATCCCGGAATTTGCGCTTTAGGGGTATCACCGCCATACGCATCAGGATTCTGACGGGTAAGAATATCACTGCGGTTGACGCCAGAAGCTTTTACCGCAATACGCACCTCATTAGGTTCTAGTACAGGAAGCTCCAAATCTTGCAGCTGCAAAACATCGGGGCCACCGGCTTGAGTTATATAAATCGCTTTCATAGTTTTTAAGTAAACTTGAGTGACCTCTTTAAGGTATTTGTTGAGATCAAATTTTTAATTTGGAGGCATCCCTAAAGCTTTCGGGACGGAGTAGTAAACCCTTTGGCGGTGCCAATAAAAAAACCCTTTTCAGTTGAAAAGGGTTTTAATGAATTCTAATAGTATTAGATATGTAATGCTCTATCTTCAGTAGCAGCGAGCGCCGCTTCTTTTACTGCTTCGGCATACGTAGGATGTGCGTGCGACATAATCGCTATATCTTCGGCACTAGCACGGAATTCCATAGCCGTTACACCTTCAGCAATCAAATCGGCTACACGAGCGCCCACCATGTGAACCCCAAGCACCTCATCGGTTTCTTTATCTGCAAGAATTTTTACAAAACCATCAATATCACCAGAAGCTCTAGAACGTCCTAAAGCACGCATAGGGAATTGACCAGATTTATAAGCCGTACCAGTTTCTTTCAATTGCTCTTCAGTTTTACCTACCGAAGCAACTTCAGGCCAAGTGTATACCACTCCCGGAATCAAATTATAATCGATATGCGGTTTTTGACCAGCTAATGTTTCCGCAACAAATACGCCTTCTTCTTCCGCCTTATGTGCTAGCATAGCGCCACGCACGACATCACCGATCGCATAAATATTAGCTACAGAAGTCTGCAAGTGTTCGTTGACTTCCACTCGACCACGATCGTCGGTTTTAAGACCAACCGCGTCAAGATTCAACCCGTCTGTATAGGCTTTACGTCCCACAGAAACCAAGACATAATCCCCTTTAAATTCTACTTCTTTGTCTTTTTTATCGGTCGCTTTTACGATCACCTCGTCACCATTGCGCTCTACAGCGCTCACCTTATGTGAAGTATTGATCGTCATTTTTGACTTCTTAAGCACTTTGGTCAATTCTTTACTTTGCGCGCCATCCATCGTTGGGATGATGCGATCTAAATATTCAACCACAGTTACTTCAGAACCTAAGCGTTTATAAACTTGGCCCAATTCAAGACCGATTACACCACCGCCAATAACGATAAGATGTTTCGGTATTTCTTTAAGTTTTAAGGCTTCGGTTGACGTTATGATACGCTCCTTATCGATTTCAATAAATGGAAGACTTGCAGGTTTACTTCCGGTCGCGATGATGGTATATTTTGCTTCGATCTCCACATCATCCCCTTCCGCTACTGCGATATGAATATGGGTTTTATCCTTAAAACTACCCACCCCTTGATAGGTATCGATCTTGTTCTTGCTCATCAAAAACTCGATTCCCTTAGTAGTTTGCTCCACCACGGAAGCTTTACGCCCCATCATTTTTTCTAAATTGATCTTTACCTCGCCCGGGATCTCGATCCCGTGCTCTTCAAAATGCTTAACCGCATCCTCATAATGGTGCGAAGAATCTAACAAGGCTTTAGATGGAATACAACCTACATTTAGGCAGGTACCGCCCATAGTTGCATATTTCTCAATGATTGCTGTTTTAAGACCCAACTGGGCGCAGCGAATGGCAGCCACATAACCTCCGGGACCGGAACCAATGACCGCAACGTCGTATGTACTCATAATACTGATTTCTGTTTAAGAAGTATAAAGGTACGACCTAACAAGAAATAATCTAAAAATTTAAGCAATAATTGAATTATTGCAGTCTTTTTATTTTCATCCAGCATTGAGCCGGATCTGCGTTAATGCTACCGGTGTAACTTGTAATTATAAAATCAATAGCCGCAGTGGTATCAGAAACGCGTATGATGGCTTCTTGTTTATGAGGACTAACATTGGCACTGTAAGTTACCGGTGCAGCTAAACCTCCTATACTTTGAGAAGACACAGAGCCATTAACTCTCATATTCCATTCTACCATACCATTATCAGTCAAAAATATATTGGATTCAATTTCATATATTCCTTGAGGAAGGGTCAATGTCGTACCATTATAAGAAGCTCCTGGTATAGCACTAAATAGCTCGTTGCTATAGTTTATTAGAAAATCTGACCCTGAACTCGTGTAAATAATATTGTTTCGAAGCATCGCTTGAGAACTAGGCGGTGTTTGCCAACCTGCATTACCATTGGCATCGGAGGTAAGTACTCTTCCGTTACCTTGAGTACCATCTACAATTTTTACATTCCCCGAAATATCTAGTCTGGCTTGTGGATCAGAGACTCCAACCCCCATATATCCTTGATTATCTATGGTAACTACCTCTGCTTGATTTGTAGTTCCTGATGGAGTGGTGGTGATTACAAATTTAGATGGAGTACTGCCATTAGTAGGTGTTCCATCTATATACAAACGCATTCCACCTATTTCGCGTACAGCGACACCATCATGAGTTTTGAAGATCATGGAACCGATTTCTTGGTTTGTACCGGTAGGTCCAGGTGCCTCTAAAGACCCTCCTGTGTTATAAAAAATTAGGTTAGGAGGGTTATTGCTTGCGCTAGTAAATTGCATATCGTTATCCCCTGCTCTTTTAATCTCAATATGTTCTATAGGATCATTAGTTCCAATCCCTACTTTGCCATCATTTCTAATAACCATACGATCTACAGTTGAGGTAGCTCCAGAGGGTGTGGTCGCAAATTTGATCTTCCCTGCACTAGATGAAGAGGAGGTGGCTCCGTCTGCTTGAAAGTAGATTTCTGCACTCGGTTTAAAGGCATAGGTAGAGGCATTGATTAGACCTTGACCTCTCAAACCTCCTATACGTGTATTATCAGGTAATAGCGCTGGAGATTCAAGTGTTCCTAAAGCGCGAAAAAGATCAAGATCTAAATCATCATCTAATCCATCAATAAATCTTAAGAATAAAACATCGCGAGAGTTCTCTGTAGAAACATGTAAGGCACCCAGCGGGTTGTTGGTTCCTATCCCTACCTGGCCTAAAGTATAAATAGTAGCTGTATTTGAGGTTGCAGGTTGTTGATCTGCGGCATCATACCAAGGCTCTACTGTTGAATTTATGGGCACCCAAGCCGATGCGTCCTGATCCCAATAATGAAAACCCTTACCATAAGACCCGTATGCTGCAATCAAATATACTAATTGCCCGTCCTCTGAACCACTAACGCTTAAATCGTTAATTCGAGGTATAAGAATTCCATCGGTGGCGGTAGCTGCACCTAAATGATTGGTTGCACGAACATCTAAAGTAGCTTCTGGTGAAGTTGTCCCAATTCCTATTTGTGCATGAATAGAAAAAGATAAAATAAGAAAAGATAATGCAAGTATTTGTTGTTTCATATCATATAATTGAGGCCTTGCAAAAGTACTTGTTAAAAGTACTTGCATTACCCCTTAACAGCTATTTAACACAAGTACAAAGCATTCGTTATGAATGTGCATTTCAGCCTTGTTTATTTATTTTTCAACGATTTAATAGGTTTATACGACTGTCATTAAGGGAAAATCAAAGGAGCTGAAGGTGGAGCATTTTTGCCATTAAGACCTAGGTTAGCGCAGCAATTCACTTGTACCCTTTAACCAAATTTTATAAATTATTGATTATCAATGTTATAAATAACCCTTTTTGGAGATATAGCTGTATCTTAGTTCAATATAATGCTCCCACAGTGAGTCCACACTCACCCCACACTAAATCCACACTTTCCCACACTTATTGTGGGTCAGTATGGGAGTATTGGGGGAGCATTATCAACTCAAGTGTAAAGATTATGGCGTATTTAGATTCTAAACTGGGTATTGTAGGCCGTGTAGGCCCACTCGTATTTCGAAATGTTAACGGAAAAACCATCGTACAGGCCAAGCCAGAAAAAACGGGCAAATTCCCAGCGGGACGTTCGCGGCAAACGGCGACCGATTTTGGGAAGGCCTCCCAAACCACCAGTGCTTTGGTGCGAGGATTACGACCTTTTATTGGCACCCATTATGACCCACAATTTTTTAACCGGTTTCGCAAAGCGGTGTATCAGGGGATGAAAATGAACGATAGCTTGCCTCAGGGCCGTCTGGATTTGTGGCAGGGAGAACCCACCGTATTGGAAGGGCTAGAAACTGACCTTAAACATCAGTTTCCGCAGTACGTACAGCTGCCCGGCTTGCAGTTGAGCCTTGAAGCAGGAACTCTGAATATCAACATACCTGAATTTAAAGCCAACAATAATCTCCTCTATTGGCCTTCAACGGCCGCCGAGGCCGAACTCTGCTACTGGGTGAGCGTCTATGATTCGAAGACGTACCGGCTTTTAAGTTACGAACTCTTTCAAGTCCCTATCCCACACAAATCGCGAAGCATCCCTGCTAGCCGTTTTACCGCTACGGCACTGCCGCCCGAAGCTTTGGTTTTGGTCACGACGGGGGTGCTGTATTATACTGCAGCCATGCGTTTGGGCAAAGTAGGTATGAATTCAAAAGCCTTTAATCCAATGCAGGTGCTGAAGGTGTTTAAGACGTGATCTTTTTAAGTTTAAATTTAATGACCTCCCTTACAGTCGGAGGGAGGTTTAACGGCCTTAGTTTTTAAATTATAAAACATATGGCAAGGTGTTTTACGTTGCCATATCATGTTTTAATCATTTTCTTTACTCGCGTGATTTCTATTTCACGGGAGCTCGTAAACCTCAAACATCAAAAGTTCTTAAGTTAGAAGAAGAAGTACTACCTGCACGCGATGCAATCGCGCGCGAACAGTGGTTTTTTAGTAGCGTCAAATGTCCAAGACTTGCGGGAGCGGAACCTTAGTCTTTTCTCTTTATTTCATGAATAATTTCAGTTCAATTTCCTCACGGGCTGATCGCTCAATTGGCCTCAATTTTTCATACTCATCTAAATAGCCAAAGAAGTAAAGTCGTTCGTTTAACGTCATTCCTTGTGTTATTCTTTTAATCGAATCTTTTAGTCTCCAAAATTCAGTTTCGAACGTGTCTTCATCTGAATTTTTTGGAAATGACCAACCGAAATTTCGTCCTTGCTGATTTAGCCATTCTATAAGTTGTCTGTAGTCTTCTGGTCGCTGACGGTCAATTATGTGTAAAATCGTATTGGCTTTATCTAAATAAGTGTTCACGTTCTGGGGTCGGACTCCTTCTTCACCAATGTTCTCTATGTTGCAAACATATGACTTCAAACTATTCGCTATGTCTTGATGGTAGGTCATTTTACATTAAGCATAATAATACAAAACATATGGTTATCGATACTGTCACTTCGAGTGCCGGACGAGGTCTGCGACCGAGACCGGTGTATCGAGAAGCTTTCTTAGTTGAGAACTTTTTTGTTTACCTGCACCACAAGTCAAAGACTTGCGGGAGCGGGGGGTCCATACTGTGTTCCCATTATGCAACGGGACAGGATGTACCGGCCGCATGAACACTTAGTTATTAGCAACTGTATTTTATAAATTCCTCAATTCCATTTTCAGAATGTAAATCGAAAGATTGGCATTTGTACCAGTCGATAGCCAGAAAATTATAAGTCTCTACAAATTCAGAAAGTCCTTTTTTGAATTTACTTTCCAGTTCTTCGTTTTCTATGCGGCCAGTAGTCCAAATATATTTTAGTTTTCCATGCGCTTCGTCCAGTAAAATAGCGAACTTATTTGAGCCAAATCCAAACGGAACTTTTTCTCCAGTTAAATGTCCAACATTCTGATAAACCACTTCTTTAATTCTCTGCATTCCATTTTTCTCAAAAATTTCCGCAACAGATTTAAAGTCAATTTTTTTATCAATCGTCTTGATCGGTATTTCACCGATTACGGTTATATCCGTAAATCCATAACCGTCAAAATGTTCTTTTCCAAATTCGTTGATTCTATGCGACTCCTTGTTGATGAATTCCAAATTGTCTTTTGGAAGTAATTCAATCATTAAATAGTCATCTTCCCACATATGCAATACGTTAGCAAACTCATATGGCTTTTGCTCTTTTGGTTTAATTTCGAATAGTTTTCGCAGGTTCATTCTCAAATTGTTGCTAACGGCAGTAGGCTACAAAACTACCTGTTTATGTTATAACAGTAGTTGAAGTGCAAGCGATATGCAACAATGAATTGTTCCGCTCGATCTCCAAGCTTCGGGAGGCTTATTTGAGTAAGTAGTATTATGTTTTACAGTCTTGTGCAATGGCTATTGTTACCTGTAGTACTTACTCCCTATTTTTTATATTTCTCGAATTGTTCCAATTTTTGGTTTTCAATTATTTTAGAAATATTCTTATGTAACTCACTAATGTTTGCAAATTCTTTGACCTTTCTATCAACGTTAATTACTATATCAAACTGGAATTCAGCGTTTGTATTTTGTTTAAGTAAATAAGCTGGAAAAGAATATTCGATTATGCAGTTTCCTTCAATCCCATTAAAAATGAATTTATATTTAAGAGAAATTGACGAGAAAATGATTTTTTCGTGATAGTCATTTTTGGTAATAAATATATGCTCTTGTAGCTCCTTTCCATTTATTTTTAGTTTATCAATTCCCGAAATAAACTCTTTAATTTCTTGCGGCGTATCAATATCAGGGTCAATATGAACGTTTAAGTCTGTTATCTCTACAAATTCCAAATGCCTGCTTAGAGCTGGTGAAGTAAAACTGTATAAGAATTGTATCCTATTTTGATTAGTAAAATCCTTAAATAAAATTCTTACAAAATCAACTTCTTCTTTTACGATATTGACATTTTTAAAATGGCCTTTTAAGTTTCGCAAAACCATCTCATTAATATCGTTCGTTTCTTTTGATGTATAACTTTTCGTAAGTACCAAGCTAATTTCATTATTAGCTTTTTTCTCAATTGTTATTACTGCTTTGTGGGTTGTTTTGGTGTTTACCCAATCTTTTGTTCTGTTTTCACGCTCAATTTCATATTCGAGCTGGATACTTTTTTTGTCTTTGCTAGAATAAGTGAATTGTGGATTGGCTTTAACCTTGTAATTTGGTTTATAGACAATATTTTCTTTGATTATTTTATTTATTGAGAAATTTGGAGGAATTATATCTAACAATGGTTTATCGGTTTGACAAGGAAGAGTTAACGTGTTTACTTTAAACTTTTCTTCCTTTGTTTTTTGATTTTCCACTAATCTCAAAAACTCTTTCGGGCTCAAAATTGAATTCATTAAAAGCGGAACAGACTTATTTTTATCGTTTTCATCTATAAATATTCCTTTACTGCTAAGTAAGTCTCTTAGATGTTTCCCTGTCAAAAACGATTGTGAAATCATTGCCCTAAGTTGGTCACCAATCGGTAATATTTCTTTAATCTGATCTTTTTCTACTCCCATAATTATAAATTTCTGAAATCAAAATCGTGTCTCACAACTTCAATTTGGTTTTTGTAAGATAAATTTTCAATTTGAGCCAGTACACTTGTAACAATATCTTGATGTTCTAATTTGTTATAGTCTGGAAAACTTATCAGAGTTTTTGAAGTTGCCTCCAAATGGTTGAATTCTTTTGAAAGCGCAATTAGTCGCAATAAATCGTTTTTCTCAAAATTGTCTCTTGAGCCTATTACTAAAATAACATCATCGCTTTTTGTTAATCGAATTGGTATAATGTCAGAACATATATATTGAAGAGGCATTTTTTTTCCAAAACTCAAATTTTGAGTAATTGCATTATTCATACCGGTCTTATGATAAACGAAGTCAAAATTGTCTTCGCCGAAGATATTCTTTATGGGTTGAATGAGATTGAACAGAAAGTTCATTCTCGCATTATCAACAACAATAATCTTGTCATAAACCAATTCGTTCCCTGAAAATGTTGAATTGGCGATTTCAGGTAGAATATTATATTCTTTATGTTCGTCGTTATTCGATAACCAAAATAAAAGACCTGAAACCGACGTGTCCGAAACATCTGAAATTGAAGAATTAATACTTTGATAAACTTCGGAATTACTAAAGCATTTCATAGTATATGCCAATTCTATAAACCAATCTTTAAATTTATCTTTCAAGTTGGTTGGATATTTGTCCGCTGTATACTTGACAGATACAAGCTCAATCTCCAATAATTCTTCAACAAGTGGACAAGTATATGAGACTAGCCCATCTATTCCATGTGTTAATCTTTTTTTTGCTTGTTCTTTTTTATGCTGTTCACTAAAACTGCAAGGAATTTCAATTCCTGTTCTATATATGTCCTTAAAACCTATTAGCTCCTCAAAAAAATATTTGACAATATTCTCTCCTTGTTCTCCAATTTTTTTTGACCATTCTCCCATTTATTTTCTTGATTTTTTATTGTTCAAAGTTTTTCTCAGCATTAAGGGTAACGGCCCGGCTATGCGTGGTGCGGGATTAAATACCACAACTCTTTAAGCCTACCGATATGTTTGTTTACGTTCATTTACCTCCAATTTAGCACTAAAAATCTCATTAAGTATAACCAATGTAGCGCTTTAGTGCTTTTTATCCTTGTTTAAATCCAATGCCATTTTTATAAAATCGGCAAGGCTTTTTCCTAAAATTGCCATTCCTGCATCGTGAGGATTTTCCAATTTATATCTTCCTTTAGCAGAACCATTTAAAGCATAGTCAAATCCGTCAATTGTCACTGTACACCAATGTTTTTGTCTGCTCTCAATAATAATTTCCTCTGCATAAAAAGGCCAATCTCCTTCGTACTCCTTTTTCCTTATTTTCTTCGATTTATAATCCGGGTTTACTTTTCGTTGAACTTCATCAATTACAGTTCGCTTATGTACTTTTTTAGGGGTTTCTTTATATCTTGTGGTTTGACTTCTGTAGTCTTTTTTACCAAAGTCCTTATCGTAAAGCATGCCAAAATCAAAAGCAGTTATCGCTGATAATTGTATTCCTTTTTGACCTAAACATTTGAAAATAAATTGCCTTGATAAAGCAGAAACAAACTTTTCAAATACTACTATGATGTGATTAGTTATTTTTTGATAAACCTCTTGACTTAAATTAAAGTCCATAAGTTTATCATAGTCATTTTTATTGAGAATCGTGTTTTCAAATTCTTGCCACAGTTTCTTTGTATTTACTCCAATCTTCTTGTTATCAGTAATTAAGTCAAAATTGTGATATCTTGATAATTTTCCAAATTCCGACAGAATATATAGGAGTCTCTTTAAATCTGAATCATTTTGAATAAAATCATTATCCAAGTCAAATTGCGGTCTGTTAAAATCTATATAATAATTTTCAACTATTTCATTGAGCAACTTCTCCAAATCGTGTCCGAGATTTTTTAGGTATTTAAAGTTTGGAAGTTTACCGTGTTTATGAAAGTGACCTAAACAAATGTAGGCCTTCATAAATCTCTCAAATCCTTGAGATAAAAGTTGAAAAGGAAGAAAGTAGAAATCGTTATCGAGATTAATATTTTGCAGTTCTCCTAAACCTAACTTTATCAACTTGTCAGAAGTTTCAAACTCCTCTAGAATTGCAAAATATTTTATGTTCTCAATCTCTGCCATTCTATTTTTTCAGCATTAACTCCAACTTGTTATATCAAAGCTAAATATATTAATATCCCCTCAAAATTTATAGGATATCAATACCTTATAGTTAATTTTTTAAATGTAACCATTTGTCTTTAAACTAGTTTACAGAATTCTGTAAAAGCCCATAACAGTATCGTAAGTTCTAAAAAAAGAACAAAAAAAACCTCAAACACTAAAGCCTGAGGTTTCATCTAATTATTATAAAAAATGCAGTTTACTTCTTTTTAAGCAATTCCTCCAAATAACTCACTTTATCCTTTTCCGCCTGTACCAAACGTTCATACAATTCCACAATTTTTTCGACTGTGTTAAAAGTAGGTTGATAATTAAGTGAACTTGCTATTAATGATGAATTATCATTACTCGTATTATGATATGTGTTTGATATGATATTAAAGATTGCCTCTTCAGAAAAATTCTCAATCCCTTCCTTGGTTACCCCCAACACCTTAGCCACTTCCTCCAGCTTGCTGTCTTCCAGGCTTTCGCTTTGCTCCATATGCGACACGCTTTGCTGGCTGATGCCGAGTTCGTGCGCCAAGGCTTCCTGCTTCATCCCGCGCAGTTCGCGAATGCGGGCGATCTTTCTACCGATGTGATTGGGTTTGGTTGTGGTCATAGTCTCAAAAATAAGAATTCTTTAGTTAACCTGTCGGGTATATATACGGGTAAACTACCAGCCGTAAAGCGTAAGTTACCAAGCATACGGGTAGGATACGCAAGGCGAGCATATTACTTTTAATGCATAACACAAACCTGTATTGCCAAAAGCTATTCAAAAGTAAGACTTTTTCTCTTTAATAGGTGCTCTACCGCCCTAATCTAAAGGGATTTTAGGCAATTCGTTAAAACCCGGGATTATGAACACTGCATTTACCCCAGATTCTAAGCTCCACGACCTTATCCGCCTCCTCTGCTCCCTGAGTCGGGTACATACGGTCTATTTGATGCGGCAGGTAAGCACAAACCGCACCCAAACGTATACGGGCGGCTTAAGTATCTCGATTAAACCTGAAACGCGGGAGGTACTCAGCCTGCTAGTGATCAGTCACGAGGAGGTAGCCGACCCTATGCACATACAGCACAGCCTATTGAATAAGACGCAGGGCCGCTATGAAGTCTTTAGCATACACCTTACGCTACGAGAAGCCAACAGTCGTATCCACTGGGGCAGTGCTTTTTTAAACCGGGTGCTCCGGGAATGCCTACTGCTGTACCGGGAAGACCAGCGGCTGGAGCTTCCATCAGGCTACCTGCAGCATCCGCAGGTGTATATCCGTATCGCAAACCACTGGAACACTCGCCTACAACGCGCCAGGTATTTTGAAACGAAGGCGGTAGACTGTGAAGACCCTCAAAGCAATTACGGGAAATACCTCTTGCTCCAACAGGCGGTGCAACAGGCCTGTCTAGGCCTCATCTATGTGTTCTGGGAGTACCAGCCGTCCTGCTTTGCGCTTCCTTACCTGTTGCACCTGTGCGAACACTTTTGCGATCTGCCCCAAATCCTCTATCCCAAACGCTCTTTCCGCTCCCATCAGGTTTATACGCTGTTGTGTCATGCATCTTACAACCTGCACGAGAAAACGGGAAGGGATACTATAGATACTGATGCCTACAAAGCGGAACAGCTTACCTACCGGTTTATCAAAGCGGCGCGTCAACGGGCGGAGGAGAAACTCCGCGAATTAAAGAAACTACACCATACACCTTCTAAAACAAGCTCCTATGAAAAAGAAACAGATACGGGAACGGCTGAATGCACTTAGAGCCCAAAAGCTGGTACACCTGACGCCCAAAACCGGAAGAACCGGGCGCTATTATGAAGGCACCTACCGGGTGAGCAGTTACAGCGACCTGATGTTTTTAGTAACCAACCTGATTAAAGTATCCGTCCTGGCTTTAGAAAAAAATGAGGGGGTCGCCGCGCAGGAACTACCGGATCCGCAATACAATGTGCTGCAAGTACTGCTTCATGCGTTACAATTAATCCCTGTAGAAGAGCTGGAACTTATAGATGACCTTGCACAATTGCTTGAAGAGGTAAATGGAGATGAACTGTAATGGGATTCTGGGTTTATGAGATTTGAACCTGAACTAGAAAGCATAAAGACATCCCTTCAAACCTCCCTTCAAAGGGAGGCTTCAAGTTTAGCGAAAACACTCCCTTCCTTTGGGGATCAGCCAAATATAGGAAAGTCAATGATGATGGGATTAGACTCGATGGTCGAAATGACCAATTGGTAAAAAAGCTGCTAGTTAATACCACCTTTGGATCTTGAATATTTGAAACCAAAACTGCTAATCCTAAACTGCAAACTGCTACTGCCGCTTGTCTTTTGCCTACTTCAAAATGCTATTTTCGTTTTTTGTATTTCCTATGTTCAACTATGCTATACAATAAAGTTATATCCCAAAGAATGTTTATTATTGTAAGCATCTTAAAATACACCTATGAGCAATCAGGATCAGGATCCAAAAAATCAAGAGATTTTAGAAAACAGAGAATTATCAATATGGGAAGCTTTAATTCCTATTATAGCTCTTGTTGGGATGCTGGCCTATAATGTATTTGTTTTTGGTGATGATGCGCTCAGCGGTTCTAATCAGTTCATCTTGCTATTGGGAGCAGCCGTAGCTGCCTTAGTGGGGATTTTTAATAAAACTTCTTTTGATACGATGATGGAAGAAGTTGCGCAGAATATTAAATCTACCGCAGGGGCCATTTTAATCCTCCTAATGGTGGGTGCCCTTGCTGGAACCTGGCTCATTAGCGGGATCATCCCTACAATGATTTATTACGGACTCCAAATTTTAAATCCGTCTATATTTTTAGCCGCTTGTGTTGTGATCTGCGCAATAATATCGGTGGCCACCGGAAGCAGTTGGACGACCTCTGCTACCGTAGGTATTGCATTAATAGGTATTGCTAATGCTTTAGGCATCTCTTTAGGAATGACTGCCGGAGCTATTTTATCTGGAGCATATTTTGGAGATAAACTTTCACCTTTGAGCGACACAACAAACCTTGCTCCTGCAATGGCAGGCACAGATTTGTTCACGCACATTCAATATATGTTATATACCACTGTGCCTACGGTGACTATAACATTAATTGTATTTATCATCATTGGCTTCAATATAGAGACTAGCGGTGACGCCGACACTTCAGTGATTTTGACAGCTATTGATGACGCATTTACTATTAGTCCGTGGCTTTTTCTAGTTCCTGCGATCGTCATTTTTATGATCGTTAAAAAAACCGCTCCACTAATTGCGCTATTGATTGGTACACTTTTAGGCGGAATTGCCGCTCTTATTTTTCAGCCGGAAATCGTCGCTACCCTTGGTGGTAGCGAAACCTTGAGTCTAGAAAGCGGATATAAAGGAATAATGAATGCTATTACTGTAGATACGGCTATAGAAACCACTAACGAAAATCTTAATGATCTGTTCGCCGCAAGCGGAATGGCAGGTATGCTGGGCACCATCTGGCTCATCATTTGTGCAATGACCTTTGGAGGCGTGATGGATGCCATTGGAGCCTTGGCACGCATCAGTAAATTTATGTTGAATCTTTTTGAAAGTACCTTTGGCCTTTTTGCCAGTACGGTGGCTACGTGTATAGGTCTCAACGCTACTGCGAGTGATCAATATCTTGCGATCGTCGTTCCCGGAAAAATGTATGCAAAAGCCTATAGAGACAAAGGTCTGGCTCCTGAAAATTTAAGCCGAGCCCTAGAAGATAGCGGTACAGTAACTTCGGTCTTGGTGCCTTACAATACTTGTGGCGCCTACCAAAGTGGTGTTTTAGGAGTTTCGGTAGCTGATTATTTTGTGTATGCGATCTTCAATTGGCTGAGTCCGTTTATGACCTTAATTTTTGCAGCTTTCCGTATCAAAATCCGCAGTTTAAAAGAGGCTAAAGCTTCCTAAACTGTTAAATTTAATAGCTACGGAGATTAGTTGAAAACACTGCGTTATCAACCTCGTAAAATAGCTTCAGATATATTAGTATTTTGACAGTTTCCACAACTAAAATTTAGCACAATCTTAAAAAAATAGATTTCCTTTACTAAGCATAAGCATTTCTTATACTGAAATAATTTGTTTGCATTTATATCTTGTAAATACTGGTTTTTCCCTGCTATTTTTGCAGTAGAAATAAATCATTAAAAACAAACAATATGACATTAGTAGGTAAAGAATTTCCAAATCTTGCAGTTGATGCTATGAACGAGATGGGAGATACTTTTAAAGTAAACATCCTTGAAGAAGCAAAGAGCAAAAACAAAAAAGTATTGCTTTTCTGGTATCCGAAAGATTTTACATTCGTATGCCCTACAGAGCTTCACGCTTTTCAGGCTGCTATGGATGAATTTGAAAAGCGCAATACTATTGTTATTGGTGCTTCTTGCGATACTCCAGAAGTACACTTTGCTTGGTTAAACACTCCTAAAGATAACGGTGGTATCGAAGGTGTAACATACCCAATTCTTGCAGACACTAACCGTAACTTGGCAAACCGCCTTGGTATTCTTGATGTAACTAACGAGCGTTATGACGAAGAAAGCGGTGTATTAACTGTTGACGGTGATAACGTAACCTATAGAGCTACCTATTTGATCGACGAAGAAGGTACTGTATTTCACGAAGGTGTAAACCATATGCCGGTAGGTCGTAACGTAAAAGAATTTTTACGCTTAATTGACGCCTATGCACACGTACAGAAAAACGGTGAAGTATGTCCTGCAAACTGGGAAGAAGGTAAAGACGCAATGAATGCTAACCGTGATGGTGTTGCTTCTTACCTAGCATCAAATTAATTTCTTTCACCCAACTTCATTTATAAAAGAAATTAATCACCTTAAAATTCAATTCTTATGATTCAAGAACTTGATCAAGACAACCTTTCAGAATTAGTTAGCGATAACGAAACTGTTGTGGTTCAATATATGGCAAGCTGGTGTGGAAACTGCAGATTGATGAAGCCTAAATTCAAAAAGCTGGCTTCAGAAAATGAAAATGCTAAGTTTTACTTAGTAGATGCAGAGAAATATCCCGAAAGCCGAAAATTGGCAACGGTAGACAACCTACCCACTTTTGCCACGTTTAAAAACGGAACTTTTGTTAATCAGGTACAAACCAACAAGTTTGAAAACCTAAAAGAACTCGTAGATGAAGTTACCAGTAATTAAACATTTACAGAAAAATAACAGTGCTGAAGCTTTACAAAACACCATTGATGTTTTAGAATCTTTTACCGAGCACCGCTCGTGTACAGATAACGATATGGATGTTGTAGGTGAATTGATCACCAACCTTTGTGGAGCAGTAGAAATGCACCAAATGATAGCAGATGGAATGTCTGAACGTGATGCAGCAAACGGTTTTGCGCAAAAGGTTCTAGGTTCTATCGACAGATAAATTGCCATTGGGTACGCCCGTCTGAATAGATTGGCTCACGAGACACAGGTTCAAAATCATTTTGATTAGAGTTTGTGCATCAAGATGTTACCCTTTGGCGATGCCAATAAATAATGTAGGTTAGATTTTTTTATTGAAAAGAGTCCTCAAGTCTGTTGATTTGAGGACTTTTTTTATGCACGGAAACCAAATTGCGCGCTCCTACCTCTTAAATAGTGCTCACCGCTTCAATTTAGCATTCCTTTAATTGTAGGTCCATTTGCTTATAAGTACATTTACGTTGCAATTGTGGGCGCATTAATTGCTAAAAAGATTCCACTTTACTAACACAATTGAAGTCCCAAAGATTGGGCGATCTAATTTCAATTTAAAAACTATGGCTACTATTACCCTAGGCGGCAATACTACGCATACTTCTGGTGAACTCCCTAAAGTGGGCACCGCTGCTCCTGACTTTAAACTTGCTTCAAAAGACCTTGCTCAAGTAAGTCTTGAGCATTACAAAGGCAAACGCATTGTGATGAATATTTTCCCAAGTGTAGATACCGGGGTTTGCGCTGCTTCAGTACGACATTTTAATAAAGATGCTGCAGCTCTTGATGATACCGCGGTACTGTGTATCTCACGCGATTTACCATTTGCTCAAGCACGTTTTTGTGGTGCCGAAGGTCTAGACAACGTAGAAACACTCTCTGACTTTAAAGATGGTAGTTTTGGTAAAGACTACGGGCTAGAAATTGCCGATGGTGCTTTTGCCGGACTGCATTCGCGCGTTGTGCTTGTTTTAGATGCTGACCACAACATCATTTATGAAGAACAAGTGCCCGAAATTGGTCAAGAACCCGACTACGAAGCTGCCTTAAGCGTTCTCAACTAAAGTATGACTGACCCGGAAACCAAAGAACATTTTGTAGTAAATAGAATCAAGGCCTTTAAATATGCTTTTAAGGGCGCTTGGTTACTCCTCAAAAACGAACCTAGCATTCAGGTGCAGAGTTTGTGTGCGCTAGTGGTAACCGTTTTAGGCTTTGTTTACGAGATATCTTCGGTAGAATGGTGTATTCAATTACTGGCCATTGGCTTAGTTCTGGCGGTTGAGGGACTCAATACAGCTATTGAAAAAATAGCCGATTTCATTCACCCGGATTACCATAAAAAAATTGGAGTGATCAAAGATGTTTCTGCGGGAGCGGTCACCTTTGCTGCTGTTATCGCGGCAATTATAGGCGGTATCATTTATATCCCTAAACTGTTCTAAAATTTTATAAGTTTAGTACCGTTTGATATTTGTACTTTTACGCGCTAATCAATTTATATGAATTAGTTAGCGCTAGCATTACACCTATTAATCGTAGCAAAATCAAGCTCTTAGAGTAAATTTTGGCTTTGCTACCATACTTTAAAAATTTTTGAAGCTTCAAGTTGCTTCTTGAAGCCCAACCGCGACTCTAGAGTTTACGCTTATAATGGCCAGAAAAAAGACTAAAACTAAAGCAAAATCTAAAACGACTAAGCAGTCCAAAAAAATCTCTTTTGTACTGTCTAAACAACAAAAGATCGTTCTGGGAAGTTTTCTATTCCTACTGGGACTAGCATTGTTGTTTTCTTTTATCTCCTATTTTTTCAGCTGGCAGGCAGATCAGAGTACGCTCAACGATCTAAGCGATCGCAGTTTGCAATCTCAAAATTGGCTAAACAAATTTGGTGCAGCCTTAGGAGATTTCTTTATTTATCAAGGCTTCGGGCTTGCCGCGTTTACCATTGCAGTTCTGGTTACCTTAACCGGATTCTATTACTTTTTTGACAAGCCTAAAAAACGACTTCAATCTTTTTGGTTTTGGGGCATCATTGTGATGCTTTGGTTTGCAACCTTTTTAGGTTTTTTCTCAGAAACGAGTCCGTTACTTGGTGGAATGGTAGGTTTTGAACTCAATGATTTTCTTCAGGATTTTATCGGGCTGATTGGTACCATTTTGGTCCTTGCGTTTGTTGCGATTGTATATTTCGCCGTAAGGCTAAAACTGACCCCTGAGCATATTGCGCACTTTTTCGCAAAGCGAAAGCAAGCCTTTGCCTCAGAATTTAATTCTCAAGACGATGAAGATAATGAGTTTGTAGATACGGCGTTTGATAAGGATAATATCGAATTACCAAAAGAAGCTCCAGAGGAAGAACTTGAAGAACCACAGTTAAAAACAACTCCTGCTCAGCCTGCTCCGGCTCCTACTCCGGTTAAGGAAAAAGAAACTCCAAAAGATGCAGACGAAGATTTTGAAATCGAAATTGAAGAAACTGTCGAGGAAGAGGAAGTCGTTGAAAATTTAAGTACAAAACTCGTACAGGATTTTGGAGAGTTTGACCCAACCCTAGAACTCAGCAATTACCGCTTCCCTACGATCGAATTGCTTAAAGATTATACCAAAGGTCAAAGCATTACCGTAGATCAGGAAGAACTTGAAGAAAATAAAAATCGCATTGTAGATACGCTTAAAAACTACAAGATTGATATTGCGCATATTAAAGCGACCGTTGGTCCTACGGTAACGCTATACGAGATCGTTCCGGAGGCCGGAATACGTATTTCAAAAATCAAAAATCTTGAAGATGATATCGCGCTTTCGTTAGCTGCATTGGGTATTCGTATCATTGCTCCTATCCCCGGAAAAGGTACCATTGGTATTGAAGTTCCTAATAAGAATGCGCGTATTGTTTCTATGCGTTCAGCCATCGCCTCGCCAAAGTTTCAAAATGCAGAAATGGAACTCCCGCTTACATTAGGTAAAACCATTTCTAACGAAACCTTTGTGGTCGATCTGGCAAAAATGCCGCACTTACTTATGGCGGGTGCTACCGGTCAGGGTAAATCGGTAGGATTGAATGCGATTCTTACTTCGTTACTGTACAAAAAGCATCCTGCGGAAGTCAAATTTGTATTGGTTGATCCCAAGAAAGTTGAACTTACTCTATTTAATAAAATTGAACGCCATTATCTGGCGAAATTACCAGATTCTGAAGACGCGATCATCACTGATAATACTAAAGTGATCAATACGCTCAACTCGTTGTGTATTGAGATGGATAAACGTTACGACCTGCTCAAAGATGCGATGGCGCGTAACATTAAGGAATACAACGCCAAGTTTAAGCGGCGCAAACTCAATCCTAACGACGGACATAAATTTCTGCCGTATATCGTTTTGGTAATTGACGAGTTTGCCGATTTAATTATGACCGCCGGTAAAGAAGTTGAAACACCTATTGCACGTCTTGCACAGCTGGCACGGGCTATTGGCATTCACTTGATCGTAGCCACCCAAAGACCTTCGGTGAATGTGATCACGGGGATTATTAAAGCCAATTTCCCTGCCAGAATTGCCTTTAGAGTGACATCAAAGATTGACTCGCGTACCATTCTTGACAGTCAGGGTGCAGATCAGTTAATAGGTCGAGGTGATATGTTGTTTACCCAAGGAAATAGTTTAATACGTGTGCAGTGCGCATTTGTAGACACTCCTGAAGTTGAAAAAATCACAGATTTTATCGGCTCGCAGAAAGCGTATCCTGAGGCTCATCAACTTCCTGAATATGTAGGTGAAGAAGGTGGCACAAGTCTTGATATAGATGCAAGCGACCGGGATGCCTTGTTTATGGAAGCTGCCGAAGTTATTGTAACAGCGCAACAAGGAAGTGCGTCTTTATTACAACGGAAATTAAAATTAGGATATAACCGTGCCGGAAGAATTATAGATCAGCTAGAAGCTGCCGGTATTGTTGGTCCGTTTGAAGGTAGTAAAGCAAGACAGGTACTCGTGTCTGATATGAATGCATTACATCAACAATTAAACAATGAATAACATGAATTTTTCTAAAATAAAGATTTTTACGCTTGCCCTAATTGCATTGGTTTCTGTAAGCAGTGCATCTGCACAGGATGCTAAAGCCAAAAAACTTCTAGATCAGGTTTCTGCTAAGGTAAAAACCTATGACAATATGTTTATTGATTTTAAGTACGGTTTGTCTAATGATGCCGCCGGAATCAATCAGGAAACGCGTGGTGATGTGACCTTAGATGGTGATAAATACAAATTAAATCTGATGGGAACTACACAAATGTATGATGGTAAAAAATTATACACTATCGTTCCTGAAGATGAAGAGATCACCATTTCTACTCAAGATCCGGGAGATGACGATGCCATTACGCCTTCTAAAATGCTTACATTTTTTAACGAGGGCTACACCTATAAATGGGATATTGAGCAAAATGTAAATGGTCGTAAAATTCAATATGTGAAGCTTACGCCTATGGATTCTAACAGCGAATTAAAATCGGCTTTATTGGGCGTTGACGCACAAACCAAGCACATTTATCGCTTGATTATGACCCAAAACAACGGAAGTAAGATCACCATTACGGTCAACTCGTTTAAGACAGACCAACCTTTACCGGGTAATCTTTTTACCTTTGACGCTTCAAAATACGGAGATTATTACATCAATAATTTAGACTAGTTTCCTCTTGAAGATCCTTGACCGGTACATACTACTCACTTTTATCAAGAATTTTTTAAGCACGTTCATCATTTTGATGTTCATATTTGTGCTTCAGACGGTATGGCTTTATATAAAAGAGCTGGCCGGCAAAGATCTTGATCTCGTGATCATCGTAAAATTCCTGCTCTATTTCTCTCCCCGCCTGGTTACATTGGTACTGCCGTTAACGGTTTTGCTTACCAGTATTATGACCTTCGGAAACTTTGCTGAGAATTATGAGTTTGCCGCGATGAAATCTACCGGAATCTCGTTACAGCGCGCTATGCGCAGTCTCACAATTTTCATTTTAGCTCTGGCAGGAATCTCCTTTTTGTTTGCAAACTATGTGATTCCTGCTGCAGAGTTTGAGTCGCTTAACCTCCGCCGAAACATCGCTCAGGTAAAACCTGCGATGGCGATCACAAAAGGGCAATACACCACGATTGGTGAAGATTATGTGATGAAAGTCGCCGATAAACAAGGAGACAAAGGTCAGTTTTTAAAAGATGTGATCATCTATCAAAAAGATCCCAGCCGCGTGGGTAATTACACGGTGATCAAAGCGCGTGAAGGCGAACTCATTAGTGCTGAAGGCGACAACGTGCTTTCGTTAAAACTGATTGACGGAAATTACTATGACGAGGTCGAGCAAAAAGATTTTAGAAAACAAAAACGCGAACCTTTCGTCAAAAGTTATTTTGAGACCTACACGATCAATATTGACCTCTCTGAGATTGATAATGTAGATATGGATGAAAAGAGTATAGACAATGCCTACACTATGCTTACAGTGAGGCAGCTAAATGATACTCTGGTTGATATTTCAAAAAATTACAACACCTATCTAGCTTCCTTAGGAAAAGCTCAGGTACGCGAAATGCAGTTGCGCAAACTAGACACTTCATATCTTAAAAATATTCCGCGAGATACTACGCGAACGCTCAATCTTGATCTTATTGAAAATTTTGAGTTTTCTGAGCAAATTCAAGTGTTAGATTATGCAAAAACCACGGTTAAGAACACCATCACTTCTATTAAAAATCGAAAAACCGATAATTCGGTTAAAGTGAAAACCTTGAGCAAATATGAGATCGCACTGCACGAAAAGTTTGTGCTAGCCTTTGGTTGCGTAATCTTATTTTTTGTGGGGGCTCCGTTAGGTGCAATCATCAGAAAAGGTGGTCTTGGACTTCCTATTGTTGTGGGAGTGGTGCTCTTCCTCACGTATCATTTCATAGGAATTTTCGCCAAAAACAGCGCCGAAGACGGCAGCGTTGCCGCTTGGTTGGCAAGTTGGTTAAGCACCTTAATTCTATTTCCGTTAGGCGTTTATTTAACCTATAGAGCTACAACTGACCAAGGACTCTTTGACCTTGACGGATTTTTAGATCCGGTTAAAAAATTATTCCAAAAGAAAAAAGATCAAAAAGTTGATCCTGAGCAACCGCTGGCTGATTTCAATCTAAGCAATTCAGAAAAAGCGATTCTTAAAACAAAAACAAAACGGGAATTAGAAGATATTATCGCTAACTACAAAGCATACGGCTACTCTTCCACTTTTAAAGAAGCAGCAGAAACCTTACACAAAAACATTTAAGCAGTATTAATTTTGCTTAAGATTTTCAGTAAACTACCTCAGGGTTAGGCCGTGAGACATTAGTTGGAAACATATTTTCAATTTTGAGGCATCCCGATAGCTATCGGGACGAAGTATTAAAGCCTTTGGCGGTGCCAATTAAAAGCTGCCTAAATCGTACCTTTACGTTATCGTTAAGTTAGCGCCTAACGATGTGAAAATTGATAAGAAATGCTTCGATTTTTAAATATAGAGTTAGCATTCTTTTACCATTAAAAATTCAATTATGGCAGCGCAAACGCTTACCAAAGAAATACAATTAAATACCATTCCTGAAGCGATAGAAGATATCAAAAAGGGAAAAGTAATCATTGTTGTTGACGATGAAGATCGGGAAAATGAAGGTGATTTTCTAGCTGCCTCTGAAATGGTTACTGCCGAAACTATAAACTTTATGGCGACGCACGGCCGCGGCCTTATATGTGCGCCTATCACCGAAGAACGTTGTAAAGAACTGAAACTCGAAATGATGGTAGGCACCAATAGCGACCCTATGGAAACTGCATTTACGGTTTCGGTTGATTTAAAAGGTCACGGCGTTACCACAGGTATAAGTGCTTTAGATCGGGCAAAAGCAGTTAAAGCCTTTACCAATCCTGAAATGAAACCTTGGGATTTCACAAAACCCGGACATATTTTTCCATTAAAAGCCAAAGAAGGTGGAGTTTTACGCAGAACCGGTCATACCGAGGCTGCAATTGACTTTGCCCGTTTAGCAGGATTTGCTCCTGCCGGGGTGATCGTCGAAGTAATGAATGAAGACGGGACGATGGCTAGATTGCCTCAACTTGCTGAGATCGCTAAAAAATTTGATCTAAAAATCGTTTCTATTGCTGATCTTGTTGCCTATCGCATGCAGCACGATTCGCTGATTGTTAAGAAAGAAGATTTTACGATTCAAACGCATTATGGTGAATTTAGACTGCGTGCGTACCAGCAAACCACAAATGACCAAATTCATATTGCGCTTACCAAAGGCACTTGGGTTAATGATGAGCCGGTGCTTGTACGCGTAAATTCAACTTTTGTGAACAATGACATCCTAAGCACACTTACCGAACAACCGGATACCAAACTAGATCAGATTTTTGAAGTGATCAATAAGGAAGGAAAGGGCGCTGTGGTGTTCATCAATCAGGAAAACTTTGCAAGTAAACTTTTGTATCGTCTTGCTGATCTTAAAGAACGTCAAGAATCAGGACGCCAACCCAATCCACATCCTAAAATGGATTTGAAGGATTTTGGTATTGGTGCGCAGATTTTACACGATTTAGGTATTTCTAAGATCAAATTATTATCCAACAGCGAGGAGCACAAACGCGTAGGTATGATAGGCTACGGACTTGAAATTGCTGATCGCGTACATTATTAAACGCTTAATTTTCAGAAAGAACTGTCACGCTGCTTCTCTTTTTTCGTATTTTGAATACAAGCATTCAAAAAACGATTTTATGAGCACACAACGTTACGCTTCGGTTTTACTCATTTTTGGCTTCGGAAGTCTCATGCAAGCCCAGATAGCATCTCAAATGCATCTGACCGAGCCTGATTCTTTGGTCACTAATCAACCTTTAAATCTTAATGAACAGGATTTTTCAATTTCTGATTTAAATGATTTTGAAGACCGGTTTGAAACTTTTGAATTCCTTCAGCAAAAACCCAACGGATTTAAACCATTAATGCCCATTTTAAAGCCTGACGATTCTTTTGAATACAAAATGCGCTATTTAGATCACGAAGATCCCTATCAATACAATATGCCCATTTTAGAACCAATTATGATTAACAGGTTTTATCAATCATAAGTGGATTATAGTTTCCTTTTGAGGACGGCGCACTTTTTTAAAGTCGGCAAACATATCGTCAGTGGCGCGGTATCCCACCGGCAACACTAAAGCAGAAGCAAGATTGTGTTTTTTGAGTTCGAGGATTTCGTCAAATTTTTCTGGTTCAAAGCCTTCCATAGGGCAGGCATCTATCTTTTCTAATGCACAAACGGTGAGTAAGTTCCCTAAAGTTAAATAAGCCTGACGAATAGCCCATTCCCGAGTATCAGCCTTAGGCTGTTTATCAAATTTTTGCTCTAGCATTTCTCTAAAGGGTTTGAGAATGGCATCGGGAGTTTCCCGCACTTCTTTCACCCTGTCAAAATAGTTAGTTACAAAAGGTGCTTCAACTTTACGCTCAACGCAAATTACTAATACGTGAGAGGCATCTAGCACCTGACTTTGATTCATTGCGGCTTCTTTTAAGCGCTGCTGAAGTGTTTTATTTGAAATTACTACCAAACGCACCGGTTGCAATCCGTAAGACGTCGCTGTAAGGTTAAATGCTTCCTTTAAGATATCAAGCTTATCCTCCGAAAGGATTTTAGAATCATTGAATTTTTTAGTTGCGTAGCGCCATTTTAGACTGGAGATCACATTCATTTGGGTACAATTTTATGTAAAGATACTGTCTTACTTTTGCTCTTGGCTTATAAAAAGCTAAGGAATTCTTATCTAACCATTAAAAATCTCAACTATTTAAGAGACTTTACCTCATTTATTACATACGTTGTTACCTCTAGATTACGTTTGCATTAAAACAAATGATAAGTTTACAGTTTAGAAGTTGCTATGCTTTTTATTTATGCCGATTAAGAAATTACTTGCTTTACGTGTGTTGCGCTATTTAGTCCTATTCGGATTATTGATCTTACTGCTCACCTCTTTTCTCGCCTATCATATCAATGACGAAACCGAAGCCTATATTTATGATTCGGTAGATGCATTGCCTGAGACCTATACCGGTCTTGTTTTGGGCGCCAGCGTGCGACGTAATGGCGAACTATCTACAATGCTTAGAGACCGTGTTGAGTCTGCCCTACTACTGTACAAACGCGGAAAAATAAAACGCTTTCTGGTTTCCGGTGACAACCGAACAACCAATTACAATGAACCCGTTGCTATGAAGAACTATCTTTTAGATCGCGGCGTTCCCGAAGAAGATATTTTTATGGATTTTGCAGGGTTTGACACCTATGATTCGGTGTACCGCGCATCGTATATTTTTGAGGTAGATAATGCAATTGTTGTTTCGCAGCGTTTTCACCTGCCGCGAGCTGTTTACATTGCCCGTCGTATGGGCCTTAATTTTTATGGTTACAACGGTGATCGCCGCGAATATGAGTTGGAATCCCGCAATAGATTTAGAGAAGTTGCAGCAAATGTAAAAGCCTGGCTCGAACTTTTGATCAATAAAGAGCCTCATTTTAAGGGAGATAAAATTCCCATTACCGGAAAAAACAATTAAGCGAAAAAATCCTTAAAAAAGTGCATTGTCAAATAGAAAAATGTTTCTATATTTGCACCCGCAATCAGCAAATAGCTGATGAGACACTCAAGGAGAAATGGCAGAGTGGTCGAATGCGGCGGTCTTGAAAACCGTTGAGGGTCACACCTCCGGGGGTTCGAATCCCTCTTTCTCCGCTGATGAAGATGTCAAATGACACTTTAAAAGTTAAAACCCTTTAAACTCAGTGTTTAGAGGGTTTTTTTGTTTTAAACCTGTAGCAAAATACACTTTAAAGGTCAAAATACAGTTACCCTATTGGTTACCCCCTGTAATTGGATATTTTCAGGGTAACAAATTCTTAGGGATTAATGTGGAATCCCTAGCTACAGCTAACGTTTACATATAATTTCGTCAACCAATTAATTAGTAAAACTATAATTAGAACTTATTGCTACCTCATAGCAAACATACAGAACAGTAGTGGTAAATCAGTTATTTCTGCTAAAATCAAATTATCAGGAAAAACCATAACCTTAAGTATTGATAACTATATTGGTATATATCACCTCGACAAAACTGAACCAGTGTTTTAGTTGAAAAATTAATAACTTTAAATAATAACTTTAATAAGAAATATGCATAGAAATTTCAGTTCTGAGCTCTAGTTAATAGCAGCTATCGAAGCTTTAAAGGAGCGCTATAGCCTTTTTGAACTTGTCTAACGGTTTGAACTTCACCCTAATTAGTTTAGCCTGTGGAAACAAGAATTTCTAGAGAAATCAAGCGATGTTTTTGATAAGAAAAAAGACAGACATACCTGCTGAAAAAGACGTTGATCTTAATAAGCTTTGTGCAAAATAGGGAAGCTTGAGATCGAGCGTGACTTAAAAAAACTTGAATAAACTGGATCTGATGAAATAAGGCCTAGCCTTATTTCAACCAAAGGAAAGACAGGCTGACGTATCAAAGAATAGTGTAAGCTTGTAGCAATTAACCGTAGCACATTTTACTATAACCCAAAAGGAGAAAAACTAGAGAGCCTTGAAATGATGAAACTCCTGGATAAACATATTCTAGAAGAGCCTACTACGGGTGTTGTAACTATACAATCAATGCTTAAGGATAAACGGTATAACGCCTGATACAAACAGGTAAGGCGAATAATGCGTAAAGCCAATATAAGTTCCATCTATCCAAGGCGTCACCTGACCTGTCTAGGCGATAAAAATTATCTTCCCTTAGCTTTTAAAGAATTTAGAGATTGTATGCACCCATCAGGTATGAGAAGTTGACATTACTTATATCCCATTGCAATAGGGATTTATATATCTTACGGCTGTGATCGATGTTTTTAGCCGAGTAAATATTGGCTGGGAACTATTCAACACACTAGATAGCAATAGTAGTTTGGGAATAGTGAAATAAGCATTGTCATAGCACGGGTAGTCAAAAATTCTTAATTCAGATCAAGGGAGCCAGTTCACCTGTTTAGAATATATCCTATTTAAAAAAGAATAGAATAAAGTTCAGTATAGATGCAAAAGGATGGGCGCTTGACAATATCTATTTTGAACGTTGCTAGAAGTATATTAAATATTAGCACATTTGCCAAAATATAGAAGAAAACGGAATCACGCTTTATAAAGGAATAAAGCCATGATAAACAGATATCACCATAGGGATCCCAAGGAATTAATAGAATAAAAACCTATAGAAAAATACCAGAATGCAGCTTAAATTAGATTAAGAATCAATCAAAAGTGGTCTAAACAAATTGAGGTATTATACAGTTACATTACCATTATTTTGATAGGTAAGTCAAAATAATATGATTCTTAATGAAATAATAATTGGGAAAGTATTACAATGTTTTAACCTTTAATTATTAATAATTATAAACCATTTAAGTCTAAATTGGTCAAAAATCTTGAGCCATGACTTTACGGTATTTCAAACTATTAATACTAATAAGCCTTTTAATAGGGATAATCATTTTGATGCTTTTTAGTGTAGTTTATCTGTACATATTTGCAATCCTGAATTTTGTATTTATTGCACTACTGGCATTTATCAAAACTAGAAATAAGAGATCAAATTCAAGTCTAGAGCAAAAAAAAGTAGTGGAAGACGATCTCTTTATAAGTATTCACATTCCTATATATAAAGAACCCGTATCTACTGTTTTAAAAACTATACAAGCGGCTATAAATCAAAATTATTCAAACTTTGAAGTTTTAGTTATATATAACAATACTCCAGATATTAATTACTGGAAACCTGTACAAAACTTTTGTGAGCAGTTTTCAGAGCAGGTTAAATTTTTAAATTTTTTAAATGTAAAAGATTATAAAGCCGGGGCATTAAATAAAGCATTACCGTATATACAACCACAGACAGATTTGATACTTACTGTAGACGCAGATTATGAGCTTAGCAGAAACGCTTTAAAATTTGTAAATAGTGATTTTATTCATAATAAGCATAATTTAATACAATACCCCCAACACTACAACAACTTAGATACAGACTGTCCTGTCAATGCAGAATTTAATCATTATTTTGAGTTTTACTCAAAATTTGCAGCCAACGAAAGTCTAAGTCTTCCTACCGGAACGTTATCTGCAATAGATAAAAAATCATTAGAAAAACTGGGTGGTTGGCCAACTGTTTCTATAACAGAAGATGCTCAACTTGGCATTCAATTATTTGAAAATAACTTTAGTGCTATATATATAGATCGTGTTATTGGTGCTGGAACAGCACCAAATGCACCTGCAGAGTTTATTAAACAACGCGAACGTTGGATTTATGGAAATTTTCAAAATCTAATTTATTTACTGAAGTCTAAGAAGCTTCCCTTAGCGATAAAGGCAAAGCTTATACCTCAACTCACCTGCTGGTTTAATTTTAATTTCTTTTCGTATTTAATTCTTTTAACTAGTGCGATATCAATTTCTTTTAATCTGGTTACCGCTGCATCAGTGCTTTATATTGTTCCCATAACAATTGTCTCACTTCTTACAAGTCATCTTTCTAAATTTTATAGTTTTTTACAATCTACAGCCACTTTTTACTTAGCAGTAAAAGCTTTTTTATTGCACCAAGGCTTAGCATTTCAGTCAAGTATATACTGGCTCACCTATTTTATAGATACAAGACTTCCTTTTAGAAGAACTTCAAAAGTTCAATCTCGTTTCAAACCTGTTTATGATAGTCTTTATCTAATAATACCCATACAGTGTATTGCATTGATATTTATTGATCATCAACTGCAGTTATTAGGACTTTCAATTTTATGCTACAGCTTACTACTGACTTACGGAATGTATTTTTTTAATATAAAACTGTATAAAAACTCTTACAATCAACTAGCTAACACTATATCAATAAATTTATGAAAATAGCAATAATTGCCCACGCTAAATTTCCTATTGCAGAACCTTATGCTGGTGGATTAGAAATGATTACTCACCTTCTGGTAGATGCATTAGTAGATCGTGGTCATCAGGTAGATTTATATGCACATCATAAAAGTCAGACGAAAGCAAACTTGATTGCGATAGATCATTTTAAAGGAGATGTAATAGAAGATTTAAATAGTGAAGATTATCCCATATTTAATAATTTACAATTGGGACATCTTATAAACTATAGTCGCGTATTTAATCAAATTAAATCTAAGGAGTACGATATTGTACACAATCATTCATTGAATATACAGGCTTTATTGCTTGGTAATATGCTACCACAACAAGTGATAACCTCTTTGCATACACCACCTTTAACCGATTTAAAAGTAGCAAACCTTATTTTAAAAGATCTACACAATCAATATTATACCTCAGTGAGTAATAGTCTTTGTAAGCAATGGAAAAAATTTATCCCCTCGTGTACAACTATTCGGAATGGTATTGATGTTAGTCGCTGGGAGTATGTTACTCAGAAGTCTTCTTCTTTTGTATTCTGGTATGGACGTATATGTAAAGAAAAGGCGCCACATCTAGCTATTGAAGCTGCCCTATTAAAAAACAAAGAAATTAGGATTGCAGGACCTATAGATCAGGAAGCCCAAGAGTATTATGATACTTATATAAAAAAATATATAAATAATCCTCTTGTGACGTTCTTAGGGCATTTAAGTCAATCTGAATTAAATAAAGAATTATTGAAAAGTGAATGTTGTTTATTTACCAGTTTATGGGATGAACCTTATGGTCTTGTATTAGCAGAAACTCTTGCAACCGGAACACCATTAATCGCTTTTGATACCGGAGCAGTCAACGAAATTTTAAGTGAAAAAGTAGCGGTAATTGTAGAAAAGGGAAATGTCAATCAGCTTGCAAAAGCACTAGATAAAGTAAAGGATATAGATCCAAGTATTTGTAGAGCTTATGCAGAAGGGCATATGTCTTATGAGCGTATGGTAGATGATTATATAGCCTTGTATGACCATATTTTAGAAATAAGCCAATTTTTATATGACACACAGAATAGCGTATTACGCACATAGTCACGGGAGTGGGCATTCTCGTTATGCAAGTAGGTTTGCCGACGGTTATGGTTCAAATTGTCTAATACTTACAGATTCTGATTATAATTTCCCGGATCATGCTGAGGTGCAGCAATTACCAAATGAGGATCTTGATGGCACTGAGCTAATGCCAAATTCTTACAATAAACCGAGCTATTTACATCATTCCCCTGTAGGTCTGTCTAAGATTTTAAAACGCAACATGTATATTCTACAGGCACTACAAAAATTCTCAATAGATTTTCTAATTGTTGATGTAAGCGTAGAAATTGCAGCATTAGCCCGAGTATCTTCTGTCCCTTATGTATATCGAAGAATGCCCGGGAATCGCTCAGATCTTGCGCATGTTGAAGCATACCGGGGAGCGCTCTTTTTACTGGCATACTATCCTAGAGATTTTGAAAGTATTGATACACCTGCCTGGATAGTGGCTAAAACATGTTATTTAGGTTTTATTAATAAACCCGGAATTCAATCTATACAAGCGGTAAAACCCTATTACGACATAACTATTGTTACCGGTTTTGGCGGTACAACTATAACAAATTTATTACCAGTACTATTGAACCAATATCCAGATTACAGTGTACAAGTATTAGGACCTGTAGAAAATAGTATTCAGAATGAAAATGTAACCTATCAAGGTGTTGTAGATCGAGTAGAAGATTTTATTCACGAGAAAACTATTGTTATCGCAAGTTGTGGAACAAATATGGTTTTAAAGATGATAAGTCTTGGAAAAAGATTTTTAGCATTTCCAGAAGAACGCCCTTATTTAGAACAAAAAACTACAGCTGGAATACTTGAAAAACTGAATATAGCCCAAAAAGTTGATGTACATAACTTAAATCATCTTATAAAGGTGGCCAAAACTTTTCAACCTTATAAAACACCCGAGCATTATTTTACTACAGTTAACAAACTGACAGGTCAAGTTGAGGTTTTTTTTAAAACCGTTATTAATGCTTCAAAAGAAAAAGAATATGAAACCAATAGCAGAATGTAGTATAATAACAATTCATTATGGCCGACAAGAGCATCTTAATAATTTAATACTTGGTATTGAACGCAATTCAATACATCCCAAAGAGCTTATAATTATTAATATGGATCCCAAGTTAAAACTTGATTATAATGGCCCGCTGACTATCAATTTAAATAATATACTAAGTGATAGAGCTAATTTATTACCCATAGCTAATGCGCGTAATCTAGGGGCTGAATTAGCCGAAACTAATCATTTATTATTTCTAGATGTAGATTGTATACCAGAGGATAATTATATCCAAAACCTCAATGATCAATTGGATATATATAAAGGTTTAATAATGGCAACTCCAAGATATCTAAAGAAGCCAGTAACTCGGGTTGAAACAATAGATTTAATTGATAAAAGCACATTGCATCCACGACGTCCAGCATATTCTAAGGTTACTCTTATAGACCATTATGAACTATTCTGGAGTTTATGTTTTGCGATGACTAAACAAGATTTTAAAGCGCTTCAAGGTTTTGATGAAGAATACAAAGGATATGGAGCAGAGGATACAGACTTTGCTTTTAAAGCAAAAGCTGCTGGGATGAAATTTTGCTTATCACCAGCTATCGCATTTCACCAACAACATAGTTTTGTACGACCACCATTAGACAAAATTGAAGGAATAGTTAATAATGCAAATTACTTTCATAAAAAATGGGATATCTGGCCTATGGAAAAAGCTCTGAAAGCTTTTGATAATGCAGGATTTATTACGTTTGATACCAGTACAAATACTTATTCTATAACCCATTTACCAGATGATCATAGCATCGAAAAATATAGAGTGACAAATGAACCCTTTGCATAACTTGTGCGATAAACAAATATTTGAGTTCTAAAACAAAAACCGCTAGCAAAAATGCTGCGGTTTTGAGTGTTTCAAGCCTTTAGCTCAAATTCAGTCATGAATTTTATTGGCTAGAAAAGTATTATAGAGTAATTTATTATTCTGATTTGTAGGCTTCATTAAAAATGACCTCCTCCTGACCTCCCCCCATTAAATCGGACTGATAAAAACTAGAGTATTTCGGGCAAATAAATGTTAACTTTAAATAGATTATTTGTTTATTAAACGATCAAAATTTACCGAGTCGCCGATTGTATTTGCGATCTAACAGGTTGAGACTGGAACACGTCTTTCTGAGATCCGTCGCAAGATTGGAATCAGCGAGGCTACCTTTTACAATTGGAATAAAAAATACGATGGTCTAGGTGTCTCTGAACTGAGAAGGCTCAAAACTTGGAGGAGGAGAATGCTCAGCTTAAAAAGCTTGTAGCCGATTTAAGTCTTGACAAGCAGATTCTTCAGGATGTATTAAAAAAAGTTCTGAGGCCGTCTCGAAAACGGGAGATGATCAGCACTATTCGAATGGAATATAATATTTCCATCAACCGTTGTGTACGCCTAATATTGTTGCACAAAAGCGTTTTTTATTATATCCCTAAAGAACGTGGGGATGAATTGATGCGCATGAGAATGAAAGAAATAGCAGCAACACGGGTACGCTATGGGTATTTGAGGATCTATATCCTACTTCGCTGGGAAGGCTTTATGGATAATAATAAACGCGTTTATAGCGTGTATTGCGAAGAAGGTTTAAATCTCAGGTCTAAGAGGTCTAAAAGAAGTCGGTGTGGAGCCCATAGACAACTGTTCCCAGTGATGCCTCTAGTTTACATGAGTGCTGGCGTATGGTCCCGAAAGCTTTCGGGATTGTAACAGATCAGCTCTACGATGGAAGCCGTTTTTAGAGCCTTAACTGTAGTGGATAATTCTAGTCGTAAATGTTTAGCAATATAGAGGAAAATCTCTTAAAGGAATTGATGTTGTTAGGGTGATGGATAATTTAGTTTCTGGCGCAAGAGTTTATCCTAAATGCATAAAAGTAGATAATGGAAGTGAATTTATCAGTAAAGTATTGGATAAATGGGCTTATGAAAGTAATGTGGAATTATACTTCTCAAGACCAGAAAAGCCTACTGATAATCCCTTTATAGAAAGCTTCAATGGATCTTTCAGAGATGAATGTTTAAATACGAACTGGTTCTTCTCTTTGGAAGATGCTCAAGAAAAGTTCGATATTTGGAGGGAAGACTATAACGGGTTTAGACCACACAACTCATTGGGTGACATGTCACCCAATGAGTACATTAAAATCAATGAAAATAGCCCAGATTCTCTAGTTATGACCAGTACCTAAATATGGGAGGAGGTCAATAGCCCAGATGCTCTAGTTATGAGTAGTACATAAATATGGAGAGGTTAATTAAAGGTTTACTAATCTTAAGATACTTTTAAAACCATAATTCACCACTATTTCCTAAACTTGAAATCTTATACTGCCAAAATAAGATTCCAATATGCTTCCAAGAAATAAAACAGAAAACCTATTGCCTTATGATGGTTGCGTGGCATTTGATCCTTCATTCATTGACGTCACAATGCAAGCATATTATATGGATGTTTTCTCCAATACAATTCCTTGGCAATCTGATCGAATTGTAATTTTTGGTAAGACAATTTACACCCAAAGAAAAACTGCTTTATTTGGAGATTCAGACTTAACCTATACCTATTCAGGTACTAAGCGCCAGTGCGAAATATGGAATCAAGATTTGCTGAATTTGAAAGCCAAATTGGAAGATCAGCTTCACGAAACATTTAACAGTTGCCTTTTAAACTATTACCCTGATGGTGCTACCGCTATGGGATGGCATAGTGATGATGAGCGTGATTTGGTTGCCAAGGGTACTATTGCAACCTTAAGTTTTGGAGCTACACGTAAATTCAATCTGAAGCATAATGAAACCAAAAACAAAGTGAGTATTGAGCTGCACGCTGGGAGTCTGTTAGTGATGAAAGATGAAACACAACAGTTTTGGAAACACAACATTTCCAAAACTAAAAAGGTAACAACCCCTCGTATAAGTTTGACTTTTCGTCAACTAATAAAACAGTGAGGGACTTAATCGGTAACTTATAAGGCTTCCTACAAATTTGAATTTTTATTTGGCTTAGCTACAGTATCATCAGAACTAGAAGTAGGCCAACCTTTTATTCCCTTTAAAATTTTTTTATCGATGCTTTGATGATCGGGTCCGTGTAATACAGACATATCACCTGTAGTTTCTAAAATCACGGCATACACTTCTTTAAAATTTAATGCGTTGGCCTCTCTCAATTTAGCAATAAGGTCATCTTCACCAACATTGGTTTTCTTTAAATTTTCGTAGAAAATCTCTCCTTGATACATTAATACCACAGGATCGTTAGATATTAAATGTTGCATCGCTTTCGATTTTCGCCTTATCCACGAAAAAATACTCTGAAAAGCCACAATACAAGCGAGCGCAATTGTCCCCTTAACTAGTGATTGATTTGTATTTAAAACAATTGAGGCGAGTACAGAACCAATTGCTATGGTCGCAGCAAAATCAAAACTCGACATTTTGGCAAATGTACGCAGTCCATTGATACGCGTAATCACAATCATCACAGTAAAAATAGAAATTACTGACAGTACCACTTTGATTATTGTAGTCTCTGAAACAACAAGCCAATTTTCCATATTCATTCTATTTTAATAGTTATTGCTAAAAATTATAAACATTAAAGTTCTTAATAGTGACTAATTCTAGATTTTAGAGCATTTTAACGGGCTACTGTTAATATTTGTTATTCTGCTAGTTCACACAAGATGCGAAATATAATTTTAAGTAAACAATCCTATAACTAACCATAATCTCTATGTACACGCAATTGCCCACACCGCCCCTACGTCGAATTGAAAAATCCTCAGTGCTTGATACTATCGGAAACACTCCACTCATACATCTCAAGCGACTGTCTTCTATTACAGGTCGTGAAGTTTACGCTAAAATGGAAATGGCCAATCCTGGTGGCAGTATTAAAGATCGTACTAGTTTAGCAATAGTTGAAGAAGGAATTCGCAAAGGTCATTTTACAAAAGATACTACCTTGATTGAGAGTAGTAGCGGAAATATGGCTGTAGGTTTGGCACAAGTATGCTGTTATTATAACATTCCTCTAATTATCGTAGTAGATCCAAAAGCCAATCCGCATACATTGAAGATATTAAACGCGTATGGGGCTAAAATTAATAATGTACAAAAACCTATTGCTAATGGCGGCTATCTGGGGGCACGACTTGCTCGAATTCAGGAGTTACTTCTGGAAATCCCGAATTCGGTATGGACGAATCAATATCAAAATGAATCCAATCCGAAAGCGCATCATCGTACGATGCGAGAAATATATCAAGAGCTACCGGAAGTAGATTATGTTTTCGCCGCAACCAGCACTTGCGGTACCCTGATGGGGTGTGCCAATTACATTCAAGCGCACGGACTGAATACAAAGATGATTGCGGTAGATGCGGTCGGAAGCGTTCTTTTTGGTCATAAACCTCAAGAACGTCATATTCCAGGCCATGGTGCAGGACTACCCTCCCATTTTTTGAGAAGAGAAGCTATTGAAAGTGCGTGTCATATCTCAGATATGGAATGTGTTGAAGGATGTCATAAGCTTTTAGATACCGAAGGCATTCTTGCCGGCGGTTCTTCAGGAGCAGTCTTAAGTGCCTTTTTAAAATTACAGCAGCAACTGCCTGAGAATAGTAAAAGCGTATTAATTCTTTGCGATCGAGGAGAGCGTTATCTTGATACGCTTTATAATCAAAACTGGGTTCAAAGTCATCTAAAATAATGGAGTTCGCTGATTTTCACATAGGAATCATAGGTTTAGGACCTAAAGGCTTTTATGGATTTGAAAGGCTCGTAGCTGAACTTGATCGTTGCGATAATTGTAGTGCTATAACTATTCATATGTTCAACGAAACTGAAAATTTTGCAAGTGGGTGGATCTATGATCCTAATCAGCCCGAATATCTTTTGATGAACTATCCCAACAAATATATTTCTTGTAGTCCATCAAATGCCTTGCAACCGCTTATCCCTATTCAATCTTTTAGTGATTGGTTAAGTTCAACGTATAATCTCCCTAAAGAGCAAGTTGATTCACAGGTAGCTCCTAGAGCAGTAGTGGGAAGGTATTTACAGTATTATTTTGAACGTATTCTTAGCGCTGCACGTATTAAAATTAATATTCAACTACACACTACTTGTGTCACTGATATCCTGAAAGAAACAGAGGGTTATAAATTGCTGACAGAAAACACTTGTTGCAGGGATATACATTTTCAATCGCTTTTAATTACAACAGGCCACAGCCCTGCAATTCAAAGCTGTAAGCAGCAAAAGAAAGAATCACAATGCTATATCCCCTTTGTCTATCCACTTTGCGAAAACCTTAATCCTATTCCCCCTCAATCCACCGTGTTGTGTAAGGGTATGGGACTTACAGCCATAGATGCCATTCTTGAGTTGACTGAAGGGCGTCGAGGGGTATTTAAAAAAAATACATCAGGGGCTTTCGATTATTTAAAATCTGGACATGAGCCGGCATTGATAATTGCATATTCACGTTCTGGTATTCCTATTGTACCAAGAGGGGATCAAGCAGATATGCTAAATTCAACTAGTCATTTTCTAAAAAATAAGATCGATTCAATTTTAAATTCGCATACTCGTGTTGATTTTGAGAGGGACATACTGCCTTGGATCAAACTAGACATTGAATCAGCGTATTATCAGATGCTTTTTAAAATGTATGGGTTTGAGTATACACCTTCTGATGTAGCACACTTTAACACAGCAAAAACTGATTTTCATAGATTGAATTTGGCCATAGCTCCCTTTAAGGCAGATGAACTCCTCTACCCCGATGCACATACCAATCTAGACTACGCTAATTCACCTGAAAACTATTGGAATTTTTGGATTGAAGAATTAAATCATGCGCAAAGTCCGTGGGTAGCTGCAGCAAGTGCGTGGAGGAGTCTTTCTAAAGAGTTCAATAGACTTTACCAAACAGCGCTTCTAACTTCTAAATCAAGAAAACGGTTTCAAGATACTTATTTCGGACTTTTCAACCGGATTGCATATGGGCCTCCAATTGAAAATATTAAAAAAATGCTCGCCCTGCATCAGGCCGGAATTCTCAATTTTTCATTTGCAAGACATCCGAGTACAGTATTTACCAAACGTGGGTGGACGGTTATATTAAATGATCGTAAGCAGGATGCAGACTTTATGATTGATGCACGAATACCGCGGAAATTCTCCAAATCATCCGCAATACTTTTTAACGGAAATAGCACGACCTCTTTGTTCTCTTCCCCTCAAGAGCAAGATTGGATAAATTTACACTGTACCATTGAAGGGCACCCAATTTCATCTACCGGAGCCATAGAAAAAAACATCGTTTTATATGGTACACCCACAGAACATATACTATTTGATAATGACTCGCTTTCTAGAGCACATAACGATACGTCAAGTGCCTGGGCGCGTAACACTGTAAAAAACGTTCAAGAAATCAAAAATTACAACCTTACTTATGAATCCTAATTTACCTGCACTAACTCCTATTACTTCTCAATGGATGCATCAACTTATAGGCAATTTTGACCTTCTAGAGCACCTCTTAGAGGCATATGGTTCGCCAATAAATCTGCATCATTTAAAAGCATTTCAAGAAAATATAGAAGAGTATCAGAAAATTTTAGATACCTATCAGATCAAGTATCAATTGTTTTTTGCCAGAAAAGCAAATAAATTTAAGAATCTCATCCCTGCCGCAGCCCAAATGAATATAGGTATTGATACCGCCAGCTACCCCGAACTTCAACAATGTTTAGATCTTAATATCAGCTCAGACAAACTTATTTCTACAGCTGCCATTAAAAACAAAAAATTGTTACAAACTGCTATTGAGCAAGAGGTTTTACTTATCATAGATAATCAAGATGAATTCGATCAAGTTCTGGCGCTCTCTACTCAATTTAATAAAAAAGTAAAAATTGGTATTCGCATTTCAGGATTTGATTTTCAAGGTTCTCAATTAAAAAGTCGTTTCGGGTTTGATATCACAGCCGTTACTCAATTTATAGAACGTTACTTTAAAGATGCTACAGTTTTAAGCAAAATTCGTTTAGAAGGTTTTCATTTTCATTTAGATGGTTATAGTACCGCTCAACGTGGAACAGCGCTTCATCAAACCTTAGATCTTATCGAAATATTGAAACCTCTTGAATTACCTATTTCTTTTATTGATATAGGTGGAGGAATATTGATGAACTACCTGCAATCTCAACAAGAATGGGACTCATTTCAACACGTACTAAAACAAGCAGTCTTAGAACAGCATCCTTCAATTACTTACAATAACGACGGTCTAGGTTTTACTATGCGCAACGGGGAACTTGAAGGACATTTGCAAACGTACCCCTATTACAATGAGAATACTAAGGCTAATTTTCTCAAAGAAATTTTGGAAACGCCTAATCAAAATAATAAAACTGTTGTTCAACGACTACAAGCCAATAGTATTGAATTACGTCTAGAACCGGGGCGTAGTTTACTGGATCAAGTAGGAATTACCGTAGCCCGTGTAGCGCATCGCAAAATAGATGCAGAAGGAAATCACCTTATAGGTTTAGAAATGAATATGTCCCAATTAAAAAGTTCAAGTGCCGATTTTCTTTTAGATCCTTTTGTAAGCTATAAACATCAAAAATCTAATGCTGAACCTGTTCCTGTATATTTTACAGGAGCCTATTGTCTGGAGCGGGATATTTTATTGAAACGCAAAATCATGTTACCACAGCTTCCGGAAATTGGAGATGCAGTCCTATTTGTGAATACCGCTGGTTATATGATGCATTTCTTTGAAACTGAAGCCCATTTGTTTGAGCGTGCTCAAAATTTAAGCATTGCTGAGTACCAAGAGGATTATCAATTTGAGAATTTTGATCAGGAATATTAGACATGGACATGGAAACAATTGTAGGAACGACAGCTAGCATTTTTACGACAATAGCAGTACTCCCTCAGGTGTATAAAGTGTTACGCACTAAATCTGCCAAAGACATATCCTTACCAATGTTTATGTGCCTATTAATAGGTGTAGGGTCTTGGACCATTTATGGCATTCTCAAAGAAGATTGGCCTATTATTATTACCAATGGGCTTTCTTTTCTATTTAATGGAATGATGGTTTACACCAAATTGAAATATGATAAATCGTATACAAGATGAAAAACTTTATCAGCACAAACAAACGTGCTCTAATGGGTGGTTTGATCACCTTTGTATTTCTTTTAGTGGCAGTTTTTGTATTAGGAAACATCAGCGGTTATGAAGGTAAAGTGCTTATTGAAGCCTCTCTTTCTGGTATTAATATGCTGTGCAATACCATCGTTTTGGGCTCAGCTACCATTTTAACCTTATTGCTCACGCTCTTGGGTATCAGCACAAGTTCAAGATCTACATTAAAGAAAGCACATTATAAGCAGGTTGCGAATATTGCAAAATTAGATACTGTACTATTTATTTTTGCCTTAGTGCTTTTTCAGATTTTTAATATTCCAATTACTGAATCTGAACAAGTACCCACCTTTTGGTTTAAATATATTTATTGGGCAACACTCTTTTCATCCTCTTTATTAAGCGGTATGATGGTTACTGTTGTGCTCCTACTCTATACCACTGTCACCAATATTATAACGATTGTAGGTTTGGGTAAGGATCATTACCTGATATCTGAGGAGGAAATTGAAGAAGAAGAAAAACAAACCTAGTTATGAATATCGTCTCCTTATTTTTGATCACCTTAGCAAGTACTACAGTAATGACTTTATTCAGCTATGGCTTTAGTTGTTTAGTGCATCAAAATTTAGTGGAACCTTATTGGCTAAACCGACTGCTTTTTAAAAGAGAGGGCTGGCGTTCCCCTTACGGATGGATCACCCATTATATTACCGGAATTGGTTTTCTATACTTAATCGATCTGCTTAGGAACTATTTTTCGTTTCCTCAGTATTTAGAAATTTTAATATTCGGAGGGTTAGAAGGTGGTTTAGGAATCTTGATGTGGATACTTCTTTTTTGGTTTTCCAAGCCTTCAGAAACTTTTGACAGACAACGTTATTACCTCAATTTATTGATCGCACATATTTTTTTCGCAGCTACTGCCTTAGCACTTTTATAAATACGATTGCAAGCTTATGATTTAAGATAATTTTAATTAATTAAAAGGCATACTTTAACCTTTTAGATAGCATATGTTTTGAAGCAACTGTCTAATTTTAAACAGTTACTAACCAATATTGATGCTATGAGTAAAAAGCAAACTAGCGAGTTTAAATCAAAAAAAATTGATCAACTCGAGCAATCCACCAAGGATTATCAAGATCAGGTCATGACCACCAACCAAGGGCTTAAAGTCAATGACACAAACAATTCACTAAAGGCCGGAGAACGTGGCCCTACGCTACTGGAAGATTTCTTATTACGCGAAAAAATCACCAGTTTTGATCATGAGCGAATTCCAGAACGAATTGTTCATGCACGCGGTAGCGGAGCTCACGGGTATTTTGAACTCTATAAAAGCATAGAGAAGTATACCAAGGCCGGACTTTTTACCGATACTAAACGCAAAACTCCAGTATTTGTAAGATTCTCTACCGTCGCAGGCTCTAAGGGTTCTCCAGACTTAGCTCGCGATGTACGAGGTTTTGCTGTAAAATTTTATACTGATGAAGGAACTTGGGATTTAGTTGGAAATAATATGCCCATTTTCTTTATTCAGGATGCGATGAAATTTCCTGACTTAATTCATTCGGTAAAACCAGAACCCAATAATGAAATTCCTCAAGCAGCTTCGGCTCACGATACGTTTTATGATTTTGTTTCTAGGGCGACTGAAACCTTACACAATCATATTTGGGTAATGAGTGATCGGGCCATTCCTCGAAGTTATCGTATGATGGAAGGTTTTGGTATTCATACGTTTAGATTTATTAATAAAGACGGTAAATCTCATTTTGTGAAGTTTCATTGGAAACCAGTGCTAGGAGTTCATTCCGTAACTTGGGATGAAGCCGTTAAAATTAATGGTGCTGATTCAGATTTTCACCGTCGAGATCTTTGGGAAGCTATCGAGGCCGGTCAATATCCTGAATGGGAGTTTGGAATTCAAGTGGTTCCGGAAGAAGATGAGCACAAATATGATTTTGACCTGCTCGACCCTACCAAATTGATTCCAGAAGAATTGGTTCCGGTAGAAATAATTGGGAAAATGACTTTAAATAAAAATCCTGAAAATTTCTTTGCAGAAACCGAGCAAGTAGCTTTTCTTCCTGGTCATATAATTCCGGGTATAGATTTTACTAATGATCCGTTATTACAAGGACGTTTGTTCTCATACAGAGACACCCAATTATCGCGACTCGGAAGTCCTAATTTTCATCAAATTCCCATCAATCGTTCGGTAGCACCACATCATAACAATCAAAGGGATGGACATATGCAAACCGAAATCCCTAAAGGTCAAACTGCGTACTTCCCTAATTCCCTAAGTATGGGTTGTCCGCATTTGGCTAAAATGGCTGAAGGCGGATACACACACCACCAAGAGCGTATTGATGCGCACAAGATACGAGGACGCAGTGCTAGCTTTAGCGATCACTACTCTCAACCTGCTCTTTTCTACCGCAGTTTATCTTCTTGGGAGCAACAACACGTAGCTGATGCCTATACTTTTGAACTTGGTAAATGCAATCATAAACATATTCAAGAGCGTATGTTATGGATCATCAACCAGATTGACCAAGAATTGGCCAAGAAAGTTGCTGACGGCCTTGGATTGACCGTACCGAAGAAAATAGATGAACCCGTCAATCAAGCGATTGGTGCAGATGCAGAAATTGAAAAATTTCAACCTAATTCTAAAAAACAATATGTAGATAAAGATTCAAGTTTAAGTCAAGCCAATACTAAATTTGACAGTATTGCAACACGACAAATAGCATTTTTAGCTGCAGACCAGTTCGATATGAAACGTTTTGAACCTTACAAAACTGCTTTAGAGCAAGCTGGAGCAATGGTTAAAATAATAGCACCGCACGGAGGTTCAATAACTTGTGATCAAGGTATGAAACACGAGGTCGATGCGGCCATTTTAACAACAGAAAGTGTGCTTTTTGACGCCGTATTAATTGCCGGAGGTCAAAAAGCAGTAAAAAGCTTGCAAGCAAAAGCTAAATTTCAAAAGTTTGTCAATGAAGCTTTGAAACATTGTAAAGCTGTTGCTGCTTTGGGCGAAGGCGAAGCACTTCTAAAACACAGTGCATATAAGCACTATGAAAAAGATAAAGCCGTATTCATAGATGCTAAGCCAAAAGCATTTATCGATGCAATAGCGCAACACAGAAACTGGGAGCGTAAAGATAAGGTTGAAGGTATTGCCGTTTAGCTTATCCAATTATTCCATAAAAAAAGGCTGTCATTGACAGCCTTTTTATTTAGATATTTTTGGAGGCGTATTATGCACCCACTACCTCTCCCCCGTTCACATGTATGATTTGCCCGGTGATGTAGCTAGCATCCTGCGATGCTAAAAATACATAAGCAGGAGCCACTTCACTCGGCTGGCCTGCTCTGCCTAAGGGTACGTCTTGTCCAAATTGAGCCACCTCATCAAAGGTCGCCGGAATTAAGGGAGTCCAAATAGGTCCCGGAGCAACACCATTTACTCGAATTCCTTTCTCTGCCCAGGCTTTACTCAATGAGCGTGTAAAAGTAGTAATAGCGCCTTTAGTGCTGCTATAATCAATTAAATGTGATGACCCTCTATAAGCAGTTACGGAGGTCGAGTTAATAATACAATCCCCTTTAACCAATTTGTTTTCTAAATACTTGGCAAAGTAGAAGTAAGGATAAATATTTGTTTCAAATGTTTCTGCAAGTTGATCTTGATCTATTTCGCTAATGTGGTCTTTAGGAAATTGAACTGCAGCATTATTCACTAATATATTGATCGGTCCCAATTCTCGCGCTACTCGATCTACAACCTGTTCGCAAAATTTTTGGGATCGTACATCTCCTTCTAAAAGAAGACATGTTCTACCTTCTTTTTCTACGAGTTCTTGAGTATATCGAGCATCTTCGGTTTCTGATTTATAGACTATAGCCACATCAGCACCTTCTTTTGCAAAATGGACCGCTACGCTTCGTCCTATTCCACTATCACCCCCTGTGATCAATGCAATTTTATTCACTAATTTTTCTGAACCTTTATAGCTTTCTCTAACTATTTCAGGCTGCGGATTCATTTGAGCTTCACTTCCTGGAAGTTCTTGACTTTGTTCTGGAAATTGATTGGGCTTTGTCATTTTTATAGATTGATTGGTTAGTTGTATAGCAATGTTTAATTGGAAAAAGCCTGCTTATTACCGTAGAGTATAAGCAAGTTGCGTATCTACGCTCTTCTCTTTTTTTTACGGTCTTTAGTACTTCCGTATTGGTTTTTGTGATCATCTTTAATAGGACCTTTGTCTATATCCTTTTTATCCTCTTTTTTATCATTTTTACTTTTATCACTCATAATTGAAAAATTTTAGTTTGTTTTTATCTAAATCCTAGCAGCTACCGTATAATTGATCTTTAAGCGACCATGCTTTACCGTATCCTACTGGTATCAACAAGAACACAATTAGTTCATAGCATTTAAAAAGCCTTGCAATCGCTGCATATTTGATCGCAATTGTGGACTTGTATCTCTTGAAGCTTTACTGCATCCTTCAAGCAATTGGATTACTTTATTAAACTGTTTTGCCTCAAAGCTTCGTAGGTGGTTGGTTGTAGTAGGTTTTGGAAAATACAGTTGATTTTTAAGATTCACATCAGAATGTTCATTAGTACTGGATATATCTTTCTCTTGATGACAAATACTAGCTATAACTGCTGTTTTTAGTGCTCCTAAACGCTTATAAATATGTTTGTGATAGCAATCAGTTGCACTAAGTGCTAAAGCATAATATTCAGCAATGTCTAAACGATACACCCAGAGCACTGTTTTATAATTAGTAATATGCTGATGATTACCCTTCACAACTTAGTATTTTATAGGATTTAATTGATCTGATTAGAAACCAAGTATTCCCGTTTACATCGCCCCTCATTCATATCGTTGTAATCTATCTTAACCTTGTACGTCCCACTTTTGATTTCAGGATTAAACTGACCGGTCACTTTATCAAAGCCGCCAAACTCTGTCTGTGAGATCTGTATGATTTGATCTATCGACAAAGTAGATAACCATTGTTTTTCTGACTCAGTGCAGCGATAACGTTTTAGAATTGTTGCTATTAAATTAGCAAAATGACTGTTTGGAGAAGTTTTCATGATATCGTTTTTATTTTAAAATTAGTAGATGAAAACCATTCTACATCACTCCAAATATGACTTTAAATAAAGTTTAATATTATTTATTAAAATATTTTAAAATAGTGTACATCTAAGTCATTTTAGTATTGAGACACTGATTTAATTTTTTTAAGAATTTCAAACTCCAGAGCAAGTTAGCATTATGGAGGACATTGTTTATAGTACAATAATGGCAATCCGCCGTAGGATTAAGGTCTTCTATCGAATCATAGCTTTTAATATTTAACACGGGTTCTAATTTTAGCATTGTAAAATGTTAATCCTAAATATGTTATTATGAAAAAAGCAACTTTATTCTCAACACTCTTTTTAGCTGCAATCCTATTTTCGGCACAAGCGCAAAGAGCTGACGTTACTTCATTTAGTACTACGGCTAATGACTATGATAGTAATGTAGAAGTTTTAAATGTAGAAATGGTAGTTCCAGAAGTAATTGTCATTGATTTAGAAGATGGGACGGGCCAAGAGATTAATCAACTTCAGTTTGATTTTAGAAAAATGACTGCGGAATTGGAAGCTGGACAAATTAATTTTGATGAAATTGTTTCGGACCCGATATATTTGCAGTATACAAGTATTGTTACTGATAACACTTCTGATCGCAATAAAATAGATGTATCCTTTGCTGGTAATATTCCAGCAGGTGTAGATTTAGTTTTGAACGTTGATCCTTCTTTTCAAAATGCCCCATCAAACAATGGAACTCCGGGCACTATTCGGTTAAGTTCGATGGCATTTAATGCCACTAATACTACCGCCACCCTCGTGGATGATATTGCTAGTGTTTTTACAGGAAGTGGTGCTCAAAATGGAATTCTGATGAATTATTCTCTTCAGCAAAATGGGAGTTTCACCGATTTTGAAGCGGGAACCTATAATTCTACCATAACCTATACTATGACCAATATGTAAGTTGTGAAAAGGCAAAATAGGAGGTCTTTAGTACTACCTCAAAAGACCTCTTATACCCTAGCCTTTTTAAGTCTTTGAAGAGCACTCCATAGTTACGTCCTATATCTACTCTTAGCTTACTTGCTAAAATATTGTGAATTGTCTAACCAAACAGAATAGAATTGATGCGATTAAAAATATTTATAATAATACTATTGGCTTTAGCATTCGTTCAATCGAGTGCTGCTGGCGTAATAGTTTTAAACGGTCTAACACATCGGTATAGTGGTAATCAAGGGGAAACTATACAAGGTGAAATTATATTGTATAATCCCACCGATGCCAAACAGCTTATAAAGTTTGAACTACAGGATGTGCACTACTCTTGTGAAAGCTCACGCTATTTTACACAAAATACAACACATCCCAGATCCTCCAAAACCTGGTTTAACGGTAACCTCACTGACTATGAATTGGCACCTAAAGAAAAATTTGTTTATCAGTTTGAAATAGTGATTCCTCGAAACCAAACAATCAAGGGCAGTTATTGGAATATACTAATGATTGAAATAGATAAGCCTATGCGACAAAATAAATTAGCGTCAACCTTAGGGGTCGATTCTAAAATTCGTTATGGGATAGGCCTAATCACTCAAATTGGTCAAGCTGAACAAGTAGCTATTGATTTTGAGAAAGCGGTTCTGGATACAAAAAAGGAACAAACCAAATTAAATCTAGCCTTGATCAATACTTCATTTTTTTTGGAAGAACCAAACGTAGCTTTAGAAATATATGATATGGAAGGAAAGCTTATGCTATCTAAAAACAGTTCAAGACAAAAGCTTTTTCCTGAGAGTTGTTCCAAATATCTTTTTGACATTTCTAACCTTCCTAATGGTAAATATGAATGTCTAATCATTGCTGAATCAAGAAATGAATATGTAGGTACGCAAATGTCTCTTACCATTGAATAGCTCCTAAAAGAGCGTTGAAAATTACACTAATGCAACACTCAAATTATAAAATACTGATATGCATAATTTTGCTTAGTCAAACTCTGAGCTTTGCAAAAGAAACATCTTTGGGTGCTTTCATTGAAAGTAGTAGCACTTTAGTCTCTAATGTTGAACGTTACTACAGTAGTTTGAGCCTACTTAATTTACACCAACAGTCATTAAACACTGAGCCTGAAGCTGAATTAGTGTTAACCCTTAAAACAACGCAAAAAAGCTTTGACCCAAATTCAAGACATACTTTAGTTTTTGAAGTTTATAATCAAAGTAAAGCTTCAAAACAAATTAAAGTGCTACCCATCCTTCCTACAAGTTGGCAACTCCTATCAGTTTCCGCTATAAATCACCTTGCACCCGCAGAGAAAAAACTTGTTCTTGTACAATTTTTTATTCCTTCATATCAGGCGGCAGGCCAAGCACCAATTACTGTTAACCTTAATACACAAAATGAGCTCATAAGGTCAGAAAATTATACCATAAACGTCGCTACGCACCAAGATATTCGCGTTGAGCCACTTCCTGCTGCACCAAATCTAGAGGGAGGCACTTTGTTTAAAAGTTCTTTTGAAATCAAGAATATGGGAAACCAAACAGCTGCTCTAAAAATTAATTCAAGTACGTTTATTGATGGATTCAAAGAGATTCAACTCAAATCTGATGCAGATACCATTATCGTTGTTCAGCAAAGTACACCAAAATTAGTTCATGCTCCTCTTAAGGTCATTAACGATTTAGAAGTAGAAAACGTCAATACGCAAGTAAAAAAATACGCTTACAACAGTACAACAATATATCCTTCTAAAATAAAGCAAAAAGATCCTTTTTTTAGATATATGATAGATGCTTCTGTTTATTATAATTCCTTTACGAATTCTAATGATCATTTTTCCATTATGACAGCAGAGGTAAAGGGAAATGGCTTTCTTGATATACCAAAAGAGCATTTTCTAAGCTTTATTGTGAGAGGTCCTCAGAAAATTAATGTTAGACGGTTTGGTATTACTGATCAGTATAGCTTAATATATCGCTATAAAGATGCGACGACAGTTAAAGCTGGTGATCACGGTTATCAATTAAATAGACTAGGGTTTGGGTCAAGGTTTGGAATTGGTTTTAGTTTAGATCATTCTATTAATTCTAGATTAACATTCTCAGCTCTCTATGTAAAACCTAGGTTGTATACTTCTAATAATTCATCCTTTTATGGTGTAAAAGCACAATACCTACTCAGCCCTTCTTTTGGCGCTGGAATTTCAATAAGTCAATCTAAAGAATCTGTTTATAGATCATTTAGTCAAAAGAAGACTAACAATAATGACTTCGGTCAAATTGCAACTATTAATTTTGATTACCAAAACGCTAGACATTTTTTATACAGTGAAACTTCCTTAAGTAATTTTAAAGGAGATATTCAATATACTCAAATGCTCAATGCCGGTACAAGGTTGGGAAATTTTAGATTTAATGGGAATTTTACGGTTGCAGCTAAAAATTATTTTGGTACCGTAAGCAATGGACTACAGCTAAATACTAACATAACCTATGCTAAAAATAAATGGAATCTTTCTTTAGGTCAGAGCTTATCTAAAATTATACAAAATATAGATCCCAGATTTTCTAGTGCTACACCGTACTTCAAAAATTATTTCGCACGTCTTGGGTTTAAAATTGATCAAGCTAGTTTGTTAAGTATCCGGCTAGATCATCGCCTGCGAGAAGATCGACTCATGCCAAGAAACTATTTTTATAAAGAAATGGGTATGGACTATCAATACTCACTTAATTTACCGCGATTAAACCTAAATTTTAATGGTAGAATCGCTAAAACGAAAAATATGCTCCTAACCCAAAGCTATTATTTAAACAACTACTTTCATGGGGTTAACATTAACTATAACCTTCTCAAGGCATTTTCTGTGCGTGGAGGTTTTAATCATAGTTATACTAGTAGGTATTCGTTAGATGGTAAAACTTCTCATAATTATAGATACTCATTAGGATTGTCGACTTCAATAAATGCATTACGGTTTAACTTACTTTACACCAGTGGATTTACCCCAGAATATTTTCATCTTAAAAGAGATTATCTGAACGCTAGTATATTTTATAGCATAAACAATCATCATCATTTTGAAATTAGGGCTAATTACTATGAAAATCCTGGATTCCAAAATGCGAAGGAGGTTCTTGCATCAGCTAAGTATACTTATCGATTTGGTATTCCTTTAAAACGAACCATTAGTGCCGGTGGTATAAAAGGGTATATTCAAGTCCCAAAAAATTATCAGCTGAAAGAAGGAATTCAATTGAGTATTAATGGCAAAACTGTAATTGCTGATAAAAATGGTTACTTTGAGATTAATAATGTATCGGTAGGTAAACAATTTCTATTTATAGATCAATCTAAATTACCTAAGCATCTTATACTTGGTATTAAAAACCCTATTGAACTTGACATTGTTAAAAATCAATCACAAGATATCATAATACCTTTGGTTGAGGCTGCTTCATTACGTGGTAATCTTAATAAAGCACCAAAAGATTCAATTGTACCTAAGATACTTATACATTTGAAAAATGAAAAAAACGCTTACACACTTCGTAGCAATCCTGATGGCACCTTTCATTTTAAAGAAATAATTCCAGGATCATATGATTTGAATTTTCAATTTCTAGGCACTAATATGGATTACAAAGCTATACCCTCTAAACAAATTACTTTAAATGCCACTTCAACAAAATCTATTACGATAGATATTGAAAAAAAAGTAAGACAAGTAATTTTTAAGAGCAAGAAACTGTATATCAGCAATTAAAAATGAAAAAACTAAGCCTATATATCGTTATCTTTTGTTTAGTAAGTTCCGGTTTAACAGCACAGGCCGAAGCCGATTTTGAACCAACTACTATAAATGCATATGATCCTAATTCTTATGCCGCTGAATCTACAACTTCTTTAGGTTTGACAACCGTATTAAAACCAGAGGGTGATCAACGATCAATTCCAATACAAATAGGAATACTACCCATTAATCTAGTGGATATAGAAGGGGATCAAACCGCACAAACTATAGACTTGTCAGCCTTAGAAGCCGGAGCATCACTTCAAACAGCCGCGAGTACCATTTTTGATGATGAATTATGGTTAAATTTTACTTTTCGATCTGTGGATTACTCTAATGGAAACTTATATGTATATTCTAATCTACCCCTGCCTGATGGCATGCAAGTGACCGTAAATATTGTATCAAGTAATTTAGCAGATGGAAGTTATAACACGGCATCCTTTTATTCATCTGTCAACGTAACAAACCAAGGTAGCAACCCTGCCAGTCGATTACTTTACGATTTTCAAAATGGTTATACTGGTGATGGTTTTGGAAAAGGTTATCATATCAAATTTGATGTTCAAAATCCGTCAAGCTTACCTGATGGATTCGAAATTTACTTTGAAATTCTATAAGCTTATGGAAAGAATTTACCACATTTTTACACTGATGCTTTTTGTATTTGGATTCAATTGTTTTTCGCAAAGCAATATGTTTCCAGGCACCTTAACCATAGAAAATTCGCTCAACTTCAATCAAACAATTGGAGATGTAGTTCAAGAAGCTGGTGGCGACGATGCCTCCAAAGGTTTTATTATTTATGAGGGAAATATTCTAAGTTATACTACCGTTAATTGCGAAGCAAATATTTATAGGTATGGGGTTTATGCTTATGTTATTGGTTTACCACAAGGTGTGACTTTAGAAGCTCGTTTAAATAATAGAGGTATAGGTATTCCTTCCTCTATGATTACAGATCTTTCTGGAGCAGTTATTCCTCGAGATGCTTATTCACGGCCCGGTGGTAATGATGGTTTTCATGCCCTTCCTAACGATGGCTCCCAAGCAAATTTATTATATGAGTTTGTGGGATGCCGACAAGACATGAGTTTAGACATTAGAATCAAGGCTTCAAGTGCAACCTATATTCCAGCACTCAGCACTAACAATATTGAAATCATTTATACCGTAAGAGGTAAGCGCATACAATAATTACACTCTTAAATGAACCTCCTTTAAATAATTGGTGACGGTTTTTATTGGATATAAAAAAATTAGCGTCTTACTCATTAGTAAGATGCTAATTTTTTGTCAAAAATATTTTAGCCTCCCAAGCTTTTTTTAGAAGAACCAATTACAGGGTCAGATCAAACAACTAGGCTCGTATCTTGTAAAGCAGATGAGCTGTTCCCGTTTTCTCTATTGCCTTTAAAAAAGCACTATTTTCTAATCCTTCGAGAATTATTGTATTAGCGGGTGATTTTTGCTTAAGTAGATAGATCATATATAGACCCGATAAGTCTATTCGTTTTAGCTTTTTTAAACTGATAATAATTGTTTTATATTCATTCAGTTCAAATTCAATTTTGCGTTGCATTTCTGAAACATTAATGCAATCGATGGTTTCATTAATCTCAATACGTCTGTAGGATGCTATACTAACCATAATAATTATATTTTAAATTCATTTTAAATTACTGATTTTAAATAGCTTAAATAAAATTGATTCGATAAAACAACAGTTGCCTTCGATAAGTGAATTATTTGCTCAGATGAAATTTAATTTAGGAATATAGAATATATTTTAACAAAATGCAGTGCTTGAAAGATCCTGCAAATAGCGCAGGCTTTTCAGAATAAATAAATTCAAATTTATTCTTAATGTGTATATTGAGAAAGTAAACGATTTACTTTCAATGCACTATACGCTATTTTTCCTTTTACTGTGTACCGGCCTTTGTTTTGGACAGAAAGCCTACACTTTTGACTATCGCCTGGAATACCAGCAAACTTTTTTTAAAGATTCGATCCCTATAAAAAACCGTGCTTTTTATACGCAGGACAGCATTGCCACGGTTACGTACCTAACCAACTCTAAAGACAACAGCTATCACACAGTGCTTACAGCACCTGACAGTTTACACTACCTGTTAAATTTTAAAGACGAGAACGGACTTCAGTTTGTGGTGAGTTTTCTTAAGGCGGAATTTGATCAGGCAATTGCGATTAAGATTCCGTGTAAATTTGTTCGCAGCTATCGCAATGCGTATACCTATCAGACTAAACATTATGATTTTAGCCGTGCAAAAGATACCTTGATCGATGGTCTTCAATATCAATATTACACGCTAGCCGCAAACAATCCCAGAAGGGCTAAGAAGAAAAAAACCGGAACATTACTTTACATTATTGCTCCTAAAACTTCATTTCATTTGCCGCTGTTGACCCAAGCTACCGCTTTTGAAGAATGGAAAGCCACGCAAAACCTCCCTAACAGAATCTTCTACCGGAAGTACTTTATAGATTATTATGATCGAAAGGATACGCAATGGCAGTTACTCAACTATCAAAATATAAACCTAAAGTTGAGTATTGAGGCTGCTTGCGATTATACGGAGGGTTTAAGATAAGTAATAAAATAAGATCGCTATTGAAATTGGCTTTAACCTTGAACCCAATGTATCCATTTTCGGTAGATGGGTTTTAAGTATAGTTAAATGGAAAAACTGTTGCGTTAAAGCAAGTTAAGTCGCTTCATTAAAATAGGTCTATTGGATCTGCTGATAGGAATCACATCTTTTGCGATCAATACACTATTGTCTTCTATATCAATGATCTTATGATAATTGATCACATACGAACGGTGTATTTTTAAGAACTTACTTTCAGGCAGTTTTTCTTCTATTTTCTTGAGCGTAGAATGGACGGTGTAATTTTTACCTTCGGTTTTAATCAAGATGTAATCACCTTTAGCTTCGATGATCAAAATGCTATCAAAATTCAATTTGATCAAACGACGATCGATGTTGATATACAGGTCGTTCTCAGTCTCTTGTTGCGGCTGACTTTGTACCGAAGTATCCTGAATAGGCTCTGTGCTTGCTACAAATTGTTGCGCCTTTTGAACGGCCTTCAAAAAACGCGGAAGCGCCACAGGTTTTACTAAATAATCTACGATGCACTCATATTCAAAAGCCTCGATAGCAAAATTGCGATCAGACGAAGTCAAGACAATTCTAGGCGGATTTTTTAAAGTCTGAATAAAATCAAATCCTGTAAAATCAGGCATATGAATGTCAAGAAAGATAAGGTCTACCTCGTTTTGATTCAGGTATTTTATCGCACTAATCGCATTCTCAAATTGAGCTACCACTTCAACATCTGCGGTTTTATCACAGTGGTTGCGAATTATAGAACGTGCTAAAGCTTCATCGTCGATTATAATGCAATTCATAAGTAGGTTTTAAAGCTTCTTGACAAAAGCGTTAAGTTCATCAATGATTTTTTTAAAAGCTGGAGCAGAAGTTGGGTTTTCGGCTCTAAGCTCATTTTCATAAGCCGCTGCGGTTGCATAAGCTTCTTCCATATTCAAGATACTAATTTTATGTTTTAGCTTATGAACACTTTCGGCAGTTTGTTTAAAATTATTTTGCTCTAAATGAAATTGATACTGTTCAAGCTCAGCAGGAAGCTCTTCTTTAATGATACTGATCATTTCCTGCTCAAAGCTAGCAGTTCCGCCGGCGATCTCTTTGATCTTATCTAAATTTGGCTTTGTCATTTTAGTGTTTGGGCAAGGTAAAATAAAAGGTAGTTCCCTCTTTAGGTTTTGAACTTAACCAAATCTTTCCACCATAGAATTTTATGATCTTTAATACAATTGAAAGTCCAATTCCCTTGTGTTTAGCGTCTTGTTCTAAAGTTTGAAAAACTTGAAAAATCTTATCGTGATAGGCAGGATCAATACCTCTACCGTTATCAGCAATACTAAATTCATAGCATTCATCACGCTCTTCAAAAGTTACACGTACGACGCCTTGCGCTTTATCATTATAATTAATCGCATTCTGAATTAAATTTTGAAACAACTGCTGAAACCTAAACGAATTTCCATAAACTTTAGGCAAGTGCTTTAGCACACTAATTTCTATATGTTTAGGTGTATGCATTGTCGCCAGCAGATCTGTCACTAACCGATTGAGATCAATAGCGTGTTTGTCATCTACCGCCTTATCAATAGCCGAATATTCTAAAATCCCCTGAATCAGGTTATGCATATGCTCAACGTGTTCTAAAATAAGATCTAGATTTTCTATACTCTCCTCAGATAAGCGGTCATCTTCAATAATAAAATTAGTAAGTGCATTGATATTATTGAGAGGCGATTTTAGATCGTGCGAAACGATATGCGCATAGTCATTGAGTTCCTCATTTTGCTTTTCCAGTTGTGCGAGTAATTCGTCACGATGTTTATTGGTAGCTATAATTTCGCGTGTCTGGTTATCAATCACACGAGCAAGTTCTAGCGCATCCAGATTGATACTGTCTTTTTTAGGCGTCTCAAGCTGATTATTATACTTATAGAGTGCCGCAATGGTCTGTGTTAAACTCTCGATTATGTTTTTCTGCTGCGAGGTTTCTTTCTGCAAGTTTTTATTGGCCTCAAACAACTCATCAGAGCTTAAGGACATGGCACGCTGCACCATAGTCAACTGCTCTTCGTAATTAGTATACGAACTGCTCACAGCATCTAAAAATACCTGAAGTTGCTCGTCAAGCTCAACACCTTTTTCTAATAAATGCTTCCGTATCTGTCGTTGTAAAAGCCTATTCATCTATTCACTTATTAGCGTTAGTGTCATCGTTTGATTGTGCAATTCGCAGATGCGATCATCGGCAAATGGAGCGAGCTCTCCATAACTGTAAAATCCTGTGAGCGTGGTATTTTTTCCGAGCACTTCGCATACTTCTTCTAACTCTTCCTCTACCCGCTGATGCATGACTAACTTTCGGCCTACACAGCTTACTAAAATGGCCAATTCAGGGGGTGAATTTCGGTGTTCTACTGCGCGCTTCGCCGCTTCAGAAGCTCCGTCTACAATACCGTCTACGGTAGCCATCATAAGATTTACCCGTGAACCTTCTGGAGCGTCACCCGCTAAAACCATCGCATTGGTGTCTTCATCTATGTTGAGAATCGTACGTACTAACGGATTTTTTTTATGTTCAAACTGAACGCTTAGCGGATAAAGCAATGCCGCCTGAGGCAATTCTGAAGCTTTATCGCCTAAATACTTTTTGTAGAGATCCAGCGCAGGTCTGTGATCAAGCTCGTACAACACATTACCCGAAGATTTTGTAATAAGCCGCTCTGGGCCAAAAGAAAACCAACCCCCATAATTGGCAAAACTGATCTCTAGCGAGTCGCCATAAAGGCCTATAAGCACTACTTCGCCTTCCTTAGCCGGCTGATTATACCCACAAAGGGTTTTCTCAAAACGAGCATCATCTCCACATAAACCTCCAGTAATTGCAATATCAGTATCTAAAACCGATGATAAGCCGTTAATGAGTTCGCTCCCGTTTACAAAACTTCCTTCAGAAAGAACAAAAACATGTTTGAGTCCGTTTTTATTAATACGCTCTGCAAGAACTTTTCCGGTAGCAAAACTTTCTTTATTCTGTTCTAAAATGGATGCGCTTACGATCTCAAAAGCAGACTTTTCAAATTCTATAGCGGTATACGCCAAACCATCACTAAGCACATTAGTCCCTGTAATTTCGCCAGCAGTGGATCCTAAAACAAGATGCCCGTCAGGAAACTGCGCTCTCAATTGTGTGAAAATCGATTCATCTTCAAGTAAAAACCGGTTTGAAAACACCAGTACAAGCGGGGCTTTGAGAGACGATGCTACATCAGTATGTTGCCACTTGCCCGATGCATCGCGTGTGCCTTGTTGTATTTTCATTTTTTTACTTTTTTAGACTGAAATAAAACGTGGTTCCATCACCCGGCGTACTTTCTAACCAAATATCGCCATGATAAAGATCAATTATTTTCTTTACAATTGATAGGCCAATACCTGTTGAATCTTCGTGATCTGTCAAAGACTGAAAGATTTTAAATATTTTATTGTGATATGCCGGTTCGATCCCCATCCCATTATCCTCAACAGCAAAAACGTGGCGATGCGCTTCTTCGGTATACCTGATCTCCACCCAGCCTTCTGCTTTATCACAATAGCGTACTGCGTTGCTGATCAAATTCTGAAACACCTGCTGAATGCGTATACGATCAATAGGTATGACAGGCATAGGGCCTTTCTTAATTTTAATATGATCAGGAATGTGAATAAGCTCTGTAACGCCATCTATCACACTACCTATATCTGTTGCGTCATCCTGAGTATGATCGCGCTGAATACTGCTGTAATTTAAAATACCTGTGATTAAAGCTTCCATCTTTTCTAAGGTATTTTCTAGATTTTCAAAATTCTCAAGACTTTGATCGTCAAGATGCTGCAAATTATCTTCCTTAATCCAATTGGCCAATGCATTAATACTTCTCAACGGACTTTTTAAATCGTGAGAAACCACGTGAGCGTATTCTTGCAATTCGCGGTTACTCTTTTCTAGATTGGCAAAAAGCAAATCTTTTTGAGCTTCTAAATTTTTAATTTCGGTAATATCCAGATGAATCCCTATAGAACCAACAAGCTTTCCGTTGATGTCAAAATTGGGAGCTCCACTAATTAACCAATTACGCTTTTGCCCGGTTTTGTTGAGCACCTCAACTTCATAAGAATCAGAAACACCTTGTGCTCTAACTTTAGTTTTGCTGTGAATGATCTCTTGACTTTTAGGCTTCATAAAAAGTGCTGCAGCTTTTTTACCTATAAGCTCTTCTTTACTGAAACCACTAATTTCACAAAAACTCTGATTGGCTAGTAGAATACGATCCTCATTATCTACTTCGAGCAAGCCTAAATTCATATTAGCGATAATACTGCTGTATTTCTCTTTTTGCTGCTGCAAATCGTTCTTATAGCGGCGTTGAAGCGTAACATCTGTGTAGCTCCATAAATGCCCTTTGTAGTTACCGTTAGTGAAAATAGGCACAAAATCCCGTTCCAAAATTCGACCATCTTTCAGTTCAAGCTCATCACCGGTAACGAGTTCGCGCGCAGAAATGATTTCCTTTATACGCGCCACAAATGCTTCCGGATCTTTAAATAGTGGTTTATTTTCTTCCGCCGCATTAATACAGCTTAGGCCTTTTAAAGCTTCCGGCTTTGCCGAAATACCAAACATATCGCAAAACATCTGATTGGTAAGCACAATGTCGCGCTGTTCATCTTCTAATAAAATTCCGTTTTGTAGTCGGGAAATAAGGGCAGAAAGTCGGTTTTCAGATTCTACCAATTGCTCGCGCGCCAGCAGTTCTTTAGTCACATCTTCAACAGTGATCACCTCTTGAATCTGCATCCCGTTTTCAGGATTTTTTATCGCTGTGCCATTGATCTTAGTAGTAATGATCTGGCCGCTTTTTGTGATGTACTTTTGAGTACTTACAAAAGCATTAACCGCTCCTTCTTGCAAAGCCTCTAGCTGCTCTTTATAATCCGATTTTTCAGCAGCAAAGGTTAGGGCTTTTAGGTCTTTTCCTAAGATTTGATCCTCGGTAAAAGCGAGAATATTTTTAAAGCTTGTGTTACACTTTTGAATCTTACCATCTATGGCAAGCGCTATGCCTAAAGGTGAGTTGTTTACAATAAATTCAAGCTGTTGTTTTTGCTCCTCAATGATTGTGGCTTTGCTCTCTTCTAAAGTTATATCGCGCACAATGCCCTGCGCGACAATTGCTTTATTATTCTCATCAAGAATGGTACTGGCATTTATATGAACACGCCTGATCTCACCAGATTTGGTGCGTATACTCACTTTAAAATCTGTGATACTGCCTTGTTTAAGCAATTTTTTAAAGGCCGTTTCAACAGATTTTTGTTCTTCCTCTAATACTAAATAGGGTAAAAAAACGGGTTCTTTGGTGGCATCATAGCCCATTAATGTAACGGCAGCATCGTTCATCTTTAATACCCGACCATCAATATCAATGACGACATAGGCATCAGCCAGATTTTCAAAAACGCCTTGTAACTCAGAATTCTTCTGATAAATTAATGATTGAAGTTGATCATTAGATTTTTTTAATTCTTCAGAAAGCGCGTATAGCTCAGTAGACTTTTGCTCTAAAATAGCCTCTGCAGCTTTACGTGCACTACGCTCGCGAGCGATAAGTCTTTTATATAGCGCTACGTTTTCTGTTTCCATGACCTTTTTCTATAAAAAACCGTACGTGCGTACCATCTGATTTTAACTTTTGAAAACGCACTTTAGAATCAAAACCAAAATAAGTAAACGTCTCGTGCATAAGGCAAAGACCAAAGCTATACATAGCTCTACTAGAATGGTAGTCTAAAATTAAAGATTGGTTTGTTTTATTTATGGTTTTAAAGGTGGGTAACTGGGAGTCCGGATAAATTTTGCGTACTTCTACGTGAATGTGATCTTCAATGGAAGCCAATAATTCTAAAGGATCTGTGTAACTGTTTAAAAGCGCCGCATAGCTCGTCTCGATGACTTTAAAAAAATGCTGTGCATAAACATATAAAAGTTCGTCTATACTCAGCTGTGTGCGTTCACTTAAAGCGGTTAATAAGCTCACCATCTCGACGAATTTATAAGTGCCTACCGCAGTATAAGCTCCGCCAGATTCAAGGTCAGACGCCTGAATGATCGCATCAACCATCTCAAGACCAAATTTATCTTCTACAAGCTCTAAAAATTCAGTAAACACAACACCTTTCATCACGTATGAATTAATTCGTTAAGACTCCAGTAATTTAGCAGATTAGTAATTTTACTCACATAATCTTCATATTTTAAAGGTTTAAGCACATAACCCGCGATTCCTATTTCATAACATTGCTTTACATCATTATGATTGCTAGAAGTGGTCAAAATGATCGTAGGAATGTATTTAAGCATTGCATCTGCTTTCAAGATCTTTAAGAACTCGATCCCATTAATTTTAGGCATATTGAGGTCTAGTAGAATAATATCTGGCAAGGCGCTTTTATCTTCTAAAATATGTAATGCTTCTTCGCCATTTTTTGCTTCTATCAAATGATGCTTCAGGGCACTCTGTGCGAGCACGCGTTTGAGTTTCATAATCTCAATGCGGTCGTCTTCGATTAACAAAATGGTTAAGACTCTTCCTTTCATTTCAATCTTATTTGAATTGGGTAATTACCTATTAATTTTATTTTACAAGAAAAACCCTTTAGGTTCACTAGACCTAAAACATTTTACTTCTAAAAAATTCCAAAGCATAACTCTGAAAATTAATGATCTGTACAAAAGTCTCAATAATGCCCAAAAAATATATTTAAAAGCGGTGAACGCAATACGAAGTATAGACGAATGGTAGTTTAGTGTAGATAAATAGTAAAAGTACTTGTAGAATAGTACTTTAAGCGCTAGTTGAATATCGAAAAAGGCAGAAAACAAAAAAGCCTTGCAAAAATGCAAGGCTTTAAAAAAATATCGGGGTGGCAGGATTGAATTACACTAATCAAACCACTCGTATACAGTAATTTACATTTATAAATTTAAAAAAGGACATCAATTTAGACATCACAGAAAGCGGTTTTAGCTTTCTAACTGCAAATTTAAACTTTTAATACATAAAACTTGATTAATATCAAATTTCATCACGAGCATATCGATAAGCATTCAAAAATGAGAAACTCAATCTGAACTTGTCTCCCAACGAGTATAATGAAATCAATGAAAAGAGCCCAGATTATTTTGTTATGACCAGTCCCTAAATATGGGTTGAGGTCATAGCTCATTCATGGATAGTAAAATTTTTTCTCATAATATTTAACCACAATACTTCTGTAAGTAAAATCTCTGAAGTATTGAGTTATTCATTGAAATAAATTTAAGGTTCGATGGAATTATTAGAGGTAGCATATAGCCCAATCAAAGCTCCAGTAAAACCACCGGCTACATTGGTAGATAGAATATCTCCGCTTACAGTTCCACCTAAAATTTTATAATTATTGCCATCTGTGGCATAACTGAATTTATAGTCTGCGCTATCCCCCTCTACTTTCAATGATAGTTTAACATCTAAATCAATTTTTTCACTGGCAATAATCGTTGACTTCCCTTTTTCGGTGCGCTGCAATACAACATAGTACTCCTTGCCTTTTTTTGTCACCCCGAAAGCATAATTAAATCGCTCATTTTGTAAAACTGTTATACCTGCAAAATCTTCATCCGATTTAGGCGTATAAGTTAAATCAGTTTTAAAACTAAACGTCCTATGCATTTGACGGTGAAATAACGTTGAAGTGGGTTTCAATTCGGTAATTTCTGTTTCAAAAGGTTCAATTTCCAGACCTTTTTTGGTGTGCTTTATAAAAGCCTCACGAGGTCCGCGAAGACCAATCCAGCGATAATCTAATTTGTCTGCGCTGAAATCTTCTTTAAACGTAAAGTTCCCATTAGGAAAATTCCCGTCTTCACCAGTCTTATTCATTACTCCTTCCGGAAGTTCTAAAGTAGGTTCTATAGGTACTAAACCATTTTCAAAAACCGGATAGGTCCCAGACCAGTCAACCGGCAGAATAAAGGTTTCTCTTCCTGTATTTACCTGACCGGCTGCATTCGGTCTTATGCCCAGAAAAACGCCATACCATTGACCGTTAGGACCTTCAATGATGTCTGCGTGTCCTGCCCAGTCCACATTGTTTTCGCGATCTTTCGGGAAATAACGTTGTGTCAAAATGGGATTGCTTGGTGCAGGAACAAATGGCCCTTTTGGATTATCGCTCATAAAGATTACCTCACTGTGCCAGTCACCGGTTCCTCCTTCAGCACACATTAAAAAGTATTTGCCATCTTTCTTGTAGAGATGTGGTGCTTCAATCCAGATAGGATTATCAGCCAAATCAACACCTCCGTTTACGATGATCTTATCGGTCCCTTTGATGATCTGATCCTTTTCAACATCATATTCCCAAACTTTAATCACCCGGTGCCCCTGATACAATTCTTCTCCTTCGTTAGGCGCATCATTGTGTACCACATAGGCTTTACCATCATCGTCAAAAAAGATAGACGGATCAATTCCTTGAAAATCAAGTTTAATAGGTTCACTCCAGCCCTGCATCGGGTCTTTGGTTTTGACCACGATATTACCCAAACCACCGGCAAAAGCGGTCGTTATCATATAAAAGGTATCGTTGTTTTCATTGTAGGTAATTCCCGGTGCGTAAACACCCTGACTGATCCCGGTATCATGCACATCCAATTGCGATACGCGATCTAAAACGTGACCGATTTGCTTCCAGTTTACTAAATCTTTAGAATGGAAAATAGGCACACCCGGAAACATTGCAAAAGATGATACTACTAAATAGTAGTCATCCCCTTTACGCGTTATAGCAGGGTCAGGATAACACCCCTGAAGAATAGGGTTGTAAAATTCATTGGCTTCTAACGGATTTTCATTATATACCGCATCATTACCCTCATAAACTACATTGGAGAATACCGGTACGCCTTTTTTTGGAGGGTCTATGCGCTCCTTAATTATATCGAAGCTTGTTAAGCTCAAAATTAGCGCCAGAGCCGGGACCAAAATTAAATTTTGTTTTTTCATTATAGGAATATTTAGTTTAAGGTGTTTAAAATTTATTTGAGTCCAGACTATTTAAAAGCGACGTGATAGGTTTTCACTTTGCCTTTGTAGTCAAACTCAACAATAGCTTCTTCTGATGGAGATGATGCCTGCGTGATATTAACATTCACATCAGGATTATCTGATTTTGCAGTTAATACAGGTACAGAAGCAGCATCTTCTACATTATAAGTTGTCTCATAAATAGCATAGCCAGTGATACCGTTTTCATCGGTAGATCTCACCGGTGTTTCTGGTAGGTCAAGAGCTTTACCATTTGCAGAAATGAATATCTCAGGAACCACCGGACGGTTAATCGGCTTATCTTTAGAGCTAAAACCAAGCCCGACAAGCTCACCGAGCGATTCTACTTCAGCACCTACTATTTTGAGAAATATCGCATGTTTTTTATCCAGCTTGTCCACAAATTCAGATACATCAAGTGTAAATTGAGTAATCTCGTTTTTAGCTTGAGCGGGAACCGTTATATCTCCTATTCGCTTTCCGTTCCAGGTAGCGTTATCCCATGGACCATCTAACCAAACCTGTACCTTGAATGATTCTTGTGATTGTGGCTTTAGGAAAAGGTTGAACTTGGTTTCATTACCTTCTTTGGTGCCTTCAAAAGCAGTTACTCCTTTCTGGTCTTCCGATACTCCACCAAATCCAAAGTATTTATAGCCAATTATGTGACCGTTTTTCAAATCGGAGATCGGCATATGGTTATTCCATATATCCCAGGCGTCTTGTTGTATCCCAATATCAGAAAGGTAACATGCATAACCGGCAGAATAGTATTGATAGGGATCCAGTCCATAAATATGAAATCCTTCAGAAGTAACTTCAGCACCATTATACTCCAACCCATTTGAAGCTTTTGCTGTCCAAATCTCATCTGATGCATACGGATCATACCCTCGAAGGTAAACTGAGCCGCCATCTTCTACTGATTTTTCATCCCAAGAGACCGTGATGGGCGCTACCATTGCTTGACGGGCAAAGCCGAAACCTCGCGGTGGACGGTGATAAAAAACATACCATTGATTATTTATCTCTTCAATACTTCCGTGGGTATTGTGACCGGAATAGGTGGTCTCTATAGCCGTACCATTCTCATTCAATACCGGAGCTCGAGAATCAACAAGAACACCACCACTTCTCCAAGGACCTAAGGGCGAATCGGCAACTGCATAGCGTAAAGTTGAGTTAGAACTTCCAACACCGTAGTCTGGTCCTGAATACCCGCTAAAAACAGTAACATATTTATTACCCACTTTACGTATGGATGAAGCTTCAAAAAAATTAAAGCTGCCCAAATCCTCTCCCTCATAGATTTTAGGAAATATTGTGCCTTCGGGATCACGAATAACCCCGTATCTGCGGCTGGCCGGTAACAAACGCTCTATTACTTCGGTACCAGGTCTTAAGGAATACATCGTGTTTTGATCCAATTGTGCTGCAGATGATTTCTGAAAGCCCCAGTAACCATAAGCTCTATACCCTATTTCGTAATCCGGATCAGTAGGGTCGTCAATATATTCTATATAAATAGCAGGATCAAATCCTAAAATACTTCCGGGAACAGTTTTTTTTCCATCTTCGCTAAGATTAATAGGTGTAAACGGACCATCGGGACGACTCCCTTTGGCCACCATTGCTTCCCGGTTAGAACCCCGGCTATGGGGATATAAGTAATAGGTTTTAGTACCCTCTTTATCTTTTACCTCAACCAAATCTGGGGCATACATGACATCCCATTTTCCATCAACCTGATAAGTAAATACAGGGCCTTCGTCTTTCCACTCTGATAGATTTTCCACTGGTGCTGACCAAATTCTAATATCAGGCCCGCAATAACTAGTATATCGCACATCATGCGAACCTATGATGTAAGCCCGATACTTTCCGGGATTATCGGGGTCTTCAAATACTCTTGGCTCTCCATCAGGTAGATGTTCCCAAAGCGGTAAATATGGATTTCCCATAGCCTTATACGAAATAGAATTGTTAGACACACCTATATCAGAAACAGAATCTTGAGCTTGAACTTCGTTAATTAAAAAGAGAATTAGGAAAAAACTCAGAGTATACGAACAGATAGATTGAAAGTTTTTCATTTTTTTATAGTAATATTATTTAATAATTATGATGATGAATCTTTGACAAGGAAACTTACCTTTTAACTAATTAGCTAAGCTTAATATCCTTAGAGCATCTTGCGTTAATAAATAGAATTGAGCCAACCTGCATACTTATATTGGTTGACAAAATGAACTTTAGTGGAGCATCTTACAATCAATTTTAGTTACCACGTCTTGAGATTATTAGTATGTATTGAAATATTTAAAGAGCATTACTTTAAAATTTAATTTTTTGCTACAAGTAGCATTGACCCCTCTTGTAGTCCTTGTGAAGACACTGTAAGCTTGAAATTACCTTCGTTGCGCGATTTTAAAATAACCAGTGCAGAACCATTAAAAGCGTTACGACTATGGGAAACAAAACTTGTCATATCCGTTGGATCTCCATTGTCTGTAGCTACAATTTGAGCGCTACCATTGAGCTTAAAATGCAATAGATTATTTGCATTGGGTACTGTGCGACCATTTGAATCAACAATTTTAACCTGTACAAAGGCAAGCTGTTTACCGTCTGCTTTGATGGATTTTTGCTCAGGAATAAGTTCTAGCTTATACGGTTCTCCAGTAGTTTCTACAATATTTTCTGCCCAAAATTGGCCATTTTTATAAGTGACAACTTTCAATTCCCCTGGAGTATAAAGAACATCATCCCACCTTAATCGGTATTGAAAATCCTTCTTAGATTTTTTTCCTAGAGATTTACCATTTAAAAACAGTTCAGCCTCATCTCCGGAAGTAAAAACATGAACTGGAGTTATTTTACCTAGACGATCTTTCCAATTCCAGTGTGGTAATATGTGTGCCATAGGTAGGTTTGGTCGCCATCTGGATTGATACAAATAAAATCTATCTTTTTTGAATCCGGCCAAATCTATGAGTCCGAAGTACGAGCTTCGAGCCAAATAATAAGGTGTAGGTTCGCCCAAATAATCCCATCCACTCCAAACAAAACTACCAGCAACGTAAGGATGCTTATCTAGTGATTCAAAAACCTTATCTGCAGATGAACCAAAGGGTGCTGTATATAACTCATAGGAACTTACATAATTAGACCTAGAATCACCACCTGTAGTATCACTCACAGGGGCACTTATTTCTTTGGTTACAGGAAATATATAAGTACCTCTTGTACTTAAGGCTGCCGCATTTTCACTGCTTATTATCATTTTATCTGGAAACGCTTTATGAAAGTCAGGATATAAAGGAGGGGTATTAATACCCGGTAAATGAGAATATCCTGGAGAGTTACGTATACCCTCCCCTTGATAATTTAAACTCAAAACTTCCATTGTCTTAGGTAACGGCATATTTGGTTTTGCATAATTCATCGACGCTGTGATGGGACGCGTTGGATCTTCATCGAGAACATATTTTCTCAATCGCTTTGCTATTGCGGCACCATCTTCCCCTGTATATTGTTCACCAACTTCATTGCCTGTACTCCACATAATAATTGATGGATGATTACGATCACGCCTCACCATTGCTCTTATATCTTGTTCACTCCAGTCAGAAAATATTAAATGAAAGTCTAATGGATTTTTTTTACGCTCCCAAGAATCATATAGTTCATCGATGACTAAAAAGCCCATTTCATCAGTTAATTCCAAGAGTTTAGGATCAGGAGGGTTATGTGCCATTCTTATAGCATTCGCCCCTAGTTCTTTAAGTACTTCCAATTGCCTTTTTGCAGCACTTAGGTTAAAAGCAGCTCCTAAAGCACCTAAATCGTGATGTTGATTAACGCCTTTTAGATAAACCTTTTTATCATTTACAAGTAATCCGTGCTCAGGGTCAAAATTTAAAGATCGTATTCCAAAAGGCGTTTTATATATATCAATAATTGTTTCATCACTATAAACTTTTGAAACAGCCATATAACGATTTGGTACTTGAGCTGGAGGTGGTCCCCACAATTTAGGATTAGTAAGATGAGTAGTATCCTTCCAAGTCATTTTTGAACCTGCAGGCAGTATTAACTGATCTGAAACCATTTCTGCAAGAGAGGTACCTTGCATATTACCCCGAGCATCTAATTCAAAAATTTGGGTTTTCACCTTTACCCTAGCCTTTTCTTTTAAATCGTTTTGAAGTGTTAACTCAAAACTAATTTTAGCATTTTTAGTTGATACTTCAGGGGTGTTTATGAATGTTCCCCAATGGGCAACGTGCACAGAATTTGTTTTAGTCAACTTAATACTACGATATATACCACCGCCAGGATACCATCTCGAGGAATTAGGCGGGTTATCAACACGTATCGCTAATTGCATATACTCGCCTGGAGAAATATAAGGTGTTATATCTAATCTCCAAGACGTATAGCCATAAGGCCAACCACCAGCAAGATTACCATTTACCCAAACCATTGCATAAGACATAATTCCATCAATATCTAAGAAAATCGATTTGTCTTGATCTGATTTAGGGATAAAGATTTTCTTTCTATACCAAGCTATACCTGGACTGGGAAGTCGTCCCATTCCCCCGCCCACATTGGCATCCCAACCTTCCAAAAAAGGCTCACTTATAGCCCAATCGTGAGGCAAGCTAACAGTAGTCCAAGCACTATCCTTAAAATCCTTCTGAACGAATGCAAAATCATTTCCCGGATTACCTTTTGGTCTCTTAAATCTTTTTTTAGGATTGGAAATAAAATCATTTCCTGTAGGCATTATCCAAGGTTTTAAGGCGTTGCTATTATTTTTTTTTAAAACAGCTTCAGTAGGTTTAGCATCTGCTGGAACAACCTGCTTGGTGTCTACATAATCAGGCCTAGTGTCATATATTAAAGAATCGGCATCTTGGAGCTTCTCATATTTGTAAAATTTCCACCCTGAATCTATGGATGTAGATTGTCTAGCGCTAATATCATCATCAATATTTACTGATGGTATTTTGCAGCTGTACATCAGGAGGAGTAGTGCCGAAATAAAGATATAGTTATTTAGAAAAACGTTTTTCATATTTTCAATTTGATAACGATAAAAACTAATTTTTGGAAGGGCGAGTTTTAATAACCATTTAATTATCGAAAAAGTAAAGGCGCAAAAGTATACAGGTTATTGCGCCATACGGGCCACGTATGCCCGCCGGGATATTCTGAATAGGTGTACTCTATTCCCATCTCGTCAAATTTTTGCAGCATCACTTTGCAATTGGTGTAAGCGATATCCTCCTGTCCTCCCATAGCAACCCAGAATTCTTTGAGATTCTCATTGATCTGGTCAACGTTTTCTTGCATAAACTCATATTGCTTCCCAGAAATGGAATCGTCATTAGCAAACCAACCCGAGCTGAAAACGCCTAGGTAATCAAACAGATCGGTATTTTGCACACCTGTAAATAGCGTTTGGATCCCGCCCATACTCAGACCTGCTAATGCACGATTTTCAGAACCTTCTTTAATCCTATAGTTTTTTTCTACGAATGGGATTAAACCGTCTTTAAGTTCGTTTGTAAACATTTGCAGGCCCATTTCCGTAAAGGCTGAAGCAGGCATATTACCATCGGGCATTATTACGATCATGGATTTTGCTTTGCCTTCAGCAATTAAATTATCAAAGATCAAATTGGTTTTACCCTGCATTGCCCAGCCGCTTTCGTCCTCACCTCCACCGTGCATAATGTATAAAACGGGGTATTTTTCATCACTGCTTTCGTACCCCGGAGGCGTATACATATAAAACTGGCGCCAGCTGTTCAGCACCGGCGAATAGTATTGTTTTATTCGGATGTCTCCGTGTGGAACATCTTTTAAAGCGTAATAATCATCGCCTTTAAACGGCACTTCAATCCCGCTGGCCATTCGACCCATGCCGTAAAACGTCTTGCTGGCAGGATCTGCAACGGCAACCCCATCAATCAACAGGGAGTAGTAGTGTAATCCTTCCGTTAGCGAATCGGTGCGCACTTCCCACACGCCTTCGGTATTCTTATCCATATCGTATTTTTTGGCTAGATCAAGCTGCACGCGTTTGGCGTCGGGAGCTTTCAGCCTAAAAATCGCGCTACCATCCGGCATCAACTGGGGATATTTTGCATTGCGCATATTGGTTGAAGCGGGCGTACCCAGCAGACTATACTTCGTAATAAGCGATTCATCTACCGGTTTGAAAATGAGTTTGGCAAACATGTAGAGTCCGTTTTTCCAAACCTTAAAATTGTGATCACCCGGCTCGATGTAGTACACGTGAGGCACATCATTTTCAACCAGATACTCGTGGGTGCGTTCGCTAAAGCGCAACAGACGGTCTGCATCTCCACAGGAAATCCAGAGCAGGTTCAGTTTTTCACGAGCTGCTTTTGGGTCAGGAACCAAAACTTCTGGAGCTTTAGTATTAGGCGCCGAAGAAAATCCGCCCACATACGAGAATGTGTCGAGATTACCTAGACCGAAGTTAAGCGACTGGCCGCCACCCATTGATAAACCGGCGATGGCGCGATGCTCCCGGTCTATTTTTACCGGATAATTCTTTTCGATATACGGAATCAAATCATTTAGTAAATCCTGCTCAAATATGGCAAAAGCTTCCACCTTATCAGGTGCCATAATGTTACCTACGGCACGATCGTCTTTCATCGCGCGTCCGTTTGGCATCACGACAATCATCGGTTCGGCCTCGCCATTTGCGTATAAATTATCTAAAATAACTTCAGGATGTCCGCCTTTCAGCCATTCCAAATGATCTCCACCAATTCCGTGCAGCAGATAAAGCACCGGAAATTTTTTACCTTTTGCATAGCCGGGAGGCGTATACACCAAAGCCTTTCGGTTTGTTCCCACCGTTTTAGAAGGATACTGAATCGTATCTATAGTTCCGTGTTTGATCTCGCTTTGACGCACATCAAAACCTTTGGGTGCTTCCTTGACAAGTTTGGGATAGCCCAAATGCTCGAGCATCTGTTCGCCGTAACGTCTGCCCAGTTTTCTGTAGCCTGCGGCGGAAAAATGCAAATGATCTGCAATCGCCTCACAGTCTTCTGAAGAAACTACATAGGAATTCGGTATCACATCCGGCAGCGTCCGGATGATGGGATTCATACTGGCGCAAGCCCCACCCTGCTCTTCACTCACGAGTTCGCCGGCAATAAGCGGAACCTTTTTAGGATCGAGTTGCAGGTCTTTGATCAGGTTATCGTAAACGCCTTTTACCTTTTGAGGCCAAAGACTGTCTCCGGTGTTTGACTCTCCCTGATGCAACAAAATACCTTTGATTACGCCATCCTTTTGAGCCAGTTTAGCCATTTCCACAAGGCGCGCATAGGGATTCCCATCGTATTCTTTCACCATATTCTTCAGCCAGTCTGGCGAAGTCTCTACGTAAGACTCAAAGTTGTCTTTGTCAAACAATTCAATCTTACAACCGCCTACTGAAACATTGATCACCCCTACATTTACCTTTTGGGGTAGGTTTTCAAGGAGTTCACGACCAAAATAATCTGTAGGTGTTAAGCCGGTTTTACACCGGCATAGAGGCGGTTTGGCGGTGTACCAGTTGCCTTTTTCACGACCCAGATCGGGGCAATCTACCGCCTGCATCAGTTTAAAGCGCTCGTCCACTATGGTATCTCTGGGTTCAAAACGAGCGTGACCTTCCATATTAGACTGACCAAAAGCCAGATAGATGTGAAAGTTTTCATCCTGCGACCAACCGGTGCTGCAAGACAAAATAAGTAAACCGAATAGTAAAAGGTGTTTTTTCATAATAGAATTGGTTTTCGGTTAGTCTTTAAATAATTGTTGAGCAAATTGATGTAAACAGCGTCTCCATGTGTGCCACTCGTGGGCGGTTTCCGGTGATTCGTAAAGCGTGTACGTTATTTTTTGAGCCTTGAGCATATCAACAAAAGCATTGATCGTCTTCGGAAAACGTTCCGGTTCTTTGGTGCCCAGTCCCAGCCATAACAGGTTAAGCTGCTCATCCACCTGTGTACCATCACTAAAGGCAGCATTTAAGAAAGTATCTACATCAATGGCGCCTTCCATACCGAAGTTTGCCGTACCACTAAACCCACCGTAATACGAAAAAGTATCCAAGTTGTTCATAATGATGCGCATCGTTTGATTAGCTCCCATGGAAAGTCCGGCAATGGCGCGATGCTCACGGTCTGCAAGTGTTCTAAACTCCGCATCAGTCATCGGGATGATTTCTTTAAGCATTACCTCCTCAAAAAACGATTCGGGTCTGCCTTCTTTGGGTGCATCAGGCTTATACGCGTAGCCGTTATCCATCACGATAATCATCGGCTCGGCCTCACCATCAGCAATCAGGTTGTCTAAAATAAGATTGGCGTGACCCTGTGAAGACCAGCCGGTTTCATCTTCATAGCTTCCGTGCTGCAAATAGAGCACAGGATAACTTTTATCTGAAGTGGTATAACCCGGCGGGAGGTAGATAAAATTGCGTCTCCACTGCTGGGTGATTTCAGAGAAATACAGGTTTTCCACCACTTTTCCGTGAGGAACTTTTCTCAAGGCGAAAATAGCATCGTCCTGAGCCGGGATCTCGATACCGCTACCCCAACGGCCTGCACCGTAAAAGTATTTGGTTCCGGGATCAGGTACCGAAGCCCCGTCTATATTAAGCTGGTAATAATGGAAGCCCACATCCTGAGGCGCCGATTCGCCCGTCCAGACGCCTTCTGCGTCTTTGGTCATCTCGTATTTGACACCGCCAATATCGAGTTTTACCGAAGTTGCTTCGGGAGCTGAAATTTGCGCGCGCACCTGGCCTTCGGCATTCACCTGCGGAAAGGCTTTCCCGGCCTGATTGGATGTAGATGGTTTGTAATCCTGAGCCTGAACTAAACTGAGACCGGCAAGCCAAAAAAGACAGGTAATATGTTGTAGTGTTTTCATACGTTATTCGTTGAATAAAAGCGGAGCCATTTGATACAGGCTGCGTCTCCAGGTTAAAAATTCGTGCGCGGTACCCTCAGAAACATAAGAAACTGCCTTGATTCCGGCATCGTTCAGGGCTTTTGCAGCCTGCTTTACCCGATCCGGATTTTCTTTGCTTCCGGCACTCAGAAAAACAAGCTTCAAATCTTCGTGCTCTTTTAAATCTTCCGGGCTGTAAGTTCCGCCGCTTAAGAGACCGTAATACTGAAACAGGCCGGGCTTGTTCATCGTAATCATTCGGGTTTCCATTCCACCCATAGAGAGGCCGGCCATCGCTCGGTTTTTAGGATTGTCGAGCGTACGGAAGTGTGAGTCTATGTAGGGAATCAGTTCTTCGGTAAGAACGGTTTGAAAGTATTTAATGTCAAAATCGCGAATGCCTCCCCATTTAATTTCGTTGGTCATACCATAGGTATTCACAATGATAAAGGGTTCGATTTTTCCTTCTGCAATCAGATTGTCCATAATTAAATTGGCACGCCCCTGATTCATCCAGGCGGTTTCATTCTCACCCCAACCGTGTTGCAGGTACAGTACTGGATATTCCGTAGCGGTATTCAAGTGATAGTCCGGCGGAGTGTATACAAAAGCGCGACGCGAGGTCTTTGTGCTGGGAGAAGGAAACAAAATCTGCTGAACCGCACCGTGAGGTACATCTTTTAACGCATAAAATTCTTCATCGTGTGCGGGAATTTCGATCCCACTTTCCCAGCGTACCGAACCGTAGTAGTTTTTTGCTCCGGGATCGTTAAACGTACCGCCATCGACAGTGAGATGGTAATAATGAAAGCCTTCATCCATAGGACCTTCGGTGGTGCCGGTCCAGAAACCTTCTTCATTTTTAGTGAGTTTGGTACCGCCACGGCCTCCCAAACCTAAACTTACCGAAACGCTATCGGCAGCCGGAGCTTTAATCTTAAAGCGCACATAGCCCTGTGAGTTGACCATCGGGTATTCCTGCCCGGGCTGGTTTAAGGTGGAAGGTTTAAAATCTTCCTTGACATCTTCTTGTCCAAAAGACCATAAGAAATTCAGGCACAAAAAAAGTACTGCGAGTTTTTTCATATTTGCGGTTTTAAGTTAATGATGAATGTTTTTAAGTTGGCTTCGTCTGAGCTGTTGCCGTAAAAGATCTGGTATTCTCCCGGTTCTGCAGCCATTTCGAGCTTTTCTTCACTGTAAAATTGAAACGATTCCGGTACGATTTCGAGGGCGACCTGTTGCTGCTCGCCAGGTTTAAGTTCTACACGTTTAAACTGCTTCAGAGTTTTAATAGGTCCATCTGCATCATCTACTTTTCTCAGGTATACCTGAAGGATTTCGGTCCCGCTTCGATCCCCGGTATTTTTAACCGGAACCGTAAATTTCAAAGACTGACTTTTTGTGATTTCCGTTTTTGGAATTGCTGCTTCGCCAATTTCAAACGTGGTGTAGCTTAAGCCGAAACCAAACTTGAACAGCGGGTCTTCCTTCATATACCTATAGGTACGGCCATCCATAGCATAATCTTCAAAATCTGTAAGCTGGGTGGTATCGCGGTAAAAGGTAACCGGTAATTTTCCGGAAGGATTGTAATCGCCAAAAAGTACATCGGCTACGGCCTGCCCACCCGATTCACCGCCGTACCAGGATTGAAGAATAGCGTCACAGGTTTGGGTCTCGGGGACCAAACCAATAGCAGAACCCGAATTGTTTACGAAAACCACGGTTTTACCGGCCTCTTTTAAAGCCTTTAGACAGTTACGTTGCACTGCAGGAAGCTCAATATCGGTACGGTCACCACCTTTAAAACCGGGATAATTTACCGGCATCTCCTCCCCTTCCAGTAAGGTGGAGAGTCCGCCTACGAAAATTACTGTTTTAATACCCTCTAATTTGGCAATCAGACCGGTAAAGTCTACCGGGATTTCTTTCCCAAAATTAAATTCCAGATTGGCCTCCCAGTTATTCAATTGGGCGTACTTGATTTCAATGTTATAGGTTTTTCCTTTTTCTACCGGAAATGGCAGCGTCGAAGGAAGCGTTCGCCAGTTGTTGGTTTGTCTTAATGATTTGCCGTTGACAAACAGTTCAAAATGCCCGGTAGCACCAAATTTAAACGCGAGTTCCTCATCTTTATCTGCTGAATATTCGGTTGCGTAACTGGCTGAAAAACCTTCAAGATTTACACCTGAAGCAAATTCGTGCTGACCTGCCGTGGTGAGTTTAAGCGGATTGGTAATGTAAGTTTCGGCGATTACCGGTCCGCTGTAATCGGGCGTATTCCAATAGGTGGCTTTAAAGCCCTTTTTACCATCAATACCAATTTTCGAAAAATAGCTTTCGGTTACCTTATCTTCCACTAAGTCACAAGCCTGATCGTACACGATACGCTCCTCGCCTACTTTAGATTTTATTCCGTCCAGGATAGTAATGGTGCGCACGGGAGTACCGTTGTAATTTCCCCAAAGCATGGGCTCATCATCAGCATTAGGACCCAACACCGCGATTTTATCTAGGGTTTTATTAAGCGGAAGTACCTTTTTCTTATTCTGAAGTAAGGTCATCGATTTCCGGGCCATCTCCAGTGCGAGCTGGCGGTGCTTTTCGCTATTGATCACCGAAGCAGGAATCTGCGCCCAGGGCACGATGGAATCGGGATCCATTTCGCCCAACTCAAAACGGCCTTTCAGGACCCGCTTAACGCGGATGTCTATTTCTTCTTCCTGCACCAGACCACGTTTTACGGCTTCGGGCAAGAGTTTATAGTTGTGGTTGTTCCACTGGCATTCTACATCGGTCCCGGCAAGTACCCCTTTCGCGGCAGCGTGAACGGCATCAGAAGACACCCCGTGCGAGGTAAAAAAATCCTGAATAGCCCCACAATCCGATACCACCAGATGCTCAAAACCCCACTGATCGCGTAGGATTTGTTGCAAAAGACGGTCACTGCCACAACAGGGTTCGTCATCCAGTCGCTGATAAGCGCACATCACCTGACGCACATCGGCATCCTGTACCAAAGACTTAAACGCAGGCAAATAGGTTTCCCATAAATCCCGCTGTGAAATGGTGTTTAGGTTGAGTTCGTGACGGCTCCATTCCGGCCCCGAGTGTACTGCATAGTGCTTGGCGCAGGCCAGTAATTTTCGGTATTTGGCATCTTCAGGGCCCTGAAGTCCTTTGACGACCTGTATACCCATTCGTGAAGTGAGGTATGGGTCTTCACCATAAGTTTCTTGGCCACGACCCCAACGCGGATCCCGGAAAATATTCACATTAGGCGTCCACACCGAAAGGCTCATAAAGCGTCTGTTTTCTTCGCCATTGCGCATCGCCTGATGGTATTTGGCACGAACCTCATCAGAGGTAGCGTCAAAAATTTTGTAGACGAGCTCATCATCAAAAGAAGCCGCCATCCCTACCGGTTCCGGAAATACGGTAACATCATTGGTATTGGCAAAACCATGCAGCGCCTCGCTCCACCAGTTGAATTTTTTGATGCCCAAACGCGGTATCGCCTCAGAAACGTCACACATCAAGGTTGCCTTTTCTTCAATCGTGAGCCTGTTTACCAAATCGGCTGCTCGTTCTTCGGGCGAAAGCGCCGGATTTTGATAGGGATGATCCTGGGCGCTGATAAACGCAAACACCAAATGGAAAAGCACGAAGCTAAGACCTTGTTTGATCCTTGTTTGAGATTTAAAATTTTTCATTTTATCGGGCTGTCAATGTATAGGTTTTACCGGGTTGCGTATTCAATTCGTATTCAAAAACAGGTTTGAGTTCCGACTTTGTCAATTCCTGCGGATTAGCGTTCAGGGGTTCAGGGATTTCCGGTGTTTGGAAAAATCCATTTTCAACTTCTCCTTTAAATTCTGATAAACCTTCGCCTTTTAAAGGTTCATAGGAACGGATGCGGCAAAGTCCTCCCAATTCGGAAGTAATGTTGATTGTTTTGGCTTTATTGCGTTCCCATTCGATATCTACCTCAAAACCTCCACGGGTCTTGAGACCGGTAATGGAGCCTGTTTCCCAGGCATCGGGCAAGGCCGGTAAGATGTGAATGGCCCCATCGTGACTTTGCACCAGCATTTCAGCAATTCCTGCGGTGCAACCAAAATTTCCGTCTATCTGAAAGGGCGGGTGCGCATCGAATAAATTGGGATAGGTACCACCGCGTTGCTTACCATCAGGCTGAATGGATGGTGTGAGCTGATCCTGAATGAGTTTATACGCGTGGTTTCCGTCAAGCAGGCGCGCCCAGAGATTCACTTTCCAGCCCATTGACCAGCCGGTAGACTCATCACCACGTGCCACTAACGAAGTTTTAGCCGCCTCAAAAAGCTGAGGGGTGCGATAGGGTGAAATTTGATTGGAAGGATATAAGCCGTATAAATGCGATACATGGCGGTGGTTGTCTTTGGGGTTATCCCAATCGTACATCCACTCCTGCAACTGCCCCCATTTGCCGATTTGCATCGGTGGCAAACGCTCGAGACTGGCTTCGATCTGCGTTAAGAGTTCGCTTTCTTTATTTAAAATTTTTGCTGCTTTAAGTGTTTTGGTAAACACATCGTAAACCAACTGATTGTCCATTGTAGCTCCAGCAGCAACCGACTCGGGATGATCGCTATAGGGTGCATTTTCAGGAGATATGGAAGGCGCGATCACCAACCAATTATGCTTAGGCTCTTCTACCAGAAAATCATTTAAAAAGCGCGCTGAACCTTCCAAAATGGGGTAAACTGAATCTAAAAATTGTGTATCGCCGGTATATTCATACTTGTCAAATAAATGCTGCGAAAGCCAGGCACCGCCCATAGGCCACATTCCCCAAAAAGCTCCATCTACAGGACCAGTAATACGCCAAATGTCTGTATTGTGATGCGCAACCCAACCCGAAGCTCCGTACATATCGCGAGCGGTTTGCTTACCTGTTTCTGAAAGTTCCCGGATCATTTGAATCAAGGGCTCGTGCAGTTCTGAAAGGTTGGTGCTTTCTGAAGGCCAGTAATTCATCTCCGTATTGATGTTTATCGTGTACTTGCTGTCCCAGGCCGGTTTTAAACCTTCAGCCCAAATCCCCTGCAAATTGGCCGGCTGCGTCCCGGGGCGTGAAGACGAAATCAACAGATACCGACCAAACTGAAAATACAATGGTACCAGATCAAGATCATTTCCGTCCTTAAAATTAGCGACGCGCACATCGGTAGTTTCCGAGTTGGAATTGGTTTCTTCCAAACTGAATTGAACCCGATTAAAATAGGATTGATAATCTGCTATATGTGCGCGCTTCAAACCATCAAATTTCTTTTGAGAAGCGGCGTCTAAAAAAGTCCTCGCTTTAGCTGCCGCATCCCCGCCGATATCGTTATAGCTTTTAAAGTTGGTAGCCATCGAGATATATAAAGTCGCAGCATCTGCGTTGGTAATTTCCAGTTGGTTTTCGCTTTGCGAAAGGCTTCCGCCACTGGTTTTTGCTTTTACCTGAGCTTCAAATTTTACGGCACCTGCAATACCCTCGTGATCGCTCGAAGTTCCCTGTAAGCGAAGTATATGTTCATCATCAACAAAAGAAGTGGCTCGCTCCTCCCTGGTTATAGAAGCTGCAAAATTGAGTTTTCCTGATTCACTTGCGGTAAGTTGAACCACAATAACCTGATCGGGGAAAGATGAAAAAACTTCCATTGTATAAGCAACACCATCTCGCGACCATTGCGTGGTTGCCACAGCCGTTTCCAGGTCTAAGGTGCGCTCGTAATCGGTTACCACTCCTGTATTTTTAAAGTCTAAATGAAGTTTCCCGAACGTTTGATAGGGCATTCCGCTTTTACCGCTAAAGAATTTTTGATTGACTAAATCCTGAGCTTCCGCATAGTTTCCGTCAAAAATAAGTTGGCGTACCTGAGGCAGGGCCTCTTTAGCATTTGGGTTGTCATTTCGATGCGGCTGCCCGGCCCAAAGCGTATTTTCATTCAACTGAAGAATCTCGTGCTCCGGATCTCCATAAATCATAGCGCCCAAACGGCCGTTCCCAACCGGAAGCGCTTCCACCCAAAGCTTAGCCGGCTCATCATAACGCAGGGTCATATCGGGCTGTTGGGCAAAAGCCGATAAGCTTAGAAAAATCAGTAAAATGCTGCTCTTGATGTTCATAGTATTAATTGAATTTAGTTTTCTGAAAACATCCAGTAATCGAAGAACATAATTTTAGTTGCTGCTTTTCCTTTAAAAACGAAATAGAGGTCGTGCACGCCGCTTACTTTTTCAATCTCCTTAGAAACCAAAGCCCAGCGATCATTACCTCCGGTCATCGGCACCTTAAAAGCGGTTACCAGCGGCCCCTCTTTGCTGTCGAGGTGAACTTCCATACTTACATCGCTGTTGTGGGTGGTTCCCACACGAGCCGTAAAACGGGTTGCTCCTTCGGCTCTGAAATCAACATCTTTTACTTTGATGTAAGCATCATTCTTCATCGCAGTCACAAAAACACCAACGTTGTCATTTTCGTGAGCTTTGACGCCTTCAGACCAGGCTATGGTTTCCGCTTCGGTTTTGATAAAGGGATTTAAAACCTGCAAACTTTTCTCAATCCCCTCGGTCATTTGAAGCTCGGGGATGTTTCCATCTTTATCAAATTTCAATTCTTCAACAGCCACCGAACGTGTAAAGCCGCTACCTCCGGGAAGTGCCGCATTGTGATAAAACAGATAGGTTTTCCCTTTATAATCTATCACCCCAGGATGGTTTGTAAATGCCCCGCCCTGTCTGGGCATCACTTTGCCCTGGTAGGTATACGGTCCGGTTATGTTTTTGCTTGTAGAATAGCTAAGGTGCTCTGGTAATGGCCCTGCTGCGAAAATAAGATAGTATAACCCGTTGCGTTTATACACCCAGGGCCCTTCTTCATAGGTCGTAGGACGTCTTTCATTAGGTTCCCCTTCCCGCTTCCCAAATGCTTCTATCGTATTGGGAATTTGCTGAATTTCGCTTCCCAGTGTGATCATATCTTCGTTAAGCTTTGCGTAATAACACACCGGATTTCCCCAGAACAAATAAGCCTGCCCGTCATCATCTACAAAAACCGCGGGATCAATATCTGCCTGACTTTCCTGAACGAGTGGTTTGCCTAAAGGGTCAATAAATGGGCCGTACGGACTATCGCTCACCGCAACACCAATTCCGTTTTGGCCATTTCGGTCTGTGATAGGCACATACATATAAAACTTACCGTCACGTTCTGTAGCGACCGGAGCCCAGGCATTGCGCTGCGCCCAGTCAAAATCCTTATAGCTCAGCACAGTACCGTGATCGGTCCAGTTTACCATATCTTCTGTGGTATACAGGCGCCAGTCATCCATGGTAAACCAGGTAGAATCGTCTTCGTCGTGCGAAGTGTATAAATATACCTTTCCGTTATAAACCATAGGTGCAGGATCTGCCGTGTAATTGGTTTGTATAATGGGATTCTGGGCAAAAACCGTAGAAAAAACTAGTAAGCCAAACAGTTGGAAAAGATTTTTTTGGTTCATCGTTTTATTCATTTACAATTACAAAACCGCCTCCTGACTGAATGGTCAGGTTTAGTTTTCCGTTTTTAGGAATCTTTATTTCTTTGGTAAAAGTTTCTGCGTTTTTATCATCATTAATAAGGGTCGCGATCCTACCACCCAAAAAAGAAAGATCCAACTCCAGTTTCTTAGGTTCTGATTCGGCACTAACTCCCGCAACATACCATATGTTTCCATTTCGCCTTGCCAGTACCGAAAACTTTCCGGGATAACCATCAATAAAGCGGGTTTCATCCCAGGTTGTAGGTAATTCTTTCAGAAAATCGAGCTCAAACTTCGGTGCGTCGTCCAGGTTATTCGGCGTAAGCGCAAACATTTGTACCGGGTTTTGAAACAATACTCCTGTTGCCAATTGGAAGGCGTCTGTAGTCAGCCGTCTTTGTCCGGATTTGTTGCCTCTATTTAAGTAGTCGTTGAGCACCACGCCGCCAAATTCCATACTGGCAACAGCGTTGCGAATGAAGGGATGCAAAGTAGCGTTATAGGCCTCCTTTTTACGCACATCTTCTACAAAAACCAGCATTTCTGAAGCTACAACTGCTTCACTCCCTACAAAATTGGGATACATCCGCTCCCATCCACGAGGCAGAGTGGTGCCGTGAAAAATGATCATCAATCCATAATCGTTAGCGTCTGAAAGAATATCTTCATACAGGCGTATGGTTTCCTGCTTATCCCCTCCAAAAAAGTCTACTTTGAGGCCTTTAACGCCGGCTTCCTGAAGCCATTTCATCTCTTTTTTACGCTCAATAGACGTATTCATTTTATTAAGCGGAGTCTGGAAAGCGTCGTTTACAATCCCATTGGAGTTGTACCAGAGAAAGACACCTACATCTTTAGAAGCAGCATAGTCAATAAGTACTTTCATTCGATCGTAACCGATGCGCTCATCCCACCAGGCATCGATGAGGATGTATTTAAAATCCATCGTTGCGGCCAAATCGATATAAGCTTTTTGATCCTTATAATTCATACTGGCATCCTGCCAGATGATCCAGCTCCAACTGCCTTTACCGTATTCATATTCCTGCGAAGGCTCGTAAAGTGGCTCAACCACATCCCAGGGGATAGTGGTTTCTACCACAGGTTTTAAGCTCTTACCGATGGTAATTGTACGCCAGGGCGTTACACCAGGGAGGCCTAATTGTGCGCCACTGCTGCCAAAACCGTTGTTTTCCTTTTCATTGGGGTATTCAATATAAAAAGTACCATCCTGATACGCGCTTAAGTGCGAAGCCGGGTATAAACTGCGTACACCGGTTTCGGAAAGCAAAACCCAATATTCATCTTTTACTTTATAGAGTGCGGGAAAAACATAACCACCCCCTGCGGTTTGTTCGGCTATGGGCTTGTCTGCCGTGTAGGCAGACTCATAACTGGGAGCGGTACGCGCAAAACCGGTCATAGGCCGCATCGCATTTGATAAAAAAGAAGAAGTTTCCTGCGGAAAGCTAAAACCGGTAAGTTCCTTTTCTACAACTATAGCGCGGGTCTCGCCCCATTTATCAATCTCATATCGGAAAGCGATATCGTTATCGCTCACCTGAACTAAAACAGAAAACTGGCGATCTTTAGAATCCTTTACCGTATAACGAAGGGTGTTTGCATTATAAGTAATCTGAGATTGTTTGATTTTATCCTGCTCATAGGTTTTAGAAACCTTTCTGCTTTCGGCATTTACGAAAGTGAGATTTTTTGTGAAGTCTGCTTTCTTTGTTCTGAATCCTAAAGGAGCATTTTCTATTATAATAGTATTATCGAATTTTACTGTATAAATTACCCCCCCATCAATAACATCTATTATCACTTTTAAATTACCGTTAGGGCTTGCAATTGTCTTATTCTGAGCCCTTGCTATAAACACTAATAGAAATACGGAAACATATATTAAAGATTTCATTAAAAGGAGGTATTAGTTTTATTTCTAAAAATTAGCGGTTATATTTACCAAATAGTTAAAAAGACTATAAGTATAGATGGGATGAATTTACAAAAAGTGTTGAGATTACATTTAAATTATTTTAAAAAAATCAAATTTCGTGTGATTTAGTATTTCCAAACTGTTTGTCTTCCATAGTATGCAAAACACAACTAAGCACAGTTCTTAATATGAATTTTTAAAAAACGAATAACGATTTTCTCTAACAGTATAAAATTTTGGTATATACTCCTTGCTATCTTTAATCAAGCGTGGTAATAAGTAGTAGTCATAACAAGTCGGTCATAAATATGATAGATTATTTAAAATATGGATCCTTTATAATTGCGGTCTTAGCATCAATCTCCCTTAAGGCGCAACCAAGCACTAGTGATTATCGATTTACAGAGGTTAAAGATGTACCAGTTAAACGAGCTATAACGGCGATTACCCAAGATAATTATGGTTTTCTATGGTTTAGCACCTATGGTTCTGGACTTTATAAATATGACGGTAGTACGTTTAGTACTTATAAAGAATCTTGGAGTAATAAGCACTCCTTAAATAGTTCCTTAGTACACGTTATTTACAAAGATCAGGATGGCACAATTTGGATCGGTACAGAGAAAGGTCTAAATCGTTATAGACCGGAAACTGATGATTTTGAAAATATAAATTTATCCTCCAGCGATAATTTTAAACCATTAGCCATACATAGTATTGCTAGACTTGATGATTCTACCTTAATCTTGGGATCACATAATAATGGGGTTTATAAATTAAATACAACAACTAATAGATTAAGTACTATTCCATTTGATCATTCATTAGATCGTGATTGGTTACGATTCAATAGTATGAGTGTTGTTGATGACAAACTTTACATTGGTACTTCCTCTGGCCTATTTGAATTGAACAAAAATGGAGCAATTATTAATCGGAGTAAATTCTTAGTTAACAATAAAGAATTTACAATTAAGGCCCACGTGAGTAAATTATTTACTGTTTCTAAAGGTACCCTTTGGATTGGAACTTATAGTGATGGTCTTATTAGACTTAATGTACGGAATCATCAAGCGGATTCCCGAGCACTACATATTACTGACAAGCGGATTTTATCCATTGCTGAAATTGAGCACAACAAACTTTTAATTGGAACTGAAAATGATGGCCTGTTTATATTAGATAGCGCTGGTAAGACCTTAGCTAACTATACTTACAATAAATTTGGTGATAATAGAATACAGTCAAATTCTATTTGGAGTTTATATGTTGATTCAGAACAACGTATATGGATAGGTTATTATAGTGACGGTATTAGCTTTTATGACGCTAATTATGATAAATTCAGAGATATTGAGAGTATTCCTTATAAAAATGAATCCCTACAAAATTCATCAGTTACCGGCATTTTAGAGGATCCAGAGTCTAACTTGTGGATAAGCATGGATGGTGGGGGAATAGATGTCCTTAATCCAAAGAATCAAGAATATACGCACTTAATTGATCCCAATAATTCTGTTGCAAGCGGATTAACCAGTAGTGATATTCAAAACATATTTTTTGACAGTAAAAATAACCTATGGGCAAGTTCTTGGAATTCAGGCATATTTTATCTTGAGAAAGGAGCCTCCAAATTCATTAATTATACTTCAAATGATGGGTTAGCGTCTAGAAGTACAATTTGTTTTGCCGAAGATTCTCAAGGCACTATTTATATAGGAACATTTAATGCCGGATTACAAAGCTATAATCCTAAGACTTCCAAATTTACGCGATTAGACAGTGAAGTATTTAGAAATGCCGGAATTGCAAATTGTGATGTGCGCAAAATACTAATTGATAAAAATGATGTTCTTTGGGTAGGCACTACTAAAGGTTTATTTACCGTAAAAAAAAGAGGAGATGTATATGAGGTAAAATCAAAGAATAAAGCGATGTATGCCACCAGGCAAAGCAATAGTTTACTGTACTATATATTGTCCTTATACATGGATGCACAAAACAATTTATGGATAGGAACTGATGGTGGAGGGTTATGTAAGTATGATGTTAGTTCAAACACCTATCAATGGTTTGAAGAAAAGATTTCAAAACAGACCATATCTTCTATTATAAGTGATTCGGAGGGTATCTTGTGGTTAGCGGGAAATAACGGCATAACCAAATTTAATCCTAAAAATAATGAGGTAATTAATTATACAGTAAATGATGGTTTGCTAGCCAATGATTTTCACAACAATGCTGTATTAAATAGTGGTGATAACCTATTATATTTTGGAAGTTATAATGGAATTAATTTCTTCGATCCAACAAGCTTAAATCTTAATCTGCAACAACCTTTATTGTATTTTTCAGAGCTTCGCCTTTTCAATGAAAAAGTATTACCAAAAAAGGAAAACTCTCCATTAAAGGAAATTTTATTTTCAACTGATGAACTTACTTTAAAATCCGATCAATCTGTTTTCACTATTGAATATGCAGCTATTGATTTCACTAGACCCTCAGATATTAATTATGCTTACCTATTAGAAGGATTTGATAATTCCTGGAATTATGTAGGAACTTCTAAAAGTGCGACGTATACCAACATCCCTCCGGGTAAGTATACCTTTAAAGTACGAGCTGCTAATAATGAGGGCGTTTGGACTCAAAGCCCTATTAGCTTAAAGATCAATATACTATATCCATGGTATAAACAAGGCTGGGCGATCGTAATATATGTAGTTTTAGGTTTAATATTGACATTTATCACTTATAAGATCACCCAAAAAAGACTTGCTGAGAAGCGGCTTATTCAATATGAGCGTGATAAGCGTCAGCAAGAAGAAGAGTTAAACAATAGAAAACTACAGTTCTTTACAAACATCTCTCACGAATTTAGAACTCCGCTAACATTGATAAAAAATCCCATTGAAGACCTAATTACCAATAAGGCCTTCTCTTTTCCTCAGGCCATTGAAGAAAAGCACAAGAGTATTTTTAGAAATACGGAGCGACTTATACGGTTGATCAACGAACTGATGGATTTTAGAAAACTTCAGTTTAATAAAACCCGTTTAAAGGTTGAAAAAATTGCAATCAATGCTTTTTGTGAACAAATTGTTTCACACTTTGAAGAGGAGGCGCATCAGCGAAATATTACACTTAATGTAACGGCAGAACGCGAGGACTTCTATGTCTATGCAGATCCTGGTATGCTTGAAAAAATCATTTTTAATTTACTATCTAATGCATTTAAAGCCACACCAGATGAGGGTATAGTTTCGATTTATTTAAAAACTACCGAAGTTCCTATAATTCTTCCGGAGATTTCTACCCAAACTCCTGTAAACGCAGTTGAAATTCAAGTTCAGGATAGTGGTATTGGAATACCTAAAACAGAAATTAATAAAGTATTCGATCCTTTTTATCAAGTGGAAGGTATGAATAAGCAATATTATGGAGGTACAGGAATTGGCCTTGAGGTCGTTCGTAGTTTCTTAATAATGAATAAGGGTAAAATTGAGGTGGAGAGCGAAGTAAATCTAGGTACTACTTTTAAAATATATCTAGCTTTAGGCAATTCACATTTTACAGCTGAAGAATTGGCTGATACTGTTACTATTCTTCCTAAGCTAGAAAAACCAGAACACCAACGCTCTTTTACCTCAATGGGTAAAGAACAAAACAAATTATCAAGCGATTCCTCAGCTCATAATTTTACTTTGCTTATAGTAGAGGATAATTTTGAATTACGGAAATATCTCAAGGAGGAACTAAAAGACCAGTATCGGATAATCGAAGCCGTTAATGGTCAAGAGGGATTGGACCTCGCTTCAAAAACGATTCCTGATGTTATTCTCACCGATGTATTGATGCCTGCTATGGATGGAGTTACTTTTTGTAAAAAACTTAAAAATGATTTAAAAACCAGCCACATACCTGTTTTGATGCTTACCGCGAAGGCTCAAACTGATGATTGGCTGGCAGGTCTTGATGCTGGAGCGGATGTATATATCAATAAACCCTTTAACATTAAGATTGTACGCTCCCAATTAAAACAACTTATTGAAAGTAGGCAAAAACTTTTTAATAAATACTTTAATGAGCTCAGTAATACTAAATTTAAATCTAACAGTACTTCAGTTGATAAAAGGTTTATTTCGAGGGTGATCACCTATATTTATGACAATATAGATGACCCAAAATTAAATGTTGAGAATCTTGCAGATGAACTCCACTTGAGTCGGAGCCAATTGTATCGTAAAATAAAAGCACTCACCGGTCAAACAGCTAATGAGTTTATTCGCAAAATCCGTCTTGAAAAAGCTAAGGAACTACTTGAACAAGGAGTAGCATCTGTGAGTGAAGTTGGATATAAGGTTGGATTCTCAACTCCATCTTACTTTACACGATGCTTTAAGGCCGAATTTGGAAAACTGCCTACAGAGGTGAAGTAATATCATTCAGCCAATCCCTTTTGAAAGCCATAATACGCAGGCTTAGGCTTGAGCTCTTTATTAAAAATAGTCGGCCAATCATTCAGACCAAAAAATGGATTGATCCAAGTATCACGGTCTGTAAAATCCCAAAATGTGATACCAAATTGCTGCTCTTTGGGAACTTCTTCTCGATAGATTTTTGCTACGATTTCATATTTCTGCGCTTGTTGTTCTAACATTTCCGAAGTTACCACGCTATATATTTGCTCGCCACCGCCGCGGGAATCATCGTGAGTATTAAAAATTATATCCAATTCGGAAAAATGAATTTTAAGTCCTGTTGCGGCCATTTTACGAACACTCTCACGAATGAGTTTTTCTGGTATATCCATTCGTAAATGCATTTGTACACCTAAACCTGTAATGGGTACTTCATCAGCTTTTAGTTCTTCGATCATTCTAAGAACTCCGTTTAATTTTGCTGTATCCCGCTCCAGATTAAAATCATTGTAAAATAAGTCTGCATCAGGATCTGCCTCGTGAGCGTACCTAAATGCGTTCGCGATATATTCCTTTCCTAATTTGTTGTACCAAAGCGTTTCTCTATATGCACCGCCCTGAGTTTCTAAACCTTCATTGACCACATCCCAGGCAGCAACCTTTCCTTTATAACGCCCTACATAATCCTGAATATAAATTTTGAGGAAGTTGCTCAGCCATACACTGTCTTGCGAAGCTTTCTGAAAAACCCAACGTGGAGTTCCCGAATGCCAGACCAGCGTGTGACCAAAAAGGCGTAAATCATTCCTTTGGCTAAAATCTACCAAACTATCTGCCTTCTCCCAGTTGTAAACACTATCTGTGGGAGCAATAGCATACATCTTCATATCTGAGGTAGCCGTAATACTATTAAAGTTTCTAATAATAATATTCCGCAAAGCACTATCTTTTGTTACCTGACTGATCTCGATAGCTCCGCCAATAGGAAAGGAAGCAATTTCTTTGAGTCCCTTATCATCTAATGGTTTTGAAACACAACCAGTTAATAGTGCAAGAATTAAAAAGAGTAATGTTTTAATCATTTGGATGGTATTCTGCATTGCTCAATATTTTTGTTATTAGTTATTTTTTCCAATGTGATAGTTATAAAAATCCCAAACCTTATGTGCTACGTTGCGCCCTAGTTCGAGACCTGCGATATTATCGGACTGAATATGATATCCACCCATAACTCGTGAGATTCCTGCCATTTCTGCTGCTTGGGTAAATGTGGGGAAATCAAGTACAATCGGTTCTCCTAACGCCTGAGGCTCTGTCAAAGCGCCCGGCATTATTTCTACTTGTACATCGAGATAATCATTCCCTGTCCATAATTTTAAAAGCTCAGCGCAGGCTCCGCTAATGGTACTATGACCGGATGTGTAACTAGGAAAGGGAGGGCAAAGAAATGCTGATGGGGAATAAGGTCTCCAGTCTTCACCGTTAATGGTTCCGGTACCTAAACCGGGGCCTTTCCAGCCTTTGATTTCTTTATCTTTAAAATAGTGATGTACCAAAGCAAAAGGTCTGGCGGAGTCGTAGAACATTTTGGAATCCCAGGAAGCTATAAATGCGTCCATAGCAGTGACCTGATTGGCAAAAAACATTTTTACATCTTCATCAAGTATATGATTATCGCGTTGAGATACTTGCTGAGCAAACTTAAGCCAGTGCCCTGCCTGCTGTACAGACTGCGGTCCGTCCCGCATAAACTCAATCAAAGCGCGTTGTTCATCCGTCAGATTTGCCTGTAATTCCACGACCTCTTCAACTTCCTTTTGAAGTCGTTTTGATCCTACTTTGGGCGGTGGTCCCGGTCTAAATTGGTCTGCACTGCTTAGCGCAATGGGTTTGACCAGTTGCCAATAGGGAGTTAAGCATGCCGGCGCAAATTTTTCCCCGGTATCACTAGTAAAATATTTTGGTTGCCAGCGATCGTAATCGTTTAGCTGATCTACCGTATTTACCGGTTTATAGTTTGTATAATCTGAATAAGGTTTCGAAAATCCTTCTACTTCCCCATATTGATTAGAACCATCATTATACCGCGCCTTAATCGTAGCCTGTGCCGCCAGATTGCCTATTCCCGCGGGTGTAGTTGAGTCTAAAGAATCATCATTTGGGTCATACCCCAGATGCAGCATAAATTTTTTAAACTGAAGGCTGTCATAAGGATAGTATTCCCGCAAGGTGTGATACGCCGCATAACTAATCGCCTTTTCTTTATTTGCCCGAGTTTGTTTGTCACCAGGAAATTTATCATAGGCTTCCATATAAACCGGAATGGCTGCATCATTAAAGGCCGACCACGCATCAAAAACAGCCACAAAAACCAAAGCCAAAAATCTGGAGGTAACCGTGGGTCTCGGGGCAATACGGTCAGTATCGTTTGCGGTACCAAGTATTGCCATTTCAGACCATTGATAGGCTACATTTTGATCTTTAATAGCTTCCAGACGGTCTTCAACTTTCATTACCGGAACGTATTCCTGCGCATAAAAAGGAACGCTATAAACCAATAAAACAAGCATTAAAAAACCCGTTTTGCAATTTGAAATATTCATACTATAATCTTAATAAAGAGAATGTAAGGAAATAATATACTTAGTGTGAATCAAACACATTTAATTTTTTTGATCAGCCTCATTCAGTTTTAAAACCTGCAAATAATCTGAGTTCTTCGCCGCCAAAATATAGGACGTCTTCCCAAATTGAAAGGTCCTAAGGTTCTTTACATCCCCCGGTATAAAAACCCCACTTTTTGCAGCACTGAGTGCTTTGAAATTCCCCTTACCATCGCCCGCAAGAAAAATTCCTCGCGATGCATCATTACGTGGGGTTTCAATTTCGGACTGGTAGAGATTACCCGCAAATACTGCATCCAGAAAACCGTCATTATTAAAATCATTTACTACAATTCCATTTACACTAGAAAGTTGTGCTGCTCTAGGCAATTCATGTATCACCATCTTACCATTTCTATTTTCCAGATAAATACTTGCAAATGATTTTACCTGATAATGCAACGAACTGTTTAATAATTTTTCAGAATACACCTCTCCCAGCGTTGCTTCCGAAAAACTCGCGTAATCTTTAAATTTTTGCTTGATACCCGGAATTTGCTGTGATGAGCATTGTCTACCGCGTAAGGGGTATTGCTTACCATCGTTGTAATAGCCCAATACGATATCTTCATTTTCATTGTCGTCAAAGTCTCCTGCATACATATCGAAAGGCTCGTCTTCAGAGGCTTTGTATTTGTAATTCAAGCCATTATTGCCCAGCATATAATCGGTATCGCCATCGCCATCAAAATCGCCCGAAGCGATACTCCACCACCAGCCCGTAGTATCCTGATTTGATAGAATCATCTGGGTAACCTCAACAAAGCCCTTTGTAGTATTTTCAAAAAAACGAATCGGCATCCACTCCCCTACAACAATGATGTCCGGTCTGTTATCTCCATTGAAGTCAGAAACCGCAGCAGCCGTCGCCATGCCTAAGTCTTTGAATTCTTTGGGTTGCAAATCTTTAGCTACTTCAAATTTAGGGTTACCGGGAGTTCCATTATTTTTCAGGAGAAATGAGGAGGCCGGAAGCGGATATTTTCCCGGTGTCTGACGTCCCAGAACAAGTAGATCTTGCTTTCCGTCACCATCAAAATCTTCGGCATACACTTTAGCGCCGCTAATTTGTAAATCAGGCAAAGCGTTTCCTGCTACTGTAAAATTCCCCTTGCCGTCATTGAGGTACAGCCGATCATTGAGCAAATTAGAATTTTTAAAAAATTCGTACCCGCCGCTAACCACATATAAATCCTGATCCCCATCGCCGTCGGCATCAAAAAATGTAGCATCAATGTCTTCGTAGCTTTTGTCCTCGGTAAAAGCGGCTAGGTTTTTTTGACTTATTCCCTGAGAATTCTGAATAAAAAGGGATGCTGTTTGATCTTTAGCAGCTCCTACAAAATAGTCCTGTAACCCATCATTATTAACATCACCCACAGCAAGTGCAGGACCAAATTCAGACATTTTATGAGGTAATAAAACCTGATTTTTAAAGTCATCATAGCTATTTTCTGTATGTAAATAGATTGGAAACAGCTCACCATCGGCCTGAGCAAAAAGTCTGTTTTCATTCGATTTTTGAGTGCTCGTATCTGATTCTGAAGCATTCTTTTCATCAAAAATCAACTCCTGATTTACTGCAACATTCTGGAGTACTTCTTCTTTACCACCAGTCCAAATCACACGGATCTCATCAATGGTCTCTGTATTGTCAAGGCCAAAATACAGCACAGGTGCTACCGAAGATTGAAAACCTCTGGTAAGAGTAAGTTCCTGCATCTGAGTCAAATCCCCTGTTTTAAGATAAACACGATTACCAATACCCATAGCATTAGCAGTTTCACCTTTAAATTTAATTCTTAAATGGTTTGAGCGCTCTGAAGATTTATTCTTAAATATCGAAGCCGGATCGTCAATGTTATTGGTGACCAGTTCTAGATCGCCATCATTATCAAGGTCAGCGTAAATGCCACCGTTTGAAAATCCATTAAAACTTATATTCCAGGAATCATTGGCCTTTTCGAAAGCGTAATCTCCTTTATTTTTAAACATAAAATTGTCGAGCTTTTCTTCAGGAATATTTTGGCTCCAAAATAATAAACTATCCTGAGCGATTCCTCCCTGCTCTTCAATACGGTTGAAATAGTCGTTATCATTAATTTCGCGACGTGTACCGTTTGTAATAAACAAATCTTTAAGACCATCGTTGTCAAAATCAGCAAATAAAGGTCCCCAGCTCCAGTCAGTAGATGAAGTTCCGGTAATACGAGATATGTTGGAAAAATCAGGTATACCTTCCGCATTAAAAACTCCGTTATTCATTTGCATACAATTATGCATGTACTGATAGTGAAATCCTGCATCCACCACGCTCCAGAATAAATCAATATTCATACTAGCCATATTGGCCTTTTTGCGCCGGTTTATCTTAGCATCCATATCCGCCTGAAAGAAATCCAGCAGACCATCATTATTGAAATCGGCAATATCAACTCCCATACCGTAAAAGGCGGTTTGTGCGGTAGCCTCTTTAATGACTTCAGTAAATGTGCCGTCGCCTTTATTGAGAAACATCATATCGGGTGAGTTGAAATCGCTTGATACATAAATATCAGGCCAGCCATCATTGTTTAAATCTCCTATAGTGGCACTAAGGGAAAGACTATAGGATCTCAGACCGGCTTTATCGGTTACATCTACAAAGCCATTGGTAGTATTTTCGTAGAGGTGATCTGTCTGCAGGTCTGAAGGATCGCGCATATACTGCTCATAAACCCAAGTTGGTGAACTGAATTTAGTAGGCGGATAATTAGCCTGATACATATCTAAATCGCCGTCTTTATCGTAGTCAAAAAAGGTGGCCTGTATACTACTACCTTTATCAGCCAAACCATATTCAGCAGCACTTTCTGTAAAGGTATTATCCTGATTATTGATGAATAACTGGTTGGTGCGCGGTTCAAACTTTCCGCTTACAGAGCAGTATATATCAAGATAACCATCACCATTGACATCTGCCATAGTCACACCCGTGTACCAGCGTTCATCCCCGGCTATTCCTGCAGGGATCGTAATATCTTCAAAGTGTAAATTACCTTTATTCAGATACAGTTTATTCTGCACCTGATTTCCGGTAAAATACAGATCTATAAGTCCATCATTATTGATGTCTCCAGCTGCAACGCCACCTCCCATATAAATATAATTGTAGGTGAAATAGTTAAGCGAATCATTTTCGGTCAAGGCGTTTATAAATGAGATTCCAGTAGTTTCTGCACTGAGGCTTTCAAAGACTTTAAAATCGGTATCAAACTCCGGAGTTTGATTTTTCTCAGTCTCTGCACAAGAACATATAAACTGGGCCACTAGGCCGATAATCAAAATCTTTGATATAATCTGTATTCTAATAATCATACGTCTAAGGGGTCAAAAAAATATAATTTATATAAACAAAGAAGCAACACTAAGAGATAGTGTTGCTTCAATGGAAAACCAATTCAAATTAATAACCAGGATTCTGATCTTCCTGATTAATTGCATCATTGGCACTAATTTCCCGATCAGGAATAGGCCAAAGTTCATGTTTACCTTGTTGGAAACCGGTTCCTGCAAGTTCCGTACTTGCGATACCCCATCTAATAATATCATCAAATCGAACCTGTTCGCCCGCTAGTTCTACTTTTCGCTCGTGAACAATGGCATCAAAAACTTGTTGCTGACTAAGGTTATCAGCTATAGGATTGAGTTCTGCACGCTCTCTTACACGGTTGATAAGAGTAATAGCTTCTGGAGTACGGCTAGTTTCATTTGCTGCCTCAGCTTTCATCAATAATACATCTGCATAACGAATCACTTTGAAATTAATCCCAGATTCCTGCTCTTCGGCAGTACGTCGGTAGTAGTTTTGATACTTTCTCCATCCAGCAGGACGAATTCCTGCAGTCGTCGATAAATCACTTGCTACAATAACACCCTCTCCATTATTATAAGTATCCCCTTCAAAATAAAAGTTTTCTTCTAATCGAATATCTCCTTCTTCATATTCTTCTAATAAATCCAGAGACGGATAGACATTAAACCAGTCTAAGACACCGTAATCTTGACCTCTAAATGTAGATTCATTAAAGCCTTGAGCGCTCACATTGGAATCCCATTTATTGGCTGTACCTATAGCCCGATCAAATTCAATTTCAAAAAGAGACTCAATACCATGTTCAGTTTCTTCTTTGAAATTATCAAAATAATTATCTTCTAGATCATAACCGACAATATCATCAAACGCATCATATGCAAGATCGTATTGTTTTTGAAACAGTAGAGCCTTACCTAGATAGGCTAAAGCAGCACCTTTAGTTGCGCGTCCATTTAACTCCTCGCCTCTCTCAAACAAATTTTCTGCTGCAAAACGAAAATCTTCAATGATCTGAGCAAAAACTTCGTCACGTGTAGCTCGTGGTATGCCTTCTGAACTTTCAGGTAGTCCGGAAAACAATGGAACTCCGCCAAAACGGGTCGCCAGTAAATAGTAATAGTGGCCTCTTAAAAAACGAGCCTCGGCGATATACTTGTTTTTCAGTCGCTCTGACATTATGGATTCTGGTATTTCATTTATGCGTTCTATATTTGAGATTACAAAATTTGCTTTGTTTATTCCTTTAAAACAGCTGTCCCAAAAGTCAGCAATTTCCGTATTACTAGAATCAAATGTAAATCTGCTATAGGTCAATTTATTAGCTTCCTGCTGTGGGTTAGGGCTATTATCTTGCCCCATATTATCATACATGTAAAATAAAAGCCTACTGTAAAGAGCATTGGTTTGATTCTGAGCATAGGAGGCGTTTACTGCAGACCTTAATTGTTCTTCATTTGTAAAAAATGTTTCAGGACTCAAGGCGTTGGGATTTACAAGTTCCAAGTTACTCTCATCGCAAGACTGTGTCATCACAAATACAAGGGCAAAAAGTGCGTAAATTTTATAGTTTTTCATAATTTCTTTTTTTTTAAAATGATACGTCCAAACCTAATAGCATCGATACAGGTTGAGGATAGTCTCCGCGATCAAAACCAACTTCTCCTGCTCTACTTACTACCTCAGGATCTAGACCAGAATAATTTGTTAGTGTTATCAAGTTTTGGCCACTTAGATAGACTCTCAATCTCTGAATAAAGTCAATAGTTCCTTCTTCAAATGTATACCCAACACTGATGTTTTTCAGACGCATGAAAGAACCATCTTCAACAAACCTATCCGAGGCTACTACATTCTGTGGTGCCCCATCATAACGTGGTATAGAATTCGATGGATTTGTTGGAGTCCAACGATCTAAAACCTCCACCCCAGCATTAAATAATCGGGTCATACCTTGTAAATCGTAGATATTTGTATTGTATATATCATTACCTGTAACCCCATTTATAAATAAATTGAAGTCAAAGTTTTTGTAACGTGCATCAAAATTTAAACCGTAGGTTAAATCAGGATAAGGGTTACCTATAATCTGTCGATCAGCAGAGTTGATAGTACCATCATTATTGGTGTCTATATAACGTATATCACCAGGTTGTACAACGTTCTGTTCTGGATTAGCTGTAAAAACAGCATCAACTTCAGCTTGATTCTGGTAAATACCATCAGTTACAAGACCATAAAAATGGAATAAAGGTTCACCGGGTTCAGCTCTTATAATTCGCTCTCCTTCAAAACCATCAAAGAAAAATTGTTCAGAGCTCCCTCCAAGATTTAATACTTTATTGGAACTGGTTCCCAGGTTTAAATTTACAGACCAAGTAAAATCCCCCTCATAATCATTATATCCTAATGCCAATTCTACTCCTTGTGTTTCAACAGAACCGGCATTCGAAGCAAAGGTAGAAGAGCTGTATCCAAAAGAAAGCGGTAGCTGTATATCTACCAATAATTCATCACTTCGGTTTTTATAGTATTCAAGTGATGCTGTAAATTGATTATTAAAAGCCCCAAAATCTAGACCTACATTCAACATACTGGTTTCCTCCCATTTTAAATCTGGATTAGCAAGACCATTTGGGGTAGTTCCAATTGCTGCCTGACCATCAATTGGATACACGAAATCACTAAATAATGTTGTTGAATATCTATAATCGGCTATGCGGTCACTACCAGTTATACCATAACTACCTCTAAGTTTTAATGTGCCTATTTCACTGTCGCTCATAAACTCTTCACCCGCTATATTCCAGCCTGCCGAAAAAGCAGGAAAATTTCCCCATCGATTATTGGCTCCAAATCGGGAGGAAGCATCACGTCTAAAAGATGCTGATAAAATGTATCTATTATCATAATCATAATTTACGCGTGCGAGGTAACTTAAACGGTTATTTTCAAAAGTTGAACTCCCAGCCGATTGCTGCTCACTACCTAATTCTTTGATATCATTTGATATGGTATTACGGGCTTCAGCACTAAAATTTTCAGTTTTACTAGTATATCGTTCTGCCAACGCCAAAACTTCAAGATTATGGACATCATCAAAGGTCTTATTATAAGTAATACTGTTATCAAAAGTAATGGCTTGACCTCGAGTACTTCCTCTTAATGCAAAGGCGAAATTTTGGAAATGCGTCGCGCCGATATTATCATCGTTATAAGCAGGTGTAAATTGGTTAGTTAATCCGTCAAAAAAGTCAAGACCTACCTGAGATCTGAAGCTTAGCCCATCCAATATTTCATATTCGGCATATATATTTCCAATTACAGAGACATTTCTAGTTTCAAAATCACTGAGTGTTTGTACTCGAACAGGGTTTTCGGCGTCCTGGCCATCAGCAGCGCTATTCGGCCCTTGGAAACCTCCCAAGTTATTCGGATTGTAAATATTTAAATATGGAGCAACCTTGATGGCGTGTTCAATAAGTGAGCGACCACCACTTTCTAAAATAGGCTTGGTTTTGCTAAAAGCAACAGACATGGTTTCTCCAATTTTGAATTTACCTGCCTTGTATTCAGAATTAGCTCTAAAAGCCAATCTTTCAAAACCTGAATTAATCACAGCTCCTTCCTGATCCTGATAGTTTGCAGAAAAACGATAAGTACCGTGTTCATTACCTCCAGCATACGCTACGTTATAATTTTGAATGAGACCTGATTCAAAAATAGCGTCTTGAAAGTCGGTATAATTGTTTAAGAAATCTGCCGGCCTATCAATGGTTGTACCTATTTCATTAGCAAATTGTAAATATTGCTCGGTATTTAGTGTATTATAGCGCTTATAAATTGTTTGAAATCCTGAGTATGCACTTACACTGAGGGTTCCGCGACCTGACTTACCTTTTTTAGTAGTTACCAAAACAACCCCGTTAGATCCCAAAGATCCATATAATGCAGTAGTTGAGGCATCCTTTAAAATGGAATATGATTCAATGTCTGATGGACTAATACCGGAAAGGTTCCCTACAATAACCCCATCTACAACATATAAAGGGTCATTATTACCAAAGGTGCCTAAACCTCTAATACGTACATTAGGGGTGGTACCTGGAGCACCAGCATTTGTCACAGTAACCCCAGGTGCTCTACCTTGCAGGGCCTGTTCTGCATTTGTTACAGGTAAAGCTTCAACGGCTTCAGATCCCACCGTTGAGATAGCTCCAGTAACTTTAGTTCTACTTTGAGAACCATAGGCAACTACTACGACATCCTCTAAAGCTTGTGCCGACTCTTGAAGCGTTATATTAAAGGTAGTTTGGCTACCCACTGTAATTTGCTGTTCTTCGAATCCAACATAACTAATTAGTAGTACATCTGAAGCACTAACTCCATCAATAGCGAATTGGCCGTCAAAGTCAGTTGAAGCACCTTTTGTGGTACCTATAACTGCCACTGAGGCTCCCGGCAAAGGCAAACCTGTTGGATCTTTAACAACTCCTGTTACAGTCATCGTTTGGCTATATCCAGAATAACCTACAAAAAGGATTAACAGGGTTAAATAAATGAATCTAATTTTATTCATATTGCAAAAATTTTGAATTAAAAGCTGGTTTTAAAATGAGACTAAGCATAAATACATCGATTTCGTGAGTGAATCAAATTTGACTTAATATCACAAATGTATTTGGTGTTCAGCACATTACCCTACAACAAATGAAGCAACCTATATCATTATTGTTGCAAATAGCAATATGTACATTCAATTATTGAAGATAATTGAATTTTTAGATAGATTAATTTTGCTTATCTAATATAAACAGAATAATTTTTGAATATTTTTAAAATTTATTCGCAATTTCATTGCTATGATACCTTTCCTAAAATCGTTTGTATTCTATTTTTTCTCCCTACTACTCTTTGGTGGATGTATAGATCACGCTCAACAAACTAAAACATTTAAACACACCAATTCTTTAGTTGGAGAAACCAGTCCATACCTCTTAAAACATGCGCATAATCCTGTTGATTGGCAACCTTGGAATGATTCGATATTTGATCAGGCCAAATTGGAAAATAAACTTATCATAATCAGTATCGGCTATTCATCGTGTCACTGGTGTTCAGTAATGGAAGAAGAAACATTTTCTGATGATTCCATAGCTGATTTTATGAATGCTAACTTTGTGAATGTAAAGGTAGATCGAGAGGAGCGTCCAGATATCGATCAACTCTATATGACTGCGTTACAATTGATGAATGGTTCAGGGGGCTGGCCTTTAAATATTATAGTATTACCTAACGGCCAACCTCTATATGGTGGAACGTATCACACCAAAGAAAATTGGCTAAGCTCTCTTAAGCTAATTGACAGTTTGTATAAAAAAGATCCGATCAACGCTAATAACTATGCTCGACAAGTAACCGCAAGAATCAAAGAACTTAATCAGTATGCTATCCGCAATACCTTAACATCGAATTATTCTCCTGAGGTTTTCAATGAGCTTATAAGCAAATGGCAAGTGAAATGGGATTTTTATAATGGCGGAATTCAAGGGAGTCAAAAATTTATGTTACCTGTTAACTTAAATTTTTTATTGGATCACGGCATACTCACTAAGGATCAAAATATTTTAGATTTCGTTGAATTGACTTTAGATCAAATAATGTCGAAAGGTGTAAATGACCATATAGATGGAGGATTTTACAGGTATTCGACTGACAAACATTGGATCACACCACATTTTGAAAAGATGTTGTATGACAATGCTCAAATGGTAAGTGTTTATGCTAAAGCATATCAATACTTTCGCAAGCCTCAATATAAAGATGTTCTGGAACAGACCTTAAATTTTCTTACAACTAAGTTAAAAACTCAAGAAGATGTATTTCAATCTTCAATCGATGCAGAAACTGATGGAATAGAAGGTTTATACTACACGATTACTGATGACCAAATCAAGAAATATGTAACTGTTAGACCTGATCTTTTTATGGACTATTTCCAAATCAATAATCAGAAGAGAAACGGTTCTATCAGATTTCATCTATACCAAGATCAACCCGATTCTCTATTTATTGTAAGCCATAAAATGGAGTTGAGAAAATTAACTGAACTTAAAGATCAATGGCGACAAAACATATTAAAACTCAGAGCTCAAAATGAACAGCCTGCTAAAGATGATAAAATCATTATATCGTGGAATGCGCTAACTATAGAGGCTTTTGTTGATGCGTATTTAGCTAGCAAGAATCAGCATTATTTGCAACAAGCCGAATCAACTTTCAAGACTTTAATGCGAACGGCTTATTTCAATGAAGATCTAATACATTCCTATAAAAAAAATAGCAGTAAGATTAGAGGCTTTTTAGACGACTATAGTTTTATGATTGCGGCTTGCTTAAAACTATATAAGGCAACAGGATCTCAAGAATATGCAGTCCAAGCATTGCATCTCACCAATCGGGTTAATGAAATTTTTAGTAGTGCAGATTCTCCCTTTTTTAAATATTCCAGCTCTGATGAATTGATAGCACCAATTATAAAGACTAATGATGATGTACTCCCTTCTGGAAATTCTGTTATGGCTCATAATCTTTTCATATTATCTCACCTCTTCTATCAAGATGAATTTGAACATCAAGCTAAAAAGATGCTTGAAGGGATGAATGAGCATATAATTTCAGAGCCTGGATCCTATCCCCTGTGGTTATCATTATATCAAAATCACGTTTATCCATATTATGATATTGCTATATCGGGCGAAAACAGCGAAAACCTGAGTTTTGAAATGATAAACTTAAACATTCCCAATTCTTTGATTGTTTTCAACAACACTCAAAATGAGGTTCCTATATTTGAAGATAGGTGGCAACCAAAGGAAACGCTAATATACATATGTGAACAGCGCAGTTGTAAGTTTCCAGTTAAAACAATATCAGAAGCCAAAAGCTTGATGAATTTTTAAAGGTTTGAAATTCGTGTATTAAGATATTTGTTAATCAGAATCATTTCTGAAAGGTGCAGCCGGTAGTCCTTCTTCATTAAATATATTAGCAGTATCCGGGTTGTCTGCCCAGGCATAACGAATAAATTGTGGATGAATCACTTTAGGACTTTTTAAAATAACGCAATCCTTAACTAATTCAGCCTTTGCCCAGTAAAATTTGCGGTCCTTACCTGCGATCGCAAAGCCTCTTGGATGTTCTCCTTGAATCACTAAATTAGAGCCAAATGTGTTGAAATGAACCTGAATTTGATCCTTCTCCACTATAACAGAATCAATCCTAGGGCTTTGATAGATAACGTCTTCCTTATAAACGATGTTTTTTGCTGCCAAGGCTAACCTATGGCCTACATCTTTTTTATTAAGCGGATGAATATCATTCCATTCTCCTATATCAATAGTTACTGCAATGGCCGTATGATCGAGATCCAAAACCGATTGTTGTGCTTCGCGCATGACGGCCCAATCACTTTCTGTTGGTTCATCATTGGATTGAAGGTAATTTGCAAGTTGCACCACAAAAAATGGTAAATTATCATCATTCCAGTCCTCTCTCCATTTTGCTATAAGTGTTTTTATCAATGTATCGTACTCATCAGCATTATCAACATTGGATTCTCCTTGATACCACAATACACCTGAAAATCTGTACCGAATCAATGGATGTATCATAGCATTGTATAGACCACTAGCCTTCCAGCGTATAAAAGTCTGAGGTCTTAATGGGTGTAATTCAGCTCCCAGTTTATAGCGCCATGCTCCCACTAAGTCGACTTCATTTCCATCAGCAAATTGTAGATTATATTGCTTATCGTCAACAAATCCTCCTTGTCCCCTTTCATTTATAACCTTAATTATAATAGTATTTGTAGATTCTAGTACATCCTCAGGAATAGTATAAATTCTTGGGGGATATTGATATGTCGTATTACCGATAAAACGCCCATTTACAAATACTGAGTCTGCATCCACAATACGGCCTAGATTTAACGTAGCTTTTTGTCCTTTATGATTATTGTCCAGTTTAAATCGCTTGTGGAACCATACTACTCCGTTTTTATTGCCTAAAGAAGTATTGGACCAATAGTCAGGTATATTGATAGTATTCCATTGGGTCGAATCAATGTTTCCTAATTTCCAATTTTGTTTTATTCCAAGATCTTTTTGATTTAAATCAGCATACCAATTCTGAATGCGGTTTTGATCACTTTGAATAATACTATCTCTAAATTCTTGATTTTGATAATTTTTAGCCTCTTCAAATGCCAAAGGGTATGGAGCTAGATCATCTAAACTTAACCAAGATTCAATTGGAGAGCCTCCTAGACTAGAGTTTATAATACCTACAGGAACGTTTTGGTCTTGATGAATTTCCTTCGAAAAAAAATAGGACACTGCGGCAATTTCATCAATAGAATTTTCATCCAACTTTAACCATTGACCTCCAGATAAGGTATCACGAGGAGCTGAAAATTCATATTCCTTTGGTACTTCAAAATAACGAATGTTGGGATAGTTGGCATTTTGAATTTCATCTTGATAAAGCGGTGCTACTCGGCGCATAGGTAATTCCATATTAGACTGACCAGAACATAAATACACATCCCCCAAAAGAATGTCTTTAATTATAATTTGCTCATCTTTAGAAGTTATAGATATCTGATATGGACCAGGATCATTCGGTGTATTAAAATTTGCTATCCAAATTCCTTTATCTCCTGTAGTCACCGTTTTTGTACTATTTAGAAAAGTAATACTTATCAAGGTATTCGTATCGGAATATCCCCAAATGGCAACATTGGTATTACGCTGTAAAATCATTCCGTCGCTTATGAGCTTAGGCAATCTAATATTGGCCTCAAGTCCTTGTAGGGTTACTATAAAGAAAAATATTAAAATAACATAGAGTTGTTTAGTCTTCTGTTGTTCTGTTGTCATAATAGTAATGTTTAGATACTAAGGATATTTTAATACCATTGACTTAATCCAAGATCAAGATGCATTTTGTCTAATATAGTTATGGTCTATTGTACTATATGTTATCAAAAATAACTAAATTTGACAGAATTAAAACAATTTGCAGAAAACATTATTATAAAAACGAAATCGTTATCGCTCGTTACTCACCTAATCTTAAAACCTATGCCAAAATTCAGTTTTCTTCTATTATTATTGCTTTTTAATCTAGGAAACGCACAAAATACAAGGAATTTATGGTTGCAATATGACCTAGTTACAGACCCTGTAGTACTGAGAACTTACAAAGAACAGTTAAATGCTGTAGACATAAGATCAGCCGCACTAAATAAGCAAGTAATTCAGGATGAATTACAAACGGGAATCTTATCTATGCTTGGTAAGCATCTATCATTTACTTCTTCTAATGCTGAAGTGGTAATTGCAAAGCTTAAAGATTTAGACGCTAATGAAAAACAGCAAGTATCTAAAACTCCTAAATTAGAATCTGATGGCTATATTATAAAAACTATTCCTAAAGGCTCTAAGGATGTAATTCTTATCTCGGGCCTATCTGATAATTCATTATTATATGGAACTTTTCATTTTCTTAGGTTGCTTCAACTGCACGAATCCTTAAGCGATTTAGACTTAGTTGAAAATCCAAAGCTTAGTATAAGGATATTAAATCATTGGGATAATTTGGATCGTACTGTTGAGCGAGGCTACGCTGGGTTCTCCATTTGGGATTGGCATCATTTACCTGGTTTAATCAAAAAAGAATATATTGAATACGCTCGCGCGAATGCTTCAATAGGTCTGAACGGAACCGTCTTAAACAATGTAAATGCAAGCGCATATATCTTACAAGATGAATATTTAGACAAAGTTAAGGCACTAGCTGATGTGTTTAGACCATACGGTATCAAAGTGTATTTAACAGCAAGGTTTTCTGCACCTATAGAAATAGGAGGCTTAGATACTGCAGATCCATTATCAAGTGAAGTTCAGCGTTGGTGGAAAGACAAAGCAGATGAAATTTACAATTTAATTCCAGATTTTGGAGGATTTTTAGTCAAAGCAAATTCAGAAGGTCAACCTGGTCCGAATAATTATGGGCGATCTCACGTAGAAGGAGCGAATATGTTGGCTGATGCGCTAGCACCACACCAGGGCGTTGTTATGTGGCGGGCTTTTGTCTATTCAGACGAAAAACCTGAGGACAGGGCAAAACAGGCTTATACTGAGTTTATTCCATTTGACGGCGAATTTAAAGACAATGTACTCCTTCAGGTAAAAAATGGTCCTATTGATTTTCAGCCAAGAGAGCCATTTCATCCTTTGTTCAGTGGTATGCAAAAGACACCATTAATGATGGAATTCCAAATTACTCAAGAATATTTAGGAGGTATGTCGCATTTGGTTTTTTTACCTCAATTATTTGAAGAAACATTACAGTCCGACACTTTTATAAAAGGTAAAAACAGTACGGTTTCGAAAGTATTAGTTGGTGACTTAAGCGGCCAAAAAGTAACAGGAATTGCAGGGGTATCCAATATTGGCACCGCACGTAATTGGACGGGACACCCCTTTGCACAAGCCAATTGGTTTGGTTTTGGCCGCCTAGCTTGGAACCCTGATCTATCAGCCAAAGCTATTGCTGAAGAATGGTTAAAAATGACTTTTTCAACCGACCCTGATTTTGTTGAACCAATGAGCACGTTACTCTTAAATTCTAGAGAGGCGGTTGTAAATTATATGACTCCTTTAGGATTGCATCATATTATGGCCGAAGGGCATCATCAGGGCCCAGGGCCTTGGGTTGATGGTTTAGCACGAGAAGATTGGACCTCTGTTTATTATCACAAAGCAGACAGCTTGGGACTAGGATTTGATCGTACAGCATCAGGAAGTGATGCTTTATCTCAATATGGGACTGAGATTGAGAAAGCCTATTCAAAAATAGAAACAACACCAGAAAAATATTTGCTTTGGTTTCATCACGTCCCTTGGGATTATAAATTAAAGAATGGACATTCTCTCTGGTATAATCTTGCTAGACATTATCAGGATGGGGTTCTGAAAGTTGAGGATATGATTAGTACTTGGGAGCAAATGCAACCTTATGTTGATGAATACGTTTTTCGTCAAACGCAAATGCTTTTAAACATACAATTGAAAGAGTCTAAATGGTGGCGAGATGCTTGTTTGTTATATTTTCAACAATTTTCAAATATGGAGATGCCCGCATTTATTCCTCATGCAAAACACGCTCTTGATTATTATAAATCTATCCAGAGACCTTATGCTCCTGGCATTAAACCTTCGTGGGACTAATATGAGAAAAAAAATAGCACTTATTACTGGAGGAAATTCCGGACTTGGTTTTGCTACTGCAAAAAAATTCTGTGACGAAAATATCATTACCTATATCATCGGTAGAACCTATGATAAAACTGAAAAAGCACAAACGCAATTAGGCCCTAATGCCAGATCTTATATTTTAGACCTGTCTGAGCTGGAAAAAATTCCTTCTGCTGTCAAGCAAATTGCCGAGGAAGCAGGTGGCATTGATATTTTAGTAAACAATGCAGGAATAAATATGAAAAAAAATTTTCTAGAAGTAGAAGATCAGGAATTTCAGAGTATCATTCATACCAACCTAACCAGTGTTTTTGTAATAACGAGAGAGGTGACCAAAGTGATGAAAGAGCAAAACTCAGGCAGTATTATTAACATCAGTTCCATGGCAGCAAAATATGGAATTCCTAAGGTTGTGGCGTATACTGCTAGCAAAGCTGCCATCGAAGGAATGACGCGATCTATGGCGGTTGACCTTGCCCCGTATGGTATACGTGTGAATTGTGTAGCTCCTGGTTTTATCAAAACAAAAATGTCAAGTAAAGCTTTGGATAGCGATCCTGAGCGAAAAAACAAAGTATTGAATAGAACACCGATGGCCAAACTAGGTGATCCTGAAGACATTGCTGATACTGTCTTTTATTATGCCTCAAATATGTCAAAATTTACCACCGGCACTATACTATGTGTAGATGGTGGCAACTCAATTGGATTTTAAATGGAAAGTTTTATTATCAAAACGATGCGCTGGTATGGTGAGCGAGATCTTTTAAGTTTAGCGGACTTAAAACAAGCAGGTATCACTGGCATTGTTACAGCATTACATCATATTCCCGTAGGCGATATTTGGACTTCTGAAGCCATCAAAGAGACAAAGGATCGTATTGAAGGTGCAGGATTAGTTTGGGAAGTTGTTGAAAGTCTACCCGTTCATGAAAATATTAAAAAACGTACCGGAAACTTCCAAGAGCTCATTGAAAATTACAAGTTAAGTATAGAGAATCTTGCTAAACAAGGTATTCATACTATCACTTTCAACTTTATGCCAATTTTGGATTGGGTACGCACCGATCATCGTCATCTAACCAATACTGGAGCATCAGTTTTAAAATTTGATCCAATAAAACTTCGCATTTTTGATTTGTACATTTTGAAAAGGCCTAATGCGGAATTGGATTATAGTGTCTTACAAATAACGCAAGCAAAACAAAGCTTCGAAAACTACACGGACAAAGAAATAGTTCAATTAAAAAAAAATGTTTTGTTAGGTCTTCCTGGTAGTACTGAAGATTTTACTACTCAAGAGTTATTAATGCAATTAGAGGACTATAAAACCATAGATAAAACCAAACTTAGAGAACACTTAATTTCCTTTTTAAAGGCCATTACACCTACCGCCGATGATGTAGGATCGAAATTAGCCATCCACCCCGATGATCCGCCATTTTCCGTTTTAGGACTCCCCAGAATTGTCAGTAACCTTACTGACTTAGAATTTATTTTTTCATCCATAGAATCTATGGCCTGTGGACTTTGCTATTGCACAGGATCCTTGGGTTCTCATTCAGAAAATCAATTGATAGAGATATATGATAAATTCAAAGAGCGGATACATTTCTTACACTTAAGAAATGTAAAAAAATTTGAGGATGGAACTTTTTTAGAGGCAGATCATTTAGAAGGTGATGTTCCTATGAAAAGTATTATGCAATGTATAATTGATTACACTTCACATACTGGTATTAAAATACCTATGCGACCTGACCATGGTTATCTCCATAGCTTAGAAGAACATAAGAATTACTATGCGGGGTACTCCTTTATAGGACGCCTAAAAGGGCTAGCAGAACTAACCGGTCTTGAACTAGGTCTGCACGATTTTTAAATCCAATTTCCAATAAATCAAAATTATGCGCAATACCTCAATTTCATTTAAACTGAATCTCTGTTTTTTCATTATTATTTTGCTATCTAATACAATAGCCCTGCGTGGACAAAATATAGCAGTTTACAAAAAGTTTAAGAATCAAGCTTTTAGATTGGTAGATAACACTAATGTTGCAAAATTTATAATTGACAATCAAGATTATGAGGGTGTTCACATTGCTGCTGAAAACTTGAGGAATGATATTGAGCGTGTTAGTGCCGTAAAGCCTGAATATGACCAAGTAATTAAAAATGGTGGAAATGTTATTATTGGCACATTAGGTAAAAGTAAATATCTCGAGGAATTGATAATTGCTGACAAAATAAACCTCGATAGCATTGAAAACAAATGGGAGGCTTATACGATTCAGCAGATTGACGGCAATTTAGTAATCGCTGGAAGTGATAAACGAGGTACTATCTATGGAATTTATACCCTGTCGGAACTTATAGGTGTTTCTCCTTGGTATTGGTGGGCAGATGTTCCTGTAGAGCAATCTAATAAACTGTATATAACAGCTAACAATGTGATTAATCCCGGCCCTAAAGTTCAGTATCGAGGAATTTTTATTAATGATGAAGCTCCAGCATTATCAGGTTGGGTCGGAGAAAAATTTGGATCTTTTAATCACCAGTTCTATGAGCACGTCTTTGAATTAATATTACGCTTAAAAGGTAATTACCTCTGGCCTGCGATGTGGGGTCGTGCATTTTATGATGACGATCCACTCAATCCAAAATTAGCCGATACCTATGGTGTTGTAATTGGCACCTCTCATCATGAACCCTTAATGCGTGCTCATTCGGAATGGGGAAAATATGGAAATGGTCCTTGGAATTATACCACTAATGCAAAAACACTGCGTAAATTTTGGGGTGAAGGAATTAAGCGTATGGGAACTAATGAAAGTATAGTCACCATCGGTATGCGCGGTGATGGTGACGAGCCAATGACTGAAGGTACTGCTATTGAATTACTTGAAACGGTTGTTAAAGATCAGCGCAAAATTATCCAAGACATTACTCGAAAACCCGCTGAAGAAACCCCACAGATTTGGGCATTATATAAAGAAGTTCAAGATTATTATGATCAAGGTATGCGTGTTCCTGATGATGTAACTTTGTTACTTGCTGATGACAATTGGGGAAATATAAGAAAGCTTCCAGACCCAAAAGACTTCACGCGTACTGGTGGGTATGGTATATATTATCATTTTGATTATGTGGGGGGTCCTAGAAATTATAAATGGTTAAATACCACTCAAATCGCAAGGGTTTATGAACAAATGTCTCTTGCTTATGCTTATAATGCCAAGAAAATTTGGATCGTAAATGTTGGGGATATAAAGCCTATGGAATTTCCAATAAGTTTTTTTCTAGACTATGCTTGGGATCCTGAAAATTTTAATCTTAGTAATCTTGAAAGCTATACCATCAACTGGGTAAAAAAACAATTTGGTAATGCCCATGCAGTTGAAGTTGCAGCCTTAATGCAATCTTATTCAACTATGGTTAGCCGCAGGAAACCAGAATTACTTGGGCCTGAAACTTGGAGTTTAAATCATTTTAACGAAGCTAATAGGGTTTTAAAGGAATATAAGAACCTTGAATTGCAAGCTACCGCGATAGAAAAAAAACTATCCAAATCTTATAAATCGGCATTTTATCAATTAGTGTTATACCCCATTAAGGCTTTAGCCAACTTAAATCGGCTATATATCGCTACAGCAAAGAACAGACAATTTGCAAATCAAGGAAGAAATACTACGAATGATTACGCTAACAAAGTTTCTGAGTTGTTTGAAATGGATCAAACACTAACGGATACGTATCATAGTTTGAATAATTCTAAGTGGAATCATTTTATGGATCAGACACATATTGGGTATACCTCTTGGCAAGAACCTAAAAAAAATATTCAACCGCTAACTGAAAAGATAGAAATTCCCCAAAAAGGGAATTTAGGAATTGCCATTGAGGGTACGGATGATTATTTCCCTAAAGTATCAACTTTAAAACTTTTGCCTTTTGATGATAATCATCAAACTCAAAAGGTTGAATTATTTAATACCGGCTTGGATCAACGCGAATTTCGCATTGAGAACTTACCGGATTGGTTATTGGTAGATACAAGTCGAGGTAGCTTTAATCAAGAACATACCATTGAGATTAAATTAAACCCTATAAAATTACCCCTAGAGAGTACATCTGCAATGTTTAAAATAGGGTCTAATGGTAAGGCCGCTAAAATAGAAGTGAATTATATTCTAAAAGATGATCAATTATTTAGTAATAGGGAATACAACGGAATAATTGCTATACCTTCTGATAATTTTCAAGAGAATGTAGGTTGGGAAGAAATAGCGCATTTGGGCAGACAAAATTCTGCCTTAAGACCAGAACACAAATTCTCGGAGCACATCAATTATGACAATACTAAATTGGTATATCAAATGTATACCGGGCAAGAACTACAAGGAACAATTACTTTCTATGTATCCCCTACTCTTGATTTTAAAAATCAAGGTGGTTTGGTTTTCAAATATCAAATTGATAATGGACCTATAAAGCATGTGAATATACATAAGGATACAAAGGATGACTGGGGAACCTCTGTAAGTAATAATGCTACTCGAGTACAGGCTAGTATTCACTTGTCTCAAGGAGCTCATTCTCTTAAAATTATAGGCGAAGATCCAGGAATAGTATTGCAACAAATTTTGATTCAATCCAATGAAAACCTACAAGAGAGTTATCTTGTCCCAAATGCTGCAAATTTAATAGAAGAGTAATCTTATTAATCAAAATCATTTAAATATTAAAAATAGAGCGCTTTTAATTTTACGAATACAAATACTGATGCACAAGTAATTTTATAAAGTTCATTAAAAGAAATTTTAATGATTTAATGCTAATGCCTAATAAAATTTAATATTGATAATTCCTTAATTTTGGTAAACTACATTAAAACCTTCATTCTATTCCAACTCATATTCACTTCCTTAAGTTATGGGCAAAATGGAAAAATTTTTTCTGCAGATTCTGAATTATCTAGTAGCTTAATCAATGCTATTTTTCAGGATCAAAAAGGGTATGTGTGGATTGCTACTGAGGATGGTCTAAATAAATACGACGGAGCTAAATTTGTAACCTACAAACACAGTGAAAAGGATTCTACTTCAATCCTGAATAATTATGTAAAAAGTATTTACGAAGACAAAGAGCACAATCTATACTTTGGCTTTTTTAATGGTCTTCAAATTTATGATCACGGTAGAGATTCCTTTCAACAGATACATCTTTCAATCGATGAATCTTATACCTATGATGCCCATGTCACTAAAATTATTCAACGAAATTCAGGAGAAATCTTAATTGGGACCTCAGGTCGCGGAGTTTTCAGCTTAAAAAGAAAATCTCAAAGCTTCTATACTGAGCATTTGCCAGATTTTGTACCAACTGCATTTATAAATGACATCTATCAAGATAAAAATGGTCATTTATGGGTGTTAACTCCAGAATCAGGCTTATACAGAATCAATGCTAAAAATAAAGCCTCTGCTTTTTTTCAAAATGCAGAACTGCGCTCGACCCTTTCAGCTGTTGTACAGGATGATGAAGGTACGATCTATGTTGGCAGTTATACTAAAGGGTTATTTAAGTATGATACTCAAACATCAACATTTCGATCAATACCAAACACACAGAAATACGTTATTCATAGCCTTTTTATTAATTCTCGTGGTGAATTACTTGTCGGAACAGATGGCGATGGCTTATATATTTATAATCCCAAGGAAGAGGTGTTAGCGCCTTATCAAATAACAATAGCCCGTTTTGATGCTTCCAAATCCAAAGTGCACGAAATCATTGAAGACAATAGCCACAATATCTGGCTTGGACTTTATCAAAAGGGTGTGGTCATAATTCCTGAAAAAAAAAATAATTTTAATTATATCGGTTATGAATCGAACACGCTTGACATTATTGGGTCAAATTGTGTTATGTCTGTCTTCAAAGATTCCGAAGGTATTTTATGGGTAGGAACAGATGGTGATGGTCTTTATAGCATCGGTCCAGATCAGACAGTTTTAAAGCATTATAAAAACGAAAAATCGTCAGGTAAGCAGCTCAATACAGTAGTTTCAATTTTTGAAGACAGTAATCATAATTTGTGGATAGGTACTTATTTAAATGGCCTTGCTAAAATTGATCGAAAATCGCTTAAAATGAGCTTTTTGAACAAGCTTGTGGATGAGCAAAACAATCCTGTTAAAAGTATTTATAGCATTGTAGAGGATTCTAACAAAAATCTCTGGTTAGGATCAATGGGTTCTGGACTTTTTAAACTTCATCTCCCCTCAGAGAATATTAAATCTTGTAACATACAAATTTCAGATGCTCCAAAAGGCCCTACATTCTTCAACAACAAATGGATTAATAAACTTTTGCTCGACGCTTCAGAAGAATGGCTCTATGTTGCCTCATATGATGGTATTAGTCGTTACAACCTCAAACAAGAAAAATTTCAAAGTTTTCCTCAGGGAATTAGACATTTTGGCGGCGAAATTGTTTATACAATTCATAGTGATAACGATGATCACTTATGGATGGGTACTGCTAATGGCCTTATTAAAATTGATACTGATTTTAAGCAATTGGCCAAATACACTATAAATAATGGTTTACCAAGTAATACGATCTATTCTATTGAGGAGACTCCACGCCGTCAATTATGGATCGCTACTAATCATGGCTTATCTGAATTTATTCCGGAAAGCGAAAGTTTTCTAAATTACTATTTCAATGATGGACTACAAGGAAATGAGTTCAGCAAAAACGCCTCATTTCTTTATGCTGGAAATGAACTTTATTTTGGAGGTATGAACGGAATTACCTATTTCAACCCCTCCGAAATCATAGATGATGATACAAAACCTAAAATCCTTATTACGGATGTATATTTACAAAACACACCTATTCGTCAAGGTATGGTTAGTGGTAATTATAATATACTGAATAAACCAATAATTGAGGCCGATTCCATTAATCTTTCTTATCAAGATAATTCATTTAGTTTAGAGTTTTCATCCTTAGAATACCGTAACCCTAAGCGAATCTCTTATTCTTATGCCGTCAATGAAGGTCCATGGATTGACCTTAGTCCTGGTGTCAATAGTATAGCGTTTGAGAATTTAGAAGCTGGGACTTATAATTTTGAGTTGCGTTCGAAAGATTATGATAAATATTCTAGTATAAAAGCCTTTACAGTAATTATCCATCCGTTGTGGTATCTATCAAAAATAGCCAAGATAATTTATATACTCTTGATACTATTTTTTATTCTTCTAATCAGTTATCATCTCAGACAACGCCATAATAATCAAAAGCGTCTTCAAGAATATTCTAAAGTAAGGCTAATCAACGAAGCCAAACTTCAATTCCTAACAAATATATCGCATGATATTCGCACACCATTAACTTTAATAATCAATCCCTTAAAAAAACTTCTAAGCACCGATACAAATCCCTTGCGATCAAAATCTTACCAGATAATGATGCGAAATACTGATCGTATTCTACATCTGACTAACCAATTACTTGATGTAAGAAAAATAGATAAAGGTCAATTAGAATTAAAATTTGAAGAAATTGAGTTGATTTCTTATATCGAATCGATTTGTGCACTTTTTGAGGATCAAATAGAGGCTAAAGAAATTAAATTTAATTTCAAGCATTCAAACGACGTACTTCATGCTTGGGTTGATCCAAACTATTTTGATAAAATCATTCAAAATCTTGTAGCCAATTCGCTAAAATTCGTGCCAAAGGGAGGCGCTGTTACATTAGTATTAGAACAATTGGATCCGCAAACACAAGCCTATGATCGTCCTTATTTTCAAATAAGTGTGATTGATAACGGTATAGGGATTGAGCCTGGAATGGAGCAATTGATTTTCGAGCGATTTTATCAAGACAAAAGCACTCCATATCATATTGAAGGAACTGGTATAGGGTTGAATCTCACGCGCTCTATTGCTGAGTTACATCACGGGACTATCTATGCTCAAAATAACGCAAATGGGAAAGGTTGCACATTTATAATTCGAATCCCTTTAGGTTGCGAACATCTAACTGCACAAGATTTGAATATAGCATCACATGATGAAACTTCATTGTCTCACAATAGCGGTAAGAATCAGATTGAAAATCGTGCAAATGAAATAGATCTTAGTTCTTCAGGTAGGCAGATACTAGTAGTGGATGATGATCTTGAAATCCGCAACTATATCAAAAAAGAATTTTCTCCAAAATTTAATGTCACCCTAGCTGGCAATGGAAGAGAAGCATTGGAACTCATTTTGAAAAAGAATTTCAACCTCGTTATCAGTGATATTATGATGCCGGAGATGGATGGTTTAGAACTGTGTCGAAGAATAAAGAAAAATATCAATATCAATCACATTCCTATTATCCTGTTAACTGCTAAATCAACTCCTGAACGTAATATGGAAAGTTTAAATCTCGGTGCTGATGCCTATATCCCTAAACCTTTCGATATTACTATCCTTCAAAAAACCGCTTTAAATCTAATTCAGAATCGAAAACTATTAAAAAATACGTTTGATGGAAGTCAACTACAAAAAGATAAGGTCAAACAGGTAGCACTTGAATCATCGGATGAAATTCTACTAAAAAAAATAATATCCTTTATCAATGAAAATTTGAGTAATTCCGATCTTAATGTTGAAATGATTGCAAATGCGGTTGGGATTAGTAGGGTTCATTTATATCGAAAGCTCAAGGATCTTACCAATCAAAGTGCAAGTGATCTGATAAAAAATATACGGCTTCAGCAAGCAGCTGATTTATTAAAATCAAAACAAATAAGTGTATCTGAAGTAGCATATGCAGTAGGATTTTCAAATTTATCCACGTTTTCTACTAATTTTAAAAATCTTCACGGAGAATCGCCTAAAAAATTTCAAGATAAACATTTGAAATAGTGAAGCAAATTATCATAGAGTACTAATTCAGAGCTACTGCATTGACAATAATCGGACGAGTAGTGAACTCGTCATTTATCCCAATACTTACGTGCCCAAGCAATCCAAGTACTCCAGTTAGGGCCTGTAGAATGCCCGCCACTGTGTTGTCGAAATGCAATTTCGCCATCGGTTATCGCTTTTCCCATTACTGGGAACTCTTCATTGGCATAACCTTGAAGACCATAAAGTTCGTATACTGGACTCGCAAACTTACCTCCAAGAAACATTCCTTTAGCATCAACCCAGTGCCCTTCTATATTTGAAGAACCAGCACTTATAAAGACAGGTCGGGGTGCACAAAGTGCTATTACTGAATGTGCATCAAAGGGAAGATCATTGACGGTCATTATAGAAGCATATTTTAAAAAATTTCCACTGAACCAATGATATTCCCCTGGTGAGGCCAAATTTTCAAGGGTTTCCCCAAAATTCCTACGTAAAATCGAGGAGCCTCCTGCTCCAGCAGAGCCTATAAAACCTAAGGAAATTCTAGTGTCAAATGCCATTGCCACAAGAGCTGCCTTTCCGTATCGTGAGGTGCCCTCTACCGCAATCCTATTGTGATCTACCGCTGAACGGGTTTCAAAATAATCAATTAAAGAACTGACTCCCCACCCCCAAGCTCTAAGGACACCCCAATCAGTACTAGAACGACGTTTTCCTCGGTTTATTAAACCTATGATGCCTGACAAAAGCCCTGCTCCATGATCTGCCTGTATACTGTTAACATCAACCACGGCATACCCCCAACCTTGTGTCGTTAATTGCTGTTTGAAAAGAGGTTCAAAGGGTGAAATAAAATAACTTTTAGGTTCCTGAATCCGGTAAAATGGAGAATGAATAAACCCAAGCTGTATTACCACGGGAGTGGCTATAGTATCCTGCGTTTTTGGTATTCCCAAGAGAACCTCAATTTCCACAGAAAGTTCAGGATACTGCGCATTATCAACTACTCCTAATAAATGTTGTTCCTCAACTAAGATATTACCTATCAGTGTATCTTTAGAGGTTAGTATGGACCAAGAAACCTTAGGGATATGTTTAGGAATAGTACCGTACATTTCAGTTTCAATGCTCTGAAGAAGTTCCATTCGTCTTTCTTGCTCCCATTGTTTTTCGGTTAATATTCTTTGCCCTGATGAAGACAGTAACAACTCTGGTAAGTTATAATTATGAACTTTAAGTTCATCTGTATTAGCCGCATTGGGATCTTTAGGATTCCCGGAAGGTCCAGGTCGGTTCTCAGTAGTAATACCCAGTTGGGCTTTCATATGTTTAAAATCTAAATTGCTATAGGTATTAATACTATCACGTACTACAGCTTTATCTTGAGCTAATAAGCAGAATGGAAAAAGTATAATTAGTATTAGGGTTGCAATTAAATTATTAAAGTATTGCATATTTAAACTGAATTTATAAAACGATTTTATAATGAATAGATAATGAAAATGCCAAAAAAAGAGGCTTACGCCTCTTAGTTAATAATATTGTTATTTAGTCCCCTGTAGTGTTGTTATGCTACCATCAGAATTATAACTGAATTCAATTACTTTCATACTTCTCAACCAGGTCTTACCTCCAGACGGTACACTATCATGATAAAAAATGTACCATTTGTTCTTAAATTCTATGATCGAATGATGAGTGGTCCAGCCTACCACTGGTGTTAAAATCACTCCGCGATACGTAAATGGGCCATATGGATTGTCTCCAGTTGCATAACATAACTTATGGGTATTGCCCGTGCTATACGAAAAATAATACGTATTGTTATACTTATGCATCCAAGAAGCCTCAAAGAATCTTCTGTCATGATCCCCTGCGGTTAAAGGCTTTCCATCATCATCTAATATCATTATGGACTTAGAAACTTCGGCAAACTCTAGCATATTATCACTCAGCTTTGCTATTCTAGGAGGTAGGGCCGGCTCTTGATCTTCAGGTTCTGCGCCACACTCAATAGCTTTGCCATCTCTGTAACGTTGCAACTGACCGCCCCATAAACCTCCAAAGTACATATAGTGCGTATTGTCATCATCCTTAAATAAACAGGGATCAATTGAGAAACTACCTTTCATTGGTGCCTCTAATGGCTTAAATGGACCTTCAGGCTTATCTCCGATCGCAACACCTATTCGAAAAATGTCTGTTTGATCTTTCAGAGGGAAATACAGGTAGTATTTTCCATCTTTACAAGCGATATCACAATCCCATAGTTGTCTACCAGCCCATGGAATATCTTTTACATGAAGTACTTCACCGTGATCAGTTACCTCACCATCAATTGAATCCATGGAGAACACATGGTAATCACGCATATCAAAATGATCTCCATTATCATTCTCAGGTATTCCAGATTCAACGTCGTGAGAAGGATATATATAAATTTTATCATTAAATACGTGAGCAGAAGGATCTGCCATATATGCGTGATCTACTAAGTATCTGGGTTCTTTCATTGTTTAATATTTATTGCTATTATTTTTATAATTCTTTTGTTGCGCTTACTCTACAGCTTTAGTCCATAAAGCGTATCCAATCTATGCTTGCCTGACCTGCTTTTAACACCAATCGTAAATCGTAAACAGCATTCGCTATTTGAGGTAGGGCTGCTTTATATTCAAGCCACCCTGTATTTGCGGGAATCTCAATAGCTGCAAGTATGGTATTTTTGCTTGCATCTACAATCTCCAGTTGTGATTTTAGGGAGGCATTCACGCGTATCGTAAGACTAGCATAAGTTTCATCAAATTCTACGGAATTGTATTGTACCCAGTCGTTTTGCTTCAAAGCAATATTCCAACCTTGAAACGTGTTTTGCGAATTATTAAAATGCAATTCTGCATCGGCACTTTTAGCACTATACCGATCAAACTGAAGCTCCTCTGAAGCCTTATTAACTCCGATACCACGCAATGTGGGTATTACTTTATTTATCAATCCGTCTGTATTGAAAGAAAGACTATCTGCCCGTATAGATCGGTTTTTATCAAAGTCTGGTGAAAGGTCATTATGATGGTAAAACAAATACCACTGATCGTTATAATCTACAATGGAATGATGATTGGTCCAGCAACCCGTTGGGCTTTCATCCATAATCACCCCAGTAACCTTAAAAGGTCCCATTGGGCTATCACCTATCGCATACTCGAGACGTTCTGTTTTGTTTTCTACGTGAGGATAGGTCAGGTAGTATTTGCCACTACGCTCAAACATAAAAGGACCTTCGAGGTGACCTTCTTTCGGTAAATTTGCAATAATGCTGGGTTCTGAAGCAAGTTCAAGCATGTTTGGCTTTAGCTTAGCTACCCATATATCACGTCCCGACCAGTAGATATACGCCTGACCATCGTGATCAATAAAAACATTAGGATCTATCCCATTTACATTAGCAATAGGTTTTTTCTGCGGAGTAAATGGACCTTCCGGATGGTTACCTACTGCAACACCTATGGTAAATCCTTCAGTATCCTTATGTTTAGTAGGAAAGTAGAAATAGTATTTACCGTCTTTCTCGACACAATCGGGAGCCCACATGCTATACCCTTCATCATAAGCCCACGGCACATCCTTCTGATGAAGAATTTCTCCGTGATCTTTCCATATGGTGAGATCTTTAGATGAAAATACGTGGTAGTCTTCCATGCAAAACCATCCGGGCTCTCCTTTATCCTCAGTACACATAATGTCATGAGAAGGATAGACGTATAGTTTATTATTAAACACGCGTGCGGTAGGATCTGCAGTATATTGATCGCGAATCAAGGGATTCTGTGCCCAAATAGCCTGAAATCCCCATATAAGCGCTCCTAAAAATGCAAGGTTGCATTTCATCTCAGGTAAAAATCCGCAAGTTTTAGTATACGTTATTATCATTAATTGATTTCTTAGTAAGATGGTTTATCAGAAATTTTGAAATAATCAAAATCGACATAACCACCTACATTCTCTGTAGCATAATTGAATAAACCAAAGCGGTACCCCATAAAGTGAGGAAGCGTGTATTGCATTTGTAAAACTCCACCGATTGATTGCCAGTTTTTACCATCTAAACTATAATAGAAATAAGCTTTGTCTGTACGCTTTTTAAAATCACACCTTATTTTGAAATACACGACATCTTGCTTAAGTTCAATTTTTGATATAAAAGTGCCATCTCCCTCATTTTTGCGAATAAAAATGTACTTTTTACTTCCTTCAAAGCTTACACCGATTTGTCCAAATTTTTGCTGAAGAATTGCCAAACCGGCAAAATCACCAGAGCGCATATTCGCTACATCCACTTTGATAGTCCCTGAAGATTCTGGCCCGATAGTCCGCTGGGTAAGTGTATTTTTAGCTTGGGTAAACAACGTGTCAATTCTTCCAGTTTTTAGACGTAAATAACCTGGACGTTCTGAAACTGACCATAAGTTGTTATTAGGATTGTGATTAAACTGCCAAACCAGTGGAAGCATAGCATCTCCCGATTTGCGTTCAAACTGATCTGAATTAACTATTCCTGGAATTAAACTTTCGTTTTTAGGTAAGTTTAGTTCTTTGGGTACTTTACCATTTTTCCCGAGAACCGGCCAGTCATTGACCCATTTTACAGGGACTAGATACGGAATTCTACCCACTGCCCCACTGTCTTGAAAAAGGTACGCATACCAATCTCCTGAGGGCGTATCTATTAGTCCTCCCTGAGCTACACCTTTATCTTGAAGTGCAATTCTACCTTCATATGGGCCGGTAATTCGATCTGCTCTATGAATAATTACCGTGCGCATACCGTTACGAGGCCAAGCAATATTGAATAAGTAAAATTTCCCCTTGTGTTTAAAAAGTTGCGACCCTTCGGCGGGCAAAAGGACTGAAGCACCTATAGGCTTTGTTGCATTTTCAATTAAAACTTGCTGAGTATCTTCTTTTACTCCGCTCAAGTCATCTTCAAGCTCAACTATACTAATTTCTCCAGCACCCCAAATCATATAAATTTTACCGTCTTCAAAAAAGAGCGTGTGATCATGATATGAAGGTGCAAACTCGTGTTTTTCCCAAGGGCCATTCTCAATATCTCTAGTTGTATAAATATGCGTTTTCCCAGAAGTTGCTGAAAAAGTTGATAAGTAATAAGTACCCTTATGAAACCTTAGTGAACTTGCCCACGAACCCTTCCCATAAGTTTGCTGTCCATTTTCAAGATTCATTGCATCATTGTCAACCAGTCTGTCATAAGCATAGCCTATGAGTTTCCAGTTCGTAAGATTGTTTGATTTCATTATAGGTACTCCGGGGCTCATATGCATAGTAGTACTGCTCATGTAATAGGTACTATCAACTCTTATGATAGCCATATCCGGGACATCTGCATAGATTAACGGGTTGGATGCCGTATTTTGCGCAACTCCCTGAAGCGCGCACAGACATATTCCTAAAAGCCAAATTTTAATATGATATGTGTTATTACTTATATCCAAAATAAAATCTATTTTTTTGCGATTGCAATAATTGAGTCTACTACACTCTTGGGTTTATTATCTCTGTCAAATAACAGCGGGTAATCTGTACGACCAGCTACAGGCCAATCATTTCTCCAAGAATTTCCATCATTAACTCCCCAAAGCGTGACTTTATCAATCTTCTTATGATGTTTCAGAAATAATTTAAAAAATTCTAAATAACGTTGATTCAAGGCGTTGCTCACTGTATCTGGTAATTTTTCTGGATACGGATTCATAGCTTCTTTATATTGAAAATTTGCTGAAACCTCTGCTCCTTGGTTTTTCCAAGGAGAAGGAAGAACTGTAATATCAAATTCAGTGATTGAAACTTTTAAACCTAGATTAGCGAAAGCTGTGATACTTTTTTCAAACTCTTCAAGTTCTGGGTAATCCATCCCTACGTGACCTTGCATTCCGATGCCGTGAATGGGTACACCTTGTTCCTGTAATTTTTTGACCATACGTACAATGCCTTCTCTTTTTTCAGGCACAGCAGTTGAATAATCATTGTAATACAATTCTGCTTCAGGATCTGCCTCGTGCGCAAACTCAAATGCCATTTTGATAAAATCTTCTCCAAGAAGATTATAAAATTTACTTTTTCTCAATGTCCCATCGTCTAAAACCGCCTCATTCACAACATCCCACGTTTTTATTTTACCCTTGTAACGGGTAACAACAGTGTGGATGTGATTTTTCATTCTTTGAATAAGTTCTTCACGAGTTATTTCCTGATCAAGACTGTCTTTAAAGAACCATTTTGGAGTTTGAGAATGCCAAATTAGAGTGTGCCCGTGAACCACCATGTTATTTTCAATACCGAAGTTCACAAATTTATCAGAGGTTGTGAAGTCATAAACATCTTGATTTGCGACTAGGCGTTCGCTTTTCATACAGTTCTCAGCAACGATAGAATTAAAATTTTCTCGTACAACCGCCAATTCTTCTGGATGATATCCCGCAATTTGTCTAGCGTTCAATGCTGTGCCTATTAAGAATTTATCTGCAAGAGCTTCTTTTAATTTTAAAGGTTTTTCATTTAACTGGGCAACATCCTCAGATTTATCAGATTTGCAGTTTACCAGCAATATTGCTATTAAAATAAGTGATGATAAATAGTTCATTTAAGTAAATTAAGTTTATAATCTTTTTGGCGAAGGCTCGCGTCTGTTTGATAATTCTTCTTGTATCTCAAGCTCTTTAGCCTTATTAATTTTGTAGAAAATCAGGCAAGTAACACTTATAAAGAAAAAAAGTGCTGGATAAATACTTACCGATAGTTTGATACCAGAAATGGTTAATGCATCTTGAAGTTCGGCCTGCTCATTATAGCCGTACCACGCTAATAATCCCGCAACTAAAGCCCCCCCTATACTTAAACCGGCTTTAAGGCCAAATATCATTGCTGAAAAAATTATTGCTGTTGCCCTCCTGAAATTAATCAGCTCTGAGTAATCCGCCACGTCAGCGATCATCGCCCATAGTAATGGTGTAGAGATACCGTAAAAAAAACCATGCGTTAATTGAGTGATAAATATTAACGCGATAGCATCTTCAGCATAGAAAAAAAATGCAACCAAACAAATTGCGGACAGAAATAAACTAAGTCCAAAAACATCACGTTTACCAAATTTATCGGCTAACGTTTTAGAAAATCCGATTCCTATCATCATCATGACGATACCTCCAGCATTGAATAGACTAAAACCGGAGGTGGCAGGATCATCAGGCCAAGTAAATCCTACAAAACCCATATTAATGAGCCACTTATTAAGATTTAATATGAATCCATTAAAACCTATATTTTCTAAGAAAGTGCTCAGGCTAGCATTATCTACGAAATCATTAAAGTAATACACGTACATGCCTCCCTTCAAAGAAAGCGTTACAAATACAAAGATGGTAATCAGTAATACAGCTCGCCAAGGCTTATTTTTCAATAAATCTTTAACATCCTGTTTTATAGACGAATCGCGTTCTGCCTTAGGTAAGACGCGCTCCCGTGTAGTTAAAAAGGTTATGATAAAAAAGATAACACCAACAATGGCGAACAACCAAATGGTTTGCTTAAAACCCTCTACTTTATCTCCATCTCCTAAAATCAGTACTAGCGGTAATAAGAGTACTTGTACTACAAATTGAGCAATCATAACGGCCACAAAGCGATATGAAGAAATACTGTTACGCTCTGACATATTTCCGGTCATAACCCCACTAAGAGAAGCATACGGTAAGTTATTAGCTGAATAAATGATTACCAACAATATATAGGTAATCAAAGCATAGGTTACTTTTCCTGTCAAATCAAAATCCGGAGTGCTGAATGCAAGAATTGCTACAATTCCAAAAGGAATGGATGTAAATAGAATCCAGGGACGGAATTTTCCCCAGCGAGTTTTGGTTCGATCTGCAATTATACCCATCACCGGGTTGAAAAAAGCACCTATCATCCCACCTGTAAAAATAATAAAGGATGCCTTGCTAGGTGGTATCTTGTATACATCTGTATAAAAGAATGCCAGAAAAGTCATTAAAGTCTGAAAAATAAGATTTGCTGCAAGATCTCCTAAGCTATAGCCTATTTTCTCTACAATAGAAATCGTATTGTGGTTAGGTTTCATCGTATTTCAACTATTTTTTAAGTTCATTCTACACACTAGAGCTCTCCCCGTGAAGATTGAGCAGTTATTAAATCAAACTCGTGATATTTAAAATCTGATAATGGAGCGGTAGACTAAACTTTATTAGAACTAAATGTTATACAAGAATATACAAAAAAATCGAGGTATATAGTTAAAATGACTATTAGTTAATTTCTTTCGATTGAAGTGCCTCTACAACGCCTTTGTAGGCTAGCTTTCTTGTAAACGATTCAGTCCATAATCCAATAGGTTCACCTGCTCTCCAAGATGAATTGCTAGGACTATCTGTAGGACTCCAAATCGTAATACCATACTGTTGGTTTTGTGGTATTAGTTTAAAATATTCTGAAATTACGAAATGGTACATATCTGCTTGAGCCAAGTATAACTCTTCAGTAGCGTCTTTTGTTTGAACACCTATACCAATATCCAATTCGGAGATTTTAATTTGTTTCCCGGTAGCTGCTAGGAGTTTGAACATCTCAATTATCTTAGATCGATCTGAATCAATATTGATATGCATTTGTGTTCCAATTCCATCAACTCGAGCACCTTGTTCTTCTATATAGTTCACATATGCAATTATCCCCTTGCACTTATCTATATTATATTCAAGGTTGTAATCATTTATAAATAATATATCATCTGCATTGCCGTATTTCGCCGCGAGATTGAATGCCTCTACCGCATAATCTTTTCCTAAATAATCCTGCCAATAAAATTCGTCAGCGGCCATTTCCGATTTGCCTATACCAGACTTAAGTTCATATGGATTACCGTCATCCATGGGCTCGTTAACAACATCCCAAGCGAATGTATTGGATTTGGAAACTTCCATAATTCCAGATATCCACTTATCTAGATGGAATGATAAAGTATCCTTCTTTTCCTCCTCCGACATTTCGATGATTATATCTTGACCCGCTTCTTCATTAAACCAACTGACTTTTAAATTATCAAAGTAATAGGTTGTAGCAGTAAGACCTAAATTGAATGCTATCGTATTGCAACCCGCAGTACTTTCATTAATAGTAACTTCTGTATTAATGTGTTTCCATTGGGTTGTGGCATTAATGGTTCCGAAAAAATTATAATGTTTATAGGCTCCCGGGGCGGTTTGTGCCTGTGTATTTATAGCTGCTACTGCATCAGCTCTTACATCCATTTCTAGTTTAAACTTTTGTCCAACCTCTGTAACCTTGGGGAAAGTCACAAACAATTGAGATTCCCACTCATTTGGGCGCACCTCAGCGTTGGTAATTTCTAAAGCTCTACCGGAGTCCTCTGCCCCTTCTCCCATAGCGGTAAATGATAATACCGCATTAGGACCATTACTTTGATAACCATTTTGAGCATCAGTTTCGAAAGGTTGGTCTAGAAGATCTTCCCAATCAGGACCGTTACCATTTTCGTTATATTTTGATACTTCAATGTTATCAAATTGATAAGTTGCAGCAGTGGTACCTAAGTTGAAGGCTATAGTATTGCAGCCAGACGTATTTTCGTTGATTGTAACATCAATACTAATGTGCTTCCAAGTAGGGTTAGCCGTAAGTGTTCCAAAAAAATCATAATGCTTATAACTTCCTGGTGCGGTATGGGCTTGAGTATTTATAGAGGTGTCCACGTCAGATTTAATATCCATTTCTAATCTGAAAACCTGTCCAACTTCTGTGGCTTCTGGGAATGTTACAAAAAGTTGCGAATCCCATTCATTAGGACGAACCTCTGCATTAGTGATAGTTAAGGCTCTTCCTTCTCCATTAAAACCTGCACCATCAGAGGTGAAAGCCAATGCTGCATTTGGTCCGTTGCTTTGATATCCCGATTGATCATCGCTTTCAAAGTCAATGCTTAGTATAGTCTCCCATTCTGGATTAGATTGTGCTGGAAGAATAGTTGGGGCAATGGTACTATTTAGAAACGTAGCATTTTGATTGGAATGCCACGCTAAGGTGTGCCCATAAATACTTAATCCGGCCTCCTTGGCATGATTAACAAATTGGCTCACCTCATCAAGATTCAGTTCTCCATTATCATTGACTACTGCACCATGTTTCATACCGTAACCTGCTGTAAGCTCTTGAAAATTTGAATTACTTAGGCTGAAAACGGTTCCTTGACTATTATAAGAGGAGATACTTACTCCGGCGCCTAACTTTAAAGAGGATTCACCTATATATTCCTTTAAAGGCTCTAATTGATCCAGTTCCTCTTGCTGCTCTATACTTAAAGGTTTTTCTACTTGATATTCCAAAGGATCTAGATCAACACAGCTAAAAACAGAAAGAATCGGAACTATTAAAAGCAATCGTTTTAAATAAAATGTTTCCATGGCAAAATGATTATCGAGAATTTTTAATTCTTATGATTTACTGAAGTATGGGTGAAAAGGTTTCTAGACTTACACCACGATTACGCATAACAAGGGTGTCTTTTGTTGAAACTGATAGTTCTTCGGTTTCAACTTCATAAGTGAGGTATAACGCATCTCGGTCTTGAGAACCCCAGCTATTTTTCTCTCCATCCTTTATAAAACTTCCACTACCTGATATGCTGTATTCCGTTGGATTTGGAGAACTAATTGTAGCAGTACCATCGTCTTGAAGAGTTACCAATAAACTAATTCCTAAATCAACCCCCTCCTTATTCTGAATTCCTGTGTCAAAACTGATTTGATACCTTGATTTAGAATCTAGCATTACCACTTCATCATCAATGACATTGCTTTCGCGTCTTATAATTGTCTGATCGGCTTCAGAATTACCATTTCTACCAGTTATTATATCTTGGCCTCTTCTCAAATAATATCCTTCCCAAGGATTGATATATTTAATAGCATAAAATATAAAGTCTTTAGGTTGTACTGCCCAATCCAGAGCATTACCACGTCTTGGATCTGTCACCTGAGCCTCACCTGACAAAATAGAATCTACTGGAGTGGCGCTCAACATTCGAATTGGAATCACATAGTTACGCTCTAATGCTTTTGGATCATTAAAAAAGGAATCTGTAAGCTGTACCTCTACTCCTCCTGATAATTCACCAGCAGGAATGACAATCTTATCTGTTGCGAGACTATAATGTGTAGTAGGTAAAGGAAGTATCGGGTTTTCGCCTTCTCCAAACAAAAATCCTTCTACAAGAGAGTTATCAACTTGAAAACCTATGGCTATATCGTTTTGATTCTCATAGACCCCTCCGACAGTTGCACGAATTTCACACTTCCCTTGATTGTCTAAGGTTGTATCGAAAATATCTTCCCCTAGAGTAATCGTTCTCACGGGATATTGATAGGCAAAATAAACAGCTTGATATTCATAATCTGGGAATTCCCATTCCCCATTTTCACAAGAACTGTAACAACAGATTAAAAGTATCAGGAGTAAATTAAAATATATTCTCATAATAGTATGTTTATAGGTTTGCATTTACCAACCTTCGTTTTGTTGTAAGGCTTCAAATTTTAAAAGTTCACTATACGGCACAGGACCATATTGCATATAGTCTTGATATGCTCTATTCTCAACATTTATATAATCAAAATTGTTATCTTCTATTGACACCCCCATTGCTGTTTGACTGAGGTTTAAATTCCATCTTCTCAAATCCCAGAAACGAAATCCTTCAAAACAGAGTTCCAAGCGTCTTTCATTTCGGATAAGTTCCCGCATAGCCACTTTATCAGAACCTATTGATTCTAAATAAAGATCAGGCTGCGATATTCCAGCGCGTTGTCGCAGTTCAGCAATTACATCATAAGCTGAGAAATCCTGAGTGCCCGTACCTCTTGGACCCCAAGCCTCATTTGCTGCTTCTGCGTATATCAAATACAATTCTGTATACCGGATGCGTGGTTTATAATGCAATTGAGTATTGGTAGTAACGGGATCAAGATTTACATCTTGACGCAGCAATTTTTTCATATAGTATCCTGTTCTAGTAGAGGTAGCTTCGCGATTAATGGCATCGATAGAGTTACCATCTGCAGCAGTAGTAATGGTTGCATTATTTACCCCAGCAGTACCCTGGTTAACTAATATGTAGGTACGCAAACGCGGATCTCTATTTTCATAGGGGGCATTCGGATCAAAATTACTTAGAGGATTAGAAATAGGATAACCATTAGAATCTGGAAAGGCATCGACTAAATTTTGGGTTGGATTTAAACGCCCCGCTCCATTAAGGGAAGGTGGAAAATGATCCATTTCAAGATTATTACTTTGTCCTACATCACCTCTCCATAAAATTTCAGGAGGATTTGACCCCCCACCCAATTGATTGATTTGTGAAGCATTGGTATACCAAGTATGTCCATTGGGTGCTATTCCTGATATTCCGCCATTTAAAGAAACTACTTCACCTGCATAGTTTGCCGCTTGCTCCCACGATATACCGCTGTAAGCTCCAAAAGCGGGACTTGCTGCTAATAATGCTGCTTGTGCTTTCAGTGCTTTTACTATTCTTCCACTCATACGTTGTCTCCCTCGTTCGCCAAAAACACGGTTGTAATCATTGATATTATCAATACCACTTGGCAGTAGACTGGGATCATTTATATCTTCAAAATCAAGTGCTAACATTTCATCGGCACGTTCTAAATCACTGAGAAGTTGAATCATACAGTTTCTAAAAGTTGATCTTGGAATATTAAAATCAGATTCCGGATCTTCTGGGTCTAATATTATGGGCACTCCTAATAACTCACCTTCTGCAAGACCAGCGTGCGCCTGTAATAAATAGTACATATGGAGCCCTCTAAGACCATAAGCTTCTCCTTTAAGTCTTCTATTGTACAATACATTGATATCGTTATCAGTTGACCATTCCACATTATCTGCTTCAGATAAAAAGATGTTCAAATATTGAATGGCTGATCTTGAGCCCTGCCACTGTGTAAATGGATTAAAATTCGATGCCCATTGTCCTGTAGCTGCTTGTCGAAAATCATTAGTAATGTCATTAGAAACTGCATCATCGGTTGCGACGTCATTGAATGACCAGTTCATAGTTGGAATGCGGATATAACCATTAAGCAATAGGCCTTCAGCATAAGTTGCTTCGCCATAGGCATCTTCTAAACCACGATTATTTTCAATTGCTGGTTCAAAGAGGTCGTCGCAACTTGTAGCTATACAAGCTACAATTAAGAGCAATAGTATTTTGGTATTCATAAGTATTGAATCTTATTTATTTATTAAAAAAGAGCCTTTAAACCCAAATTATAAAAGCGCGTTTGGGGAGCTCCTCCTATATTTAATTCTAATAATTCACGTTCAGGAGAAATGGTCAATAGATTAGCTCCACTGATGTATATATTCAAGTTTTTGAATAGAGAATCTCCTAATACATTTTGAGGCAATTCATAACTCAATTGTATCTTAGCCAGGTCAATCCGATCCGTTTTATAGATCCAATAATCAGAGGATCTATAATTATTAGCACTATTTTGGGTAGTTAATCTTGGAAAAGTGGCTGTATCAGCAGTTTCAGGAGTCCAGCGATCTCTGGTTATAATTGAATATTTGTCTTCACCGTCTATCCAAAAGTAAGAACTGTTTTTCATGGCATACGCTCCTGTCTGCCCTGTAGCAAGTGCAAATAGCGTTAAATTTTTCCAGGTTGCACTTAAATGAATTCCAGCAGAAAGTGGGGCACCATTCCATCCCGCTTTGCCCAAGTAAACTTCATCTTGAGCATTAATAACTCCGTCATTATTTTGATCGATATATTTTATATCTCCTGGAGCAACATTCCCCAAAGCATCTTGACTTGGTGCATTTGCGATCTCTTCCTCATTATCAAAAAGTCCATCGCTGCGTAATCCCCATAATCCATCTAGAGGTAAACCTTCTCTATATTGATAGGCATCTTCAAACATTTCGGCGCGTTTAGAGGCTTGGGTATCATAATAAATACCAGCTACACCTAAAGACCAATTTACACTACCGGATCGATGATGGTAGGTAAAGTCAAAATCAAAACCTACACGATCATCGTTCTCATAATTGATGTAAGGAATGAACGAGCTATTGGGGTAAAAATTCTGAAAGTAGTTTGGATATAATATAGAGGCTTGAATAATATTGCCTTTCATTCGATTTCTAAAAAAAGCTGTTTGAAAATCAAATGATTTTTCAAAAAGTGATCCTTTGAGTTCCACATTGAATTCTTTACGTTTTGCAAAGGTTAGCCCTTTGTTTCCACCTTGTCTTGAATCTGTGGTTCTAGTTAGTGCTCCATCCCGCCAACTGTACCAGGCGCCATCAGTTTGAGTATAAACATTCTCATATAGGTAATAATCATTAATTCCTAAATCAGTACTTACAATACCTGCTGTTACTGACAATTGTAAATCATCAATAAGTGTTGAGTTTTCTAGAAATGGTTCCTTATCTATTTTCCAAGCTAAAGTGGCAGTAGGTGAATACCCGGTACGGTTACCTTTTGCCAATCGCGCTGAATGTATTGCCGCTTCATTAAACAGGAGGTAATATTTATTTTTATAATCATATGCTAATTGTAGTCCAAGATTGACATTGCTAATTCTATGATAAGCGCCGGATTGTGTTTGTTGCCATCCTCCTGCAACAAGCATCGCAGAAAAGTGTTGGTTCTGATCGATATCAGCAGAATAATTTAACTGGCTTGAAAAAGCGATGGTTTGCTGATAGGCACTATTATTAATATTTTGAATCCCATCTGTTGCATCTTGTCCGTATTTTGTCAGTCCACCAATTTCGTCAACCCCATTCATTGTATTCCAACTGGCCTGATAAACTGCATATTGATTATTATAAGATTGATTGTAAGAAGTCGCATAATCTACACCGAACATGGTTCTAAATGTTAAGCCTTTCAAGGCTCGATTAAGATCTGCATCAATTGCGGTGTTGAATTGAAATTCACGACTGGTGTAGGTGTTATATCCTCCTGCATAAATCGATGCAAAGGCATTGGTCTGATCCAGTTGTGTACCCCCTAATAAAAAGCGTCCATCGATGAGGTTGGAACTATTATCGACTAATAGTTGTGCAGCTTGATTATCAGCTGGAATACGATCAACAGGAATCAAAGGAGCGAATCGATTAGGTCTAACGGTGGCTGCACTCTCCCAGTAGTTAGCATTGACTCCCCTACCGCTATAATAGATTGCATTGGCTCCAAGAGAAGCTTTGATCCAATCATTGATTTTTAAATCAACGTTCCCTCTTACATTAAAGCGTTCCGTTTTATTCTGACGTGCCTGTCCAAAATTCACAAAATCACCAATTCTTAAAAAACCTATATCTGTGTAATATTTGGCAGATTCATTCCCTCCAGAGATTTGTAGTGTAGCATCATAACGTTGATTTACCTTTTTCAAATACGCATCACTATAGTAATTTACATTAGGATACCTGTAAGAATTAGTGTTTGAACCGTAGTTATAAATTGTCTCATCACTATAAAGTTGTGCTAAACCATCATTGGCTCTGGCCTCATTATACAAGGTCATATATTCTGCAGAACCTAAATATTTTGGATAACGCTTAGGAACAAATAATCCTGCATTAACGCGCACATCAATTCGTTGTTTACCTATTTGCCCCCTTTTGGTCGTTATATTAATTACTCCTTGTGCTGCTCTACTTCCATAAAGTGAAACTGCAGAAACACCTTTCAAAAATGAGATCTGTTCAATTTCTATAGGCAAGGCACTGTTAGCGGATCTGGGAACACCGTCGACTAAAACGAGATAATTACTCATCCCCCAAATATTTCCTCCATTGAAACCTCCTATAAAACCATTTAGATTCTCTAGGCTGTAGGTAGTATAATTTTTTTCAATTAACTGTTCTAAATTTATATGCGAGATTCCTCCTGCTATCAGTTCATCTTTATCCACTTCGCGATAAGCTACTTGAACTTTAGAATCCAGATTGGAAATAAGAATCACATCTTCTTGATCTTCTAAGCCACTTAAGGTGACTTCTTGATATCCTGTTGCTGATATTTCTAAAACGGAAGTATCGTTCATTTGAATGCTAAAGCGCCCCTCTTCATCAGTTACTGAGAATAGCTCCGTATCATCTACTTCAACAAGTGCATCTTGAATAGGTGTTCCTTGATCATTCAATACTCTTGCTTCAACCAACACGCTGTTAGTTGATTGAGCAGTAAGTGTCAAGCAGGATAGAATAGCTAAAGCCAACAATACTATATTGGATTGTGCGTATTTCATTTAGTTTTACTTTGATTATAATTGAATTTTAATAGGAGGCTAGCGTAAATTACCAACCCGGATTTTGTGGAAACTCCACATACATATTGGTATCCGCATTTTTCAATGGAAGCCAGTAATGTTTAGAAGAATAGTTCCGCTCTAATATCAGTTCCTCTCTAAGGTTAAGTACCCTATTTTCTGTGGGATCTTCAGTATTGAGTGTTCCGGAACGATCAAATTCCAATGAGGTTTTTAAGGTGTAAGGCTTTTCGATAAGCAACATCCATCTTCTAAGGTCATTGAAACGATGTCCTTCGAAAGATAATTCCACAGCACGTTCTCTGCGCAATTCACTCATAAAACCATCTATTGATGAAATATATCCACCTTCACTCTCAGACAACTCTCCTGCACCGGCTCGATTACGGATGGTATTTACTGCATCAACTGCAGTTTTGGAAAAATTATTAGATTTCGCATTTGGACTTCCGTATCCTTGTACAACAGCTTCGGCATACATCAAATAAACATCCGCTAAGCGCATCCAAGGCAAATGAAGATTAAGGTTATTCCCATAATTAAAGCCGTCATCATATCTATTTGCTGTTATGGGAATAAATTTATAATTCAAAAATCCAGATCTACTTCCGGTGCTAACATCCCTGTAGCTACCTCCGGTGTACAGGTTTGCAAAGCGATGTTGTTCAACATCATCAGGCATAGCCCCCTGAACAACTTTGACCCCGTCAAAGATTATATCATGATAGAATCTTGGGTCTCTGTCTTTCCAAGGATATTCAGGATCATAGCCCGATATCGGATCTGGTTTGGTAATATCTGCTATAGGTAAGCCATTAGCCATTCCATAGTAACTAACGTAATTTGCAGTAGGCATAAAATTACTCCCATCCTGAATAATAGCTGGTTGGTATTGTTTACTTGTACCCCAGTTAGAGCCATTAGCTCCGTAGTAAGGACCTCTAAAGATTGCTTCGGATCCTCCAGGAATACGCCATCCTTGACCGGTTGTGTAAAAGTTTACGCTATAGTTTTCGAAGGCTACCAGCTCATAAGGTGCTGCTCCGCTTTCACACAAGTCCAGAAGCTCTCCAAAGGCAGCTGCAGCTTTTTTGGCATAATCAGCATTATAACTTTTAGAACCTGTAGATTCTAAATTCATCAGCGGGCTAGATGCCCATAAATAATTTTTTCCAAGATATCCAAGAGCCATGATCTTATTGATACGAAGATCATTTTTTTCACGAGTTGCGGCTCCTGCTTGAGTATCATCCCAATCAATAGGAAGAAGGTTTGCAGCTTCTCTTAGATCTGCTCCAACTTTATCCGCACATTCGTGGTAGCTCAGTCGTGGTAATTCTAGGGGTTCGTCACTTGGTAATACATAATCAATGTAGGGCATTCCTCCAAAATACTGTATCAACTGAAAATGAAACCAACCTCTAAAAAAGAGTAATTGACCTTTGATAAAATCTCTTTCCTGTGACGTTGCGTCAGTCATAAGCTCTAAATTTTCTAGACCTAAATTCACCTTACGCAGTCCATACCAAGCATTTTTCCATAAATCCTTCTGAAATCGATCATCATTTCTTGATGCATCTGCTTGATTCATCCAAGAGGCCCCCCAGCCGTCATATTCTGTTTGCCATCCCCAAAAGTTTCCATTATCAAATTTATGGATGACATGAAAATTCATATCTGCAGAAGTAATTTCATCATCTCCCCAATTCCAGGAATTGGTCCAGTAGGCGTTTGAAAAATCTGGTATACAATGGTACAGTTCTTCAGTAAACCCTTGAAAATTGGTGAAATTTTTAAATGCTTCTTCTTCTGAAATTATTGAAGCGGGTTCTTTATCGAGGTAGTCTTCACAAGAACAAAGACTTAAAACCGCAACAATCATTATTAGTATTCGCATAATTCCGTGGGTATTTATATTCATAGCAATAATTTTTAAAAGGTAATATTCAGTCCTAAATTGAATCGTTTTAAGGTTGGATAAGCCCCCTGAGATGCCCATCCGGTACCCGCAAAATTGGACTCTCTATCATCTGGCATTTTAGTCCATACATAGAGATTATTTCCATTAACAAATAGGCGTAAGCTTTCAAACCCTAAACCTTTAAGAAGTTTTGAGTTTTCATCCAAGGTGTAGGCAATCTCTGCATTTTTTAGTCTGACATAAGATCCGTCATAAAAGAATCGAGAACCGTCACTAGCTCCATTAGGCGTTGACACGTATCTTGGAACAGGAGCATCTGCGTTGGTATTATTTAAATTCCAATAACTACCTTCATCATATACAATATTGTTTTGATTTCCGAAGCTGTTAAATACGACTTGGCGGGTAACATTATTTACTCCGAAAAACTGTACAAATCCACTTAGGCCCTTCCACTGGAATCCTACTGTAGCGTTGTAAGTATTTTGTGGTGCTCCTGAGAATCCATAAGGTATATTGTCAAATCCATCGATAACTCCGTCAGCATTGAAATCTATAATTTGATAACCTCCGGGTAATTTTTGAGCATCATCGGTGTTAAATTGGGTAGTAGCATATAGCTCATCCCAAGTATTATAAAACCCATTATCAACGTAGGAATAGGCCTGCCCTATGGCTTTATTATTATTTTTCTGATATTCTGGTAAGAGTTGCGGGTTATCTCCTTCTATAACTTTATTTTCCGCATGAGTCATATTCAGTTCTGCCCATAGTCTCCAATCCGTTCCGAAATCCTGTTTTAAATTGAGAACAATTTCATATCCTTTATTTTCAACTTCTCCAAGATTTGCAACTGGCGCGGTAGTTCCATAATACTCGGGAATAGCCCGCTGGTCACCAGATATTAATACATCGACACGCTGATCTCTAAAAAGATCAAAACTTCCACTTATTTTTCCGTTCAAAAACCCAAAATCAAGACCAATATTTGATTTCTTTACTTTTTCCCAACTGATCTCTGGATTTCCCACTGCTGATTCTACATACCATACATATGGACTTGCTTCTGCCTGTTCTCCTGTCACTCCCAATCGAGATTGTCCTCCATAAGACCACTGGGTGAGATATAAATACCTTCCATTTATATTATCATCTCCAATCTCTCCATAAGAGGCTCTTAGTTTTAAATTATTAACAAAGTTTATATCCTCCATAAATGCTTCGTTAGATATATTCCATCCGAGACCACCAGATTGAAAAAAGGCAAAACGATTCCCTGCAGCAAAACGTTCAGATCCATTATAGGCTCCATTATATTCTAAGAGATATCTATTGTCATAGCCATATGTTGCTCTGAACACCCAATCTTCTCGATAAAATGGCAATACACTACCAGTTGCAAACTCATTTCTATTAAACAATCCCATAGCGGTGATATCGTGCTTCTGTGCTATATTCTTGGTGTAATTCAACTGTGTTTGATAGAACAATCTGCGATAGGCTGCGCCATTGTTTACAGCCCCGTCTTGAGCAGACCACTTCACCCCCTGTTGATAATCAAATCCAGTGTTAGCATCATAAGTTTGTCTGTACGTTACAATCCCTGTATCAGGATCAATGTACTTTTCCTGCGGATCATTATATAGGTCATTGATCCCTCTATTGGCTTCAACAAACGTGTTATCTAAAGCTATAGTCCCATTAAAACTCAACCCATCAATAAGCATATCCAAATCTTGTTCAAGAGTAAAATTGGTTTGCAATTGTGTATTCGTCAAATATTGCACTCCACTGATCGCCAAGTTTCTAATAGCATTACCTTGACCTCCGCCTGAAGGCGCATTGTAGCCCCAAGATCCATCTGAATATTGTGGTAAATAAATATCTGGCGGAGTTGTATAGGCGGCTATCCAATACACATAATCACCACCACCGAAATTCCAAGGAGTTTTACGTACTCCGTAAGATCCAGATAATCCAACTTTAAGTGTTGTGGTATTGGTTAATTGAAAATCTAAATTCGTGCGCACGTTGAGCCTGTTAAAGCCAAAACCAGGTTGATACCCCCTTCCATTGTCATATTCTCTAATCAAGTCTCCTTCATATTGAAAATCTGCGCCTGCAAAATATTTTACAAAATCAGAGCCTCCACTGATATTTAGATTGGCATTATAGGACGGGGCAAAATCTCTAAATAAAGCTTTATCCCAATCAACATTTGGATAACGTTCACTTTCCTCTAGGTTTGCAGGAAATCGATACTTGTCAATAATATTTTGAGGTTGATAAAAGCCCCAGGATTCTGGTCTAAGAGACAATTCATTTTCAATAGCCTGATTACGTACTAAAAAGGTATCGTATGCATCCTTTTTCCCCGGAAGTTTAGAGGCTGTTTTTACTGAAGAATTGAGACGTGCCCGAATAACAGCTTTTCCAGATTTTCCTCTTTTAGTAGTAATTAATATGACACCGTTTGCGCCTCGCACACCGTATACAGCTGTAGCAGACGCATCTTTCAAAACCGAAATGGACTCTACTGAACTTATTGCCACGGTATTCATGGGACGTTCGATTCCATCCACAAGCACTAAAGGACTAGAATCATTCCAAGTACTTTGTCCTCTGATATAAATTCTTGGGTCTTCAGCTCCGGGAAGGCCTGTACTGGCAGTTGTGATAACCCCTGGCACATTCCCTGCTAAAGCAGAGCCAACATTGGGTACATTTCCTGCACGCTCTAAATCCTCACCGCTTGCCTGAGCTATTGCAGCTACTACACTTTCTTTTTTCTGTTGACCATAACCAATTACAACAACTTCCTCCAATGAGGTTTCATCAGTCTTCAATTGAATGGTAAAAGATGTATTGGTACCAACACGTCGCTCAATAGTTTGAAATCCTACGAAACTAAAAACCAATACGCTTTCTGATGAAGGTACATTTAAAGTAAAATTACCATCGAAATCTGTTACGGTTCCCATCCCAGACACTCCTTTTACCAATACATTTACTCCTGGAATTGGCAAACCATCAGTTTCAGATAACACGGTTCCAGAAATGGTAGTTTGTTGTTGAATTGAATATTCTAAAGGGTTTAATAGAGTAGATTCCTTCCCTAATAGAGGACCAGAAATGATTATTTGAGATATTACTCCAAATAATGCACTTTTAAACGCATAGTCACTTTTTGAGAATTTTATTTTCATATTAACATATTAGCTTTACAGTTTAACTGAGAATTACATCGATATAGTTCAGTTATCGAAGAATCCGAAATCGATTGAGTACACACTCTTTATGTTTTATCAAATGTTAAACAAAACCAAATTATTCTTTATCCTGTGTAACATCCAAAAGCGATCATTATAAAACGTTATGCTTTTATTAATAACCGTTAACAAATGTATTTGGATAATCTTAAAATTCGTTAAAGGTATGTTACATATACTTTATTCTAGGTTACATTTTACGCATTTTATGTTTATGTAACCTAGCGTAAACTATCTATTACTCTTGATGAATAATAGAGGTAAGAAAAATGAAAAACAATAGTATTACCATAAATAATATTAAGTAGTGTCATATATAGTACATAACCATTGCAGTGTACTTAATTACTTCTTTGAAACAAGTTGTCTCCAAATGTTATAATAAAAAAAGAGTCCCATAAAATGGGACTCTTGATTTGTTAGTCAACACACACTTATAATTAAACTAACAAACTTTGTATTGGTAATTAAATAGTATTCCTTAAAAGGCATTAGCAATAAGCTGCTCGAACAACTCTTGCTTTCCGCTGTATGGTTTTGGTTCTCCGGTTTGGTGTCCCAAGGTACTGAGCGCTTCTAACGATAAAGCCCCAGATTCAAATTTTGCACCATTCCCCTGATCAAAAGAAGCATAGCGGTTTTTGCGTAGTTCTTTATAAGAAGTATGCTGAAGCACGTGATCTGCAGCGATCAGTCCGCGGGCAAAAGTATCCATCCCGGCGATGTGGGCGATAAATTTATCTTCAAGATCAGTAGAATTACGGCGCACTTTAGCGTCAAAGTTGATGCCGCCGCCTTGAATTCCACTACCTTCAAGAATAACCAGCATCGCTTGAGTCGCTTCATACACATCAATAGGAAACTGATCTGTATCCCAACCGTTTTGGTAGTCGCCGCGATTGGCATCAATACTGCCTAGCATTCCTGCGTCAACAGCTACTTGCAATTCGTGCTCAAATGTATGACTTGCTAAGGTTGCGTGATTCACTTCAAGATTCAGTTTAAAATCATCTTGTAGTCCGTATTTATTAATGAAACCTAAACTCGTTGCTGCATCAAAATCATATTGATGCTTGGTAGGTTCCATAGGTTTAGGTTCGATTAAAAAGTTTCCTTTAAATCCTTGTTTACGCGCATAATCACGGGCAATGGTTAGAAACTGCGCCAGATGATCCTGCTCCCGTTTCATATCGGTATTCAGCAAGCTCATATAGCCTTCACGACCACCCCAAAACACATAATTTTCACCACCCAACGCAAGAGTTGCATCAATGGCAATTTTAAGCTGCGCACCGGCATAGGCCACCACATCAAAATTAGGATTGGTTGCAGCACCATTCATATAACGCGGATTACTAAAGAGGTTTGATGTTCCCCAAAGCAGTTTAATACCGCTTTCTTGCTGTTTGGTTTTTGCATAGTCTACAATCGCAGCAATGCGTTTTTCAAACTCTCCAAGACTAGGAGCTTCATCTACAAGATCAACATCGTGAAAGCAGTAGTACGGAAGACCTAGCTTGGTCATAAATTCAAAAGCGGCATCCATTTTATCCTTAGCACGTACAATAGGATCAGGGTTGGCATCCCAAGCAAAAGTTTCGGTGGGAGCGCCAAAAGGATCTCCACCTTTATTGTTAAGCGTGTGCCAGTAGGCCATCGCAAAACGCATATGCTCTTTAAGGGTTTTTCCTGCGACTACTTTGTTTTCATCGTAGTATTTAAAGGCAAGCGGATTGTCGCTTTCTTTTCCTTCAAATTTTATAGGGTCTATGTTTTTAAAATAGGTACTCATTATTCTATTATTTGAATATTATTTTTCCAGGTTTGATATAAATCGGTGTACTGTTGTTTTAATTCGGGTTGAGGTTCCTGAGTGCTTAATAACTCTAGTCCGTGAGCGGCCTCATCCAGACTGGTATAAAATCCATAACCGTGGGCTGCTCCTCTCGCAGCACCTTCAGCGCCATTCGTTTTGTACAGCGCTAGGGTAGTTTGCGTGGTATTTACAAAAATCTCTCTGAATACCGGACTCAGGAATAAATTGGCTTTTGTTGCCTTTACGGAATGTCCATCGGCGCCAATATGCTGCATCACCTCAAAGCCATAGTTCATCGCATAAACAATTCCTTCACAAGCCGCACGAACCATATGGGTGGCTCCGTGCCTGTTGAAATCTAAATTCTGCAACCCGCTGAAGGATTTCTTGTTATTAAAAATACGTTCCACTCCATTGCCAAAAGGATAAAAGTTAAGTCCGGCACTACCCGGACCAGCTTGCGCTGCTTGCGCATTAAGGAAATCGTAGGACAACAACTCATCTTTTCCGGTGGAAAGTATTTTGCGCAACCACTGGTACAAGATCCCTGAACCATTAATGCAGAGTAATACGCCGTTGCGTTTTTGAGTTTCGGTGTTATTCACGTGCAAAAAAGTGTTGATGCGATTTTCGGTATCAAAGGCATCTTGATCGGTCACCGAATAGATTACTGCGGAAGTTCCGGCAGTAGTGGCGATTTCTCCGGGTTGATTTACGTTAAGTGCGAGCGCATTATTAGGTTGATCTCCTGCGCGATAGGTGATTGCTACATCTTTAGAAAGGCCCAAACACTCAGCGATTTGAGGTGCAATAGTCGCCTGATGACTAAAATTAGCCACGACCTCAGGAATCACCGCACGCGGAAGATCTAAAGCATTGAGGACTTCTTCGGCTAAATTATTCTTTTTAAAATCCCAAAGCGCTGCTTCAGAAAGCCCCGATTTGCTGGTTTGTGCTACGCCCGAAAATTTAGCGGCCAGATAATCTCCCGGAAGCATCATATGTGCGACCTGATCAAAAAGCTCCGGTTCGTGTTGTTGCACCCATTTTAACTTTGCTGCGGTAAAATTCCCCGGACTTTGCAAAACCCGGTCTTGAAAAAATGCTGCTCCTTTTTCCTGATAGTACTGTTCGCCAATGGGCGCAGCACGGCTATCACACCAGATGATAGAAGGCCGCAATACGTTAAGATCTTTGTCTGTAAGTACCAGACCGTGCATCTGATACGAAATCCCAATGGCTTTAATTTGTTTAAGATCAAAACCTTTCCTTTCTATTTCTTGAATACCCCTACACGTATAATTCCACCATTGTTCGGGTTCCTGTTCTGCCCAGCCACTTTGCGGGGTATCCATAATCATCTCGTGTTCAGGAACCGTGCAGCCGACTACCGATTTACCGGTGTTGGCATCAAGTACGGCAAGCTTGATTGATGAACTGCCCAGATCGATTCCTAAAAAATACATATATCAATTTTACTTAATTATCTTATAGTTTATTTGACTACAAGTATACGCTAAAATATTGATTTCACAAATTTTTATACTTTAGCAACCTCGAACTATTAAAATTAGTCTGAATGACTACAACCGAAGCCAGTAAGACCACCAGCCACAGTGCTCCTATTTTAGACAGTATAACCATTGATTGCGTCATATTTGGTTTCAATCAGGGATCTCTAGAGGTACTTTTAGTTAAGCATGCAGACGGAATAAGCAAAGATAAATGGGGATTACCCGGAGGTTGGATCTACACCGACGAAAGTACCGACGATGCAGCCAACCGTCTTCTTTTAGCTCTTACCGGGATAAAAGACATTTATTTAGAACAATTGCGTGCCTTTAGTGCTCCGGATCGTTTTCCGGTATCTCGGGTCATTACCATTGGATATTACGCCTTACTAAAGCGTGAAGATTGGGTTGGTCTAAAACCTGGAGCCACCGCTTCTGAAGTAGCATGGTTCAAGGTTTCTGAAGTAGAAACCCTTATATACGACCACCTTCATATTTTAGAAATAGGTCTCAAAAGATTACGCCGTAGAATAAAGCAAGAGCCCATAGGATTTAACATGTTACCTGAAAAATTTACGTTGCTTCAATTGATGCATTTATACGAAGAGATTTTAGGTTATGAGATGGACAAGCCTAATTTCAGAAGAAAAATTCTTAGAATGAATTTGCTGACAGCGCTCGATGAAAAGCAGAAAGACGTCTCCCATCGGGCTGCTAAACTTTATAGATTCAATCCTGAGGTCTATCAAAAATTGCAACAAAAAGGTTTCAATTTTGAATTTTAAGCTGCGATATTACATCTTTTGCTCTAGGTTAGTTTATATCATACTATTACTTTATAGAATATGAAATTACAGCATTAGACAGGATATAGAGTTGAGAGAATATTATTGCAGTTGTCAACTTAGCAATAATGAGACGTAAAGCCAAAAATTTACTAATATACTAAAAGCTATAATGATCTGTTAAAACGATTTATGGGTCGGAAAGGAAACTGCTGGAAAAATGCCGTAGGTGACTCCTTTAATTCTCTAAATATAGAGTGGGGATATTGGCATAAGATAAGCTTAGGTCTCAGGCGGAGTAATGAATCTTTCAGCGGATAGAAACCTCGTACAATACCAGAAGAAGTAGACGTTCTTATTTAGGAAACAGAATCACTAAAGAATTTGAAGTAGATTAGTATAATATCAGCATAATCACTTCACTTTAGGTCTTGTTTTTCTATTTCAAGTCCATTACAGTGTATATTTATAAATTCACTGTAGTATGAATCAATCTGCTTCAGTACATAGGCAATTCTAATTAGAGGTTCCTAGCCTAAAAATATTTAATTCAAAATGACGTCCTGTGAAATTATTCTCATAAGTAGCATTAATATTTTTTTCATAAATCAAATTCTTTAAAGAATTAATTAATGTTAAATTTTTAACTATATCGTTTTTATCAAACATTTTTTTTTTAATCTTGTTATGTCCTACATAATTACATAAATACATAATGATTTGAATATCAAAACTAAAACAACATTTATGAAAACACTTTTACAACTCAGGATGCTTAAACAGATCACACTTGTTGTGCTGGCATTGCTGGGAACAACCACAATTATGGCTTCTCCGGCATTGGGAGAAGTTTTTGACAATTACGATCAGAAAACGATTTCGGGAGTTGTTTATGACACCGAATCGGGAGAGACACTTCCCGGTGTAAGTGTGAGTATTAAAGGAACAACAACAGGTACGATTACAGATTTTGACGGTTCTTTTCAACTACAGGTTGAGCCGGGCGCCGTATTGGTGTTTAGTTATGTAGGTTACATGAAGCAGGAAGTACCTGTAGGCGATCAAACCTCACTAACCGTTAATATGGAAACCGATGTTCAATCACTTGAAGAGGTGGCTATAATTGGTTATGGTAAGGTAAAACGATCCAACCTTACCGGGTCTGTATCTACCGTAAGCAGTGAAGTACTTGAACAAACTAATAAAGTAGACGCGGTTTCTTCTATCCAGGGACAGGTTGCGGGTGTTACCGTGCAACGTACAGACAACAAGCCCGGTGCAGGAGGTTTCAACATTCGTGTACGGGGTGCTAACACGATTAATACCGGTGCAGGTAATGGAGGTTATAGCCCGGGACAAAACCCATTATTTGTAGTAGACGGAATCTTTGTTGATGATATTTCCTTCCTGAACCCTGCAGATATTGAACGTATGGATGTACTTAAAGATGCGGCTTCTGCTGCGATCTACGGTTCGCGTGGTACCAACGGGGTTGTAATTATTCAGACTAAAAAAGGTAAAGAAGGAAAAATGACCGTACGTTACAACAACTACATAGGTTTTAAAGAAATCTACAACCTTCCTCCTGTTTTTAATGGTCAGACCTATATCCCTTTCTTAAGAGATGTGGTGGTAGGTAACCAGTTTGCTTCTAATACAGATGGAAATTTCAGTCAGTATTCTGCAGAAGCAGTAAATATCAACGATTACCTCAGTGAAGAAGAACGTGAAAACATCGCGAACGGCGTAAGTACTGACTGGGTAGATTTGATTACTCGAAACGGTTTCCAACAAAACCACACCCTTGATATCAGCGGAGGTAACGACAAAACCGTTTATGCCGCCGGTTTGGGGTATACCGAAGATCAGGGAACTATTTACGGAGAAGACTTTAACCGTTATACCCTAAAAGGAAATATTCAGAGTGACCTTACAGATTGGTTAACCTTTGGGTATGATAACTACGTTACTTTGGCTACAACCAATGAAGGTAGTTTAGAAGCTTTCAGAAGTGCATACCGTCTAAAACCAATTGGTAGAGCCTATGACGACAACGGAGATTTGCTTTTCTTGCCAACCCAAAAAGAAACTCAGGTTAGTAATCCTATTTTCGATACGCAAAACTGGAAACTTGAGAATAAGTACATCAATTTTATCGGTAATATTTCGCTTAGCGTAAAGCCTGTTGAAGGTTTGAGCATTACTACAAAATTTGCTCCTAACGTAAAATACACCCGTGTGGGTGAGTATCGCGGTTTGTTAACCAAAAGTACCATCGGTAACCAGAGTAATACCCGGGCAGAGGTCAACAACTTCCTAGATTATTCGTATACCTGGGATAATATTGTTGACTACAGTCTTGATATTAATAAGGACAACAGTCTTGCTGCTACTCTGGTGTACTCCAGATTTTTACAGGACAATGAATCTTACGGAATCCAGGTTAGAAACTTTACTTCAGACAACTTTTTATTCTATAATCTGGGAGCAGGTTCTAACGTAAACTCCTACGGCAGTGGTTTTAGCAGACAAACTTTAGAGTCCTATACCGCACGTCTTAATTACAATTTGATGGATCGATACATTCTTACCCTTACCGGTAGATATGACGGAGCATCTGTATTATCTGACGACAACAAATGGGCCTTTTTCCCTTCAGCTTCATTCGCTTACCGTGTGATACGTGAAGATTTTATGCGTAACCAAAAAGTATTTTCAGATCTGAAATTGCGTTTAAGTTATGGTCAGACCGGTAATAACGGTATTGGTGGAGGATTAAATCCTTTAGGTACACTTTCATTACTTGAGTCAAGCTACACGAATATAGGCGACGCGAGTGTACCTACATTGTACGTAAACGGTCTGGCAAACCAAGACTTAAGCTGGGAGCGTACTTCTGAGGTTAACTTTGGTCTTGATTTTGGCTTCCTGAACAACAGACTTACTGGTAGTGTAGATATTTACAATAGAGATATTAAAGACATCATCTTCTACAGACCTTTACCTAACGTGACTGGTTTTGGAGGAACTTTTGATAACATCGGGGAATCCCGTAACCGCGGTATTGAAGTTGGTCTTAACGCCAAGATTTTTGATGGTGAAAACTTTAAATGGAGTACCAATCTAAACTTTGCCAGCAACCGTAATGAGATTGTTAACCTATACGGAAATAGTGACGAAATCATTTTTGGAGCTCAGGGAGGTACTTTCATCCACCGAGTAGGAGAACCTACGGGATCGCTTTACGGATTTAAATTTGACGGAATCTGGCAACTGGATGAAGCTGCAGAAGCGGCTACCTACGGTCAAAAGCCGGGTCAGGTACGTGTGGTTGACGTGAATGGTGACGGGCAAATCACAGAGCAGGGAGACCGCGTAATTCTTGGAAACCCACTCCCTAAATGGACCGGAGGTTTTACCAGTACCATGAACTATAAGAATTTTGACTTCTCTTTCTTTGTATACACCAGCCAGGGCGTTACCATCTCCAGTAATTTCCACAATGCGCGTGCATTCTCCTATGATGGTGAACCCGCCCGATTATGGAATGGTTACGATACCGATTATTGGACACCAACCAACCCCACTAACAACTGGTTTCAGCCCGGTAATGGTGGCCCGTATCAGCAAGCCATTAAAAATATGGATGTGTCTTTCGTAAAAGTTGGTTTTATGACCTTGGGATACGCGCTTCCTCAGGAGACTATTCGAAAATTCGGAATTCAAAAATTACGTTTATACACTACCGTTCAAAACCCATTCACCTTTTCAGAATATGATGGTTGGGATCCTGAAAACGCTGGTAGAAATACTTATGGCGCCTCATTTATGGCACGCACCTACATGGCCGGTATAAACTTTACATTCTAAAAAAATAATTAGTATTATGAAAAAATCAATTTATACTTCAGCACTCGCTTTACTGCTTACTGGTACGCTGGTAACCGGTTGCGACGATTTCCTGGAGGAAACAAACAGACAGGCGATCAGTATTCCATCTTCACGGGAGAATTCGGAAAGTTTTGTCCAACTCGTTAACTATATCTACGAAATAACACGCGAAAACACTACCCACTATCAGCCAGACATGCTTTATGTGCTGGAAGACCTGGGTACCGATATCGTGACAAGAGCCTCACCTCTTACAGGTACTGACGCAATAAATGACTATGTAGATCTAAACGCATCAAACTATGTATTGCAGGTGTACTGGTCTAATCAGTATAAGCAGATTGCTGCTGCAAATACCTTGCTTGCCAATGCAGATTTAATTGAAGGTGTTGAAGAAAGTTTGAAAAATAGAGGGGTCGGCGAAGCTAAATTCTTCAGAGCCTGGTCTTATTTCAATCTGGTAGAGAACTATGGTGGAGTACCTATTGTCACCGAACCTATCACTACAGCTCAATCTGATTTTCTACGTGATGAAGAGCAGGAAGTTTATGAGCTGATCGTAAGTGACCTTAACGATGCCATCAATGCGGTTGATGAAAATCCGGAAGAATTTGGTCGTGTATCTAAAGATGCAGCACGTCACCTACTTTCTAAAGTTTTATTGACCCGTGGTTACAAGTCTTTTGCCGCATCAGACGATTATACCCGTGCGATTGCCCTGGCAGAAACCGTGATAGACAATCACCCGCTTGAGCCTACATTTGCAGATGTAGTTGATATTGAAAACCAACGCAATGATGAAGTGGTCTTCTCCTTCCTGTTTGGTACTGAAACCTCTAGTTTGGGCTGGGGTAATACCAAACACTTATTGTATAAGTTTGAATACTTCAACTATCCTGGTTTAGCACGTGGTAGTTTATATCAAAATGGAATCGCTAGAATGCCCACTCCGTTTTTCTTTAATATGTTTGATGAGGAAGATACCCGTAATGACGAAACCTTGAGATATGTTATTTACGCAGATGTAGCTGAAGACGGTATTGAAGTAGGCGATACGGCTATTTATTTCCCAAAAACAGCCTGGAGTCAGGAGCGTATAGACAGCAAGCCTTACGCGGTTATTAATGCAGATCAGTATCTGGTTAACGATGGAGTTACCAATACCCACTGGCCGATGTTTAAGAAATTTGACGACCCGGGCGCTCCGTTTACGTATGCTAACGAGCGTGCCTTTGGAGATCGCGATATGGTTATTATGCGTGGAGCTGAAGCTTATTTGATAGCTGCCGAAGCTGCATTGCAAAACAATAATCCGGGTGCTGCTGCAACCTATCTTAATGCCGTACGTTCACGTGCAGGTATCACAACCCCGCTTACTGCAGGAGATGTTGATCTTGCTCTTATCTTAAATGAGCGCGCCCGTGAATTGATTGGTGAAGTAAACCGCTGGATGGACTTAAAACGTACCGGGACTTTAATATCCCGCGTTTTAGAATATAACCCACACGCAGCGCTTAACAATGCAATAGCCGAAAAACACCTTCTAAGACCCATACCACAGTCTGAGATTGATGCTTCCGGACAAACAATTAGCCAAAACCCGGGTTACTAAAACTAGAAAATCCGTCAATCTCAAGGCAAGGCCCGGATTGACGGATTTTTTTTATTCAGTTATTAAATGAGCGTTTAGCTCAGTTTGCTAAAGTGCGGTGTAAGGTGATTGCGCATGTTTTCTCTGAATTCATAAGCAGTACCACTACGCAAGGTTTCAACCAGATCATTATGCGAGATACTACCCCGCTTGGGTTGTGCCGCAGACTTTGATTCCTGCTGCATCATATAATGAAAAACGGGTAAAAGCATAGACTGAAAACGGTTTAGAGTACCATTTCCAGACATTTTATAGAGATACGAGTGAAACTCAATCTCGTGAGCCAGACGGGTTTGAAGATCGGTTTTACAAAGGGGGTCATTAGCCTCCCGGTCTACAATCTCCTGTAAATTATCAACATCGGAATCATTTTTTCTAATGAACAGCAATTCACTCATACCTACTTCAAGCACCAGTCGCAACTCAAATATGTGTTGCATAGCTTCTTCGCCAAGCAGGTCGGGGTCCATGATGCGTTCTATTCCGCTTAAAATATCGGGTTCTGCTATAAACATTCCCTTGCGCTTTTTAGACTCAACGACGCCCAGCATACGCAAACGGCTAAGTGACTCACGCACGATGTTTCGGCTAACACCCAGATTTTCGGCGAGCTCTATTTCTCCGGGTAAAGAATCTCCAGACTTAAAACGATTCTCTTTTAAAAATTCAAGAATACGTTGTTCTACCTGCTCTACCAGAGAAACTGATTTAATGGGCTTTATTTTAGAAGACATAGCGATGTGATAGTTAGTGGCAAATTTCTGATAAAAACATTGAAAACTTAAAACATTCAAAATGGAATTTTAACACATATTTTAAATATATTGCTATCTAAAATATGTCCTACATATAAAATTAATGAACATAACGAATATACACGAATTTGGAGCCGTAAATGATAATTTTACGAATAATGCGGTTTCCATTCAAAAGGCTATAGATAGTTGCGCTGCAAATGGCGGTGGCAAAGTCGTTATACCTGCAGGAAAACCCTTCCTGTCGGGCCCCTTTGAACTCAAATCAAATATTGAATTACACCTGGAGCAGGGCGCAGTACTCAAGGCCTTTCCTGACGAAAGTGTTTATGTAAAAAGCGCGTTCAGACAAAATCTGGGTGAAGGTACCATCTGGATAGGTGGAGAAAACCTCAGCCAGATTTCCATTACCGGTGGAGGAACCATAGATGGCAACGGTATCTTTTTTATGGGCGATGAGCTTCACGATTCCTATGAACTGAAGCCTTTTGAGACGATAGACCCCAGACCGCACATACTCACACTGGTATCCTGTAAAAATGTAAAAATGCACGGCATCACTGTTAGCAATGCTGCCTATTGGGCGCTGCATTTTTTAGGTTGTTACGACGTTTCTATCGCAAATATTTCGATCTATAACGACCTTAAAGTGCGTAACAGCGATGGTATCGATCTCGATCACTGTCAAAATGTACGCATCAGCAATTGCCATATCGAATCTGGTGACGACTGTATTTGCCTTAAGAATCGAAGGGAATACGAAGAATTAGGCCCTTGCAAAAATATCGTAATTTCAAACTGTACCCTGATCAGCACTTCGTGCGCTATTAAAATTGGTTCTGAAAATATGGATGCCATCAGCCACGTCACCTTTAATAACTGCATTATTACAGGTAGTTGCCGGGGTATAGGTATTCAAAACCGCGATGAAGGCACCGTGTCAGACATCATTTTTTCGAATATTATGGTAGAATGCAAACAGTTTTCTGACGTCTGGTGGGGAATGGCAGAGCCTATCTACATTACCGCCTATCCACGTGCCTCGCACGATCACAAAGACGCGGGCTGGAGATTAAAGCCCGGAGCTGCCGAAGCCGGTATTGGTAAGGTTTCTAATATCACCTTTGCAAACATCAGATGTAAAAGTGAAAACGGGATTTTTCTGGGAGCAGCATCGCCTGACCTCCTGGATAACATTCGCTTTAACGATATTGACCTCGAGATTTCAAAAACCACCGAATATCCGGGAGGGTATTACGATTGCAGACCCTGCAAAGATGCTGATTTCATCGGTGATCAAACCGCCGGTTTTTACATGGTAAATGCCAGCAATGTTTACATCTCAAACACCACGGTAAACTGGGGTACTCAAATACCTGATTATTACGGTAATGCGGTTTATGCGGAAAATATCACTCCGCTGGTTCTCGATAATTTTAATGGTTCAGCAGCATTTGACCATTTGGAAAGCATCGTTAAGCAAGGACAAACACAACTCGAAAAAATTTCAAATTAATCATGATTTTAGGCTTATCATATCTGGATATAATAGTACTGGCGCTTTACTTTGGTGTTATAGTATATATCGGCATACGGTCTAGCCTCAAGATCAAAAAGGAAGAAGACTATTTTCTGGGAGGCAGAAAATTTGGAAAACTCTTCTCTACCTTCGCCAGTTTTGGGCAGGCCACCTCAGCCGATGGCCCCGCAGGAGTGGCTACCACCAGCTTTAAAAACGGTGCCAGCGGCATTTGGAGTTCGCTTTTAATGCTTTTTGCCACGCCCCTGTTTTGGATTACGGCACCCTGGTTGCGACGCCTGCGCATCACCACGATGGGCGATTTTTATGAGGAGCGTTACGCTTCGCGAAAAATGGCCGCAACCTATGCCTTAGTGGGAACCATTGGCATGATGGGTTTACTTTCGGTAGGTTATAAAGCGGTAACCACCACGGCTCTGGCAATGACCGGAAAGCCGGAAACCGCGCTTACCCCAACCGAAAAGATCGAAAAAGAAAAAGCAGATCGCCTTTTTGAACTTTCTAACGAAAACTTCACCTACCTCTCTCAGGCCGAAAAACAGGAATTAACTGAATTGAGACAGGAAAATCCACGGGCGCTTTTCAGTTATTTTTCTGAAGATCTACTCATCTGGACCATCTGTTTTATCGTGCTGTTTTACACGGCATTGGGAGGACTCGAAGCCGCGTTTTACACCGATTTGCTTCAGGGGATTTTTATCATTCTGCTTTCAATCATTCTCATACCCTTCGCCTGGCAGGCGATTAATCAGCAATTCGGCGGTAGCGGCATGATGCAGGCGCTCACCAACCTACACGAGCAATTGCCCGAAAGTACTTTTGAAGTTTTTGGTTCACCAGCAACTTTAGACTTTACCTGGTATTTTATCATTATGGCGGCCCTGGTATCGGGGATGACGGTCGTAGCCCAGCCTAACCAACTGGTAACTGCCGGTGCTGCAAAAAGTGAAGACGCGGCACGCACAGGCTTTGTGACCGGAACGTTTATGAAACGTATTGTGACCATCCTCTGGGGAATGGTAGGGCTTTGCGCTATTTTACTCTACGGGGGTAAAATCATGAACTCCGATTTTGTTTGGGGTCATGCCACCACACAATTACTGGCACCGCTGGGATTAGGCCTAGTCGGATTGATGCTGGCCAGTCTGATGGCTGCCTTGATGTCAACGGCAGATTGCCTGATGATTACCGTTTCCGGACTCATCGTCAACAACTTTTATAAGTATTTTTACCCGGAACGCTCTGCCCGACATTACATCTGGGCCGGTAGAATATCGGGCGCTATTTTTCTCATCGGGGCTGCGGTAATCACGACGCAGTTTGATACGATTCTTCAGATTTTAAAGTTTATCTGGGAGTTCTTTGTGGTGTTTGTGGCAGCATTTTGGCTGGGATTAAAATGGCGACGTGCCAACCGAATTGCAGCCTGGTGTTCGATTCTGCTCACCCTTCTCCTGTTTTATCTGATCCCCATGATCCTGCCGGTAGTCTTTCCGGCGATGCGCACCGATGAAAGCCTGGCGAAGCTCACCGAATCGCTAATCGTTACCCGAAATTATGACGTAAAAGAAGTAGATCTTGAAAACCGGAAACACGATATAGCGCAATGGGAAAAACTTCCGCAAAGCGAAAAAGAACAAATCAAAAAACCGGAAGCGCTTACGCTGGGAGGTACTAACGCGGTAGACTATGCGATGCCGCAACAAGCTATATTTTGGTCTAAAGGAGTTTCGGTAAATAGAGCTGATGAGCGCTACGGCCGCGGCTACATTTATCTGGAATTGTACCTGCTCGACCGTCTGGGCTGGGATCTTTCCAGGAATCCCTATGCTTTAAACGAAACCATAAGACTCGGTATCCGTTTGTTATTTCCATTTTTGGCACTCATCTTCATCGCTTTGGCAACAAAACCTGATCCCGACGAACATTTAATGTTCTTCTACCAGAAGATGCGCACCAGGGCGATTGACAACAGTACCTTGAAAAATCAACCGGTTACTGAAAGGCTTTTGTTTCCCAATAGCAATTGGGAATTGTACACCTGGAATAGAAAAGACAGCGCGGGCTTCCTGCTCGCCTGTCTCGTAGTTATACTCATTATTGGTTTGCTCTACCTGATGGTTTCCCTCGGGTCCTGATTAATGAATTGATGAAACGGAACTAGAAAACCGCAAAAAAAAATAAAAAGAACTGTTTAACCTGAATTTATAGTTATGAAAGATAGCAATCAAAACGCGCAACCGCTGGGTAGTCTTGACGAGTGGGAAGATGATGTGGTGCGACGTTATCCCGAAGAGGCTCATAAAGCCAAGGAAGAATTTCGCAATTACGAAGCTCCGGCTCGTGATACGGTAAAAGAGTTTTACCGCATCAATCACATCAACCAGACTTATGATTTTGTCCTCGAAAAGAAAAACGACTTCCTCAAATTTAACCGTCGTGAGATGTCGCTTTGGGATGCAGTCGAATTTTTAAATACGCTCGTTGATGACTCTGACCCGGACATTGATCTCGATCAAACCCAGCACTTACTGCAAACCTCTGAAGCCATACGCGCAGACGGGCATCCGGATTGGTTTGTGCTTACCGGTTTCTTACACGATCTGGGTAAAGTATTGTGCCTTTTTGGCGAACCGCAGTGGGCTGTTGTGGGCGATACCTTTCCCGTAGGTTGTGCCTATTCAGACAAAATCGTGTATCCGGAGTTTTTCAAGCAAAATCCCGATTATACCAATGAGCGCCTCAATACCAAATACGGGGTTTACAAACCCAATTGCGGCTTAGATAACGTGCATATGTCCTGGGGTCACGATGAGTACCTGTACCACATTATGAAAGACTATCTGCCCGAGCCGGCTTTGTATATGATACGTTATCATTCGTTTTACTCGCAGCACCGCGAGGGCGCTTACGATCACCTGATGAGCAAACACGATCACGAAATGTTTAAGTGGGTAGAAAAATTCAATCCGTATGATTTGTATTCTAAGGCTCCTACCCCGCCAAACGTAAAAGAATTGCGTCCCTATTACGAGGATTTGGCTGCCAAATTCCTGCCGGACACCCTAAAGTTTTAGATTATTTTTATAGTACCTGTTATGATTCTTAAACCGAAATACAAATCTGTCTTAAAGCTTGCCTGTTGCCTTTTTCTAATTGCAGGGCTTAATTCCTGTAAAAAAGAAAAAGAACCAGAAATTCAGACACAGGAAGGAACGCCCTACACGAGTCTCCTAAAACGCGTGGTGCCCGAGTATGCTGACCAATTTAGTATTGATTCGCTACCCGGTGCCGGCGATCAGACCTTTGAAATTGCAGCTCAGGATGGTAAAATCAGTTTAAGGGGAAATAACGGCGTGGCTATTGCTTCGGCCCTGTATTATTACATAAAAGAGTACGCTCATGGGCAGATCACCTGGAATGGCACCAACCTCAACTTCCCGGATACCCTGCCCCTGCCTGAGCAGTCTGTACGTAAAGAATCACCTTACGAGTACCGCTACTACCTCAACTACTGCACCTTCAACTACTCGATGAGCTGGTGGGACTGGGAACGCTGGGAAAAGGAAATCGACTGGATGGCGCTTCACGGTATCAATATGCCTTTAGCCATAACCGGTGAAGAATACATTTGGGACGAAGTTTACAAGTCGTACGGCTTTACCGATGAAGATCTCAACGACTTTTTCAGCGGTCCTTCGTATTTCTCCTGGTTTTGGATGGGAAATTTGGACGGCTGGGGCGGTCCGCTTCCGCAAAGCTGGAAAGAAAGTCATCGCGATTTGCAGAAAAAGATTTTGCAGCGCTCACGCGAACTGGGAATGAAGCCCGTGCTTCCGGCATTTACCGGTCACGTTCCGGCTTCCTTCAAAAAATTCTTCCCCGATGCCAATCTCAAAAAAACCAATTGGGGCAATGATTTTGGCGATACTTACATCCTGGATGCAGGCGATCCGCTTTTCGCAGAAATAGGAAAACGCTTTTTAGAAAAACAGGAAGAGGTTTTTGGCACAGATCACCTCTACACGGCAGATACCTTTAACGAAAATGAGCCACCTTCAGACGATCCGCAGTATTTGGGTGAGTTGAGCGAAAAGATTTTTGAAGGCATGAAAGCCGCAGATCCCGAGGCAACCTGGGTGATGCAGGGCTGGTTGTTTTACAGCCACAAAGACTTCTGGAAAACCCCTCAAATAAAAGGTTTGCTTAGCACCGTGCCTGATGATCGCATGATCATTCTCGATCTGGCTACCGAAATTGAACCGGTTTGGAAACAAACCGAAGCCTTCTACGGCAAACAATGGATCTGGAATATGCTGCACAATTTTGGCGGAAATATCAGTATGTTTGGCCGCATCGAGACGGTCGCACAGGAACCTGCAAAAGCTTTAAGCGACAGCACTTCGGGTAATTTAAAAGGAATCGGTCTTACGATGGAAGCCATTGAGCAAAACCCGGTGCTTTACGAACTGATGACCGATAATACCTGGCGCGACACGCCCATTGAACTCAAGCCCTGGCTAAAGCATTACACCCGCAACCGCTATGGTGCGGTAAACGACAGCATTACCAAAGCCTGGGATATTCTGGTAGAAACGGCTTACAACGGCACAACGATACGCGATGGCGCCGAATCTATCATCGCTGCGCGTCCTACTTTTGAAGGCTACCGCCGCTGGGCACGCACTAAGATGAATTACGATCCGCTTGATCTGCTGCCCGCCTGGGATTTATTTGTTGGAGCCAGTGACACCTTTAAAAATGCTGATGGTTTTGAATACGATCTTGTTGATCTTACCCGTCAGGTGCTTGCTAATTATGGGCTGCCTGTGCAGCAACAGATGGCTATTGCCTATCGCAATAATGATCAGGAGGCTTTTAAAAAGCACAGCGAAGAATTGTTGACGCTTATCAGCGATTTGGATCAATTGCTTGCTACGCGAAAAGACTTCCTGCTGGGTCCCTGGATTGCCGATGCGCGAAGCTGGGGCACCACACCTGAAGAAAAAGCGCTTTACGAGCGCAATGCCCGCGACCTCATCACGCTTTGGGGCGGTCCTGACAATCCGTTGCACGAGTATTCATGCCGCCAGTGGAGCGGGGTGCTTAACGATTTTTACAAACCACGCTGGCAACAATTCATCACCGATGTTCAAGCCGATTGGGGCAATTTTGACCAGGAAGCCTTTGATGAAAAAATTAAACAATGGGAATGGGAATGGGTCAACAAAGAAGAATCCTACCCCACTGAGCCTAGTGGTGACGCTTACCAAATAGCAAAAGCGCTTTACACCAAATACCGAAGCAAAATCACCCCGATCACTAAGATCATGCCGCCTATTGACTATAATTATTAATCCACTGCTTATGACCGTCAAAACTTCAGAACGCTTTTTATCGCTCGACGTATTTAGAGGGCTAACCATCGCCCTGATGATTTTGGTAAATACGCCGGGCACCGGTGCTGAGATGTACCCCTATTTGGTGCACGCGCAATGGTTTGGGTTTACGCTGGCTGATTTGGTTTTCCCATCCTTCCTGTTTGCCGTGGGTAACGCGATGAGCTTTTCGATGCGCCGCTTTCAGGAGGCTTCACCTGCAGATTTTTGGAAAAAAGTGCTCAAGCGCACCGCAATCATCTTTCTTCTGGGCTTTTTGATGTACTGGTTTCCGTTCTTTGAATACAACGATGGGCAACTGCAGTTATCCCCATTCTCCGAAACCCGGGTTATGGGCGTTTTGCAGCGCATTGCCCTGTGCTACTTTTTTGGTGCAGTGATGGTGCGGTATTTTTCAGTCAAAGCTATTTTCATAGCCTGTATCGCAATGCTCCTCGCCTACTGGGGAATTCTCTATGCTTTTGGTGAACCCGGAGCCGAACTCGAGATGGCAACCAATGCCGCTGCTAAATTTGACTTTGCCATTTTGGGCGAAGGCCATATCTATAAAAAAGATGCCATCCCTTTTGACCCGGAAGGTATTTTGAGCACCCTGCCCAGTATCGTAAACGTGCTTGCTGGTTATCTCGCGGGTGTTTTTATCAGACGAAAAGGCAAAACCTACGAGACTATTGCCAAACTGATGCTGGCCGGGTTTATCATTTTTGCTTTAGCCGAATGGTGGGGCTTAATTTTCCCCATTTCCAAAAAATTGTGGACGAGCCCCTTTGCGATGCTAACCATAGGCCTTAACCTGTCTATGCTGGCTGCACTCATCTTTGCGGTAGAATTAAAAAACATCAAATTTGGTAGCGATTTTTTCAACACCTTCGGAAAGAATCCGCTGGTGATTTACCTGTTTTCTGAATTGTTTTACATTACGCTGCGTCTGATACCGGTAAACGAAAATCAGGATGCTTTTGAAAGGGTAAGTGAAGAAATCTTTCAGCGCATCTTCCCGGGATCTTTCGGGGCGTTGATGACCGCTATTGTCTTTATGCTCCTCTGCTGGGCTTTAGGATACTGGATGGACAAAAAGAAAATCTACGTCAAAATATAAGTATAGAAAATTGAATTCATGAAAGTTATCGCATCCCTATATTTTATTTTATTATTCTGCTTGACAGGTCTTGCCCAGGAGGTTAACGAATGGGAAAATCCGCTGGTTTATGAGCGCAATAAACTGGAGCCACATACCGATTTTATCGCATATTCTAACAAAACCGATGCACGCGCCGATGTGTTTTCAACTTCTCCCTTTTACCAATCCTTAAACGGCATCTGGAAATTCCATTTTGTGAAAAAACCGGAAGATCGACCACTTGATTTTTACAAAACAGACTTTGATGATTCAGACTGGGATAGCATTCCGGTTCCTTCTAACTGGGAGTTGGAAGGTTTTGGAATACCTATTTATACCAATATCGATTATCCCTTTCCTAAGAATCCGCCTTTTGTAGATAACAGCTATAACCCGGTGGGCACGTACCGCCGCAGCTTTACAATACCTGAAACCTGGGATGATCAAGAAGTAATCCTGAACCTTTCTTCGGTATCGGGCTATGCGCGTGTTTTTGTAAATGGAAAAGAAGCGGGAATGACTAAAGTCGCCAAATCTCCTTCTGAATTTGATATCACTCCTTTTTTACAGGAAGGAAGCAATCAACTCGCCATTCAGGTGTGTAGATGGCATGACGGCAGCTATCTGGAAGATCAGGATTTCTGGAGGCTCAGCGGCTTGGAGCAGGATGTATTTTTATATGCCCTGCCCAAAACCAGTATCTGGGATTTCTTCCTGAAAGCAGATCTTAAAAACAACTACAAAGACGGGGTTTTTAATGCTTCAGTAAACTTGAAGAATTTTGATAACGCCGCCCAATCAGGTTCATTACAACTTGAAATCATTCCGGCGTATGCTTCCAAGGCTGTTTATTCCGCGACTAAAAAATTTACCACAACCAAAACCCCGGTGAACTTTCACACAACGATTAAAAACGTACAAACCTGGAGTGCTGAAACGCCCAACCTCTATGATGTAGTATTGACCTTAAAAGACGCTTCGGGAAAAACCCTGATGCTTACTTCAGAACAGATAGGTTTTAGGGCTATCGAACTTAAAAATGCGCAATTGCTGGTCAATGGAATGCCCGTTTTGATCAAAGGCGTAAACCTGCACATTCACGATGATGTAAAAGGCCACGTACCTTCGCGCGAGGTGATGCTCAAAGATTTAAAGTTGATGAAGCAAAACAACATTAACGCTGTGCGTACGAGCCATTATCCGCAGAACCCGTTGTGGTTCAAGCTCTGCGATCAATACGGGATGTATCTTGTAGATGAGGCCAATATTGAATCTCACGGAATGGGCGCCAATGTCCACGCGGTTAAAAATAAAGATCAACATCCGGCTTATCAACCTGAATGGTTCCCATCGCAAATGGATCGTATTCAACGCCTGGTAGAGCGCGATAAGAACCATCCTTCGGTGATTGTCTGGTCACTGGGTAACGAGTGTGGCAACGGAATTTTCTTCCCGCAAGCTTACGATTGGGTTAAGGAGCGAGATGACTCGAGGCTGGTGCAATTTGAACAGGCCAATGAAGAACGTAATACCGATGTGGTTTGCCCCATGTATCCCAGCATAGATCATATGAAGGAATACGCCGCGGCAACCGATAAGTACCGCCCCTATATTATGTGTGAATATGCACATGCGATGGGCAACAGCTCCGGTAATTTTAAAGAATACTGGGACATCATTAGAAGTAGCGACCAGATGCAGGGAGGTTTTATCTGGGACTGGGTAGATCAGGGAATTAAAACTGAAGACGATATGGGAACCTATTGGGCCTATGGTGGTGATCTGGGCGGACTCGATTTTCAGAATGATGAAAATTTTTGCGCCAACGGGTTGGTTTCTTCAAACCGCACTCCGCATCCGGCTCTGGAGGAAGTTAAAATGGTGTACCAAAATGTACAGTTCGACTTTGATGAAGAGTCGAAAAAGCTTTCGGTTTTCAATGAATTTGACTTCACGAATCTGAAGGAGTATCAATTTCAATGGGCGTTGGTTGAGAATGGAAAAGTGATTGAGGTCGAAGATTTTTCGCTAGCGATTGCTCCTCAGACTTTGGGTACGGCAAAAATCAAATTACCCAAACGGCAGGCTGATGCTGAATATTTGCTGAATGTTTACGCCTTTACCAAAACCGCTACCGCTCTTGTACCAGCCGGTCACGAGATTGCCAAAGCACAGTTTTCGTTGAATCCACCTGTTTTCATATCAGCATCCACAGCCGGAAAACTGGAAGTCAAACAAACAGAAAATCAGCTGATATTTGAGACGAGTGAAACACGGGGAACTTTTGATCTTAAAAAAGGAGTTTTTACTTCTTACAGTAGTGACTCCGTAACGCTTGATGCATTACCACAGCCCTATTTTTGGCGCGCTCCTACTGATAACGATTTTGGGAACAAAATGCCCGAAGAACTGAACATCTGGCGCAGTGCTCACAGCAATGTGACGCTTCAGGATGTAAAAGTTGAAAAACAAACCGAAGAAGGCCTGCCCATTCAAGTCATCTATCATTTGAACGATATTAACCTGCCTTATACACTTGCGTATGTAATCCAAAATGTCGGAAGCATCCGTGTGACGGCCAGGCTTGATCTTAAGGCTAAAAAACTGCCTGAACTTCCACGTTTTGGTATGCGCATGCAGCTACCGGCCGGTTTTGATAATCTGGAATATTACGGCCGTGGACCGGAAGAAAATTATGCAGACCGTAATTCTGCTGCTTTTATCGGAATTTACAAGGCTCAGGTAGACAGCCTCAAGATGCCATACATTCGCCCCCAGGAATACGGCTATCATACCGATACGCGCTGGCTAAAACTCACCGATGCCAGCGGAAACGGGATTGAAGTCGAGGGATTGCAACCGCTATCGTTTAGCGCACTTCCCATCAAAACCGAAGCGCTGGATCCCGGTGAAACAAAAAAGAATCAACATCCTACAAACCTGCGTTACCGAGATGAAACCACTCTGCATATTGATTTGGCACAACGTGGACTAGGCGGCGACAACAGCTGGGGCGAATATCCGCATTCCGAATATCGCCTTACAAACGATGACTATTCCTACAGCTATATTTTGAAACTTATAAACCCAGAACCTTAAATTTAAGAAGGATAACATTCCTTACCTAAACACAAATTTGATGAGAAACACTATTTTTCGCAGCTCTTATCTCGCTTTATTGATACTCCTGATAATTTCTTCCTGTAAAAAAGAAGAAACTCAAAATCCTGAATTAGCCAAATCTGAAATACCCGAGCTTTGGTACGATGCCCCTGCCCGTGAATGGGTTGAAGCCCTTCCGCTGGGGAATGGTAAAATAGGCGCGATGGTTTTTGGGCGTGTAAGTGATGAACTGATTCAGCTTAATGAAAGTTCGCTTTACAGCGGTGGCCCCGTACCACAAAGCATAAATCCCGATACTTCTAAATATTTAGAACCTTTACGCGAAGCTATTTTTGCCAAAGATTACGAGCAGGCAACCCTTCTAGCCAAAAAAATGCAGGGCTATTACACCCAGTCTTACATGCCTATGGGTGATTTGCTGCTGCATCAGGACTTGAAAAACGATTCTGTGCAAAACTACAAACGTACGTTGAACCTGGCCGATGCTATTACCACCACGGTATTTGAAGCAGATGGCGTAAAGTATAACCGTGAGCTCTTTACTTCGGCACCCGATAATGTTTTGGTAATAAAACTTACTGCTGATGCAGCAAAAGCCTTAAGCCTAAATTTTTCTGCGCAAAGCCAGCTGCGATCTGAAGTTTCGGTCACCGAAGATCAGGTGTTGGTCGTTAGCGGGAAAGCTCCGGCAAACGTAAACCCCAACTATTACAATCCCGAAGGTGTAGAACCCATAACCTATGAAGATCCTGAGGGCTGTGACGGTATGCGTTTTCAATACCGCATCAAAGTGCTAAATACCGACGGGACGCTCCGTGTAGAAAATAACAGTCTGGCAATCGCTGATGCTTCCGAAGTGGTTGTGCTGCTTACCGAAGCAACCAGCTTTAACGGTTTTGACAAATGCCCGGATAAAGACGGACTTGACGAAGCAAAACTTGCGACTGAATCTATGCAGGCGGCCTCAGCCAAGACTTATGATCAACTCAAAGCAGATCACATCGCTGATTTTTCGGCCTATATGCAGCGTGTAACCCTTGATTTAGGCACAACGCAAGAAGACCAACTCAATAAGCCTACTGATGCTCGCTTAAAAGCCTACTCTGAAGGAGCTAATGATCCTGAACTGGAAGCTTTGTATTTTCAATACGGCAGGTATTTACTGGTTTCTTCCTCAAGACCGGGCGGAACTGCGGCAAACCTGCAAGGAATCTGGAATAAAGAAATGCGCCCGCCGTGGAGTTCAAATTACACCACAAACATCAATGCCGAAATGAATTACTGGCCGGCAGAAACCACTAATTTGAGTGAAATGCATCAGCCGTTGTTGGCCTATATTCAAAATGCTTCGGTTACCGGAAGCCGCGTGGCTAAAGAGTTTTACGATGCAGACGGCTGGGTGTTGCACCACAATTCAGACATCTGGGCAACGGCAAACCCGGTGGGTGATCTTGGTGACGGTGATCCGCTTTGGGCAAACTGGTATATGGGTGGCAACTGGCTTACGCTGCACCTCTGGGAGCACTATGCTTTTACTCAGGATGAAGGCTATCTGGCAAAAGTATATCCGGTAATGAAAGAAGCAGCTCTTTTTACTTTAGACTGGCTGGTAGAACGCGACGGGCAATTGACTACAGCGCCTTCTACCTCTCCTGAAAACCTCTTTTTGGTAGACGGAAAAGGATATGCGGTTACCGAAGGGGCGACTATGGACATCGCCATCATTCGTGAATTATTCAGCAATACCATTAAAGCTTCTGAAGTGCTGGGTACCGACACTGAGTTTAGAGAAAAACTTGTTGCTGCTCAGGAGCGTTTGATTCCCTATCAAATAGGTGGCAAAGGCCAGTTGCAGGAATGGAATCTGGACTTTGAAGAAGAAGATCCGCATCACCGTCATGTTTCGCACTTATTTGGGTTACATCCGGGTACTTCCATCTCGCCGCTCACCACTCCGGAACTCGCTGCAGCTACCGAAAAAACCTTTGAACTGCGCGGCGATGAAGGAACTGGCTGGAGCAAAGCCTGGAAAATCAATTTCGCTGCCCGCTTGCTTGATGGCGATCACGCATATAAGATGATCCGCGAATTGATGCAGTACGTTGACCCCTACTCCAAAGAGCATAAAGGTGGGACGTATCCTAACCTGTTTGATGCGCATCCGCCGTTTCAGATAGACGGGAATTTTGGAGCTACTGCCGGCATCGCCGAAATGCTGTTACAAAGTCATTTGGATGAATTGCACCTACTTCCTGCCCTGCCCGGTGCCTGGCCTAACGGTGAGGTAAATGGATTAAAAGCCCGTGGAAATTTTGACGTAGACATAAAATGGTCACAGGGAAGACTTCGATCTGCTAAGATAAAAGCAAACAATACTGGAAAAATCACCTTACGCACGCAAATACCTGTTGATGTGAACATCAAAATTTTTGACTTAAAAGCAGATGGGGACTATTTTCTTACTACTTTTTCAGTAGAGGCAGATCAGACGTACCAAATCACAACCAAAAACAACTAATCTAAGTTTTTTATTAATTATGAAAATAACTTCAGAAGATAACAAAAAAATCTCCTACCAACCCGCGGGAAAGTTTGAAGAAACGCGTTTTGAAAAGATACACAACATCAGCTTTCAGAATGCTACCGATGCTTCAGTGATCGTAGCGCAGGAA
>NZ_FQXT01000004.1:0-324334 GCF_900130045.1 Leeuwenhoekiella palythoae
AGTACATTACCCGGGATACCACCGTTTCTTCCGCTGATAGGTGTTGCGCTAAAGTCATCATCAGTAAGTGCAATATTAGAAGCTCCTACTAAAATAGTAGCACTATTAGTATCACAATTGCCTGGATTCAGATTCTCACAAATAGAATATGTGATCACATAGTTTCCGTTAGGTGTAAGTGGTGGGACGTTGATTGTTCCATCATTATTCAATTCAACACCATTAAGTCCACCGGTACTGATCAAACTAATATCAATATCATCATCATTCACTAATGCGCCGTTAAGAAAGTCATTAGCGGTTACATCGCCAGCAATTCCTCCGGTCTGACCATTAACTGCAGTACCTGTAAAGTCGTCTATAGTAGCGGTAATAGTAGGTGCTATAATTCGGAGTTCTACGGTAGTTGATGAACAATTTGAAGGATTAATCACACCACAAATTCTATACTGGAGTGTGTAATCTCCTGCCGGTACACCTGCCGGAACTGTAATCGTTCCGTCAGAATTCACCTGTAGCCCATTAATTCCACCAGAATTAATCAATCTGATCGTAACATTTGCTGGTGTAATAGGATCTCCATTTACTAAATCATTACTAATGATATTAGGTGTTGTACCGCCCACGAATCCATTGATAGGAGTGCCCGTATAATCATCCGGTACGGCGGTAAGTTCAGGAAGATCAACCACAATAGTAATTGTCGCGCTATCACATTCACCGGTATTGATTTGATCACATATTTGATAGATCACACTATATGAACCGGCCGCTGTTCCTGAAGGAACGGTTACGGTACCATCAGGATTAAGGGTTAATCCATTGATTCCACCATTGTTGATTAAACTTAGATTGACATTAGCAGTAGTGGCTGGATTTCCATTAATTAGATCGTTTACTAAAACATTAGGTAGTGTTGCTCCTTCATATCCGTCAACAGGTGTTAAACTATAATCATCATTATTAGCATTAACATCACCTCCACCAACATTAACAAGAGCAGTAGCGGTATCACAATTTGCAGGATTTAGGACGTCACAAATTTGATAGGTTACCGTGTATGTTGCAATAGCAGTACCAGCCGGTACTTCTAAAATTCCGTTACTATTAATTGTTACACCCGTTAATCCGCCTTCGTCGACCACTGTTACCGCTACATAAGTAGCGTTGGCCATGCGTGTATTTACAAGGTCATTGCTGAAGACATTTCCGGCTGAACCGCCATCAAGACCATTAATGGTTGTAGCTGAAAAATCATCATTCACCGCGTCAACAACCGGACTGTTGATCAATAAGGTTACTTGAGCGGTATCACAGTTACCCGCATTAAGGCTTTCGCAGATCTGATAAGTAATAGTATAGGTTCCTGGAGGAGTTTGCATCGGAATAACTAAAGTACCATCACTTAAAATATCAAGATCAGTAATGCCATCATTATCTATAATAGACGGAGTCACTTTAGTGTTACCGAATGAATTTCCGTTTAAAGTATCATTACTGTACACCGAAGCAGTGCTTCCACCATCAAAACCATCAACAGGGATTGCAGTAAAGTCATCATCAACGGCATCAATAGTTGCTGCTCCTACCGCTACGGTTATTGGTGCAGAACCACAGTTGCCCGGATTTAAATTCTCGCAGATTGTATATACAATGGTGTAAGAACCTGCCGGTGTATTTGGTGGAATTATTAAGTTTCCGTCATCATCAATACTTGCGCCGGCTAATCCGCCATCATCAGTAATAAAGATGTCATCGTCATTAACAGGAGCTCCGTTGAATGTATCGTTAGCCGTAACGTCTCCAGCGATACCTCCGGTTAAACCGTTGACTGGTGAACCGCTAAAATCATCAGGAATCGCTGCAATGGTTGCAGGATCTACCACTACCGTTGCAGTTGCAGTCTCGCAGTTGCTTAGATTTAGATTTTCGCAGATACGATAAACAATGTTATACGTTCCTGCAGGAGTTGCTGAAGGAATCATTAATGTACCATCATTATCAATGGTTACACCGTTTAATCCATCAGGATCTACAATAGAAATAGTGATATCACCATCTTCTACTGCAACACCATTAAGTGTGTCATTAATAGTCACGTCTCCTGCGTTACCTCCGGTTTGTCCTGCAATCGGAGTACCACTAAAGTCATCATCATTGGCAGTAATCGTTGCAGCATTTACAAGTACCGTAATGCTTGCAGTATCGCAATTGCCTGAATTTAAGTTTTCACAGATCTGGTATACGATAGTATAGGTTCCCGCAGGTGTCCCAGCCGGAATGATAAGTATACCGTCATTATCAATAGTTACTCCAGACAGGCCATCAGGATCTTGTACCGTAATTGTAATGTCACCATCCTCAACAGCCACACCGTTAAGCGTGTCGTTAGCAGTAACATCTCCGGCATTACCACCATTTTGTCCTGCAATTGGAGTAGCGCTAAAGTCATCGCTATTGGCTACTAGCGTAGCAGCATTAACCACTACCGTAGCAGTTGCAGTCTCACAATTACTAAGATTCAGATTTTCACAGATTTGATAAACGATATTATACGTTCCTGCAGGTGTGCCCGCCGGAATGATCAAAGTACCGTCATTGTCAATAGTTGCACCAGACAAGCCGTCTAGATCTTGTATTGAGATGGTAATATCACCATCTTCTACAGCTACGCCATTAAGCGTATCATTAGCAGTAACGTCACTAGCGTTTCCACCATTTTGACCAGATACCGGAGTAGTGGTAAAGTCGTCATCGTTGGCTGCGAGTGTTGCAGCACTTACGACAACTGTGGCGGTTCCTGTTTCACAGTTTCCTGAGTTTAGGTTTTCGCAAATTTGGTAAACAATGTTATACGTTCCTGCTACAGTACCAGCCGGAATAATTACGGTACCATCATTATCAATAGTAACGCCAGTTAATCCGTCAGGATCTGCTACGGTGATTGTAATATCTCCATCTTCAACAGCCACACCGTTGAGCGTGTCATTTGCTGTAACATCACCAGCGTTTCCACCATTTTGTCCAGAAACCGGAGTTGCGCTAAAGTCATCGTCGCTAGCTACCAGCGTAGCAGCATTAACCACTACCGTAGCAGTTGCAGTCTCACAGTTGCTTGGATTAAGATTTTCACAGATTTGATAAACGATATTATAAGTTCCTTCCGGAGTATTCGCTGGAATAATCACGGTACCATCATTGTCAATGGTTACACCGGTTAATCCGTCAGGGTCTGCTATTGAAATGGTAATATCTCCGTCTTCGACAGCTACTCCATTTAAAGTGTCATTAGTAGTTACATCTCCAGCATTTCCGCCATTTTGGCCTAAAATTGGAGTTGCACTAAAGTCATCGTCATTGGCTACGAGAGCTGCAGGATTTACAACTATTGTTGCGGTTCCTGTTTCGCAATTTCCTGGATTAAGGTTTTCACAGATCTGGTAAACGACATTATACGTTCCTGCCGGAGTACCTGCCGGAATAATTACTGTACCATCATTTTCTATTGTTAAACCTGCTAAACCATCAGAATCTGCTACCGTGATTGTAATATCACCATCTTCAACGGCAACGCCATTAAAGGTATCATTAGCAGTGACATCGCCTGCGTTTCCACCTGCTTGTCCTGTTATAGGAGTTGCACTGAAGTCATCGTTATTAGCTACTAAAGTAGCGGCATTTACTACTACAGTGGCGGTTGCGGTCTCACAATTATCTAGATTAAGGTTTTCACAGATTTGATAAACAATGTTATACGTTCCTGCTGGTGTACCCGCCGGAATCATAAGCGTTCCATCATTATCTATAGTCACACCGCTTAGTCCGTCTGGATCACTAATGCTGATTGTGATGTCGCCATCTTCAATAGCGACGCCGTTAAGCGTGTCATTAGTGGTTACATCTCCTGCGTCACCACCCGTTTGTCCGGTGATCGGATTGCCGCTAAAATCATCGTCATTGGCAACAAGTGTCGCAGCGTTCACTACTACTGTAGCAGTTGCAGTCTCACAGTTGTCAGGATTCAGATTTTCGCAGATTTGATAAACAATGTTATAAGTTCCTGCCGGAGTACCAACAGGAATGTTAAGTACGCCATCATTGTCTATGGTAATACCTGTTAACCCATCTGGATCATTTACTGTAATTGTAATGTCTCCATCTTCTACGGCAGCACCATTGAGCGTGTCATTTGCTGTAACATCACCAGCGTTTCCACCATTTCGTCCTGAAACAGGAGTAGCGCTAAAGTCATCATCATTTGCAGCCAAAGTTGCAGCATCCACAACAACTGTAGCAGTTGCAGTCTCACAGTTACTTAGATTTAGGTTTTCGCAGATTTGGTAAACAATATTGTACGTTCCTGCTGGGGTACCCGCCGGAATCATAAGCGTACCATCATTGTCTACTGTAATACCTGATAATCCATCTGGGTCTACAACGGTGATTGTGATGTCTCCATCTTCAACCGGAACACCATTAAGCGTGTCATTTGTAGTTACATCACCTGCGTCCCCACCAGTTTGACCTGAAATTGGCGTGGTGCTGAAATCATCATCATTGGCTACAAGTGCTGCAGGAGCAACAACTACTGTAGCTGTTCCTGTTTCACAGTTTCCTGGATTTAGGTTTTCACAGATTTGATAAACAATATTATACGTACCTGCTACAGTGCCTGCCGGAATGATAAGGACACCGTCATTGTCTACCGTCACACCTGATAACCCGTTTGGATCTGTTACTGTAATGGTGATGTCACCATCTTCAACAGCAACGCCGTTAAGGGTGTCATTAATGGTTACATCACCAGCGTTTCCACCATCTTGTCCAGAAACCGGAGTAGCACTAAAGTCATCATCATTAGCTGCGAGCGTTGCTGCGTTTACGACTACAGTAGCCGTCGCAGTTTCACAATTATCAAGATTTAAGTTTTCACAGATTTGGTAAACAATATTATAGGTTCCTGCCGGAGCATTTGCCGGAACTATAATAGTTCCATCATTGTCTACCGTCACACCTGACAGTCCGCCTGGATCTGTTACTGTAATGGTGATATCACCATCCTCAACAGCAACACCATTTAAGGTATCATTTGTAGTTACATCACCAGCGTTTCCACCGGTTTGTCCTGTTACAGGAGTAGCACTAAAATCATCATCGTTAGCTACTAGTGCAGCAGCATTCACTACTACTGTAGCAGTTCCTGTCTCACAATTATCTGGATTTAGATTTTCGCAGATTCGATAAACGATGTTATACGTTCCAGCCGGAGTACCTGCCGGAATGTTAAGTACGCCATCATTGTCTATGGTTACGCCAGTAAGTCCGTCTTGATCGTTTACGGTAATCGTAATATCTCCATCTTCAACAGCTACACCATTCAGTGTATCATTAGTGGTAACATCACCTGCATTACCTCCTGTTTGTCCTGTAATTGGAGTAGCGCTAAAGTCATCATCATTGGCTACAAGCGCTGCAGCATTGACAACTACTGTTGCAGTTGCCGTCTCACAATTACTTGGATTTAATTTTTCGCAAATACTGTAAACCAGATTATAGGTTCCTGCCGGAGCATTTGCCGGAATGATAAGCGTACCGTCGTTATCGATACTTGCTCCGGAAAGTCCATTAGGATCTACGATGGTAATTTCAATATCTCCATCTTCTACAGCAATTCCGTTTAGGGTGTCGTTAGCCGTTACATCACCAGCGGTTCCACCAATTTGTCCCGTGATCGGAGTAGCGCTAAAGTCATCATCGTTGGCTACAAGTGTAGCAGCATTTACTACAATAGTAGCAGTTCCGGTCTCACAATTATCAAGATTTAAGTTTTCACAGATTTGGTAAACGATATTATACGTTCCTGCCGGAGTTCCTGCCGGAATAACTAACGTACCATCATTATCAATTGAAGCACCGGTTATTCCATCAAAATCTTCGATAGTGATTGTGATATCACCATCCTCAACAGCAACGCCATTTAGAGTATCGTTTGCAGTAACATCGCCCGCATTTCCACCAGTAAATCCGTTAATTGGGGTAGTGCTGAAGTCATCATCGTTAGCTACAAGAGCTGCAGCGTTTATGACTACTGTCGCAGTTGCCGTATCGCAGTTATCTGTATTTAACTTTTCACAAATTTGATAAACGATGTTATAAGTTCTTGCCGGAGTATTAGCCGGAATGATCAGCGTACCATCAGCATCAATAGATGCACCAGACAGACCATCAAAGTCTTGAATTGTGATTGTGATATCACCGTCTTCAACAGCAACGCCATTTAGCGTGTCATTTGCAGTAACATCGCCTGCGTTTCCTCCGGTCGTACCTGTGATAGGAGTCGCACTAAAGTCATCATCATTTGCTACTATAGCTGCAGCATTTACTACTACTGTGGCAGTTCCTGTTTCACAATTATCTGGATTGAGGTTTTCACAAATCTGATAAACAAAGTTGTAGGTTCCTGCCGGTGTTCCCGCCGGAATGATCAATGTGCCGTCAGCATCTATTGATGCTCCGGTTATACCGTCAAAGTCTTGGATCGTGATTGTAATATCACCGTCTTCAACAGCAACACCATTTAAGGTGTCATTAGCGGTAACATCACCAGCATTTCCACCAGTAAATCCGTTCACCGGAGTAGCGCTGAAGTCATCGTCATCAGCTGCCAGCGCAGCAGCATTAACAACTACGGTTACGGTTGCAGTATCACAATTATCAGTATTTAGGTTTTCGCAAATAGTATAAACCAGGTTGTAAGTTCCTGCCGGAGCATTAGCCGGAATGATGACTGTACCATCATTTTCGATACTTGCACCTGAAAGTCCATCGCGATCAATCAAAATGATCGAAATATCTCCATCATCTACTGCAACACCATTGAGCGTATCGTTAGTAGTTACATCACCTGCGTTGCCACCCGTTTGTCCTGTGATAGGAGTAGCGCTAAAGTCGTCGTCGTTAGCTACAAGAGCAGCCGCTTCTACAACAATAGTAACTGTAGCGGTATCACAGTTTGTAGGGTTTAAGTTTTCACAAATTCTATAAACGATGTCATACGTTCCTGCCGGAGTATTAGCGGGAATGATAACCGTACCATTTGTCTCTATTGAAGCGCCGGTTAGTCCGTCAAAGTCTTCGATAGCAATTGCAATATCTCCATCATCTACTGCGACACCATTGAGCGTATCATTTAGTGTTACATCTCCCGCATTTCCGCCGGTAAATCCATTAACCGGAGTAGCGCTAAAGTCATCGTCGTTAGCTAGAAGCGCAGCAGGATTTACTACCACAGTAGCAGTCGCTGTATCGCAATTTCCAGGATTTAAGTTTTCACAGATTTGATATACGATGTTATAGGTTCCTGCCGGAGTATTTGCCGGAACGATTATAGTACCATCATCTTCAATACTTACACCTGCGAGACCACCATTGTTTTGAAGTGTGATCGCAATATCATCATCATTAACTGTAATACCATTTAGCGTATCGTTAGTAGTAACATCACCTGCATTACCACCGGTTTGTCCTGTAATCGGTGTTGCGCTAAAGTCATCGTCGTTGGCTACAAGTACAGCAGCACTGATTTCTACAGTAGCTGTCGCAGTTTCACAATTATCAGGATTTAGGTTTTCGCAGATTTGATAAACAATGTTATACGTTCCTGCCGGAGTTCCTGCCGGAATAATCAACGTACCGTCATTATTTACCTGAAGTCCATCAATTCCATTATCATCAGTTATTGAAATAGCAATATCTTCATCCGCTACAGCAACACCATTTAAGGTATCATTTGCTGTAATATCGCCGATGCTTCCACCGGTAAATCCGTTGATCGGAGTAGCGGTTAGGTCATCGTCATTAGCAACCAGTGCAGCACCTGCAACTTGAACAGTTACCGTAGCAGTATCACAATTAGAACCATTTGCTAGTTCGCAAACTGAATAAGTTATAGAATAAATTCCCGCAGGAGTATTAGGACTTACATCTACTGTTCCATCAGCATTTACAGTAAGTGGACCTGCAGATACCGGAGTAATTACAACTTCAGCCGGATCAACAGGATTGTTATTGATAAGGTCATTATCCAGGACGTTAACAACTGCTGTTGCGCCAATATCACCACGTACCGGAGTAGCGCTAATATCATCGTCAGTAGCGACTAAGACAGCGGTTTCTACGGTTACGGTAACCACCGCAGTATTACAACCGCCATTATTGTCACAAATCGCATAGCTGAACGTGTCATCCCCAAAGAAATCTGCATCAGGAGTATACAAAATGGTATCATCGCTTGGGTCTCCCGGTGTACCGTTATCTAATACTGTTGCAGTCCCATTATTAGGAGCAGTTGAAACTGAAAGGCTACCTGCTGTAGGAACTTCAAAGTCGTTTTCAAGAACGTCAATTTCTACAGGAGTTTCATTAGCAGTCGTAGCAGTATCATCCACAGCATCAGCAACTGCAAGAACAGTAATGTTAACCGTCGCAGTACTTGCATCTCCATTCACATCAATTACGGAATAGGTATAAGAATCGCTTCCGTTAAAGTCTGCGTTAGGAGTGTAGGTGATGGTTCCGTCAGGATTGATCACCACAGAACCATTTGATGGATCTGTTGCAGCTACAATATTGTAATCTGTTCCATATACACCTTGGAAGGTATCATTGTCTAACACGCTTGTAGTAACAGGGTCATCTTCTAAAGTCGTATCAGTATCATTATTAATATCAGAAACCGGATTCACAGTAACAGTTACCGTTGCTGTACTCTCAGCACCATTAGCATCTGTAATGGTATAAGTGAAGCTATCTACACCGTTAAAATCAGGGTCAGGAGTGTAGGTATAGTTTCCATTAGGATTCACAAAGGCAGCACCATTTGCAGCATCTGTAAGTAAAGCAGCAGTGGTAGGTTCGCTTCCTAGATCGTCAGCTCCGTTTCCATTATCTACAAATAAGTTTCCTGAAACTAAAGTGTCTTCATCGGTTGTTACACTATCATCAATAGCATCAGGTGTAGCTGTTACTGTAATAGTAACCGAAACAGTTTCGGTTGTATTGTTAACGTCTGTTACCGTATAGGTGAAAGTTTCCTCACCAGCAAAATCAGGAGCCGGAGTATAGTCAAAACTACCATCAGAATTCATAACGACCGTACCGCCATTATTGGTGTCTCCGTTAAACACATAGGTGGCATCATCAGAGTACGTGTCATTAGTGCTCACATTATCGCTGAGCACAGTGTCCTCATTTGTTGTAAACGTATCTGCCACCGCATCGTTGATAGGATTCACCGTAATAGTGACCGAAACCGTTTCGGTAGCACCGTAAAAATCCGTTACGGTGTAGGTGAATGTTTCCTCACCGGCAAAATCAGGAGCCGGAGTATATTCAAATGTTCCGTCAGGGTCCATAACGACCGTGCCGCCATTATTGGTGTCTCCATTAAACACATAGGTAGCATCATCAGAATAGGTATCATTGGCGCTTACGTCATCATTAAGCACTGTATCCTCGTCTATAGTATAAGTATCTGCTACAGCATCGGTCACAGGATTGACTGTAATGGTAACCGAAACGGTTTCGGTTGCTCCATTTACATCAGTCACAGTGTAGGTAAAGGTCTCGTCACCTACAAAATCAAAGGCCGGAGTATATTCAAATGTTCCGTCAGAATTCATTGCGATGCTACCACCATTAGAAGCATCGTCGTTATAAGCATACGAGACAACTCCGGTGTAAGTATCATTAGTGCTTACATCTGCATTTAGAACAGTGTCTTCGTCAGTTGTGAACGTATCAGCAACGGCATCTGCAATAGGATCAACTGTGATGGTTACTGAAACCGTTTCGGTAGTACCATTAATATCGGTTACGGTGTATGTGAACGTTTCGTCACCCACAAAATCAGCCGCAGGTGTATAGACGAAAGTACCGTTAGGGTTCATAGCTACAATACCTCCATTATCGGTATCTCCATTGAATATATACGTTGCGTTAGCAGAGTAGGTGTCATTGGTACTAACATCTGCATTTAAAGCCGTGTCTTCATCAGTGTTGAATGTATCAGCAACGGCGTCATTAACAGGATCAACTGTAATTGTAACAGTTACCGTTTCTGTAGTTCCATTAATATCTGTTGCCGTGTAAGTAAAGGTTTCGTCACCTACAAAGTCAGCAGCAGGAGTATATTCAAAAGTACCATCTGTTTGCATGGTGATGCTTCCGCCATTATCAGCGTCATTATTGTAAACGTAAGTAGCATCATCAGCGTAGGTGTCGTTTGCACTCACATCTGCATTTAGAACCGTGTCTTCATCGGTTGTGAATGTATCAGCAACTGCATCATCAACCGGATCAACGGTAATAGTAACCGTAACTGTTTCCGTAGTTCCATTAACATCTGTTGCCGTATAAGTAAAGGTTTCGTCACCTACAAAGTCGGCAGCAGGAGTATACTCAAAAGTACCGTCTGTTTGCATAGTGATGCTTCCGCCATTATCAGCGTCGTTATTGTAAACATAAGTAGCATCATCAGAATAAGTGTCGTTTGCACTTACATCGGCGTTTAAAACCGTGTCTTCATCAGTTGTGAACGCATCAGCAACCGCATCATTAACTGGATTAACGGTAATGGTAACCGAAACAGTTTCCGTAGTTCCATTAACATCAGTTACCGTGTATGTGAAAGTTTCGTCCCCAGCAAAATCAGGAGCTGGTGTATATTCAAATGCTCCACTAGTAATCATACTAATGCTTCCGCCGTTATCTGCGTCATTATTGTAGACATAGGTCGCATCATCAGCGTAGGTGTCGTTTGCACTTACATCAGCGTTTAAAACCGTGTCTTCATTAGTTGTGAACGTGTCAGCAACGGCATCTGCAATAGGATTAACCGTGATGGTTACCGTAACGGTTTCGGTAGCACCATTAACATCTGTTACGGTATAGGTGAACGTTTCATCACCTACAAAATCAGCCGCAGGGGTGTAGTCAAATGATCCATCTGTATCCATCGCTACACTACCACCATTGTTGGTATCGCCATTAAATACATAGCTTGCAGCAGCAGTATAGGTGTCATTAGCACTTACATCTGCACTGAGTACGGTGTCTTCATCAGTTGTGAACGTATCAGCAACTGCATCTGCAATAGGATTAACCGTGATAGTTACCGTTTCTGTGCTGGTATCACCATTTACATCAGTAACGGTGTAGGTATACGAATCTGTACCGTTAAAGTCTGAATTTGGAGTGTAGGTAATTGTGCCATCTCCATTTTCTGTAACTGTTCCGTTTGCCGGATCAGTAGTTGCAGTGATCTCATAATCGGTACCATAAACTCCTTGGAAAGTGTCGTTATCCACTACATCAGTAGTTACTGCTACATCTTCGTCTGTGGTGTCTGCATCGGCTACAATATCAACTATCGGATTAACCGTGATGGTAACTGTTGCAGTTTCGGTATCTCCATTTACATCAGTAACGGTATAGGTATACGAATCTGTACCGTTAAAGTCCGGATCAGGCGTATACGTAATAGTACCATCTCCATTTTCTGTGATTGTTCCGTCTGCCGGATCGGTAGTAGCAGTGATCTCATAGTCGGTACCATAAACTCCTTGGAAGGTGTCATTATCTACTACGTTAGTAGTTACCGCCACATCTTCGTCTGTTGTATCTGAATCCGGTACAATATCAGCTACCGGATTAACGGTGATTGTTACAGTTGTAGTTTCGGTATCCCCATTTACATCAGTCACAGTGTAGGTATACGAATCTGTACCGTTAAAGTCCGGATCAGGCGTATATGTAATAGTACCATCTCCATTATCTGTAATTGTTCCGTCTGCCGGATCAGTAGTTGCAGTGATCTCATAGTCGGTACCATAAGTTCCTTGGAAGGTATCATTATCTACTACATTAGTAGTTACTGCTACATCTTCGTCTGTTGTATCTGAATCCGGTACAATATCAGCGACTGGGTTGACTGTTATGGTAACCGTAACTGTTTCGTCTGTATCATTAACATCTGTTACCGTATAGGTAAATGTTTCTTCGCCAGCGAAATCAGCTGCAGGAGTATATTCAAACGATCCATCTGGATTCATGTCCACACTACCGCCATTGCTGGTATCACCATTAAATACATAGTTTGCAGCAGCGGAGTAGGTGTCGTTTAAGCTAACATTAGCATTTAATACGGTGTCTTCATCTGTTGTGAACGTATCAGCAACCGCATCTGCAATAGGATTGACCGTGATGGTTACCGTTTCTGTGCTGGTATCACCATTTACATCAGTAACGGTGTAGGTATACGAATCTGTACCGTTAAAGTCTGAATTTGGAGTGTAGGTAATTGTGCCATCTCCATTTTCTGTAACTGTTCCGTTCGCTGGATCAGTAGTTGCAGTGATCTCATAATCGGTACCATAAGTTCCTTGGAAGGTATCGTTGTCCACTACGTTAGTAGTTACTGCTACATCTTCATCTGTGGTGTCTGCATCGGCTACAATATCAACTATCGGATTCACCGTTATGTTTACTGTTGTTGTTTCGGTATCTCCATTTACATCAGTAACGGTGTAGGTATACGAATCAGTACCGTTAAAGTCCGGATCAGGCGTATAGGTGATGGTACCATCTCCATTTTCTGTGATTGTTCCGTCTGCCGGATCAGTAGTTGCGGTGATCTCATAATCGGTGCCATACGTTCCTTGGAAGGTATCATTATCTACTACATTAGTAGTTACCGCTACATCTTCGTCTGTTGTATCTGCATCGGCTACAATATCAGCTACCGGATTAACGGTGATAGTTACAGTTGTAGTTTCGGTATCCCCATTTACATCAGTAACGGTGTAGGTATACGAATCAGTACCGTTAAAGTCTGGATCAGGCGTATATGTAATAGTACCATCTCCATTATCTGTGATTGTTCCGTTTGCCGGATCAGTAGTTGCAGTGATCGCATAGTCGGTACCATAAGTTCCTTGGAAGGTATCATTATCTACTACATTAGTAGTTACTGCTACATCTTCGTTTGTTGTATCTGAATCCGGTACAATATCAGCTACCGGGTTGACTGTGATGGTAACCGAAACAGTTTCGGTAGCGCTGTTAATATCTGTTACCGTATATGTGAAGGTTTCATCACCTACAAAATCCGGAGCAGGGGTATAGACAAAGCTGCCATCGTTGTTCATAGAGACACTTCCGCCATTGTCTGTATCATTATTATATACATAAGTGGCCGTACCCGTATACGTATCATTAGTGCTTACATCAGCATTAAGCGTTGTGTCTTCATCAGTTGTAAATGTATCAGCAACCGCATCAGCGATAGGATTAAGAGTTATGGTTGCTGTGGCAGTACTTGTATTCCCATTATCATCAGTGATGGTATAGGTAAAACTATCAGTACCATTAAAATCTGCATCCGGGGTATATGTGAAAGTACCATTAGTATTGAAAATGATCGCACCATTGGCAGGACTTGTTGTAAGCGCAGCCGTAGTTGGAGCTGTGCCTAGGTCATCTGCGCCATTTTCATTATTAGCAAATACACTATCGGTTAGTACTTCATCTTCATCTATCGTGAACTCATCGTTAAATGCATCTGGAGTGGAAACAATGGTTATAAATACTGTAGCAGTGCTCGTGTTTCCATTATCATCAGTGATGGTATAGGTAAAGCTGTCGCTTCCATTGTAATTTGCATTTGGCGTATAAGTATAGGTTCCGTCAGTATTTACTATTGCATTTCCATTAGCTCCATTTGTGAGTAAAGTTGCAGTAGTTGGCGTGCTACCTAAATCATCTGCACCAAAACCGTTATCATCAAATAGATTTCCGGATACTGCTGCATCTTCAAAGGTTGTGAACTCATCATCAAGTGCATCAGGAGTAGAAACTACGGTTACTGTAGCAGTGGCAGTACTTGTTATACCGTTATTATCAGTTAGCGTGTAGGTAAAACTATCTGTACCGTTAAAGTCAGTATTCGGAGTATACGTAAAGGTTCCATCAGAGTTGACCACTACTGAACCATTTGTTGCATTGGTGTCAAGTGCTGCTGCGGTAGGTTCAGAACCTAAATCGTCAGCTCCATTACCATTATCGGCAATTAAATTTCCTGAAACCGCTGTGTCTTCATCCGTTGTAAATGCATCATCTACAGCATCAGGGGTAGCAACGATCGTGATAGTAGCTGTTGCCGTACTTTCCGCTCCATTCGTATCGGTAATTGTATATGTAAAACTATCTGTACCATTAAAGTCAGTATTAGGCGTATAGGTAAAGGTTCCGTTAGGATTTACAGTTACCGAACCGTTTTCAGCATTTGTTTCAAGAGCAGCAGTTGTAGGCTCAGAACCTAAATCGTCAGCTCCACTGCCGTTGCCAGCATACAGATTTCCTGAAACCGCTGTGTCTTCATTTGTTGTAAATGCATCATCAACTGCATCAGGAGTCGATATAACAGCTACTGTAGCGGTCGCAGTACTGGTTGCACCGTTATTGTCAGTGATCGTATAAGTAAAACTATCTGTACCGTTAAAGTCGGCATTAGGAGTATAGGTAAAGGTTCCGTTAGTATTTACAGTTACCGAACCGTTGGCTGCATTCGTTTCAAGAGCAGCTGAAGTAGGTGCTACCCCCAGATCGTCTGTACCATTGCCATTATCTGCTAAAAGATCACCAGAAACTGCAGTATCTTCTGAAGTTGTAAATGCATCGTCAACTGCGTCAGGAGTGGCTATTACAGTTACTGAAACTGAAGCAGTACTTGATACACCATTGGCATCTGTGATGGTATAGGTGAAACTATCCGTTCCATTAAAGTTGGCATTTGGCGTATAGGTAAAAGTTCCATCCGGATTGATCGTAACCGAACCGTTAGCAGCATTAGTTGCAAGTGCAACAGCTGTAGGTTCAGAGCCTAAATCATCAGGCCCGTTTCCGTTATCAGCCAATAGATTTCCAGAAACAGAAGCGTCTTCATTTACAGTGAATACGTCATCAACCGCATCAGGTGTTGAAGTGATCGTAATGTTGGCAGTAGCTGTACTTGACTGACCATTGGCGTCAGTGATCGTGTATGTAAAACTATCTGTGCCATTGTAGTCAGGATTCGGAGTATAGGTAAAGGTACCATTAGTATTTACAGTTACCGAACCGTAAGTTGCATTCGTTTCAAGAGCAGCTGTAGTAGGTGTTATCCCTAAATCATCAGGCCCGTTTCCATTATCTGCAAATAAGTCATCAGTTATAGCGGTATCTTCATTAGTAGTGAAGTTATCATCATAAGCATCAGGAGTAGAAACCACATTGATATTCTGACTTGCAGTTGCTGTACCGCCTTGACCATCTGAAATAGTATAGGTAAACGTGATTGGGCCGTTGTAATCATCCGCAGGAACAAAAGTAATAGTGCCATCTGTGGCAATAGTCACCTGACCGTTAGTAACGGCGATATTTTGTGCTACACCGGGAGTGACCGCAGTACCATTTATACTTTGTACGGTAAGTGGGTCTCCATCAACATCTGTGTCCCCTGTGAGTGGTGTTAAAATCACCGACTCATCTTCGTTCACCGTATAAGCATCATCTACAGCAACCGGATCATCGTTAACCGAATTTACTGTGATTAATTGATCAGCAGTTGCAGTGGCTCCATTTCCATCGTTGATAACGTATGGGAAACTTACTGGACCATTATAATTAGCATCAGGTGTAAATGTGATTATTCCACCGGCATCTATAGTTACGGTACCATTAGTTACAGGTATCGTCTGTGCACCTCCGGCAATTAGAGTGCCATTGATACTTTCAATAGTTAGACCATCTCCGTCAATGTCTGAATCACCTGTGAGTGGCGTTAGGACTACTGAATCATCTTCGTCTACTGAATAGGAATCATCAACAGCAACCGGTGGGTCATTTACTGCATTAACAGTAATGATCTGATTTGCAGTCGCTGTGCCACCATTTCCGTCAGAAATTGTATAAGGGATTGTAACCGAACCATTAAAGTCATCATCCGGAGTAAATGTGATTATTCCACCAGCATCAATGCGCACAACTCCGTTATCTACTGCGATAGTTTGCTCACCGCCGGTAAATGTGGTTCCGTTGATACTTTGAATTGAAAGTACATCTCCATCCACATCTGTATCATCGTCTAATGGAGTTAGTACTACTGAATCATCTTCGTCAACACTATACGTATCGTCAACCGCTACCGGATCGTCATTGATAGGATTCACCGTAATCACTAATTCTCCAACATCTGTAGCAGTACCGTCGGTTATCGTATAGGTGATGGTAGGTACGGTACCATTGTAATTCTCAGCCGGACTGAACGTATAACTTCCATCTGAATTGATCTGAAGATCGCCAACATTAGGTATTGAAGCTACTTGTCCCGAGGTATAAGGATTTCCATTAAAGGTAAATGAAGTAATTGTTAATACATCGCCGTCTGCATCAGTATCATTCAATAATAAATCACCAGCGTTGCCATCTCCTACTGATAAATCAACATCTTCGTCTGTTGAATTAGAATCATCTACAGCAACAGGATTTCCATTTACATTTAAGGTTGCAGCATTAGAAGTAGTTATGTCACAAATGTAGGTAGCATCAGAAATAACAACCGCATATTGATACCCATCGTTAGCATACGCTACTGCGGTTAAGTTAAGGGTTGCAGTCGTTGCCCCGGAGTAAATTCCACCATCAGTAATGTCTGAGAAGGTGCTTCCTCCATCTGTGCTTACTTGCCATTGATAGCTTAAGGTAGTACCTGTCGCATCAACAGTGAATGAAGTGTTTTCTCCTTCATTTACAGAACTATCAGCAGGTTGTGTGGTAATTGTAGGAGCAGCGCCCGGTGTAGTCACATTTGCATTTGTACCTGGGTAGCTTGCAGCGGTTACTGTACCGTCTGAATTTACTGCCGGCGGATTTCCGGTACCGTAATATCCGTTTCCGTCTGCATCAGCATTTGGATCGTTGTATGCTTCATTAGCGTCACTACAATTATCACCATCAGAATCGGTGTCGAACTGATCTATAATTCCGTCAAGATCAGTATCAAAACGGTCGTCAACGCCATCTGTATTTGTGTCAACAAAACCTGCAGTATCGGCATCTCTGTAATCTAAAATACCATCATTATCTGAATCTACTGTTGGGTCAGTTCCTCCGTTTTCAACGCTGTCTAGGATACCGTCATTATCGTCATCAAGGTCGTCTGCATCAGCTACCCCATCATTATCGTTATCTAAGGTATCACGGTAGTCAACATCACCACCGGTGTTTACGTCGTTATCCGCATCTGGGAAGTCGGTTTGAGGGTTGTCGTAAATACCATTAAAGTCTAGATAGGCATCACCATTATCATAGGTATTATCAAAACCGTTTACGCCAACGGTATTATTTGTTCTTCCGTCAGCATCAGTGTCAGCCGTAGGATTTCCTGCTTCAACAATATCAAAAAGCGAATCATTATCAGAATCCAGGTCTAAATAATCTGGAGTTCCATCACCATCTGTATCTACCGGTTGAATACCTGTTCCTACACCTCCTGAAGAATCATAATTATCATCAAGACCATCTTCATCAGTGTCATTATCAGATCTATAAACATAACCTAAAGTGGTTTGAGCTTCGACATTATCAGGTATGGTATCGTCATCAGAATCTAAATCTAAATGATTAGGAATAGAATCCCCGTCAGTGTCTGGTATGACTAATGGGGTTCCTGCTGTTGGAAATGGAGTGTCTGTATTACCTTGAACGTCATCATATGGGTCTAAAGCATCAGCAAGGCCATCAGCATCTTCATCGTTCAATGTTCCGGCACCATATTCTCCATCTCCGTCGGGATCAAAACCACCGGCCTCAATGGTATCTGGGACCCCGTCATTGTCAGAATCTAGATCCACAAAATCTGCATTAGCACTTCCAGAAGTATTTATAGGAACAATAATAGATTCTGTTTCGGTTGCACCAACCACAGCCAGAGGAATACCGTTATCATTAACTTCTGTGTTATCTAATACACCGGTACCTGGTTGTCCATTTCCGTCAGGATCGTCTGTGCCTCCAGACTCAGCATAATCTGTGATACCGTCATTATCTGAGTCTAAATCAAAATAATTAGGAATACCGTCTCCATCTTTATCCGAAGGATTGGTTCTGGGATTTCCATCTCCGTCTTCGTTAAAATCTTCATAGATATCTAAAATACCATCATTGTCGTCATCTAAGTCATCGGTATCAGCAACGCCATCTCCGTCTTTATCTTGGTTATTCAACTCTCTCCAATCTCTATCCCCACCTACATCATCAACATCAGGCATATCTGTGGGGAGTTGTCCATTGTTTGTTGCGTTTAATGGATTTGTAGTGTCAAAAATTCCATTTTCAAAATCATCGTGAAGACCATCTCCATCAATATCTATGAAATTACTTGGGTCTACAATACCGTTATTATCAGCATCAAGAGGTAAATCAATACTATCATCAGTTGCATTTTCAGAAATATCGTAAGGATCTACACCCTCATTATCTTCAGAATCAGCATTAGTATCTGCATAATCCGGCGCCGAGCCTCCGTCTGTATTGATAGTACCAATGGCGACACCACCATTATTCACATCGTACGCATCATCTATACCATCATTGTCCGTATCAACACCAGAAGGTGCTCTGTATCCTGTCGTAGGCTGCCCTTCTATATTATCAATGATACCGTCGTTGTCAATATCAATATCAATCACATTCTTAACCCCATCTCCATCACGGTCTGCATTGAAGCCAAAACCAAATCCAGGGATTACACCATCATTAGTATCTGCTAAACCGTCTTGATCTGCGTCTGCAGGTGTTCCAGAACCTACAATCCCGTCATTTTCACCGTCTACAACCTCGAAGTTACCTTCATAAGTATCTGGGATACCATCGCCGTCAGAATCTAAGTCTAAGTAGTTAGGTAAGCTGTCTGCATCTGAATTTCTAAGCGTTGGGAAAGTAGCTTCGGTATCAATAGGGTCGTGCCATCCGTTATTGTCAGCATCCACAAATCCATCAATTACACCATCATTGTCCGTGTCGTTATAAGAAGGATTATTTGAAAACGCTTCTTCAGTATCAGAAAGTCCGTCGTTGTCTGAATCTCTATCAAGGAAATTGTAAATGTTAGGAACGATATCTGAATTAGCGTCAGTATTTCGAGGCGTGTAATTGGCCACACCGCTGTCTGCTGAAGTTTCAAGTTCGTCTGCAAAACCATTAGTTCCATAACCTGCAGTATCCACTAACCCATCATTATCAGCATCTGTGAGTCCGACTTCTAAAACATCTGGGATCGCGTCATTATCAGCATCAAGGTCTAAATGGTTAGCAATACCATCACCGTCTAGATCATACGCCGCTGCCGGAAGACCGTCAGCATCGCCAATCGCAGCATCTGTAGAATCATCATCAAGATAATTTACAACACCGTCACCATCTGCATCAGCATTAGGATCAAGTCCGGCTAAATTTTCAGCAGTATCAAGGATACCATCATTGTCATCATCAAGGTCAATACTATCTGTTATACCATCACCATCACTGTCAACATCGATAAAACAGTGTGTTAAATCATAGATAGCAAACCCAGGAGCCGAACCAGCATTGTAAGTTCCACCTGAAACAATACCATAAGAAATCACAATACGATCTACCGGTGTGCTAAAGCTTGCGTAGACCACACCAAAAGCGGCATCAGCACCAGTTTGTGGAGCGTCAAAAGCATCACTAGTTACGGTGTTTCCAGCAATAGTGTGTATAGGAGTTCCTTGGAGAATTGGGTTAACGGTTGTGCCTCCTAGGTAACCGGTAATGGTAACAGTCTCTTGATAATTTACAGAGCCGCTAGAACCATCAATATCAAATAATTTAAACTGTACTCCATCAAGACCAGTATTAGATTCTCCTAGAAGAATTTCAGTAGAAATAACATCACCATCAATATTAGATGCAAGAGCTGATAAAATTAATTGACTTGCATCTGAAGGACTACTGCCTAGATCTCCTTCATAAAAAGCAGCATTAACGGGAGTAGGGGACTCTAAACCACCTGCTGGAGGAGTAATATTGAATGCATAAGAAGTATTATTCTTATTGTTGTACGTATTAGAAGTCGAGCCAGGAGCCCAAGTCACCGTATCCCAATTGAAGGTGCTTTCAGTAGCACAAGGATCTGCAGTAACCGAAATTGTAAGCGTGCTTGAAGCAGTGCCGCCATTACTATCAGAGATCGTATAATTTGCAGCAGGAACAGCGCCATTGAATCCTGGAGCAGGAATAAACTTATAGCTTCCGTCAGCATAAATGGTAAGTTCGCCTTGAGCTGCAGCAACACTGTTTCCTGCAGTTACTGTGGTTCCGCCAAAGGTGAATTCCGTTACATTAAGTGTGTTGCCGTCAGCATCAGTATCATTGATTAAAACCCCTTCGTCTGCACCAATAAACAGCGTTACATCTTCATAAGTAGTATCAGTGTCAGGGTTTGCAATAGGATCATCATTAACTGCATTGATCGTAAGCGTTAAATTACCCACGTCAGTAAGTGCCCCATCTGTCACTGTATAAGTGATGGCAGGAACAGCGCCATTATAATTGGAAGCCGGTACAAAAGTGTAGCTTCCATTGGCATTTATGGTAAGATCACCAACACCTGCTATAGATGCTGTTTGGCCGGCAGTATAATTCGTGACATCAAAGGTAAACTCACTAATACTTAGCGCATCGCCATCGAGATCTGTATCATTCTGTAGTAAATCATCGAGGCTACCATCGGCCACAGTTAAGGTAGTGTCTTCATTAGTACTATTCGCATCATCAATGGCTACCGGAGGATCGTTAACCGGATCTACAGTAAGCGTTAAGCTGCCTACATCTGTAAGAGTTCCATCGCTTACGGTAAAAGTAATTGCTGGAACCGGACCATTATAATTTGCAGCGGGTGTAAAGGTGTAGCTTCCATTTGAATTAATAACTAATGTACCAACTCCAGTTACTGTTGCAGACTGCCCGGCATTGTAGTTAACTCCATTAAAGGAGAATCTTGTAATAGAAATAGGATCACCATCAACATCAGTCTCTACAGGAAGTAAGTCATCTGCGCTTCCGTTGGCAACGTTAAGTACGGTATTTTCATCAGTACTATTGGTGTAATCACCAGCTACCGGAGGGTCGTTAACAGGAGTTACTGTTATAGCTAAATTTGCCGTAGCGGTAAGTGAGCCATCGCTTACTGTGTAAGAAATAGCCGGAACAGTACCGTTGTAATTTGCCGCAGGGGCAAATGTGTAACTTCCGTTAGCATTTATTGTAAGTGCGCCTACGTTGGCCACTGTAATGGTGGTGCCGGCACTTTGAGTAGTTCCATCGAAGGTGAAGTTGGTAATATTCAGCGCATCGCCATCAACATCAGAATCATTATTTAATAAATCTCTGGCAGCACCGTCTGCTACAGTAATCGTTACATCTTCGGGAGTAGTATTACTATCATTAACAGCAACCGGAGGGTCGTTTACAGGTGTTACCGATAGTGTCAATGTAGAACTTGCGGTTCCGCCATTTCCGTCAGTAATTCTGTAGGTGATTACAGGAACCGAACCATTAAAATTGGCTGCGGGTGTAAAGGTATAACTACCGTTAGTATTCAACGTAAAAATACCAACTCCAGAGATCGGAGCACTATTTCCAGGAGTGTAATTCGTTCCGTTTATGGTGAACCGGTTTACAGTTAAGGTGTTACCATCAGCATCCGTGTCATTAATAAGCACACCATTGGCTGCATTAACATTAAGCGCAGTGTCCTCTGGCGTACTGTTAGTGTCAGGATTAGCTACAGGAACCCCGTTTACAGTAAGAATTGCTGCTGCTGAGGTAATTGTGCTACAAACATAAGAAGCATCGGTTACCACAACTCTGTATCTGTAGGTGTTATACGAGTAGGGCACATTGGTTAAAGTCAAAGTATTGGTTGTGGCACCAGAATATACACCGCCATTAGCCACATTACTATAACTTCCCCCGCCATTAGTACTTACTTGCCATTGATAACTTAAAGTGGTACCTGTAGCGGTAACAGCAAACGTGGTATTGGCACCTTGATTTATAGTTTTATTAGTAGGTTGTATACTTATAGTTGGTGCGACATTTACAGTAGTGACATTGCTATTGGTTCCGGGATAGGTTGCACCTACAACAGTACCATCAGGATTTACTGCAGGAGGATTACCTGTGCCATAAAAACGGTTGTCTCCACCATCAGCATTAGGGTTATTGTATGCTTCGTTCGCATCAGAACAGCCGTCATTATCACTGTCTGTATCACGAGAATCAGATGCAGCATCACCGTCAGTATCTCTTGGTAAGCATTCTAAGAACACACCAAATGCAAAGGCTTGACCACCTTGCGCACCATTTTGGCCAGCAGTATTGATTTCAACAGAAAGTCTGGTTGCATCTACTGTACGTAAGATAGGCACACCTTCCCCTGTATTATTGTATTGAACTCTTCTGGATCCGTTTCCTGTTAAATTATAACCTGTTCCACCAACGCTTTCAATAATTTCCCAGTTTCTACCATTGGTACTAACACGTTGATATTCATCAGCGGGGAATCCTAAATTATTTGTTTCTTCGGTATCGGCAAAAATCAGGTCAGGAGTATAAACAGTTCCTGATGCTGTACGGGCGGTAAAGGTGACGTCAAAACTTATATCATTGTTGTTTCCGGTACCACCACCATTGGCATATATTGATGCACCTGCTAAATTATAATCAGATTTTAATTGAGCTCCTCCAAAGGTGTTAAAATCACTTAAAAAATAATCTGAAGGACCGTTTCCATTGTCAGAACCATAAGTTCTTGGATTAGTAAGATTAAGATCTCTTACATTGGTAAATGTCGCAGTGATAGAGCCACCGCCCGGAAGATTAAGAGTGGCGGTGTCGTTCTCATCAATACCGTCAGCTATTGAAGTTCCTGTCCAAGATAACCAAAATATGTTCTGAGCAAAGTCACCGTTTCTTGTTGTTGAATTACCGTTATTAAGGGTAGCGCAATTTTGTTCATTTGTATCTAAGATTCCATCATTGTCATCATCACGATCACAACTGTCAGGAACACCGTCTCCGTCAAAATCTATTGTGTCATCAGAACCCGGACATCGGTCATTTCCATTTATGACTCCGTCACCATCGTCATCACAATTGGTTCCGGTAATTGAAGGATTTTTACTACTTAAATCATTTTGGCCACTACTTACTAACGTTGGTACACCACGACTACTTACAGTACCGTTTAAACTGGTGTCAGTTTTAAGATTAGCTCTTGTTATGCTAGTATTACTTCCTTCTAAAGCATCAGGGCAACCATCATTGTCACTGTTTAGGTCAAGATAATCTGGAGTGCCATCAGTGTCTGAGTCTAAAACAGAACATGAAAGAGCGCTAAATGGTATTTGTCTTTTACTTATTGAGGGTCCTTGGTAGCTTACTGTTAGAACTTCGCCTCCGGTATTCTCAAAAAAGGTTACTTGAAATTTGTGATGACCTACGGGTAAACTTATAGAACCACTCCTTTCTTGGTCACCGTGTAAACCATCATTGTTTACAACTTGAATATCATCAATGAAAAGTTTTGAACCATCATCTGAACTTGTAAAAAATGTATAATTTCCGGCTGTTGATATAAATATTGTTCCGGTGTACCGTATACTGAAGGTTTCACCATCTCCTGGAGTGACAAATGCATATAAGGCATCAACATCAAAATCATTAACACGACCTATTGAGGTTGCTCCAGTTCGAGGTATATTATCTACCGTATTTCCCGAGGGTACACTATTATAAAATTCATAATTTAAAGTTCCGACACAATGTGAAGTTAGGTTTTCGTTTTGATCTAGAATACCATCATTATCGGAGTCCAAGTCATACTGATTTATAACTCCGTCAAGATCTTTATCATAATTATCATTTACTCCATCAAAATTTGAATCAATAAAATCTGGTAGATCAGTATCTATAAAGTTTGGTATGCCATCATTGTCGGCATCCGCGTTGGCGTCTGGGTAACCATTGTTTTCAATGGCATCTGCGATTCCATCATTGTCGTCGTCTAGATCAATTGTATCAGCCACGCCATCTCCATCGTAATCACATCTTGGAACCTCAAAAGTTCTAGAAGAAGATTCACTACTAATTGCATAAAACCAAGTATTAATAGTTCTATTATTTCCAAAATCATCACAGAGATTGGCGTTTGTTGCTGAACCTCCTCCATTTGCTGGAGCTGGTACAGCGGTAGTAGGGTTTGGACCATCCCAAGCGTGTACAGGGCCTAAAACTCCTTGACCAAGTAGGCTTGAAGAAACTCCAGCACCAGTAGTATTATTATTGGGATTGGAGCAATCGGTGCCAATATTTGTAAGTTGAGTGTCATCCCAGTAAAGTCTTCTGTTTGGTGTAGAAGGAAATATACCCACTACAGATAAACCATTCTTATTCTGTTCAGCATCGACCATTGGTATGTTGGTTCGCCCTTGATAAAGAGTGAGTAGAACTTGAACGGAAGCACCTTCATTAACTGGGTTACCCAGACCATCAAGACCGTTCCACGACATAATATGGTTACCAGGAGTGATTGAATATGCCTCTAAGATGCGGTCTCTAGTACCAGATTGAAAACCAGGTGTGCCATTCAAGTCTAATAATAGTCCAACATCTCCGGCTTGATCTGTGTAGTAAGGAATGTCATAGTCTCCGGGGCACCCAAAAATTCCTGCACTATCAAAAGAAGGGACACCCACTTCACCATTAGGATAAATGGCGCTATCGGGACGTGTCAAAAATGTTGGGTAACCGTTGTTTATGTTTACGGATCCATTGACAGATCTTCTATCTTGTATAAAATTGCCAGTGCTATTTACGCCAGTACTATTAAATGCTAATTGAAACCCAAACGGTCGAAAACCTTCTGAAAACTGTACCTGAATAGTAAAACCATCAGGGGTATAAGTAAAAAAGGTTCCCTTGAAATCGTTATTGATTTGAGGAGTGAAATTTGATGGGTTATAGGTAATGAAACCCCATTTTTTTGAAAATAAACGCCCTCTTCTTTTAGCGGTTGTCCCAGATATTACACTAAAATCAAAATACGGTAATAATGCCGCCTCAGGGCCAGTATATGGGCTTACTCCACCATCCGTACTTAAATATATTTCAATGTAGTAATCTCCAGAGCCTGAATTGGGGTTGAAAACTATGGGAGTATACCCCGATGGAGTAGAGCCAGCAACGTTTGGACCAGCTACTGCTCTTTGATATGTATTAATAAATCCTGGAGCACCATTGGTCCGCGAAAAAGCAGATGGACCTGCAACAACTGTCCCATTTGGATTTTTAATACGATAATAAACTTGTGTGGAAGCATTAGGATTGCCATCAGTTCCTCTAAAGTACGGGTTAACTCCAAAGTACAAATTTTCATTGACGTCATCTGCAATATGAAAATATAATCTTTGGGATTCTGGGGAATTATAGCCGGGACCATAGGTATTTTGATCGATAAACATAGCCACTCCGTCATTTGGGTCAGGCATTACTTGCGCGGTACCTTCTTGCCCAAATAGTTTGGAAGTGATCAATCCTATAATAATAGATATTGAAAGTAAATGAAAAAATTTAGGGGTAATTTTATTCATATAAGCGTCGATTTTATTGCTCGTAATATTTTTCTTACAAAAGCCTTATTCAAACATTAAAGCTATTAATATTTGTTGACAATCTTTTGCTTTTTGTTGATAAACAAGCTTTTTCTGTCGGTTAATTTACGTAATGTGTCGGTGAATGGTTTTGAGCTGGCTTTATTTGATAAGAAGAAATAATGGAATAAAATAGGTTTTTCTTACAAAAAAAATGAGGTTAATTGCCTTTAGGTGTATATTTTGTATGAATACAACTACATTTTTACCGTAAAACCTGTAGCTTTTAAAAAAGTGTTAAATTTTGCAGGGTTTTCTAAAATAAAAGCAAAAATTATTTTTTACTTGTAAAAAATAACAATAGCAACCTAAGTTATTATATTATAGCTTGTTAAAAGTGTGTTTGATACCTTTAATCTGTAAAACGTTTTACGAAATCTTACAATAAATGCATTAAAATCGGTATTTGTAACGTTTGGGTATATAACTTAGCTGGGTTTCATCGCCAGTTGTGCCACGCTACCTAGTGCATAAAAAACTATGGTAGGAATAAACCATGCCACTCCATAATCAGATAATGGTAAAAGTTGTTGTAGGGGAGTAAGGGTTTCGATATTTATGCTTTGTAAAAATTCGGGGATACTAAAAAGAATACATCCCAATACTGTAACTCTAAACACCAAAGTTGAGGCATATCGTTCAGGCAAGGCATTCAGTAATATTAAAGTAATTACTAGAGGATAAATAAAAGCAAGTATTGGAACTCCAATTGTAATGATATAGGAGACTCCGGTCTGCCCGATAATGATACCGGCAATGCAGGCTAATGTTACTGTTAGCGGGTAGATGGTTTTATTGCTTCGATTTAAACCTTGAAAGAAATCTGCAGTTCCGGTAACTACCCCTACAGCAGTTGTAAAACAGGCAAGAGCTACTAAAATGGAGAGTACAATATTTCCGGAGCTTCCCAAAGATTCATAACTTAAAAGAGTAAGTAAATCTGTGCGCGACGGTTCTTCAGTTAAATTTGAAAACAGAGAACCGGCATAGATCAGCCCGGTATAAATAAGAAGCAAACCTATTCCGGCTATGAATGCAGCTTTAAAAAGGACTTTTCTTTTTTCGGTCACCGAACTTCCTTTGAACTTTATTTTTAGAGAGATTATGGCTAGTGCACCAATAACAATGGCGCCAATCGCATCATAGGTTTGATAACCTTCGAGAATCCCGGTGCTTACTACGTTAGTAATATGTTTATCATTCGCAATCGGTATTTCGGCAAGACAAAGGATTGCGATAATGGTGACTAAGATTAGCAAAAGCAGAGGCGTAAGATATTTACCCAGAAGGTCTAGCAGTTTTGACCGATTTAAAGCGCTTAGTAGGACCAATCCAAAATATATTGCGCTAGAAGTAAGCGAATTGATCTCAAAATAGGGCTCAATGGCCATTTCATAGGTCACAGAAGCTGTTCGAGGGCCGGGCAGTGTAACCGAAACCAGATACACTAGAATGCAAAATACGGTGCTGAATACCGGGTGAATTTTAGTCGCAAAATCTAGCATCGTTCCTTGTAAGCGTGCGTGGGCTATAACACCTAGTATAGGTATAAATACTGCGGAAATGAAAAAACCTAGAGTAACCAGAAGCCAGTGGGTGCCGCTTAAATAGCCTAAATAGGGCGGAAGGATTAAATTTCCTGCTCCAAAAAATAATGAGAATATTGCAAAACCTGTAACGAGTACTTCTTTGTTAAAACGCATATTGCTTGTAACTTTCAAACCGAAAGATAAAATAAAACGATGCCAAATATAATTGAAAACACCCTATTTTATGAGGAATTTGGGAATGGACCTGCGATGCTCTTACTTCACGGATTTTTAGAAAACCGAAAGATGTGGATGCCGTTTGTGCCTGAATTATCTAAGAAGCATCGGTTGGTTTTAATTGATTTGCCGGGACATGGTAAAAGTGATGTTTTAAAGGGAGCGCAAAACTTAGTACTAATGGCTGCGGAAATAAAAAAGCTAGTTGATCATCTTCAATTGAAAGATCTAAAATTTGTGGGACATTCTATGGGTGGTTATGTAGCCTTGGCCTACGCGGAACGGTTTCCGGAAGATATAAGCGGAATTTGTTTGCTCAATTCGACACCTAAAGCAGATACCGCCGAGCGCGTTGCATTGCGTGAACATGGAATTACTGTAGCTCAAAAAAACTATCACGCTTTAGTATCTATGTCAGTGGCTAACCTATTTTCACAGCATTTAAGAAGTCGGTTAACCGAAGTGATACAAATTACAAAGCAAGAAGCGCTACAGACTCCACTTGAGGGGTATATCAATTCTCAAAAGGCGATGGCCATAAGAGACGATTCCACAGAATTCTGGAAAAACGGGAGTTTTAAAAAAATGATGATTTTAGGCGCTCATGATACTTTGATTCGTGCTGAAGATTTGAAATGTGAGTTTACGGAATACGATGTGCAAATAGACGTTTTAGAGGGCGGTCATATGCTTGCCATTGAAAATTTTGAGGGGGTATTGGCAATATTGAAGCAATTTTAAGGTTGTAAACGTGTATTGTTTCTTATAAAGTTCTGAATATGAGGTCAAAATTTTAACAGATTAAAGATATACCGCTTCCATTTTAAGAATTTTTCAAATAAATGACGTAATGCAGAAAATAGGTCTTTTAAACGTATAAAAAATGCTTTTTGACGTTTATTTTGTTAAATTCGTCAAGCTAACTTCATAAAATTCCCTTAAAATGAATTTACAAAGCCCTACGAGAAATCCATTAAAGCGATTACGATGTAAACTTTTTGGTCACAATTATAATTTATTGCGCCAGTATCAAACCAATAAAAAGGAATATGAATGCTCTTGTTGTAAACAGCAATTTACAGAAGATGAGCACGGTTATCTTGCCCCATTAACCCCAAAGTTGCGCCGCATCAATGAGGTTATGGAGAAGTTTTATCTATTCAAGCACGCGCGTAGGCAGTCTGCTTAAAATAAATTATTCTTCATTTTTAAGTGCATTCCATCCCCTGGCTACAATAGGTATTGAGGTGTTTGCTCTCGTAATTAAATTCATTCCGTCGTGCTCCGGCGTCACGTGGCCGATCACTGTAAGGTGTGGGTTTCCTTTAATCTTATCATAATCCTCCTGATTGATGGTGAATAAGAGTTCGTAATCTTCACCACCGCTCAAGGCTACCGTGGTACTATCAAGTTCAAACTCCTCGCAAGTCTGAATGAGTTGCGGATCAAGTGGAATTTTCTCTTCATAAAGCCTGATTCCGGTCTTAGAGCTTTTACACAGATGAATAATCTCAGAAGAGAGTCCGTCACTGATGTCGATCATTGAAGTAGGCTGCACCTTAATTTTCTTCAGTAGTTCTACAATGTCTTTACGCGCTTCCGGTTTTAATTGACGTTCTACCAAATAAGCGTAGGGTTCTAAATCAGGCTGCGCATTAGGATTAACTTTATATACTTGTTTTTCTCGCTCTAAAACCTGGAGTCCCATATACGAGGCACCTAAATCACCTGAAACAACGAGCAGATCTCCGTCTTTTGCGCCGCTTCTTTTTACGAGCTGTTTTGGTTCTGCTTGACCTAATGCGGTTACACTGATTAAAAGTCCCGTCGTGCTTGATGTGGTGTCGCCACCTATTAGATCTACGTTGTAGATAGAGCAAGCGAGTTCAATTCCTGCGTAAAGTTCTTCAAGCGCTTCCAATGGAAACCGATTAGATACTGCAATTGAAACGGTGATCTGAGTAGCTTCGGCATTCATAGCATAGACGTCAGATAAATTTACCATAACAGCCTTGTAGCCTAAATGTTTCAGCGGCATAAAACTCAAATCAAAATGCACACCTTCAACCAGCAGATCAGTAGTGACTACAAGTTGGTTCTCCTTTGGGTTAATTACCGCGGCATCATCCCCAATGCCGGTTACGGTGCTTGATTGTTTGATTTTAAACGTTTGGGTAAGGTGATTTATTAAACCAAATTCTCCCAGATCGCTTAGTGAAGTGCGTGATTCATCTTTATTTTCAAACATAACAGTTTCTTTAAAAGCGCAAATTTAATGGGAATATGTCAAAAGCAAGCATGAGACTGCTTTAAATAATCGAAGTGCGTTTTTGTAATATTTTAATCCAATCTGGATTTTGAATAGAAGTTTACCGTGATGTGCTGCCATGGCGAATTATATATATTTAGTCTATAAAAGCATAAAATAGTTTAATGTAAGGATGTATGGTAAAACCCTACTTAAATGGTATATTTGCAACAAGTAAAATGAATTATGATTAAAGTAAGTGAAAGCGCAAAAAAGAAGATAGCTGTTCTTATGACTGAGGATGGTTATGATCCTAGCACAGACTATGTTAGGGTTGGCGTGAAGAGTGGTGGATGCAGTGGCTTATCATATGATTTGAAATTCGATAAGAGTAAAGCTGAAGAAGACAAACTCTTTGAAGATAACAACATAAAGTTAATAGTAGATAAGCGCAGTTTTCTCTACTTGATTGGTACCACGCTTGAATATAGCGGTGGGTTAAATGGTAAGGGTTTTGTTTTTAATAACCCTAACGCACAACGTACCTGCGGTTGTGGAGAAAGTTTTTCATTGTAATTAGATTAAACCTGTTTTTATAACAGATTAGATAAAGTATATGGCGTACACAGAAGACGACTTAGAGAAAGAATTAGCCACCAAAGAATATAAATACGGCTTTTATACAGATATTGAATCTGAAACTTTTCCGGTTGGGCTTAACGAGGATATTGTGAGAGCGATTTCTAAGAAAAAAGAAGAGCCTGAATGGATGACTGAATGGCGTATTGAAGCTTTCAGGTATTGGCAAACCCTTGAGGAGCCAGAATGGGCAAATGTGCATTATGAGAAACCTGATTTTCAGAACATCTCTTACTATTCTGCGCCTTCAAAAAAGCCTAAATATGATAGTCTAGATGAGGTGGATCCAGAATTGTTAGATACGTTTAAACGTTTAGGTATTTCTATCGATGAGCAAAAGAAACTTGCCGGTGTGGCAGTTGATGTTGTGATGGATTCTGTTTCGGTAACTACTACTTTCAAGAAAACACTAGCGGAAAAGGGAATTATTTTCTGTTCTATTTCTGAAGCGATTAAGGAACACCCTGAGCTGGTAAAGAAATACATTGGTACAGTAGTTCCTAAAAAGGATAACTTCTATGCTGCTTTAAATAGTGCTGTTTTTAGTGATGGTTCATTCTGTTATATCCCTAAAGGCGTCCGTTGCCCAATGGAACTTTCAACGTATTTCAGAATTAACCAAGCAGGAACTGGTCAATTTGAACGCACGCTTGTAGTTGCAGATGAAGGCAGTTATGTGAGTTACTTAGAAGGCTGTACGGCGCCATCACGTGACGAGAATCAATTGCACGCTGCAGTTGTTGAACTGATCGCGCTAGATGATGCTGAAATTAAATATTCTACTGTACAAAACTGGTATCCTGGTAATGATGAAGGAAAAGGTGGTGTTTACAATTTTGTGACCAAGCGTGGACTTTGTGAAAAAAATGCGAAGATCTCTTGGACACAAGTTGAAACCGGTAGTGCTGTAACTTGGAAATATCCAAGTTGTGTGTTGAAAGGAGATAACTCGATTGGTGAATTTTACTCGATCGCGGTTACTAACAATTTTCAGCAGGCAGATACGGGTACTAAGATGATTCACTTAGGTAAGAATACTAAGAGTACGATCATTTCTAAAGGTATTTCGGCGGGGCAATCTCAAAACAGTTATCGCGGTTTGGTTCAAATCAATAGCAGAGCAGAAAATGCGCGTAACTTCTCGCAGTGTGATTCACTATTGATGGGGAATAAATGTGGTGCACATACCTTCCCGTACATCGAAGCTAAAAATAAATCGGCTAAAGTAGAGCACGAGGCAACTACCAGTAAAATTGGTGAAGACCAAATCTTTTACTGTAACCAACGTGGAATTGACACTGAAAAAGCAATTGCGTTGATCGTTAATGGTTTTAGTAAAGAAGTGCTAAACAAACTTCCGATGGAGTTTGCGGTAGAAGCTCAAAAATTATTGGAAATTTCACTCGAAGGTTCCGTAGGATAAAACAAAATAAGAACATCAGAAAAAGGCATTGAAGCCCAAAGAATATAGAATATGTTAGAGATAAAAAATCTGAATGCAGGTATAGAAGATAAAGACATTCTAAAAGGAATTGATCTTAAAGTTAACGCAGGTGAAGTGCACGCTATTATGGGGCCTAACGGGTCAGGTAAAAGTACCTTGTCGTCTGTTATTGCCGGTAAAGAGGAATATGAGGTAAACGGTGGAGATATTATTTTTGAGGGTGAGTCTATGCTCGAGTTAGATGCTGAAGAGCGTGCGCACAAAGGTGTGTTCTTATCTTTTCAGTATCCTGTAGAGATCCCGGGAGTATCGGTTACCAATTTTATCAAAACAGCGATCAACGAAACGCGTAAAGCTAAAGGTCTTGAAGATATGCCGGCGAGCGATATGCTAAAAATGATTCGTGAGAAATCTGAACTTTTAGAGATTGATCGTAAGTTTTTATCACGCTCATTAAACGAAGGTTTTTCGGGTGGAGAGAAAAAACGTAACGAGATCTTTCAGATGGCGATGTTAGAGCCAAAATTGGCTATTCTTGACGAGACTGATTCAGGATTAGATATTGATGCATTACGTATCGTTTCTAATGGTGTGAATAAATTACGCAGTAAAGATAACGCAGTGGTGGTGATCACGCACTATCAGCGTCTTTTAGAGTACATTGTTCCTGATTTCGTACACGTTTTAGTAGATGGAAAGATCGTAAAATCCGGCGGAAAAGAGTTAGCGCTTGAGTTAGAAGAAAAAGGATACGATTGGGTAAAAGCTGAGCTTACTGCTTAGTGCGTTCAAGTTTAAATACGCTTGAACATTAAAATGTATAAAGTTGTTAGAGTAAAAGTGACTTTTGACTTTTTCAACTTTGAATATTAAATTGAATTATGAGTTTAAAAGATAAATTATTATCATCATACTTGACTTTTCAAGAGAATACATCTTTTGATAACAGTATTCTTGATATTAAAGATCAGGCTATAAAAGTTTTTGAGACTGAAGGTTTTCCGAGTAAAAAAGATGAAAACTGGAAGTATACCTCATTAAATTCAGTTACAAAGCCTGATTATAGCTTGGCAGCAACCGGTGATGATGCGATTGAATTTAAAGATGTAAAACAATATTTTCTAAATGATATTGACACCTTTAAGATCGTATTTATTGATGGTGTTTACAGTTCGTATCTTTCTGAAACTACACACGATGGTGTTGATGTTTGTCTCTTGAGTTCAGCGCTTACTAAGCCTAAGTTCAAGCAGGTTATTGATGTGTATTTTAATAAAATTGCCAAGAACGAAAGTCTTACTGCTTTAAATACTGCTTTTGCTAAAGAGGGTGCTTACATCTATGTACCTAAGAGTATGGCGGTAAACAAACCTATACAGATCGTGCATTTATCAACCGGTAATGAGGCAAATCTTATGCTTCAGCCGCGTAACTTGATTGTTGCTGAAGAGAATGCCGAAGTACAAGTGATTGAGCGTCACCAGAGTTTGAGTTCAAATGCTGTATTTACCAATTCTGTTACTGAAATTTATGCGGGTAAACACGCTCGTGTAGACTATTATAAGATCCAAAATGACAAAGAAAATGCGTCATTAATTGATAATTCGCATATTGATCAGCAGGAGTCTAGTGAGGTTTCGGTGCATACCTTTTCTTTTGGTGGAAAGCTTACCCGTAATAATTTGAATTATTACCAAAATGGTGAGCACATCAACTCTATTCTAAAAGGGGTTACCATCATTGAAGATAAGCAACACGTAGATCACAATACTTTAGTACACCACAAGCAGCCTAACTGCGAAAGTCATCAAGATTACAAAGGTATTTTTGATGATAAATCTACCGGGGTTTTCAACGGTAAGGTGGTTGTAGATGCTATTGCGCAAAAGATCAATGCATACCAATCTAATAATAACATTTTGGTTAGCGATAAAGCTTCGATCAACTCAAAACCTCAGTTGGAGATTTTTGCCGATGATGTTCGTTGTTCACACGGTTGTACCATTGGTCAGCTTGATGAAGATGCTTTATTCTATATGCGTACCCGTGGAATTGGTAAGAAAGAAGGTAGAGCATTATTGATGTATGCCTTTGCTAACAATGTTTTAGAAAGTGTGAAAATTCCACAGTTAAAAGCACGCATCACTAATCTTATTGCCGAAAAACTAGGCGTTAATATTGGTTTTGATCTCTAGACAAGACTTTTTTGTCTTGTAAGTAACTCGTCAAAAATTGTACATATGGCTACTGCTAGTACTACATCAACCTTAGATGTCTTAAGAATACGCAAAGATTTTCCTATTCTAAACCGAAAGGTTAACGGGCAGCCATTGGTTTATTTTGATAATGCTGCGACTTCTCAGACGCCACAGCAAGTGATCGATGTGATCGTTGATTATTATTCTAACTATAACGCAAATATACACCGAGGGGTGCACGCCTTATCGCAAGAAGCTACCGATGCTTATGAGCAGGCGCGTATAAAATTGCAAAAACATTTTAATATACCTAACGCGTATCAAACGCTTTTTACTTCGGGAACTACACACGGGATCAATATCGTAGCTTCAGGGTTTGCTGAGATTTTAAAAGCGGGAGACGAGATTATTGTTTCGGCATTAGAGCATCACTCGAATATTGTGCCGTGGCAAATGCTTTGCGAAAAAACCGGTGCGACGCTTAAAGTCATCCCAATGACTACAAGTGGCGAACTTGACATGGAAGGATTTGATGCAATACTTTCGGAGAAGACTAAATTGGTTTTTGTCAATCACGTGAGCAATGCTTTAGGAACTGTAAATCCTATTGAAGAAATCATTACCAAAACCCACCAAGTTGGTGGTGCTGTATTAGTTGATGGGGCGCAAGCTTCACCACATATTAAAGCAAATGTTCAAGCTTTGGATGTAGATTTCTACGTCGTTTCCGGGCATAAAATGTGCGGTCCTACCGGAATAGGAATGCTTTATGGAAAGGAAAAATGGCTTGAAAAACTTCCCCCGTATCAAGGAGGAGGGGAAATGATTGACCAAGTTACCTTTGAGAAAACTACTTATGCAGGATTACCTCATAAATTTGAAGCGGGGACTCCCAATATTTGTGGTGGAATAGCTTTTGGTGCGGCCATTGATTATATGAATGCCATAGGTTTTGAGCATATTGCTGCTTATGAGCACGAGTTGCTCACTTACGCAACACAAAAACTTCAAGAGATCGAAGGATTGCGCATCTATGGTGAATCTAAACATAAAACGGCTGTAATCTCATTTAATATTGGTGATATTCACCCGTATGATATCGGCACTATCTTAGACAAGTTGGGTGTTGCGGTGCGTACCGGTCATCATTGTGCACAACCTATTATGGACTTCTACAAAATTCCCGGAACGGTAAGAGCTTCGTTTTCTTTCTACAACACTAAAGAGGAAATAGATATTTTTGTGAATGCTGTGCGCAAGGCAAAAAGTATGTTGGGCTAAATTTAACCTTTAGTCTGGTGCATGTTTAAGCGATTACTAGTAATTTCACTCTTAAAACGTTAAGATATGAAAACATTTGCAGTGATGTTGCTTCTAGTATTTGTAAGTTTTAATGCTTGTAAATCAACCGATAAGAAGATTAAAGGACCTAAAGGAGAATATATTGTAGCCTCTATCAAAAAAGATACGGTTGCAGGGAAAGAGATTCAATTGATCTTTGATGAAGAAAAAGGTCAAGTGAGTGGTAAAGCCGTTTGTAACTCCTATAGCGCCACATATGTGGTTAGCGGAAATAATATTAAGTTTTCACCGGCAGTGTCGACTAAGATGATGTGCCCTGAAGGAACTTCTATTGAATATAATTTTTTTCAGGCTTTATTAAATGCGAAAACCTTTAGTCTTAAAAGCAATAAATTAAGTCTTTTAGATGCTGAAGAGCAACCTATATTGATTGCAAAATAAGTTTAAACACCTATGAGTAGTATTCAAGATATACAACAAGAGATTATTGAAGAGTTTGAAATGTTTGACGACTGGATGCAGCGTTATGAATATATGATCGAGTTGGGAAAATCACTGCCGCTGATAGATGAAAAATACAAAACCGAAGAATATATCATTAAAGGATGTCAAAGTAAGGTTTGGGTCCACGCAGATTTAAAGGATGATAAAATAGAATTTACGGCAGATAGTGATGCGATCATCACAAAAGGGATCATCGCTATTTTAATTCGTTCTTTTTCTGGCCAGCCGCCGCAAGCGATTTTAGATGCTGATACTTCTTTCATTGATAAGATCGGGTTAAAAGAACACTTGTCGCCAACGCGTGCTAACGGTTTGGTGAGTATGATCAAGCAGATAAAATTATACGCAGTGGCCTATCAGGCAAAAGCAGAATCCTGATGCATTGGGAAAACGCTTTAACATTAACCGGCGGGATTTGCGGACTCGTGTTTGTTGTCGTTGGAATTTTAATGTACCGTTTTCCACCTAAAAAGATCAACCATTTTTACGGGTATCGAACTTCAAAATCCATGAAATCTCAAGACCGGTGGGATTTTGCGCAAAAGTTCTCTTCTGTAAAAATGATTAAGGCTGGGGTTGCGTTACTCATATTGGCCGTTCTGGGAGCTTTTGTCAATTTAGATTTTAACCCGAAGGTTCAAATGTTTTTAATCCTATTGTTGATTATAGGTTCCGTTATATATTTACTTTTAGGCACCGAAAAAGCCTTAGACAAACGATTTAAAGAATAATACCATGAGCGATACAAATGAAATAGACACTCAAGAATTGGGAGAGAAAGTAGTACGTGTGCTTAAAACGATCTATGACCCAGAGATTCCTGTAGATATTTATGAGTTAGGATTGATCTATGATGTTTTTGTTAATGAAGATTACGAGACTAAGATCTTGATGACTTTAACGACGCCTAACTGTCCGGTGGCAGAAACTTTACCGGTTGAAGTTGAAGAAAAAGTAAAGACCATTGATATGGTTAAAGATTGTGAGGTTGAGATCACCTTTGATCCACCTTGGAGTCAAGATTTGATGAGTGATGAAGCAAAGCTAGAATTAGGCTTGCTTTAAAACCTAATAGCTATGGAAGAAATCATAAACAGAGTCGCAAACAGTAAGCTTAAAACCTTTGATCTTGAAGATCTTTATCCTTCAGGACGCAGAGCGACACTAGATATCTCGCAATGGCTGTTAGAAGGATTTATTCTGAAAGAAAAAGAATTTAGAGCAAGTCTTAAGGATTATGACTGGTCTGCTTATGAACATGCATTTGTCGCGCTACATTGCAACACAGATGCAATCGTGCCGGCTTGGGCGTATATGTTAGTGACTACTTATCTTCAGCCGGTTGCAAAAAAAGTGATTGTAGGTACGCTAGAAGATCTTGAAAGTTTGTTATATACCGAGATCATTGCTGAATTAGATGTAGCTCCTTACGAGAATCAACTGGTAATCGTTAAAGGTTGTTCTAATAAACCGGTGCCTCAAAATGCTTATATATTGCTTACGCAAAAACTACAAAAAGTAGCAAAAAGCCTGATGTTTGGAGAGGCATGCTCTTCAGTACCGCTGTATAAAGCAAAATAACTAATTTTCGGTTTTAGTCTTTTTTCTCAAATGTAGTGACCACCTATGTTTTTTGGGTGAAGTATATTTGCTTCAAATCTGAAAAATCAGCACTATGAGAAAATTATTATTCCTATTCTTTTTAGCCTGCTCTGTAAGCGGAGTAGTTGCTCAGGAGAAAACAGAACAAGAGCTTAAAGAAGAGATCGCTCCTAAAAAAGCCGAAATCGCAAAACTTCAAAAAGAAGTCAACGCACTGCAATCGCAAATAGACAATCTTCCCGGTTGGAAATTTGGTGCTTTCGGTACTATTGGGGCTAATTTCAGCTGGTTCAATAGTTGGTACTCTCAGGGAAATCCTAATGTATCTTCGGCAACCATTGGTGCTACTGTAAATGCTTTCGCCAATAAAAAAGATGAAAAGTATTTCTGGAGAAATGCAATGAATCTCAATCTGGGTTGGGTAAAGTTTGATGATCGCGATGATCCGGACGATGATGATAGCTTCCGCAACGCGACAGATGTATTTAATATCAGTTCGTTATACGGTTACAAGCTAAGTGAAAAACTAGCAGTATCAGGTCTTGGTGAATATAGAACCACAATACTTGACAATTTTAATGATCCGGGTTATCTAGACTTGGGTGTCGGTATGACTTGGACGCCGATTACAAATCTTACGGTAGTTGTACATCCTATCAACTACAACTTTGTGTTTAGCGATGAAGACACCATTTTTGAATCCTCTTTAGGGGCGAAGATCGTGGCAGATTATACGCGTCAGATCGGTAAGATTGCATTTAAATCTAATCTTTCTGCTTTTCAAAGCTACAAGAGCAGTAATTATTCAAACTTCACTTGGATCAACTCGTTCAACTATAAGCTATTTGGTAAAGTTGGTGTAGGTTTTGAGTTTGGTTTAAGAGGAAACAAACAAGAAAACCTAGATTACGCATTAGGAGAATATGTTGATAACGGAAGCACAGGTACTGAGCCTACGTTTGACAATTTAGACAGCCAGCTTCAATCTTATTATCTATTAGGATTGACCTATGCATTCTAAAATACATTCATCTGTATAAAAAAACCCGATGTCTTTGGCATCGGGTTTTTTTATTTAAAATCTAAAATACGCTATTCTTCTTCGCCGTAAGCGTCGTACTCGGGATATAAGAAGTTATTATAAGGGAAACGCGTAATGTGAATTTCACGAACGCGATCATAAACCTTTTTGCGAAAAGCTTCCATATTATCTTTATTCAATGCTGAGATAAAAATCGCATCGCCGTCTACACGGGACATCCATGTACGTTCCCATTCTTCTAAAGTAAAATGCTCTTCGGTACGTTCGGTAACCAGATCATCTTCATCGATGGTTTTATGCGTGTATTGATCTATTTTATTAAAGACCATCAGCATCGGCTTATCTGAACCACCTATTTCATCCATAATTTGGTTCACCGAAGCGATATGATCTTCAAATTGTGGGTGCGAGATATCAACAACGTGCAGTAAAAGATCAGCTTCGCGCACCTCGTCTAAGGTACTTTTAAACGATTCTACCAGCTGCGTAGGCAGTTTTCTAATAAATCCTACGGTATCACTCAATAAAAACGGAAGGTTGCGAATAACTACTTTTCTCACGGTAGTATCAAGGGTAGCAAAAAGTTTGTTTTCTGCGAAAACCTCACTTTTGCTTATCGTGTTCATCAACGTAGATTTCCCAACGTTGGTGTATCCTACCAAAGCGACACGCACCAAAGCGCCGCGGTTTCCTCGCTGTATGGCTTGTTGCTTATCTATCTTTTCGAGTTTCTTTTTGAGCAACGAAATACGGTCACGCACAATACGACGGTCGGTTTCAATTTCGGTTTCACCCGGTCCGCGCATCCCGATACCTCCTCGTTGACGCTCAAGGTGCGTCCACATCCCGGCAAGGCGTGGCAGCAAATATTCATATTGCGCCAGCTCTACTTGAGTACGCGCATAACTCGTTTGAGCGCGTTGCGCAAAAATATCAAGGATCAGGTTGGTTCGGTCAATGACCTTACACTTTAAGATCTTTTCAATATTCTTCTGCTGGGCAGGGCTCAATTCATCATCAAAAATTGCAGTTCCTATTTCATACTGGTCTACATACGCTCGTACTTCTTCCATCTTCCCGGTACCAATAAATGTTTTGGGATTGGGCGTATCCATCTTTTGGGTAAAGCGTTTGAGAACTTCGCCACCTGCCGTGTACGCAAGAAACTCGAGTTCGTCAAGATATTCCGTCGCTTTCTCCTCGTCCTGAAACTGAGTAATTAAACCGATTAATACGGTTTTTTCATATTCTATTTTAGTCTCTTCAATCATAAATAAAAGTAAGCTGCAAAGATACGGATTTAGAAGCTAAGGCTTTCTTAAATTGCTGTTTACAAAATATGTTTCAAAATGCCCCAAACCAAACTTACCCTTGCCTTTTACAATCTTGAAAATCTTTTTGATACCCTAAATGATCCTAACATTCTAGATGATGATTTTACGCCCCAAGGCGACCTCAAATGGAATCAAGAGCGCTATACGCAAAAGTTAAACGGACTCGCAAAAACGATTGCTGAAGTGGGCAAAGCCGAAACAGGACAAGCGCCTGCATTTATAGGTGTAGCCGAAGTAGAAAATAAAAAAGTGCTTAACGATCTTCTACAAACCGAAGCTTTACACGTACTGAATTATGATTTTATACACCACAATTCACCGGATGAGCGCGGTATTGACACGGCGTTAGTTTATGATAAAAACCGCTTTGAAGTAATTGAAAGTAGGAGCTACTCATTACATCTTCAAACGGCTCAAGGGGTACGCGATTTTACGCGCGATATTCTTTATGTAGAAGGAAAACTCGCCGGCGTCTCTGTTTTTGTTTTAGTCAATCACTGGCCTTCGCGTAGAGAAGGTGTAACGATCTCTGAACCCAAACGCGTTGCGGCTGCGGAGCGTAACCGTGAAATTATTCGAGATATTCAGTCACGCGATCCTGAAGCGCGTATTATTATAATGGGAGATTTTAACGACGACCCGCAAAGTATAGCAGTGCGCGATCATCTGGTTTCCACCGATTTTTACAACCCTATGGTCTTTTTATTAACGCGTTATGCAGGCTCCTTAACCCATCGTGGCGATTGGTATTTGTTTGATCAGATCATCTTGTCGCCCAACTGGATGAAAGCCTATGACAATCCGCTGGAGTATGAGAAATCTGCGATCTATAATCCGGAGTATTTAAAAGAGCAGGAAGGCAAATACCGCGGCAATCCATTACGTACATATGCCGGTGATAAGTATTTGGGTGGCTTTAGTGATCACTTTCCGGTGTACACCATTTTTAAAGTGGAAGATTAATCTGGTTTTTTTGGAGAATCTTTCTGCTTAGTATTTTTCTTTTTATTCCCGTCTTTTTTAAGTGCCGGTTTACCGGTCTTCTTTTCGGGCATAGGGCCGCGCATATGAATAACGAGTCCGTTGAGGAAATTCCGAAGAAATTGATCTCCGCATTCTACATACTTAGGATGGTTTTCATTTCTGAAAATAGCGCCCAATTCACTCTTGGTCACTGCAAAATCAACCAACGCACATATTTTTACAATATCGTCATCACGCAGTTTTAGCGCTACACGTAGTTTTTTAAAGATGTCGTTGTTAGATAAAGCCATAGTAGAAAATTAGGAGGTAAAGTTAGAAATAAAAAACGCTTCAGAACTACCGAAGCGTTTTTTATAAGAATGACACAAAAAGAGCCTGTTGCTTGCTGTTTAAAAATCATACTTTCGATCTAACGCATACCGAAGCAATTCGCCTTTTCCTTTGAGTTCAAGAATACGCATCATATTTTTACGGTGGGTGTCTACCGTATGCACCCCGATAAAGAGTTCGTCTGCGATCTCGCGTGAAGTTTTTCCGTGAGCTATGAGGCGTAATATTTCAAGTTGGCGTTTAGTAAGCAAACCGTTTTTTGAAGTGGCCGTATGATCATCTTCAAAATTATTGAGCTCAATTTGAGAGTCAAAAAAGGGTGTTCCTTCAGCTACAGTTTCTATAGCTTTTTTTAAAGTTTGTAAACTTGAATTCTTCAAAATATATCCCGATGCTCCGGCATCAAGCATTTGCTGCACTGCATCTTGCTGATCAAACATGGTAAAAGCGATCACCGCAATCTCAGGAAACTCTTTTTTGATGATTTCCGTAGCTTGAATCCCGTCCATCTTCGGCATACGTATATCAGTGATGATCACATCGGGTTGATATTTACGTACGGCTTGAACGAGTTCTAAGCCATTAGTTGCGCTGCAAACAAGTTGAATATGCGCTTCATCTCTGATCAACAGTGCGATGCCGTCAATTAAAGATTGGTGATCTTCTCCTATTGCTATACGTATCATAAAGGTATATCTATAATTATAGTTGCTCCTTCGCCCGGAGCCGACTCTATAGTGAGGCTTCCGTCTAGGTGGTTTACACGTTTGTCAATACTGCTGATGCCCATTCCCTGACTGCGCAGACTTATGTGCTTAGGGTCAAACCCTAAGCCATCATCTTCAACCATAATATTGAGCGAATCTCCGTGATTGATCACGTGAATAGTTGCGGTTGTGGCCTGTGCGTGCTTGATGATGTTAGCGATGAGTTCTTGAATGATTCTGAAAATACTCAGTTCAAGGCTGTTTTCAAGTCGGTTAGTCATCCCGTGATGCACTACTTGTATTTCTAAAGCGTTGAGTTGTGATACTTTTTTTGCCAGATCTTTTACTGCCTTTAAAAGACCCTGATTGGCAATAACTCCTGAATTTTTAGCGTGTGCTATACTGCGTACTTTTTGATAGGCTTCGTGAAGCAGAGCATCGGTTTTATCAAAGAGTTCGGGAGCTTGAGAAGATTTAAGTGATTCAAAATGCATACGCACATTAGTCATTAGGGCACCCAGATCGTCGTGTAATTCACCGGCAATGCGCGAACGTTCTTTTTCCTGACCGGCGATCATTGCATCTATACTGGCAAGTTCTTGATCTTTTAAGAGATTGGCTACGCGTTCTTTTTCTAGCTCCCGTTCTTGTTCGGCTAATTTGCGCCGTTTTCTGCTGTTGTTAAGAATAAGATAGGCTATCAATAAAAGAATAACGAGCGCTACTAAAAGTCCCACGGTTAAAACCAGGATGCGTTTCTTTTCTTGTTTTTCCAGCAGGAGGTCATTGGCCTTTTTTTCAGTTTCCAGTTCTACCTGTAACCGGGATATTTCTAACGAATTATCTCTGAAATTGATATTGTGTCCTGCTTCAACATAGGTTTTGTAATGTGCCAGCGCTAATGAATCTGCCCCTAGACCTTCATAAAAAAGGGAAGTATAATATTCTACAAAAAAGGTGTTTTTTAAGGAGTCCTGCGGATTGAAACAACAAGATACTTCTTCTAATTTTTTGAGGGCTTCCTGAGAGTTTCCTTTTAGGTGCTGTAGGTAGGCCAATTTGGTAATGGCAGAAAACCTACTGTCGTTATAATAGGGAATGTCTTTACCTTCATCAAATACTTTTTGATAATAGTAAGCTGCCCGGTCATATTCTTTGATCAATTCGTGATATAAAGCGATCTCCAGATACAGCTTCGGTAGTAATTTGCTGTCGGGCGCTAACTGAGAGATTAAGCCTTCAAGCAGCGGCGCTTTAGTATAATAAACCGATTTAATATCGATTTCTGAAGAGTGAAAAATGACTTCATAGATCTGAAAATAAACCTGATCGTTACTATCCAGAATAAGGTCTTGATATTGATCTAGAAATATCTGGTAGTTATTATTGTTACGTGCGATCTCGTGATGAAAGTACTGTAAAATGGCTCGTAAAACCCTACGCTGAAGCGGCGCGTAGGCGAGCTGATTTGCGCTTTTTAATGCTTTGTAAAAATGAGGATATGCCGCGGTGCGGTCTTGTAAAAAGTAAAACTTATAATAGCCGGTATTCAGCCGGTAAACTGCATTTAAAAAAGGGTCATCGCTTGTGCGCAGCACACACTCGGCTTTAAAGTTTTCGGGACTGCCGGAAAATCCTTGATACGTGAGCTGTGCAAAGGTGTTTAAAGGCTGAGAATACAGCGTGTCTTCAATAGTGCTGAGCTGGGTTAAGGCCTCTTGGTGTTCAAGTGTTTTTAAAGCTTGAAAATAGGTGTCAAATTTAGAGAGGTCATTTTCCTGACCAAAAGCAAGGCTAAAACTTAAAAACCCTATGACATGCCACAGCACCCACCGCATTAAGTCAAAATTTTCAATTCAGACATCATGCACCGTCCGCCGGGGGCAAGGTCGGCTTTCTCAATGGAGTCAAGTTCAAAAGGTACTTTCGTTTCAATACAACGCTGAATAGCATCACAGTTAGTATTATTCAGCAGATCGTAAGGGGGCCTTTTCATTTTGAAATTACCATCTCGGTAATAAAACTCATCATCGTGAAGGTACTTGCGGCTCTTTTTAGTTCCTATCTGATCTAGTTTCCTGATGAACTTCAATTGTCTAGTTGGGTCGATATCGATGCAACTTATTGACTTTTCTTTGTTCTTTTTTAAAGCTTTAATTTTAAGTTTAAATTCTTGAAGGTCAGAATCAAATGTGACTTTTCGTAGTCCCAAATCTAATATGCCTTTGTAGTTTTTCAATCTGAAAGTTGCGCTCTTAATGTGTATTTTGTTTGCTCCCTTCTGTTCAACTACAAACGTTCCATAAACTGTAAAAAAGGTGCCGTAAAGTGATGAAGCATATACCAGTTGTTCATAATCCTCAGCTTTGCTGCCTAGGTAAATAAGACCTTCTATTCCTTTGTGTTCAAGCGACATATATTTTAGTTTTTAGAAATTAAAATTAAATAAAGGCAGTAAATGGATTAATACCCGTTACCCGGTATTTTAATTAGAAAGCGTATCTAAGGTCATCAAGCCTTCGGCGTCTTTAACTTCTTGTTTTAGGTGATCTAAATACAGAATTCCGTTAAGATGATCAATCTCATGCTGAAAGACGACTGCTGTAAAATCTTCAACCATTTCGATCTCGTGAGAAGCATCGGGAGTATCATATTCCACTAAAATCGCATACGCGCGGGAAGACAAGGTATCCCGACGTCCGGGAATCGACAAACAACCTTCGGGACAGTCTTGTTTTTTCTTTGAATACTGCCTGATCACGGGATTGATGATCACTTCAAAAGGAAAACCTTCCTTGTCAAAACGTTGCACCCAAGCTATGTTTTTTAGAATACCCACTTGAGGCGCAGCAATACCTGCACCCAGAGATAGGCTATCGCGTACTGTAGCATACATTCGGTTGATGAGGTTCATCAGTACAGTATCTTTTGGGTCTACATTTACGTGCTCACTGGGCGTACGCAGCAAAAGGGAATCTTGTTTGTTAGTGATCTTAAAAACACGCATAGGGGTCACAGAATCGGCAGCCATAATGAGGCTGGTTTGTTCTTCGCTAAATTGGGAAGGAGTCTGTTTTTGCTCGTTTGTAGAACTGCATGCAATCAAGCAAATAAACAGAAGACTGAAAAGGGTAGTTTTGATCAAGATGATTGGTTTTTAGTTTCTTAAAAATACCAATTTAATTGGCGCCACCAAATGGTAGAATCTCTCGCAAACTGGCCCGAGGTAGTTTAGGTTTAGTCTGCAGTGATGCTAATGTTGTCTAACTGGTAGGTGCCGTCAAAGGCTTCTTGAGTGCTTCCGGTGTATTTAAATGCGATATAGCCGTTATTTGCAGGAGAGCACGAAAGGTTCACAATTCCACTACTGTACCAATCACCAAAAAAGTCAAGATCTCTAATCACAAAAGCTTCGTCCAGAATTGCCCAGCTGGCCAGTGTGATCGTTGTGGGATCACCATCCCAATCGCTGCTAAACAATACCTCAAGATCACTACCGTCTGCAAAACTGCTGCTGGTTTCAAAACGTAAACGTACGTTAGTTGTGGTTGCTAAATCAATAGCCGGAGTGATCAGCCAGCAAACACTAAGCGCATCTCCTGATTGATACGAATCTATGCGTGCCGAAATACCCTGAGAAGCGTTGGTGCCGGTAGCGGTATAAGCTTCCCAAGCTTGAACTCCGTATTCTACATAGTTGGTCCAGCCGTTACCTTCAATGGGATTGTTACGCGACTGTTCACTAAAGTCATCTGCAAACAGTACCGTTGTGCCTTCGGCTTCTGCCAGACCACAACGGTACAATTCAGGGTCGCAGCGACTCGTATCTTCAAAAGCGACAGCTTCGGTGGTATTGATTCTCAAAATATAGAAGTCATCATAAAAATCCCGACTTAGAATGCCTGAAATGGTTCCGGAACCGGTGGGAAGTGCAACCGATTTGAACTTCGAAAAGGTACTGGTGCTTACTAAAGTTCTTCCGCGGGGTTCACAAGTTTCAAGCAAGCGTATCCCATCATATTCATCAGTGGGCTCTCCGGCATAGGTTTTAATCGAAGAACCTAGAACCTCATTTCGGTTAAATTGCGCGCGATCAAGCTGAATGAGGATATTCTCATAAGCCTCAGAAAATTCCGAAATGGCTATAGGCAAAGGAACCAGTTGCGCTACTTCCGCATCGCGTAAAATATGATTCCCAATAACCGAATTAGGAATCTCTGTAATGCCGTTTCCGTCACGGATGCCCAATTGCAGCACCCCATTTTCTGTGGTAAGCGCAAGACCGTCAAGATAAACATAGATTTTTCTGCCCGGCTCATACTGTGTGTACAGCGCATTAGCATTCAATTGAAGCGTGATACCGGCCGTGGGATTTTCAGCAGCATCTTGCACGATGAGTTCGTGGTAAAAATTACCGGCGACATCGCTACTGATCACATAGCCTGTAAAGTAAGTGTCAGTGGCGTCGAAACTTATGATGGATTCGCTACTTTGCCGCAGGCTGTTGAGTACTGCGGTAATACTGATTTCAGTGCCTTCAGGAGTGACCGATGCACTTTCAGTTTCCGGAATTTCAAATTCTGAAGTCACACAGCCTAGAAGCAAAAAGGATGTGATGAGGTATATACAAGGTAGTTTCATAATATATTCTATTAATGAGGCCGAAGCGAATTATTAAAACCGCACATAAAAGTTTAAATAAAATGTAGCGCCATATCCCAGAAAATACCTGTTGCCAAATAGCGGAGTATCCCGGGCACGTTCTTCTAATAAACTTCTGTAATCTCCTATACGCGAATCTTCAAAACCGCCGGTTTTATAGCGGGTGTTCAACGCATTGTTCAGTAGCCCGAAAAACCCCAAAGTATAGCTTTTTACACGCCAGGATTTACCGCCTACGATGTTGACTAGATAATAGGCGTCTAGCTGCTCTTGCTTTAAAAGTTCTTGTGCCACTTTAGCAGTGTAATCATTAAAAGCTTGTCCGTCATAGTCGCTGCTGAAAGCTCCTGATCGCCGTAAATAGCTTACATCTACATAAGCGTTGGAGAATCTATTTACACTGGCGCCCAACCACCAGAAATCAGGATCTCGATAGTCAAAACCCAGTTGATAGGCACGTTCAGGGCCTCCTGCGACGTGATAGTTTTTAAGTTTGGCACTGCCATCTCCAAAACGAATGGGAGTTTCAGCAAGCGTGGTGGTGTAGTATACCTGAGCATCTTGAGTATACATATTTTGGCCAAAGGCAGCCGCCGCTTTTAAAGTCAACGTAGGGAGTATGCTGTAAGACGCACCAAATTCTAAACCTAGATTTTGTCTTGCAATATGAGTAGTGCTCTCTTGCACAAGTGCATTGCCTTGATCAATCAGCGGGGTTTGCATCGACTGGGTATAGAAATAAGAAACCTCACTTCCTTGAGTGAAATTAAGCAGGTAACCGGTCAAGCGCAGTTTAAGATCAGAACCTCGATAAATATAACTGGCATCCAAATCGATCAACCGCTCTGATTGCGGATTTTCAAGTATTGCATTATGTTGCCTGGCGTTGGTAAAAACGGTGTTGAAGCCAGGAGGTTGTTCTAGAAATCCGGCATTTAGTAACGCAAAATGCTTACTGTTGAATTTATACGTGATTCCGGCTTTGGCGCCCAAACTCGTAAAGCGCACCGGTTCACTCTTACCTAAAGACAAGGCGCCCGGGTAATAACCGTTTTCGTAATATCCTTCCCGCTGATAAGAGGTTTGTTCTGCATTTAGGGCAGCATAGAAATCCAGATGATTATAAGTGGCTTCTAGTTGCGCAAAAGTGCCTATTTGCCTGGCGGCAATTCCGTAATTGTATTTATACCGGTCTCCGGGTTGTACCAGTCGGTTGCGGTTTTGCAAATCACTTTGTGCTAGATCTCCGCCGGTTGTGTTATCGTCTTCCGCAAAACTGTCTATATCCAACCAGACGTTTCCGCCAAGAAGATCATCTAGTTCCGCATACTGCTCGCTTTGTAATGCCGAACCGTAAATTCCAAAATTGACATCAAAATGTTCTGACATTTGTGCTTTGTACCTAATATTTCCTGTGAAGAGTTGGTCTTGATTTACGTCTTGTTGTATCGCATAGATGGTATTCAGTCCGGAACGCACTGCTGTTTCATTTGCTTCATATAAAGCCTGCCATTCGAGTTGCCCGTCGTTTCTAAATTCTTGTTCAGCTAAATACGCTTGCTGGTATTGCACTGCTGATGGATTGGGGTAGCGCAAAAAATAGCTGGGAAGGTTTTGGTAATAATTGGGAGCCGGATTTCTTGCGCCACCTACAAAATGCTCTTGCTCGTTAGGGTTGCTAATCAAAGTGCTTCCGGTGTAATCAATACGCGAATTTTTAGTGGTTCCCCATTGATACCCCAGATTGGTATGCAAGCTTGCTTGTTTCCCTAGTTGCCAATGATGGGAAAGCAACACTAAGGGTTCTTCAATGGCACGCACGCGTGCATTGCGTGCTTCATTATTTTGAAATCCCCAGTTGGGATTATACGTGTAGCCTTTCAGATCGATTACTTCTTGAGTTAATGCGGTGCTTCGGCCTCTGCGATTAGGCGTATAGAGGAATGAAAGATTGATACGGTGTGTTTCTGAAAGTATTTTTTCCGCAGCAAAGAACAACGAATTGGCGTCATAAAAGGTGCCGTCTATAGCGCCTTCTTGTCCAAATCTTCGTGATACTAAAACAGAATACGCCCAGTTATCAGCCGTGACCCCGCTGTTGTAACTTGCCATAACTCTGCCGGTATAGGTGCGATTTGCGGTAGCGTACGAAATACGACCTCCGGGCCGATACGATGATGCGTGCATATTAAAATGTAAGGTGCCTGCCGGCGCGCCAAAGCTGTAATCACTGGCGGTCAAACCCATACTAAATTCCCTGTTGCGCATCACATCGTTGAGTCCGCCCCAGTTGCTCCACTGCGGTCTGCCGGTATTGAATTTATTCAGTACGAGTCCGTTGATGATGACCCGGCTGTATTTGCTGTCTAAGCCTCGAGGTCTAAAAAACGTGCTGCTAAAATCAAAAGCAGCAGCATTGCTAAATACATCATTTGTGGCGCCTAGTAGTCCTGATACGGCATTGTCGCGTTGCTCATTGTCATCGTTGAGTTGTACGTCAGAAAGACTGATGAGGGTAATTTGCTCATTGGCTTCAGCAAGATCAATTTCTAAGGGTAGGTATTCTAGAACCAGTTCTTGATCAGGAATAAGATTCACCGGGATCGTGAGCGAGAGATAGCCAGATTTACGCAATACGAGTGTATAGCTGCCCGGCGGTACTTGAGGGGTGAAGTCAAAATTTCCGTCAGCATCGGTTTGGGTGGTGTAGTTGGTTTTTTGCACAAAAACCTCAACTTCAGGAAGTGCACTTGAAGTAGCTGCATCTTTAACTGTGCCGCGTATGCGGGCATATTGTGCAATTGCAGAAGCACTATAAAGAAACAGCATTAAGACCGTAGCAAATTTGTACACGAAGCGTCCAGATTTAAAATTTTCTAGGGGCGTACGTATCTAAAGTAGAAAATAATGTATCTTAACTATTTGATTTTAGGTGTGTTATGCGAAATATTCGATTAAGTGTTCTAGTAGTGTGCTTTTTTATCCCATTTCTGTGTGTTTTTGGTCAGGAAGTGCAACAGTATCAAATGCTTACGCTGGCATTTTACAATCTTGAGAATCTTTTTGATACCGAAAATGATCCCATAACTTACGATGACGATCGTACCCCTGATGGAAAAGACCGCTGGACGCAGGAAATCTATACCGATAAACTAGCAAAAATGGCTGAGGTCATTGCGCAGATTGGTCCGGAGGAAGCTCAAGGGCCGCCCGCAATACTCGGTGTGGCTGAAATTGAAAACCTAAAAGTGCTTCAAGAGCTTACCGGCCAGGAAGTATTGCGCTCAGCGCATTATGGGATTGTTCATTACGACTCTCCTGATCGGCGCGGAATTGATGTAGGACTGCTCTATAATACGCAAGTCTTTCAAGTCATCAATAGCAAAGTTTTTGAACTGGAATTGTACGATACCGAGCGTGAAGACAAACGTATTTATACGCGAGACCAACTTCTGGTAACCGGTAATTTGGCCGGAGAGCGTATGCACGTGATCGTCAATCACTGGCCGTCGCGAAGCGGAGGAGAAGCACGCACCCGACCACGACGTATGGCGGCCGCAGCCTTGAATAAAAAGATTATGGATTCTATATTAAGTCAGGAACCCTATGCTAAAATCGTGAGTATGGGGGATCTTAATGATGACCCTAAAGACAAAAGCTTAAAGAAGGTATTGAAAACCAAAGCTCGTGTAGAAGCAGTAGGTTTGCGCGAGATTTATAACCCTATGGAACGTATGGCCAAACGCGGTCAGGGTACGCTGGCATATCGGGACAGCTGGAACTTATTTGATCAGATCTTGCTTTCTGCCGCTTGGCTTTCTAAAGACTACGAGACTTTTCAGTTTTATAAAGCAGGAATATTCAATAAACGCTTTTTGCAAACTCCAGAAGGGCCTTACAAAGGCTATCCTTTTCGCAGTTTCGCTAACGGAAATTACACAGGAGGCTACAGCGATCACTTTCCTGTATACATCGCTCTAATACGGAAAACGGATTAGGTTTTTGGCGGTTCTTCAGGATTGGTCGCTAATTCTATGGCTTTTTTTTTATCAGCTTCTATTTGTTTTTCCTTTTCGCGAAGCGCAGCCATTTCTTCGGAATGCGCCAGTTTTGCGTGGCTGCTAGGTACGATCTTGTGCTTTTTGACCAAGGCATATTGCACAGTGATTTCTGCACCAAAAAACAAGATCAAACAGGTATAGTTTACCCAAAGTAAAATCAATACGATCGAAGCAGCGCCTCCATAAACCGAAGCCGGATTGCTGCTGGCAAAGTAATAGCCGAGAATGCTTTCCCCAACCAAGAATAAAATTGCAGTTATGCTGGCGCCAAGTACGGTGGTTTTATATCCCATTTTTACATCGGGGAGAATTTTAAAAATTGCAGCAAAGAGGCCGGCGATGAACGCAAAAGAGATGAGAAATCGCAAGGCATCGGCAAACACGACGGTGATAGTCGGCGCAAATTGTGATAAGTAATCTGTGAGCAGATTAAGCAGTACGGTAATCACAAAGGCTACCAGCAGCATAAATCCTAAAACCAAGACCATCCCAAAAGCGATCGCCCGGTTGATGAGCATCCGTTTAAAGTTGTCGTTCTTTTCGGTAACATTCCAGATGGTGTTCATAGTTTTTTTCATCTGAAAAAACACTCCGGTAGCACCATAGATCAATGCTCCTATACTGATGATCAAAGTGATCCAATTGTCATTTTGTAAGGTGACTTTGCCAATCATTTGTTCAATGGCGATAGCGACCTCAGGAGAAATAAATCTTGAGATCTCATCGTGAATGCGTCCCTGTACAGCTTCGGGACCTACAAATGCACTGGCGATCGAGGTGACGATCATCAGCAGTGAAGGCAACGAGAATAAGGTGTAATACGCAATGATCGCACTTTTAGCAAACGGGTCATTCCGATCCCAAGCCACATAAGTTTTCTTAAGAAACTGAAACAGCGTAAAGCCTTGTCTTAATATGGGATTCTTGGGTTTATTCATCGTTTAGAAAGGGCTTGATCACATAATCGAGTTCGTCTACTGCTTCGATGCTCAAGTCTATGCTTTGCGTTTCAAGACTGTCTTTACGGGTAAGCGTAGGAATCGCATATCCCGTATAGTTGGCAGGTAATTCTTTTTGTGTAGTATTCAGTTGCCGTTCACATTCCGCAGCCATTTTAGTATAATCGTTCAACTCAATATTCAGTTCCAGATAGCGTCCTTCATCATCCAGGCCATCAATGGTATTATCTGCTGAGACTGGTTCGTAGATCAGTTTCTTTGAGGAGATCGAGTATACATTGCCTTTGGTATCTATGTACGTGTACAATGGGGCGTTAGGTAATTGTTTTTTGGTAGTGGTAATTCCGGGTGTAGCGCCACAAGCCACTACAACGAGCAGCCCCAGAGCAGCTGTAAAAACATAAAGAAAACGGCGCATATGTAAATTTTGAAATTGAAATTACAAAAGCGGCATTTTGTGGTAAATCTGTTTAGACATAGTTTAACGTTTAACAGCGCAACTTTGGGAAATAATTGTAGTTTTGAGAAAATACTAAGTTTCCCCTATGTCAGATTTCTGGTTCTATTTTAAAATTGGTCTTGATCACGTTTTAGATTACACGGCATACGACCACGTTTTATTTCTTATCGTTTTATCAGTACCCTATGTGTTTAAAGATTGGCGCAGGGTGTTATTGATGGTGACCTTATTCACTTTAGGGCATACCACCTCATTATTGCTTGCAGTATATGATGTAGTCCGCATCAACCGCGGTCTTATTGAGTTTTTAATACCGGTGACCATTTTTATTGCAGCATTGTACAATGTGTTTACTGCAGGTAGGGGAGCGCACAAAGACAAGTTGGGCGTATTGCTCATTACGGCCTTATTTTTTGGGTTGATCCACGGCTTAGGCTTTTCAGGCTTTTTTGAGCAGTTAACGGCTCATTTGTCTAATAAGTTACTGCCGCTGGCAGAATTCGCATTAGGTATCGAAGCTGCGCAGATCATCATTACACTTATCGTATTGATCATTGGGTTTATCTGCCAAACCATTTTCAGGTTCTCTCGCAGAGATTGGGTGATGTTCATATCTGCGGTTGTTATTGGTATGGTAATTCCGATGTTAATAGCAAATTATCCGTGGTAAAGCAGTTTTTGTGGGATGAGAAGCGACGCAAGTTTTTTATCTTCGCAAACTTAACGACTTGTATTTCAGCTTCGGGATTTTAGATTTATGTCTTCAATAACTTCAGATAAACAATTGACCTACGATATCGCCTATTTACGTATGGCGCAGGAGTGGGCAAAACTTTCTTACTGTAAAAGAAAACAAGTAGGCGCTTTGATCGTTAAGGATAAGATGATTATTTCAGACGGTTATAACGGGACGCCCACAGGTTTTGAAAACATATGTGAAGACGATGAAGGTTACACCAAGTGGTATGTGCTTCACGCAGAGGCTAATGCGATCTTAAAAGTAGCTTCTTCTACCCAGTCTTGTGAAGGAGCAACCTTATATATCACGCTTTCTCCATGTACCGAATGCAGTAAACTCATACATCAGGCCGGTATCAAACGTGTGGTTTTTCACAAAGCCTATAAAGACCCTAGCGGAATCGAATTTCTACGTCGCGCCGGAGTACAAGTAGACTGTATTGAAAATATTGAAGAATAAATGGGCGGTTACCAAAAAAAATACCTTCCTATCTTTTTCTGTGTGGCCGTGGCCCTGGGTATTTTTATTGGGAGCCAGCTCAACTACAGCAGCAATCCTACCAATATTTTAGGCGGAAATGCCAAAAAAGAAAAACTTAACCGACTCATTGACTACATAGATTATGAGTATGTAGATCCTATAAATACAGACAGTATTGTTGAGGTTACCGTAAACGGAATACTCGAAAATCTCGATCCGCATTCCGTGTATATTCCTCCGAGTGAATTGCAGGAAGTGAGTGAGAGTATGAAAGGGGATTTTGTAGGTATAGGGATCAGTTTTTACAACTTTAGAGATACCATTGCAGTCATTCAAGCCATTCCCGGAGGTCCAAGTGAAAAGGCCGGCATACGCGGTGGCGATCGCATCGTGGCGGCAGATAACCAGTCGTTAACCGGTGCTGTGGTGCGTGATGATACGATCACCAATCAGTTAAAAGGCCAGATCAATACTAAAGTAGCGCTCAAAGTCAAACGCCCGGGAGTAGAAGGTTTGCTCGATTTTAAAGTTACCCGAGCAGTAGTGCCGCTCAAAAGTGTTGACGCTTCGTATATGGCGACCGATACGTTAGGATACATCAAGATCAACCGCTTCGCCGAAAGTACCCCTCAAGAATTTGAAAAAGCTTTGGTAGCGCTAAAGCGAAAGGGCGCCACCCAACTCATTCTTGACCTGCGCGGAAATCCGGGAGGTTATATTTCGGCAGCAGAACAAATTGCCGATCAGTTTTTAAAAGAAGATAAACTCATTCTGTTCACTAAAAACAAAACCGGAAAGATCGAGAACGCCTATGCTACCGATGAAGGTGCTTTTGAAGACGGGATGGTGTATGTGTTGATCAATGAGAATTCGGCTTCTGCAAGTGAGATCGTTGCCGGAGCTATACAAGACAATGACCGCGGTGTTATCGTAGGCAGACGTTCTTTTGGTAAAGGTTTGGTGCAGCGAGAAATGCAATTGGGAGACGGTAGCGCAGTCAGACTCACCATCGCCAGATACTACACGCCTACAGGTAGAAGTATTCAGCGACCTTATGATTCGGGGAACAAAGCCTACTATGAAGATTATCTTTCGCGCTATAAAAACGGGGAGATGCAAAGCGCAGACAGCATCACCGTAGCCGATAGTCTTCGCTATGTTACTCCGGGAGGAAAAGTGGTCTATGGCGGCGGCGGAATCATCCCTGATGTATTTATCCCAAAGGATACCAATTATGAGAAAGAAGCGATAACCTACGCCTTACGCTCGGGCTTTATGTCTCGTTTTATTTTTGAGATCATTGAGCAGCGCCGCCCGTACTACAACAGCCTTTCTTTTGAAGAATTCAGTAAAACGGTAAGCATCAGTGATAAAACCATAACTGATTTTGTGAATTACATGAGTAAACGCAGTTTAAAAATCAGAGTAAGGGATTATAAAGACGATTTAAAGCGTTATCTTAAGGCCGTAATGGCACAACAGCTTTTTGGGAATACAGTTTTTGAAAAACTGATCAATGAAGAAGATCCTGCCATCATTAAAATTAAAGAACTGAGCCGCGAGTAGTGCTTATGGTAATTATAGCTTCCATATTTGTTTTTTGTGTTGCAGCAGTATTCAGATTGCTAGACAACAGTGCAGGTCTGCTCATCTCTAATGGCATATCGGTGAGTCCGTTTTATCTCAAAGCTGCAGAGATCAAAGAGCAAATGAGTCGCATTGAGAATGATGAGCTGCGTAAAAAGCTTAAGCGTACGCTAGTGTATCAAAAGCTGCACAAAGTATTTTTAATACTTGCCGTGCTCACATTTATCGCAGGGATCGTCTATGAATTCATCAATCCCTCGCTTGTCGCGCTATTATAACTGCGTTTTGGTGGTCTTGGTCTTCTGAGCCGCCTTGCTCTTTTCGGCAATTTTTCTTGAAATAAGTAAAATCACTACGAGTAACATCGCACATAAACAAGCCACCACCGAAATTACAGCAACCGTACTATCGCCGTTAAGCGGCGCGCTATAATCTACTTTGGTCAGGTTAAATATCAATAGAGCGCTTGCCAAAGCAAGAATGATATAGAGTGCAACTTTCATGAGCTGGGTTTAAAAGAGTCCTTGAATATTTGTAGTAAACAGCTTAACCGCCATCGCTAACAAAATTACACCAAAGATTTTGCGTATGATATTAATTCCTTGTTTTCCTAGAATTTTTCCGATGCGGCCAGAGGCTTTCAATACTGCATAAACGATCACAATATTGATAAAAATGGCCACGATGATATTCTCTACGGCATACTCCGCACGCAGTGAAAGCAGGGAGGTCATTGTTCCGGCTCCTGCGATCAACGGGAAGGCAAGCGGCACCACACTAGCGGTTTCAGGAGCGTCATCTTTATACAAGGAGATCCCTAGGATCATTTCTAAAGCCAGAAAAAACAGAATAAAAGCACCGGCTACGGCAAACGAATTGACGTCAATACCTATAAGGTTCAGGATTTCTTTACCTACAAAAAGAAACACAACCATCAACATAGCCGCTACGATAGAGGCCTTTTCACTTTGAATATGCCCTACCTTTTCACGCAGCCCAATGATGATCGGGATGTTACCAATGATGTCTATGATCGCAAATAGGATCATGGTCGCCGTTATGATTTCTTTAATATTAAATGCCATCGCTATCCTTTTTTTAAAGAGGGCGCAAAATTACATCTATTTCTTTGATTAATAAGCATTAAAACCCAAAGATTTAACGATTAGATAATGTGCTTCAAAGTACCTGATGGCTATAGATATTACGCACGGCTTTAGCACGTGTGCCTCTAAAACATGAATGTAGAAATACACTGCGCTCAGCGGGAGAACATGTATCTTTGCGCTATGTTTCAGATAGATCAAACCATAGTTTCAGAAGACGTTATCAACAAAGATTTTGTTTGTAACCTCGCTGCGTGTAAAGGAGAATGTTGTATCGCCGGAGAGGCAGGAGCGCCGGTTGAACCTCAGGAAGTTGAAATTTTAAAGGAAATCTACCCTAAGGTAAAGCCTTTTTTGCGCCCGGAAGGGATCGCGGCGATCGAAGCTCAAGGTACTCATATTAAAACCGATCTGGACCAACTGGAAACTCCATTGGTCAATGGTGCTGAGTGTGCTTATGTGACCTTTACCAAAGAAGGGGTGGCTTCGTGTGGGATCGAGGATGCCTACAATGCGGGCGAGGTAGATTTTAGAAAACCTATCTCGTGTCATTTGTATCCGGTGCGTTTGCAGAAGTATTCTAAATTCACAGCTGTAAACTACGAGCGCTGGCCTATTTGTGACGATGCCTGTACTTTGGGTAAAGAGCTGCAGGTGCCGGTATATAAGTTTACTAAAGATGCGCTTATTCGCAAATTTGGTGCGCCTTGGTACGAGGAATTAGAAGCGGTTGTGGAGCTTTTGAAGCAAGAAGATGCGAAGTAAACTTCCGCAGAACAAACTATCTATTTTTGCTGTGATGAGCAAAATGGCGGCGCAATACAACGCCATCAACTTATCGCAAGGCTTTCCTGATTTTAATACAGACCCGGAGTTGATTCGGTTGGTGACTCAAGCTATGCAAAATGGCGCCAATCAATATGCACCACTGGCGGGATATCTTCCGCTACGCGAAAACATTGCAGCTATGGTACAGGAGCTTCGTGGTGCAACTTACGATCCGGAACATGAGATCTGCATCACTGTAGGCGCTTCGGAAGCTTTGTATGTGGCAATCACAGCTTTTGTGCATCGCGACGATGAGGTTATCGTTTTAAAACCGGCGTACGATACGTATGAACCTACGATTGCATTGCAAGGCGGAATTCCCGTACCGGTTCAACTTGATGCACCTTACACTACGGTAGATTGGGATGCGGTAGCCGCAGCGATCACGCCCAAAACAAGAATGCTGGTTTTAAACAATCCGCATAATCCCAGCGGAATGGTGCTGAAGGATACCGACTTAAAACGCCTGGAAGAATTGGTAAAAGACACCGATATTTTAATCTTGAGCGATGAGGTCTATGAGCATATTGTATTTGATGAAAAGCAACACCGCAGTGTCGCATCATATCCCGGCTTAAAAGAACGCGCACTAGTAACGGCTTCTTTTGGAAAAACCTTTCACACCACCGGTTGGAAAATGGGTTACTGTCTTGCGCCCAAAGCGCTGATGGCAGAATTCAATAAAGTACATCAAAACACGGTGTTTTGTGTGCACCATCCTACCCAGGTGGCACTCGCTGAATACTTGAACGAACCTGAGCATTATTTAAATCTGGGTAGTTTTTATCAGCGGAAACGCGATGTGTTCCTAAACGCGATTCAAGGTTCACGTTTTCGCTTTACATCTTCTGAAGGGACGTATTTTCAAATGCTGGATTATACAGGAATCAGTGATCTAAATGATGTTGCCTTTGCCGAATATCTTACGAAAGAAAAGGGACTGGCGAGCATTCCGGTATCGGTATTTAATAAAGAACAACGTGATGATCATCTGTTGCGTTTTTGCTTCGCTAAAGAAGAAGATACGCTGCTCAAAGCAGCAGCAATTCTCAATGCGATCTAAAGCGCTGCCGCGCTAATGATCGAAATGTACAGGTTGGCAGCATACCCGCAATAGACCAAAAGTTCTTCCAGATCAGTTTGTTTATCAAAAGCTTCCGGTTCGACGTCGTAATTGTAACTGAGTTGATGCCATTTGCTGGTGCATATCAGCCTAAACTGCAGTTGTTTTTCGGCATTATACACCTCAAACTTCAGCTTAATCCCTGAAACGTTTTTGAGAATATAATTGACTTCCGTGCGATCAGGATTGATGTAGCGGATCACCATCTGCCCCTTAAGGTTAAATGTGATGTCACCCACATTGCGGTCGTTTTTAAAAAGATCTACTTTGCTCGTCCAGATATTTTTAGGCTTGATCTCAATAACCGACTTGTTCAAGTTTGTAATCGCAGTGCTCGAGAACCAATTTTTATACACCACTTCACACAATTCTTTAGCACCGTCAAGTACTTTAAAATCTCCTTTAGACGAACTAGAACTTAATTTTAATGTAGTCATACTTTTGGGTTTTAGCTAAAGTTAGGATTTCTTGAATTACGTATGTAAATTTTTCAACTGCTTATTAACCTGTTCGCTCAGGCGTTTGAGCGATGCGAGCTGTTCGCTTAAAATATGGGTTTCCAGGAGCGCTTCATCAGGCTCTTGCGTTAGTTGTGTTTCAAAGGGAATAAGGTCTTCTTCTTCCCAATCTGCTTGCGTATTTTGTGCTTCCAGCAACAACAAAGCGTGATCGATATTCTTAAAAACCGGTGCGGTAACCTTATGAAAGGCCTCACTGCGGCGGGTGACGTTGTGCGTACGTAAATAAGCACCTATCGAAGCTAACGCTCCCAGAAATGCGTGGTTAAGTACCGCCAGTTCATAGAGTTTTCCGGTGAGCTTGCCTTTGCTTTTAGGCTCTTGCAGCAGGCGTTGCACCCCGCTGTTGAGTCCGGCGGTGGCGATAAAGGCTTTTTTACGTGCCAGTTTATAGGCAAGCGCCAGCTCTTCTTTAGTATCGTAATGCTGCTCAATGGCGGCAAGGTAATTTCGGTGTGCCCGCAGACTATCGGCGAGATTTTGTTTAAGCGTTTTGGCTTCCCGAGTAGGCCATAAAAAGGCATTCGCCAAAGCGGCTAAGGCTGCTCCTACGGCAGTATCGATCACGCGAAACTGAATCACCGCCAAAACATCCGGGCGCAGCAGCGCATAAGCAAAAATGATACTCAGCGTAATGAACAAGGCACCGGTACGGTAGTTTTTTTGTAGCGAGGCTTGCGCACCCACAAAGCTGAGGATCGCCAACACCCGAAAAAGCATTTTGTCATTTTCAAAAAAATAAACAATGCCTGCCGCTACCACGGCACCCAGTAAGGTTCCCAGAATACGTTGTTTAGAGCGTTGTTTGGTAAGGCCATAACCCGGGCGCATAATCACCACAATGGTCAGCAAGATCCAATACGGGTTTTGCACCGAAAATAAATTCCCTAAGGTGATCCCGGCGATCGCGGTCACGGCAATACGCAGTGCGTGCCTGAAGATCGGGGAGTCACGGTTGAGGTTTTCGAGCAAAAGCTGAAAACTGTAATCTTGTTTGGTGATAAAACCTTCCAGCTCCTTGGGCGAGTCGGTATTGGTGTCTTTGATGTTTTTTCTTCGGTCTAACAAATCTGCGATACCAAAAATGCGCTGCGCCTGCTTTTCTTGCAATTCGTATAAGTTGTGCAATACGATATAGTCTGTAGTCACCGGTTGTTGCTTCAGCAGTAGTAGAACACTTTTAGCATTTTTAAGGCGTTGCTCTAGGGAGTTGAGGTTGAGGTCGTGCTTTTGCAAGTTGGTAGTAACAATACGTTTTAAGCTTTCGCTTTGCGCTCTATTCAGCTGAATGAACGCCTCAAGTTGCTCGGGATACTTTTTAAGCACCTCATGCATTTGCTGTGGTGGGATAGGACTCGTCAACGAGAGTTCAGAAAGATCAACCAATTCGGTAAGCACCAGAAAACGCTTGCGGTAATAGCTTGAAGTACCCGAAGCATGCCGCGCTTGTAACAAGATCTCGCGCAGTTTTTCGAGATGCTCGTTAAACTCACTTTGAATCACAAACAAGCGTTGCAGGCCGCTGTCTCGGTCGGTCGCCTGTTTTAGGAATTCGCCCCGTGCCTCAATATAAGACGCACTCAGGTTGAGTGCGGTTTCAAAAAGTTCTTCGATCTGTTTTTTAGGTGCCAGCAGGTCGTAGAGCAAGGTCAATGCTAAATACCAAATTCCGCCTAAAACAATAAGGCTGCTGCGTTCATAAGGCAGGAGACCGGATGCCGAAAGATTGGCAAAACTGAGCACTACGGCAAACAAGCCCGCAAAGCCGATAAGCGAAGCACGAAATCCATACACCGAAAGCATCGAAAGCGCAAAAACAGTGATGCCCAGATAGGGCAATTGTACCCAAAGCGTAGGCGGAATATACGCACCAATTAAGCTGATCACTCCGCCTAAAAGTGCCGAAAGCAAGATGCCAATGCGTTTGTTTTTAAGGCTGCCGGTAACCGTGCTGGGCGATGATAGCAAAACGCCTGTGCCTAATGCCAACCCAATATTGAGCGCTCCCAGAAGATACCCGGTAAGCATAGGAGCCACCACGCCAAAGGTGATGAGCAGTGCTTTAGCAAAATCTGTACTGTTAAAAAAGCGGGTGGTTTGGGTATGGTACTGCCTGAAATTCACTATTAAATATTAGGAGCAGAAGGCGACGCTTCTGCAAGGTAAAGGTGACACTTTTTACCCAAATTGCGTGATTTACTCGATGATCCAAATCAAATGCGCTAGCAATAGCCTCAAGCTATAACTATATCTTCAACTAGATCTTAGATGTTGCTCGAAGATCTACTCGCGTAGTTTTTTGGCCACATAACCGCGTACCAACTCGGTAGTGATCCCAAAAGCCAAATGTGCCAAGAGTTCATTCACCTGAATTTTCGCCGGGATCTCGGTCGGATTGTCTTTAAGCCCTAACAAAGGTAACGAGGTCTCGTGCGTGCCAATCCACGTCGTTGCGCCATAGGCTGCACCGTCAAAAATATTGGTGTCTAACTTATCGCGTTTAGCGTAGCCGTAGGTAGCACCTAAACTGGCACCAAAAGGCACATTCACCAACTGCTCTGCCAGCTCGTGGTTGCTTTCGCTAATGCGCTCACCGGTAAGTTTCATAGAGAGGTCATCTACCATTTTGATCTGTGCCGAGCGGGTGTTGGGCTTACGTACCGGAAGCACTTTCTCGATCGCTGTTTTGACCAAAGTACCGGCAAGACCGCCCAATACGCCGGAGATCAAACCGCGACTAACATTAGAGGTGAAGGTATCTTTTTCTAACCAGGCTTCAAGGGTCGTGCTCATAATATGTTGTTTGGTTTAAAGGTAACAAGGATGCCACACAAGGCCTTTGGGTTTAACAGCTTTTTGACACCTGCGGCACGGGCTTTAAACGGGTTCAATAGGGAGATTAAGCATAGATTGTCCATTAATTCTCCATTGTTTGCCCATAAATACTGGGGTTTAATGGACAAACAATGGAGAAACTATGGTTAAACAATGGATAAAGCCCGAAGCATCCCCGCGGGGAAATACCCCCTAATTGTAGGTTTTAGGCGTTTAATTATTGATAATTATGGAATTGCGTAAAGAGGTGTGGGGATTTTGGGGTAGATTTATGGGAATTTTAATAGTTTATTGTCTCGAAGAAAATCTTGGTGGTCATTTGCATTTTTAGTGAATATATCAATAACAACAAGGAGAAAGCAACGAACTCTAAATGAAAGAAAAAAGAATAAACATAACAGAGAATCCAAAACTGCTATTATTTGCAGAAGTCAACGGAGTTTGTCCTACTTGCCCGAACCAGCTTATTTATGAAAAGAGTAAAAGGAAATACAAGAGATTTGAGATTGCTCATATCTATCCTTTAAATCCAACTAAGCCTGAACTTGAACTTCTAATAAATGAAGAAAAATTAGATTCTGACCCTAATAGCCTTAATAATTTAATTTGTCTTTGTGTTGATTGTCACACCAAATTTGATAAACCAAGAACTGTTGAAGAGTATAGAAATTTAGTTGATATAAAGAAAAAGTTAATTATTAGAAATAAAGAGAAAGAGATTTGGAACAACACTAAAGTCGAAAAAGAAATATACGACATTATTGACTTGCTATCGGGAAAAGATTTTAAAGTTGATGCAAAAGATATTCTTAATTACAATCCAAAAACGATTGACAACAAAACAGATGAATCAATCACTTTCTTAACTAAAAGAAATATTCACAGAAACGTTCAAGACTATTATTCTAAAATAAACAAAAAGTTTTCAGAATTAGACAAAATTGAACCTTTGACTACTGAGACAATCTCATCACAAATACGAACTCATTATTTGACTTTAGCAAAATTGAACAAAGAGATAAATCAAAAAGACATTTTTGATGGTATGGTTAATTGGTTAAGTAAACAAACTAATCAGCACTCAAATGAAGCATCTGAAATAATAATATCATATTTTATACAAAACTGCGAAGTATTTGAATGATTTATCCAAATAAACATATAACATTTGAAGAGTCAATTATTTTCAAAATGATTAGTATCCTTGAAAATGCAAGTGATTATGAAGTGGATATACATGAACTTTTCAGTAGAACAAAGAATAAATTTAAAAATGCGGATGAGTTCATTTATTCTATGGATGTTCTATATGTGCTTGATATGATAGAAGTTGACTTTTATAACGAAACAGTAAAGTATGTTAAAAGAAATTAACTGTAAAGAATTTATAAAAACACCTTTGGTATTTGATAAAGGCCTTAACTCTGTATTGGGAGATGATTATTCAACAAATTCAATTGGTAAATCTACGCTGTTAATGATTATCGACTTTGTATTTGGTGGAAACAGTTACATAGAAAATAATTCTGGTGCGGTTAAAGAATTAGGAAATCATTCTTTTGACTTCAAGTTTATAATTAAAAATCAATCACATTATTATTGCAGAAACACAGAAAACCCCATGTTTATTGCGGTTTGCGACGATAATTATAATCAAATTTCAAACATAAGTGCAAGAGCTTTTACTGAAGAATTAAAAGGATTGTACGATATTAAAAACTCGTCTTCTTTCAGAAGCATGGTTAATCCATACTCGAGAATATGGAAAAAAGGAAATTACAACGTTGATAAACCAATTCACAATCATGTACAAAATAAGGAGTCTGAAGCAATTGATAATTTGATAAAACTTTTCAACTTATTTGATTCAATATCTGAAACAAAAAATAAAATTAAGCAACAGCAAGAGTCGAAAAAAGTGCTGAACGGTTTGCATAAGAAAAAATACATTCAAAAAATAACAAAAAGACAATTTGAACAAAACCAACTAGAGATTGAGCGAATACAGAATGAAATTGAAACCATTCAAAATAACCTTCTCAAATTCACATTAAATATAGAAGAATTAACAAATAAAGAGTTAATTGATTTAAAGACTAAGAAAAAAAGATTACTGGATTCTCAAGCACTTGTTCTTAATAAGATAACACGCCTAAATTTGAGTTTAGGAAAAAAGAAAACCAAAAGTAAATACTTTACAAGATTATCAGAATTTTTTGAAAATCCGAATGAAGAGAAAATAGAGGAAATAGAGACTTTTCACAGTAAAATAAGTTCAATACTTGCAAGAGAATTAGGAGCTACAAAAAAACTACTTGAAGAAGAAAATCAATATTTCGAAGAAGAAATAAAAGCTATTGATATTAAGATAGATGGTTTGTTACAAAATGTAAAAAGTCCGAAGTATATAGTAGATAAAATATATGACCTAACTGTAGAATCTAACAAACTTTCTAATATCAATAAATTCTATAAAGAAAAAGAGGAAGTAGTAACAGATATAAAGAGTTTAACTGACAAATTAGAAGAAACAATAGTTGGTATATTAAAAGAAATAGAAGAAAAGATAAATACAGAGTTAGTCAGAATAAATAAAGAAATTCATACAGAAAAGAAAAAAATCCCAAGTATTAAAATAACTAGAAATTCTTATTCTTTTGACCATTCTTCAAACACTGGAACAGGAAAATCATTTGCTGATTTGATAGAATTTGATTTGTCAATTTTAAAACTTACAGAACTTCCATTTATAATTCATGACTCTGTGCTTTTTAAGAATATAGAAGATTTTGCAGTGGATAAAATTATCGAACAATATACCAAATTTGATAAGCAAATATTTATAGCTCTTGATGGTATAAACAAGTATAGTTCTGAATCAAAAAAAATATTAAAAGAAAACAAAATAATTGAACTTACTGAATCAAATAAACTATTTAATAGAGATTGGAGGTAAAGCCAAGTTGCGAACAACCGATGCCCCGCTACCGCCAGTCTGTGACTGGTGGCACGTATAAAGTGCTTAAATAGTCTTGATGTATTACAATACTGTGGCCTATTAAGGTTTCTTATGAAAAGCATAATTGCACTTTTACTGCTCGTTAGTGTGTTAACGATAGGCTGTAGGTCTTCTACCAATGACAAAGGTTTGTCATATGCTGATTTTGAACCTGAGGAATTCTATGAAGTAGAAGGTAGGGTGCTTAGTAATCTGTTGAGTTTTTCATTGCCAAGAAATCGGGTGTTAAACTATGAATACTTCCTAGACCAAGAGACACCTTTAGTAGGCTATGAGCTTAACATACACAGAACGCTTAAACCCGGTGAGCGCTTTATAGTTTTAGTACACAAACAAGATAGTACGATAAGCTTTTTTGGGTACGTAAACCCTATGTTACTTGATAGGTCAATTCACAAGTTAAGACAACGTAGATAGGCATTGGAGAATATCGTAGCGGATCGAGTAATTTTATTTATTAAGCGTGTTTGTTCATTTTCTTTGCTTGTCCAAAGAAAACGAACCAAAAGAAAAGACCCTTTTTCTTAGGTATTTTTGCCTTTTCAGGCAAAACCGCAACAAGGCTCCTAAATTTCTTCCAAGGCTTCAGAAATTCTTAACGGAGCCTTCTCGCTATACTAAAGAAAAAGAAACGGAAACCCTTCGGGTATGAGTATTTAATACCACAAACAGAAAACGGAAAACTTTTCGATTACGTTATACACGCGATACAATTCCCCATTTACATTGGGATAGGCAGTACGGGAACGATGACAAGGTTCTGCGTATTTCTTATTTCTACTTTCGTATTCTAAACCGTCTTTATTCTATTGTCTTAAGTCTGAAGTCTATTAGAACGTCAGCACCGGCCTACTTTTTAGATCTGTAGTAAAACAAGCGGGCGCCGCAGCGGTGGGCAGTGGAGGATAGCTTAGCGCAGCGGTTTGCTATCCGCAGGCAAAGGCGTTTGCGTAGTTTTCAAGGATCTAAAAATAAGCCTAGACTTTTTTGTTTCTTTTTTGGGCGATGCAAAAAAGAAAGGAAAGACAATTTGAAGTTTATTTTTTTAATTCATGTTCTGTTCATTTTCTTTACCACTACTAATTCGACTAACAGTATTACATAGCACAAGTGGATAGGTATTTTTTGCTATCGCAAAAACCGCAAGCACATCCCTAAATTTCTTCCAAGGCTTCAGAAATTTTTAACGGGATACGCTTACTATACTTACCAAAAGGAAACTAAACCCTTCGGGTTTGAGGGATTAGTCTTTTTTCTCGTGTCTATCATCTTAAGTCTCCCTTTGAAGGGAGATTTAGAGAGATGTTGAGGTTTCTTCTGAAAACATCCATCCCCAACCCTTCCTTCTAAGGAAGGGCGTTACTATTGAGTTACAAAAGGAACCTTTTAAATTATGCATGAACACGCGATACAATCGCCCGGCAACAGAGGAAGAAAAGAAGCGGAAACCCTTCGGGTATGAGTATTTAATACCACAAACAGAAAACGGAAAACTTTTCGATTACTTTATACACGCGATACAATTTCCCATTTACATTGGAACAGGCAGCGCGGCAACAGAGGTTCGATGGTCAATAGGAAATGAATAGGCAGCGCGACAACATCTAAAACAGCAAGCAGTAAACAGCAAACTGCCAACTGAGACTGCCGACTAGAGAAGGGCTGGGGATAAGGGCTTTTGACAAAGCACACACCAGATGCAAATTCTCCCGATGATCGAAATGACGTTTAAGTCGTATTTCGTAGTTCTACTTTCGTATTTTAATATCGTCTTTATTCTTTTATCTCAAGTCTCAAGTCTAAAATCTAAAATCTCCAGTCTATGAAGCTTCATAAACCAATTCCAAAAAGGCTTCGATCTGACTGGGCTCTAGCCAGCGGAGTACGATGACCAGGTCGTTCTCTTGGTCGATGACGATAAAGTTTCCACCAAAACCGGCAGCATAGTATAAATGCTCGGGCAGGTTTTTCCAGTGGCGTGGACCTTGCTGATTCAGCCACCACATATAGCCGTAGTTAGGATTCGGTGTAGAAGGTTGTTGTACCGCTTTTACCCAAGCTTCAGAAAGCAAGCGTTTACCGTCCCAAACACCATTATTAAGGAATAAAAGTCCAAAGCGCGCCATATCTTCAGCATTAATAAACATCCCACCACCGGAATGTCCGCCGCCGGTCACGCTTTGCATTTGGAGACCGTCTATGGTGCTCCACGCATTGTCATAACCAAACCAGCGCCATGAGGTAGAAGCGCCTATAGGATCCATAAGCTGTTCTTTCAATACCTGCGGAAGCGGTTTGCGCCACGTATGGGTGAGTGCGTAGGCGAGTACATTTACCCGCACGTCGTTGTATTCAAAAAACGTTCCGGGGGTGCGCAGTTCGCGATTCTTCCAAGCGTCAATGCCGCCATCCCGTGGTGGGCGGTCTGCCCAGTCCTTTCCGCCCCAGAGTTCGCCGCTCCAGTCAGAGTTTTGTTCAAGCAGGTGCTTCCAGGTAACTTGGCTGTTGTGGTCGCCGTCAAAGGTTCCGTCCCAGATATAATCGCCTACCAGATCATTCACATTGGTTATGATGCCCGCATCTACCGCAAGACCGGCAGTGGTTGAGAGAAAACTTTTGGTGACGCTAAACGTCATATCTACCCGTTGCGTATCGCCCCAACTGGTGACGAGGTAGCCGTTCTTTAAAATCATTCCCGCAGGTCCGCCGCGCTTTTTTGTGGGTCCGGCGATGTGATGATACGGCTCCCGCTCAAATCCTTTTAAAATCGCCTGGCGCAGATCGCGTGAACCGGTGTATTCGTGTTCCATAGCAAAATCAACCGCGGCTTGGAGCGAAGCTTCGGTAAACGCACCGGAGGTTGCTGATGCGGTTTTCCATTCGGCTTGATATTCGGGAAAATAATATTCTTGTGCACTAAGGGTTTTGATGGTTAGAAAAAGTATACCAAAGAGACTAAACAAGCGCGCGGAGTGTTTTTTCATCAGACTGTTAATATTATTGTTAAAAATTATGGTAAATAAAATTTAAATAGCTTTTGCTAATGATTGAATGCTATTTTTTAATCATTTTCTAACAAAATCGGCAAACTCAATAAATACCTTTGGTAGGAAAATTACCAAAAAAATAAAGATATCATGGCAGAGCAAAAGAAAATGACCACCTCAGCGGGAGCACCGGTTTCTAATAATCAGAAATCGCAAACAGCCGGCGATCGCGGTCCTGTGGTAATGCAGGATTACAAATTGTTTGAAAAATTAGCACACCAAAACCGTGAGCGCATTCCAGAGCGTACAGTGCACGCCAAAGGTTGGGGAGCACAAGGAACGTTTACTGTTACCCATGATATCACAAAATATACATGTGCCAAATTGTTTTCTGAAGTAGGGAAGCAAACTCCAATACTATCGCGTTTTTCTACAGTAGCCGGGGAAGCTGGCGCTGCAGATACCGAGCGTGATGTGCGCGGGTTTTCGCTGAAGTTTTATACCGAAGAAGGAAACTGGGATATGGTAGGGAATAACACCCCCGTATTCTTTATTCGTGACGGTTATAAATTCCCAGACTTTATTCATACGCAAAAGCGTCATCCTAAAACCAACTTGCGTTCGCCCGAAGCTATGTGGGATTATTGGTCGCTTTCTCCCGAAAGTTTACACCAAGTCACCATCTTAATGTCTGACCGTGGTATTCCTAAGACGCCTATGCACATGAATGGCTACGGCTCGCACACCTTTAGTTTTTGGAATAAAGATGGAGAACGTTTTTGGGTGAAATTTCACTTCAAAACTCAGCAAGGAATAGAGAACTATACTAATGAAGAGGCTGCGGATATTATTGGGCAAACCCGTGAAAAATATCAGGAAGAATTGTTTAAAGCCATTGACGAAGGAAACTATCCTAAATGGACGTTGAAAATTCAGGTAATGCCGGAGGCCGAAGCAGAGAACTTACCGTTCAATCCGTTTGATCTTACTAAAGTATGGCCACACGATGACTACCCGCTTATTGAAGTAGGGGAGTTGGAGCTGAATGAGAATCCTGAGAATTACTTTCAATTTATAGAGAATGCTGCGTATTCGCCTTCTAACGTTGTGCCGGGTATTGGGTTCTCACCAGATAAGGTGTTGCAAGCGCGTATCTTCTCCTATGCCGATGCACACCGTTACCGTTTAGGAACGCATTATGAGGCATTGCCGGCTAATGCGCCTAAGAATGCGATGGTTAATCATTATCACAAAGATGGACCGATGCGTTTCTTTACCAACGATTTTGGAAATCCTGATGCGTATTACGAACCGAATTCTAAAGGTGGTGCCGTTGAAGTACCGGAGGTTGAAGAGCCACCTATGCGCATTAGTGGTGATGTAAAACGCTATGAAGAGAATGATGAGTTTGGCGTGTATAAGCAGCCGGGAGATCTATTCCGTTTGATGCCACAAGATGAAAAAGAGCGTATGTTTGTGACTATTGCTACTGCTTTAGATGGTGTTTCAGAACCTATTGTACAGCGTCAATTAGGTCATTTTTACAAGGCAGATCCTGCATACGGAAAAGGAGTGGAAGATGCGATCAAAGCGATGAAAACCGGTGTTGATCCTAACAGTAACGTGCTTCCGCAAGACGTATAAACCACGATATATAAGATATGCGAGGCGGATTAAATTATAGCTGCCTCGCTTTTTTTTGAAAAAATATAGTATTTTAACTAGATGAAATCAGAATCTCTATTTAATGCCATTCGTTCTGAAGACGAGCAAACCGTAGCAGCGCTATTAACGGAGCACCCCGAATTGATCAACGAAAAAGACCAGCGCGGATCTACCCCGTTATTGTTAGCTACCTATTATGGACACAAAGGAATCGCCGAGACGATCATTGATAAAGGTGCTGCTATTGATGCTAAAGATGCCTCAGGAAATACCGCCTTAATGGGCGTGTGTTTTAAAGGATATACCGAAGTGGCAAAACTCCTGATCGATAAAGGTGCCGATGTCAATGTGCAGAACTTTAATGGAGCGACCGCATTGATCTATGCAGCTACGTTTAATCAAAAAGAACTGGTTGAATTGTTACTGGAGCGCGGGGCAAACCCTGAATTAAGAGATTCTAGAGATCTAAAAGCCGAAGACCATGCACGTATGCAAGGTTTAGATCAAATAGAAAATCTATTAAAGCATGCTACACCCTAAAGTAGTACAAGACTTACACTCCATACGTTTTAGAAATGTTGGTTTTAAGCGTAAGCCGGTGCTGTACCCGCAGGCCGAACGTCAATTTAACCGATTTCTAATCAATGCTATCGGGCATAATGTATTTGTTATAAGCACTGGTCTGGGACTTGATGTGTACTATAGCAGTACCCAAGATTATTCTCAATTCATCAAAAAAAAATTGTGGTTGTTTAAACCCGCAAACGATGTAGTTGCTGAAAAACACTTCGTGGCTACTCTTCATGGTCCTGAAGTATTAGACTATTTTAATACGGTTGTAGATAGTTTGATCACACATCCCCAACTGTTTTTGTCCTGTTGTAAAAAGTTTATGCAGTATTATAAAGATGCCGGGGTGAAAACGCGTTTGTTGCAATTGCTTTACAGCACGTTTGAGGCACACCTCCAGGAGTTGATCAGTCAAGAACGTAGTCCGTATACCGGTAGGATCAAAAAAATGCTCAATGAGTCTGAAATTTCAGAGTTTAAGTATTTTGATGAGGTCGACCGCCTGGCGTATCAATCTAAAAATGCAAGGAATTTTAATTGAGTAAAATCTGCTTCAGTTTAAACTTTTTGTTGGTCTTTAATTTAGAAAGGATCTTTAGGAAGGCCAGCGCTGTGATATAGGCGTCACCCATCGCTTTATGTCGGTCTGTTCGGGCGATATTCAGCTCTTCACATAAATCGTCTAGCGTATATACTTTATTGGGGTCTGTGATGTTTACCAAATGTACTGTGCGTTTGTATAACACCCCAGTATCGGTAAACTTATTCTTCAGTTTAGGAGCGCCTAAGCGTTTAAGCGCATAATTGATGATGCCAATGTCGAACCCTACGTGATGCCCTACAAGAATGGCATCGCCTATAAATTCTAAAAAAGCTTTTACAGCTTCTTCTTCGGTTACCTTTTTGTATTTCCGGTTTTCACGTAGAATACCGTGAATAGCAACAGCTTCTTCATTAAACACGTCTTGTTCCACATACAGTTCAAAACTGCTGGAGAGGCTAATGGTGTTTCCCTTAAGCTCTAAGGCGCCAATGCTAAGCATACGATCTTCGCGGGCATTGGTGCCGGTGGTTTCTGTATCAAAAACAATAAAACGCGCCTGTTCAAATTCCGGAAGGCTTTTTCCTGAAAATTGCGCTGCGTAGTTTTTGTAGAATTCAGGCGGCTCAAGGGTTTTGCTGAAAAACGGAATGCGCATATTTATTTGAGATTGTATCGAAGGGTTAATAATTCCTGAATGTCGTGAATGGATTTAAAGCAGCGCTTCAGCTTAAGTTTTTCGGCTTTGCTTAAGGTTGCCAATTCAATAAACCTTCCGGAGTCGTCGTGTAAAATTCCCTGCTTGGTTCTGAATTTCAGTAAGGCCTTAAAAGCATACGAGCAGTTTTCATAAATCTCTTTATTGTTCTGTTCCAATTCGGCAAGGCGCTCAAAGCGACCGGCGGTATTGTTGATGTTGCGCAATTTATGATTGAGACTCAACACACGCGCGGCATCTATTAGCGGCATCAATGCACGGGTTTTGATATCAAAAAAGTCTTTATGATCGCCACCTTCTTCTACCAGAAACTGTCTGAAGAACCCCAACGGCGACGGACTGCGGATAGCGTCTTTAGCCATCACCCGATAAAACATTGGGTTGGTATCTAAAGTATCAAGAATACTGTCTGAAAGTTTAGTTACCAGTTGGGTGTCGCCAAAAACATAACTGTAATCAAAAAAGATGGCAGAGAGCAGTTGGGTTTCAGGGGTGGGATCAGTGATCCAGGTGTGGTATTGTTTTTTCCATTCGGAAAGCGACTGGCACCAGCGCGGATTGCTCGCCATCATATCAGCGGGGCAATAGGCATAGCCCACCTTATGCATCGCACGAGTAGTGATTCGAGCTAGTTTTATAAAATATGCCTGGGTTGCCTCGTATTCTTCTTCGGGAACGTTATCAAACACAATGGCATTATCCTGATCAGTAAACAGAAGTTGCTCTTTGCGTCCCTGACTTCCCAAAGCCAGCCAGGCAAATTTACATGGCGGAGGAGTTTCCATTTTTAACAGAGAAAGTTCCAGCGCACGTACTGCGATCGCATAATTGATCTCATTGAGAATGTTGAGAATTTGCGACAGCGGCAGGTTTTGATCTAAATACTTTTTAAGCAAGCGCGAAACTTTAAGCCGTACATCGCGCAGGCGTTTGGTGCGCTTGGCGAGTTTTACCTCTTTTAACAACACCACCGGATTGTTGGCAAACGAAACCACAATGTCATGTTCTGTGATGAGACCCAGAAGTTTGGTGTCTGGCGTGCCGTCTTCGGTAATACACAAATGATTTACTTCGTTTTTAAGCATAATCAGTTGGGCTTGCGCTACCGTAGGGTCTTTCTGAAAACATTTAACCGGATGGCTCATGATCTTATCCACCGTATCTGAGATATTAAAATCTCCTGTAGCGATACGGTCACGCAGATCACGGTTGGTAATGATGCCCACGGGTTTCTCATCGTGCGTCACCACAATGGAACCTACATCGCGGTGGCTCATCTTTTTTGCGGCTACTTTTATGGTAGTATCAGGCGTGCAGGTCAGTATGTTTTTCGAGTAACGCGCTTTTTGTAGATCAAAGATCTCACTGTTGCGTTCTACAGAATATTCGGTGAATAGTTTTCCGCTTTCTTCAAGGGAATATGGGTCACTCACATTAGAGGCAAAGCTGGCGATAAGAAAGTTACTCACCTCTTTGTGTTCTAAAGCGATGGGCAGAAAAAGGTCTATAGGAATTCCATAAATGATAGACTCTTCATTAGCAGAAGCAGAGAGTTCATAATCTTCTTTTGTGATCAGCGGGCGCAGACCAAAGATGTCGCCTTCATCACAAATATCTACGATTTTAGGTTGGTTATCTACCGTTCTAAATACCCGTACGGCACCGTCTTTAACCACGTAAAACATAGCGTGGTTGGTATCGTGTTCTTTAAAGATGGGCTTGTCTTTCTCAAAGTAGAGCACCTCGATTTGCGCAGCGATCTTCAAGAGGCTGTCTGCTGCCAGGAATTGAAACGGCGGATAGCGTTTTAAGAAATCGGCAACGCGTTCTGCAATAGTATTTTTCAAAAGCTTAGAAGTTTAGCGTTAGTTGAGGTTACGGCGCTCGATAAAAAAGCGCTTGAGTAGTTGGGCAGCTTCGGTTTCTAGCACACCTGAAGTTACCTGCGTTTTAGGATGCAAATGCGTCCCCATTTTTTGATAACCCCGGTTGGTGTCTGCCGCACCAAAAACGATCCTGCTGATCTGACTCCAATACAAAGCACCGGCACACATTTGGCAGGGTTCAAGCGTTACGTACAGCGTGCAATCGGTTAAGTATTTTCCGCCTAAAAAATTGGCTGCTGCGGTAATGGCTTGCATTTCGGCGTGTGCGGTCACATCGTGCAGGCGTTCGGTTAAATTATGCGCTCGGGCAATGATGCGGTTATTTACCGTGACGACTGCACCTACCGGAATCTCGCCGAGGTCAAAAGCTGTCTCAGCTTCCTGCAAGGCTTTTTTCATAAAATAGTGATCGTCAAAAGGTTCAATTAGCGCCATGCGGTTGGTTTTAAAGCTTGAAGATAAAAAGTTTTTTGCAGTATCATTTTTAAATGACCCACTAATTATTTCTTGAAGTTCGGCTACCTTTGTTTTATGAGTTACCCGCTTTTAGAAACCATAAATGACCCACAGGATTTACGCAAACTTCCGGTAGCACAGTTAAACGAACTTGCTGCAGAATTGCGCCGGTTTATTATAGATATTGTTGCCACTAAAGAAGGGCATCTGGGAGCAAGTCTGGGTGTTGTTGAGCTCACACTGGCGCTGCATTACGCCTTTAATACGCCTGAAGATCAACTTATCTGGGATGTGGGACATCAAGCGTACGGACATAAAATCCTTACCGGACGCCGGGATAACTTTGATACTAATAGGCAATTGGGGGGATTGAGCGGTTTTCCTAAGCGGGAAGAAAGTGTTTATGATGCGTTTGGAACCGGGCACTCGAGCACCTCGATCTCTGCTGCGCTGGGTATGGCGATCGCAGCGAAGATACAAGGGAATACGCAACGTCAACATATCGCCGTCATCGGCGATGCGTCTATTGCCAGCGGAATGGCTTTTGAAGCCTTGAATCACGCCGGTGATTGTGATGCTAATTTACTCGTCATCTTAAATGACAATGCGATTGGGATTGACCCAAGTGTGGGCGCGTTGAAAAATTACCTGACCAATGTAAAAACCGGAAGTCAACGGCAAGAGAATATTTTTGAGGCCTTGAACTTTAAGTATTTTGGTCCTGTTGATGGGCATGATATTGACAAGCTTTTGGAGATCATCAAGACGCTTAAGAAGATCAAGGGTCCTAAGTTTTTGCACGTGATCACCACCAAAGGCAAAGGACTCAAACAAGCCGAAAAAGAACAGGTGGTCTATCACGCACCGGGTAAATTTGATGCGGTAACAGGAGAGTTGAATCCTAAAAGCACTACACCACAACCTCCAAAATATCAGGATGTATTTGGGCTGACCTTGGTAGAGTTGGCTAAGAAGAATAAGAAGATCGTAGGCATCACACCGGCAATGCCTACCGGGAGTTCGTTAAAATATATGATGCAGGAGTTTCCTGAACGGGCTTTTGATGTAGGAATTGCCGAGCAGCATGCGGTTACGCTTTGCGCCGGAATAGCTGCAGCAGGCGGAGTCGTTTTTTGTGCGATCTATTCTACTTTTTTACAGCGGGCGTATGACCAACTGATTCACGATGTGGCCTTGCAAAAGCTTCCGGTTATTTTTTGTGTGGATCGCGCTGGATTGGTAGGTGCTGACGGGGCGACGCATCATGGAGTTTTTGATCTGGCCTATTTACGCTGCATTCCCAATCTTATTATTTTCGCTCCGCGGAATGAAGAAAGTTTGCGCAACATAATGTTTACTGCCCAGCTGGGTTTAGAGCAGCCTGTTGCCATACGCTATCCGCGCGGTCGCGGAACTACGATCAACTGGAAAACTCCCTTTCAAAAGATAGGAATAGGTAAGGCCGAAAAGTTAACCGAAGGGGATAACATCGCCCTTCTCGTGACCGGCACGATGACCGAAACGGCCCTTCAACTTGCGGATACTTTTAAAAATGAGGTAGCGGTGTATTATTTTGGTTTTGTAAAGCCGCTGGATCTTGCGGCGCTGCAAGAAATTTTTAGCACCTATACTAACGTGATCACGCTCGAAGATGGTGTAGCATCAGGAGGATTTGGTAGCGCTGTCGCAGAAGAAGCCACTCGCCAGAATTATAAAGGGAAACTGCAGGTATTAGGTATTCCTGATACATTTATAGAACAAGGAACCACCGAAGAATTAAGAGCTTCGGTGGGTCTGGATTTCGAAAGCCTCAAGGCGCACGTAGCACATTGCTTAACGCTTATTTAATATCAAGGCCTTTAATCTTTTTGTAATTGCGCAACGCTTTTCCGTCAGTCATCGTAGAGACTTCGGCACAAATCTGAATAAGATTTTGATACAAGCTTTTTTCAGATTGATCAGCAGGAGCTAAAAGTTGCTGAATGAGTTGGTTGTAATGCGTGTCGTTATTGTCTAAAGCACGGCAACGCGCCTCAAGCAGCGTAGAAAGGATCTCATACCCGGCGATCTCTTTTTCGATCACTTCGCGGCTGTTGTAAATACGGTCTATACTCAGATTTATAATGTCTGTGATCTGGGCCTGATAGCTGCTTTTATCAATGAGCGACTGGTCAAACGTACCGGCAAGAATTTCCTCTTCATAGGTCATAAAAGTCTCAACACTCTCATTGATCAATGTGCCTATGGCTAATGCGCGCAAGTAACTCACCCGGTCTGAAGTCTCCTGCAAGGCATTGTATTTATTGCGGTCTATCGTCTGGCCTACGAGCTTTACCATATATTCAAGAGCGTATTCTTCGGGGATAAGGCCTAAGTTGATGCCATCTTCAAAGTCGATGATGGTATAGCAAATATCGTCAGCAGCTTCAACGAGGTACGCCAGTGGATGACGAGACCAGCTTAGATCATCTGTAGTGCTTCGGTTTAAAAGACCCAATTCTTGAGCGACATCTTCAAAGAGTTCTTTTTCAGACTGAAAAAAGCCATACTTCTTATCGGCTATATGATCTGTAGGGCGGTGCGGAAGCGATTCTTTAGGGTATTTCATAAATGCACCTAAGGTAGCATAAGATAAGCGCAAGCCTCCCGGAGCTCCCGGTTTGCTTTGAGAAAGCACTTTAAAGCCATTGGCATTACCTTCAAACTTGATGAGGTCTTGGTATTCTTTCGCCGTTAGGCTGTCTTTATAACGTTTCCCGTATCCGGTTTTAAAGAATTCGCCTATCGCTTTCTCCCCACTGTGCCCAAAAGGCGGATTACCGATATCGTGTGCTAAAGCCGCAGCGGCTACAATCGCCCCAAAGTCATTAAACTTGTACCCATACACCTGCTCTAAGTGCGGGTATTTCTCCAGTAATTTTTTACCCACCATACGACCTAGAGAGCGGCCCACCACCGAAACTTCCATGCTGTGTGTTAAGCGCGTGTGAACAAAATCTGTTTTAGAAAGCGGAATCACTTGGGTTTTGTCTTGCAAGCTTCTAAAGGCTGCCGAAAAGATAATGCGGTCGTAATCAACCTCAAAACCCAGGCGTGTGTCGTCCTGTTCTATACGCAGTCTTTTGGCGGTATCGCCCTGTCTTTTTAAGGAAAGTAAATGCTCCCAATTCATCATAGTGTGCAATTTTTGGCAAGATACATCTTTGCCAAATTTTAATCTAATGAAACCCAGAGGTCTCAAAAAGCTGTTAACATTAAGGTAACCATGAAGTAACTCTTGGGTTACGAATTCATAACATTCGATTAACTGGCTAGAGTTTCTTTAGCGACATCTTTGCAGCACAAAATACGATTATTGATGAAACAGATTTTAGGTCTTTTAATGCTTATGTTTTCGGCAGTTGCATTAGGACAAACAGGAACAATTGAAGGGACTCTATCAGACAAAGAAACAAACAATGAGCCGCTTCCTTTTGCTAATGTTATTATTAAAGGTACGACTAAAGGTGCTACTACTGATTTTGATGGAAAGTACATTATTGAGAACGTACCGGTAGGAACTTATGAAGTAGAATTCAGCTTTGTAGGTTATGAGCCTGTAACAGTGCCTAATGTAGTGGTACAAGCAGGAAAATTCACCAATGTTAGCACCGCCTTAGGTGCAAGTGCTGCTGCTTTAGATGAGGTAGTGATACAGGTACAAACCAGTAGAGAGCGCGAGTCAGCATTACTTCTTGAGCAAAAGAAGGCTGTAGAGATCAAAGAAAGTATTGGGGCTGTACAGCTTGCAAAACAAGGGGTTACTGATGCTGCTACCGCAACTACAAAAATTTCCGGAGTTACTGCAAGTCAGGCTTCTGGAGATATTTATGTACGTGGGTTAGGAGACCGTTACTTATATACTACAATGAACGGATTGCCTATTCCTTCTGATGATGTTGAAAAGAAAAACTTTGATCTTGGTTTATTTACTACTCGTGTTATTCAAAACGTGGGGATCAGTAAAACCTATGGAGTAAGTAACTCTGCAGACCAGGCTTCGGGTACTATTGATGTAGCTACTAAAGAATTAAGCGGAACCAAAGAACTTGGTGTTGGTATTCGTGTGGGAGCTAACACAAATGCTACACAGAGCGGTGTAAGTGACAATTTTAAACTCACCGGAAACAAAGGAGATTATACTTTAGGGTTTTTAAAGAATCAGGGTTTTAACGAAACTACGCAAGCGAGTTCGCCAGGCTATAGCGCATACCCACGTATGACGCAGCAGACCTGGAATACTTCAACTGCTAATTTCCCAATGAATTATCGTTATGCGATTACTGCGGGTAAGAAATTTGGTGAGAAGTTTAAAGTGCTTTTTACGGCTTCACAGTCTGGAGACTTCACGTATAGAAACGGAGTTTTTAGACAGTATAGAGAAAATAACATTGATGATAGTATTACCGATGCGACTTATTATAATCGCCGCGTAACTACTACCGGTTTGTTAAACACCGAGTATAAGATCAATGATAAGAATGATGTAAGATGGGTTTCATTATTTGTGAATAGCCTTTCTGATCAAGTGTTTGAAGGAGGTAGAAATGGAGAGGCTACTATTTTTGAGGAAGAGTCTCGAGATGATGTGTTTCAGTTCATTAGAGATCAAAATACGAAGCAAACCAGACTTTGGGTAAACCAGTTTTTTGGTAACCACGAGCTTTCAGAAAAAAACACCTTAGATTGGGGAGTGGGGATCAACTTGTTGAGTGCAGATGAGCCTAACCGTGTAAGAAATGAGGTGAATATTACCCCAGACGCAGACTTTGTACAACTAGGGGTGACCGGAGGATTTCAGCAACGTAAAAGTTTTCAGTTGATTGATGATGAAGAATTAGCCGGATTCATTAAAGATACTTACGTACTTAATGAAGATTTTGATACCGGTTCAAAATCTGAAATTTCAGGAGGATTAAATGTGCGCATGAAGTCGCGTAACTTCAAATCTCAATTCTTAGGAGCTACTGAGAGTAATGCCGGTGCAGATTTTGGTTCGGTTTCTATTGACAATCTTGACGTAATCTTTACAGATGAGAATTTCCGTTCAGGAGATTTGAATTTTCAATTCTTACCTACAGATCGTTACATCGCAGACTTAGAGTCACAATCGGCTTTTGCTGCTTATACTTTACAAAAGGAAAAATTCAATCTTAATGTAGGTATGCGTTTTCAGTGTGACGCGATTGATGTTCTTTTTGATGTGAACAACTTCCCGGGGCGTAGAGGAGCTACTAATAAAGAGTACACAAACCTATATCCTTCGGTAAACTTTAAATATAACTTAACTGAAGATCAAGGGGTGCGTTTTGCAGGTAGTCGTACTATCACACTTCCTGAATTTAAAGAGATCGCCCCATTTGAATATGTTTCTCCAGTAGGGCAGGTAACTAAAGGTAATCCAGATCTTGAGGCGTCAATCAACTATAATTTTGATTTAAAATATGAGTGGTTCCCATCTTCAGATGAACTTTTATCTGTAGCTGCTTTCTACAAAATGATTAATGATCCTATCAACAAAGTACAACAAAGAGGATCTGCAGGTATCTTCTCGTATTTCAATGCAGGAGATCAGGCAAATATTTTTGGTCTTGAATTAGAAGGTCGCGTGAATATCGTGAAGCCTGTAGAGGATAGCGGAAATATAGGCGTGCGTTTATCTGGTAACATTACGCGAATGTTCCACGAGCAAGACCTCAAAGAGATTTATGATGAAAACGGCACTTTGCTTAGAACTTTTAAATACAATGGTAAATCTGATGAAGGACTACAAGGAGCGTCAGACTGGATTGTAAACGGAACTTTAGGATTCAGCACTGCTGAAGAAAATCCTTGGGAACTTAACGTAGTGGGTAACTATGCCTCTTCTAAAATATTTGCATTGGGTGCGCCACGTAACCAGCAGGAACCAGATGTATTCTTTAACGAATCTATTGTAGAACAAGGTTTTGTGGTTCTTGATGCAGTATTGTCTAAGCAAGTAACCGATGGTTTTGCGGTAAAACTAACCGGTAGAAATCTATTAGATCCAGCTATTGAGCAAACGCAAATTCAGCGTCCTACTAATGGAGACCCAGTTTTTAATGCAACAGTACAATCATACACTTTAGGAAGAACCTTTTTATTGGGACTTACCTACGACTTCTAACATAAAAATTTAATTAAACCCGATTAATTATGAAAAGAATGATGAACAACCAGTACCTAAGGATTTTTGCTTTAGGTCTAGCTATGGCAGTAAGCAGCTGCTCTAACAATGATGATCTAGGTTTTGGAGAAGAAACTCCTACTGAAGATGCAAATCTTACAGGAAACCTTACTGAAGATCGCCAATTAGACCCGCTTGTAGAATACAAGTTAACCGGATCTTTTATTGTAAAAAGCGGAGCGACTTTAACTATCCCTGCAGGAACACGCATTGTTTCTGAAACAGGTACTGATAAATATATTGCTGTAGAGCAAGGAGGTGATATTATTGTTGACGGTTCAGCTTCTAATCCTGTGGTTATGACTTCTGCTAATGAGCAAGGTGGTGACTGGGGAGGTCTTGTAATCTGTGGTGAAGCTGTTACTACAGAAGGTGTAGACGCAACTGCAGAAGTAGGTGGTCTTATCTACGGAGGTACAGATAATAATGATGATTCTGGATCTATTGATTATTTGATCATCAACTACGCTGGTGCTCAAATTAACTCTGACTCTCAGTATAATGGTCTTACTTTATACGCAGTAGGTGCTCAGACTGAAATCACAAACGTGGCAATTTTGAACGGTGAAGATGACGGTGTGGAGTTCTTTGGAGGAACTGCAAGCGTAACCAACCTTTACTTAGAGAATAACCAGGATGACTCTGTTGACTGGACTGAAGGATGGAGTGGTTCTATCACAAACACCTATGTAGTTTTAGATCGTGATGATTTCTCTACTGCAATTGAAGCAGATGGGGATAACGCAAACCCAACTATTACAGACTTTACTGCTGTTTCAGAAACTGGCGGAATCGCATTACAATTCAAAAAAGAATCTGGTGCTACGATCACCGGTCTTTCGTTACAAGGTTTTGATACTTCTTTTGATTATAGAGATGGTGGTGCTGTTTCTAACGTTCAGGTTGAAGGTGAAGATTCTAACCCTGCACTAAGTTATGTAGCAACCGCTACTGTAGATATCGCAGATTTTAGCTGGGTACAGTCTGGTCTTGAGGCTAGAGCTTATGTTTCTTTAAACGGAGATCTTACTACAGATATGACTCTTGATGCAGATACGCGTTATTTATTAGATGATGTATTTACTGTAAAATCTGGTAATACATTAACTATTCCTGCAGGAACAAAAATTACTGCTTTAGATGGTGGCGCAAGTATTTACATCGCTGTTGAAAAAGGTGCTACAATCAATGTAAATGGTACCGAAGACAATCCTGTAGTAATGGGGTCTTTAAATGGAAACCGTGGTGACTGGGGAGGTCTTGTAGTTTGTGGTGATGCAACTACTACCGAAGGTATTGATGCTACTGCAGAAGTAGGAGGTCTTGTTTACGGAGGTTCAACTGACAATGATGATTCTGGAGATATCACAAACCTTGTGATCATTGGAGCAGGAGCTCAAATCAATGCAGATTCACAGTTTAACGGTCTTACCTTATATGCGGTAGGTTCTGAAACTACTGTGGAGAACATCGCGATCATCAATGGTGATGATGACGGTGTAGAATTCTTTGGAGGTACCGTATCTGTAAACAACATCTACTTAGATAATAACCAAGATGATGCTGTAGACTGGACTGAAGGATGGAATGGAACAGTGACTAACACGTATATCACGCATACTGATGCTGATTTCTCAACTGCATTTGAAGCAGATGGTGTAAATAACAACCCAACTTTTATTAACGTAACTGCTATTTCTACTGTAGGTGGTACTGCATTACAGTTTAAAAAAGAATCAGGAGCAACCATCACTAATCTTTACTTAGAAGGGTATGATACTAACCTTGATTTTAGAGATGACGGTGCATTAACGAATGTTATGATTGACGGTGCTGCAGCTGTTTTAACAGAAGCATATAATACAGGCTCACAAGTTGATATTTCTACTTGGACTTGGATCGAAGCTAGATTATAATATATTTGAATTAGCTATATGAAAAGGTCCGGAGATGCTCCGGACCTTTTTTGTTTTTAAACCTGTGAAAGAATTCATCTCAAGATAGATTTAGGATATTATTCCTTTAGAAGGAAACAAAAAAAAGCAGCCTCACGGGGCTGCTTTCCTAATTTTATATCTGCCGAAGCTTACAAAGTAATCTTCAGATTTAATTCTTCTAATTGCGCGGCATCAATTTTTGCAGGCGCATCGATCATCACATCACGACCGGCATTGTTTTTAGGGAACGCGATAAAGTCTCTTATCGTTTCTTGTCCGCCTAAAATTGCTACCAAACGGTCTAGACCAAAGGCCAAACCACCGTGTGGAGGCGCACCGTATTGAAAGGCATCCATCAAGAAGCCAAACTGTGCCTGTGCTTCTTCTTTGGTGAAGCCTAAGTAATCAAACATCTTAGACTGTATCTCTTTATCGTGAATACGTATAGAACCACCGCCTATTTCATTTCCGTTCAATACGAGGTCGTAAGCATTTGCTTTTACTTCGCCCGGCTTAGTGTCTAACAATTCCATTTGTCCCGGTTTAGGAGAGGTAAATGGGTGGTGCATTGCGTGGTAACGTTCCGTTTCTTCATCCCATTCTAAAAGCGGGAAGTCGACTACCCAAAGCGGCGCAAATTCGTCTGACTTGCGCAAGCCTAATTGAGTTGCCAATTCCATACGCAGCGCGCTCAATTGTGCACGTGTTTTTGAAGTTTCTCCTGAAAGTACACAGATCAAATCTCCAGGTTGCGCTCCGGTAGCTTCTGCCCATTTAGCAAGATCTTCCTGATCGTAAAATTTATCAACAGAAGATTTAAAACTTCCATCCTCATTACATTTTACGTAAACCATTCCTAAAGCACCTACTTGTGGACGCTTCACCCAATCAATAAGTTTGTCGATCTCTTTTCGGGTATAACTTGCTCCTCCCGGAACCGCGATACCTACAACCAGTTCGGCGCTATTAAAAACGTTGAAGTCTTTATGTTGCGCCACCGCGTTGAGTTCGCCAAACTCCATCCCAAAGCGAATATCCGGCTTATCGTTACCGTATTTTGCCATCGCCTCGTCATAGGTCATTCTCGGGAAGCTTTCGATCTCAAAACCTACTACTTCTTTTAAAAGGTGTTTGGTTAAACCTTCAAAAATATTCAGGATGTCTTCTTGCTCTACAAAAGCCATTTCGCAGTCAATCTGTGTGAATTCCGGCTGGCGGTCTGCGCGTAGATCTTCGTCTCTAAAACACTTTACGATCTGAAAATACTTATCCATACCGCCTACCATAAGCAATTGCTTAAACGTTTGTGGTGACTGCGGAAGCGCGTAAAACTGACCTTCGTTCATTCGGCTAGGTACCACAAAATCACGAGCACCTTCCGGAGTAGATTTGATCAAATACGGAGTTTCAACTTCAATAAAACCTTGTTCAGATAAGTAGTTGCGCACGGCAATACTCACTTTATGTCTAAAGATGAGTTTCTCCTTTACCGGATTTCTTCTGATGTCCAGATAACGGTATTTCATACGGAGGTCTTCACCACCATCAGTTGCATCTTCAATAGTAAACGGCGGCGTTTTGGCCTCGTTCAAGATCTCTAATTTTTCAACCAAAAGCTCTACATCACCGGTAGGCATTTTTGGGTTTTTAGACTCGCGCTCGATCACCTTTCCGGTAACCTGAATCACAAACTCACGGCCCATTGTTTTGGCGAGATCCATCACCGCTTTAGGGGTGCGTTCCTCGTCAAAAATAAGTTGGGTAATTCCATAGCGATCGCGTAGATCTACCCAGATCATAAACCCTTTATCGCGGGACTTTTGTACCCAGCCGGCAAGCGTTACCGTTTCGTTTATATTTTCGGCGCGTAAAGCCCCGTTGTTATGCGTTCTGTACATGCTTGATTATTTGAGGTGCAAATTTAAGAAGTTAAAGCAAGTCACCGCCTATTGTTTTGAGGTTATTTTATTGGCACCGCCAAAGGGTTTAATATTCCGTCCCAAAAGCTTTCGGGATGCCTCGAAATTGAAAATTCGTTTCCAAGCAATGCCTCATGGGCCTGCCTTTGTCGGCAGACAGGCTTGCCCTGAGGTATTTTACTTAGCCGGAAAGCTTTTCGTTTTTATGGGATTCAACCCTTGAAAAACAAAAAAGCAGAAGAATAGTCTTCTGCTTTTGAGTCTAATTAAAATTATAAAGTCATTTAGCTTTCTGAATCTTCTGAAGCAGCAGCTAATTTAGCCTGTTGTTTTTGTTCTTCACGTACTTTTCGTTTTTCTGAAAATTTAACTTTAGCACGATTAGTAAGGTAGAACATTACCGGTACGATTACCAAGGTTAGGAAGGTTGCGAAAACCAAACCGAAGATTACCGTCCACGCCAGAGGTCCCCAGAAGATCACGTTATCACCTCCTATGTAGATACCCGCGTCATAATCAGTAAAGAGCCCGAAGAAATCAATGTTTAAGCCAACTGCCAGCGGAATCAACCCGAGCACTGTAGTAATTGCCGTTAGCAATACAGGGCGTAAACGTGATTTACCACCTGCAACCGTAATTCTGAAGTATTCTTCACGGGTTAGATACTCATCATCTTCAATACCTAATTCTTCTTTTTTACGATCGATCAGGATCTGTGTATAATCTATAAGTACGATCGCATTGTTCACTACGATTCCGGCGAGTGAGATAATACCCATCATCGTCATTAAGATGACAAAATCCATTTGGAAAATGATCAAACCTAAGAATACACCTACTAAACTTAAGACTACCGCCATCAAGATGATCACCGGTTTTGAAAGCGAGTTAAACTGCGCTACCAGAATAAGCAAGATCGAGCCCATAGCAATACCTAAAGCCATCAATAAGAAGCTCATATTGTCTGCTTGCTCTTCTTGTTCACCCGTAAAACTGTATTCAATTCCGTTAGGAGTTTCATAGCCTGCGAGGTCTTGTTTCAACTGCTCAACAATTTGAGTAGCATTAAAGCCTTGTTCGGTAAGCACATTTGAATATAAGGTGATCACGCGCTTAAGGTCTTTACGTTTGATAGCACTAAATGCTGCTGAAGATTTTTTATCAACTAATGCCGAAATAGGCACCTGAATGATCTGACCTTGATTGTTTCTAAAGGTTACCGGCTGATTGAATAAAGCATTCTCATCATAACGATAATCTTCATTAAAACGCACGTTAATCTCATAATCATCATCTCCTTCTTTATAGGTAGAAGCTTCTTCACCGTACACCGAACGTCTCAAAGTTTGCCCTACCTGAGCGGTAGAAATACCAAGCTGACCGGCTTTCTCACGACTTACAGTCACACCAAGTTCAGCTTTAGATTTATTGACATCCAGTTTAAGTTCTTCAATACCACCTATGCCCAGATCTTCAATATAGGTGCGCATGTTTTCGGCAGCGAGTAGCATTTCTTCATAATCTTCACCGCTGATCTCAATATTAATAGGATATCCTACCGGTGGACCATTAGCATCTTTTTCTACAATAACCGAAGCTCCGGGGAATCCTTTAACCGCGTCACGCACTTCAGAAAGTACGGTGCTACTGCTCACTCCGCGGCGCAATTTAAAGTCACGCATAGACAGCGTTACTTTACCTTTATGTGGCATTTCATTACTCTGGCCACCGTCGGTTTGAGGGTTTCCGGCACCTTGACCTACTTGTGAAATGGCGCTTTCAACCATATAGTTGTATCCGTCAGCATCTTCATACTTTTTAATAGCATCAAAAATGCGTTCTTCAATTTGCTTGGTAAGTTGATTGGTTTTTTCAATCGCCGTACCTTCAGGATATTCTATATAGGTGATGATTTGATTGGGTTCATTTTCAGGGAAGAACAACACATTAGGTTGTGCGATCCCTACCAATACAAAGGATAAGAATAACATAATCACGGTTCCGAAGAAAAACACGTACGCTTTTCTTCCGCGCAGCGCATATTTTAAGAAACGCTCATAGAAGTTCTCTAATTTTCGAAGCGATTCAAACTGAAAATAACGTACCGCACCTGCTAAGAAATATTTATAAGCCCAAAGCAAGATCGCGATCAGAAGCAGTAAGTTTCCGATTCCTCTAAATCCGCCTGAATCAATCACAAAACCTACGATCAGGAAAATAGCACCTACGGCAGTCAGAATTAAACTGTTGCGCACCAAGCTCTTTTTGCTCATATCTTCTTCTTCGGTTTTCATAAAACGCGAAGTCAGCATCGAGTTGATGATAAGGGCAACGAATAAAGACGAACTCAACACCACAGAGAGCGTGATGGGGAAGTAGATCATAAACTTACCAATAGTTCCGGGCCATAAACCTAGCGGGAAAAAGGCTGCAAGCGTGGTTGCTGTTGAAGCGATAATAGGCCAAGCGATCTCCCCAAGACCTTGCTTTGCAGCTTTTAATCGCGGCATACCTTGATCCATCAAAGAATACACGTTCTCCACAACCACAATACCGTTATCTACCAGCATCCCAAGTCCCATTACGAGACCAAAGAGCACCATCGTATTCAGGGTAAAACCTAAACTTGATAAAATGGTTAAGGACATAAACATGGAAAGTGGAATCGCAAATCCAACAAACAATGCGTTTCTAAACCCTAAGAAAAACATCAATACCACCACAACCAGAATCACCCCAAAAATGATGTTGTTAACCAAGTCATCTACCTGATTCTCTGTTTTGATCGATTGGTCATTGGTAAGGCTGATGTGTAACGACTCAGGATAGTAATTGGCCTCTTCTTCAGCGACGATCTTTTTAATAGATTCAACCGCTTCGATCATATTTTTTCCGGCGCGTTTTTTTACATCAAGCATCACAACCGGCTGGCCATATTCACGTGCGTAAGTGGTGGCGTCTTTTTCTTTAAAGCGCACGGTGGCGATATCTTTAAGGAAAATATTTCCGCCATCGCGTTTTACCACGATGTTGTTAAGTTCTTTAGGATCTTGAATTTCACCTAAAACCCGAATGTTTTTTCGCAACCCATCAGAAATCACGTTACCTGCAGAAATGGTATTGTTTTCAGAGCGAATGGCGTTGATGATGTTATCAAAACTCACTTTAGAAGCGGTCATTTTGTAAATATCCACCGCTACTTCTACTTCTTGCTCTTCGGCACCACGTACGGTAGCTTCTTTGATCTGCGGAAGCAATTCTATTTTATCCTGAAGGTATTCAGCATAATCTTTAAGTTGCTGCACTTGAAAGTCACCGGTAAGGTTGATGTTCAGAATAGGTTGTTCTTCTGAAATATTAAGGTCAAAAATATTAGGCTCTACTTTGGCACCATTATCTAACGTAGGCCAAGTGGTTTCCGCCTTAACCAAATCAACTTTATCCTTAACCTTAGTTTTAGCCACATTTACATCTACATCTTCTTCAAACTCTACAATGATGATACTGTAATCCTGAAGGGTAGTAGAGGTGATCTCTTTAATCCCGGCGATGTCGTTAAACTCTTCTTCGAGTGGTTCGGTGATGAATTTCTCAACATCTTCAGCGGCATTACCCGGGTTTACCGAACTTACATAGATCTTGGTTTCTATGATTTCGGGGAATGCTTCACGAGGCATACTGTAATAGGCTGCCAGACCACTAAGTAAGATGATCGCCGTAATTACATAAACGGTCATCTTATTGTCTATTGCCCAAGACGATATGCTAAATTCTTTATAAGTGTTTTTTGCCATCTTACTGGTTGTTTGAAGATTGATCTTTTAATTCTACAGCTTGCCCATCTCTCAAAGAGCGTACTCCTTCTACGATCAAGCGGTCTCCCGCTTCAAGACCAGAAGTGATCTCTACGCGTTGATCATCGCTGTAACCTTCTTCAATTTGTACTTGTTTAGCGATAGCTGTACCATCAGCTTGCTCCTCATATACATAAGTAATGCTGTTACCCATTGCATTTTGCTGAACCACATTTTCTGGCACTACAATAGCGTTCTCAGCGGTGTAGTCATTTACCATAACGGTTGCGATCAGGTTAGGCTTTATAGCGCTATCAGGATTAGGGATCGAAATCTTAACGTCAAAGGTTCGGTTGTCTGGGCTTACGAAGTTGCCTACTTGTCTGATTTTACCATCATAGGTTTTACCTATAGAAGCTAGTCTGATTTTTACTTCAGTACCTTGGTTAACTTTACCTAAGAAGGCTTCGGGGATCGAAGCTTCAACATACATATCGCTCAGGTTTACGAGGCGTAAAACACCGGTTTGCCCTGCATTTACTACCTGACCTTGATCTGCCATCGTATTGTCTACGATTCCTGAAAATGGTGCGGTAATAACGGTTTTGGCAACTCTAGAGCGCAATTGATCTGTTGCAGCTTGCATCGCTTCATAATTGGTTTTTGCTTCTAAATACGTGATTTCAGAACCAATCTTCTGATCCCAAAGACGCTTTTGACGCTCAAAGGTAGTTTTTGCCAAAGCGGTCTGTGCCTCTTGACGGGCCAGTTCACTTCCTAAACCTCCATCATCAATTTTGGCAAGACGCTGCCCTTTAGCTACGCGTTGTCCTTCTTTAACGTAAAGCTGCGTTAGCACTCCGGTGTATTCTGCGTAAAGCACAATATTTTGATCAGTATCTACATTACCTTGAACTTCAAAATAATGCTTAAACAACGTGTCTTGTAAGGTTACTGCGGTTACTAAAGCTGCTTTTTTCTTTACGTCTAGTTTGTCTATAGCGGCGTTAAGCGAATCAATGTTAGCTTTAATCGCATTTTGCTCATTTACAAGTTCTGTTTTTTTAGCGCGCATTGCGGTGATGTCACCGTTTTCAATAATTTGTTCTACAGATTCTTCTTTTCCTCCGCAGGAAATAAGTAGGAGCGAAACAAATGCAAGGCTTAATATATTTTTCATAGTGTAGGTGTGTCTGTGAATTAATCTTCTTTTGGTTGATAAACGGTGGTGTCTAATACTTTTTCTAAAGCGGCTTTGTTAGCAATGACATCATACATCGCTTGTAAATAATCTTGTTGTGCTTGATAAAGTTGGGTTTGGGCTTCGCTCAATTCAAAGCTAGAGGCGATACCTTCAAAAAATTTAATGGAGTTTTTATTTTCAATACGTTCTGCCAGATCAAGATTTTTTTCTTGAGTGGCAAAATTGTCAAGCGCAAATTGATAATCGTTACGAGCGGTAGCGATTTGAAGTTTTACCTGATTGCGTGCACGCTCCAGATCTTCTAAACTTTGCTGGTAAGCCAGTTCTTTTTGAGCAGTTTTAGCAGCACGCATACCACTGCTAAAAATAGGTACGGTAAGTGAAACTCCTAAGATCGACTGTTCAAAGTAGCGTTGCTCATCGCTCAAAAAAGTAAACGAGTTACTGGCGCCGGCAGCCCCATAATTTAAATAAGCACTAAGGCGCGGTAAGGCTTTGCTCTTTTCTAGTTTAACCTCAGTTTCAGCAAGATTGGTTTGATCTTGAGCAATGCGATAATCGATATTTTGCTCCGGATTGATGTCTTGCGTGAGTAAGTTAAGATCATAATATTGCATTGTTAGATCTTCAAGTTCATCAGTCACCATCAGTTTGCTATCTATTGGGATACCTAAAGTAAGCTTAAGCATGTCATATGCGATAGCAAGTTGACGCACGGTGTTGTTCAATTGGGTTTCAAGACCTAAAGCAGTGATCTGCAATTGCTCTACATCTTCTTCTTCTCCTAATCCGTTTTCAAAAATCTTCTGAGTGTCGTTAAGGTTCTTGTTTACGGTTTCTATGTTTTTCTGCAGAATCGCTACACTCTCCTGAGCAAGCAGTACGTTGCCATAAGCTTCGATAATGGCTTGCTTTACTTCAAGATCGGTTTTGACCTTAGCATTTTCAGAAATCTGTAAAAGCGTTTTTGCAGATTGAACACCTACTATATAAGACCCGTCGAAGATCAACTGATTCCAAGTGGCAACAGCAGAGGCATTTTGCTTCTGGCTAAACTGCACCGGAATAAAATCTCCCGGGTCTGCGCTAGGATCAAAAACCACCGCCGGAATAAAAGACGTAGGCTGAATGAATTGATTTTGATAGGTCACTTCACCTGAGATTTGAGGCAGTCCCTGAGCGATAACCTCCCATTTTTGTTTAAGCGCGATCTCTACATCGGTGAGAGCATTTTTAGCATCATAGCTATTCTCGAGGCCATAAGTAATGGCTTCTTGTAGGCTTAGCGCATAAGATTCTACCTCTGTGGTGTCTTGGGCTAGGGAAGGGTTTAAATATCCCAAGAGGCATAAAAAGAGGAACATTGGTTTTTGCATTAGTCTTGATTTGAATGAATGATTTGATTGAGTATTTTACGACCTTCAGGTGTTACAATTCCACGTAAGTGGTATTCTAAATAGGTCTCGTAAAGGGGTATGTGCGGGAATTTATCTGAAGGAAAAATGGTTTCATCTTTAATGTTGGTAATCCCTATTTGATACATTCTAGAAACAAACTCAATGTCAAGATTGTTTCTAAAAAGTCCCAGCTCAATACCGCGAGCAATATTTTGCTCCATACAGCCACGCATAAAAGCATTCTGACTTTCACGTAGCTTGGTAAAAATTTTTGGGTAGTATTTCATCATTTGTTGAATAGATGAGGTTTTTTCGCCCTGCAAATGTTGAATCACATATTTCTTAATTTCATAAAGCTCTTCAATAGGGTTCATGTGCTCATCTACCATATCTTTGACCACACATTGTACGCTGGTCAATAAATGATGGCCCACTGCTTCTACAAGTTCAGTTTTATGCGCATAATTGGCATAAATGGTCTTTTTGGATATCCCCATATGTGCGGCGATATCATCCATGGTAACACTTTTAAATCCGTGATTTAAAAAGAGTTGGGTTGCGTTTTCTAGAATTTCCGTTTTCATAATCCGGCGCAAATATAAAACGGAAACTTTAAAAACTAATTAAGTTTCCGAAGTTTTTTCAATATTTAATGATTACATAATATGGCCTAAGAATACCAGCTTGTGATGCTTGAAGCGTTGAGTTCAGAATTAGTGTCTTATTTTTAGCCAAAATTTTAAAGTATGCTCCGCATTGATCAATACACAGAGGTGTTTGTTGAATATTTAAACGCTAAGGTCAAGGTTAAAGAACCGGTAAACCTATACGAACCCATTGACTATATTTTGCAGTTGGGAGGGAAACGCTTACGACCGGTATTGACGTTAATGGCGACGGATATTTTTGGTTCAGATCATAAAAAGGCTTTAGACGCGGCTTTAGCGGTTGAGGTTTTTCATAATTTCTCATTAGTGCACGATGATATTATGGATGATGCGCCTTTGCGTCGTGGTCAAGAGACTGTGCACGAAAAGTGGGACATAAATACAGGGATTCTCTCGGGAGATGCGATGTTGATCAATGCATATCAGCTTTTTGAGAATTATGAAGGAGAAACCTTTAGAGAACTCGCAAAGCTTTTCAGCAAGACAGCAATTGAAGTTTGTGAAGGGCAGCAGTATGATGTAGATTTTGAGACGCGTGATGATGTGACCATCCCAGAGTATCTTAAAATGATTGAATACAAAACGGCGGTTTTGGTAGGAGCTGCGCTTAAAATGGGCGCGCTGGTTGCAGAAGCCTCTTCTGAAAATGCACAACGCATTTATGATTACGGTCGTGATTTAGGGATCGCATTTCAGCTTCAGGATGATTATCTGGATGCTTTTGGTGATCCTAAAACCTTTGGGAAGCAAGTGGGCGGTGATATTATCGAAAACAAAAAGACCTTCTTATACTTAACTGCTTTGCAAAAACTAGACCCTACGCACAGCAAGCAGTTGCAGCATTTATTCAGTATCAATCCACAGGATCCTTCGGAAAAAATTGAAACGGTAAAGCAGCTTTTTATAGATTCCGGCGCAGCCGAAGCAACTCAGCAAGAAATTGAAAATTATACTCAAAAGGCGCTCAACGTTCTGGAAACGCTTGAGGTTCCTCAAGAAAATAAAAGTATTTTAGAAGACTTTGCCCGACTGCTCATGCGCAGAAAAGTTTAAAGAATTGAAGAATGAATTCCGGCAGTAACTTATTAGACCAGGTTCGCAAAGAAAAGCTGTTTTATGCCTTGGTGTTTCAGCTTAATAAAGACTTTGAACGCGCCGGACTTGAAGCTGAATTTGATACTGCTTTTGAAAATCAACAGTTACTGCGTAATCTGCAAGCCGCACTTTATAATCTGGTGGTGAGTGATTTTGAAAGCTACCTCACACTGCTTTACGCCATAGATGTTTCTGAAGCTAAGATCAAAGCTTTGCCCGATTGTGAGGTGCATCAACTCGCAGAATTTGTAAGCGTACTCATTCTGGAGCGAGAGTTTAAAAAAGTTCAGTTTAAAAATAGAACCTTATAAATGGCATAATCGCACTGGTGTAGATGGCATCGTCATCGTTGTAAAGTATGTTATATCGGGCGCCTATAGTTACGGGTCCGCTACGGTAACCGGCTCCAAGAAATAAGGCAGAATTCCAGAAATCATCAGAAAATGTACCACCGTCCCAATTGGCGCGTTGCGAAACATATAGCTCTTCAAACTCTGCAGAAAGCTGAATGATAGGAAGCGGATTAGCGAGCGCAATAATGCTTCCACCCACAATTGAAGATTTTAAACTACCATTCTTTACATACGAATAACTCAACCCGGGTCCGGCAGCGAAATAAGGATTGAAGTTGTAAATAGCACTTGGAGCGAGGTTTGCGGCAAAATAGTCATTGCCAAAATTCAATCCAAAACCACCGCCAAAATTCACCCGATCCCAAAAAGAATCAGACCGAAATTGCGCCTGGCTAGAAGCTATACCAAACGCTATAAATAGAAGAATTATATAAAGTTTTGAAATCGATTTCATAAAATACATTTTTCTAAAGCTTAAGGCTTTGTTAGCAAGGTGTTAAAACCTGATTTTAAAATGTTAATGATAAACATAAAATTACGAAAGGACACGCTTGGTGCGCGCGATTTATTGTATTTTTGACAAATTATTGCTTAAAAAATCGACAGATTTAATTTATAAAATGGATAGATTTTCATTTCTCAATGCAGCAAATACTGCATACTTCGCAGACCTATACGATAAATATTTACAACATCCTGATAGTGTAGAACCCAGCTGGAGAGCTTTTTTTCAAGGTTTTGACTTTGGGATCGAAGAAAGCGGTATCGCCGCAGACGTTTCAGAACTCAGCGCTAACACTTCTTCAGATAATGCTGTTCCTGATAAATTACAGAAGGAATTTCAAGTTGTTAAATTGATAGATGGTTACCGTACGCGCGGGCACTTATTTACTAAAACCAATCCGGTGCGCGAGCGTCGGAAATATGAGCCTACACTGGCTTTAGAAAACTTTGGTTTATCAGAAAAAGATTTAGATACCGTTTTTAACGCGGGCGAGATCTTGGGTATTGGCTCTAACACGCTTAGAGACATAATCACGCATTTAGAGAACATTTATTGCGATTCTATTGGGGTTGAATATATGTTTATCAGAAAACCGGAGGAAATCAAATGGATTCAAAATAAATTGAATGTCAACGATAACCATCCTGATTTTTCTGCAGATACTAAGAAGAAAATTCTTAAAAAACTGAATGAAGCGGTTTCTTTTGAAACCTTTTTACATACAAAATATGTAGGGCAAAAACGCTTTTCGCTTGAAGGTGGAGAGAGTTTTATTCCTGCGGTTGATGCAATTATTGAAGCAGCAGCAGATCGTGGTGTAAAAGATTTTGTGATGGGTATGGCACATCGTGGTCGTCTAAATACCTTGACCAATATCTTCGGAAAGAACGCTAAAGATATTTTTAGTGAGTTTGATGGTAAAGATTACGATCAAGAGGTGTTCGATGGTGATGTTAAGTATCACCTCGGTTGGACCTCAAGCCGACTTACAGACAGCGGAAAAGAGATCAATATCAACATTGCGCCCAACCCGTCTCACTTAGAAACAGTAGGCGCCGTGGTAGAAGGTATTTCGAGAGCTAAACAAGACCGTCATTATTTTGACAATCCGCAGGAAGTGCTTCCTATTGTAGTGCATGGAGATGCAGCAATTGCTGGTCAAGGTGTTGTTTACGAGGTGATTCAGATGGCACAATTAGATGGTTATACCACTAAAGGAACCATTCATATCGTGATCAATAACCAGATCGGGTTTACCACCAATTATCTTGATGCGCGTTCTTCGACCTATTGCACTGATGTTGCTAAAACCACATTATCTCCGGTATTGCACGTAAATGCTGATGATGCAGAAGCTGTAGTGCATGCAGCTTTATTTGCGCTTGATTTCAGAATGACTTTTGGTCGTGATGTATTCATCGATCTTTTAGGATATCGTAAATACGGTCATAATGAAGGTGATGAGCCGCGTTTTACACAGCCTAAATTATACAAAGCGATCGCCAAGCACGATAATGCAAGAGATATCTATGCTAAAAAGCTTATTGAGCAAGGCGTGATTGACGAGAATCACGTGAAGCAATTAGAAGATGAGTACAAAGAAAAACTTGAAGAAAAATTAGAAAAGTCTAGAGAAGAAGAAACCACCCGTATCACTGCAATTATGCAAGATGAGTGGGAAGGTTTTGAGCCTGCTACCGAAGATGAGATGATGCAGCCGGTAGACACGACTTTTGACCTTGATGCATTAACTGAAATTGCAGAGGCGATCACCAAACTTCCGGAAGGGAAGAAATTCTTAAGAAAAATAAACAAGATCATCGAAGGGCGTCGCGCAATGTACTTTGATGATAATAAAATAGATTGGGGTCTTGCCGAATTACTTGCATACGGTTCCTTGCTTAAAGAAGGTTTTGATGTGCGTATGACCGGTCAGGATGTAGAGCGAGGTACCTTCTCTCACCGTCACGCCGTGACCAAAGTTGAAGAAAGCGAAGAAGAGATCGTGTTGCTCAATAACCTTAAAGGAGAGCAAGGCCATATGTACATCTTCAACTCGCTGCTTTCAGAATATGGTGTGGTTGGATTTGATTATGGTTACGCGATGGCGAGTCCTAAAACATTACCTATCTGGGAAGCGCAGTTTGGTGACTTCAGTAACGGAGCGCAGATTATGCTGGATCAGTATATTTCTGCAGCAGAAGATAAATGGAAGCTTCAAAACGGTCTGGTAATGTTATTGCCTCACGGTTATGAAGGTCAGGGTGCAGAGCACTCTTCGGCACGTATGGAGCGCTATTTACAGCTTTGTGCAGTTGACAATATGTATGTCGCAGATTGTACTACTCCTGCAAACTTCTACCATTTATTGCGTCGTCAATTGAAGACCAATTTTAGAAAACCGCTTATCGTTTTTACGCCAAAAAGTTTGTTGAGACATCCTAAAGTAATGTCGACCAAAGAAGAATTGGCAAACGGCAGTTTCCAAATGACCATTGATGATGATAGTGTAAAAGCAGATCAGGTTAAAACGCTGGTTTTTGTGACTGGTAAGTTTTATTATGACTTGCTTGCGCAGCGTGAAGAATTAGAGCGAGATGATGTTGCACTTGTGCGTGTTGAACAATTGTTCCCGCTTCCTAAAAAGGAAATCAGAGCAGCGCTTGAAAAGTATAAAAATGCAGACGATGTAGTTTGGGCACAAGAAGAACCGCGCAATATGGGAGCTTACGGGCATTTATTGATGCATCTTCCTGAAGCGCAAAAATTCAGAGTATGCAGTCGTAAATTTTACGGTGCGCCTGCTGCAGGTAGTTCTGTACGATTTAAGAGAAGACATCAGCGCGTAATTGATGATGTTTTCGATAAAAATTCAAATAACCAATAAAAACATTTTAGTTTTAACTAAAGAATAAAAGATAACAATAGAGAATTATGGCTTTAGAAATGAAAGTCCCTTCGCCGGGAGAATCGATCACCGAAGTTGAAATCGCCCAGTGGCTTGTTGAAGATGGGGATTATGTAGAAAAAGATCAGGCGATTGCCGAAGTAGATAGTGATAAAGCAACTTTAGAGCTTCCTGCTGAAGCAAGCGGAATTATTACCCTTAAAGCCGAAGAAGGCGACGCAGTTGCCGTAGGCGAAGTTGTTTGTCTCATTGATACTGATGCTGCAAAGCCAGAAGGCGATAGCGGTAGCGACAAAGAAGAGCAGAAAGAAGAAAAAGCCGAACCTAAAAAAGAAGAGCCTTCAAAATCGAGCACGCCTGAGCAAACGCAAGATAAAAAGACGTACGCTTCAGGATCACCTTCTCCGGCAGCTAAAAAGACTTTAGATGAAAAGGGAATTGATGCTAAAGATGTAAAAGGTACAGGTCGCGACGGTCGTATTACTAAAGAAGATGCGGTAAACGCACAGCCTTCAATGGGAACTCCGGGAACCGGAAGCCGTGGAGAAAGCCGTTCTAAAATGTCTATGTTGCGTCGTAAAGTAGCTGAGCGTTTAGTTTCTGTAAAGAATGAGACCGCAATGCTTACTACCTTTAACGAGGTTGATATGACTCCGATTTTTGAGTTACGTAATAAGTATAAAGAAGATTTTAAAGCTAAGCACGGTGTGAGTCTTGGGTTTATGTCGTTCTTTACTTTGGCTTGTGTGCGTGCGTTGGAAATGTACCCAGCTGTAAACTCAATGATCGACGGTAAAGAGATGGTTTCTTTTGACTTTAAAGATATTTCTATCGCGGTTTCAGGACCTAAAGGTTTGATGGTGCCAGTTATCAGAAATGCTGAAAACTTAAGTTTCCGCGGTGTAGAGTCTGAAGTGAAACGTCTTGCGCTAAGAGCGCGTGATGGTCAGATCACTGTAGATGAAATGACCGGTGGAACTTTCACCATCACAAACGGTGGTGTGTTTGGAAGTATGCTTTCTACACCTATCATCAACCCTCCTCAATCTGCGATTTTAGGAATGCACAACATTGTTGAGCGTCCTATCGTACGCGACGGCGGAATCGCTATTGCGCCTATTATGTATGTAGCACTTTCTTACGATCACCGTATCATTGACGGTAAAGAATCTGTAGGATTCTTAGTGGCTGTAAAAGAAGCGCTAGAAAACCCTGAAGAATTGTTGATGGATAATAATGTGCTTAAAGCGTTAGAATTGTAATAAGTATATTCAATGGATAAAAAAAACCCGCTGATTTTCAGCGGGTTTTTTTATTGGCGCCGCCAAAGGGTTTAATACTTCGAGGCTTGCTTTAAAATTGAAAATTCGTTTCTAACATATGCTTATTGAGTTTGCCCTGAGATTGTTTAGGCTTTATTTTAAGCGATGACTTCGTTTACGAGTTGTGTTAACTCTTCCTCCAAAGAAACAGTTGGAAAAGGTCTTCCGGCTTGACGATACCAGTATTTAGCATTCCAATCATCACCTTCATCGCGATGTAAGTGCGCGTGAATCAAACTTCCCATAGCAGTATGCATGTCTTGAGCGATATTGTGAGAGGCTTCCCAGTCTCCTTTTGCCTGATGCCAAAGCGCTTGCAAAGCTTCGGGCCAACTTGAGGGCGGGCTGCTCTTCTCTAGTGTGGCTTCAAACTCCGTATAAGATTGCGGTATGCTCATGGTATTTAAGTTTCAGTTTTAAGAAAGATAAGTAATCTGTCTAAAAATAGACCATAGCGTTTTTGTCAAAATGTCTCCGGCTAAAAACTTTTATCATAAGACTAATTCCTATTTTTGATACTTCTGATATTCGATTAAAAATTCCCAATATGGCTGTTCAAAAGCGCTTATTTCTTTTAGATGCTTATGCATTGATTTTTCGTGGTTATTACGCACTGATTAAAAATCCTCGAGTGAATTCAAAAGGTCAGGATACTTCTGCTATTATGGGTTTTGTCAACTCGCTTTTTGATGTGATCAAGCGTGAAAAGCCAGATCATCTCGCAGTGGCATTTGATAAAGGCGGAAGTTCTGAACGTGTCGAAATGTATGAAGAGTACAAAGCGAATCGTGATGAAACTCCAGAAGCGATACGTATAGCGGTGCCTATTATTCAGGAGATTCTTAAAGCGATGCACGTGCCGTGTATTGAGATTGAAGGTGTAGAGGCAGATGATTTGATCGGTACGCTGGCCAAACAGGCAGAAAAAGAGGATTATCAGGTTTTTATGGTCACGCCGGATAAGGATTATGCGCAATTGGTTTCTGAAAACATTTTTATGTACAAACCAGCGCGAATGGGTAACGGGATCGAGATCTGGGGAATTCCTGAAGTGCAAAAACGTTTTGAAGTCGAGCGTCCAGAACAGGTGATCGATTACTTAGGAATGATGGGTGACGCGTCTGATAATATCCCCGGATTGCCCGGAGTGGGAGATAAAACGGCTAAGAAGTTTATCAAGCAATACGGTGGCTTAGAAGGTCTGTTAGAAAATACAGATCAGCTTAAAGGAAAGATGAAAGAGAAGGTGATCGAAAACGCCGAGCTGGGACGTCTATCCAGAAAGTTAGCAACCATTATGACCGATTGTGATGTGAAATTTGATGCAGAACAATACGAACTTTCGCAACCGGATGCAGATAAAGTGCAGGAGATTTTTGATGAACTCGAATTCCGTAGGCTTAAAGATCAGTTTATCAAGATATTTTCCGGCGAAGCCGATAGCGATACCGGAGCCGCAGTAAGCGGTACGGAAACGGCTAAAAAACTGGTAAGTTCTGCGGAAAAAGCAGCAAATGCCGGTGCGGGACAATACAATCTCTTTGGTGGTGATGAGCCTGCTATAGAAGAGCGCAATACCCGAAAAACCATAAAAGACACTGAGCATTTTTACCAAAGTGTAGCTCCAGGAATGGCGATGAACTTGTTCATCAAAAACTTAATGAAGCAAACTTCGGTATGTTTTGATACCGAAACTACAGATCTAGATCCGTTGCAGGCAGAACTGGTAGGGATCGCTTTCAGCTGGGAGAAAACCAAAGGATTTTATATTCCATTTCCGTCAGAAAAAGAAGAAGTACAAAAACTGATCGAAGCACTGCGTCCGTTTTTTGAAGCGGAAGAAATCGAGAAAATTGGGCAAAACCTTAAGTATGACATTAAGGTGTTGGCGAAGTATGATGTCGAAGTAAAAGGAAAGCTTTTTGATACGATGATTGCGCATTATCTGATCAATCCAGATATGCGTCATAATATGGACGTGCTCGCAGAAACTTACCTTAACTATACACCGGTTTCTATTGAAGAATTGATCGGTAAAAAAGGTAAGAATCAAAAGTCGATGGCTGACGTGCCTGTTGATCAGCAAACCGAATATGCTGTAGAAGACGCAGATGTAACGCTTCAGCTGAAAGAGCATTTTCAAAAAGAATTGGGCGAGGCTAATACCCAAAAGTTGTTTGATGATATCGAAATTCCTTTGGTGCAGGTTTTAGCAGATATGGAATTAGAAGGAATCAATCTGGATCAGGAATTTTTAGGCAGTCTTTCTGAAGCGCTTAATAATGACATCACCTCGCTCGAGAAAAGTATTTATGAAGAAGCGGGAGAAGAATTTAATATTGGTTCGCCAAAGCAATTGGGTGAAATACTATTTGACAAATTAAAGCTTGTAGATAAACCGAAGAAAACCCGTACGGGGCAATATTCTACCGCAGAAGATGTGCTTTCTTATTTAGCTCCCGATCACGAGATCGTGCAGCACGTACTTGATTATCGAGGCTTGTCCAAATTAAAAAGTACGTATGTTGATGCTTTACCGGCACAGGTAAATTCAAAAACCGGCCGCGTCCATACCGATTATATGCAAACCGTAGCGGCTACCGGCCGTCTGAGTTCAAACAATCCGAACTTACAGAATATTCCAATCCGTACTGAGCGTGGGCGTCAGGTGCGTAAGGCTTTTGTGCCGCGTAATGAAGATTATGTATTACTTGCGGCAGATTACTCACAGATTGAATTGCGCATAATCGCAGCTTTGAGCCAGGAAGAAACGATGATGAAAGCCTTTCAGGAGGGAGAAGATATTCACGCATCTACTGCTGCAAAAGTCTTTAATGTGCCCATTGATGAGGTGACCCGAGAACAACGTAGTAATGCAAAAACCGTGAATTTTGGGATTATTTACGGTGTGTCTGCTTTTGGACTGAGTAATCAAACCGACCTTACCCGTAGCGAAAGTAAAGAGCTTATTGACACCTATTATAAGACCTATCCTAAACTGCGCAATTATATGAGCGAACAGGTAGATTTTGCGCGTGAGAATGGCTACGTATCTACAGTTTTAGGTCGTCGTCGTTATTTAAAGGATATCAACAGTAGTAACGCGGTAGTGCGTGGTGCAGCTGAGCGTAACGCGGTAAATGCACCAATACAAGGGAGTGCTGCAGATATCATTAAAATCGCAATGATCAAAATACATCAGAAACTCAAGGATAAAGGCTTAAAAACCAAAATGTTACTTCAAGTTCATGATGAATTAGTATTTGATGTTTACAAATCAGAATTAGATGAAGTTCAGGAACTTATAAAATCTGAAATGGAAAACGCATTCAAATTAGATGTTCCTCTTGATGTTGAAGTCGGGTTAGGTGATAACTGGCTTGATGCCCATTAAAACAGGAGTTTCTATGATTTCTTTAACTTAACGTTATAATAAAATATTCTTAACTAATACGTTTTATGTTGTTAAAAATAGGGTGCTATTATGTGAATTCTACCCTATTTAAAATTTGAATTTTATAAAAATCAATGAAATAACTGTTGTATCAATAAAAGTGCTTCGAATTCTGTTAAAAAGAAGTGTTTTCAATTGGTTTGTTTCATTTTTAGCGCTGGCTAATATCAAAATTCAAATTTTTACGAATGAAACAACAACTAAGATTAATCTGGTCGTTAGTCTTCCTGATGACCTTAAATTTCGCCTTCTCCCAAACAAAAACGGTGAGTGGAACGGTGACCGATCAAACCGGTATGCCGCTTCCGGGAGTTAATGTAACGGTAAAGAATACCACAGGTCGTGGTACGCAAACCGATTTTGATGGTAATTTTACCATCGCAGCGAGCGCCGATGAAACGCTCGTTTTTTCTTATATGGGCTTTAAACCTTACGAACAACTCGTAGGTGCTTCTGCTACATTTTCAATAACCTTATCTGAAGACACTCAATCACTGGATGAAGTGCTTGTAGTTGCTTATGGTACTGCAAAGAAAGAAGACTTTACCGGTTCTGCTGTACAGGTAAATGGAGAGTCTCTAGAACAACGCCCTATTACCAATGCTATTTCTGCATTAGATGGTGCTGCTGCCGGTGTAAATGTATCTGCAGCAAATGGTCAGCCGGGATCGGCTCCTAGCATCCGTATTCGAGGAACAGGTTCTTACAGTGCTTCAAATACACCACTTTACATCGTAGATGGAGTTCAGTTTAATGGAGAGCTTTCAAGTATCAACTCTAATGATATTGAAAGTTTAACCGTACTTAAAGATGCTGCTTCCACTTCACTTTACGGTAGTAGAGCTGCAAACGGGGTGGTGTTGATCACAACAAAATCTGGACGCAGTGGGAAACCTCAAGTTTCCTTAAAAATGTCTCAAGGTATTACCAGTCGTGGTATTCCAGAATATGATCGCGTTAGTGCGAGTGAGTATTACCCTTTAATGTGGGAAGCGTTACGCAATAGTTTATCTATGAGCAGTGATACGCCGGTAGCTGAAGCAAACGCTATTGCTTCCTCAACAATTTATGATGAGCTGGGCCAAAACCCATTTAATGTGGCTAATGATCAAATCGTTTTAGAAGATGGAACTTTGAATCCTAATGCTTCTTTATTATACGCAGAAGATCTTGATTGGCTAGAGCCGCTTGTACGTACCGGTGTGCGTACCAACCTTGATTTTTCATATAGCGGAGGTACTGAGAAATCAGACTATTATGCTTCGGTAAGTTATTTAAAAGAAGATGGGTATATCATCAATTCAAATTTTAAGCGACTTACAGCTCGTCTAAATGCGAATACGCAAGTAACAGATTGGATTAAAACAGGTTTAAATATTTCGGCTGCAGATTCAGACTCCAATCAAGCTGCAGATGCAGGAAGTTCGTCCTACGTAAACCCGTTTAGAACTACCAGATATATCGGTCCTATTTACTCGGTTCACGAGCACGACCCTGAAACAGGAGAATATATTTTAGATAGTGATGGTAATTGGATCTATGACCTTGGCGATAACCGTGTAGGTGGCGGTGGTAGTGGTCGTAATGTGATTCAAGAGACTTTGCTTAACGTAGATCGTGATAAGATTTTCTCATTTACGTCTAGAGCTTATGCTGAATTTACCTTCTTGCAAGATTTCACCTTTACCGTAAATGGAGGTATTGATAAGCGTTTTTACAGCAACGAAAGTTTTGACAACCCAATTGTAGGGGATGGTGCTCCTGATGGTAGAGCAGGTAGAACAACTTCAACTAGAACTACAGTAAACTACAACCAGTTACTTAACTATTCTAAGACTTTTGGAAAGCATAGCGTTTCTGCTTTAGTAGGACACGAAAGTTTTGATACAGAGTATGAGTATCTAAACGGATTCAGACAAAATCAAATCGTTGAAGGAAATACCGAGTTGATCAACTTTACTACTACAAATGATTTGATTTCCTATACCAGTAATCAAACGACCGAAGGATATTTCTCTCGTGTAAATTATGATTATGACAGTCGGTATTATATTTCAGGATCTTACAGACGTGACGGGTCTTCACGATTTAGCAAAGATGCTCGTTGGGGAGATTTCTTTTCTGTAGGTGGTGCTTGGAGAATAGATCAAGAAGCCTTTATGGAGACTGCAGATTGGGCAAATCTTTTAAAATTAAGAGCCTCTTATGGTGAAGTAGGTAATGACAACTTAGGCGGGTATTATGTAAGCCAATCTTTATTTGCTTTAGATTATAACAACGCTTCAGAAGGTGGAATCTTAGTTGATTCTCCAGGAAACCCAAGATTGCAGTGGGAAACTAACATTCAAACCGATGCTGCAATTGAATTTGGTTTATTCAACAACCGCGTGGCTGGTACTTTTGAATACTATAACCGTAAGTCTGAAGATCTATTATTTGATGTGCCGCTTCCGGTATCTTCAGGTCTTGATGATTATCCTGACAACATAGGTAGCTGGGTAAACAGTGGTTTTGAATTTGACGTAACTGTAGGAATTGTTCGCAACAGTCAGTTTAAGTGGGATTTCAGCATTAATGCTTCAACACTCAAAAATGAGATTAAAGAACTTTCACAAGAAGAGATCATTAATGGTTCTAAAAAGCTGGTTGTAGGTGGTGATATCTATGACTACTGGTTAAGAGAGTGGTATGGTGTAGATCCTGCTGATGGTATGGCGCTATACATTGCAAGTCCTGAGGCTATTGAAGCAGGAGGAAGCGATTTAAGAGAAATTGACGGAACCACAGTAACTACTAACCAAAATAACGCAAACTACAACTTTGTAGGTAAAGCTACTCCAGATGTTTACGGAGCCTTTAGAAACAACTTTGAGTATAAAGGCTTTCAGTTAGGGATCACGTTTACTTATCAGTTAGGTGGAGAAACCTATGACTCTAACTATTCTGGTCTGATGCACTCTGGTACTTACGGAACCGCGTTAAGTACAGATATTCTTGATAGATGGCAAGAGCCGGGTGACATTACGAATGTCCCTAGACTTGATGCTGCGCAAACAGCAGCTTTTGGTGCAGGTTCTAGCCGCTGGTTAGAAAAATCAGATTTCTTGGCATTACGACAAGTAAATCTGGGCTACGCATTTGATGCTGAGCTTGTGCAAAAGTTAGGGCTTACCGGAGCAAATGTATATGTAAGTGGAGAGAATTTATTCAAGCTTACCGCTAGAAAAGGTATGGATGTAGGTGAAAGCTTTAACGGTACCACTTCAAACCGCTTTACACCGGCTCGCGTATTATCAGTAGGATTAAATATTACATTATAAAAACTATGAAAAATAACTATATAACTAAGTTTACTTTACTCTTTGTAGTGCTGGGATTAGCATTATCATCGTGTAGTGAAGAATTTTTAGAAGAAGTGCCTACCGAAAGTGTTTCTGATGTGACCGCTACGTCAACTACCGGAAACCTATTTTTAGTAATTAATGGTATTCACCGTTCTTTATACATAAGATACGGCGCGCAAGGCCGAAGCGGTATAGGATCGTTAATGATTCAAAACGATGTATTAGGAGAGGATTTTGTTATGACTTCTCGAGGAAACGGTTGGTTTGTTTCTGCGGCAGGTTGGTTAGATCACACTAATGCAGATGATTCTGATAACCTTTTCCCGTATCGTACCTATTATCGAATTATCAGAAATGCTAACGTAGTCATCAATGGAGCAGAAAATGCTGAAGGTGATGCTGCAGAGCGTCAGGCTGCTTTAGGTCAAGCAACTCTTTATAGAGCTTGGGCTCATTTTCAAATGGTTCAACTTTATGGAATTCGCTATTCAGCAGGTGCTGAAAATACACAACCGGGAATTCCTATCAGATTAACCGCTGATAATGACCCATTACCTCGTGCGAGCGTTGAAGAAGTTTATACACAGATTAATACAGACCTTGATGCAGCTATTGAATTGCTTGACGGTTATGTGCGACCTAATAAATCACATCTAGATCAATCAGTGGCATTAGGATTAAAAGCGCGTGTAGCTTTGGTTCAACAAAATTACCAAGTTGCGGCAGATTATGCGGCGCAGGCTAGAGCCAACTATAATCTTATGTCTAATGATGATTACTATGCAAACTTCAACACGTATACTAATGGTGAGTGGATGTGGGGAAGCTACATTCAAGAGGATCAAACCGATTACTATGGAAATTTCGGAGCGTATGTTTCAAGAAATTACAGTTCAACAAATATTAGAACAAACCCTAAAGCGATAAATAATTTGCTTTACGATCAGATTTCTGAAACAGATATTCGGGCTGTGTTGTTTGATCCTACCGGACAACACGATAGTTTGCCTCCGGGATATTCAATTGCGTCTAATTTTTCACTTTTCCCATATACAAGTCAGAAATTCTTAGCCGCAGGAACCGGTGATAGTAGAATGGATGTACCTTATATGCGCGCCGGGGAGATGTATCTTATAGAAGCTGAAGCGCTAAGCTATATTGATGAAGGAGCAGCGCGTTCTGTATTGTTTGATTTTGCTTCAAACAGAGATCCTGAGTATACCTTGTCAACCAATACAGGTCAGGCTCTTAAAGAGGAGATATATATTCAAAGAAGAATAGAGCTTTGGGGTGAAGGTTTTAGATTCTATGATTTAAAGCGTTTAAATCAACCGCTTGATCGTACAGGAGCTAATCACGTACAAACAGTAATTAATAATGTTTATGAGGTGCCTGCAGGAGATAACAGATGGCAATGGTTGATTCCTCTAGATGCATTAAATGCGAACCCATTATTGAAGCAAAACCCAATATAAATTTGAAGATTGATTAAACTAAAAAACCCGCTTAAGATTCTTAAGCGGGTTTTTCTTTGGCTAAATGAATTTAATGAAACCAAATGTTGGTTTACCAACCTGGGTTTTGCTGCGCAGCAAGAGTTGGGTTATTGTTGATCTCTTGCTGAGGTATTGGCCATAAAAATGCAGTCGCGCTATAAGGAATAGCATCTACACCATAAGGTCCGGAATATGCGGTGCCTAAAGTATAGCTTTCGGCAGTAGGTGTGCCGTTAGCCACTTTTTGAGGAACACCACTTACGGGTGCTAAGTCATCAAGTTGTAGACGGTGAATGTCTGGCCAACGTCTTCCTTCCATCACAAATTCTATTCTACGCTCGGTAATGATTGCATTGACCAAAGCAGCTGGAGTTGCAAAACTAGTGCTTACATAGGCTTGAGTTGCAGGTGCTGCAAGCGATCTGTTGCGTACTAAGTTAAGGTTGGTAAGCGCGCTTCCGGCAGCGTTAGTACGAGCATAAGCTTCGGCCATATTGAGTAATACTTCAGCATAACGAATTACTGGAGCAGGGTCTGTGTAGTTCGTAGCATCTTTGTACTTGTTAGTATACTTTACTCCTGAACGTGTGGTTACTAAAGTTCCTTCTCCACGTCTTAGGTCGTCTTCTAACCAAGAAGGATTTCTCCAGATAATTGGGCTGATTACTACAAGTCCGCGGCGATTATATTGAGAAGCTAAAGCTGCGTTCACACCGGGATTGTTCAAAGCTGTATTTTCAATAGAGAAAATAGATTCGGTATTAGCATATCCGCTTGCAAAAGGTTCGTTGGGAGAAGCAGTTAAGGTATATGTTCCATTAAGCTTAGTTCCTTCTTGAATAACCATTGGCCAGTTACGCATATGCAAGTAGGCACGGGTTTTAAATGCAATTGCAGCTTCGCTTGTAGCTCTGATGATTCCGTCTGTTCCTCCGCGTTCCGCTTTGCTTAGCAAAAGACTTTCAGCATCATCAAAATCAGCTAAAATTCGGGCATAGCAGTCTGCGACGGTGTTTCTACCTTGCTCCAACGCAGTAGCGATAGACTCTGCAGTGTTGATCGGGTAGTCTCTATAAGGAACCCCAAGATGTGATGCATCTGGAGTGTCGTTATACGGTTTTGCAAAATGAAACAGCAACTCTAAATGTGCAGCAGCTCTCAAGAATTTTGCCTGACCCTCATAGTCGTCAGCTTGTTCCTGAGTGATGATCCCATTGTCTAACGCGGTCTGTACCCCTTCAAGAACGATGTTTGCTCTGTTTATTAAGCGATAGGTATCGCTCCAGTAATACACGTTATTTGCTGTAGTGGGGTCGTAGGTGCCGGTGTAGGTAAGCTGGTAAAAGGTAGCAACGTTTACCACATCTTCACCACGGTTATCTCCTTGCTGTACAAAAGCAGCCCCAAAAGGATACCCACGCCCTGTGCCGGTATACACTCCTATTTGAGCCGCATTGTACATACCGGTTACGGATAGTTCAACAAGATCTGCGGTAGAAAACGCAGCGTCTTCAGAGATTTGGTTAAAAGGCTCTAGTTCGAGAACATTTTCTTCGTGACAGCTGTAAAAGACACTCAATCCTAAAACGAGAAGAAGTGGTTTAACAGCACGGGAAAATTTCATATTTAAAATTCGTTTTTTCATAGTAATAAGGTTATAGACTTAGATTAAGACCAAAAGAAAAAATGCTTGCTCTGGGTGTACCGTTAAGGTCAACACCTGCAGATTCCATTTCTGGATCTAAGCCTGAGTAATCAGTAATCGTCCATACGTTTTGCGCTTGTAAATACAAGCGAAGCTTTGTGATACCTAATTGTGTAGCGGTATCAGCCGGTAGGCTGTATCCTAAAGTGATGTTATCTAATTTGATAAAATCGCCGTCTTCAAGAAAACGTGAAGTCGCTATTGAAGTTAAGTTGGTAGTGGTGTTTGTAGATGCATATAATCTGGGGGTCCATCCATCACCTGGATTTTCTACACTTTGCCATCTTCCTAAAATCTCAGTGCTGTTGTTAGTAAAGTTTTGGTTTAATAAATCTCTACGCGTAGCATTGAAGATTTTGTTTCCGCCGCTAAAGCGGAATAAAAATCCTAGATCGAAGTTTTTGTAATTCATAGAGGAATTTAAACCTCCAAAATATTTAGGAAGCGATTGACCTAAAATCACGCGATCGTCTGCAGCGCTTAAAGAAGCAGCCTGAGAAACATCAGCAGGATTTGCAGGATCAAAAACCGAATAACTAGAACCGGGCAGGTTGCCTTGAACTAAGCTTCCGTCTGCTTTGTAATAAACCGGATTACCATTTTCTGGATTTGTTCCGTAATAACGCACACCGTAAATAGAGTTGATAGATTCTCCTTCACGAGTGATCGTGTTGGTGCCTATACGATCCTGACCGTTAACCAAAGCAATAACTTCGTTGTCGATAAAGGAGATGTTAGCAGAAACATTCCATCTAAATTCTTTATCCAGAATACGTGCATCTACAGCAAATTCATAACCGGTGTTTTGAATTTTACCAATGTTTGCGCGGTAGCTGTTATTAGGTACTCCAAAAGACATAGGAGTTTCTAGATCTAAGATCAGGTCATCGGTGTCGTTTTTAAAGTAGTCTGCACTGATGGTAATGCGATTGCGTAAGAAAGCAAGATCTACACCTAAGTCATATTTAATACTGGTTTCCCAACGCAGCTGATCATTACCAAATTGAACATAACCAATACCATTAGTGTCGCCATATTTTGCAGCGCCATAAAGTCCTAAGTAAGGGTAGTTGCCAATGTCTGTGTTACCAACTTTTCCATACGAACCACGGATTTTGAAGTCAGAAAGGGTTTCTTTAATGCCTTGCATAAATGATTCTTCACTTACAGTCCATCCAAAAGAAGCTCCTGGGAAAGTTCCGTAGCGGTTTTCAAATGGTAATGAAGAAAGACCATCTCTACGTAAGGTTCCTTGAAGGAAATACTTCTGTTTGTAGTTGTAATTCAAACGACCGGCATAGGAAATCAAACCATTCTCGCTTAAGCTTCCGCCAGAACCTTGAACACCATACGAGTTACTGATGAGGTTTTGATTGAAAAACTCGTTGCTTAGATCAGTACCTGTGCCGAAGAAACTTTGGTCTCTTGACTTTTGATATTCATTGATTAGTGTTAGCGAAACATTATGATCTTCCCCATAAGTCTCGTTGTAGCTCAACACGTTTTGCCAGTTCCAGCGGGTAAGGTCAGTATTGCTGTTTTGCACACGTCCGTTTGAGCCATATCCATCACCGTGAATCGGGCTCCAGAATAAGAAACCGGTGGTGTTGGTTTGATCAATACTAACTTGAGTTCTAAAGTTGATCGTAGAAACGGGTTTGATATCTGCATAAACGTTCCCAATAACACGGTTTACTTTAGAGTAGTACGAGTTGTTCTCAATTGCAAACATAATGTTTGGAATGTTATCTCCTACGGTTTCTAAGTTGGTGCCGCGTCCCATACGATCAGGGAATGTGTCATCTAAATTATAGCCTGTAGGATCATTTGCATCATAAGGAGATACGTTAGGATGCTGGCGGCTCGCATTAAAAATGTTACCTGAAAGTGAGTTGGTACCGGTGTTTAAGCCGTTGTACTCAGAGCGGGTTAAACCTGCGTTTACCCCCATAGATAACCAACTTTTGATTTTCTGCTCAATATTTGATCTAAAAGTATAACGTACAAAGTCATTAGGGCGCGCGATACTTTCTTGCTCGGTATACCCTAAGGACAAATAATACTTTGTGTACTGTGTTCCGCCAGAAAAAGAAACGCTATGATCCTGTTGAAAAGCATTGTCATTTAAAACAAGATCTTGCCAATCTGTATTGAATTCGGTTCCTGCAGCCCAATCGCTTTGTCCGCGGTTGCTGCGCTTTTCATTACTTATGGTAACAAAGTCTGAAGCGCCTAAGAGATTAAACGTGTTTACCGGTCTTGCAAAACCTGCAGACATGTTGTAATTGATAGTCATTTTTCCTTCGCGACCTTTTTTGGTAGTGATTAAAACAACACCGTTTGCAGCGCGTGATCCATAGATTGCAGTAGCCGAACCATCTTTTAGAATTTCTACAGATTCAATATCGGCAGGGTTTACGTCACCTAAAGCGTTGTTGGAAGCGTAACCTCCTAAGTCTCCGGTGTAAATAGGAATACCGTCAACAACTACTAACGGATATGTGCCCGAATCGATTGAAGCAATACCTCGTATTCTGAAACGTGGAGTTTCACCAATAATACCAGTCTGTGTAGTAACCTGTACCCCGGCAGCGCGTCCTGCTAGTTGAGATTCAAAACTTGGGGTGACTAAGTTTGCGATGTCATCTCCCTTTACTTGAGATACCGAAGCGGTCAAGTCACGCTTGCGTTGAACACCGTACCCTACTACCACTACCTCGTCTAGCGATTCGGTGTTTTCTGCAAGGGTTACATTTAATGTAGTTTTTGCACCCACAAGCTGCTCTTGCGTTTCAAAGCCCACAAATGAAAATACTAAAGTTTCATTTGAGCTGGCGTCGATAGTGTAGGCGCCGTCAAAGTCAGTCTGCGTACCTCTACCGGTGGCGCCTTTGATGACTACATTTACTCCCGGAAGCGGAGTGCCGTCTGCACCGATTACGGTACCTGTCACGGTCTTTTGCTGTGCGAAAGCCGATAGGCTTAGCAAACACATTAAGAAACTAAATAATAATTTTTTTATCATTTAACATACATATTGATTAAGTGTCGAAAAGTATGTTAAATGTCAATTGAAATTACAAGATTTTCAATTGAAGGTCTTTTTTATTGAGAAGTATGTAAATCGAGTTGTGGAGGTGGTGATTTTTGATTTAAAATATGGTTTTTAGTTAAAAACATAATTTAAATGCAAAAAAATCCTTGTGTGTAGTATAGCAATTTTGTTAAGGTTTTTGCTGACTTTTTTAAAAAACAGCGTGACCAACGATTATTTACGACTTATGGAAGGATAAGAAATATTCTTTTCTATTTAAAGCTGCCAATATTTCAATTTTCAAAAAGCTTATTTATATGCTTTATAAAGAATTACGATTTGATTGGTACGGTCTGGGCTTGTAATTAATTATTTGCAACGTGTTGCTTTAATTATATGTGATCTCTACCTGTATGCGGTATAGATTATTACTAGCCCATCTGCATAACTGTCTACATTTAGTGTGAATCCATTGTTGTCAAATGACGTCAAGCTTGCAGACGTAATCCCTAATTTGTCTCCATTCTGATTTGCGTATCTTATTCCTATGCAGTGATTAGGAGATGCATATCTTGAAATGTCATTAATTGAGTTACCACTACCGCCTCCGCAAATGACTTGCTGTGCAATTGATCCTGAGTGGTTGTTTGCAAATCCAGTCATGTAACCGAACGAATTTGCAATTCCTGAATTATTATTAGAGGCAGCATTGTCGCTATCAAGAGTATAGTTTTCTACATTGGCATAAGCTGTAAATGTAATTGCTGTAGGAGAAAAAGGTAGGGTGTTAATATTTATGGAGCCAGTGGATGTTATTCTCAGTTTTCCAGTGTATGTTCTAGAATCAGTGTTATCTGCTAATTTCTCCCATAGTGTACCTTTCCAATAATAAAATCCGGCAGGAGTTAAGCCGCCTGTACCGTCGTTATAGACTAAGGTGCTTTCAGCAAGGGCTCCGCTGTCTGTATTGACTACCGTAGTATTATCTGTAGTGCTAGTAAGTGCTACGCGTGGAATGAGCATACCACCATTAGCTACAGACTGCACGTCTAGGCTAGCTTCTGGAGCTGTGGTGCCAATACCAATCTGAGCAAATAAGGCTTGAGAGAAGAGTAAAAGTGTTAAAACTAGGGGCGAGAAATTTTTCATCATTAGCATTTTAGTCCTGATGAACATCAAATTTAAAAAGAGAATTCTTTTTGGGTTAGGTTAAAGTGCTATTTTAAAGTTTTTTAACGGTATAAATTATTCGCAAACCTCTGTTTGCTATCTAAATATATAATTGTACATTTGCACCCCTGTTTTCACGCGCGAGCGATTGAAGACAGGAAATGGAATGTTTAATAATTAAATAAAACAGTGTGGACACATTAAGTTACAAAACAGTATCTGCCAACAAAAACACCGTAAACAAAGAGTGGGTTGTTGTTGATGCTGAAGGACAAACGTTAGGGCGTATGTCTTCTGTAGTAGCAAAACTGTTACGCGGGAAGTACAAAACTAACTACACACCACACGTTGATTGCGGAGACAATGTTGTTGTTATCAACGCCTCTAAAATCAACTTGACAGGTAAAAAGTGGGACGCTAAGTCTTACATCCGTCACACGGGTTATCCTGGTGGTCAAAGAAGCCTTACTGCAAAAGAATTGTATGGTAAAGACCCTGCGCGTCTTATCGAAAATGCAGTAAAAGGTATGTTGCCTAAAAACAAATTAGGTAGTGCGATCTATCGCAATTTAAAGGTTTATGCCGGTGCAGAACACGGGCAGGAAGCGCAAAAACCTAAAGCAATTAACATTAACGAACTCAAGTAAATGGAAGTAATTCACAAAATTGGTCGTAGAAAGACCGCCGTTGCTCGTGTTTATTTAGCTCCTGGTTCTGGTAACATCACCATCAACAAGCGTGATCTTAAAGAATACTTCACAACAGGAACGTTACAGTACAAAGTTAATCAGCCATTAGTAATGACTGAAAATGATAAAAACTTTGACGTAAAAGTAAACGTTTATGGTGGAGGTATCACAGGACAAGCAGAAGCTGTACGTTTAGCTCTTTCTAGAGCAATGTGCGAAGTAGATGCAGAGAACAGAGGTATCCTTAAGCCGGAAGGTTTGTTAACAAGAGACCCAAGAATGGTAGAGCGTAAGAAATTCGGTCAGAAGAAAGCGCGTAAGAAATTCCAATTCTCAAAACGTTAACAGCAATCGTGTTTCAATCTTTATGGAATTTATTTTTCATTCAGTTTTTGAAAGCGAAAAGAAATTAATTTAAAAATTAAGTCGTTGTCCTGAGTGATCAGGAAATTAGTTTAGCATCTAAATGTGCTTGGCGATTCATTAAGAAGACCACTTGCATATTGCTACTACAACGGGAACGTAAACTAAAGTCAAAATGGCAAAAACAGAAAATGTAAAGGATTTACTGGATGCAGGTGTACACTTTGGTCACCTTACCAGAAGATGGGATCCTAACATGGCACCATATATTTATATGGAGCGTAATGGGATTCACATCATCAATCTATACAAAACTGCTGCTAAACTTAGCGAAGCTTCAGAAGCACTAAGTAAAATTGCAGCTTCAGGTAGAAAAATACTTTTTGTAGCTACCAAAAAACAAGCTAAAGAGATTGTTGCAGAACAAGCAACTCGTGCAAAAATGCCTTACATCACAGAGCGTTGGCCTGGAGGTATGTTAACCAACTTCGTAACTATACGTAAAGCGGTTAAGAAAATGCAAACTGTAGATCGTATGAAACAAGACGGTCGTTTTGATAGCTTGTCTAAAAAAGAGCAACTACAAATGAACCGTATGCGTGAAAAACTTGAAAAGAACTTAGGTTCTATCGAGGATATGACACGTCTTCCAGGTGCACTATTTGTAGTTGACATCAAACGTGAACACATTGCGATTAAAGAAGCTCAAAAATTAAACATTCCAATCTTTGCGATGGTTGATACCAACTCTGATCCACGTCAGGTTGATTATGCTATCCCATCTAATGATGACGCTTCAAAATCTATTGAGAAAATCATTTCTAACGTTGCTGATGCTATCGTAGAAGGTCTTTCAGAACGCAAAGCCGGAAAAGAAAAATCTGGTGAAGGCAAGAAAGATAAAGCAGCTAAGCCGGCAAAGGCAAAAGCTAAAGCTGTAGCTAACGACGAAGAAGAATAGTATTTAACAATTTGATAATAAGTAAAGTCGTTTAGTATACTGCATTTTTGCACTAAACTAAACGACTTTTGTTTTAACTCATAAAACGTATTTAAAATGGCAAAAATAACAGCCGCAGAAGTAAATAAACTTAGAAAGGCTACCGGTGCAGGTATGATGGATTGTAAAAATGCACTTGTAGAAGCTGATGGTGATTTTGATGAAGCAATCGCTGTCCTTCGTAAAAAAGGACAAAAAGTTGCTGAAAAAAGAGCAGACCGCGATTCTAGCGAAGGAGTTGTGGTAGCAAAGATCAATGATGCAAACAACCGTGGTGTTGTGTTTTCATTAAACTGTGAGACCGATTTCGTTGCTAAAAATGATTCTTACGTAGAGTTAGCAAATGAACTTGGTGATATCGCGATCAACTTTGACACTAAAGAAGCGTTCTTAGCAGCAGACTTCAAAGGGATGACTGTTGAAGAAAAATTGATCGAGCAAACAGGTGTAATTGGTGAGAAACTAGAAATTGGTGGTTTTGAACTTTTAGAAGCTCCATTTGTAGGTTCTTATGTACACGGTAACAAAATTGGTGCTTTAACCGGTTTATCTCAAGCTTCAGATAACGCAGAAGAAGTTGCAAAAACAGTTTCTATGCAGGTAGCTTCTATGGGGGCAACCACGTTATCATACAAAGATTTTGATCCAGAATTTGTTGCTTCAGAAACCGAAGCACGCATTGCTGCGATCGAAAAAGAAAACATCGAGTTAGGTCGTTTAGGAAAAACCCTTAAAAACGTACCACAATACATCTCTATGTCTCAGTTAACTCCAGAAGTTATGGCTCAGGCAGAAGCAGATATCAAAGAAGAATTGAAAGCAGAAGGAAAACCAGAAAAAATCTGGGATCGTATCGTTCCTGGTAAAATTGAGCGTTTTGTTTCTGACAACACTACTCTTGATAATGAGAAAGCTTTGTTAGATCAAGTTTTCATTATGGATGAGAGCATCAACGTTGCAAAATATGTTGCAAGTAAAGGTGATGCAGAAGTAGTAGGCTTTAAGCGTGTAAGCTTAGCTTAATTCGTTCTAACAAAATACTAAGTAAGAAGGCTGCCTATTGGTGGCCTTTTTTTATGCCTTGCATTCTTTCTTTTTCTCAAATGTCATTTAAGCTTATATTTGTCAAAAATTTTTCTACGCCATGCAATACAAACGCATTCTTTTAAAATTATCAGGTGAAGCATTAATGGGAAAACGCCAGTACGGTATAGACCCAGATAGACTTGCTGAGTATGCAGAAGAAATCAAAAAAGTACTTGATCAAGGAGTAGAAGTAGCCATTGTAATTGGTGGTGGAAATATCTTTAGAGGTGTCGCCGGAGCCAGCCGCGGTATGGATCGCGTACAAGGGGATCATATGGGGATGCTGGCTACCGTGATCAACGGTTTGGCATTGCAAAGCGCGCTTGAAGAAGCGGGTATTCAAACCCGTTTACAGAGTGCGGTAAAGATCAATGAGGTTGCAGAACCTTTTATTAGACGTCGCGCCATTCGTCATTTAGAAAAAGGGCGTGTGGTGATCTTTGGTGGAGGAACCGGAAATCCATATTTTACTACTGACTCTGCAGCAGTTTTAAGAGCTATTGAGATTCACGCAGATGTGATTTTAAAAGGAACGCGCGTAGACGGAATTTACACCAGCGATCCTGAAAAAGATGAGAAGGCTGTAAAATTTGATTTCATCAGTTTTGAAGATGTCTTACAGAAGGGACTTAAAGTGATGGATACAACCGCATTCACATTAAGTCAGGAGAATGAGCTCCCCATTATCGTGTTTGATATGAATAAACAGGGCAACTTGCTCAAAGTTGTTGAAGGTGAAAATATAGGTACTACAGTAAATTTATAATTTAGTATTTTTGGTTGGTTTGAAAAAAAGCAACGAACAAATAAAGCTATGAACGAAGACATTCAATTTATACTTGACGGAACTGAAGAAGGCATGCAAAATGCAATCAATCACTTAAAAAAGCAATTTGCAAACATACGTGCCGGTAAGGCGAGCCCTTCAATGTTAGGAAGTGTAATGGTAGATTACTACGGAAGTCAAACACCACTGGCTCAGGTTGCCAATGTTAATACTCCTGACGGAAGAACGATTTCTATTCAGCCTTGGGAGAAAGCGATGATTCAAGAGATTGAAAAGGCAATTATGAATGCCAATCTTGGTTTTAATCCTATGAATAACGGTGAAAGCGTAATCATCAACGTTCCGCCGTTGACTGAAGAGCGCCGTAGAGATTTGGTAAAACAAGCTAAAGCTGAAGCAGAAGATGCAAAAGTAGGTGTGCGTAACGATCGTAAATCAGCAAATAACGATATTAAAAAGCTGGAGAAAGATGGTCTCGCAGAAGATCTATGCCGAAATGCAGAAGTAGATGTTCAGGATTTAACTGATAAATACATCAAAAAAATTGACGAACTACTAGCAGTTAAGGAAAAAGAAATTCTTACCGTCTAGTTCTCGTTAAACTCATGCTAAGAGCGACCCTTGGGTCGCTTTTTTTATAGTATTTTTAGTTCCTAAGTTCTTCGGTGATAATGTTTAAACAACTTATTTTCTGTTTGTTTTTGTTGCTTTTGCTGCAAAAAAGTGCATTTGCTCAGCAAAAAAGCATAGCTGTCGATTCGTTAATGCAACGTGCCATTTTAGCGGCAGAACAAAATAATCCTCAAGAGGCGCTGCCGCATTACAGCTATACCACTTACGAGAAAACCATCATCACAGACTCCTTAGAACGTGAAACGAACGCCCATTCTTTTTTTACCGAAAAGGTTTCAAAAAATGAGTTTGATGCATATTCGGGTTTTAAAGAAGAAGTGCTGGGCCTCAATATGGCCGGTTTTAAAGAACCGCGTTATGAAGTGCTTGGGATCACCTTGCAGTCGCGCTCCTTTTATGATGAAGATTTTGTGATCTTTAATTACCGTTACGCCGGACCACTTTCTTCTCGCGGACTCAAGAATTATGATTATCAATTTGTTGCTGATACCACCATTTTAGAACGTACCAGTTATGCGGTGGCTTTTCAGCCAAAAAGGCCACAAACTATTCCCGGGCTAGAAGGGATTTTATATCTAGATCAAGAATCTTTAGCCATTCAGCGGGTGCATATCGCGATTAATGATGAGCTTGTGGCTCGTATTGAGCAGCATTACACGTATCTTGAGGATAAGGCTGTTTACCTCCCCAAGTCAAGTAAACTTTATATTGAAAAGGGCGAAACCTCAAAGCGATTGTCGCTTTTTAGAGGAAAAGTTTCCGTAGGAACCATCGAGCGCAACCCGGTTAAAGAGGCGATAGAAGGCAGGTACTTGCTTTCTACTTCGTACAATGCCAATTTTAACCTTTCTGAAGACGAGGAGATCGAACATCCCAATCTTGCGGTTGAAGTGATGGAAGGCGCAGAAAGTAAACCCGAATCCTTCTGGAAAAAATACCGCTCACAAGCGTTGACGCAGCGAGACCTTAATAGTTTTGACTACCTCAATAACATCGTAGAAACTCAAAATATTGAGCGTCGTTTAGCAGTCATCAACAACTTTGGGATTGGCTATTACACGGTTGATTTTTTTGATTTTGATTTGACCTATCCCGTAAAGTATAACAATTACGAAGGTTTGCGACTGGGCTTGGGCGGAGTGACCAATGCTTCGTTTTCGCAAAAGTTCAGGTTAGAAGGCTACACAGCTTATGGATTCAAAGATAAGGCCTTAAAATACGGCATTGGGGGTGGGATAATGCTCAATGAATCTCACGGTGCCTGGTTAAGTTTAACTTATAACGATGACTTGCAGGAAGTAGGTAGCTTTAACTATTTAACAGATCGCCGGGTATACTCTTTATTTGAGCCGCGTTTGGTGAATATCACGCAGTTTTTTGATTATAAAACACTCCGACTGAACCAAGAGTATCAAATCACGCCAAAGATTTTATCAGAATTACAATTTGCCAAAACCAATATCATTCAAACCCAAGACTACACCTTTGTATTGGGCGATCAGTCGTATAGGGAATATGATATCACCGAAGCCACTTTTGGAGTTCGATGGAGTCCGTCGAGTAAGTTTATGCGTTCTGAGAAAGGAACGGTAGAGATCTACGATGGCTATCCTAAAGTTACAGCGCAAGTTTCTAAAGGAATTTCAGGCTTGTTTGATGGAGATTTTGATTTTACCAGAGTAGGAGCAAAATTTTACTATCAAGTAGAACGCCTCAATAAATCAACCACCGAATTTTTGATTGAAGGAAAGATGGCATTTGGCGAAGTGCCGTTGACGCATTTATTTCACGCGTATCCCAATGCACCTACTAAAGAAACCATTATGCAGCGTTTTTCGGTGGCGGGTGTAAATAGTTTTGAAACCATGTATTTTGGGGAATTCTTTTCAGATCGTATTGCGACGCTGCAAGTAAAACATCATTTGCGGCCGTTTAATTTAGGCGAAAAATTCAAGCCCGAAATGGTATTCATCACCCGTTATGCCATCGGCGATATCTCAAACATAGAGCGCCATCAGGATGTGAGTTTTGGAACTCTTGATAAAGGCTATACGGAAACCGGCTTTGAAATCAACAAGATTCTTTTTGGCTTCGGTACGAGTTTAACCTACCGTTACGGGGCGTATAGTCTGCCTAGTTTTGCAGATAACATTGCGTTCAAGTTTACGTTTAACCTTCAGTTATAAATAGATTTTCAAATTAGGATTCCGTAGGGATCTTCAGTTCAAAGCCTGCGCTTTTCTGCGGATTTTGTTTTTGATTTATGGCAAAGGCTATTCGTTCTTAAATGAGTATCTTTGCGCCTCTTAAATTAGGACGATGACCAAGCTATTGGGTTACGGATTTTGGAACGGTGTCGCACGCCTTATCTTACGCAACAGACTCTTTATTCTTTTTCTGGTTGCTGCATTTACTGTGTTTTTAGGCACACAGTGGAAGTACATGCGATTTACCTACACCGAGGCCAACTTACTGCCGGATGATCACGAAGTCAATCTGGAATACAACAAATTTCTTGATCAATTTGGAGAAGAAGGAAATCTTATCGTATTCGGAATAAAAGATTCTACGCTTTTTACTCCTGAAACGCTTAACAAATGGAACGCGCTTTCTGATACCATTAATGATTTTAATGAAGTCGCGCTTTCGGTATCTCTTAAAGATTTAAAACTGCTTCAGAAGCAAGAGGAGCCCAAGCGTTTTGAAATGATTCCTTTTGTAGACGGTTCTGTAAATACTAAAGTGCAAGCAGAGGCGCTAAAGAAAAAGCTTTTTAAAGACTTGCCTTTTTATGAAGGACTGATCTATAATAAAGAGACCGGTACGGTACGCAGTGCGGTGTATCTTAAAAAGGATATCGTAAATACCGCAGCGCGGAAAGACTTTATCGTAGATGACCTCATTCCGTTGATTGATCAGTTTGAAGAAGAGACCGGGATCACAGTGCATACTAGCGGGATGCCGTACATACGCACGCTAAACAGTGCAACGATCATCAGTGAAATCGGTTGGTTTGTAGGTGGAGCACTATTAGTAACCTCGCTTATCTTTTTCTTCTTTTTCAGATCCTACCGAGCTACTTTTATTTCGATGATCACTGTGGTGATCGGGGTGATGTGGGCATTTGGATTCCTAGGTTTGTTAGGTTATGAAATTACCGTTCTTACCGCGTTAATTCCGCCGTTGATTATTGTGATCGGGATTCCTAACTGTATCTTTTTGATCAATAAATACCAGCAGGAATATAAAAACCACGGAAATAAAATCAAGGCGCTTCAGCGTGTGATCACAAAAGTTGGTAACGCAACCTTGATGACCAACATCACGACCGCTTCGGGTTTTGCAACATTTATTTTGACGCAGAGTTCGCTGTTGAAGGAATTTGGTATTGTGGCTTCAATCAATATTCTGGCGATATTTTTATTGAGCTTGCTCATCATTCCTATCATTTATAGCTATATGTCGCCGCCAAAAGAGCGTCATTTAAAACATTTGGGAAAAACCTGGATCGAAGGTTTTGTAAACTGGATTGAACGTATGGTGCGCGATCGCCGCATCACGATCTACATCAGTACCGTGATCTTACTTATTGTAAGTATGATAGGTATTTATCAAATAAAGGTTTCGGGCAGTTTGATTGAAGATATGCCCAAGAACACGACGTTTTACAAAGACATCAAGTTCTTTGAAAGCGAGTTTGACGGGATAATGCCGCTTGAAGTGTTGATCGATACCAAGCGTCCTAAAGGCGTGATGAAGTTGCCAACGCTAAAACGTATGGACGAGCTGGCAACGACCATCTCAGAAACTCCAGAGCTTTCTAAGCCTATTTCTATTGTGAATTTAGTAAAGTATGGAAAGCAGGCTTTTTACAATGGGGATCCGCAGTATTATCAATTGCCTACTTCAAACGAGCGCAACTTTATTTTGCCTTATGCGCAAAGCTTTTCTAGTGAAGCTGGACTGCTGGACAGTTATGTAGACTCTACCGGTCAATATGCACGTATGACGACCTTTATGCAAGATATTGGTACTGATCGTATGGAGATTGTAGAAGACAATCTGTACAACAAAATAAGTATTCTTTTTCCTGAAGATAAGTTTGATGTGACGCTAACCGGTAAGGCTTTGGTGTTTCAAAAAGGAACCAATTATTTAATCAATAACCTGATCATCAGTTTGTCGCTGGCCATTTTATTGATCTCCATATTTATGGCGTTTATGTTCCGGTCGTTTAAAATGATCTTGGTTTCTTTGATCCCAAATTTACTACCCTTATTGATCACCGCCGGATTGATGGGCTTTCTGGGCGTGCCTATAAAACCTTCAACCATTTTAGTGTTCAGTATTGCGTTTGGAATATCGGTAGATGACACCATTCACTTTTTGGCCAAATACCGTCAGGAATTAAAAAGCAGCGGTTGGAAGATCAAGCGTTCGGTGTATGCTTCGGTAAAAGAAGCTGGCGTAAGTATGTTTTATACTTCTATCGTCTTGTTCTTTGGATTTTCGGTATTTATGATCAGTAGCTTCGGTGGTACAGTTGCGCTAGGAGGTTTGGTTTCGGTAACCTTGATCTTTGCGATGTTATCTAACCTATTATTGCTTCCGTCGTTGTTGCTTTCGCTAGAGCGAAATATCGCCAACAAAGAAGATTTTAAAAAACCTGCGATCCACATTCTGGACGAAGTAGAAGATGAAGAAGTGCTTGAAGAATTAGAAAAAGAATAATTCCGTTTAAATTTTCAGCCAGTTTTGCGGCAATCTGATGTAAAATTTATCTTTGTCGCGTATCAAACTTGAATTACAGAACTAAGCCAATCACGTCTTAAGACGTTTTGATTCTATAACTATGAGAAAAACCATTGTACACATTTTAAAAGAAGAGCCCAAAGGGCACGAACTTACCGTAAAAGGATGGGTGAGATCGTTTAGAGCCAATCGCTTTATTGCGCTAAATGACGGTTCTACGCTTAATAATTTACAGTGTGTCGTTGATTTTGAAAATACAGATCCAGAGCTTTTAAAACGTATTACCGTAGGAGCTGCAATCGCCGTTACCGGTAATCTTATCGAAAGTCAGGGCGGTGGTCAGGCTGTTGAAGTTGAAGCTAAAGAAATTAAAATTCTTGGCGATGCAGATCCTGAAGAGGTAAAGAAAACCATCTTGTCGCCTAAGCGTCATACGCTAGAGAAATTGCGCGAGCAAGCCCATTTACGTGTGCGTACCAATACTTTTGGTGCAGTGATGCGTTTGCGTTCGCAATTGAGCTTTGCGGTGCATCAATACTTTCAGAAAGAAGGTTTTTACTATGTAAATACGCCTATTGTAACGGGTAGTGATGCAGAAGGCGCGGGCGAAATGTTTAAAGTGACTGCTTTAGATATGAAAAATCCGCCGAAGGATGAGAATGGAAACATTGATTATAAAAAGGATTTCTTCGGAAAGGAAACTAATTTGACGGTTTCTGGTCAGTTAGAAGGAGAAACTTATGCGTTGGGTCTGGGACAGATTTACACCTTTGGGCCAACCTTTAGAGCTGAAAATTCAAATACGAGCCGTCACTTGGCAGAATTCTGGATGATCGAGCCGGAAGTTGCTTTTTGCGACTTGGATATGAATATGGATCTGGCGGAAGACTTTATCAAATATGTGATTCAGTTTGTTATGGATAACTGCCAGGATGATCTGGAGTTTTTAGAAAACCGATTGATCCAGGAAGATAAAAGCAAACCCGAAGCAGAGCGTGCGCCAATGCCGTTGCGTGAGAAATTAAAGTTTGTATTGGAGAACAACTTTAAGCGCGTAAGCTATACCGAAGCGATCGAGATCCTCAAAAACTCGAAGCCAAACAAAAAGAAAAAGTTCAAGTATCCTATTGAAACTTGGGGAGCCGACTTGCAAAGTGAGCACGAGCGTTTTCTTGTAGAGAAGCACTTCAAGTGCCCGGTGATCTTATTTGATTATCCCGCAAATATCAAAGCGTTTTATATGCGCTTAAATGAAGACGGCAAAACCGTACGCGCGATGGATATTCTCTTCCCGGGAATTGGTGAGATCGTAGGAGGTTCGCAGCGAGAAGAGCGTTTAGAAGTGTTGCAAGAAAAAATGGCAGCGCTAGACATCCCCGAAGAAGAACTGTGGTGGTATCTAGATACCCGCCGTTTTGGTAGCTGTGTGCATAGTGGTTTTGGTCTTGGTTTTGAGCGTTTAGTACTATTCGCAACCGGAATGACCAATATTAGAGACGTGATTCCTTATCCACGTTTTCCGCAAAACGCTGAGTTTTAAACAGAGCAATAAATTAAAAAAAAGCCCGATTTAAATTTTTAAATCGGGCTTTTTTTTGGGATTAAAAATGCTACGGGGAAAAACCCCCTTTTTAAAAGTGTTTTTTCCTAGTGAAAAAAAAGATGTCTATTTTACACCTGACTATTTTAAAATCCAACAGATGAAAAAAACTACCCTAATTGCAGCGGTGCTTACTGCTGCATTTTTGATTACTTCTTGCGAAAAACCTTGCGAGTGCGAGGAGGCGGAAACGCCAATTCTAGGTGCTCCGGCTAATATTATTCCCTTAGCCCAGGCAGATTCGCTGTATAAAAATTACGGTAACAGTCGTGTTGAGCTTATCGAGCTCGCTGAAAACATCACCGAAGAAGGCGATACCATTCCTAAAGAGGACGCTAATTATAAACAGGCCACCCGTCTAGTTAGTTTCTCATTTGCTGAAATGAAAAAATATATGGCATACATCGAGGAGCAGGCAGATTCTGCCGGTGTAGAGGTTTTGGAACTACGGGTGTATTTTGGTAAATATGGTAAAAAACCTATTAAAAAAACTAAAGCAAATAAGGGGACAGTGTTTTTTAATCCCGCAGCTGAATTTGTTTTTGCAGATGGAACAAAAGATACTGTAAGTTTTGCTATTCTTAATAATGCTGATGGTTCTAAGAGTGCAGTGACTGTTGGATCTGTGTTGAATGGATCTGCTTTGACTTCAGGTTTGGGAGCAGAGGACGTTAACTCTCTTGCCGAGAATTTTGGCCAAGAAATGCCACCACCACCAATAAGTGATGAAGATTTTTAATCAACATCTAAGCTAGATTAAGGGTGACGATTGAATCACTAATAATTTCAGATTGGCAAGAGCGCATTGCGTATTTCGTTACAAATCCAGGAATAATGATTTCTGATTTTGCCGAATTGCTGAGTTTCGTTTTCGGATTGATTTATTGGAATAATTTTAAACAAACGCCTATAAGGTGGTTTATTCTATTTCTAGGATATAATTTCTTTAACGAAATGGCTGCTTTAGCCTATTACGTTAGTGGCTTGAGTAATAACAATACTATTTTTTATAATGTGCATCAAGTCATTTACTTTAGTGTTCATTTTTACATTTTTTATAAATACCTATTACGAAAAAGGCTGAAACTTGCCGTTGTTCTCTTTTATAGTGTTTGGTTGATAAGCTTTACGTATCAGCTTTTTACCAAAAATCTAGTTTTAGAATATGCATTGTTCTCAACGGTTCTCGGTGATTTTCTTAAGATGATCAGTGTTTTATTTGTTTTTATAGAAGTCATTAATGCTTCAACTATTTCAAAGCTGCAAGACAACATGATTATTTATCTAGGCTTAGGGCTTTTGGTTTATTTGGTAATTAGTATTCCAACTTCAGTCACTTCATTTGTGAGGTGGGAGAAAATTGGAAAGGATACGGGGCCAAGAATGGAGTTTTATCAGATTTTAAGAAATGTGGGCACTTTTGCTGGGGCTTTAATGTATTTCATTTTTGCTTATGGTTTTTATAGAGCAAAAGCACCAAGTATGAGTTTAACGCGGTAGGCCAAATAATTAATTTAGGATTTAAAAATTAGAGAAGATTGGATTTAGAAATATCACAGGAACGTTTAGAGTTCATTTTGAGCAATCCATCCACGATGACCATGACTGCGCTCGAGCTGCTTTCGTTTATAGTTGGCTTATGCTATTGGAAAAAGTTCTCTAAAACACCAATCGTCATTTTTATTCTTTTTTTAGGATATAACTTCTTGAATGAGGTAGCAGCTGCTTTTGTTGTGGTTGCTAATCTTGCCGATAGAAATACCGCATTTTACAATCTAAGATACTTGATTTATTTTTCAGCACTCTTTTGGATGTATTTCAAATACTTAAATAAACGTTCATTCAAAAATACAGTGGTCGCTTTTTATGCTCTATGGCTTTTGACGTATATCTATTTTGTAGCAACAAGTTATTTTCTTTATCAAAAACCGCTATTTTCAGCAGTAACCGGTGATATGCTTCTGCTTGTGGTTGTTCTTTTATATTTGGTTGAAACAATAAATAGTGCAGATTTGAGCAAAATACAAGACCTTGTTTTGATTTATATAAGTATTGGTCTTGTGATAAGTACAGTCATTCAACTTCCTGTTTCTGTAGCCATATATGTAGGGTGGTATAAAATAACAGATGCTTCAGACAGTCTTAATGCATTTTATAATATCATTAGAGATGCTAGCTTTTGGGCTTATTGTGTTTCATATTTAATTTTTGTTTATGGTTTTTATAGAGCTAAAGCACCAAGAACTAGTAATCTAAACTAAATAAGCCATTGCAAACCTCAATAATCACGTTTGAGTTTTCTTATGAACGTCTGGGATATTTGACTGGGAATCCCTCTTTGGTAATAATGTACTTTTTTGAGTTGGCTGCGTTTGTTACTGGTCTATATTATTGGAAAAAGTTTGAAAGTACCTCTATAATATGGTTCATTCTTTTTTTAGGGTATAATTTTTTAAATGAGGTCACAGCATCTACAATTTATATTTTTGGTTGGGCAGATCACACGAGCATATTCTATAATGTGCGTTACCCTATATATTTTGGAGTGTACTTTTATTTATTTTATCAATATGCCGTAAGCGATCGTTTCAGACAGATTATTTTGATGATGTTTGGTCTCTGGTGTTTGAGCTATTTATACTTTGTATTTACTCATGGTATTGTAGAGGGGGTCGCTTTGTTTTCAAGAGTTTTTGGTGGTTTTTTATTGCTCATAGTGATTCTCTTTTTTCTGATCGAAGTGATAAATAATAATTTAACCACCACCTTAAAAGATGTTTTTTTAGTTTATATAAGTATAGCACTGATTCTAAATCTTGTGGTACAGTTACCTGTACTTACAATGACTTATGTAGGTTGGCCAAGAGTTATGGAGCTGAATGATGAGAGACGACAGTTTTTTAATATAATTCGTAACGCAAGCTTTTGGGTGGCGAGTGCTATGTATCTAATTTTTATTTATGGTTTTTATAGAGCTAAATCTTCAAACTATTTAATGCAATAACTATGGATCAGGATACGCAGCTTTTAGTCATATTGGTTGTTTTGCTGGTATTATTCCTGCTGGCGGTGATCATTTTTGTCCTGTTTTCAGTATTTATGAAACGTAAAAACAGTTTGCTGCGCGAGCAAATAGAAGCCGAAAAACGCTACGAACGCGCTATTGCAGAAACCCAAATAGAGATACGCGAAGAAACTTTACGTAACATCAGTTGGGAATTGCACGATAATATTGGCCAGTTGCTCACCTTAGCCAAGATTAAAGCGCAAAATATAGAAGATGGTGAAGATATGCTCGAAGTCGCAGAAACGATAGGAACGGGCTTAAATGAGCTCAGGGCGTTGTCAAAATCGATCAACCCAGAAGCGATTAACGGTCAGTCGCTTCTAAAGTCCTTAGAAAACGAAGTGGCCCGCTTTAACCGCTTAAAATTTCTTTCGGCAACCTATGATTTGATCGGTGATCCTGTGCAACTTAATCCTAAAGCGGAAATAATTTTGTTTCGGATAGTACAAGAGTTTATGAGTAACACGATGAAGCATTCTAAGGCGTCCAAACTGCAGATACGTGTTCAGTTTAAAGCTGATGCATTAGAGATCACTGCACTAGATGATGGGGTAGGTTTTGACGCAGAGAAACTATTAGAGCGCGGTATAGGTTTAAGTAACATAGATAAACGTGCCCAATTGATAGGAGCGCAGGCACGTATAAGTTCTATTCCCGGGGCTGGGACTCAATTAAAATTATATTATCCTTTAGATTAGAAATTAGAATATGTATAAAGTTGCTTTAGTAGATGATCACACCTTGCTGTCAGAGGCCATTGCGGGATTAGTAAGACGTTTTGAGAATTTTGAAGTTGTCAACGTTTCGGTTAACGGAAGAGAGTTGGTAGACTTTATCGAGGCCAATCCTCACATGCAACCAGATGTTGTGCTTATGGATGTAAAAATGCCCGTGATGGGCGGGGTCGAAACTACGCAGTATTTAACAAAGTACTATCCTGAGATCAAGGTGCTGGCGCTTTCGGTAGAGGAAGAAGAGGGCGTGGTTATGCAAATGATTCGCGCTGGAGCTAAGGGGTATTTATTAAAAGACACACGCAAATCTATTTTAGAGCAAGCCTTAAATGAAGTGCTTGAGCACGGATATTATTATACCAATACGGTTGAGCGTATCGTCAAGAAAACGGAGCGTTTAAAAGATCAAGAAATCGTCTTAAAAGAACGAGAAATTGAATTTATCAAACACGCCTGCACCGAAATGACCTATAAAGAGATCGCTGAAAAAATGTTTTTAAGTCCTAAAACTATTGAAGGTTATCGAGAATCGGTTTTTCAAAAACTAGGTTTAAAAAACCGCACGGGATTGGTGATCTATGCTATTAAGAATAATATTTTCGTCCCCTAGTTTTTCAATTATGTTGTCTTTTGAGAACTCGATCAAAAGCTAGCATTTTAGTTGGTTCTTGTCGCCAAAGGGGTTGCCCAATTAAGGTTTACGCTATAGCTGAAATTTTTAATCCGGTGTTCTCTTAAGGGCGCAAGCAGCGTAAAATTAATTTTTGGCGTATTTTTTGTTAACAAAACATTCTGATGCATCGGTTGATGCATTTTTTTATTTTTGTAAGAACAGATTCTTAAAAGTATATGCTCAAACAACAACTCAAATTTAAACTTTCGCAAAAGCTTTCACCGCAACAAATTCAGTTGATGAAGCTTATTCAGTTGCCTACGCAGGCTTTTGAGCAGCGCGTAAAGCAAGAGCTTGAAGAAAATCCGGCGCTTGATAGTGGCAAGGAAGATGCGAGAGATGAGTATGAAGAATTTGATAACAGCGCAGATGAGGAATACGATTCTGAAAAGATCGAAACCGAAATCGATGTTGATGATTACCTTTCTGATGACGAGATCCCCAGTTATCGCTTAAATAGTAATAACTACAGTGCTGATGATGAAGAACGCCAGGTGCCTTACGCATCAGGAACTTCATTTACGCAGCATTTAATGGGGCAATTGCACACGTATAGACTCAGCGATGAGCAAATGGAAATTGCAGAATTTCTCATAGGTAGCGTGGATGAAAGCGGTTATTTGCGTAGAGAGTTGGTTGATCTGATGGATGATCTGGCCTTCACGCAAAACATTTATACTTCGGAAGACGAACTCGAGAAAATTTTAAGAATTGTCCAAAACTTGGATCCGGCAGGAGTAGGGGCGCGTAGTCTTGAAGAATGTTTGTTGATTCAGCTGAAACGTAAAGAAGAAACCGAAGCGGTTGCCTTAGCTATAGCCATTTTAACCGATGCTTTTGATCACTTTAGTAAAAAGCATTATTCGCGTTTGCTTTCAAAATTTGATATTACTGAAGATCAGTTGAGAGATGCTATTGACGAGATTGAGCATCTGAACCCAAAGCCGGGTGGATCCTATTCCGGCAATACCAAAGTCGTAGAACATGTGATTCCAGATTTTACTATCAATATTAGAGATGGAGAATTGGAGTTGACTTTAAACGGCCGTAACGCTCCGGAAATGCACGTTTCTCGGGAGTATACAAATATGCTTAAGGGTTATAAAGCGGCTAAAGAAAAGAGCAAGTCGCAAAAAGATGCGGTACTGTTTATCAAGCAGAAGTTAGATGCTGCAAAATGGTTTATTGAAGCGATAAAGCAACGTCAGCAAACATTATTTGTAACCATGAGCGCCATTATGGAATATCAAAAGGAATATTTTTTGACCGGTGATGAGCGTAACTTGCGCCCAATGATCCTTAAGGATATTGCAGATGAGATCGAGATGGATGTTTCCACAGTGTCTCGAGTGGCCAATAGTAAATATGTGGATACCCCATACGGAACTAAGCTTATCAAAGAGTTTTTCAGTGAAAGTATGACCAATGATCAAGGGGAAGAAGTTTCTACACGGGAGATCAAAAAAATATTAGAGATCACAATTCAGGAGGAAGATAAGCGTAAACCGCTAACCGATGATAAATTGGCCAAGATCCTGAAAGAAAAAGGTTATCCTATTGCAAGAAGAACAGTTGCTAAGTATCGCGAGCAGTTAGATGTACCCGTAGCCAGACTTCGAAAAGAAATTTAATGAAGTATTTTTTACGTTTTTTTTCGGTGCTGATGCACCCGCTATTTATGCCGCTTCTTGGTGTAGGTATTTACTTTTCGGTTACGCCTAAATTTGTTCCGCAGAGTTTTATGTATGCTAAATTGTTTGCGGTGAGCATACTTACCATTGTCGTACCGGTGTTGTTTTACTTTTTATTAGAAAGTGTAAAACTGGTTTCCTCAGTACACTTACGAGAAGTTAAAGAGCGTAGAATACCACTTTTAGTTCAAGTAGGTCTCATTCTTCTGATTATTCGAATTATTATTAATGGTTACGAATTTCCTGAGCTTTATATTTTCTTCTTGGGAATTTTAATCACAGCAGCAACTTCATTTATCCTTAGTCTGCTGAACTTTAAGACCAGCCTGCATATGGTAGGTGTAAGCGGCGTTTTGTGCTTTGTGATCGCCTTGAGTATGATCTATAATGCCAATTATCTTGTAATCATTGGGTTACTTATTCTAGGTTTAGGATTTACTGCTGCAAGCAGACTAGAATTAAAAGCACACACCATGACCGAATTACTTGTGGGGCTTTTTGTAGGCGGTATCCCGCAATTTTTGATGTTCTACTTTTATAAAATGTAAAACATTAAGCCGAGTTTAAGACTGTTGAGCTCGATAGGACTTCCATCAATTTGCGCCGAATCTTTAAATATAGGATTCAGGTTGTAATAAAAGTAAAAGTTAAAAGTATCATACCCGAAAGTGAACGTCAGCCCCATACGGTAGCGATCAAACTCGGGAACATCGGTTTGCGTTACCGCGTTGCCCTGTTGTTCAAAATAGAATTTATAAGCGTAGACGTAGCCTAACTGCAATCCGGTATAGATACGCCAGAATTTGTAATCGGTCGCTGTAGAGGTTCTCCAACGTAGTTGTATGGGTGCTTCAACCAGATAGGTAGTAAACCAATTCTTGTTGTAGTCAGTTTGATCATCGATAATCTGAAAAATACTCTCTTCTGAAGTGGTTTCCCCAACAAAAAGATTTTGATTATAGGTATTCATGGAAATACCGGCTCCAACGCCAATAGCCCAATTACGCTGTTTGTTTATGGGCATATCCCGTATAAAACCAAACTGCAAGCCACCGCTAAAGCCATTTTGCTCCATTGCTTCTGGCTTATTGGTAAGCAGGTTAAAAGTAAGGCCTAGATAAAATTGATCTTCTCTATATTTCTGGTAAACGCTGGCGGTATCAATAGTGGTTACAAGAGAATCTTGTGCAAAGTTTATTGCAGTAAAACTTAAAAATATTAGTAGAGAAAGACGTTTCATTCAGTCAATTAAATACGGTTTAAAGAAACAAAAAAACGCCCTGAAATGATCAGGACGTTTTCTTAAATTTTAAGAGATATGCAATTAACTCTAAGAGTATATTAATCGTTGGCTTCAACGGCGTCACCAGATTTGGTAACATAATTAATTTTTAGAGCGTTTGCTTTACGCAGTTCTTGCTTGATATCTGAGATAAGACCCATATTACTGTCTCCATCTACTTTAAGGGCAGTAGTTAAGAAAGGAACAAGTTCCTCACGTTTACTTGCGCGCTCTTCATAAATGAAATCTTGAATTTGTGAAACATCTGAAATTTTATCATTCAATTGAATTTTTGCAGATGAACCATAAACACCTTTAAAGCGATCAACAGGCTCCCCGGCATAGATATACATTACAAGATCTTTCTTGTCAAGTTTCTCAATTTGGTTTGCTGTAGGTAAATCATTTTTTACCATTAGCGTATTTTCTCGCATTACGGTAGCAACCATAAAAAAGAAAAGTAACATGAAAACTATATCCGGCAGCGATGCCGTAGAAATAGCTGGTAAATCACCACTTTTTTTCTTATTAAATTTAGACATAGATTTTAATGTTAAATGTTTTTAACTCTTTTTAGGTTCTGCTTCAGAGAGTTTTTCTGGATAAAGCTCACGAATCAATTCAAGTTTCGGCTTTAATTTATCCTTATTCGCATCTGAAGTACGAGGGTCGTTGTAACGAGCTTCCATAGCTATGAAAGACTCACCGTAGCGTTCTTGAGCAACGCGATCACGTAACTGGTTGTATGCAGCCACAAGTTCGTTCTGAACTGCGATATAGCGTTTGTAAGAAGTTCCTCTGTTGTTTACTAGCGAAATAATCGCTTTTGTAGGGTTTACAGAAGAGTTAGGATCTTTAGCACCTTGACAATAAGAACAGTCCTCTGCACCATTGTCTAAAAACTCAACAGCAGCTGCTCTTAGGTCCTTAAGCTCCATAACTTTATCTTCAACAAGTAGCTCGTCATTACTGTTAACGATTACTGTAAATAAGTTACGTTCTTTAATTACCGGTGGAGGTGGCATATTTTCATCCAACTCGGGTGGTAATTTACGGCTAATACCGCTATCAGTCTCAATTGTTGTAGTTACCAGGAAGAAAATGAGGAGTAAGAAGGCAATATCTGCCATCGAACCTGCATTAACTTCTGGAGCTGATCTTTTTGCCATAATACTTTTTTATTTAGCTAATTTCTTTACACCTGAAAATACCATTGCGCCAATTGCAACAATCGCTAAGATATAGAAGGCATAGATACCTGCTTCTACCCAACGCGATGCACTAGCTGATAGTACTTCTCCATCACGAAGCTGAACTTCTTCTCCTGAAGCCAAAACGTATGATATCACAACTACTGCAAGAAACGCGCCAAGACCAATTAAGGTACTCTTTAAAGAAGATCCGCTGCTGAACAAGTTCTTAAGAACGAAGACCAAAACGAATACAATGGCAATTGCAATGGTTGCATATGCGATCAAGATAAATGGGGTAACCAAGCTATCTTGTAAGTCTGCTGAATCTGTTATTGCAGTGTCACCCGCAAGAATGATTCTTACCAGCCAGATGGCTCCAAGAACAGACAAGATGAGTGCAATAATTTTTAATATTTTATGTAACATAATCTGTTTATGTATTTAAGAGGGATTATTACTTCTTGTAACGTACAAGCATATCTATCAAAGTGATAGAAGCATCTTCCATATCATTAACGATACTATCGATTTTAGCGATGATATAGTTATAGAAGATTTGAAGAATAATCGCAACAATAAGACCGAATACAGTTGTTAAAAGTGCTACTTTAATACCACCTGCAACAAGAGAAGGTTGCATATCACCTGCAGCTTCAATCTTATCAAACGCCTGGATCATACCAATTACCGTACCCATGAAACCAAGCATCGGTGCTAGTGCGATAAATAATGATACCCAAGAAACGTTTTTCTCTAATAGTCCCATTTGAACACCACCGTAAGCTACAACAGCTTTTTCAGCAGCATCAACTCCTTCGTCTACACGGTCAAGACCTTGGTAGTAAATAGAAGCAACAGGACCTCTGGTGTTACGGCAAACTTCTTTAGCAGCCTCAATACCACCACTGTTTAGAGCATCTTCTACATCTTGTGCTAATTTAGAAGTGTTTGTAGTCGCAAGGTTTAGGTAAATGATACGCTCAATTGCAATTGCAAGACCTAAAATAAGACATAAAAGAACGATCCCCATAAAGCCAGGGCCACCTTCTATAAAACGCTTTTTTAACTCTTGTGTAAAGGATAAAGACTCAGTCTCATCGGCTGCTGCCTCGTCTGCGGCTTCATCTTGAACTGCTGCCACGATAGCTGTTGTATTAACAGTCATAAGAGGTGCAGTATTTGCTTGAGCTGTAAGATTGCCTAACGCGATTACAGCTGTGATAACTAGAATAGAAAATACTCTTTTCATTGCTTTTGATCTTAAAAATTTAGTTAGTAAAGGGATAAAGATATAAAATTAATTATTCAATTATTAAAAATTAGCAGAGAGGAAGGGATTCGAACCCTCGATACGCTTTTGACGTATACACACTTTCCAGGCGTGCGCCTTCGACCACTCGGCCACCTCTCTATTCAGGCCGAAGCCTTTTCTCAAAAGGTTGCCAATTAACAAAAAAAATATCGATTTCCAAAAGGTTTGTTTGGTATAAGAAATTGTTCTCATTAACTCATTTCTCCTCTTAGAGATGTTTCAAATATAGTCTTAAAGACCTTTGGAGACAAATTTTGACTATTGAGATACATCATTTTTGTAATGGCAGCTTCTATTGTTAGATCTTTGCCAGAAATAACGCCTATGTTTTTAAGGCCTGTACTGGTCTCATAACTACCCATTTGAACACTACCCCAAGTGCACTGGGTTATATTCACAATAGGAATGTTTTTGTGAATAATTTTTTTAAGCAATTGGGTAAACCAAAGGGATGTTGTGCTATTTCCTGAGCCAAATGTTAACAGAATAACCCCGCTAAACGTTGCATTTTCAAAAATTGAAGTCAGCAATTTTTGGTCAATTCCGGGGTAGAGGTGTACTACTAAAATGTCTCGCGCTAGACTGCGATGTACTAAAAGCTTCTTTCTGGAATAAGGTAAAAGCTTCTCATCTTCTATATTTAAATGAACTCCTGAGGTCGCCAAAGGTGGATAATTAGGCGATTTGAAGGCTTCAAAATGCTCAGCACTGATCTTTGAACTCCGGTTTCCGCGGTATAATTTATACTCAAAATACAGTCCGACTTCTGTAATATAAGGCCGATTTCTCTTGCGTAAAGCTGCAATTTGAATCGCGGTTATCAAATTTTCTTTAGCATCGGTGCGTAAATCACCAATGGGTAATTGTGATCCTGTAAAAATGACCGGCTTCGCCAGATTTTCAAGCATAAAACTCAACGCCGAAGCAGTATAGCTCATCGTGTCGCTTCCGTGGAGAATCACAAAGCCATCACAAGTGTCGTAATGCGTTTCAATAATGTCACACAGCTCAATCCATAAATCAGGATTCATATTAGAACTGTCAATAGGTGTGGCGAACCCCGTGGTTTCTATCTCACAATCTAATAAGCGTAATTCTGGGATTTTTTCTAAAAGGTCTTTAAAGTCAAAAGCTTTAAGTGCTCCTGTTTCAAAATCCTTGATCATACCTATAGTACCACCGGTGTAGATGAGTAGTATTTTAGGTTGTTTGCTCAATGCTTTTAAGTTTATTAATTACAGGATTTGCATACATAAGTAAGAAACTCTCGCGCGCAATTTCGCTTGAAGGATCAACGCGGCGTTCAAAACGGCGTTCAAAACTGCGCTTATCACGCTCAGTGTAAGTATGCGCAAAACGATCTGTTTGATAGTATAAATCATAAGCCACATAATTAGAAGGCCATAATTTATAGATGCGATAGATCTCTCTGTCTATGCGTTTAGCAAGTTCCTGTAATTTATCGTTTTCAGATAAATCTAGCGCTTCGATCTCATCAAAGGTGGTTGCCGAAAGTTTTCCTGCGGCAATATGAATGCGCTTTTTTGAACCTAAAGCTCCTCTGAGAATACTATTAAAATCCTCATTATTGCTTTTTACATAAGTCGTGTCTTCACTTTTAGCAATCAGCTCAGGGACCTTTAGAATATCTGTTGGATCAAATTCATACGAAATAGCCACCGGGCGAATATTCAGACTCTTTAAATAGTTGAGTGCGGTTTGCTCACCGCGAGCCATCGCTGCCATCTTGAGCACGCCTTGTTGAGTTTTGTCGCTTCCGTCTTTAGTGCGTCCTTCTCGTTGTGCCATCCAGATCGATTGATTCTCACTAAGTAAAAACTGAAGGTATTCTGAAAGTTTTTTTGAACTTAACAGCATTTCACGCGGAGTCAAGCTACGTTCTACCAGAAAACTTCGGTTGAGTTTGGCCAATGCCATTAAAAAAGATTTCTTAACAAGATTATCACCAATAGCCGAAGCGGTCATGATCAACTCATGATCGTAAAGCGCGACATTAATAAACGAGGTGTCTAATATAATGTCACGGTGGTTAGAAAGGTAGAAGTAGGGTTGATTGCGCTCCAGATCATCAAAACCAGAAGTCGAAAAGCCGTCTGTGCTTTTCTCCATGATTTTGTGAACCGATTTATAAATTACTTTGCTTTGGAAATCAAAGATAGAATGACACTCGTCTATTGTTGCTTTAATTTCCTCTGATGATTTTTCAGGAAAAGTAAACTGCAATAACGCTTGAATCATGGGGTGCCGGTGAAACGATTGCAATACCTCGTGTACTTCAGAATCGTGATACGGTCTTATAGAGTCAAATTTTGACACACTTTCAAATTTTGTTGAAGCGTAAAGAACGAAATATTTTAAAGATCAATCAAGTTTAAATAGCTTTTTAGCATTTTCTGTAGTGATTTCTTCAATTTTTGATAACGGCACTTGATAGATATCTGCTAGTTTTTCGGCGATATGAATCAAGTAACTGCTTTCGTTGCGTTTTCCTCTAAAAGGTTTCGGTGCCAAGTAAGGTGCGTCGGTTTCTAAAACGATATGCTCCAGATCAATTTCCTTTAAAAACTGATCGATTTTTCCATTTTTAAATGTTGCAACCCCGCCAATACCTAATTTTAAATTGAAAGCAATCGCCTGCTTGGCGTGGTCAAGGTTTCCTGTAAAACAATGAAAAACGCCTCTTAATTTGTCATTGTTCTCTTGCTCTAGAACTTCAAAAACTTCATCAAAGGCATCGCGGCAATGTATCGCGATAGGTAAATCGTATTCTTTTGCCCAGCGAATTTGTTGAGCAAAAGCTTTTTGTTGCAAATCTTTTGTTGAAGAATCCCAGTACAAGTCTACCCCGATCTCACCAATGGCGCATACATTTTCTTGCTCTAGCTGCTGCTTTACGTGATCAAGCTCTTCAGAAACACTCAGCGGGTCTACGTGAGTAGGGTGCAACCCGGCCATAATATGCATTAGATTTGGGTGCTGCTCTTTTAAATCCCACATAGCTTTAGTGTATGTAGAATCTATGGCTGGTAATACAAATTGATTAATTGACTGGTCGAGAGCGCGTTTGATAACTTCGTCACGATCTTCTTTAAAAGACTCACTATATAAGTGGGTGTGTGTATCTATAAACATGGCTCACAAAGTTAAAATAGGCGTTTGGCTATGCCAAACTTTAGAGAATATTTAAAGTCCTCCAATTTTAATTACAGTAAGTTTGAACACATAAAATGGACTATGGCTTCACTACGGCAACATCTCACAAGAAAAGGCTACAAACGCATCAAACTAACACCGGTGGGTACCGGGCATTTAAAGTTTGCGGCTACCATCAACGGGGTTCTAGGTGAATTCATTTTAGATACCGGAGCTTCCAATACGTGTATTGGTTTTGAAGATCTGGAGCGTTTTAAGCTGTTTGCTGAAGATAGTGAGGTTAAAGCAGCCGGCGCAGGAGCGATAGATATGCTTACCCAAATATCTCAGGATAATTTGATCGAAATCGAAACGTGGTCTACTAGAAGTGTTTCAATCGTGCTTTTTGATCTTTCTCATGTTAACCAAGCTTTGATTAATCACGAAGCTAGTCCCGTAAGCGGAATCATAGGTGCCGATATTTTAAAGAAAGGAAAGGCCGTTATAGATTATCAGTACGACTGTCTTTATCTTAAGTAAGTAATAGGATAGTTATTAAAGCTAAAACGCTTTACTTCGGGTTTGTTTGTGAATAGTAAAGAATGAATATACGTTAACCCTTGTTCATTACCCCTTAGCTTTTGGAAGCAGTTGGAAATAAAAAAGAAAGCCAATAAAGTTGATTTATTGAAACGCTTCACTTCGGGTTTGTAAGTGATTGGTGAAGAACGAATACACGTTTACCCTCGTTCACCACCCCTTAGCTTTTGGTAGTAGTTAGGAGCAAAAAAAGAAAGCTAATAAAGTTGATAAATTGAAACGCTTCACTTCGGGTTTGTATGTGATTGGTAAAGAATGAATATACGTCGACCCTTGTTCAGCACCCCTTAGCTTTTAGAAGCATTTTATTAAATAAAGAAAGGCAGTACAGTTATAAAAATTAAAACGCTTCACTTCGGGTTTGTATGTGATTGGTAAAGAATAAATACACGTTTACCCTCGTTCACCACCCCCTTAAGTTTTTGGAAGCAGTTAGGGGCAAAAAAAGAAAGCCAGCTACAAGAGCTGGCTTTCACCCCAAATCATAATTGATTATTACAAGTCAATTACAACAGTCTTCAATATTTTTCGCTTTTCAGCACAAAACAAAGCTAAAGCATTTTTTCGGTTTAGAAAACCTGAGAAGTTAAAATACTTCTAAAAACTTTAAGCGTATTTAACTTATTTTAAGTGACTTCCGGATACTACAGGCATATTTTTTCCGTTGGCGTACTTCATCATTTTAAAACCGGGATGAATACAATAACATCCTGTTTCTCCTTGTTTATTGATGGCGATATAAGCAACCTGAAAATTGGTGTGGTTGGGATTAGTAGTAACAATTCGTCTAACGGCTTCTTCGCAAGCTTCTTGCGGCGACATACCATTTCTCATAAGTTCAACAATGAGAAAACTTCCTACGGTTTTGATCACTTCTTCTCCCATGCCGGTGGCTGCTGCACCGCCAATAGCATTGTCTATAAATAAACCACTACCTATCACAGGACTGTCGCCCACGCGACCTTTCATCTTATAGGCCAAGCCAGATGTTGTGCACGCTCCAGATATGTTACCGTTTTTATCTAAACCGAGCATCCCAATAGTATCGTGATTTTCGATGTTGATGATGGGTTTATATTTTGAGGTTTTTAACCATTCTTTATAGGCTTTTTCACTTTCCTCGGTAAGTAAATTTTCTGCAGTAAATCCATTTTTAACAGCAAATTCTTCGGCGCCTTTTCCGGCGAGGATAACGTGAGGCGTGTCCTCCATTACTTTCTTTGCAAGGGCTGCAACATTGGTGATATTCTCAACACACATAACAGAACCACAGTTACCTGTGTGATCCATAACACAAGCGTCAAGTGTTACGTTACCTTCGCGGTCGGGTGAGCCGCCTTTACCAACAGTGGTATTTTTAATATTTTCTTCTTCAACTGCTACGCCCTTAATTACTGCGTCAAGTGCAGGAATTCCTTGGTCAAGAAGCGCGCCAGCAGTGGCATTGGCTTCGGTAAATTGCCAAGTACAGATGGCAACAGGAGTAGTTGCGGTTGTATTCTTTTTTTTCAACTTTTCAGCAGAATTCTTAGCCGTGCCGGCTTGGGCAAGACTGTGAATTCCTAAACCAAAAGCAAGCGTATTGATGCTCGTTTTGGTGATAAAATTTCGACGTTTCATTTGTGTTTGTGTTAAGATGGAAAGTTACTAAAGCCCCTATGATTATTGAGACGATATTATTCAAAAAAATAGGAATATATTAAAGAAATCCGCAAGGAGCTTTAGTAATATTGCTTTTCTTAAAATTTAGCGATGCGTTGGTTTCTTTTTATCCTGTTCTATATTCTTATTGATATTTACGCTTTTCAAGCGTTCAGAACCTTTTCAAAATCTGTTTGGTTAAATAGCAGTTACATTCTTGTATCTCTTGGGGTCCTTGCTTTTTTAGTTTATACGCTGAGTACACTTGATCGCTCAAAAGGAATTACCACTGATGAAATGTATGTTTTTGGTTGGTTCTTGGTCTTTTTTGTGCCGAAACTTCTACTTGTGCTTTTTATGTTTGGAGAAGATCTAATTCGCTTGATTGTCGGGGCGTTTACAGCTTTATCCGGTAAAGAATCTTTTCATATGCCTTCCAGAAGAAAATTTGTAAGTGCAATTGCTCTAGGGGTAGCGGCGATTCCGTTTGCATCTTTGATCTACGGAATGTATAAGGGTAAATACAGGTACAGAGTGTTGTCGTACCAACTCGAATTTGATGATCTTCCTGAGGCATTTGATGGGTATACGATTACTCAAATCAGCGATGTGCACAGCGGTAGTTTTGATAATGCTGACAAGATCGCATACGGCATTGACCTGATCAATAAGCAAGAAAGTGATGTGATCTTATTCACGGGAGATCTGGTCAATAATTTTGCCAGCGAGATGAAAAACTGGACCCAACATTTCTCTAAGCTCAAGGCTAAAGACGGGGTGTATTCCGTGCTTGGAAATCATGATTATGGAGATTACGCTGATTGGGAAACACAGCAGGCAAAAGCTCAAAATCTTGAAGATTTAAAAACTTTACAAGCACAAATGGGCTGGAAGTTGTTGCTTAACGAACACCGCTGGTTAGAAAAAGATGGTGAACGTATTGCGCTTGTAGGTGTTGAGAACTGGGGCGCCGGATTTAAACAAGCGGGTGATATTGATAAAGCTGCAGCCGGGTTGAGCGCCAATGATTTTAAAGTGCTTATGAGTCACGACCCTTCTTATTGGTCAGAGCGTTTAAAAACTGATCCTAAGCATTTTCAGTTAACCTTAAGCGGGCATACGCACGGAATGCAGTTTGGAATCGAAATTCCCGGTTTTATACGCTGGAGTCCGGTGCAGTATCGATATGAGAATTGGGCAGGAATTTACAAGGAAGGAAACCGTGTGCTAAACGTGAATAGAGGTTTTGGGTATTTAGGTTACCCGGGGCGCGTAGGTATCTGGCCTGAAGTCACTGTTATTGAGTTGAAACGGAAGAAGTTAGGCTAAATCGATTAACGTAAGTTATTACTTACTTGTTAAAAATATTCAATACGTTAAACATCGTTTAAAAGTATATTTTCATAGATTAAATAGTTTAAATTCAGAATTCGGTTAAATAATTCTGTCTTTATGCTCGTTAAAAAATTACTTTACTTTGTGGTACTTTTTGCAAGCTTGACATTAAGTGCTCAGGTTGGGATTGGTACCACAAATCCAGACACTTCCTCTCTTTTTGAAGTACAATCTACCACAAAAGGATTGCTTACTCCTAGAATGACTACTGCACAACGCACAGCGATAAGTAGTCCTGCTAATGGTTTACTGGTTTACGATACAGATGAATCTGCTTTTTATTATTATGAGTCGGCTGCTTGGTCCAGACTTAAAGGTGCGGAAAAACGAGATAATTATGTTTTGGTTAAAAGTCAGGCTGACTTACCTGCACCTTCAGGAAGTGTGATTACTTTGGATGAAAACACTTTTTATGAGATTAATGGGACTATTGCACTTACAGCTTCGATAAATCTGAATGGGGCATATGTTTCAGGATTAGATGCTACTGAAGATGTTTTGAGTTATACAGGAGGAACAGTATTTAGTGGTTCTACAGGTGGTAGTATTCGTAATATTACTATTACAGGGGCTCGGGCATTTAACATTAGCGCAAGCGTTTCAGAATCATTGCTGGTGCAGAATACAATAGTTGCTAACACTACTACAAGCGTAGGTACTATCGCTAATTTAGGACTGTTCTTTGGAAATATTGTTCAGTTTTTAAATAATGCTGATGGAGTCACATACACTAATATTGGTAATCTTTTATTGAATAATCAAGCTTGGCTGAGCTCAAATAGTGGTACCTATGAGAGGCTTTCCGGGACTTTTGGCCTAGTCCAAAAAGTAAGTGGCTTTAGTACAGTTAGTGGTTCTGCTAGAGCCTTTGATGTTAGTTCAAATCCAACCGTTGGTAATGGAGTGCTTTTAAGTACCGTTTTTTCGGGTACTTCTTCTAATCCTTATATTAATAGATATACTGCTGGATCGTACACCGGTTATAATTTCACAAATAATTGGACTGTAAACTGCCCTGGAATTCCTGTAGAGTCTGATAATGTTGCAACCGGAAATATTTATTTCAATGGTACCATAACAACAGGATTTCTACAAACGGTACCAAATCAAAATGCTCTAAACCTGCAAGGAAATTCAAATTCAAATAATACATCTGCGGTTAATCTTTTTAGGATGTCCTCTCCTCAGAACAATAGGCTAACTTATTTAGGAAATAAAACGCGGACATTTCAAGTAAACGCGGCTTTATCAGTTCGAGGTAATGATAATACAGGAAGCTTTTATGCATTCTTCATAAGGAAAAATGGAACTATTACTTTAACCGAAACAAACACTATTATGCGCGTGAATAATACTTCTGATGTGGTGAGTAATTCTATAATGGGGACTGTTGAATTAGCGCCAAACGATTATATTGAAATATGGGTTCAACGGTTAGTCACAGGAACTGGAAATGCATCTACAAACACTAACATTGTAGTTTTTTCATTAAATGTAAATATCAAATAGACTCAAAATTCTCATCGCTTTTCACATTATATGCTTTTAAACCTTATATTTAGAGATGTAAAGTGCATTTCTTATGTCAAAATTTGGAGCTCTTATCGATTTAGAAATCCCGGTGTTGATCGATTTTTTTTCTGAAAAAGATCAAGCCTCTGTAGCGATGAATCCTGTGTTGCGTGAAGTGGCGGCTGCCCTTGGCGACCAAATTAAAGTCATTAAAATAGACATAGAGAAAAATCAAGATCTCGCCGAAGCGCTACGCATAAAAGGTTTACCTACCTTAGTGATCTACAAATCAGGCGAGATGAAATGGCGCCAAAGTGGTGCGCAAACTACAAACGCACTTACGTCTGTACTTCAAAAATTCATTTAAAGCGGTTTAAACGTATAGCCGGCTTCGGTGAAATGTTGTAATACCATTGGTAAGGCAATTTTCATATTCTTCTCGGCTTTTAAGCTGTCGTGAAATACTACAATACTTCCGGGTTGAGCATTGTTAATAATGTAATCTGCACATGTTTTTCCATCGAGTTTTTGATCCCAATCATAGGCGATGGCGTCATACATTATAATATGGTAACCGCGCTTTTTTAACGCTTTTGCTTGGCTACGTTTGATCTTTCCGTAAGGTGGTCTGAAGAGGTTTTGAGGTGTTGTGAACCTTGAGATGATCTCTTCGGTTTTAAAAGCGTTTGCTAGGTAAGTTTCGGTTGTTGTTTTCCAGCCCTTAAGGTGGTTGTAGGTGTGGTTGCCTATACTGTGCGAACTGCTAACCAACTGCTGAAAGATTTCCGGATTTTTTGAAATGTTGTTTCCGATGCAGAAAAATGTTGCCTCGGCATTATAAGCTTTTAAAAGCTCTAAAACCCACGGGGTAACATCAGGAATTGGTCCGTCATCAAAGGTGAGATAAAGTGTTTTTTCGGTTGCTGAAGTTGCATATTTATCCCAAACATACCCAGAGTAAAGACGCTTAAGTAACTTAGGCGTCTTTACGGGTAGGTCAAATTTTAACTTCATCTATTCTAAAGTGTCTGCCGGAATTGCAATTGAGCTATCCTGCGTCGGCTCGGTAGGTAACACAGTTTCTGGTTCGGTTTCATCTTCGCCATAAAACTGATTGAATTTACGCAGGTACGAATTGAATTCGCGAGCTTTCTCAGGAATAATTTCTTGGTCTTGATTGATGATCAATAGGTCAACCAGACTTCGGTAACGCTCTATATCTGTAATGATGTCTTGAGCATAATTGTATTGCTGCTCAAGATTAAGGCTGCTCCAGTAATCAAGCTTTTCTTGATATTTTTTAGCTACTTGTTCCCAGAGTTCGCGCGCCTTTTCTTGCTCGCCTACTTGGTAATAACCGCTGATGTAGGGCTCTAAAAGCGTGTAATATTCAAAAATATCAACAGGCATTTTTTCCATGGCTAGATCTAGGATATTTTTAGCCTTATCAAATTTCTCTTCTTGGATCAATTTTTCGGTTAAACGGGCCAAATTACCACGATAAGTGATCCCGTTACGACGCGTTTCGGTATCGTGATAAATATCTGGATCACCACTATTGCCCCAATACCAATTGGTAGCAATGTCGTAGAATTTATCAGAATCAATACGTCCCATGTCATAAGGAGCCTGAGGATCTATTGGTGTTTTAATAGGTACAAGCTTATAGCAAACACCATCAAGCTGCAGATAATCTTTCATCCACAAATAATCATCATCACCAAAACTTCCGCCGGTAAAATAAATAGGACGTTCCCAATTGTTATTTGCAATAACATCCAGCATCAGAAGTCGGTTTTTATAAATTACAGACTCTTTAATGTTTACCACAATTTCAGAAACTACTTCATCTGCGTCTTTTTGAGCCACAGTGCCATTCGCAAGCACGGTTTGCTTATCTACCGGAATGCTCACGTGTTGGGTAGGGAAGGAGTGCACCATTGTGCCACTTTGTAATTCTTCCATCGTACGTGGATCATCGCTTGCGATCCAGTTCATCCAGGTTTTAATATCTAAAGTGTCATCAGGACGTAATTCATTATAAAAAATAGCATCGCGATTTCCGGCAACGTATTTGTCATGCGAAAGCTGAGAAGGTATAGGATCGCTCTCATAAGCCTTACGTTTCATATCGTCAATATACCATGCGGTTTGAAACAAACTGGTATTTACGATGCGCACATCTCTACGGTAGCCTTCGATCTCTTGTGCGTACCATAATGCAAACGTATCGTTATCACCAATGGTGAATAGAATAGCGTTTTCATCACAACTGTCAAGATACATTTTAGCCATCGCTAAGGCAGTCTTTCTGCCAGAACGGTCGTGATCATCCCAGTTTTGTGCTGCTAAAATTACCGGAGCGGCAAGTAGACAGACAACTGTAACTACGGGTAGCACGACTTTAGCGCTAATCTTTTCTTTAAGTAAGTCATAAAGGGCGTAGACGCCAAAACCGATCCACATTGCAAAAACGTAGAAGGATCCAACTAATGCATAATCACGCTCACGGGGTTCAAAAGCACGCTCATTCAAATAAATCTTTAAAGCGATACCTGTAAATAGGAAAAGTACTAAAAGCACCCAGAAGCTTTTTTTGTCTCGACTTGCTTGAAAGACCAGCCCAAGTAATCCTAGAATTAAGGGTAAGAAGAAATAGGTATTACGCGCTTTATTTTTTAAAGCATCACTAGGTAGATTGTCTTGAGGGCCTAATCTTGCTTCATCAATAAATGAAATCCCACTGAGCCAATTGCCGTGGATATTGTCGTATTTACCTTGAATGTCGTCTTGACGCCCGGTGAAATTCCACATAAAATAACGCCAATACATATAGCCAAATTGAAAATCAAACATGTAGGCAAGATTGTCTGCAAATGACGGCGGATTGACATCAATATATTGTCTCAGACGCATTAGGGTAGACTGAAAGCCTTCGTTATCCATACGCCCTTGAGCATAGTCAGATTTGAACTGTGCTACGGCTTGTTGCAACTCTTGATTGTCTGCATACTCCGGCTTTACCTGAAATTCTAAAGGACCGGTAAATTGCATATAGTTTGCAATATGGTCTGTGCTCCACATACGCGGAAGAAACACCTTATGACGGTCTTCTGAGTTTTGAACGGAATTCTTCCATTCGTTAACGATCACATACTTGCCGCTTTCTTCGTCTTTCTCGTAATTGGGTTTTCCGTCCACGTATGGATTTTGAGCGTCGAGTCCGCCAAAAATTTCAGTAAACTGCGGTCCGTAAAATAAATGCGTTTCAGGATACTGTTCTCTGTTGTAATACGCAAGAAGTTCTCGTGCGTTGTTAGGGTTGTTCTCGTTAATGGTTGTCCCGGCGTTAGCGCGAATAGGAAGCATCAACCAACTTGAAAATCCAATAAAAATAAATAAGATCGAAAGCGCAAGTGTGTTGAGTTGGTAATATGATTTTTTTCGGGTGTAGCTTAAAATGTAATAGAAGATTGCGATAAACACTAAGCCTGCGATAATTGTTCCGCTATTAAACGGTAAGCCAAAGGTGTTTACGAAAAATACTTCGGCGTAGCCAAAGAAACTCAACGTGTATGGTAGTAAAAATTTAAAAATGAACATCAATACCGCAACTACAATGATGTTTGCGACGATGAAGTTTTTGACCGTTATGGTCTTGTAGTTTTTAAAGAAATATAAAAACCCAATTGCCGGAATGGTGAGCAGCGCCATGAAATGCACCCCAAAAGACAATCCGATAATGAAGCAAATGAGCATGAGCCATCTGTTTCCTCGAGGTTTAAACATGTCACGTTCCCAAAGCAGTGCTACATAAAATAAAGACGAAAGCATAAACATGGCCATCGCATACACTTCGGCTTCCACGGCGTTAAACCAAAAACTATCAGTAAAAGCAAAAGCGGTTGAGCCAATAAACGAAGCAGCCAGAACTGCTATTTGGTCTGAAGATGTCAATTCAGTTTTGTTGCGTTTAAGCAATTTGCGCAACAGCAAAGACAGTGACCAGCACATAAAAAGAATAGTAAATGCTGATGCCAGGCAGGACATAAAATTTACACAGAGTGCCACATAGCTACTGTCTGGAGCAAAAATTGAGAAAAAGGCGCCTAGCATTTGATACAATGGTGCTCCCGGCGGGTGACCAATTTCTAACTTAGAAGAGGTTGAGATATATTCTCCCGCGTCCCAGAAACTCGCGGTAGGTTCTACCGTAAGGCTGTAGGTTATTAATGCAATGGCAAAAGCGAGCCATCCTACTATTTTGTTATACTTCGGGAAGTTGAAGTTTGTCATGGTCATAAGGCAAAATTAGCAAGCAGCGAATTTAAGAATTAATACGGTAATCCATTCGGTTTTGATCGCAATGGAATAAAAGAAACTCGCATAGCTAAATTCTTAAATAAATTACGATAGTTGCTTAGGAGTAACGTAGTTGAACCTAAAAATATTCTTTGGTTTAAATTTTTCCTCAAAAAATATTTGGTGAACAAAAAGTTTGTTTTAAATTTGCAGCCGCATTCGCAAGTCAGGTGAATGTTTTCTTTTTAAGAAAGGTACTGGCCTATGGTGTAACTGGCAACACGTCTGGTTTTGGTCCAGAAGAGTCTAGGTTCGAGCCCTAGTAGGCCAACTGCAATAAAAAACCCGCAAATTTTTGCGGGTTTTTTTTGTTTTTCAGTGGTGCTGCTGTATGAGTGTCTCTAAAAGTTGCGACTTTTTCTATTTAGGCAATAGTATTGGTAATAAAATAACGCATCATATTGGTATAAAATACTTTGCTTCCTGAATCATTTTTGATGCAATTCTGAAGAAATGTCGAAAAACGTGCCTTGGGAATCTCAAGATTTATTTCCGCGGAACGCGCATCAGAAAGAAGCGGGCTCATAGTAATGTGAACCTCGCGCTCGGTTTGTCTAATTACAACATCTGAAGCTTTAAAGAATTTCTTCAAGATCGCTTTTTGTAATTGTTCTGCGCGCGCTGAATGTTGCGCGAGCTGGCATTCTTCATCTATAAGGCGATAAAGTGCGTGAATTGATGTTTGACTTTCGGTTTGCATAGCATTTGAATTTTAGTCCCAAGCTACCTTTTTGAGCGCGATAAAATTTCTAAAAAAGTGTTATTTAGAGATTTATTAACCTTTAGATCTTAAAAGTCAAGACCGGTCTTTTGGCGTGATTAACCAAACCTTCGCTCAAGGAGCCGTTAAAGAAATGTGCGAGTCCTTTTCGGCCGTGTGTGCCAATGGCGATAAGGTCTGCTTTTTGACTTTTGGCGTAATTCATAATGCCACGTTCAACCTTGAGATCATTAAAAATTTCAAAGTGCGGAGTTTCGATCTGTAGTTTTTGAACAAACTCCTTAAACAAAGCCTGAATTTTTTCTGTGGTCTCAAATCGGTCAGGAGTATTCACATAAACCATTTTAAATTCAGCTTTTTGTGTTTGTGCAAATTCTAATGCCTGTATTACAGGTTTTAGATTGTCATTCTCAAGATCTGTCGCAAAAATCAGACTGTTGATTTTGAAGTTGACGTGTCTTTTTTTGATGACAAAAACTGGTATTTTAGAGTGTCTAACAATTTTCTCAGTGTTAGAGCCGATGAAAAGTTCCTCAAATCCGCTGGAGCCATGAGATCCCATGATTATGATATCGATTTCGTGTTCTTCAGCATAGTCTAGAATCCCACTTTGAATACTGTTGAATTTTACGTGTTCAAAGAGCTCAATGTCACTTGCATATTTTTCAGCACGCAGCTTTTCAAAATTCTGTTGTGCTAGCTTCATAAAGAAAAGCGCTTCGGGCAGCTGTGCGTTGTGATTGCCGTCAATAACATCAATTAACGAGTAAGGTAATTCAACCATATGAATTAGGTGTAGCTGCGCGTCATACTGTTTTGCGAGTTGGCAAGCGACTTCAAATGCGTAGGTTGCCTGTTCAGAAAAATCTGTAGGCAGTAGTAATTTTTTGATCATAATGTACTGACTTTAAAAGTTATATAGATTTTAATGGGCTGTATTAAAGTTAAGCATTTAATAGTGAGCTTGTTCTATTTTATATCTTGATAAATATTATTATATTTGCAGTGTTGAATTAAGAAAATTAATCGAGGGGACACATTGAGTCCCCTCTTTTTATAGGAACATGTTGAAGGAAAAAGTTACAGCCCTTTTACAAGAGGCGTTTGAGGAGTATGAGAATCTCTTTCTTATAGATTTAAAAATTAAAGGCAACAACGAGATTGTAGTTGTGATAGATGGTGATCAAGGAGTAACGGTGCAAGACTGTATCAATGTAAGCCGTAAAGTAGAACATAATTTAGACAGGGAAGAAGAGGATTTTTCTTTAGAAGTTATGTCTGCGGGAGCTACCGAGCCTTTGATTAATATAAGGCAGTATAAAAAGAATGAAGGCCGTGATCTTGAAGTAGTACTTCAAGATGGTTCAAAAATAACAGGTAATCTTATTCAAGTGCATGATGAGGGTATTGTGTTGTTCTGGAAAGAGCGCGTGCCTAAAGAGGTGGGTAAAGGTAAGATGACTGTAGAGAAGGAAGAGGTGATAGCCTTTGAAGCTATCAAGCAAGCAAAAGTTAAGATTAAATTTTAAGTACACAGCATGGAAAATATTGCGTTAATCGAATCATTTTCTGAGTTTAAAGATGATAAGCTCATAGATAGAGTAATGCTTATGGCAATACTCGAAGAAGTTTTTAGAAGTACGTTAAAAAAACGTTTTGGAAGCGATGATAATTTTGATATCATTATAAATCCAGATAAAGGAGATTTAGAGATTTGGCGTAACCGTGTTGTTGTAGCTGACGGTGAAGTAGAAGATGAGAATTCAGAAATTAGTTTAACTGAAGCACGTAGAATTGAGCCTGACTTTGAGGTGGGTGAAGATGTTTCTGAAGAAGTAAAGCTTATAGACTTGGGGCGTAGATCTATTCTTGCTTTGCGTCAAAATCTTATCAGTAAAATTCACGAGCACGATAATACTAATATTTATAAGCAATTTAAAGATCTTGAAGGAGAGCTTTATAATGCTGAGGTGCATCACATAAGACACAGAGCGATCATATTGCTTGATGATGAAGGTAATGAGATCATATTGCCAAAAGACAAGCAGATACCTTCAGATTTCTTCCGTAAAGGAGAAAATGTTAGAGGGGTTATCGAGAGTGTTGAGTTGAAGGGAAATAAGCCGGCGATCATTATGTCGCGTACTTCTCCACTTTTCCTTGAGAAGTTGTTTGAGTCAGAGATTCCTGAAGTGTTTGACGGGTTAATCACTGTTAAAAAAGTAGTGCGTATTCCTGGAGAGAAGGCAAAAGTTGCTGTTGATTCTTACGATGACCGTATTGATCCGGTTGGAGCCTGTGTAGGTATGAAAGGATCGCGTATTCACGGCATAGTTCGTGAGTTAGGTAATGAGAATATTGACGTAATCAATTTTACAAATAACCTGCAATTATATATTACCAGAGCGCTAAGTCCTGCAAAGATTACTTCGATCAAGATCGATGATGAGAATAAATCAGCAGAAGTAATGCTTAAACCAGAAGAGGTTTCTAAAGCAATTGGTCGTGGAGGTCACAATATTAGATTGGCGGGACAACTTACAGGTTATGAGATTGATGTGTACAGAGAAGGAGTTGAAGAAGATGTGGAGCTTACAGAATTCTCTGATGAGATTGAAGATTGGATCATTGCCGAATTTTCAAAAATAGGTTTAGATACCGCAAAAAGTATTTTAGAACAAGACGTAGAAGACCTGGTTAGAAGAACAGACCTTGAAGAAGAAACCATTGCAGATGTAATGAGAATTCTTCGTGAAGAGTTTGAATAAATTTAGGACTGTACAGGTTTTTTAGGTTAATTTTATAGCGAATTAAAGCATTTTATGGCAGAAATAAAGAACATGAGGTTAAATAAAGTATTGCGTGAACTTAATATTTCACTTGATCGTGCTGTTGATTTCCTTAAGGAAAAAGGGCATGAGATAGAGGCACGCCCTACTACAAAAATCTCTGCCGAAATCTACGAGGTATTATCTGATCAATTTCAGACAGACGCGAGTAAAAAAGTTGCGTCTAAAGAAGTAGCGCAAGAGAAGCAGAAAGAAAAAGAAGCTATCAGACAAGCGCGCGAGGAGGAGATCGAAGAGAAACGCCAGGAGCAAGATTCTGATAAGGAGGTGATTCGTGCAAAATCGAACCTTCAAGGGCCTAAGCAAGTAGGTAAGATTGATTTGGATAAATCAGGAAAGCCAAAAGCTGCAGCTCCAGAAAAGCCTAAAGAAGAGCCTAAACCAGTTCAAAAAGAAGAGCCGGTTATTGAGCAAAAGGTAGAAGCGCCTAAGGTAGAAGAGAAGAAAGTGGAGGCTGAAAAGCCTAAAGAGGAAGAAAAGCCAAAGGTTGAGTCGAAGCCTGTTGAGAAAGAGGTGGCTAAGCCTAAAGCTGAAGCGCCTAAAAAAGCCGAGACGAAAACCGAAGAGCCTAAGCTTGGAGATGATGTCTTAAAGACAGATTATAAGAAATTAGACGGGCCAAACTTTACAGGTCAAAAAATTGACCTTTCTCAGTTTAAAAAACCGGAGAAAAAGAAGAAGCCAGCGGCCAATAAGGATGATAAAAAACGTAAGCGTAAGCGTATAAGTAAAGCTACGGGTGCGAATCCTAATAGTGGTGGTAATAACAACAATAGAGGTCGTAATCAAAGAGGTGGTGGACGACGCAATGCGCCTGTTGTAAAAGAAGAGCCTTCAGAAGAAGAAGTGCAAAAGCAGGTTAGAGAAACCTTAGAAAAACTTCAAGGCAAATCTAACAAAGGTAAGGGTGCTAAATATCGTAGAGATAAGAGAGATCAGCACCGTCAGAAATCTGAAAGCGAACAAGCGCAGCAGGAAGCAGAAAACAAGGTGTTGAAAGTAACTGAATTTGTTACGGTTAGTGAAGTGGCTACTATGATGGATGTTTCGGTAACTCAGATTATTTCAGCGTGTATGTCATTGGGAATGATGGTGACGATGAACCAGCGTCTGGATGCAGAAACCTTATCTATTGTTGCTGACGAATTTGGTTACGAGGTGGATTTTGTAAATGCAGATATTGAAGAGTCTGTTGCTGTTGAGGTAGATGCTGAAGAAGATCTTAAGCCTCGTGCTCCAATTGTTACAGTAATGGGTCACGTTGACCACGGTAAGACTTCGCTTCTTGATTATATACGTGAAGAAAATGTGATCGCAGGAGAAAGCGGTGGAATCACGCAGCACATTGGTGCATACGGAGTAACCCTAAAAGACGGTCAAAAAATTGCCTTCTTAGATACACCGGGGCACGAAGCCTTTACGGCGATGCGTGCGCGTGGTGCTCAGGTTACTGATATTGCGATTATCGTAATTGCTGCTGATGATGATGTAATGCCGCAAACTAAAGAAGCGATCTCTCACGCACAAGCTGCTGGGGTGCCTATTGTTTTTGCGATCAATAAGGTAGATAAGCCAACAGCAAATCCTGATAAGATTAAAGAACAGCTGGCAAATATGAATTTGCTTGTTGAAGATTGGGGTGGAAAAATTCAATCCCACGATATTTCGGCTAAAACCGGGGTTGGTGTAGCTGAGCTATTGGAGAAAGTTTTATTAGAAGCTGAAATTCTAGAGCTGAAGGCCAATCCTGATAAACGTGCTAACGGTACCGTTGTGGAGGCATTTCTTGATAAAGGTCGAGGTTATGTTTCAACTGTATTGGTTGAAGGAGGTACGCTTAAAATTGGAGATTACGTTCTTGCCGGTACTAACAGTGGTAAGGTAAAAGCGATGCACGATGAGCGTGGTAAAGAGATCAAGGAGGCAGGGCCTTCTACGCCGGTTTCTATTTTAGGTCTTGATGGAGCCCCTCAAGCGGGTGATAAGTTTAATGTGATGGAAGATGAGCGTGAAGCCAAAGACATTGCAAATAAACGTACGCAGTTGCAGCGTGAGCAGTCAGTGAGAACTCAGAAACATATTACACTTGATGAAATTGGAAGACGTATTGCTTTAGGAGATTTTAAGGAGCTTAATATTATTCTTAAAGGTGATGTGGATGGTTCTGTTGAAGCACTTACAGATAGCTTCGGTAAATTGTCTACAGAAGAGATTGTTGTAAATATTATTCATAAAGGAGTTGGTGCAATTACTGAAAGTGATGTATTGCTTGCTTCGGCTTCAGATGCGATCATTATCGGATTTAATGTTAGACCTGCCGGAAATGCTCGTCAGGTAGCTGATAAGGAAGAAATCGACATCAGAACATACTCCATCATTTACGACGCGATCAACGATCTGAAAGATGCGATGGAAGGCATGCTTTCTCCAGTAATGAAGGAAGAGGTTACCGGTAATGCTGAGATCAGAGAAACCTTTAAGATTTCTAAGATTGGTACTATTGCGGGTTGTATGGTTACCTCAGGTAAGATCTATCGTAACTCTGGGGTGCGTTTAATACGCGACGGAGTTGTGGTTTACACTGGGGAGCTTGCTTCGTTAAAACGCTTTAAAGATGATGTTAAGGAAGTGAGTAAAGGTTACGATTGTGGTATGCAGATTAAGAACTACAATGATATCAAAGAAGGTGATATTGTTGAAGCATATCAGGAAGTAGCTGTTAAGAAGAAATTGAAATAAAATCAATTAAGAATAAAAAAAAACCGCTGAATATCAGCGGTTTTTTTATGCGTTAGTATTTCGTTTAGCGTTCTGGTTTCATTACAAACGCGCTAGGAAATTTTTCTTTGATTTTGAGTAGCGCGCGATCTGCGTCTAGACGATCCCTAAAATTTCCAACCCAGACTTTATAATTTGGGCTTTCATAAACGATCTTAGGTTCCCATTCGCTAAAGCTTGAGTTGTAATCTTTCTGTACTTTATTGGCTTCTGTGATTTGGCCGTAAAATAATTGAATTTTATAACGATCTGCCAGTTCGTTATTCACAGTCATTTCTGACTTCAACTTTAGAAGTTCGGGTAACTTATTATCTTGAATGACATTACTTTTAGCGGTTTGCGCATAGGTAGCGGTGCTGAAAATGCCGCTAAAAATTAAATATAATAGCGGTTTTTTTAGGTTTCTTTTCATAAGAAAAATTGTTTAAGCAAATGTAAAAGTAATAACTCAAAACTTGTGATAATTATTATTTAGAACAGGTATAAATTACCTTTTAACGCTTTAGTAACACTTCAAAAATCCACTTCTAAGTCTTACTTTTGCCATCAAATTTGTCGGCACTATATTTAGTTAGTTGATGCTTAAATATCTAGAATTAGTGCCGCATTACTATGACAATTCTATCATACTATGAAACAGGGTAACTACCTTAATTCAGCTTCTCGATTTTCTATAATCACTTTAGCATTATTGCTTTCTTTTTCTTCGTTTGTGTTTGCTCAGGATGCTGAGCCTGCTGAAGGGGCTGCGCAGTCTGAAACTACTCCTGCTGTGCAAGGGGGTGACGCTGCTGCAGGTAAAGCATTGTTTAATGCGAATTGTGCTGCGTGTCATAAGTTGTACAGTCGTGCTACGGGCCCGGCTTTGTATAATGTTACTGAGCGTCGCGATAGAGAGTGGTTGTATCAGTGGATTAAAAATAACCGTGCGTTGATCGATTCTGGGGATCCAGAGGCGATTGCGATTTACGAAGAGTACAATCAAACAGCGATGAATCTTTTTCCGCAATTAAGCAATGCGGATATTGATGATATTTTAGCGTATACAGATACTCCAAAGCCAGAACCTAAAGCTCCGGCTGCTGCGGCAGGTGCTGCTGGTCAAGGTGGAGGTGGTGTTTCGAGCACTGTGATCTTAGCTATTCTTGCTGTTGTGCTTGTGATGCTTGTTGCTGTTTTATTCTTAGTAAATAATACGCTTAGAAAATTTGCAGTTGCTCAAGGTGTTGCTTTGCCGGTTAAAGAAGCGCGTAAGCCAATTTGGAAATCATTTGTAGAAAATCAATTCTTGGTTCTTGTTTCTGTAATTGTGTTGCTTTTAGGTGGAGCGTATTTTGCATACGGATGGATGATGCAGGTGGGTGTTGATCAAGGGTATCAGCCAATTCAGCCTATACATTACTCGCATAGAATTCACGCTGGTGACAACCAGATTGAATGTAAATACTGTCACTCTTCAGCACGTACGAGTAAAACTTCAGGGATTCCTTCTTTGAATGTGTGTATGAACTGTCACAAAAGTATTAGTGAGGTTGCTGATGAAACATCGGAGTTTAGTTCAGTGACTGAAGATTACTCAAAAGAATTTTACGATAAAGAAATTCAGAAGCTATATAAAGCTACTGGATGGGATCCTGCCACGCAGTCTTATACCGGGGAGACTCAGGCTGTAGAGTGGGTGCGCATTCACAACTTGCCAGACTTTGCCTATTTTAATCACTCGCAGCACGTTTCAGTGGCAGGAGTGCAGTGTCAGACTTGTCATGGTCCTGTTGAGGAGATGGAGATTATGTATCAAAACGCTCCATTAACGATGGGGTGGTGTATTAACTGTCACCGTGAGACTAATGTGAAGATGGATGGGAATCCGTATTACGAAAAAATTCACGAAGAGCTTTCTAAGAAGTATGGTGTTGAGCAGTTAACTGCGGCACAAATGGGAGGTCTCGAGTGTGGTAAATGCCATTATTAATAAGTTAAGATTGCGTGTAGTCTAACTCGCGTTTCAAAATAAATAACAATAGATTTTATGTCATCAAACAAGAAATACTGGAAAAGTGTTGAGGAGCTAAATGAGAATAGCTCTATTGTTGAGGCGCTTAAACAGAATGAATTTGCGCAAGAGATTCCTATGGATGAGTTTCTTGGGGACAAAGATTCGTTAGATGCTTCGTCAACTACGCGTCGTGATTTCTTAAAGTATGTAGGTTTTTCTACTGCGGCTGCAACACTTGCGGCTTGTGAAGGGCCTGTGAACAAGTCCATTCCTTACGTAGTGGCTCCAGAGCGCATTACCGCAGGAAAGGCAGACTACTACGCTACAACCATGGCAGATGGTTTTGACTTTGCTAGTGTTTTGGTTAAGACACGCGAAGGAAGGCCTATTAAAATTGAAAATAATAAACTGGCAGCTTCTTTAGGAGGTAATAATGCCAGAGTGCACGCTTCTGTATTGTCTATGTATGATACCAAGCGTTTGCAAGGTCCTAAAATTGACGGTGCAGATGTTTCTTGGTCTGAATTAGACGGTCAGCTGGGTGATAAATTAAAGAATTTAGGAGGAAAAAGTATTGTGTTGTTGACGCAGACTTTTGCTTCTCCTTCAACTTCAAAACTTATTTCAGAGTTTAGTGCGGCTTACCCAAATGTTAAGCATGTGACTTACGATGCAATAGGTGAGCAGGCTGCATTAGATGCTTTTGAAAGCAAATATGGTGAGCGTGCTTTAGCGGATTATGATTTTTCGGAAGCGGAAGTGATTATTTCTGTAGGTGCTGATATTTTAGGTGATTGGCAAGGTGGCGGCTTCGGTCCAACTTATGCTAAAAGTCGCGTTCCTAAAAATGGAAAAATGTCACGTCACGTGCAGTTTGAGGCGAATATGACTTTATCTGGTGCAAATGCTGATAAGCGTGTGCCAATGACTCCTGCTCAGCAGAAAAAAGCAGTTGCCGCTATTCAATCAATTGTTTCTGGTGGAAGTGCCAATACAGGATTGCCGGCAGAACTAGATGAAGCTGTTAAAAGTGCAGCAGCTCAATTGCGTAAAGCGGGAAGTAAAGGAGTGTTTGTAACTGGTGTTCAGGATGCAAATGCACAGATGGTGGCGTTGTCTATCAACGAGACCTTAGGAAGTAGAATTATTGATGTTCAGGCTCCAAAAATGACCCGTCAGGGTAATGCTGAAGAAGTTCAGCAATTGATTGCTGATATGAATTCTGGTGCTGTAGGCGCGCTTCTTGTAGCGGGTGTAAATCCTGCTTACAGTTTGCCTAATGCTGATGAGTTTGTTGCTGGTTTAGAGAATGTTGATGTGAAGGTTTCTTTCAATATGAAAGAAGATGAAACCGGACTTCTTTGTAATTACTTAGCTCCAGCGCCACATTATTTAGAATCTTGGGGTGATGTTGAAATTAAGAAAGGTCAAATTTGTCTAACGCAGCCAACTATTCGTCCTTTATTCAATACAAGACAATTTCAAGACTCATTATTGGCTTGGACAGGTCAAGGGGTTACCTATTACGAGTATCTGAAAAATAACTGGAGTAACGCTTCTACGAGCTGGAATCAAGCATTACATGATGGTTTTGTAGCGGGTTCTATTCCTGCTGCTGAAGAGACTACAGAAATGTCAAGCGCAACTTCAAATGGTGCTATCACACTTTCAAGCGCTGTTGCGGCTCTTGCTCAAGAGGAGGCTTCAACTTCTGGTTATGAGTTGACGCTTTATTCAAGTACTGGTATTGGTAACGGTGAGCAGGCTAACAACCCTTGGTTGCAAGAATTCCCTGATCCGATCACAAGAACTTCTTGGGATAACTACCTGACCATGTCTAAAGCAGATGCAGACAAGTTAGGGATTGAAAATGAAATTACTTCTAAGGGAGCTTTAAACGGTAATTATGTAAACATCACTCTTGATGGTAAAACTATTGAGAATGTTCCTGTTTATGTGCAACCAGGTCAAGCTCCGGGATCAGTAGGTTTAGCTTTAGGTTATGGTAAAAAAGCTGCTGTTCAAGAAGAAATGCAAGTAGGTGTTAATGCTTACCCATTATATAAAGATTTTAGCGCCACACAATCTGTTCAGATTGAAAAAGTAGGTGGTGTGCACGAATTTGCTTGTGTTCAAATGCAGAACACGATGGCTGGGCGCGCAGACGATATCATACGTGAGACCACTTTAGAGATTTTTAATACTAAAGATGTTCACGCTTGGAATCCTGTAGGAGAGGTTGATTATAACCACTCTGAAATTTCGGTAAGAGATAAGAATGCAGATATCTGGGAATCTTTTGATGATACCATGGGTCCTCATTTTAATCTTTCGATTGATCTTAATGCGTGTACCGGTTGTGGTGCGTGTGTTATCGCTTGTCACTCAGAAAACAATGTTCCTGTAGTAGGTAAGCAAGAGGTGAGAAACTTCAGAGATATGCACTGGTTGCGTATTGACCGTTACTATTCATCTGCAGATACATTTGAAGAGGAAACTAAAACCCTTGAGGAGCTTCCTGCTTTTGATAGTTATTCAGTAGTAGAGAAGCAGTCTTATGACAATCCAGAGGTTGCATTCCAGCCTGTGATGTGTCAGCACTGTAATCACGCTCCTTGTGAGACTGTATGTCCTGTAGCTGCGATTGGTCACGGTCGACAAGGTCAAAACCAGATGACTTATAACCGTTGTGTAGGTACACGTTACTGTGCTAACAACTGTCCGTACAAAGTGCGTCGTTTCAACTGGTTCCTATATGCAGAGAACGATGAGTTTGATTACAATATGAACAATGATCTTGGTCGTATGGTGCTTAATCCAGACGTTACAGTACGTTCTCGTGGGGTTATGGAAAAATGTTCTTTCTGTATTCAGATGACACAAAAAACAATTCTAGATGCGAAACGTGAAGGTAGAGCAGTAGAGGATGGCGAGTTTGCAACCGCTTGTAGTAATGCTTGTGATAACGGCGCTATCAAGTTTGGTGATGTGAATATGCCAGATTCGGAGATCGTAGAATTGAAAAATGATAAACGTAAGTATTATTTACTTGAGGACATTGGTGTGAAGCCTAATGTATTCTATCAGGTAAAAGTTAAGAATACTGCAGAAGCTTAATTTAGTATAAAATAAATATCAATATATTAATATGTCGTCACATTACGAAGCACCCATAAGAGAGCCTTTGATTCTTGGAGAGAAATCTTATCACGACATCAGTGTAGATGTAGGTGCTCCTATTCTTGGTAAAGCCAATAAGTCTTGGTGGATTTGTTTTTCTATCGCGCTTATTGCGTTCTTGTGGGGTCTTGGCTGTATTGTATATACAGTGTCTACAGGTATTGGAGTTTGGGGTCTTAACAAAACCATTGGTTGGGCTTGGGATATTACAAACTTTGTATGGTGGGTAGGTATTGGTCACGCTGGTACTCTTATTTCTGCTGTATTATTACTTTTCCGTCAAAAATGGCGTATGGCGATTAACCGTTCTGCAGAAGCGATGACGATTTTCGCGGTTGTGCAGGCAGGTTTGTTCCCGATCATCCACATGGGACGTCCTTGGTTAGCATATTGGGTTGTACCTATTCCAAACCAATTTGGATCATTGTGGGTTAACTTCAACTCACCACTTCTTTGGGACGTATTTGCAATTTCTACCTATTTATCGGTTTCATTAGTATTCTGGTGGACGGGTCTTTTACCTGACTTTGCGATGATTCGTGACCGTACTAAGAGTCCGTTTCAGCAAAAAATATATGGTATCTTAAGTTTTGGATGGAGTGGCCGTGCTAAAGACTGGCAGCGTTTTGAAGAGGTGTCTCTTGTTCTTGCAGGTCTTGCAACTCCGCTAGTGCTTTCGGTACACACGATTGTATCTTTTGACTTTGCTACTTCAGTTGTACCAGGATGGCACAGTACGATTTTCCCTCCTTATTTTGTAGCAGGAGCGATTTTCTCTGGATTTGCAATGGTGCAAACACTTCTTTTGGTAATGCGAAAAGTGGTTAACCTTGAAAACTATATTACCATTGTTCATATTGAATTTATGAATAAGGTAATCTTGCTTACCGGCGGTATCGTAACAGTTGCTTATTTAACTGAATATTTCATCGGATGGTACTCTGGGGTGCCTTACGAAAACTATACATATTTATCATTTGGTGCTGCAACAGGACCATATTGGTGGGCATTCTGGGCGCTGATTATTTGTAATCTTATCGTGCCGCTTACGCTTTGGGTTAAGAAATGGAGAAGAAACATTCTTTGGACATTTATCGTAGCTCTTGTGATTAACATCGGTATGTGGTTTGAGCGTTTTGATATTATTGTAATCTGTTTGAGTAAAGACCGTTTGGCTTCTACTTGGACTATGTTCTCACCTACATTTGTTGATATAGGAGTTTTTGTAGGTACAATTGGATTCTTCTTTGTGTTGTTCTTATTGTATGCTCGTACATTCCCGGTTATTGCACAAGCAGAGGTTAAGAGTATCCTTAAATCTTCAGGAGAACGCTATAAGAGAATTAGAGAGTCAGGTGAAGATTTAGCTGGTACAGCAACAGATGAGCGTACCTCTAACTATGCGACTCGACCAGAGAGTTTAGCCGCTGCTTCAAATGCTAAAAGTACGTATCACCAATCTACTGTAAATGCAGATGCATTAGTTGATACTGAAACGAAAAAAGCAGAGATTGATTTGATGCTTGCTAAAATAGGAACTTATGATCCAGCAACACAATCAGCTGATGACCTGCAAAAGATCAGTGGTGTTGGTCCGGTATTGGAGCAAAAGCTACATCAGTTAGGTATTTATACCTATGATCAGGTGAGTAAAATGACTAAAACAGAATATGACCTTTTAGACGAAATTATCGATGCGTTTCCTGGTAGAGCAGAGCGCGATGATTGGGCAGGTCAGGCACAAAATCTTAAACAATAATTATGGCATCAGGAAACGTTTTACACGTGCTTTACAATGATGATGATATCCTTATGAAGGCAGTAAAAGCGCTGCGTTCTAAACATTATCGAATTATTGAGGTATATACGCCATTTCCGGTTCACGGCTTGGATAAGGCTATGGGATTACCTTATACTCGTATCGCTATATGTTCATTTATCTATGGACTAATTGGATTGAGTGTGGCGACCCTTATGATGAATTTCATAATGATTGAAGATTGGCCAAGAAATATTGGTGGTAAGCCAAGTTTTTCTTACCTGCAGAATATGCCTGCTTTTGTGCCAATTATGTTTGAATTAACGGTATTCTTTGCGGCGCACCTTATGGTTATTACTTTTTATATGAGAAGTAAGATTTGGCCTTTCAAAAAAGCTGAGAATCCAGACGTACGTACAACTGATGATCACTTTTTGATCGAAGTTGATGCAGCAAATCACGATCTTGATGAACTTTCTAAATTTCTTTATGATACAGGAGCTACAGAGATAAGTCTAATTCATAACGAAGAACACGCGTAACAAATGAAAAATAATATTCAAATATTAGGTTCATTGGTAATGATGTTGGTTTTTATGGCCTCTTGTCAGGATAAAGATCATCCCAACTATCAATATATGCCTAACATGTATGAAGATGTAGGTTATGAAACCTATGGTAATTATGAGGTTTTTCCTAACGGAATGGAAGCTATGCAACCTGCAGAAGGAACTGTTTCGCGTGGTTGGATGCCTTATGGCTACGAGAATAGCACAGAAGGTTATGAAGCAGCCAAAGCAAGTTTAAAAAACCCTGTACCCTATACCGAAGATAACCTGAATGAAGGTAAAGCATTATATACTATTTATTGTGCAATTTGTCACGGAGATAAAGGGGACGGTAAAGGTACATTAGCGAAGCGCGAAAAAATATTAGGTGTTCCGGCATACAATGATCAGGGACGTGCGATTACTGAAGGAAGTGTTTATCACGTAACCTATTATGGTCTAAACACAATGGGATCTTATGCATCTCAAACAACCGAGCGCGAACTGTGGTTAATTAACCATTATGTGCTTGACCTTAAAGATGCCCTTGACGGAAAGCCTAAAAGAGCATTTATAGACGAGGCTTCTTCTGAAGATGTTGCAAGTGTTGAGGAAACCGCAGGAGAGGAAGAAACTACTGAAGCGCAAACTGAAGAATAATAAAGGCAGGATATTTCAAAATTATGTACACGTTATCAAGTAAATTAAGACTTTTTGCCATAATTAGTATGGTTCTTGGACTTGTCGGTGTGGTTTACGGATTTTTATCTGTACCCGCTACAGTTGAAGAAGCAAGTGAAGTACTTGCCGCTCACGAAGCGCATCATGGTGAAGAAGCTAGTCACGAAGAAGCAAATTTTGTTGACGAGGCGCGTCAGGAACATGGATATTCTGAGAAAGCCATGGCACATGATAAAGATATGGGCCACGAGGCACACGGTCAAGGAGAGCATATGGAGCACGTATTGCATCAGATGCAAACAAAGCCTTGGTCTGCTGTATTTGTCGCTGCTTTTTTCTTTATGATGATCGCATTAGGAACATTGGTTTTTTATGCAATTCAAAATGCAGCTCAAGCAGGATGGTCGCCAGTGCTGTTTAGAGTGATGGAAGGGATTACAAACTATCTTCTGCCTGGATCTGTAATTGTTTTATTGATCGTGATTTTTGCAGGTGAGCATTTCTTCCCTTGGCAAAATCACGAGTTGGTAGCTGAAGATACTATCCTTCAAGAGAAATCGGTATACTTAAACTTTCCATTCTGGTTGATTAGAGGTATCATCTATGTTATTGGTTGGAATTTATACAGGCATTTTGCTAGAAAGAACTCTCTTGCAATGGATGATGCTGAAGGAGATAGACCATACAAGAACTTGTTTAAGTATTCGGTTTATTTCTTGGCCTTCTTTATTGTAACGGAATCTACAATGGCTTGGGACTGGTTTATGTCAATGACACCACACTGGTACAGTACGCTTTTTGCTTGGTATATTTTTGCAAGTATGATTGTTTCAGCTGTAACTGTTATTGCAATTGTTACCGTATCACTTAAAACGATTGGTAAACTAGAATTTGTAAATGATAGTCACTTGCATGACTTGGCTAAGTTTATGTTTGGTTTCAGTGTATTCTGGACGTACTTATGGTTTGGTCAATTTATGTTGATCTGGTATGCAAACATCCCAGAAGAGGTGACCTATTTTATCTTAAGAATACAAGAGTATAATCCTATTTTCTTCGGAATGATTATCATCAACTTTGTATTCCCAATTGTAATATTGATGAATAGTGATTTTAAACGCGTTTCTTGGTTCGTAGTAATTGCTGGTGTTTTCATTTTGGTAGGACACTATATAGATATTTTCCTATTGGTTATGCCATCTACGGTTGGACCGCATTGGTCTTTTGGAATTACAGAATTCGCTGCGTTACTATTCTTCTTAGGCCTGTTTATTTTAATGGTAGGTTTAGGATTAGCTAAAGTATCGTTGAGACCTAAGAATAATCCATTCTTAGTAGAAAGCGAGCATTTTCACTATTAATATCAACGAACAGAAAAAACACAACAATGACCGTTTTTTTAGTACTTATTGTAATCATTCTTTTTGCTGTAGCAATATGGCAAATGAGTAAAATATATGCGCTTTCTAAAGGGAGTTCTGCAGAAGATACCCAAGATGTCGCAAATGGAAAGGATAACCGTATCAATGCCAAGTTGATGGTGATGTTTATGGTGTTTCTTTACTTCTTAATGTTCTATTGCTTCTGGCATTACTCTAAATTCTATTTGCCTGAAGCTTCTTCCGCTCACGGTGGTAAGTACGATAACTTGATGTTTATCTCTATCGCCCTTATTATGGTGGTGCAGGTAATCACACAATTTCTATTACACTTTTTTGCTTATAAGTATAAAGGTGAAAAAGGAAAGCGAGCATTATTCTATGCAGATAATGATAAGTTAGAATTCATATGGACCATTATTCCGGTGATTGTTTTGGCTGGTTTAATTATCTACGGATTATTTACGTGGTCAGATATTATGAATTTTGAGGAAGACGAAGATGCACTTGTAGTTGAATTGTATGCACAACGCTTTAACTGGAAAGCGCGTTATGCTGGTGAAGACAACATTTTAGGAGATGCCAATGTTCGTTTTATCGAAGGTGTGAATCAATTGGGAATAGATCCTAGTGATGCTGATGGTAAAGACGATGTTGTGACTCAAGAACTGCATTTACCGGTAGGTCGTCAGGTGATTTTCAAACTTAGATCACAAGACGTTCTGCATTCTGCATATATGCCGCATTTTAGAGCGCAGATGAACGTTGTTCCCGGTATGATCACTCAGTTTTCATTCACTCCTACGGTGACTACCGAAGAGATCAGAGAGACTGAGTATATGCAGGATAAAATGCGTACTATTCAAGAGATACGTAAAGAAAAAAGTAAAGAATTAGTTGCTGCCGGAGAGCCTGCACTTGACTCTTATGATGAATTTGACTATTATTTACTTTGTAATAAGATTTGTGGAGCTAGCCACTATAATATGCAGATGAAGATTATAGTTGAATCTCAAGAAGATTATGAAGCTTGGTTAGAAACCCAGAAAACTTTTGAAGCGAGCATAGCTCAGCAGTAAAATTGATTTTTAAAAGAAACTAGATATGTCAGCAAACGCAACAGCTTTTGAACATGCTCACGATGATCACGCACATCACGACGATCATGCGCACCACGATCATCACCAGACTTTTATAAGTAAATATATTTTTAGTACCGATCATAAAATGATCTCAAAGCAGTATTTAATTACTGGTTTGTTTATGGGGATCATCGGTATAGCAATGTCTATTCTTTTTAGAATTCAGCTTGCTTGGCCAGAGGAAAGTTTTACCATTTTTGAAATTTTCCTTGGAAAATGGGCTCCAGAAGGAGTTATGGATTCTAGTATCTACCTTTCATTAGTTACCATTCACGGTACTATAATGGTATTCTTTGTACTTACCGCTGGCTTAAGTGGTACGTTCAGTAACCTTTTAATACCATTGCAAATTGGGGCACGGGATATGGCTTCCGGTTTCTTGAATATGGTTTCTTATTGGTTATTCTTTTTGTCTGCTGTTATTATGTGCTCGTCTTTGTTTGTTGAGGCTGGCCCTGCTGCTGCAGGTTGGACGATTTATCCTCCATTGAGTGCTTTGCCTGAGTCTATATCTGCTGCAGGTACGGGTATGACCTTATGGCTAGTTTCAATGGCAGTTTTCATTGCTTCATCTTTATTAGGTTCTTTGAATTACGTAGTTACTGTAATTAATATGAGAACTAAGGGGATGTCAATGACCAGACTACCGCTTACAATCTGGGCATTTTTTGTGACCGCTATCATTGGTATTATATCTTTCCCGGTTTTATTATCGGCTGCGCTATTATTAATAATGGATAGAAGTTTTGGTACTTCTTTCTTCTTATCCGATATCTATATTGGTGGGGAAGTATTGCATAACTCAGGAGGTTCTCCCGTATTGTTTGAACACTTGTTCTGGTTCTTAGGTCACCCTGAAGTTTATATTGTATTACTTCCTGCATTGGGAATTTCGTCAGAAGTTATTGCTACAAATGCTCGTAAACCTATTTTTGGTTATCGCGCGATGATCGCATCGATTCTTGCAATTGCTTTCTTATCTACAATTGTTTGGGGTCACCATATGTTTGTATCCGGAATGAACCCGTTCTTAGGTTCTGTATTTACCTTTACTACCTTATTGATCGCGATTCCTTCCGCAGTAAAAGCCTTTAACTATATTACTACGTTGTGGAAGGGTAATTTGCAGATGAACCCTGCTATGTTGTTCTCCATTGGTTTGGTGTCTACTTTTATCACCGGTGGTTTAACAGGTATTATTCTTGGAGATTCTACACTTGATATCAATGTTCACGATACGTATTTTGTTGTGGCTCACTTCCACTTGGTAATGGGTATTTCTGCACTGTACGGTCTTTTTGCCGGAGTATATCACTGGTTCCCTAAAATGTTTGAAGGGCGTATGCTGAACAAGAATTTAGGTTACGTGCACTTTTGGGTTACAGCTATAGGTTCTTACGCTGTATTCTTCCCGATGCATTTCATTGGGATGGCAGGTTTACCAAGACGTTACTATTCAAACACAGCATTCCCGTACTTTGACGATCTTGCTGACGTAAACGTAATGATTACTATTGCTGCAATTGTAACCGCATCGGTTCAGCTAGTGTTCTTATATAACTTCTTCTCTTCTATTTTCTATGGAAAGAAAGGTCCTAAGAACCCTTGGAAATCTAACACGCTAGAGTGGACTACAGAGTTGAAGCACATTCACGGAAACTGGGAAGGTGAGATTCCATCTGTTTACCGTTGGTCTTATGATTATAGTAAGTTGAACGAAGATGAGACTGATTATGTAATTCCTGGTCAGGATTTCGTTCCTCAGAATGTACCCCTTCAGCCAAATGAAGAAGAAATGAATCACTAAATGATTCTTTATAAATATTCAAAAGCCCGCAATTTGCGGGCTTTTTTATTAGAGGAGCCTGAAGTAATCTGTGCACTCCTATTTAGTATCTTTACCTTATGAATGAGCATTTAGATCCCACCGGAGAAGGGTTTTCTCACGAAGAATACGATATAGAGCGTGCGTTGAGACCGCTTAGTTTTGATGACTTTACGGGTCAAGAACAGGTTATTGAAAACCTTGAAGTCTTTGTGCAGGCAGCTAATGGTAGAGGAGAAGCCCTAGATCATACTTTATTTCACGGGCCTCCGGGTTTAGGAAAAACCACTTTGGCTAACATTCTAGCCAACGAATTGGGGGTGAATATTAAAGTTACTTCGGGGCCGGTTTTAGATAAGCCGGGCGATTTAGCCGGATTATTGACCAACCTTGAAGAACGCGATGTTTTATTTATAGATGAAATACACCGCTTAAGTCCGATTGTTGAAGAGTATTTATATTCCGCAATGGAAGACTTCAAGATCGATATTATGATCGAAAGCGGACCCAATGCGCGTACGGTCCAAATCACTTTAAATCCATTTACGCTCATTGGCGCAACCACACGTTCCGGGTTGTTGACAGCTCCTATGCGAGCCCGTTTTGGGATCTCTTCAAGACTACAATATTATAACACCGAATTACTGACTACCATCGTTCAGCGTAGTGCCGAAATTTTAAGAGTACCCATTGATATGGAAGCTGCAATTGAGATTGCAGGTAGAAGTAGAGGTACGCCACGTATAGCGAATGCATTACTGAGAAGGGTGCGGGATTTTGCTCAAATAAAAGGTAACGGAACTATTGACATCGAGATCGCTCGTTTTGGCTTAAAGGCACTTAACGTAGATGCGCACGGTTTGGATGAAATGGATAATAAAATCCTGGCTACCATCATTGATAAATTTAAAGGAGGACCGGTTGGGATCACTACCCTTGCAACCGCAGTTTCTGAAAGTGCAGAAACTATTGAAGAGGTGTATGAACCTTTTTTAATTCAGCAAGGTTTTATTGTAAGAACACCACGTGGTAGAGAAGTTACTGAAGCGGCCTATACGCATTTGAATAGGGTAAAAGGTCCTATTCAGGGCGGGTTGTTTTAATATCGGAAGTTATGGCTAAGCCTTTTCCTAAAGTTTCCATGATTCAGTTTTTAAGATCGGCTTTGTCCATTTTGAAAAACCCGTTACCTTTTCATAAACGGAATTTTGAGGCCAAAGGCGATACGTTTCGGTTGAAGATCGGTTTTTCCAGAAGCGTTCTTTTTTCAAGGGATGCCCGTTTTGCTCAGCACGCGCTTCAGAAAAATCAAAAAAACTATCAGAAGTCTCCTATTCAAACGAAAGATCTTGCAAAATATGTGGGTCGTGGATTATTAACTGCAAATGGAGAGCATTGGGCAAAACAGCGCAAACTCATTCAGCCGGCATTTCATAAAAAAACGATACACGGTTTACTTCATAAAATAGATGAAGTTATTCAGAAGGAACTTAGTAAAATAGAGTCGGATAAAACCTTTGATATTTTTCCGATATTTAATGATCTGGCGTTTAACACGGTTGTACAGGCGTTATTTAGCAATGTGATTGATCAGCAAGACATTAACAGATTGCAAAATATTACAGAACGCAATCAGCGTATGATGGTCAAAGAATTGCGACAGCCGTATTTAAACTGGTGGTTTCAACTTTCAGGAGCCTTAAAAAAAGCACTAAATGAATCCCTAGAAGCACGGCAAATCTTAAGTAAACTTATCGATGCGCGTATTGCGAGCGAAACCCGTCACGATGATTTACTTGATATGCTGCTCGATGCACGATATGAGGATGACACGCCTATGAGTCGGGAGCAACTTATAGATGAGATTTTAATACTTTTCATTGCGGGGCACGAGACTACTTCAAACGCCTTGACTTTTACGGCGGCTCTTTTAGCCCGAGATCCTAAAATACAAGAAAAGCTTTATGTCGAAGCACTCCAAGCTCAACAAGAATCTGATCTCTTAGACAAAATCAAAAAGTTGACCTATACTAATCAAGTGATCAACGAAGCCATGCGGTTGTATCCGCCGGCCTATTTTATTGATCGCATAAGTATTGAAAATGATCAATTTGAAGAATTTGAGATTGAAGCAGGGACCAATATTTTATTTTCCATTTTTGAAATTCATAGGCACACCGATTTTTGGGAGCGGCCTGACACATTCAACCCGGATCGTTTTGCTGACGATAGCTTAAAATATTCTCCATATTACTATCCATTTGGGGCTGGGCCACGTATGTGTATCGGTAATCATTTCGCGATGTATGAGATGGTTTTGACGGTAAGTCAGTTAATGTGCAAGTTCAAGATTCAAGAAGAAGCATCTCCAATCGCTATAAATCCGTTGATCACATTAAAACCCAAAGACGTTTTGCTCACCTTTATACCTAGAGATCGTGAATAACACCAAAGCTAAACATACCGCCTGGATCAAAGCTAAAGCTAAGGAGTTGGGCTTTATGAGTTGTGGTGTTTCTAAGGCTGGCTTTCTTGAGCAAGAAGCGCCACGTCTTGAAGATTGGTTGAATAAAAATCGAAATGGCGAAATGCACTATATGGAAAACCATTTTGATAAACGCTTAGACCCTACGTTGCTAGTTCCCGGAGCGAAGAGTGTGGTTTCGTTACTACTGAATTATTATCCTGAAGAAACCCAGCGAGAAGATTCGTATAAGATATCTAAGTATGCTTACGGAACAGATTATCACTTTGTGATCAAGGATAAGCTGAAGGAATTCCTTGAAGCGATCAGAGCGCATATTGGAGAGGTAGATGGTAGAGCTTTTGTAGATTCGGCTCCTGTAATGGATAAAGCCTGGGCGGCAAAAAGTGGTCTGGGATGGGTAGGAAAAAACAGTAACCTATTGACCAAACAAGTGGGTTCGTTCTTTTTTATTGCCGAATTGATTATTGATCTCGAGTTAGAATACGATACTCCGGTTACTGATCATTGCGGTTCTTGTACAGCTTGTATTGATGCGTGTCCTACACAAGCGATTGTAGATCCTTATGTGGTTGATGGCAGTAAATGCATCAGCTATTTTACGATCGAATTAAAAAATGAGATTCCTGATTATGCTAAAGGTAAGATGGACGACTGGATGTTTGGGTGTGATGTATGTCAGGATGTATGCCCGTGGAACCGGTTTTCAAAACCCCATAACGAACCCTTATTTAATCCCAAACCCGAGTTGCTTCAGTATTCTAAAAAGGAATGGAAAGAACTAACCCAAGAGGTTTTTTCAGAAATTTTCAAAAAGTCTCCGGTCAAGCGTACAAAGTTTAGCGGCTTAAAGCGGAATATTGATTTCTTAGAGGACATCAAAGATCCTGAGTGAGATTTATTTTCTACAGTGCTTACTAAGTTATTTTTGTATTTTATATCGTAATATTATTAATTGCTAATCGAAAACGTTTGAAATTTGTGCTATTATGAATAAAGTATTGTATACCCTAAAAAAGCCTAATCTTTCTTTTTGGCAAATATGGAATATGAATGTTGGGTTTTTTGGTATTCAATTCAGTTTTGGACTGCAACAAACTGCTATAAATCCTATATTTTCCTTTTTAGGAGCAGATCACGCAGATTTGCCGCTGCTTAATCTTGCGGGGCCTGTTACCGGTTTGTTGATTCAGCCTATCATTGGGGCGATTTCAGACAAAACCTGGTTGCCTAAATGGGGAGGTCGCAGAAAGCCGTTTTTTCTCATAGGGGCTATTTTGGGAAGCTTATGTCTGTTTGCCTTTCCGTATAGTCCAGAGTTGTGGTTTGCTGTTGGTTTATTATGGATTCTTGATGTTGGGAATAACACCGCGATGGAGCCTTATAGGGCTTTTGTAGGAGATAAGCTTAATGATGACCAGTTAACCTTTGGTTATCAAATGCAGAGCCTTTTTGTTGGTGCAGGGATCACGATCGCTAATTTCTCGCTTTTTCTGTTTCAAGATTGGTTTGGCTCGTCTGCAGAGCAAAGTGCTGCATTGTGCTCTACAGCGACAGAAACCGTTTCTAATATTCCTACTTGGGTGTACTACAGCTTTTTTCTTGGTGCAATAGCTTCGGTGTTAACGATTAGCTGGTCGGTCTGGAAAACTACTGAAATTCCTCCGTCAGATGAAGCTTTAGCTGCTTTAAAAAAGGAAAAAAGAGATTCAACCTTTTTACAGCGTATTCAAGAACCTTTTGCTGAGATCATCGGGGCTATTGGTAATATGCCTTCGATGCTAAAAAAACTAGCTGCCGTTTATTTCTTTCAGTGGTATGCGCTATTTGTGTACTGGCAATTTGTAACGCCTATGCTACGCAATAGTATTTATGGCTTGACCAATGAAGATAATCAGCGTTTTGAGGCAATTATGGAAGCTTGTAAGTCGGGCGGAACCGTAGGTACAGGGGATACTGCTTTCGCTCAAAATTTTCAGATGGTCTCAGAGCAAGCCTTAGCACAGACCGGTTTAATGAACGGAACCTACAATTTTGTGACGATGATCGTGGCGCTGGCTCTAGTTCCTTTTGCTAAAAAATACGGTTCTCGTAATGTTTATGTATTGAGTTTAGTCTTTACCGGAATTGCCTTATTAAGTATGCCGTTCATCACAAATGAATATGCACTTCTTATCCCAATGGTCCTTTTTGGTATTGGTTGGGCTGCAATGATGGGTATTCCTTATGCGATGGTTTCTAAAGTGATTCCTGAAGAAAAACGAGGAGTGTATATGGGAATCGTAAATATGATGATCGTGATTCCTATGTTGATACAAACGGTTACGTTTGGTCCTATTATTAAAAATCTTCTTGGTGATAATGCGGTAAACGCGATCCTTTTTGGTGGTGTGTTTTTTATCATTGCGGCGCTTTTAGCACTGCGTCTCAAAAAGAGCTATTCGTCTGATGAGATCAAATTGCGCTAAGCGTTAAAATTTTGATACTGTCAAAATTGCGGCAAGGAAACCTTGATATTTCTTAGGGTGATTCAATAATAGGCTTACTTTTGTACTACTAGCAAACACTTAAATTATGAGTAAAGAAAGTAAGCGCCGTGAGGCTTTAGTATACCATGCCAAACCAAAGCCAGGTAAAATTGCGGTTGTACCTACTAAAAAATATTCTTCACAAAGAGATTTGTCGTTAGCCTATTCTCCTGGGGTTGCAGAGCCTTGTCTGGAGATCGAAAAAGACAAAGAGAACGCATATAAATATACAGCCAAAGGAAATCTAGTTGCTGTGATTTCTAACGGAACAGCCGTTTTAGGTTTGGGCGATATTGGTCCTGAAGCTTCAAAACCGGTGATGGAAGGGAAAGGTCTTCTGTTTAAAATTTTTGCAGGAATTGACGTTTTTGATATAGAAGTTGATACTAAAGATGTAGATGCTTTTATTGAAACCGTAAAAAATATTGCACCAACCTTTGGTGGAATTAACTTAGAAGATATCAAAGCTCCTGAAGCTTTTGAAATCGAACGTCGTTTAAAAGAAGAGCTTGATATTCCGGTAATGCATGATGATCAGCACGGTACCGCCATCATTTCTGCGGCAGCGTTATTAAATGCGGTCGAACTTACTAATAGAAAGATGGAAGACATTCGCATTGTGGTAAGTGGTGCGGGTGCTGCAGCGGTTTCTTGTACGCGGCTTTATAAAGCATTTGGAGCAAAAGCAGAAAATATAGTGATGCTTGACAGTAAAGGGGTGATACGTAGCGATCGTGCAAACCTTACGGTGGAAAAAGCTGAGTTTGCGTCTGATCGTAAAATTGATACACTCTCAGAAGCTATGGTTGATGCAGATGTGTTTATCGGGTTATCCATTGCAGATATTGTTTCGCCAGAAATGCTTCAATCTATGGCGCCTAATGCGATCGTATTTGCCATGGCAAATCCAAATCCGGAGATCGATTATAACCTTGCTATGGACACCCGCGACGATATCATAATGGCAACAGGAAGATCTGACCATCCTAACCAAGTGAATAATGTACTTGGTTTCCCATTTATTTTTAGAGGAGCGCTTGACGTACGGGCAACAAAGATCAATGAAGAAATGAAAATGGCCGCGGTAAAAGCCTTAGCCGAACTCGCTAAAGAATCGGTGCCTGAACAGGTGAATATAGCCTATGGCGAAACCCGATTGAATTTTGGTAGTGATTATATTATACCAAAGCCTTTTGACCCAAGATTGATTGCAAAGGTTCCGCCGGCGGTTGCAAAAGCCGCGATGGATAGTGGCGTAGCCCGTGAACCTATTACGGATTGGGTGAAATATGAAGACGAACTGCACGAGCGTATGGGCTCAGATAATAAAATTGTACGTCTTATACTCAACCGTGCGAAAACAGAGCCTAAGCGTATTGTATATGCTGAAGCAGATCAACTAGATGTTCTAAAAGCAGCACAAATCATTCACGATGAAGGTATAGGTGTGCCGGTATTGTTAGGAAATCGCGAGACCATTATTGAGCTTATGGAAGAGCTTGATTTTGATGCAGATGTGCAAATCATAGATCCTAAAACTCCTGAAGAAAAACCGAAGCTTAACGAGTATGCTCAGATTTACTGGCAAGAGCGCAAGCGCAAAGGGGTTACACTCTATGATGCGCAGCGTTTATTGAGGCAGCGTAATTATTATGCATCTATGATGGTGAAGCAAGGGGATGTTGATGCGATGATCACAGGATACAGCAGTAGTTATCCTTCGGCGGTAAAGCCGGTTCTTGAAGTAATTGGTTCGGCGCCTAATGTTCAGAAAGTAGCTGCGGCCAACTTGATGAACACCAGTCGTGGGCCTTTATTCTTAGCAGATACTTCCATCAATATTGAACCCACCGCGAAAGAATTGGCAAAAATCGCATTGATGACAGCGCGTACGGTGCGTCTCTTTGGGATGGAGCCGGTAATTGCTATGATCTCGTATTCTAACTTTGGATCTTCAAAAAATCCGCAGGCAGATAAGGTGCGCGAAGCGGTTTCCTACTTACATAAATATTACCCTGATCTCGCAGTTGATGGTGAGGTGCAAGCAGATTTCGCTCTTAATGCAGAAATGTTGAAGAGTAAATTTCCATTCTCAAAACTAGCAGGGAAAAAGGTGAACACTTTTGTTTTCTCCAATATCGATTCAGCCAACATTATGTACAAAATGGTTAAAGAATTGAACAATGCTGATAATATTGGGCCTATTATGATGGGGATGAACAAACCGGTTCACGTATTGCAACTGGGAGCCAGTGTAGATGAGATCGTCAATATGTCTGCTGTTGCCGTAATTGACGCGCAGCAGAAAGGAAAAAAGCTTCAGGAAGAATTATTAGGAGAAGCAAATAAAGCATAAAACCAAGATAGAACAGGCTTTAGGTGTGTTGATTAATTTTAATACATTTGAAGCCTTAACCTTTTATTAGCAGATGATTACTTTTTTAAGAGGCAAGTTGGTCGAAAAAAACCATACTGATGTCGTTATAGAATGTAACGGTATTGGCTACTTTGTAAATATTTCGCTACATACATTTTCGTTGTTGCCAGACGGGGAGAGCATTATGCTTTATACCTATTTACACATCAAAGAAGATGCACATACACTTTATGGTTTTGCTCATAAATCTGAACGTGAGATCTTTAAATTGTTGATTTCTGTGAGTGGAGTGGGCACGAGCATTGCGCGCACGATGCTTTCTTCTCTTGAACCTAGTCAAGTGAAACAGGCGATCGCGACCGGCGATGTTAAAACCATTCAGGGGGTAAAAGGTATTGGGGCTAAAACCGCACAACGCGTCATTTTAGATCTAAAAGATAAAATTCTTAAAGTTTATGATATTAATGAAGTTTCTCCTATAGCAGACAATACCAATAAAGAAGAAGCGTTATCAGCTTTAGAGACCTTAGGTTTTGCGCGTAAGCAGGCTGAGAAAGTTTGTACGGCGATCGTGCGCGATGAGCCGCAAGCTTCGGTAGAGACGATCATTAAATTAGCACTAAAAAAACTGTAATAGACATTGGGTACAAAACTACGCTGGTTTTCCTTACAAATGCTATTTATCTCTGGGACACTTTTGTGTTCTATGCCCGTATTTGCACAGGAAGAAGAGCAAGATTCTACCCAAACAGGAGTGAGTTTAGGCAAACTGAGCCTTAAAAACCCTAACTCTATTGTTGCCAAATATACCTACGATCCACTTACAGACAAGTATATTTATACCGAGACTTTAGGGCAATACAACATCAATTATCCGCGTATTCTTACACCAGATGAATTTAAAGAGCTGGTGAAAAAAGAGCGCATGAAAACCTATTTTCAGCAGAAAATAGCAGCGGTTGATGGCCGTACCGAAGAAGGAAAAGAAAGTCAAAACGGCTTACTGCCTATTTACTATGTAGAATCTGACTTTTTTGAATCTATTTTCGGTGGAAATACCATAGAATTCACTCCGCAAGGTTCGGTGGAAATGGACATTGGTGGATTGTTTACAAAACAAGATAACCCTAGTTTTTCTCCACGTAACCGAAGCAATTTCAGTTTTGATTTTGATCAGCGTATCAGTTTGAGCTTGCTGGGAAAAGTAGGATCACGACTGCAAGTGAATGCGGTTTATGATACTGAGTCGACCTTCAATTTTCAAAATCAGATCAAATTAGAATACACGCCTAATGAGGATGACATAGTTCAGAAGATTGAAGTAGGTAATGTGAGTATGCCGCTCAATAGTGCGCTTATTCAAGGTTCGCAAAGTCTGTTTGGGGTAAAAACACAGCTTCAGTTTGGAAAAACAACCATTACCGGTGTGTTCTCTGAGCAGCAATCCCAAACCAATCAAGTAGTTGCTCAAGGCGATGGAACAATTCAGGATTTTGATATTTATGCGTTAGAATATGATGAGAACCGGCATTATTTCTTGGCGCAGTATTTTAGAGATAATTACGATAGGGCATTAGCAAATTATCCTTTTATCAATTCTAATGTGCAAATCACGCGTATTGAGGTTTGGGTTACAAACCGTACGCAGCGATTTGAAAACACTCGAAACATTGTTGCAATTCAGGATATAGGGGAGTCAGACCCTGCTAAAATAGGTTTGCCTACTATTCCGGGAGGCTTTGTTAATCTTCCGGCAGGAGCCTATCCGCGCAACAGTAGTAATGATTTTAATCCGTTTGGTATTGACGGTACCGGCCAGTCTGTGCTTACTTCTGCCATTCGTGATGTGGCTACAGTGCAACAAGGATTTGGCGGAGTGCAAGTTGCTGACGGATCTGACTATGTTTCTTTAGAAAATGCGCGTCAACTCACCGCTGCAGAATATACGCTCAATACTCAATTAGGATATATCTCCTTAAATCAACGACTCAATAACGACGAGGTCCTGGCGGTAGCCTTTCAATATACGGTAAATGGAGAAGTGTATCAGGTAGGGGAGTTTGCTAATGATGGCGTTGACGCTACCAGTGGCGCTTATGCAGATGCAGATGGTGATGGAGTGCCTGATATTGTAGATGTAGATCCTGACGGCGATGGCGTTAACAATAACGGTCAGGATACTGATGGTGACCAGATTGCTGATGCTGCTGATGCTGATCAGACTAACGGTAGCGATATCAATAACGACGGGATTTTAGACAGTTTTATAACACCCGGTCAGGGAGGGACTTCTCAGGCGTTAGTGGTAAAATTGCTTAAGAGTAATATCACAGATGTTGAAGAGCCCATTTGGGATCTGATGATGAAAAACATCTATGGACTCGGGGTAGGGCAGTTAGAGGCAGATGGGTTTAGGATGAATATCGTTTACAACGCTCCGTCTCCTATCAACTACATAACTGCTGCCGAAGGTGGCCCGGCGCTACCTGATGATGTTGCTAACACGCCCTTACTTAATGTTTTTAACCTTGACCGACTCACACAATACGGTGACCCGCAAGTGGGAGGGGATGGTTTCTTTGATTTTCAAGAAGGAATCACGGTCAACGTGCAAAACGGAAGTATCATTTTTACTTCGGTTGAGCCTTTTGGGGAATATCTGTTTGATAAACTGCGTGCGACAGCAGGTGAGAATTATGAGAATTCAGATACGTATAATGCCAATCAGCGCAAGTACGTATACACTTCATTATACGAGTCTACCAAAACCATTGCGCAGGACAATGCTGATAAAAACCTGTTTCAACTGCAAGGAACTTTTAAATCCACACAAGAAGAGGGGATTCCTATAGGTGCGTTTAATATTCCACAAGGTTCGGTTACAGTAACTGCCGGAGGTCGCGTACTTCAGGAAGGTTTAGATTATTCGGTAGATTATGCAAGAGGCCGCGTGATCATTTTAGATCAGGCGCTTAAGGGATCTGGTGTTCCTATTCAGGTTTCTACCGAAAACAATGCTTTATTTGGTCAGCAGACTAAGCGTTTTACAGGGTTAAATGTCGAGCATCAGTTTAATGAGAATTTTATGATTGGGGGTACTTTACTCAATCTTAATGAGCGTCCCTTAACACAAAAAGCAACGTACAGCTTTGAGCCCATCAACAATACAATCTTTGGTTTTAATGCGAATTATTCTACTGAAGTTCCCTTTTTAACCCGACTTGTAAACAAACTTCCTAATATTGATACCGATGTGCCTTCTAATATTTCGGTTAGAGGTGAGGTTGCTTATTTGATTCCGGGGCAACCCAAAGCAACTGAATTTGGTGGGGAAGCGGCTTCGTATATCGATGATTTTGAAGGAACACAAACCTCGCTAGACATCAGTTCGCCGTTACAATGGTTTTTATCGTCTGCACCTATAGATTTTGGAGGCGAACTTTCTAACGGAGACTTGAGAACGGGCTATAAACGCGCAAAGTTGGCGTGGTACACAATAGATCCTATATTTTACACCAGTCAGCGCCCGGATGGAATAACAGACGCCGATGTTTCAACTTATGCGACGCGTCGCGTTTTTAGAGATGAGATTTTTCCGGAACAGGATATTATTGCAGGAACCACCCAAGCATTATTTACGCTAGATCTCGCGTTTTACCCGGGAGAACGCGGACCGTATAATTACAGTCTGGATGCTCAGGACGGTATTTTAGAAAATCCGGTGGAGAATTTTGGAGGCATTATGCGTCAATTTGCTTCAACAGATTTTGAGCAGCAAAACGTGGAGTTTATTGAGTTTTGGGTAATGGATCCATTCATTTATGCTGAAAATGCAACCAATACCGGTGGACGTTTGACAATAGATTTAGGAAATATTTCTGAAGACGTACTGAAGGATGGCCGAAAACAATATGAAAATGGGTTGCCACAAGACGGCTCTGCGAGCAATACAGTTGCGACTTCTTGGGGTAAAGTACCTACCAATCAAGCGCTGATCTATGCTTTTGATACAGAAGGTGAGCAGCGTACCAATCAAGATGTAGGATATGACGGTCTGAGCGATGATCAAGAAGCGGTAAATTTTCCGGAGTTTGCCGGCTTTGAAGATCCTTCGGCAGATAACTATCAATATTTTGTTGCGGCAAATGGTTCGGTTTTAAACCGATATAAGAATTATAACGGCCTGGAAGGAAACTCTCCGGTTGATGTTTCTCAAACCGATAGAGGTTCAACAACGGTTCCTGATGTAGAGGATTTCAATAGAGATTTTTCTATGAATACTGTTGACAGTTATTATGAATATCAAATGGAAATCACCCCGCAAAGTCTTGATATTTCAAACGAATTTATAGTTGATCAGCGGGATATTGAAGTGACGCTTCAAAATGGAAATACGATGCCGGTGACCTGGTATCAATTTAAAATACCTATCAGTGAGCCTACGGGTAGCAAAGGCGGTATTAACGATTTTAGATCTATTCGCTTTATGCGTATGTATATGAGCGGCTGGGAAGACCCTACGGTGCTGCGTTTTGGCGCGTTTGACTTGGTGCGTGGAGATTATCGTCGCTACTTATACACGCTTGATCCTGACGAATCAGACCCATCAACTGAGAATACACGTTTTGAAGTTACTTCGGTAAATATTGAAGAAAACAACAATCGTAACCCTATTCCTTATGTGTTGCCTCCGGGTGTTTACAGGGAAGAGCTTATCAATAACAATAACAATATTAGACAGAATGAGCAGTCGCTGTCTTTAACGGTTTGCGATCTAGAAACGCAAGATAGTAGAGCGGTATATAAAAATTTCAGGTTAGACATGCGTCAGTATGAAAACCTAGAAATGTTTATACACTTAGAATCTCTGATCAATGAAGTGGCTATTCAAGAAAATGAAATGGTCGCGATCATTCGTATGGGGACCGACTTAACTTCTAATTTTTATCAGATTGAATTGCCACTGACCCCAACTGCGTTTGGAACGACAAGTCCTGATTTGATTTGGCCGGAAGCTAATCAGCTCAAAGTGCCTTTGGATGTTCTGCAAACGGTAAAAGCGACATTCTTTAATGGTAATTATAATACACTCTTAGATGAGATCACCTATTTTGATGAGGAAGGAAATCCTATCGCTGACCCTGCCGGAACGCCTTATGAAACCGGAAAAGTTCGTGTAGGTATTCAAGGGAATCCAAGTTTTGGAGATGTGCGCGTGTTGATGCTGGGGCTTAAAAATGGAAATGACGAAGGTCGCTCAACAGTATGCGCCGAAGCTTGGTTTAATGAATTGCGTTTGTCTGGTTTGCAAAACGAAGGCGGCTGGGCCGGGATCGTGAATATGGATGCTAATCTTGCGGACTTTGCTACGTTTTCAGGAACGGCAAGACAATCTACTACTGGTTTTGGTAGTATTGATGCGGGACCAAATCAGCGTGCTCGTGAGGATGTGAAGTCGTATGATGTGGTTACCAATGTGAATTTAGGACAACTATTGCCACAAAAGTGGGGCATTAAAGTGCCTTTTAATTATGCCAAAGGTGTTGAAACCATCACGCCACAATACGATCCGTTATATACCGACTTAGAATTAGATGATAGGTTGGCTTCTGCGTCTTCTGAGGCGGAACGTGAACGCATTAAAGAGATCGCGATTGAGCGCACCAAGCGAGAGAGCATCAACTTTATTGGTGTACGTAAAGAGCGCACAGGAGATAAAAAACCGATGCCGTGGGATATTGAGAATTTTACATTTGCTTACAGTCACAATCAGGAAGAACACAAAGATTTTGAGATTGAGCAATCAGTAAATAAAAACGTGCGCGCGGGAGCGACATATACGATGGCGTTTCAACCAAAAACAGTGGAGCCTTTTAAGAAGAATGATTCTCTATTTGCCAACAAATATTGGAAGCTTTTAAAAGACTTCAACTTTAATTATTTGCCGGCTAGCGTTAATATCTCTTCTAATATTACGAGACAATTTAGTCAGCAACGCTTTAGAGATATTCTTGCGACAGAAGGCTCTATTCCTATCCCAGAATATTTGCAACGCAATTATCAGTTTGACCGCAACTTTACGATCAACTTTCCGGTTACGAAATCCTTGCGTATCAATCTCGATCAATATCAGAACCGCGTAGTGCGTAATTATTTGAATCCGGATAGTTCCATAGATGAAAACGCCGGAGGGGTTTATTCGCAATTTTTTGATGTAGGAACACCTGATCGTCATAATCAGACGATGCAACTTAATTATGACTTGCCGGTAAATAAACTTCCGTTTTTAGATTTTGTAAAATCTACCTATTCCTATAGTGCAGATTTTCAGTGGACGCGTGGTTCTTATCAATTTCAAACCTTAGAGGGAATACCTGATCTTGGGAATTCGGTTCAAAATGCAAATACCCACGCATTGCAGACCACCTTAGATATGAAAACGCTTTACGATGCGATCGGCTTGTCTAAAAAATCTGCAGGCCCTTCTTCTAGATCAGACCGTAGTCGGGCTGTTCCTACCTTAGGAACACCAACACAGCCTAAGCAACAGCAAGAAGAGAATGCGCTGAGCGCCGGCGAAAAGGCTACCAATACATTGATAGGTATTGCAACCGGTATTAAGCGTATTCAAGTTAATTATGAGCAAAATAATGGGACCTATCTTCCAGGGTATTTGCCTGGAGTAGGCTTTTTAGGTACGGTGCGACCTACAACAGCTTTTGTATTCGGAAGTCAGGCAGAGGTTAGAGATTATGCTGCGAGACAAGGTTGGCTTACCTTATACCAAGAATATAATGAGCAGTATAGCGAAGTTGAAAACCGAAATCTAGACATTCAGGCACAGACGAGTTTTCTTGAAGATCTTACGATCGATATTAATATGAATCGTATTTATCAGGAAACCTATAATGAAAACTATAGAGTAAACCCGACGACTTTAGAGTACAATAGCCTTACCGGAAACACATTAGGAAATTACAGTATTTCTACCTTAATGATTGGTACAGCGTTTAACTCGAGTTCGCTGGAGTCATCGGCTAATTTTAATCGTTTCCGAAGCAATCGCCTTGTGATCGCTGAGCGTCTTGCAGAGGACTTTTATGGGAATGACCAGTATCCAAGAGATGAAAATGGCTATCCGGTAGGCTTTGGTCGCACGAGTCAGCGTGTATTGTTGCCCGCATTTTTATCGGCATACACTCCGGGGAATGCTTCAAATGTTTCTTTAGGCGCGTTTAGAAGTTTTCCGTTGCCCAACTGGAATTTAAAATACACCGGGTTGATGAAGTTAGATTGGTTTAAAAAACGGTTTAAGCGTTTTTCTATCAATCACGGGTATCAGGCGGGTTACACGATCAATCAATTCCGTACAAATTTAAATTATGATCGGGATTTGAATAATGATCCTAGCGATGCGCAAACCAATCAGGCGGGAGATTTTTTGAACCCCACATTGTATTCAAATATCAACTTAACCGAATTATTTTCACCCTTGGTACGACTGGATTTTGAGATGAATAATTCAGTAAAGATTTTAGCCGAATTGAGAAAAGATCGTACCCTGTCATTGAGTTTTGATAATAACTTACTTACCGAAATTCACGGAAACGAATACATAATAGGGCTGGGATATCGACTAAAAGATATTAGATTTGCCACCAGAATTGCAGGACGACAAACCGTTTTAAAAAGTGATTTAAACTTTAGGGCAGACCTATCGTTGCGGCAAAATGAGACCATTGTGCGTTATTTAGATCTTGAAAATAGTCAGATAACGGCCGGTCAGGATATTTATGGTTTGACATTTAAGGCAGATTACGCGTTGAGCAAAAACCTAACCGCGATCTTTTATTATGATCACGCGTTTGCCACGTATGCGATTTCAACCGCGTACCCGCAAACCACAATACGTTCAGGAATAACATTAAGATATAATTTCGGAAATTAATTAACACTAACTATGAGTTTACCAGCTGATTTAAAATATACAAAAGACCACGAGTGGGTGCGTATAGAAGGAGATGTTGCAACCGTGGGCATTACTGATTTTGCTCAGGGAGAATTAGGCGATATCGTTTATGTAGAAGTAGAAACCGAAGGGGAGACCTTAGATCGCGAAGAGGTTTTTGGTACGGTTGAGGCCGTAAAGACAGTTTCAGATTTATTTTTGCCGCTTACCGGTGAGATCATCGATTTCAATGCAGATCTTGAATCTGAGCCCGAAGCAGTAAACGAAGACCCATACGGTAAAGGGTGGATGATAAAAATTAAATTTAGCGATGAGAGCGAATTAGAAACGCTTTTAGATGCATCTGCCTACCAAGAAATTATAGGTGGATAACCTTTTAAAAATTGCGGTTTACATCTATACGGCATTTATCGCATTTGTTTGTTTAATGCCCATGCCGCACATAAGTGATGCGCCAAAAGATAGCGACAAGATCGTTCATCTCTTGGCGTATACTTTTTTTGTAGGCCTGTGGTTTTTGTTTTTTTATTGTTTGAAGCAAAAAAAAGACAATTTTTTGCCTGCTTTGATAAAATCTTGCATACTTGCTTTTATTTATGGTATAATTATTGAGATTTTACAGGGTGAGTTAACAACCTCTAGGTCAGCAGATTTTAATGATGTTTTAGCAAATAGTATTGGGATTGTAATAGGAATACTGCTTGTATTCCTCGCAAAAACTCAATTTATTAAGCTAAAATCAAAACTTTAATTTCGAGTTGATACTATTTTTAATTAAATTAGCAATCCTTAATAACTAAAGATTCACATGGAACCTAAGAAAAATCCTAAAGCAGATCTAAGTAAAAGAAGTGTACTCTTCTTTCAGTTAGGTCTTATTCTGATACTCGGGCTGAGTTATTTGGCTATCGAGTGGAAGACGTATGAGAAAGAGGCCATTGATATCGGACAATTACAGATGGACGATATGCTTGAAGAAGATGTGCCTATTACAGAGTTAAACACGCCACCTCCACCACCGCCACCTCCACCGCCACCACCGGCTCCCGAGCAAATCGAAGTTGTTGAGGATGATGTTGAAATCGAAGAAACTGTAATAGAGTCTACTGAAACAAGTCAAGAAGAAGAGATTGTTGAGGTTGAAGAGGTTTCTTTTGAGGAAGAAGAGGTTATCGAAGATGTACCGTTTGCAGTAATCGAGAACGTACCGGTTTACCCTGGTTGCGAAGGAGAGAAAGGCAACGATGCAAAGAAAAAATGTATGTCTGAGAAGATTAGCCAGTTTGTAAACCGAAAGTTTAATACTGAATTAGGCAGTGAGCTAGGTTTATCTGGAATCAATCGTATCTATGTACGTTTTAAAATCGATCAAAAAGGAAACATCGTTGATATAGGATCACGTGGGCCACACCCTCGTTTAGAGCAGGAAGCTGCACGTGTTATTAAACTATTGCCACAAATGACTCCTGGTATGCAGCGAGGAAAGGCAGTAGGGGTATTATACTCACTACCAATTGTGTTCCAAGTTCAGGATTAATTCTTGAACACATAGAAAATTTAAAATCCCGTCCACGAAAGTGCGACGGGATTTTTTTGTGGCAAGCTTATTGTTAAAGTTTTATCGAATATTAATCATTAAAACTTTTCTTATGAAAAATTCACAAGAAAGCTCAAAAGTCGCTCGGCAAAGCGATAATCGAGCTACAAGCAAGCACGACGTAAATTTACGTAAAAACAATGTGGTCCATTTTCAAGTGGGATTGATCTTGGCTTTAATTTTAGCAATTATTGTTATTGAGCTGAAATCACCCTTACTCGCTCAAGAACCGCCAAAAATGAATGATGTTGCTGTGGTTTCCTTTAATGACGATTGGAATGAGCCCATTCGTCGGGAGGTTAAAAAGCCTGAAGCGCCAAAACCGGTTGTAGTGTCTCTTGATGTTCCACCTATTGTAGACGAGGAATTGCCGGAGACTTTAGAACTTGAAGTTGAAACTCCAGAGCCTACTTCTGAAGCGCCAGATGTTACTGATATTGAGCCGGTACCTGACGATGAACCTGTTGTATGGGTCCCTTTTATGGCTGTGGAAACTGTTCCTGTTTTTCCGGGTTGTGAGGGGTTAAAGAGCAATGCAGAACGCAAAGCCTGTATGCAAGAAAAAATGAATGCACACATCAGTAAAAATTTTGATACTTCTTTAGGCGATAAGTTTGGTCTAAAGGGAATGAACAAAGTAGATGTGCAGTTTACCATTGATGAGTATGGTGAAATTATTGATCTCCGAACACGTGCACCACATCCTGCTCTAGAGAAGGAAGCTATACGTGTTATGGAAAAACTCCCTTCTATGGAACCGGGAAAGCAAAGAGATCGCAAAGTGCGTGTAATTTACTCTCAACCCATTTGGTTTAAAGTTCAGAATTAAATGATATAGAACTACCTTGATCAAAAGCGTCTGCAACTTGTTGCAGACGCTTTTTTGTTTTTAGCAGTTTTCAATTTTTGACCGGCTCAGCTGCTTTTTAAAAAAATACTATCTTTCGTCTCCTAAATCTTTTGAGTCCATGTCATTGAAGACTTTTGCTTTTGGTTGCGTATTGCTTATTTCAACTACAGGAATAGCGCAACTCATAAGCGGCAATTTTGAAAAATATCCTGTTTTTAGTTCGTGTGAGACGGTTGCTGCTGCAGATTCTAAAGACTGTTTTAATCAAACCCTTATCGCTAAAATAAAGACGGAGTTTAAGATTCCGCAGGATATTTTAGATACCAACTATAAGGGAGATATGGTTGTGCTTTTTGAGGTGACAAAAGAAGGGGTATTTAAGGTGATCAATATTACTGCAGTATCTGAAGCTTTAAGAGAAGAACTTAAGCGTGTTTTTGATGAGCTTCCTAAAGTGAAGCCGGCAACCTATAATGGTAGGCCTACGTATATGCAGTTTAGTATGCCTATTCCTGTTCCTGAAGGGCTTCGGTCTGCGTCAGATTCTTTAGAGGTTAACGATAAATCTTTCGGAGTAACACCGGTGCAGGATCTGGAATCTGAATACGATGCAATTAAAACCTTTCCTTTTAAAAATAGAGAATACAACTCTGAGTTGTACATACCTTTTTCGCATCAAACCTATAGCAGATTTGATCAAGAGATGAATGCTGTAGGCACTAACGCGCATACTGCCGGGAAGCCTTTTATTTATTCCGAGGTCAATAAATACTATGACTTAAAAGAGAAGCGCGAAATCCTGTATAAGGATAAGGAGTCTTGGTTTGGTCGTAAATTATGGAATGAACATATGGTGACGTTGCAGGGAGAAGACTACTGGTTTACTCTTGATCCAGCAGCAGATTTACAGTTCGGTTTTGAAACCGCAGATAACGAAGATCAAAGTTTCACTTATAATAATACGCGGGCTTTAATTTTTCAAGGCGGACTAGGGGAAAAGCTTAATTTTTATACGGTCTTTTATGAGAGTCAAGGTACGTTTGCGGGTTATTTTAACCGCTATGCGCGTTCTATTGCTCCAGACGGCGGTAATCCTGCTATTGTCCCGGGAAGGGGCGTAGCTGCCGAAGCTGCTGACGGTAATTTTGACTATCCGGTTGCAGAGGCTTATTTGTCGTATTCACCTAGTAAATATTTTAATTTTCAATTTGGCCACGGTAAAAATTTTATCGGTGATGGTTACCGCTCGTTGCTTTTAAGTGATAATGCGAGTCCATATCCCTTTTTTAAAATGAGTACTAGTTTTTGGAAATTTAAATATACCAACACGTGGATGTCTTTAAGAGATGTGCGCTCTGATGTGGTTGAGAATGGTTCGTTTAAAACCAAATTCATGGCCAATCACTACCTGAGTTTTAATGCGACCAAGCGATTAAATATAGGTCTCTTTGAGAATGTGATTTGGACAAACGATAATGATCGTGGTTTTGATCTTAATTATTTGAATCCTATTATTTTTTATCGGGCCATTGAATTTTCAACGGGATCCCGCGGCGGAAATGCTTTAATAGGTTTGAGTGCGAAGTATAAGTTCAGCAATCAGTTTAATGCATACGCACAGGTGATCATAGATGAATTTTCTACAGGAGCTGTTTTTAGTTCTACTAAAAGTTTTCAGAACAAGCAGGGCGTTCAGTTAGGGGTGAAATATTATGATGCGTTTAATGTAGACAACCTTCAACTGCAACTGGAGTTTAATCAAGTTCGGCCTTATGTGTATAGCAATAATGAGATCATTTTAAATTATGGTCATAACAACCAGTCGATGGCGCATTTGTGGGGAGCGAATTTTAGAGAGCTCATCGCTATTGCGCGCTACCAGAATGACCGCTGGTACGGTACTGCTAAAGCCATTTATGGAAAACGTGGTTTTGAGATAGGGGATATTGATGATGTTTATTATGGAGGAAGCATCTACGGAAATGATGAAAATATCCCGAGTGAATTTGGTATTGAAATCGGTCAAGGAAATGCCGCAACAACGCTCATTGGTAATGTAGAGCTGGGCTATATTGTAAATCCTTCAACCAATTTTAAATGCTACGCTAATGTGCTCTACCGAAACCACACGATAGATCAATTTGATCCCGTGAACCTTGAGGAAAGTACGCTCTGGGTGAATTTTGGTATTCGTACAGATATTTTTAACTGGTATTTTGATTATTAAACTATTATAAATGAAAGCAGCACTTTTAGGATTACTTATTATGTTGAGTACTCTTGCAACATCTTGCAAAAACGAAACAACGCCTATGAAAGAATTTGATACCAATTTTGCTCATGTAGTGTATTTCTGGTTGAAAAATCCAGAGAGTCAAGAAGATCGAAGCGCTTTTGAAGCTTCTTTGAAGAAATTTTTAAGTACCAGCGATTATGCGCAAACTCAATTTATAGGTACGCCGGCCAATACGCCTAGAGAGGTGGTTGACAATAGCTGGACGTATTCTATCATTTTAACTTTTCCATCTAAAGAAATTCAGAATAAGTATCAGCAAGAACCTGTACACCTCAAATTTATAGAAGAGTCTGAGGATCTTTGGGAGCGCGTTCAGGTTTATGATGCTGTTGGTTTAGAGTGATTTGCCAAGAGTAATTGTTCTGTACTTTTTATGAAAACATACTCGGTTTTCAGTTAAGACCTTTTATTTCATTCTCATCTAAAACGGTGCTTTGTTGAGCGTTTATATTAAGTGTTGATTTGGTTGTGTAAAAGCACTTCGTGCAGTATCTTTGCACGACTTTTTAAAGCCCTTGAATAACACACTTTTGAGCCTCGTAGAAACCCATAAATCACCTTCATCTATCTGGATTGATTTTAAAGAAATCACTAAGATGCGGCTTGCCATTAGCGTGGTTTTTTCTAGTATGGCAGGTTATCTGTTGGGGGCTTACACTTTAGATTGGGTTACTATTGTGATGCTTGCTGTTGGCGGATATTTAATGGTGGGCGCTTCTAATGCTTATAATCAGATTTTAGAAAAAGACCTCGATGCGTTAATGGATCGCACCAAAAATCGCCCGGTACCTTCCGGCCGAATGTCAGTGCGTACTGCTTTTGTGATCGCTTGCGTTTTTACTATTCTGGGATTGGTGACACTGTATTATATCAATCCTATTACCGCAGTTTTCGGAGGGATTTCAATATTTCTATACGTTTGCGTGTATACGCCTTTAAAAACTAAAACACCACTTTCTGTATTTGTGGGAGCATTTCCGGGGGCTATTCCTTTTATGATGGGCTGGGTTGCCGCAACAGGTGATTTTGGCATCGAAGCCGGAACCTTATTTATGCTTCAGTTTTTTTGGCAATTTCCGCATTTCTGGGCTATCGGCTGGTTTTTGTATGAAGATTATAAAAAAGGCGGGTTCTTTATGTTACCTACCGGAAGACAAGACCGCGGTACGGCCGTGCAGGTGGTTTTATACACGATCTGGACGATATTAGTTTCTCTAATTCCTGTTTTTGGCGTCACCGGCAGGTTGTATTTAACACCTGTATCGGCGGTGTTGGTGGGGATTTTAGGTCTTGTGCTTTTATACTACGCCATTCGTTTATTCAGATTTAAAAATAATGTTACAGCAAAACGATTGATGTTGTCAAGTGTAAGTTATATCACCTTGATTCAGATCATTTATGTGGCTGATAAATTTTTGAGATAATGGATTATACTTCACAATCAGAACAAACTAAAATTGCACGTTCTAAAAAGATGATGCTTTGGTTTGGAATTATTAGTCTTTCCATGATGTTCGCCGGCTTGACTAGTGCTTACATTGTAAGTAGTGAGCGTCGTGATTGGTTGCGTGATTTTGAATTGCCACAGGCGTTTTACATCAGTACATTTATAATTATACTTAGTAGTTTGACTATGCTTGTTGCCAAGCAAGCAGTTAAAACGAGTAAGAAAAGCTTAGCGACTATAATGCTGCTCCTCACACTAGGCTTGGGGATTGCCTTTGTTGCTTACCAGTTCATAGGTTTTGATCAGATTATTGCTAATGGTTATTTCTTTACCGGAAGTGAAAGCACCGTAACCACTTCTTTTATTTATGCTTTTGTAATTAGTCATATTGTGCACGTTGCAGCCGGATTAATAGTGTTGTTGGTCGTGATCGTGCAGCAATTGCGCGGGAAGTATACTAAAGATCAGATGCTTGGTTTGTCTTTAGGGGCGACCTTCTGGCATTTTGTAGATATTCTCTGGGTCTACCTCTTCTTGTTTTTCATATTTGCAGACGATTTAATTCATTAACATTTGATCTCGCAAATACTAAGAATTCTTAAAAATTCTTTTTTTTGAATGGTTATAAATACCGATTATTGCTTTGAAAAGCATTTTTAAAATACCTATTTTTGCAACGCTTATAAACCCGATATTAAAATATGGACGCTACTGCTGTTAAAACAGGCACAGAAGGCAAAATTTGGGGAGGTGGAGAAGCTCAACCTCTCAAAGCTAGCTACGGAAAGATGATGATGTGGTTTTTCATCCTTTCTGATGCACTTACCTTTTCAGGATTTCTTGCCGCTTATGGATTTTCTAGATTTAAATTTGTTAACCAGTGGCCTATAGCCGATGAAGTGTTTACACACTTTCCGTTTTTACATGGTGTTGATGCACCAATGTATTATGTGGCGTTAATGACTTTCATATTGATCTTTTCATCGGTAACTATGGTTCTTGCAGTTGATGCAGGGCATCATATGAAAAAGAACAAAGTAATATGGTATATGTTCTTTACCATTTTAGGTGGTTTTATATTCGTAGGTTCTCAAGCTTGGGAATGGGCGAATTTCATCTCAGGTGAGTATGGGGCAATTGAAACTAAAGGAGGTAAAATACTTCAAGTAGTTAATGCTGAAGGTGAGCAAGTAGCTCTAGAAAGTTTTGCTGTAGAATTGCCAAGTGCCAGAACACAGCTTACCAAGAGCGAAGCATTATGGTATGAGTCAGAAAGTTCTATGCCTGATTTTGATCTTGCAGAAGTAGTTGAAGGCTTTAAAGCAAATCCAGATCTATTAATTCGCACACAATTACTTACCGAAGCAGGTGAGAAAACAATTCTTTCTCGTGAAGAGTCTCTTGCAAAATTAGAAAATGACGCAATGGGTGTTGTTCAGGGTGCAAACCTTATTCATAATGAGTATGGTCCACCACTTTTTGCAGACTTCTTTTTCTTCATCACAGGATTTCACGGATTCCACGTATTCTCGGGTGTGATCATCAACATCATTATCTTTATCAACGTGATTTTAGGTACTTATGAGCGTAGAGGAAGTTATGAGATGGTTGAGAAAGTAGGTTTATACTGGCACTTTGTAGATTTAGTGTGGGTATTCGTATTTACATTCTTCTACTTAGTTTAATAATAAAGGATTTAAAAAATAGATAATGGCACACGACGCAACAAATCACGGATCAGCCACAAAAAGAATTTGGACGGTTTTTGCAATCCTTTCGGTTGTAACAATTGTAGAAGTTATTTTAGGTATCATCAGACCGGCATTTTTAGTGGAAACTCACTTACTGAGAATGCACTTACTTAACTGGGTCTTTATAATCCTTACCATTTATAAAGCATATTATATCACTTGGGCATTTATGCACATGGAGCACGAAACTAAAGGGTTACGTCGCTCTATTGTTTGGACAGCCATTTTCTTGATATGCTACTTGATCTTCATTCTTTTAACCGAAGGTGATTATATCTTTGACGTTTATGATGAAGGATATATCAGCTGGGATTTCTAAACAGAACGAATTATAGAAAAAAAGACGGCAAGCGCCGTCTTTTTTTATGCCTTATTTCTTGAAAAGCGGTCTGTGATGTACCTTTGCAACCGCTATAAATACAGCGTAAAAAGGTTGAGATGAAGAAGTTTATTGTACTGGGAGTATTATTTATTCTACCTATTGTTGCGTATCTCTTTTTTGCTTCTGGGGTACATAATTTTGCTAAACTTCCTGTTTTAGAAGAGCAGTTACCGGAATTGCCCTTTGATCAAAAGGTAAAGCTTCAGGATAAGATCACTGTACTTGGATTTTTAGGAAGTACTATCGAGCGGGAAGGAGGTGATCTTTTCAACTTAAATCAAAAGATTTTCAAGCCATTTGCTGCCTTTGATGATTTTCAGTTTGTATATCTGGTGCCCGAGGAGATTGATGATGCAGCCTTAGAAAAAGTAACCTACGAACTTGGGCAATTAGTAGATTTGTCAAATTGGTATTTTATAAAAACTTCTCAAGAGCGTATACATACAGTGTTTAACAATTTAAATACTCCATACAGTTTAGAGGCTGATGGCGGATCTCCATACATTTTTATCATCGATAAAGATCGTAACCTTAGAGGGCGGGATGATGATGAGGATTACGGGGTGTTGTATGGCTATGATAGTACTGATATCGCAGAATTGGCTGATAAAATGAAAGATGATGTAAAGATTATTTTAGCCGAATACCGCCTGGCGCTGAAAAAGAATAATGCTGATCGCAAAAAATAAATGCTATGAATAGAAAAAAAACCTATATAGGAATTGCTGTCATCGTTTTGATTTTTGGAATCATTGTAATTCCAAAAATTATCGATAGGTCTATGCGCGGTGAGGTTGTAGATAACGATCGTCTCAATGTTGGGCAATTAGATACTCAGGAAAATGATGGTGAACTGGCATATATCAATATAAATGGCGCTGATCGCAAAGTCCCGCATTTTGAGTTTATAGATCAGAATAGAGATACGATCACAGAGGAGACTTATAAGGGAAAAGTCTTTTTAGTGGAATTTTTCTTCACAAGTTGCCCTACTATTTGCATCCCGATGAACAAAAATCTCGTACTTATACAAAACAAGTTTCAAGATAACCCTGACTTTGGTATTGCAAGTTTTAGTATTGATCCTGAGCACGACACTCCGGAAGTTTTAAAGGAGTATACTGAAAGCTATGGAATCACCGATCCTGACTGGCATTTGATGACCGGAGACCGCAAAGAGATTTACGAGCTGGCTAACGTGGGCTTTAATCTTTTGGCGCAGGAAAACCCTAATATTGAAGGTAATTTTCAGCATTCAGGTTTGTTTGCTTTGGTAGATCAAAATGGTTTTATCCGTTCGCGCAGAGATGAATTTGGAAATCCGCTGATCTACTATAGAGGTTTCATTCCGTATGGAGCGCCAGAAGTGGAAGGTGAAGAAACTTCACAAATCGATATTTTGATAGAGGATATTAATAAGTTGCTTAATAAGAACAAGAAATAAATGGAGAATCTGGCTCAAAAAGAAAAAGTATATAATCGGTGGATTATTGCATTGTCTATCGCAATTCCTGTGGCTGTTGCGTTTTTGTTTACCATTCGTATTCCTAATGTGCCTAGATTAGGCTTTTTGCCGCCTACCTATGCAGCGATCAATGCGCTTACCGCGATACTGCTATTTTCCGCAGTGATTCAGATTAAAAAAGGAAACCGCAAATTACACGAGCGATATATTAAAATCTGTATTGTGCTTTCGGTGATTTTCCTGGTTTTGTATGTTTTATATCACGCAACATCAGATTCTACTAAATTTGGAGATGCTAATCTAGACGGAATAGTGTCAGAGGCGGAAAGCGCTGCGGTGGGCATCTATAAATACATTTATTATTTTATCCTCATATCTCATATACTTTTATCTATTGGAGTGATTCCTTTTGTTTTGGTGACTTATGTGAGAGCTATGTTAGGTAAATTTGCACTACACCGAAAGATTGCACGGATCACATTTCCTATATGGTTGTATGTTGCCGTAACAGGAGTAATCGTATATTTTATGATTTTTCCGTATTACCCAGCTTAAATTGAATGCTATGAAACGTTTCTTACTCACTGTACTTTTTATTGTAGTTAGTTTTGTAGCTAATGCCCAATGCGCTATGTGTCGAGCGGTTTTAGAAAGTGAGACTGATAACAGTATGGCAGAAGGCGTAAACAATGGAATTATCTATTTAGCAGCAATTCCGTACTTATTAATGGGTGGTTTGATTTGGTTTATTTATAAAAGCCGAAAGAAGGCAAATAAAGGCGCGTAACGGCTATTCAAATTATTTTCTTCCTGTTTTCGTGTAACAAATGATAGGTTTTTGGGTCTATTAAACAGATAAGCGTTAAAAATTTAACGTTCGTCAATACACTTAACCATCACTTGTTTATGATCACCATTAAAGATTTGCATAAATCTTATACCATGGGAACAAATTCTCTTCATGTTCTCAAGGGTATTAATTTTTCGGTTCAAGAAGGCGAACTCGTTTCTATTATGGGTTCTTCAGGTTCAGGAAAGTCTACGCTACTTAATATTTTAGGAATGCTAGATGAGGCCGATCAAGGTTCTTACACACTTGATGGGGTTCCTATTAAAAATCTTAATGAGAAAATTGCAGCCCAATATCGCAATAAGTTTCTTGGTTTTATTTTTCAGTCCTTCAATCTAATTAACTATAAAAGTGCCCTAGATAATGTAGGTATGCCGTTGTATTATCAAGGAATGAAGCGTAAAGAGCGTACGGAAAAAGCCATGGCTTATTTAGAGAAAGTGGGATTGGCAAACTGGGCACATCATATGCCTAACGAACTTTCCGGAGGTCAAAAGCAGCGTGTTGCTATCGCCAGAGCTTTAGCTAGTGATCCTAAAGTCCTGCTGGCAGATGAACCTACCGGTGCATTAGACACCAAAACCAGCTACGAAGTGATGGATCTTATTCAGGGGATTAACGATGAGGGTAAAACTATTCTTATCGTAACGCACGAAGACGATATCGCCCACATGACTAAACGTATTGTAAACCTCAAAGACGGTCTTATAATCGATGACGCCCCGGTAAATCAAATACGAGCTGCAAGTCATGTTTAGTCTGGAGCGCTGGCAAGAAATACTCGAAACGATTTCTAAAAACAAACTGCGTACGTTTTTAACCGGACTTTCTGTGGCATCGGGAATTTTCATTCTGGTCATTCTTCTGGGTTTTGGTCAGGGAATGCAAAACGGAATCAGCGCCGAATTTCAACGGGATGCTGCGAATAGAATTTCGGTTTATAGCGGGGTTACATCAATGGGGTATAAAGGGCTCAATCCTGGGCGTTTCATTGAGATGACCAATGATGATTATAACTACCTGATCACAAAATATGAAGATGATATCGAATTTAAATCTTCGGTCTATCGCATCTGGAGCGGAACGTTAAACTATGGTAATGAAAGCGGAAGCTATCGCGTCGAAGGCGTTTATCCTGATTATCAATTTTTAGAAAACGAAAATCTTGTTGCGGGGCGCTATATCAATTATGATGATCAGCGCTTAAAATCCAAGATTATGGTTATTGGTAACAAGGTGCAGCAAGATCTTTTTGCAGGCAAAAGTGCGGTTGGCGAATATGTTCAAATCAATGGAATCAATTTTAAAGTTGTTGGAGTGTATTCAGATCCGGGTGGTGAGCGCGAAGAAACCCGTGTGTTTGTCCCGCTTTCGACTTCGCAGCGTGTTTTTGGAGGAGCAGACAAAGTGCGCAATCTGGGATTCACACTAAAACCCCAGGAGAATTTTGAAGATGCTCTGGCGCAATCGCTTCAGTTTTCTGCAGAAATAGAAGAATTTCTAAAAGAGCGCCACTTGGTTGCTCCTGAAGATACGAGTGCGATCAATGTCAATAATACATTAGAGAGCGCTAAACGATTTTATGATCTAATTGGGATGATCAAAACCTTTTTCTGGGTAGTGGGTATTTGTACCATTATTGCAGGAGTGGTTGGGGTGAGTAATATTATGCTCATCATCGTAAAAGAGCGTACTAAGGAAATTGGTATTCGCAAGGCGCTAGGAGCACAACCTTTATCTATAATCGGGATGGTGTTGCACGAATCTATTTTTGTTACGGCAATAGCAGGCTTTACCGGTCTTATTTTGAGTATGGCCTTGCTTGAGGTTCTAGGGCCTAATATGCAAATGGATTATATTAAAAATCCGTCTGTAAACTTTAATGTTGCGATTACCACAGTGTTTATTTTGGTGTTTGCCGGAGCGTTGGCGGGCTTTGTGCCTGCGTGGAGAGCCGCACGCATTAAACCCATAACCGCCCTTCGGGAAGAATAACTTAAGCGTATGTTTAGTAAAGATCGTTGGGATGAAATTATTGAAGCACTAAGCCAAAATTGGTTTAGAACTGCCCTTACCGCTTTTGGAGTGCTTTGGGGAATCTTTATTTTGGTAGTGCTTCTCGCCGCCGGAAAGGGGTTGGAAAACGGAGTCAAAAAGGATTTCGGAGGTATTGCCACAAACACGATGTTTATGTGGACGCAGACTATCTCTAAACCCTATAAAGGCTTACCTAAAGGCCGAAGATTTAATTATGATCTTGACGATGTAGCGGCTTTAAAACAGAATATACCACAGTTGCGGTTTGTATCTCCACGCAATCAGCTAGGAGGTTTTGGAGGTGCAAACAATGTGGTTCGTGGCCTGAACTCCGGGGCATTTAATGTGTATGGCGACTATCCTGAATATATAGAGCAGCAACCTATGAATATCACTTCGGGGCGTTTTATGAATTATGGCGATATTCAGCAAAAGCGTAAAGTTGCGATCATTGGAGAAGGCGTAAAAAATGCGCTTTACGATAAGGGGGAAGAACCTATAGGTACATACATCAAGATCAATGGTGTCAACTTTATGGTGGTTGGGACTTACGCTAAAGTGGCGAGCGAAGGCGATTCCGAAGAAAATCAAAAAGAGATTTATGTACCGTTTACGGCTTTTTCTCAGGCATTCAATATGGGTAATCGCGTGGGATGGATGGCTGTTACCGCAAAAGACGGGTTTTCTATCACGGCATTAAAGCCCAAAGTTTTTGATGTGATCAAGTCACGTCACAGCATTCACCCGGAAGATGAGCGCGCCATAGGTAATTTTGACCTTTATGAACAATATCAAAAAGTAGACGGACTCTTTATAGCGCTGAAGATCGTGGCTTATTTTGTGGGGATTTTGGTATTGCTTTCGGGTATTATTGGGATCAGCAATATAATGCTCATCGTTGTCAAAGAACGTACAAAAGAGATAGGAATACGTCGTGCTTTAGGCGCGAGCCCTTGGTCTATCCGCGGGCAAATTTTAATGGAATCTGTGTTTTTGACCATTATTTCAGGAATGGTTGGGATTTCTCTAGGAGCAGCATTGATTTATGTACTCAATAAAATTCTTGATGCAAACGGCCCTGTGGAGATGTTCGCAAATCCTAGTGTTGATTTAGGAACAGTGATTACCGCACTTTTTATTCTAATATTCTCAGGACTCTTAGCCGGTTTTATTCCTGCTCAGAATGCCATAAAAGTTAAACCCATAGATGCCTTGCGCACCGAATAACAATTTCATCAATAAAACGAATATCTAACCCATGAAAAAATCTGTTACTATTGTTGTCCTGGCAGTTATTGCTGTCATTTTTATAGGATCACTCTATTATTTGTACCAAAAAAATCAGGAAGATCCAGTGGTCTACACTACTGAAAGTCCGTCTACGCAAACCATCGTTAAAAAAACGGTGGCTACGGGAAGCATTGTTCCTCGTGAAGAAGTACTGATCAAGCCGAATATTTCTGGGATTATAAAAGAAATTCTTGTCGAAGCAGGACAGTTTGTTGAAGCTGGTGATCTACTGGCGCAAATAGAGGTCGTGCCTAACGCGTCGTCTTTGGTAAGTTCGCGCAATACGATTCAGACTGCAAAAACAAATTTGGAAACCGCTAAGCTTACGCTAGAAAATCAAGAAAGCATTTATCAAAGACAAAAAACACTATTTGATAAAGGTGTGGTAAGTGCCAACGATTTTGATAACAGTCAGCGGGAGTATAATCAGGCAGTACAAAACTATAAGCAACAACAGGTAAGTCTGGCGAGTGCGCAACAAAATTATGATATCGTAAAAACGGGAACCACTACTGGTTTGGGCAATAACGCCACTACTTCGGTGCGTGCTACCATAACCGGGATGGTTTTAGAAGTTCCTGTTAAAGAAGGGAATCAGGTGATCGAGTCTAACAACTTTAATGACGGGACTACAATTGCCTCTTTAGCGAACGTAAACGATATGATTTTTGAAGGAAAAGTTGACGAAAGTGAAGTAGGTAAAATAAAAGAAGACCTTCCGCTAGAGATCACTGTGGGTGCTATTGAAAATAAAAAATTTGATGCCACTTTAGATTATATCGCTCCTAAAGGAGTAGCAGAAAATGGCGCAATTCAGTTTGAAATAAAAGGGACATTGGCTAAAAAAGATTCCACTTTTATTCGTGCAGGATTGAGTGCCAATGCTTCTATAATTCTTGAGCGAGCAGACGAAGTTTTAGCGATCAAAGAAGCTTTAGTGCAATACGATTCTAAAACGCAAGAGCCTTTTGTAGAGGTCGAGGTCGGTGAGCAAGAATTTGAAAAACGTGACATTAAACTGGGAGTTAGCGACGGTATTTATGTTGAAATTTTAGATGGAGTTTCAGCAGATGACAAGATCAAAGTTTGGAATGCGGTTAAGCCTGCTCAAAGTTTTTAACAAAATATAAAACCTATTGTGTAACACTTTATTCTTAAGTACTACATATCATACAGAAATTAAATCATGAGAAACGCAATACTCTTTTTTATTTTAGTTTTTTCGGTAGCTTCTGGTTTTTCACAGAAAAAGTGGACGCTGCAAGAGTGTATTCAGCGCGCTTTAGACGAAAACATCCAGATTCGTCAGGCACAGCTTGATGTTGAGGCGGCTGCTTTAGACAAATCTGATGCAGACGGTAGCTTTTTACCTACCTTAAATGCAAACGCTTCAGTTTCAGAAAACACGGGTTTGAACTTTGATCCTACGAGTAACCTAGCAACTACAACCCAGTTCTTGTCAGCGAGTGGTGGGATCAACACTTCTTATAATCTTTTTGACGGACTTCGAAACTTTAAGCAAGTACAGCGTGCAAAGCTTTCGGCTTTAGCTGCACAATACGGCTATGAGAAGCTTGAAGATGATATCGCGCTCAATGTGGCTAACGGCTACCTTCAGGTGATATTAAATAAAGAAAATTTAAAGGTGTTACGCTCGCAAAACGAGGTGACGCAGCAACAGCTTCAGCAAACTACTGACCTTGTAGAAGGTGGTGTTGCCCCAAGAGGTGATTTGCTTGAGGTACAGGCGCAAAATGCTAACGAAGTTCAAAATATTGTGGCAGCAGAAAATGCGGTGCAGATCTCGTTAATAAGTCTTGCGCAAACTTTGTTGATCAGAGATTATAAAAACTTTGATATTGCAGATGGTGATTATCAGATTTACGGTGAAGACGTACTGCTAAAAACCCCAGCTGAAATTACAGATGCTGCTAAAGAGGAGCGTTATGAGGTTAAAATCGCTGAAAATAATCTGGAATTAGCAGAGAAGGATGTAGAGATCGCTAAAGGTGCTGCCTGGCCTACACTTTCCGCTTTCTTTGGGTACAGCACGCGATACTCTGAGCAAGATGTTTTAAACTCGTTTCAAGAGCAGTTGTATTTAAATGACGGGGTTTCTTACGGGCTGCGTTTAAATGTTCCTATTCTTAATGGTTTTCAGACAAGAAATAATGTACGCCGAAGCAAGATCGCTGCAGACCGTGCGGCTATTAATTTAGAGCAGGCACAGTTAGATTTAGAATCTACCGTGTATCAGGCTTATTTAGATGCCAAGGGTGCGCTTAAAACTTTTGAAGCAGCACAGACCGCTGTAGAATCTCAGGAGTTAGCGTTCTCATACTCTCAAGATCGCTATGAGGTGGGACTGATCAATGCTTTTGATTTCAGCCAATCTAAACAACGTTTTGACAATGCGCAGATCGACTTGAATCGCGCAAAATATGATTATATATTCAAGCTGAAAGTACTCGAATTGTATTTTGGAGTTCCGGTTGAGGAGCTAAAATTCTAATTACAAAACGATCGCTTTCTCGTAATAAGTAAAAGATGAATAGAAAGACCCTTATCATTATTCTGGTTGTAGCAGTTGTTTTAATTGCTGCATTAATTGGTGGAAAAAAAGCCGGATTGTTTGGTAAAACCGGCGAATTTAAGCCTGTGGAAACTCAGGAGATCGCCTTGGCGAGTGTTGTAGAAACCGTTGCTGCTACCGGAAAAATTCAGCCGGAAACTGAGGTTAAAATTTCTTCTGAAGTTTCAGGGGAGATTATAGAACTTCCGGTTGTTGAAGGGCAGCAGGTAGAAAAAGGAGATCTTCTGGTGCGCATCAACCCAGATTTGATTCAATCTGCCCTAACGCAAGCACAGGCATCTTTACAGAATGTAAAAGCGAATCAAGCCCAATCTGAAGCTGCTCTAAAAGTGGCTAAAGCGAATTATGAGCGTAATCAAAAATTGTTTGAGAAAGGGGTTATTTCACGGTCAGAGTGGGATCAATCAATCTCTGATTATGAGATTGCGCAAGCCAATGTAAAATCGGCTTTCTATAACGTACAAAGTGCTGCGGCAAATGTGAATCAGTCTCGCGATAACTTATCGCGTACCAGCATTTATGCGCCTATAAGCGGAACGATCTCTAAACTTGATGTAGAATTGGGAGAGCGCGTTGTGGGAACTCAGCAAATGGCCGGTACCGAAATGATGCGCGTGGCAGACTTAGGCAATATGGAAGTTGAGGTAGATGTAAATGAAAATGACATTGTAAAAATTAATATAGGTGATTCTACCCGCGTGGAGGTTGATGCTTATCTTAAAAAGCGATTTAAAGGTGAAGTAACAGAGATCGCTAATTCTGCTGAAAGTAACCTGACCGCTGATCAGGTGACCAACTTTAAAGTCAAAGTGCGTATTTTAGAAGAATCCTATAAAGACCTGGTTGAAGGGAAACCTGAAGCGTATTCGCCGTTCAGACCGGGAATGACAGCGACGGTTGATATCATCACCAATAGAGTAGATGATGCGATTTCAGTGCCTATCAGTGCTATTGTGATTAAAAATGATACTATAGCGACCACTGGTTTTGGAACTAGTCAATACGAGGCGGTTTTTGTTAAAAACGGAGATAAAGCTTCATTAAAACGCATTAAAACCGGAATTCAAGATGATTCTAATATCGTTGTTTCAGAAGGTTTAGAAACCGGTGATGAAGTGATTACAGGGCCTTACAATACGGTGACCAAATTACTTAAAGACGGAGATATGGTTGAGGTTAAAAAAGATGCTAAATTTGGTGCTTCAGAAGAAGACTAAATTATGGCGCTTATACTTTGCTTAGAAACTACAACCACTAACTGTTCTGTAGCCCTTTCTCGTGACGGAAATGTTATCGCGTTAAAAGAGGATATGGGGCTTAATTACAGTCACGCAGAGCGCTTGCATCAGTATATTGATGCAGTATTGGCAGAAGCAAGTCTAAACAAGCAAGATTTAGATGCTGTTGCTGTTAGCAAAGGCCCGGGATCTTATACCGGTCTTCGTATAGGAGTGAGCAGTGCTAAAGGTTTATGTTTTGCTTTAGACATTCCTCTAATTGCTACAAATACGCTCAAGGCGTTAGCAATGCAAGCAGATACCACAGATGTGCAGACTATTATCCCGGTGCTTGATGCCCGTAGAATGGAAGTTTATAGCGCAATTTTTGATGCCGAATTTAAAGAGCTTCGGGGGATCGAAGCGCAAATTATTGAAGAAGACTCCTTTCAAGAACAACTCACTAATGGAAAGTGCCTATTTATAGGAAATGGTTCCGAAAAGTTAAAAGATATTTTAAACCATACTAATGCGCATTTTGCTACCGAAGCATTGCCTTCAGCACGTGAAATGGCACATTTAGCCGAAGCCAAATATAAAATAAGCGACACCGAAGATGTCGCTTATTTTGAACCTTTTTATTTGAAAGACTTTTTAGTAACTAAGTCTAAAAAATAGCAAGTTATTCTTTACTGCTAAAGGTCGCACCGCTTTCATTAAAAACGTGTACATCGCGTTGTGGAAACGGAATAACAATACCTTTATCTTCAAGGCGTCTTTTACCTTCTTCAAGAATATACCAGTGCAATGCCCAGTAATCGTCATTAGTCGCCCAGAAGCGTAGTGACATATTTACGGAACTATCTGCAAGTTCGGTAACTACGATCATAGGTTCCGGATGTGGATCGTGTAAAACAGTCTCTTGCTCGTTTACAAGCTCCAATAAAATATCTTTAGCAAGTTTAATATCGCTGTCATAAGAGATTCCCCAAGTCTGCGCATTTCTTCTGATACCTAAAGAAGAATAGTTGATGATGTTGTCATTAGAAAGTTTTCCGTTAGGGATCACGGCTTCTTGATTCCCGAAGGTAACCAAGCGTGTGTTGAAAATTGAAATTTCCTTTACCGAACCATCAACACCCTGAGCAGAGATCCAATCGCCTACTTTAAACGGGCGCAATAATAAGATGAGAACTCCACCGGCAAAGTTGGCTAATGATCCTTGCAGTGCAAGACCAATTGCCAAACCAGCGGCACCAATTACAGCGACTAAAGATGCAGATTCAACGCCTAGTTGGGTAACCACTAACACAAAAAGTAAAATCTTTAACGTCCAATTGATTAGATCTGCGATAAACTTTTCTAGGGTTGCGTCGTAATCTTTTTTAGCAAAGAATTTTTTTACAAGCCTGTTGATCATTTTAATGATCCAAAGACCTATGAACAGCGTTAAAACTGCCCCGATCAAACTCGGAATAAAATCTATAATCTTAGCGCCAAATCTTGAGGCGTAATCTTCCCATTGGGTAATGTCAAAATCCATAAATAATTTTTTAGTTTCTGCAAAGGTCACAGATAGGTGGCATAAATAAAAAATACGAGTGTTTAAATATCGTTAATTGTTAAAACCTTAATAGTTTTTGGGAGGTGCGGTATTTTAATAGGTAATCAAATATTGATAACAATAAAAAATCCCGCAATAGCGGGATTTTAAATACTTATAAATGCAAAGTGTTACTTGACTTCAAAAGTGATTTTTACATTCACTCTGAATTCTGAAACCGTATCGCCGGTTACTACAGCGCTTTGCTCATTTACATAAACAGAGCGAATATTTTTTACGGTTTTTGAAGCTTCTTTCACTGCATTTGCTGTGGCTTGTTCCCAACTTTTGTTAGAACTCGCCAATACTTCGATTACTTTTAAAACTGCCATAATTATTAGTTTAGTTAATTTCTAAGTCGAAATTTGAATATACAATAATCTAAGCGGTTATAAAAGAGAATGTATTGTTAATGTGTTAACCGTTTATAGCTTCTACGCTATTGATCTTTCCGCGAAGCATTTCTTTGAGCATCGTTTCAATACCGTTCTTCAACGTGAAGGTAGAAGAAGGGCAACCGCTACAAGCCCCTTGCAGAATCACTTTTACATTTTTTGATTCAGGATCATAATGTTTAAAAAGAATATTACCACCATCGCTCGCAACTGCAGGCTTCACATATTCTTCAATAATATTGGCGATTTCTTTTGAGGTATCATCGAGCGCTTCAAACTCCACTTCTTTTTGCTGTTCAACAGCTTGAGGCGTTTTTTTGAAATTTTCAGAAACGATTTCTTTACCTTCTTCAATGTAGTTTTTAATAAACTCACGTACTTCTTGAAAAACATCATCCCACTCGGCTACTTCATATTTTTGAACACTCACGTAGTTAGAGTCCATAAAGACTTCCTTCACAAAAGGAAAATGAAATAATGCCAAGGCCAATGGAGCATTTTTTGCCTCATCAATATTCTTGAACTCTAGCGTTTCGGTTACGATCTTTTTATTAGTGACAAATTTAAGTACTGCAGGGTTCGGCGTACTTTCGGCATAAACCGTTACGGGAATCTTCTTAGCAGTGGAGGCATCTTCAATGATCACCACACCGTTGTCATTTAAAAAGTTCTCAATCTGACCTGAAAGTTCATCCTGAATATCAATCCATTCTACGATATTAAATTTTTCGATCGCAATAAAATTTTGCGCGATGTATACCGTTTTTACAAATGGAAGGTAGAATAATTGCTGGGCTAGTGGAGAATTCTTTGCTTCATCAATATTCTTAAATTCATAACTGTTATGATCTACCAGAAATGAATTAGCCTGAAATTTTTTAATCGCAGGATTAGAAGTAGGTTCTATAGTGATATTAAAAGTACTCATGGTTTTATTTTGTACAAATTTAACTAATTTATAAGTGCTGCTTCTTTTTTTAGTCGTGTATCATGCCATCTCCTTATATTATTTATTTAGATTTACAAGGTTAACGTTTTATAAAACTGAGCTATAAAAAGCCGAAGATTATTTTGAGAAAAGTACTACTCTTAATTTGCTTAGTGTGTGGTTTTTATGCAAAAGGTCAAGAGGGTATTCCTGTTTATTGGGATTACCTTACCGAAAATCTTTATCTGTTGCACCCCTCAATGGCCGGCGCTGCAAATGCTAATCAAATACGACTTACCGGGCGTCAACAATGGTTTGATGTTGAAGATGCGCCTAATTTGTATACGGCTGCGGTAAACGGTAGAGTGGGAGAAAAGGTAGGTTTGGGAATGCAGCTATTTTCTGATGAGAATGGTAATTTTTCTCAGCGCGGTGTTTATGGGACGTTTGCTTATCATTTATTGCTATCGCGTAATTATGTTGATTTAAACCAACTTTCTTTTGGTGTAAGCGTGGGGCTTATGCAAAATACGCTTGACGAAAGCAGTTTTGATCTTACCGATTTTGATCCCATAATAAGCGGTGGGAGTCAAACAGATAACTACTTTAATGTAGATATCGGTATGTCGTATTATTTTCTAGATTTTTGGGCGCATGCTACTGTGAAGAATGTGCTTCCGCGAAATAGAGCGATGTTTACAGCTTTAGAGTCTACCAATCAACGCCGGTATTTAGCTTCTGCGGGGTATGTATTCGGAAAATTAAACAGTCCGTGGAGTTATGAGCCTTCAGTGATGTTTCAGGCAACAGATGAAACGCAGGAAGTCTCTGTTGATATCAACGGAAAAGTCTACCGCAAGTTTGACTGGGGTAAACTCTGGGGCGGTTTGTCGTACCGAAGAAACCTAGACGGAGCACAGTACTTGAATAGCGACGGAGACGTAGAAAGTCAAAAATCGCAGTATTTAACACCGTTTCTGGGCGTCAACTATAAGCGCTTTTTAGTGGGCTATACCTATACCTATCAGCAGAATGATATTGTGCTGTCTAATGGATTTCATCAGATTACCTTAGGCTACGATTTTGGCGAGCGTCGCGAACCTTATGAATGTAATTGTCCTGCGGTCAATTAAAAATCAAGAAAAGAAACGCTTCGGTTTACAGGTACATCTTCGGTAAGCGCTTGTAGCACTTCAATTGAAGCATTGCTGAACAAGGTATGCTTTCCTTCCTTTTCACCTTCAAAAAGCAACTTATTTTCACTTAGAATACGTTCTGTCTGTTTAGCCACCGCTTGACCGCTATCTATGATCTGAACGTGCTCTGGAAGTATTTTCTTTAAAACTGGTATTAAATACGGGTAGTGGCTGCAACCCAAAACCAGATAATCAATATTTTGATCCATCATGGGTTGAACGTAGCTTTTGAGTAGTTTAAAAAGTTCTTCAGAATGCAATTTTCCGCCTTCAATAAGTTCAACGAGACCAGTACCTATAACTTCAATTACATTTAGGTCTGTGGTGTATAAACTAGAAGTCCGGGCAAACAAGGCGCTGCTGAGCGTGCCTTTGGTGGCGAGTATCCCGATGGCTTTGGTTTTTGAAGCCAAAGCAGCAGGTTTAATGGCGGGTTCGATCCCAATGAAGGGAATGGCATAATTCGCACGTAGAACGTCAATGGCATTGGTTGTAGCGGTGTTACAGGCGACCACAATAATCTTACAGCCTTGACTGATGAGGTATTCTGTATTTTTAATGGAAAGCGCTAGAATAACTTCTTTGGAGCGTTCTCCGTACGGTGCATTTTTGATATCCGCTAAATAGATTGTGTCTTCCTGGGGAAGTTTGTGTACGATCTCTTTCCATATCGAAGTGCCGCCTACGCCACTGTCAAAAACGCCTATTGGTTGCTTGTGTTGCATAGGCCAAATATAAAAAGCCCTTCTGAATCAACAGAAGGGCTTTTGAAAATTATAAGCTTTTTAAAGTATTAGATACCTAATTCTTTTTTAACGTCAGCCATTAGATCGTATCCGTCAGCAAGGATAAGACCAGTACCGGTTGTGCTGTCTAATACATACTTGTATCCTTTAGCACGTGCTACTTTTTGAATTGCTGTACGCGCTTTTTCTACGATAGGTTGTAGCGCTTCAGATTCTTTTTTCTGTAGATCTCTAAGTGCATTTTGACGATACTCCATAATTTTATTACGAGTTTGCTCTACCTCTGCTTGACGCTGTAGGTTAGTCTCGTCAGTTTGACTTTGAGCTTCATTACCATAACGCTCCATAGTTTTCTTAAGCTCATTTGCCATCGTGTTCATTTCAGCATCGTAAGAATTCTGAAGTTTCTCTAAGTCAGCTTGAGCTTTCTTGTATTCAGGCATTGAAGTTAATAATTCTTGAGTTGCAATATGCGCTACTTTAGAATCCTGAGCTTGAACAAATCCTGTTGTTCCTAAAATTAAAGCTAAGGCTACAACTAGGGTTTTAACGTGTTTCATTTTAGTAATATTAAGTGTTATAATTATTTAAGTTTTAGGTGCCAATTATGACCTGTTGACAAGGTTTAATTTATAGAGTCTTTTACTTTTTTTCTTGCTTCTAATATAGAGTCTCTTCTGCGTTGACGCTCTTCTAATAATTTTTGTCTGCGCGCTTCGTACTCTGCTTTACGAGCTGCTTGAATAGAGTCTCGCGTTGCTTTACGCTCTGCGATGATCTGTTCTCGCTCTGTTTGTTGGGCTTGCGCTTCTGCTTCCCGTTCTTCTCGCTCATTTACCTGATCTAAGGTTAAGGCTTCGTCGCGCTTCAATTCTTCTTTGTCAGCTCTAGAGTTTACCTGCGTACGTTTTGAGGAACGCTTGATGCTTAATAAAATTTGATCGCTAATATCGTGTCTTTTATTTGCATACAGCATCACTAAGTCTGAGGATTTGTCTAAGACAAAGTCATATTGTCTGGCTTCTGCAATCTCTTGAACGGCATTAAATACCTGATCTTGAATAGGCTCAACTAAAATGCTGCGCTGTTTCATCAAATCACCTTCAGGGCCAAAACGCTTCTGCTGGTATTGTAAAACTTCATTTTCAACGAACTTGATCTCATCTTCACGCTCTTTGATCAACTCTTGAGTGAGCAGTACACGCTCATTCTCGAGCGCTTTTTTCATTTGATCAATCTCTTTGGTACGCTTTTCAATTTCCTTTTTCCAGTCGGCTACGCGCTTATCTAGTTGCGCTTGTGCTTCCTGATACTCGGGGACATTTTCTAAGATGTAATTCATGTCTACATACCCTATACGAATACTACGTTGTGCTTCTGCGGTAAGCCCTAAGAAAATGAGGGCGATACTAAGAAAAATAACGTTGTTTTTCATATGCAATTAGAGTATTAGAAAATATCGTGCCAAAATTAAAACTGCTGTCCAATTATAAAGTGCGTCTCCCATCCGTTAGGTCCACCAACGGTTCCCGGAATAGGATCAAACCCGTACCCAAAATCAATACCTAGTAAACCAAAGGCTGGCATATAAATACGTACCCCGGCACCGGCAGATCTGTTCATTAAGAACGGATTATAGTCTCTAAAATTGTCAAACGAAGATCCGGCTTCAGCAAACATCAATGCATAAATAGATGCAGAGGGTTTCAAAGTTATAGGATATCTAAGTTCAAATTCAAATTTATTAAAAATAGTTGCACCAGTGTTTCCATTTAAAGTACTTGCCTCATCGCGGTCTAATGGAACTACAGATTGGTTTGGATAACCACGTAAACGAATTACCTCACGACCATCTAGTGCATAACCACCCAGACCATCACCACCTAAGAAGAAACGGTCAAACGGAGGAATACCACGATCGTTATTATAAGCTCCTAAGAAACCAAAATCTACTTTAGAACTCAATACTAATTTACCAACTAAAGAAGTAAACCACTGTCCTTCAAATTTAACTTTATAATATTCTAACCAGTTAAAACGCTCTTGATCAATTTCTGCAACTCGGTCATTATTTCCGTTTTCTACAGCGGCTGCACGATCATCTGCAAGTTCTTTATAATCGGTTCCATTCCAAAGAGAATAAGGTGGCGTTAACTTAGCTGTAAGGCTGAATCGTGATCCTGTTCTTGGGAAAATAGGGTTGACATCCCCTTCGTTACGAGAAATACCAATGGTGTACGCTAGGTTTTCAGAAGAACCGTTTCCGAAGGTAAATAAACCTACATTATAATTTTTTAAATCAAAATGCTGAAAGCTTATCGCGTGTGAAATGGTAAAGTAGTTATCAGGCACTTCTAGACGTTTAGCAAGACCTAAGGATCCACCCGTGATCAAAAAGCGACGGTCACGATCTACATTAGCACCTGAAGTACCATAATTGTATAGATACTGCACACTATGAGAAAAACTCATTTGCAATTGCACCGGCTTTTTACCACCTAACCAAGGTTCTGTCAATGAAGCACTATAGGTCTGATAAAATGTACTCGCTTGAGCTCTTAAGCTGAATTTTTGCCCATCTCCCATAGGAAGCGGCTGGTATGCGTCTTTATTAAACAGATTCTGGATAGAGAAATTGTTGAACGAAAGCCCTAAGGTTCCTACAAAACCACCACCACCATAACCACCTTGTAGCTCGATTTGGCTAGCACCTTGCTCTTCTAAAGCATAGTTGATATCAATAGTACCATCATAAGGGTTCGCATTTAAAAACTGCGGGTTTAAAGTTTCAGGGTTAAAGAATCCGGTTTGACCCAATTCTCGGGTTGTTTGTAAAACAGCGGCCTGGCTGTAACGTTGACCCGGTTTAGTACGTAAGTTTCGGTAGATTACGCGGTCTTTAGTTTTGTCGTTTCCTGAAATGGTGATGCGGTCAAAATATGCAAGTTTACCTTCGGTAATTCTAATTTCAAAATCAATGGTGTCATTCTCAACATTAGTTTCCACCGGGTTGATAGAGGAGAATAAATAACCACTGTTTTTATAAAGGTTAGAAAGGTCGTCTGCGTTAGGGTCACCATCCTTAGAGATACGTTCTTTTAATAAAACCCCATTGTAAACATCGCCTTTTTCAAGACCTAATTGTCTTGCTAGTTCACGATCTGAATACACCGTGTTCCCTAAGAAATCAATATCACCAATGTAATATTTATCACCTTCTTCAACGCTTAATTTAAGTGTGATCAAATCTTCACCGCTATGAATCAAAGTATCTGAAACGATACGCGCATCTCTAAAACCACGCTCTTTGTATTTGTCAACCACAGAAACTTTGTCTTCTGCAAAATTCTCAGGGATGTATTTTGAGCGTTTCCAGAAGCGTAATAGGCGCTTTTCTTTAGTGTTTTTCATCGCTTTGCGCAGCTTTGCGTCAGAAAGTTGCTCATTGCCAATGAACTCAATGTCTTCAATTTTAACGCGATCACTCAAATTAACATTGACTAACATATCTACTTTTTGAGTTTCGGCGGTATCTGTAGCCGGACGCGTGATGATGTTAACCTTAGAGTTTAAATACCCTTGCTCTTTGTATTTATTCTCAATGTAAAATTTGGTTTTTGTGATCAGGTTTTCGGTCACCTTGGTGCCTTTTTTAAGATCATTGTCCTTGATGATGTCTTTAGCCTTCTTTTCTTTGATACCGTTGATGGTAACTTTATTAAGCTCAGGAACTTCTTCAATTTCAAATTTAAGATCCACCACGTCACCGTTAATTGTAGCATACAAATTGATGTCGCTAAAGAGATCTAGGTCCCACAAGCGCTTGATCACATTACTTATACGGTCTCCCGGTAAATACACCTGCTCCCCGGCACGCAAACGGGTAAATGCGATCACCGTTTGCTCGTTGTACTGTTTTGCACCCACTACAGAAATCTCTCCTATAGTATACTGTTTACCGTTAGAAACGGGTAAATCTTCTTGGGCAATTGCGGTTGTAAAAGTTAGGCAGTTTAATAAAAAGGCCAGGAACAGGCCTGCTTGTTTAGGCATCTGCTTAATTAATTTGCTCGCTCGTCTTTCCAAATCGTCGTTCTCTTTTCTGATAATTATAAATTGCTTCGTACAGATGTTTTCTTGTAAAATCAGGCCATAGTACAGGTGTGAAATATAACTCTGCATAGGCGATTTGCCATAATAAAAAATTACTTATCCGCTGCTCTCCGCTTGTGCGAATAAGTAAATCAACATCAGGCATATCGTGAGTATACAAATGCTCCTTAATGACTGACTCATTTATTGAATGTGGCGAAATTAAGTTTTTTTTAACTTTATGACTGATGTCTTGTATAGTTTTTACTAACTCCTCGCGAGACCCGTAGCTGAGCGCAAGGGTAAGCTTAAGGCGAGTATTATTCTTAGTCTTTTCAATAACTTCTTTGAGTTCGCGTTGTGCTTTTTCGGGCAAGTTATTGAGACTTCCAATGGCAGATAAGGAGATGTTGTTGTCTTGTAAGGTTTTGATTTCCTTTTTAAGAGAAGAAACCAAAAGATTCATCAACGTATCCACCTCAAGTTTAGGACGGTTCCAGTTTTCGGTAGAAAAGGCGTAGAGCGTAACAAATGCTACACCTAGTTCTGCGCAGGCTTCAATGGTTTCCCGTACAGCTTTAGTCCCTTTTTTATGACCTTTTACACGCAGAAGTCCTTGATTTTTAGCCCAACGACCGTTACCGTCCATTATCACGGCAATATGCTTAGGGAGCTTATGTTGATCTATTTCGTCTAAAAAATCCATTATTCGTCATTAAAAACCGCAATAACACGGTTGTCTGCCAAAGGTATAGGTTACAGTGATTCCTGAAAACATATACCAGTCTTTATTATTAATGTTGCCAAAACTGGCATAATTATATTCTTCGGTCCCCGGAAAATTTCCGTCAAGGTTATCGGTAAAGGTGTACCGTGCACCTAACTCTGCAGCAAGTACGATGCTGCCGCCAATGTACGCTTTGTAACCAATAACCATTGGGATTGCCAGATCCCATTCAGAACTTGTGTTAACCAATGCATCTTCTACGGGATCAAGCGCAAAAGAATCGTGGTAAAAGTAAGTAAATCCTGTATATAAATACGGAGTATGCGGCTTATCAAAGCTTTGATGCATGTCAAAATCCCAAAAGTTATATTCAATACCTACTGATCCTTCAATGACAGTGTTTGTGAAACTATATCCGCGGTTTTGACGTCTGGCATCATTACTGTCTGTGTCTGAAGCCTCTAAGTTGGTAAAAAGAATACTTGCTCTAAATGCATGTCTGGCGCTTCGGTTCCATTTAGCGATTCCGCCGAAAACAATGTTGTTTGGAGAAATATAATTCGTTCTGCCTACATCGCCTATAAAATTGCTTCCTCCTGCGAGTACACCCACCTCGTACGTCTGGCTTTGTGTAGAACCAACGGCGAATAAAACAAGTGTAAATACTAAAAGATACCTCATAGGCTGTAAAAAGTTTGCAAATATAACAATATTGTTTAGGTGCTTCTTATTAAGACGAATGCATCTGCTGAATAAACAAGAAAGTGTAAAAAATATTGCCTAGTTGCGCTTGTCTTCGCCCCACAATAATTTTTTGCGTAATGTGGTCAGGAAAGTGTCTTCTTCTAAAAGCACCAGTTTAATATTGAAGGGTGCTTTGGTAAGTGTGATCTCTGTTTCTACCGGAAGCGTGGCGATTCGAGAATCTAGTGATACCAGATGTTCTTCTTCTCTACCGCTCACTTTTAATTTTATTTCGGTAGAATCAGGAACCACAATAGGTCTGGCGTTGAGGTTATGTGGTGCTATGGGTGTAAGTATAAAACTTGAAGTTTTTGGCATAATTACCGGTCCGCCGCAACTTAGGGAATATCCTGTAGATCCTGTGGGAGTTGAAATGATTAAGCCGTCTGCCCAGTAATTTGTGAGACGTTCACCGTTTAGCGAAGTATCTACAGAGATCATCGAGGTAGAATTTTTTCGGCTTACTGTAACCTCATTGAGTGCAAAGTTGAGTCCGCCAAAAGTTTCTTCCCCTTTGGAAGTTTTGATACTTATTAAAGATCGCTCAGTGATGCTATAGTTGTTTTTGAGAATTTCATCTACAGAACTAACTAGTTTCTCTTTATTTACTGTGGCTAAAAATCCTAAGCGTCCGGTGTTGATACCCACTATGGGAATGTCAAGGTCGCGTACATAGGTAACTGTTTGCAGGATCGTGCCATCACCGCCAATGCTAAAAAAAAGATCGTAGGTGTTATCTAACTCTTCAAAAGTGCTGAAGTGTGAATAGGTTTTGTCAATTTCTTCATTTTCATGAATCAACTTCAGAAAATTCTCTTCAATTATAACTTCAACGTCCTTTTGATTTAAAAGATCAAGCAGTTGTTGAACGTAATGTCCTGAATTCTTATGATAAAATTGACCGTAGATACCTACTTTCATACATTTTAAATGTTGAGATATTTATCTAAATATTGAGAGCGATCACGTAAATCTTTTATAAAGGCATCTTCTTGATGCTCAGAAACGACTACGTAGCCATAGCGCCTAAAGGCTTGAAGAATCGTATTAAAGCTCGTGTCTGATCCAATCTTTATGGAAATTTGAGCAACCTCATTTTTTACCTGAGAAATGAATGCGCCTAGCACTTTACCGTCATTAGACTCAATGATCTGGCTGATTTCACTAAAGCTGTAATCATAAATGCCGTGCTCAATAACGATGATGCTTCCGTTTTTGCTTAAAAAAGGCGTGCTGTTAAAATACGTCATCACATCTGCAAGCTCGTAGTAGCCCAGATAAGAAGCGTTTTCCTCATCAAGTACAGGCATCAAGTTAGCGTTGTTTTGAGCGAATGCTTCTAAAACATTGAGCCAGTTAGTGTCAGTACGTACAAAAAACACTTCGTACATATGATTGTTTTCTGCGATCACTTCTTTTGCATCCAGACAGTGTACATCATTTTCATTCAGGCAACCTACATAAACTCCTTCTCTTAAAATAGGCACGTGGGAGTAGGTGGTTTGTGTAAACAGTTCTTGAGCCTCGCCCATGAGCACATGCTCGTCAAGCGGGTCAATATCCTTAATGATGTAATCTGTGATTTTCATAGCCTCTTTGATGCAATTTAATTAAAAAAGTAGGGTCAGAGCCTGTGTTACTTCGTATTTTTGCAAGCAAAGTTACAATTATTGAGATGACAAAATTAAGTGTAAATGTTAATAAGATCGCAACATTACGTAACGCCAGAGGGGGTAATGTTCCTGATTTAATTAAGACTGTAAAAGATATTGAATCTTTTGGAGCGCAGGGAATTACCATTCACCCAAGGCCCGATGAGCGTCATATTAGATATCAGGATGCCCGAGACTTAAAAACGGTTGTAAAAACCGAATTGAATATAGAAGGTAATCCGGTTGAGAAGTTCATTAACTTGGTTTTAGAAGTTCAGCCAGATCAGGTGACATTAGTACCAGATTCTGTAGATGCAATCACTTCAAATGCAGGTTGGGACACGTTAAAGAACAAAGTCTTTTTAAAAGAAGTTATCGCCGAATTTAAATCTCATGGAATTCGCACCTCTATTTTTGTTGATCCGGTTGCCGAAATGATTGAAGGAGCAAAGGAAACCGGTACAGATCGCATCGAGCTGTACACCGAAGCTTTTGCGGTAGGTTTTAAAGAAGGACATCCTAATGCAGTTAAGCCTTATGTAGATGCTGCATTGCTAGCTCAGGACTTAGATTTGGGGCTCAATGCCGGGCACGATCTTTCGTTAGAAAACATCAAGTTTTTTGCTGATAGTATTCCGGGGCTGTTAGAAGTTTCTATAGGGCACGCATTGATCGCCGAAGCGCTTTATGACGGACTAGAAAAAACCATCAAATCGTATTTAGACGCCTTAATTTAATTTATGATTTTACACAGCAGTATTACCGGCTCAGGAAAACCCTTTGTGATTTTACACGGTTTTCTGGGAATGGGAGATAATTGGAAAACTTTAGCCAATCAGTTTGCAGAAGCCGGATATCAAATGCATTTGGTTGATCAGCGCAACCACGGAAGAAGTTTTCATAGCGACACTTTTAACTACGAAGTTCTAGCTGAAGATCTAAAGAATTATTGTCAGGAGCATGGCTTGAAAGATATTGTGCTGCTGGGGCATTCTATGGGAGGCAAAACCGCAATGCTCTTCGCTATGCGCTATCCGGAATACATTAATAAACTTATTATTGCTGATATCGCACCAAAATACTACGCGCCGCATCATCAGCAAATTTTAAAAGGTTTAACGGCATTATCTGAAAATCACGAAGCAAGAACCTCACGTGGAAACGCAGATGACTTTTTAAAAGAATACATCTCAGACTGGGGAACGCGCCAATTCTTATTAAAAAACTTGTATTGGCAGAAGGATAAAACTTTAGCCTTGAGAGTCAATCTGCCGGTACTCAAAAGGGAAGTAGAGGCTATAGGTGAAGGATTACCAACTCAAACGGTTTATGAAGGGGCGACTTTATTTTTAAATGGATTAAAGTCTGATTACATCACTGAAGATGATAAACCACTAATCAAAGCACATTTTCCTGCTGCCAAAATTATAGGGATTGAAAAAGCCGGTCATTGGTTACACGCAGAAAACCCGAAAGACTTTTATGCGGAAGTAATGAAATTCCTAGAGTAGGGCTTTGTCTTTTTCGATAAACGTTTCCTTCTTAAGATGAACTTCAGCTTTGTAATAAATTAAAGTTCTTATTGCTATTACTGCTAGTGCTTAAACGAATTAGTTGTTAGGTAATCATAAAATCACTATAAATCCTATTACAACTCAATAAATTTTTATAACATTGTTGAAGGTATTTATTGTGCATGCATAATAAATATGGTTAATTTTTATGAGATTCTTAAAAAATTTCACCTCAATTATTAAATTATAATTTTACCCTTTTAAAGTATGAAGAGAGTTTTAGCAACGTCTTTATTTTTATTAGCCTCGGCGATAACGTTTGCGGGAGGTTATAGAGTTGGACTTCAAGGTCAGCGTGCCCTTGCGATGGGGCATACCGGAGTGGCTTATGTAAACAGTGCCGAGTTGGCCTTTTTCAATCCTGCCGGTTTAGTGTATTTAGAGAACAAGATTAATGCTTCAGCCGGTGGTTTTGGTGTTTTTTCTAGTGTGGCGTGGCAAAATGAGAGTACCGGTCAGTTTGCCAATACTGATAGCCCTATGGGAACTCCATTTTACCTATACGGCTCTTATGCATTAAATGAGCAATTGAGTTTAGGGCTCGCAGTATATACACCTTATGGTAGTACAGTAGAATGGCCAACTGATTGGGCAGGTTCGCATCTGGTTAACAATATTGAGTTGGCGGCCGTGTTTATTCAACCTTTGATTTCTTTTAAAATCAGCGATAAATTCAGTGTTGGTGGTGGGCCTATTTTTGTAACAGGTAATGTAAACTTTAACCGAAATGCCAATCGTTTCTTAACCGATCAAGAGGGTAATCGCTCTAACGTAACTATTGATGATAGTGGGGTAACCAATTGGGGATGGTCTGTAGGTGGTATGTTTAGAGCTACTGAAAACCTGACTTTTGGGGCAAATTATCGTTCTGAAATTATTTTGGAATCTGAAGATGGTGCGGCAACCTTCGCAAACTTTCCTAATGACAGTGGTCAACCTGTAGTCGTAGGAGGAACTGCAATTCCTTCAAACGGAACTCAAGGTTTTAATGCATCACTTCCACTTCCAGCAGAACTTACTGTAGGTGCTTCGTATAGCAAAGATAAGTGGGTGGTTAATGTGGATTATACCAGAACATATTGGGATGTTTATGAAGATCTGGATATTGTTTTTGCAGATGGTTCAGAATCTATAAACCCTCGTAACTATAAAAATTCTTCTATTTATAAGTTTGGTGTAGGCTATGCGGCAAGTGAAAAATTCATGCTGCGTGCAGGTTATTATTTTGACGAATCACCGGTGCAGTCGGGCTACTTCGCTCCTGAGACACCGCGTAACGATAGTAATGGTTTTTCAGCCGGACTTTCTTATGCGATCTCAAGCAGTTTTGCTATTGACGCCTCGTTCCTTTATGTGCGCTTTAAAGAGATCAATGAATCTTATGATTATGTAGATGACGGGTCTTCTTTTGGGGGTACTTATAAATCAAGTGCGTTTGTGCCGGGAATTGGTTTGACTTATAAACTTTAAAAAGAGCTATACGATGAAAAATTATATTAAATATATGGCTTTGTCAGCCGTGCTTTTAACAGCTTGTGAGGCAGAATTAGACAATCCTATTGAAGATGGCGGCTTTTATAGCAGTGGCTCGGCAGATTTTTCTAACTATGTTGCTGTTGGAAATTCACTGACCTCAGGTTATGCTGATGGCGCATTATACATAAGTGGGCAACAGAATAGTTTTCCTAATATTTTAGCAGGTCAATTTGCCTTAGCTGGCGGAGGCTTGTTTTCACAGCCTCTTGTTGATGATAATACGGGTGGTTTGTTAGCTAATGGTACGCAAATTCAACCGAATCGTTTTGTATTGACCTTAGATGCTGATGGTAATCCAGGACCAACACCTTTGCAGGGTACACCTACGACTGATATTGCAAATGTTTTAGAAGGACCTTTTAATAATATGGGTGTTCCTGGGGCAAAAAGTTTTCATTTAGTAGCACCGGGTTATGGTAATATTGCCGGGGTAGCAGCAGGTGCAGCAAACCCCTATTTTGTGCGTTTTGCGTCAAGTACTGATGCTACAATAATAGGAGATGCGGCAGCTCAAAGTCCGTCGTTTTTCTCACTTTGGATCGGTAACAATGATATTTTAAGCTATGCAACGAGCGGGGGAACTGGAGTAGACCAGACCGGAAATTTAGACCCGACGACGTACGGTGCTAATGATATTACAGACCCTAATGTGTTTGCGAGTGTATATAATCAAGAAGTTCAAGCTTTAACAGCTTCGGCTTCTGGCGGAGTGGTTTTTAACATTCCTGACGTGACTTCTATACCGTTTTTTACGACGGTGCCTTATAACGCAATTCCTTTAGATGAGGCTACTGCAGCAGGAGTAAATCAAGCATATGTGCAATATAATGGTGCTTTAGCGCAGTATGCGGCTTTAGGAGTTATCACTACTGAAGAGCGTGACGCAAGAACTATTAATTTTACAGCGGGTCAAAACGCGATTGTGATCGAAGATGAAAATCTTACCACATTGCTTAATCCTACCAATGGTCAGGAAATCCCAAAAATAAGACAAGCGACTCCAGATGATCTTTTTGTGTTAACATCATCAAGTATTATCGGGACTCTTGCAGACCCTAGTAATCCTAATTCTGTAATTGGAGTAGGAGTGCCTGTTGGAGATCAATATGTTTTGATTCCTGAAGAGCAGGCGATGATCGCTACTGCGCAGGCTTCGTATAATGCTACAATACAAGGTTTAGCTCAAGCTAACGGGCTAGCATTTGTTGATGCGCGTGCTATTTTAAACCAACTGGCAGAAAGTGGTATCGCTTTTGACGCAGGAACATTGACTTCTACTTTTGCTACCGGTGGAGCGTTCTCTTTAGATGGTGTGCACCCTACACCAAGAGGCTATGCCTATTTAGCAAATCAAGCAATTGCTGCAATAAATGAAACTTACGGTTCTACATTACCAATGGTTAACGTAGGTGATTACGGAACGGTGAACATCAGTAATTAAGCTAAAACATTAAGTTTACTTTATAGAAATCGCTATCTGTGAGGATAGCGATTTTTTTATTTTTACGTAAATCCTAATATGCCTAAAATCGGTTTCTTTATGGTTTCGATTCTAGTTTATTATGATTTGACTGGATGGCTTTGAATGGCATCGCCAAAGGGTTGGATATTTCGCCGATAGCGATCGAAATACATTAAAATTAAAAATTTTTTACTAACCAATGCCTCACGGACTTGCTCTTAGGTAGTTTACTTTAACTTGACCTAACCTTATGAAAACCTTAATCAAATTATTACTTACCGCATTAGCCGTTATCATTTTAGGGTATTTGCTACCGGGTGTAGGGGTAACCTCATTTTTTACAGCTTTTATCGTCGCTGTGGTAATCGCGCTGTTGCGATTGATCGTGAAACCTATTTTAGTCATACTTACGCTGCCGATCACGATAGTAACGTTTGGAATTTTTCTGCTTTTCATCAATGCGATCATCATTTTGATAGCAGATTATTTCGTGGGCGGTTTTGCAGTAGATGGTATCTGGTGGGCATTGATTTTTAGTTTGTTGCTCTCCTTGTTTCAGTCCTTGCTTTTTGCACTTATAAAAGAGGATTAGAAGCTTGCTGAATACCAAATGCTTATAAACTTTGTGGGGATATAAAAAAGATGTACTTTTGCACTCCAAATTTTATAGGAAAATATCACTAGAAGATGAATATTACACGCGAGAATATTGATGATTTAAATGCAGTACTTAAGGTAGATATTGCAAAAGATGACTATAATGACAAAGTACAGAAAGTACTTAAAGATTATAGAAAATCTGCAAACATTCCTGGTTTTAGAAAAGGGCACGTGCCTATGGGTCTTGTTCAAAAGCAGTACGGTAAGGCCGTTTTGGTAGATGAGGTAAACAAGCTTTTACAAGATAGTCTGCAAAAATATCTTACTGAAGAAAAACTTGATGTGTTAGGTAATCCATTACCTAAAGATCAAGAAGATCTTAATTGGGATGCCGGTGATTATACCTTTGAATTTGAATTAGGTCTTGCGCCTAAGTTTGAAATAGATCTTCAGCCTAAAAAAGCGATCACAAGCTATACTATTGTTGTTGATGATAAAATGGTAGATAATCAAATCACTACTATTCAAAAGCAATACGGAAAAATCACAAGCAAGCAGGAGGTAGAGAAAGACGATGAGGTTTCTGGAAGCTTTGTTAATGAAGAAGCTGAGTTTGAGAAGAAAACCATGTTTGAAGTAAACAAACTTAAAGGTAAAGCAAATACTTCGGCGTTTGTGGGTGCAAAAGTAGGTGACACGGTTACTGTTTCTACTAAAGGTTTGTTTAAAGAAGCGGGTGACTACCGTTCTTTCTTAGGTCTTTCAGAAGAAGAAGCAAAAGAGAAAAATCTTGAAGTTTCTTTTACTATTGAAGAAGTTAACCACAGAGAGCCTGCAGATTTAGATCAGGATCTTTTTGATAAGCTTTACGGTCCGGGTGTTATTACTTCGGTAACTGAGCTTAAGGAAAAAATTAAAGAAGAAGGTGAAAATCAATTCAAGCAGCAAAGCGATCAGCAGTTGCTTAATGATGTAACCGAAAGATTGATCGAGAATACAGAATTTGATCTTCCTGCTGAATTTTTAAAGAAATGGATTCAGAGAAGTGGTGAGAAGGAGTTGACTTTTGAAGAAGCTGTTGAAGAGTACGAGCGTTCTGAAAAGGGACTACGTTACCAGTTGATCGAAGGTAAGATCATTGCGGATAACGAGCTGCAGATCACTTTTGAAGAGATCAAAGCTTACGCTAAAGAAATGATCAAAGCACAGATGGCACAGTTTGGTCAAAACGATCCTAAAGATGAAGAATTAGAAGGTATCGCAGCACGTATTTTGAGTAATCAGGATGAGGTTAAAAGACTTTCTGAGCAATTGATGAACAAAAAATTGCTTGATTTCTTTAAAGAGAATGTAAAATTAAAAGAGAAAGAAGTGACTTTTGACGAGTTTGTCAAAGAAGTTTACAACTAGTAATTCTCTAATTTATATAGTATCTTTAAGGCGTTTTAACGGTATGTTGAAACGCCTTTTTACTTAAAAATTAGTAAGGTGTTTTAAACACCTTTTTTATTGAACTTTTATTTTGAAGCCTTAGCGCGCTTCAGGAATTAGAAAAAAATACTATGAACTACGCAGACGAATTTAAAAAATACGCGATTAAAGATCAGGGCGTAAACAGCATGTACTACGATAAAATCATGAGTAGCATGTACCCGGTAGGTCTTACTCCAAATATTATCGAAGAACGTCAGATGAACGCTGTGGCGATGGACGTTTTTTCACGTTTGATGATGGATCGCATCATCTTTTTGGGGACTGGTATCAATGACCAGGTAGCAAATATTGTTCAGGCACAATTACTTTTCTTAGAAAGTACAGACGCTTCTAAAGATATTCAGATTTATATTAACTCTCCTGGAGGTAGTGTGTATGCAGGTCTAGGGATCTATGATACCATGCAATTTATTAAACCTGATGTGGCTACTATTTGTACCGGTATGGCGGCCTCTATGGGCGCAGTTTTGCTTTGTGCTGGTGCACAAGGAAAACGTAGTGGATTAACACACTCACGAGTGATGATTCACCAGCCATTAGGTGGAGCACAAGGACAAGCGAGTGATATCGAGATCACCGCGCGTGAAATCCTTACGCTTAAAGAAGAATTGTATAAGATTATTGCAAAGCATTCAGGTCAGCCTTACGATAAGGTTTATGAAGACAGTGATCGTGATTACTGGATGAAAGCTGATAAAGCTTTAGAATACGGAATGATTGACGAAATTCTGGCGAGAGAATAAGTCAGAACAACGTTGAAGTTGTTGAATTACCCAAATGATTGAATTATGGCGAAAGAAGAATTAGAATGTTCATTTTGTGGCAGAAAAAAGTCTGAGACTAACTTGCTTATTGCAGGGCTGGACGCACACATTTGCGACCGTTGCATCGAGCAAGCACACGGTATTGTACTTGAGGAAGCCAAAGACGTGAACAAAAATGGGTTAGATGGAGAGCTGACACTCAAGAAGCCTAAAGAGATTAAAGATTTTCTAGATGAGTATATCATCGGTCAGGACTTTACAAAAAAGGTAATGGCCGTAGCGGTGTATAATCATTACAAACGTCTATTACAACCTGAGACCGAAGATGAGATCGAGATTCAGAAGAGTAATATTGTAATGGTAGGGCAAACCGGTACCGGTAAAACGCTTATGGCAAAAACCATTGCGCGTATGCTGAATGTGCCGCTTGCTATTGTAGATGCTACCGTTTTGACCGAAGCAGGTTACGTAGGAGAAGATGTAGAGAGTATTTTAACGCGCTTGTTACAAGCAGCAGATTACAATCTTGAAAAAGCGCAACGCGGAATCGTTTTTATTGATGAGATCGATAAAATCGCACGTAAGAGTGATAACCCTTCGATCACACGAGATGTGAGCGGAGAAGGCGTACAACAAGCGTTATTGAAGCTTTTAGAAGGAACTACTGTAAACGTTCCGCCTAAGGGAGGTCGAAAACATCCTGATCAGAAGTTTATTGAAGTCAATACAGAGCATATCTTGTTTATTGCAGGTGGTGCGTTTGATGGTATTGAGCGTGTGATCAGCAAACGCTTGAATATGCAGGCAGTAGGCTTCAGTGCGAGTATGAGCGACGAAGTGATTGACCGCGAAAATCTTTTGAAATACATTATTCCTAAAGACTTGAAAGATTTTGGTTTGATCCCAGAAATTATTGGTCGTCTTCCGGTACTCACACATATGGATCCGCTTGATGCAAAAACCTTGCGAGCAATTCTTACCGAGCCTAAAAATGCTATTATAAAGCAGTACGAAAAGCTCTTTGAGATGGATGATATCGAATTTGAGATCACTGCACCGGCGCTGGATTATATTGTGGATAAAGCGATCGAATATAAGTTGGGTGCGCGTGGATTACGCTCACTTTGTGAAGCGATCTTTACTGATGCGATGTTTGATCTGCCAAGTTCTGATCTTACTACCTTTAAAGTAGATAAAGAATATGCGCAGTTTAAGCTAGAGAAATCAACTATTAAAAAGCTTAAGGCAGTTTCTTAAGCTGAAATACATAAAGATGAAAAAGCTCGGTATTGCCGAGCTTTTTTTATTGGCCCCCGCGAAAGGCTTGAATACTCTGTCCCAATAACTATTGGGAAGCTTCGAAATCAAAAATTTACTTCCAGCTAATGCCTCAAGAGCTTGCCTTTAGCTAGTTTGCTGATGGAAGGTTATTCCATTAACTAGCTCGCTTAAAATCCAGCTACCGAAGCTGTGTGCTCATACTGATAAACATTCATCTTTTGGCTCAACGAATTCTTATTAGAACTGAAATAGCCCTTAGTTGTGGTAACTGGTACAAAACCTACTTCATCTGCCGCGGAGTTGATCGCCGAACCTAAAGTTTGAGCAGAACTATACAGCTCAGCATCGGTATATGCGCGATACAGATCATAGCCGCCATAAGCTCCCGGGCGATCAGATGCGAAATAGAGTATATGGTTCTCAACGCTTAAGCTGGGATATTTTTCGTTAGCTGAAGTATTGATGTTTTTACCAAGATTTTTTGGTGTTGTAAATCTTCCGTTAGGTAAAATTTCAACGGAATATAAGTCGTAACCGCCATAACCACCGGGCATATCACTCGAAAAATACAACGTTTTGCCATTGCGACTTAACCACGGATTTTCAACAGAATATCCTTTAGGAGCTAAGGTTAAACGTTTTGGGGCAAACCATTGTGCGGGGTTTTTAGGATTTCGGGTGGCAACGTATAGTTGATAATTTGTACTACCTGCTTCGGTTTTAGTGTAAAACACCTGCGTTTGTGTTTTATTAAATGTGAGACCGCCGTGGTTGGTTTTTCCTGTAAAAACTCCAGCAAGTAAATGAGGATTCCGCCAGTTGTTTTTAAATTTTGAAAAACCTAAAAGTTTGTATTCGCTTTGATCTAAAACTGTAGAACTTCCGGACCGTGAAGTGATTTTTCGGTTGGAGACCACAACTAGTTTATCTTCAAACAAACACGTGGCATACTCATCTGAAGCAGTGTTGAAACTGAGTTCAGAAACGATATAGGTATGGTCATTTGGCGATGACGTGTACCTTTTTGCAAATAAATTAGGTGAGGAGTTTGAATTGAAAGCGATCGTAGTTTCGCTTTTTTTACTTTGACACTGATAGTAACCCGCTTTGCAGGGTTACTATCAGTGTCAAAGCTATTAGCTTCGAAAAGCTTGAGTAATTTGAGTTGTGATTTGTTGCAGCCAATTTAGGGGAGACTGGGCGCATATGCTAATATTTTAGTTGAAGCGGGATTAAAATTCGTTGAAGTGAAAATCTAGGGGTTATCCTTGTGTGCAGGCGGCGTTTAAAACCAGCAATTCTTCTACTAATTCTCTAGAATTACTGAGTCTGGGAACTTTGTGCTGACCACCAAGCTTATTTTTTGATTTTAACCAATCGTAAAATAGATCGGTACGGGCGTAGTGTATAGTGGGTGGATTTAAAGTCATATTATTTTTGCGTTTGGCTTCATAATCGCTATTGATCTCCTGTAAAGCCTTGTCAAAAAGTTGATTAAAATGCTCGGGATCCTTAGGAGCCACTTTAAATTCAATGAACCATTCGTGAGCACCTTTTTCTTTTCCATCCATAAAAATAGGTGCAGCTGTGTAGTCTACGATTTCAGACTGGGTAAGCGCTGTTGCTTTCTTTAGGGCTTCTTCGGCATTCTCAATGATCAATTCTTCGCCAAAGGCATTAATGTGGTGTTTAGTGCGCCCACTCACGCGTATACGATACGGATTTATAGAAGTAAATCGCACCGTGTCACCTACGCGATAGCGCCACAATCCGCTGTTGGTAGTAATCACAATAGCGTAGTTTTTTCCTTTTTCAACTTCGCTAAGCGGAATAATTTTCTGACCGGGCTGCCCATAGCAATCCATTGGGATGAATTCATAGAAAATTCCGTAGTCTAACATAAGCAAGAGATCGCTACGTTCGTTTTTATCCTGAAGCGCAAAAAAACCTTCAGAAGCATTATAGATCTCATAATACTTAAAGTCGTGACGCGGCAATACTTTTCTGTACTGATCGCGATAAGGTTCAAAACTTACACCCCCGTGAAAATAGACTTCCAGATTGGGCCAAACCTCAAAAAGGCTTTGTTTGCCGGTTGTAGCTAAAATATTGTTGATGAGCACCAGCATCCAAGAAGGTACACCGGCAAGACTCGTAACTTTTTCTTGAATGGTTTCCTGAACGATAGCTTGCATTTTAACTTCCCAATCGCTCATCAAGGAAACCTCATTCCCGGGAGTACTGCTAAACTCTGCCCAAAACGGCATATTATCGATCAATATCGCTGAGAGATCACCATACGAGGTGCCGTTACTTTCATAAAGGCGTTTGCTTCCGCCCAGGCGCAAGCTTTTTCCGGTAAACAATTGAGAGTCGGGATTGTTATTTAGATAAACACAAAGTAGATCTTTACTCGCTGCATAATGGCAATCTTCAAGCGCTTCAGGGCTTACCGGGATGTATTTGCTTTTTGCGTTTGTTGTTCCGCTGCTTTGCGCAAATAGTTTGACGGGGGAAGGCCAGAAGATGTTGCTTTCCCCACGACGCGCACGCTCGATCATTTCGTGCGAGGCTTCATAATTGGTTATGGGAACTTGTTGTGCAAAATCGTTATAGGAACGAATATCTTTAAAACCGTATTTTTTACCGATCTCTGTATTTTTAGCTTTGTGTACTAACTTCAGCAGCAATTCATTTTGAACTTCGTGAGGATATTTTAGAAACAATTCCATTTGGTGAATACGCTTTTTGAGAAACCAGCTGGCGATAGAATTGACTAAGGGTATCGGCATTTTGTTAGTATATTTGAGCTCTAGTTTATTAGGATTGATAAAAAATCACGCCTAAAAATACTTTTTTTAAACTGAATTAATTCAACATCCTTCACTTTTATGCAATACCAAGGCGTACTTACCAAAATGCAAACCGAACTCCAAAATCCGGTGCAATATTATTTGGTTTTTGAAGATGATTTTATTCACGTCAACCAGCTTTTAGACAAAGAAATACGCATCGAATTTTTAAAATATCAATGCCTTGCGTGCGGCCTGAATAAAAAAATATACCGTCAAGGTTATTGTTATGAAGACTTCTATAAAGTGCCTCAAGCAGCCGACTGGATTATGAAACCGGAGCTTAGCAAAGCGCATTTAGATCAAGAAGATCGCGATCTGGAGTATGAAAAGAAAGTGCAACTGCAGCCGCATATTGTATATCTGGCAAACAGCAGCAATATAAAAGTTGGGGTTACGCGCAAAACGCAAGTACCTACGCGTTGGATAGATCAAGGCGCGCATGAAGCGATTGAGATCGTCGAGGTTCCAAATCGGTATTTAGCAGGAATCACCGAAGTCGCTCTTAAAGAACATATCGCTGATAAAACCAACTGGCGTAAAATGCTCAAAAATGAGATCGAAGATGAGAATCTGGTCGAGCAGCGCGACGCCTTAAAACAGTACATTCCAGAGGAGGCGCTAGAGTACTACATCGCCAGCAATCAGGAAACCAATATAGAATTCCCGGTTTTACAATACCCTAAGAAATTAAAGAGCCTTAACCTTGAAAAAACGCCGGAGTATCAAGGTGTTTTAAAAGGAATAAAAGGGCAGTATCTTCTATTTGAGGACGGAACCGTCTTTAATGTACGCAACTGGGAGGGCTATGTAGTAAGCCTTAGCGTTTCGGCCTAAACCTTAGTATTTACAGTAATTCGCACCAATCTGAAGGATGCTTTTTCTTTAGGTTGGCAAACTTTTTTTAAAATTAATTGAACTAATATGTTAGTTAAACTAATTAATTAGTTATATTTGAATAGTTCAATAACAAAACTAATTCCCTAAACAGTATAAATTATGAAACAGTTAACCAAAGCCGAAGAAGAAGTAATGCAGATCTTATGGGATCTGGGAGAAGCCAATGTAGCTGCGATGCTTGAGGTGATGCCGGAGCCTAAACCGGCTTATAATACGGTGTCTACTATTGTGCGTATTCTGGAAACCAAAGAATTTGTGGGCTACAAAAAGGAGGGTAGAGGACATATTTATTTTCCGCTGGTGAAAAAATCAGATTACAGTAGTGCCTCGATGTCTAAAATGGTCAACGATTATTTCAATGGAAGCTTCAAAAGTATGGTTTCCTTCTTTGTGAAAAAGAAAGAAATGAGCGCGAGTGAACTCGAATCTATTTTAAAAGAAATTAATAAAGACGACTAGTTATGGTAAGATATATACTCGAAGTTATTGTTTTTCAGGCATTGTTTTTAGCCGTGTACCAGCTTTGGTTTCGCAAAGAAACCTTCTTCAATATCAATAGAATTTATTTGATAAGTACAGCGCTTTTAGCTTTCGTTTTGCCCTTTATGCAATTTGAATTATTTGAAAATCAAATTCCGCTGCGCGAAAACATATTTTTTCTACCGGAAGTAGTGGTAACTGCTGAAGCAAGTGAAGTTGCACATGCACCGGAACCACAAGAAACAGACTGGAGTATCTATCTATTACTTTATGCAGCCGGAGTGTTTTTTAGCACGGGAATGCTGTTCAGAAAATATCAAGAGATTCAGCGCTACTTCAGGTTTAAGCGTAAAAATGATACGACGCCTAAGATCATCACCATACCTAATAGTGATGCTGCCTTCACGTTTATGGGGACCATTTTTATTGGCGAAAATATCAATGCTGAAGCTAAAGCGCATATTATGGCTCACGAAGAGGTGCATCTCAAACACTGGCACGGTCTTGACCTGATGCTGTTTGAGCTGATGCGCGTAGTCTTTTGGTTCAATCCGCTGGTGTATATCTATCAAAATAAACTAGCCGAAATACACGAATTTATCGCAGATGCTCAGGCAATGCGTAAAACCGAAATGAAAGCCTATTACAATCAGTTATTAAATACTGCTTTTGGTACGCAACATATTTCATTCATCAATACATTTTTCAATCATTCATTAATCAAAAAACGAATCGTTATGTTACAAAAACAAAGTAAACAAAGAGCCGGACTCAAATATTTAGTCCTGATCCCAGTCATTGCGGGAATTCTAACCTATGTAGGGTGTACCGATGACAACGGTCTCGCCGAAAATAAAGCTGCACTTACGCTTGAGGAACAAGTGGCGGATCTAGAGGCAACTTTAGATGCCAAAGAAGAGATAAGCACTGAAGAGCGCGAACTTGTAAGTAATCTTTTAAATAAGGCGAATCAAAAAGCTTTGCCACCGCCACCGCCTTCGCCTAACGAAGATGCTGTTATAGAAGTGGTAGAAACTCAAAGCCAAAAAGAAATTAATGATGTTCCTTTTGCTGTAGTGGAAGAAGTACCTGTTTTTCCGGGGTGTGAAAGTCTGCAAACCAATGCAGAACGTAAAAAATGTATGTCAGAGCAGGTGTCACAATTAATAAATGCAAATTTCAATACCAAAGTCGGGGAAGAGTTGCAATTGAAAGGAGTTCAAAGGATTTATACAAGATTTCGTATTAATGAAAATGGCGATATCGTAGATATAGAATCTAGAGCCAGTGTACCTGAATTGGAAAAAGAGGCAGAACGTGTAGTTAGTCTATTGCCAAAAATAACTCCCGGAAAACATAAAGGAAAAAATGTAGGTGTTTTGTATTCATTACCTATTGTTTTTCAGACGAAGTAATCCTTTAAAATATACATTATGAAAAAGATTGTTTACTTGTCTATAGGTATTGCCGTTTTTGCATTGACATCGTGCTCTTCAGAAAAGGAAAATAGAGATGTAGCTCAACTTTCTTTTAAAGATAGAGTTGCGAATCTTGATGCTGCTCTAGAAGCTAAAGCCGAATTGAATGAAACAGAACGAGAGCAAATTGCAAGTTTAAACCAAATGGTTTTGAACAAATCTCAAAAACCCTTTATTACGACTGCACCGCCTAATAAGAGTTTTAATTTTGATGATCTGGGTGCTGATCGCGTCGAGTTTAATGCGATCACACAACCGCCATATTATAGTTCTTGTGAAGATGCTAATATGGAAGTGCAACGTGTGTGCGTTGAAGAAGCAATTGCTACTTATGTCTCCTCCCATTTCAATGCTGAAGTTTACAAAGCCTCTAAAGTGCGCGGCCGCTATGAAATGACCGCAAGCTTTTTAATTGATACAGAAGGAAAGATTCAGGATGTAAAGATTAGAAATGACTATGACAAAGCATTAAGCGCTGAAGCAAAACGGGTAATTAAAGATCTACCACAAATGCAACCGGGTAAACATAAAGGAAAGCCAATGGCGGCATTATTTACGTTACCTATTGTTTATGATTTAAAACCTTAAGCACTCAAAAATGCGCAGTTTTTATCTATTTATATTTTTAGTACTAGCCAGCCGGGCCGAAGCACAAGAGGTTTCGGCTTTGGCCATTGGCGATAGTTTATATGCTGTGGGAAACTACAGCAAGGCCATTGAGAGCTATGAACAAATTAAAGCTAAAAACGAGCGTGTTTATTTAAAGTTAGCGCGTGCCCATCAAGCTAAAGGGACCCTTGATGATGCGTTGGTCAACTATAAATTGGCAGCAACAGGTACAGACGAAGTTATCGCGATGAATGAGTATGGAAAACTGCTCATCACCAAACGTCAGTTTAAGGAGGCAGATAGTGTTTTTTCAGCTTTAATTTCAGTTTATGATACCAATCCAGACTTTTATTACCAGCGCGGCCGCGCTAATGAAAACCGACCTAGGGATATTTCAGGAAAAGAGTCTGATAGTGTTTTAGTAGAAAAGCTTGCAAAAGTTCACGATCCTTTAGAAGATTATGAAAGAGCTATCGCCTTAGACAGTACGCACCAAAAAGCACTTGCCGAAGTTGCGACCTCTTATCTTAAACAAAAGGACTTTGCGATGGTTGAAAAACTGGCGTTTAAAGCCTTAGAAAGTTATCCTACTAATGTGGAGATCATCAGCACGCTCGCTCAAAGTTATTATTACAAGGGATGGAATGAGGAAGGCATCCAGTGGTTTGAAAAATTATTGGCACTGGGGCAAGACACCCAATTCATCAGAGAAAAACTGGGCAATCTTTATTATAAAAAACGACAGTACGAGGATGCTATCGAGCAGTATCTTGGCGCTTTAAAGTTCGCTCCTGAAGATGCTTACGATCACGCAACCCTAGCCAAATTATATAATTTCACAGCCGATTTAGATGCTGCTGAAATGCACGGCTTGTTTGCAGTTCTTTACAAAGACCAACCATTGTTTGAGGAGTACTATACCTTATCGCGAACCTACGAGATGAAAAAAGAATGGGCCAGCGCTATGAAGTATGTCAACCGGTCTTTGGATGAAAACCCTAGAAATAAGAGCGCAGAATATACTAAAGCGATCATCGCCGACAATTATTACGAAGACCGCCGTGCGGTGCTCAAACTGTACGAAGACTTCATTAAAAAATATGAGGATGGTAAATACGCAAAGTTTGATCATACACTAAAGCTCGCTAAAGAACGTCGCGATAAACTCAATCGGGAGATCTTTATGGCTGAGGGAGAAGAGGAGTAAGTTGTTCTGTTACATTGAGCGCTTCCGAGATACTTTTAAATTCTCAGTATATAATTCGTAATTACAATATCAATAATTAAAGCAGTTGCTTACTTTTAGCATTCTTAATCAAAGGCTGTGAAAAATTACCTACTTCTATCTTTTAGCTTTATCTTTTTTCTTTCCTGTAACTCAGAAAAAGGACTCAATTGTTTTCAAGCTGAAGGGGAGCGCATCGAACAAGAAATCCCGGTTGAAGCATTTTCTAAGATTATTGTTGAAGAGCGTTTGCAGCTTATTGTAAAACAAGGCGAAACGCAAAAAGTTGTGCTTGCAACCGGTGAAAATTTGGTCAATGATATCGAAGTAAGCGTTACCGATGGCATTCTCACGCTGTTTAACGATAACGGCTGCAATCTCGTGCGCGACTACAACATCAGCAAAGTTTATGTAACCACTCCAGAGCTTACCGAAATACGTAATGCTTCAGGATATGAAGTGCAAAGCGATGGCGTGTTGTCTTTTGATTCCTTAACGCTGACTAGTGAAGATGTTGAAGAAGAAGATTTTTATCATAAAGACGGCGATTTTAGGTTGGAGCTGGATGTGAATACGCTCAACATCACCGCAAACGGACTCAGCAATTTCTTTATTTCCGGCGCAGCCGAAACAGCAACTATTGAATTTCTAGAAGGCGATATTCGTTTTGAAGGCGAAAATTTTGCCATTCAAAATGCCAATATCTATCATCGCGGAACCAATAAAGTGATCGTAAATCCCATTCAGTCTTTGCGCGGAAGTGTTCTAAGCACGGGAGATTTAATTTCAGTCAATCGCCCGCCCATTGTTGAGGTTGAAGAGACGTACACCGGACGCTTGATTTTCCAGTAGGAAAATCACTTTAGTCATTTCCGCGAAGGCGGAAATCTCACAAATTTCATTCATTTCGAAATCCTGCATCCGTGATTACAGGATGCTCTAATTTTCCATACCTATCAAAATCTCAAACGCTGATTTTAAACCGTATCTTTGCAGCTTAAAACCTCAAAAACACCTCAATCTTGGAAGCTCAAAATAATAATCCATTGCAATCTGAAGCTGAAAATAAATCGCATAAAGCCGGTTTTGTAAACATCATCGGGAACCCAAATGTGGGTAAATCTACCTTGATGAATGCGATCGTGGGTGAGCGCCTTTCGATCATTACTTCAAAAGCGCAAACCACGCGGCATCGTATTTTAGGTATCGTAAATGGTGATGATTTTCAAGCGATTTTTAGCGATACTCCGGGAATTATCAAACCCGCATACGAGCTGCAAGCGTCAATGATGGACTTTGTAAAGTCGGCTTTTGAGGATGCCGATGTGTTGATCTATATGGTTGAGTTGGGTGAAAAAGAATTGAAAGACGAAGACTTCTTCAATAAAATTCGCAATACGGATATTCCGGTGTTGCTGCTCATCAACAAGATCGATAAAGGAAATGAGGAGCTGCTTGAAGCCAGCCGCATGCATTGGCAAGAAAAAGTCCCTAATGCAGAGATTTTCGCTATTTCAGCTTTGGAAAATTTTGGGGTAAGTCAGGTGTTTGATCGTATTCTTGACGCTTTACCGGTGTCCCCACCATTTTACCCAAAAGATGCGTTGACCGACAAACCCGAACGCTTTTTTGTAAATGAGATCATACGGGAGAAGATTCTGATGCATTACAAAAAGGAGGTCCCGTATTCTGTAGAGATCGACACCGAAGAGTTTTTTGAAGAAGAAAATATCATTAGAATGCGCAGCATCATTATGGTGGAGCGCGATAGTCAAAAGGGAATCATCATCGGGCATAAAGGTTCGGCGCTAAAACGCATCGGTGTAGAAGCCCGAAAGGATCTCGAGATTTTCTTTGGCAAACAAGTGCATTTAGAACTCTATGTAAAAGTTAATAAAGACTGGCGCAGCAGCGAGCGTGAATTGCGTCGCTTTGGGTATAATGGGAAGTAAAATCCTATGAAAGTTGTTTTTATAATTATACTCGTTTTTAGTTATTCTTTTAATGTTTTAGCTTGTAGCTGTGATATTCCAAAGCCTGCTATTGAGTTTTATGCTTCAGATTATGTTTTTGAAGGAGAAGTTATTAGTAAAATCTATGCTAAAGACTCATTAACATATACCGTAAAGTTTAAGGTTTTAAAGCATTATAAATTTGGTGATGAGCCAGAATTTATAAGCTATACATTTCCTGCTGAAGGAGAGTTTCCAGGTCATTTTACATCCTGCGATTGGAGTGTTGATTTTGGGGAGAGATGGCTTGTTTACAGTAATTTATACAACGGAAAGCAAAGTTTTAGTTTTTATTGTTCAAATAGTAAACCTATTAATGAACATTATGGGATCAGAAAATCAGAGCAAAAAGTTTTAGATAATGGTAATAAACTTGAGCTTGAAAATTACAGGTTTATTAATCACGAGGCAAAGCCGATAACTGATGTAGACTCTATTCTGTCAGCATATAATTCAAAAGATTTGAACTTAGAATCAAAGACATTTGCTCCTTTCTGGATAGATGTAGATAAAGAGGGAAATTTGACAAGTGTAAATTTGAGCCCTCGAGAAAATAGAGAAATGGAAGTTGTAGATACTATTTACGGGCTTAATATTCGTAAAAATCAATATTCTAAACCGAGAAATGAATTTGAATCAGTAGCGCTTGAAATTGCCAAAAAGGTTAAAAAATGGGATACATATGTTTTTCACGGCAAGCAGGTAAGGTATAGAACATTTTTAACTTTTATCTTGGATGAAAATTCGAAAATAGTTCTTTATAACTAAAAAAAAAGCCCCACATCGCGGGGCTATATATTTCTGCCACCGGCTGCAAGCCAGCGGTTAGCAGCATCCACCACCATCATAGTGAAAGGTGCTTTCACTGATAAATATATCGTCGCGACCTAAAGCAGCAAGAGCACCAGCCGTCTTATCGCAAACAGCCAATGGTTGGTTTTTCAATAAAACGTGGCCTTTTTTATCATCAAAATAATCCTCAGCGCCGTAATAGATGGCAGCTTTTCCGGTGAAGATACACGGGCCATCCTCGGGCATCGGGTCTTTGATCGCTGCAACCTCAATCGATTCGATGTAGATGAGTTCGTCTGTCGGGTAGTTTTTAGGATCAAGAATGCGATACGGCTTGCGCGCACGGATTTCGATAGTGCCAAAACCGGCGTCGGTCAAGGCTTTTACATATTCTTTTATAGGTAAACTTCCGCTTAGGCATAATGCACGTAGGCGCTCATCGTTGCGCAAGGTTTCATTTATTTCCTGCTCACAAGTAGGATCGCTCATTACGAGTCTTCCGTGAGGTTTGAGCACGCGGTACATCTCTTCGATCGCTTTTTTCAGCTCTTCTGCTTTAAAAATATTAAAGAGGCAATTTTGAGCAGCTACATCAATGCTGTTATCTTCCACAGGTAAGTGGAGCGCGTCTCCTTTTTTAAGATCTACAAATTCACTCTTGAACCAAGGATTCAACTCCTCAGCTTCCTCAAAGTTTTTACGCGAAGCTTCGAGCATTTCATCGACCACATCCACGCCAACCACGCCGCTTTTTTGGCGCGAGAAATAAGCGAACTGTAAGAGCTCCATTCCGCCGCCTACACCCACATAAAGTACGCGCGGATCGTTAGTAAGATCACATGCATTTACGGTGCTTCCGCAGCCGTAATTCATCTCTTGCATGATCTTAGGGATTTTCAATCCCGGTAATTCCCAGATAGGATTTGTAGTGCAACAAAGTCCAACGTCTGGAGTGAGTGCAGCGTCACGATATACATTTTTGGTGGTTTCTAAATAGCTCATAATTTCGTTTTTTTAGATTAATACCTTTTAAAGTTGAATGCCAAAACCTTGCAACCCGCTTTCATATGCCGGCAAAATTTCGGTGTTGTCCCAAATTCCTGTGATCAGGGTTCGGGCGTATTCCTGCGGTAAAAAGTCGGTTTGCATATGTTGGTTTGCCAATTTGTAATTGTAATCCATCGTGTGATGCGTAAACTTAAGTTGGCCATCCTGTTCCTCTAAAATCGCATACCACACGTGCGGACTTCCATCATTTGCAGGCATCCCGATCACTCCGGGATTGAGCCAGAGTTTTTCATTCTGACTGTGATTAAAAGGTAAACCGCAATGACCAGCGATGATCACATCGGCACCCGTTGCATCAAAGTTTTTCTGTTTAAGGGACCAATCGGTAGACTTATATACAAATTCAGAGACGTTAAAAAAGTCGCCGTGAACCATAACGAACTTTTTATCCACAAAGCGGAATTGTATGTGATCAGGCAAAGTGGCAATGAAGTCTAACGAACTTTTACTGAGTTTACTTTGCGCGTACGGAAACCACATTTGACTAAACCCATCGCAACGCGAACCTTTTCTAAAATCACAACCGCAATCTTCTGCACCATCCCGCAACTGGATCTCCACATTACCTAAAACACTTTGCGCTCCCCAAATTTTAAAGAGTTGCACGACTTCTTCGGGTTGTGCGCAATACCCCACAATGTCCCCTGTGCACAAGCAATTTTGTGGTGCGATGTGTTGTGCTTCGGCTATTCGCTTCAGCGCTTCTAAAGCTTGAAGATTGCTGTACACTCCACCAAACAAAAGCACCTTTCCGTCAAGGTTGCCAAGGTCTACCACAGTTTTATCCATGCCGGTATCATATATAAAATTAAACAACATCCCGCGGCCCAAATGTTGGCCCATAGTAGGTCTGCATAGCGACCTTGAGTTAAAATCCAACATTCAGGAATCAGGTTAAAAACCAATAAAAGTCCGAAACCGATCCCGCAAAAAACACTCAGGTAAAAACTGAGTTTAGGGGCAGGGAGTTTCCAAAAGAAAAATATAGGCGTAAGGCCAATAACCATCGTGCCTGAAATGGTTGTTGCCGATAAAATTTCAGCATCTAAAAAGATAGGAATTGTACCCAGAACTACCAATACACACATCGCTAAACGACCAAAACTGATACTTTCGCCGAGTTTTAAATCCACTGCTGCCAACTTGGAAAATGATGAAAACGTAGAGTCTAAAGTCGAAGCCGCTGAGGTGATCATTATAAAATTGATGATCAACAAGATTACGCTACCAAAGGCTTTTCCTACTTCAACTGCAGCTTGGCCTTGCATTCCCATTGCTTTGGCATAAACGCCAATGACGCTGAAAAGCACAATACAGATCGCTCCTAAAATTCCTGCCCAAAGAAAACTTCTAAGCGTGACTTTTGGCGAACTTAAAAAGCCGCGGTCTGTCAAAACGGGGTCGTGAAAGGGATAACTCAAACTTTGAATGAGCGCGGCAAACAATAAATTCAAACCAGTGTCAAAACCCCAAACTCCAGATTGCAAGGTTTCTGCCACTGTAAAATTAGTAGTCGAATAAATGCTCGCCAAGATCACAAACAGCAGAATCCCAAAAAGTCCCATTTGCAAAACGTCGGTAAAAATCGAACTGCTCAAGCCACCCTTGAGCGAATACGCAAGCGTCAATAGCGTAAAAACAATGATCGAGGCGTAATATGGAGTGCTGCCAATATCTCCAAAATAACTTCCGATCACCATCGTATTACTCCAAACCTCATTAAACAGTCGTATCGCGATCAACACCGAAAACACACGCATCGCATTTTTACCGAAGCGCGAGGTGAGAAACTGATGCAAACTGGTAAAACCACCTTGCGTACGCAGCGAATAAATAAGAATACCGGCCATTACAAATGAGAGGTAATATGCTGCGTAGGCGACACCACCCACGATGCCGAACTCCAACCCCAGATTGGCTGCATTGGTAATACTTTTGGCAAAAATCCAGGAAATGATCAAGCTACCGGTAAGCATAAAGGCATTGGGCGCCTTCCTGCGATGCGTTGCTTTAAAAAAATCATCGGTTGTTTTTGCCAGAGGCGAAAGGAAAAAGAGCGTCACACTAGACGCAATAATCAAGATCCACTGCCAGATTGCTATATCCAAATTGGTAATTTTAATTATCCCACCAAACGGGACTGTTTAAACTGTTGTCATTTGTGGCTGCTGCCGCGGCTTGATAATTATCTGCATTCAAAGCTTGTTCTTCTGCCGGATACGGCATACGCACAGGAATGATCCCATCATTCAAGCTCGCTGCAACGGCCCTAAATTCAGGGAAGCCGGTGCGACGCCATTCGATCCAACCTTCATAACCGTTGATGAGGTTGGCGATCCATTTTTGCGTGATGATCTGTTGTACAGGTGTGGTTCCTGCAGCGTAATACGCAGCCGGGCCGGTCAGGTACTCTGCCGGAAGATCGGTCAGCCAATAATCAAAAGCCAACTGAACGCCTTGATTGTATAAAGATTCCGCATCTGCGCTTATGAAACCTTTTTCCGCAGCTTCCGCAAGGATAAAATGCGTTTCCCAAGCCGTCATAAAATTAGCATCTAATTGCGCAGTGTTCTCACGGAAAAGTGTTCCGGCCAACGAATAATTAGCAGGCTCGATCGAAGTTTGTGAGGCATCAATTCCGTTGATGAGTCCGTTAAATTCACCGGAAGTGGAATTGGCAAAAGGACGGAAAAATACCGAAATACGATCATCGTCAAGATCGGTCAAAATATCCTCCATAGTTTCAGAAAGCACAAAGTTGTTGAAATCTCCTGCGCGCAATTGTGCAAAGCGGAAACTATTAGGAGCACTTGAAGTAAAATCAAAAACGGCATTATCTGCATTAGTAGTGATAAAATTTCCTTCCGCATAAATTGAAGCGATAGCGGCTGCTACATTTTCCTGACTTGAAATACGCATCAAAGCTTTTAGCTTTAAAGAGTTTGCAAACTGTATCCATTTGCTGAGGTCTCCGTCAAAAAACAGATCGCCTTCTAGAGCCACAGCGCCGGAGTAGGCATTGATCGCGGCAATCCCCTGATCCAGGTTGTCCAGAATTCCGCCTTCTGCTAAATAGATGTTTTCTTGAGCATCATAAGGGGCGGTTACGGTTCCGTCAATTCCATTAAATGCTTCAAAATAGGGAACATCGCCAAACAAATCGGTAAGACCTTGCGCCATATAAGCTTTGAGAATCAATGCCGGTCCTTCATAAACTTTAAAGGTTTCAACTTCTTGAGCCTGTTTAAGCAAGAGTTCGTTGTCTCTGAGATTGGTGTAAAAAATAGGCCAGGGATTTCCACCCAATTGCGGCGATTTTAGTGCGTGTCGGTCAAAGAGGTTAAAGTCTAAAGCCGTGCGATGCTGCGAAAGGAGATCGCCTGCGGCAAAACCTTCATAGCTCATTTGCTCGCCAAAATCATAAATAACCTGGCGTAAAAGCAATCCCGGTTGCACGCTTACCGGCGCATTGGGATTGGTGTTTTTTTCTTCAAAATCTGTAGTACAAGCCGTAAAGAAGCTCAGACTCAAGATCAGAATGGTATATATCGTGTTTTTCATCTTCTAACTAGTTTTGATAGGCTTCAAGCCTTAGAAATTAAAGCCTGCTTTTAAACCAATACTGCGCGTGGTAGCGTAGCTCATATCTTCAACCCCGCTTACGAAGCCGGTGCCTTGCACTGCGAGTTGCTCAGGATCAAAATGCGGTATTTCTGAAAAGGCAAAGAGGTTGCGACCTACAAGTGCCAAGTCGATGTCCATCCCGCTACTTAAGCCTAAAAAGCCATCCTTTAGATTAAAGGTATACCCCACTGAAAACTGACGAAGCTTTAGATACGAAGCGTCATAAATATTGTTTTCTTCGTGGTTACGATCGTAAAATTGGCGGTAATAGGTTTCTGCAGAAACCGCTGTGGTATTTTGCACATACTGCGGATTTTCTGCTGTCCCTGTATTGACAACACCTTGCGGAACAATGCCTTCTTCCGGGCGATTTGCTGTTTCTGCGAGTTGGCCACCCACAGTTCCCAAAGCGCGTGTGCGAGAAACAAGTTCGCCACCTTGTCGCCAGTCAAATAAGAAACTCAAACTCCAATTTTTATAGCTGAAGCTGTTGTTCCAACCTAGCATAAAGTCAGGGGTGTAGTTTCCTATTTTTTTGAGGTTATTATCTGCGATATAGCTTCCGGAAGGAGTTAAGATAAATTGTCCGTCTTCGGTTTTTTGATAGCCGGTTCCATAGATATCGCCAATTTTTCCGCCTTCTTCTACCTGAAACCAAACTGTCTGATTGGCACTGTCGTAAATTCGGCTGTATGCTAAAGTCAGCCTTCCGTCTGATTGCGGTAAACTTTCCACTCTCGAAGTATTACTACTAAAATTGAACGTAGTATTCCATTTAAAATTAGCGGTCAGAATCGGTGTGAGATCTGCGATAAGTTCGACCCCTTGTGTACGTACTTCACCGCCATTCACCACTTGTTGATTGTATCCCGAGGAGATCGCGATGGGTAGCGAAATGATCTGATCCTTAGTCAACGCGTTATAATAGGTCGCATCTAATCGAATACGATCTTTAAGAAATCTGATGTCTGCACCTACTTCATACGACGTGGTTTGCTCTGGTTTCAGATTAGCATTAGGTATAAAATTTTGATTGCTGAAAGTGGGTTGCCCATTGTAAGCCGTCTGCGAAATAAAAGCATCACTGGTTTGATAAGGCTGCGTATCGTTACCTACTTGAGCTACACTCGCGCGAAGTTGCGCATAGGAAAAAGCTTTGGGTAACTCAGCCACTTCAGAAAGAATAAAACTCGCCGAAGCCGAAGGATAAAAGAACGAAGTCCCATCTACCGAAAACGGCGTGGCAAGGGCACTTGACCAGTCGTTACGGCCGGTAAGGTCTAAAAATAAAAAGTCGCGGTAACCCAGTTTTGCAATTCCGTAAAGGGAATTGATGCGCTTATTTGATTCAAATTGAAATACATCAATTGGCGAAGCGGCATTATTCAGATTGAAAATTCCCGGTTGTGCAAGATTTACCGTTTGCGACTGTTTGGTGCTGGCTTTTTGGTCCAGACGGTTTCCGCCCAGCGAAACATCAAGAGAAAAGTCGCCAAAGATGTTGTTATAATTCAGTAAGAAATCAGTGTTGATCTCGCGATAAAACACATCGTGCTCGGCATAGCCTCCATTTTGAAAACGGTTAGAGCTGAAAGCACGACGCAGCTGGCGCGTTTCTGAAGAATAATCCATTCCGGAACGCAGCGAAAGGCTGAGGTTTTCTGTGATTTGCTGTTTGATAGAAATGTTCCCAAAAACCCGGTCCCGGTTGAAAGAATTCCGGTTTTCATACATCGTAAAAAACGGATTGTCAAAATACGTGTAGTTAAAGGAGTAGTGCTGCACACCTTCTAATCCCGGTTGCCAATATTGGCGCAAGCTGTTAATGTCTAGCGAGCGCGGTCCCCAAGCCACAAGCGCATAATTGACGTTCTCACTTCCGTAGCCGTTAGATGGGCGGTTGTCACTCCCGGAATTCACATAACTGATAGAAGCATTAAACGTGGTTTTGTCAGTAGGTTTAAAATTCAGTTTGGTAGCTACCGTTTGGCGGTCCAGATTTACTCCGGGAATGATCGATTCGCTACGTAAATCGGTAAACGAAATGCGATAGTTTCCTTTATCAAAACCGCTGCCAATTGCCACGTTATTGATCGTGGTCACACCAGTCTCATAAAAATCTTTCAGGTTATCGGGATGCGAATTGAAGGCTGTTGGTGTGATGCCGATCCCGTTATAAAGCGAAGTGTCTCCACCGCGAACGACCGTTCCGTCAGGTAAGGTTACAGGTGAATCAAATTGTGCGATCAAAGTGCCTTGATCTAAACGCGGTCCCCAAGAATAGGAGATAAGATCGTTGACCCCGCCACCTAAACCATCAACAAATTCAAACTGACCGGAATTCCCCTGTCCGTATTGATTTTGAAATTCAGGAAGTTTAAAAGGCGTATCTACAAAAACCGAAGTATTGATGCTGATGCCTAGACCTTTGCTTTGGCTTCCGTTTTTAGTTTCAATAATGATTACACCGTTTGATGCGCGGGTGCCGTAAAGCGCTGCGGCACTTGGGCCTTTAAGCACACTTACCGAAGCAATATCGTCTGGGTTGACTTCCATCGCGCCGTTACCAAAATCGATCTCTTGAAAACCGGCTGCGGCTTCGTTACTTTCATTAAAAACCGTGTTGTTATTGATGGGCGTTCCGTCAACGATAAACAGCGGATTGTTGTTTGAAAAGGAAGCCTCGCCGCGAATGGTGATCTTTGAAGAAGAACCCACGCCGGTAGCGCCTTGTGAAACCGTAACACCGGCTAATTTTCCGGCAAGGTTGTCGAGGAAGTTCGGCGCTTTTACCGCAGAAACTTCTTCTGCTTCGATGGTTTGCACTACATAACCCAATTCTTTAGTCTCGCGCTCGAGACCGAGCGCCGTTATGACCACTTCATCGAGGTCTGTAGTAGATTCTTGTAAGGTGATATTAATGGTAGTTCGTCCGTTGATTGATGCGGTTTGGGTGATGAAGCCAATTGCTGAAAAGCGTAGTTCGTTAGCTGCAGCAGGAACCTCCAGCGAAAACATTCCGTTTTCATCGGTTATCGTGGCAGCATCGGTATTTACGGCAATGACATTTACAAACGGTACGGTCGTTCCGTCGCTTGAGGTGGTTACCGTACCCGAAATGGTAGTTTGGCTATTGGCAACTGCACACAGCAAGAGCATTAGCCCAAAATAAAGGTGTTTCATTTTTTTGTTTCTGATTAGTAAAAGGAAGCGGCTTGATTGTACAGCACACCGCGAGACAAATGATGTTGTCTTAAATACTTAAACTAACCGGAGAACCTTTGTTGAAGTAGTTTTGATACTGAAAGGCATCAAAGACGAACTTTTGGTTGGTGATTGGTTGCGTCCCTCCAAAATGTATGCGTAAAAGCAGTTTTTTGATCAAATATGGAAGTTGCCCGCGATCTAAAAGTGCAGCAACATCAAAAACCGAATCTAAGTCGTGCAGCACCTCAAGTATTGTAGCCTGAATCTTTTGCTCACGTACTTTTCTCAGAATGATTTGCGTAAGTTTTGAGGTCTGCCAAGGGAGTTCTAAAAGTGCTTGTGCATTAAAATGAGTTTTGTTTAGACCCATTAAATAGAACCCGCCGTCAACGGAAGGACCAATGACCATCGGGCAATTTTGCAATTCGTTTGCGGCGGTGAGTAGATGCTGTTTGGTTAAATGCGGACTGTCATTCCCAATACTGATGACATTGTCATAGCCCAGCTCATAAATTTCTGTAAAGGCTTGTGTATAGCGTTCAGCAAACGTGGCTCCTTTTTGATTTTTTTCAGAATAAATGTAAAAGGGGAGTCCGCTTTGCTTTACCGTTTTTAAAGTCTGCTTATTGAGCGCTTCAAAGAGTTGCACGCCGTTGTGCATCGACTTGTGTCGTGCATCTTCTTCCGCAGAGCGGGCAAAAATTAATATGGCGGTTTTAGTATTCAATAAAGCGGTAAACGCAGCGTGTGCTTCTGATTATTTTATGTTGAATTAAGCTACAGTTCCCTGGCAGCTGCTTCCTGCGCCGGCAGTACAGCCGTAGCAATGCTGAGAAATGATAATGTTACGATCGTTAAGCACATCCTCATTATACTCTGAAATATGCTTCACTTTTGAATTTACTTTGAGATCCAGCATTTGATTGAAATCACAATCGTACAACCAGCCGTCCCAACTAATTGAGATCGTATTAGTACACATCACATTCGCCACCGCAGCCGGGTTGTAAGCCTCAACAAGTTGGTACATATAATCCTCGTAGTTTTCCGAAGCGATCAAGTAATCCAGAAAGCGTGCGATAGGAAGATTGGTAATTGCAAACAGGTTATGAAACTGAATGCCGAAATCTTCCATCAAGGCTTTTTTGAAATCCTTTTCCATTCCTGCCTGATCTGAAGGAAGGTAAGCACCGTTAGGATTATACACAAGGTCTAAGCGTAAGTCGCTATCTGGCATTCCGTAACCTACGGCATTTAATTCCTGTAAAGCTTTGATCGACTTGTCAAAAACGCCTTCACCACGTTGCTTATCGGTCTTACCACGTGTCCAGTGCGGCATCGAGCTCACCACGTGTACATTGTGTTTCTTGAAAAATTCCGGTAGATCGTAGTATTTCTTATTGGCGCGAATGATCGTCAGGTTACTGCGTACAATAAAATCTTTAATCCCTGCTTTACTCGCTTCTTCTACAAAACGTCTGAAATTAGGATTCATTTCAGGAGCACCACCGGTAAGATCCAGTGTATGTGCGCCAGTGTTTTTGATCACTTCCAGACATTGCTCCATCGTTTCCCAAGTCATTATTTCTTTACGATCGGGACCGGCATCTACGTGACAATGCTCACACACCTGATTACACATATATCCCACATTGATCTGAAGGATTTCCAGTTTTTTAGGTCGTAACGGAAATTGATTGGTCTCTTTGATCTTTTTGGCAAACGTAGGAAGTTCGCCATCGGCAAAAATTCCACCGGATAAAACCTCAAGCTGTTTATTGGCTTGAGCGAGATCGTCGTGACGTTTATGTAGGGATTTTTTTGTTTGAGTTGCAGGCATAAAAGCGTTTATTTTTCTTTTTCAGTATTGACTAAGATAGGATTAAGTTGCTAGAATATAGCCTTTAGTGCTACATTTCTAGCTTATTCACTTTATTCATCATCATCGTACCGTGTACAAGCGTAGCGCCACTCTTGATCGCAGCACCTACGTGAATGGCTTCCATCATTTGTTCTTTGGTCACGCCGCGTTGCAAGGTGTCTTTGGTATACGCGTCGATGCAATACGGGCATTGTTCGGTATGCGCAACAGCAAGGGCGATAAGCGCCTTCTCTCGTGCAGTAAGCGCACCTTCTTCAAAAACTTTTCCGTAGTAATCAAAGAATTTTGTACCCAGTTCCTCGCTCCATTCGGTGATCTTACCAAATTTTCTCAGGTCTGCCGGATCGTAATAATTGTTGTTAGCCATGATGATTTTTTGTTTTGAGTTATAAAAAGCATAACTACACGAGTAGTTACGGAGATAATTGTGTTGTGGTTTTTTTAATGCGGAAAAACCCTAAAGTTTTTCAATAAGCTGCGTAAAAAGTTTAACCATATCAGGTTCTGCTTTTCCGGCGGCAGCCATAATATCTTGAATGTCTACAGGTGCCAGGTTTTCTGGGTCGCACTCATCGGTAATTACTGAAACGGCAGCAACCGGCAAATCGAGATGGTTGGCGACAATCACTTCTGGAACGGTGCTCATTCCAACCGTGTCAGAGCCGATGATCTTAAGGAATCTATATTCGGCGCGGGTTTCAAGCTGTGGACCAACTACAGATGCATAAACACCTTCGTGTAACGTGATTTCTTCGGTCTTTGCGATATCCTTAAGAATGTTGCGCATAGACACGTCGTATGGTTCGCTCATATCAGTAAAACGTGAACCTAATTGTTCAACCCCTTTAAACGCAAGGGGAGAACCACCTTGCAAGTTGATGTGATCTTCAATAAGCATAATCTCGCCTTTTTTAAAGTTGAGGTTGATCGCGCCGGCTGCATTACTGATGAGTAGTTTTTTAATACCAAGTTCGTTCATAACACGCACCGGGTAGCTCACATCGCGTAACGTGTAGCCTTCATAAATATGAAAACGACCTTGCATCACGATCACTTTTTTTCCGCCTAAAGTTCCGTAGATCAGTTTTCCGGTATGGAATTCAACCGTGGCAGTTGGAAAATTAGGAATGTGGTTGTAGCTCACCGAACTGATGATCTCAACTTTATCTACAAATTGGCCAAGACCGGTACCTAAAATAATACCGATTTCCGGAGCTTCAAAACCGCGCTCTTTTAAAAACTGCGCAGATTCTTCAATAAATTTTTTCATGGATTTTTATTTCAAATGTTCTGGTAAAAAAGGCTTGAAGGCCTCAATACCTTTTATGTCTTCGTAATAGTCTACATCATTACGGGTTTCTAGCAATTTAACAGATTCTGAGCTTAAATCGGCAAGCGTGTCTTTAAGAACGGTTTCGGTTCCCCAAGTTTTATTACTGAAAAGTTCTGGCTTTAGGAAGGTCATTCCAAGTAAATAATACCCACCGTCTTCAGCCGGACCTACCACAAAATCGTGCTCATCAAGCGCTGCAAATGCTTCTTCTAGATCTTTTTGAGAAAGGTCATACATATCGCTACCAATGATGATCGCTTTTTTATAGCCGCTCGCAAAAGCTCCTGAAAACGCCTTTTGCATTCGAGCTCCCAGATCATCACCGTGTTGTAATTTTTTGGTAAACGTGTTTTTATCCCAATAATCTGAAGCACGTATTTTTTCTGAATAATAAACCTGTTTATCTACGCTCAAATTTTGGGTGATGTTAACCGTGTGCTGAAGCAAAAACTTATAGATCTCAAGCGCTGCAGCATCACCCACACCGCTTGCAAGTCGGGTTTTTACTTTACCCAATTCGGGATTGCGGGTAAAGATTAAAAGGGCTTTATCTGAGGTAGGGAAATGAAATTCTGTCTCGAAATCTTTTTCAGAATCGGTGTCTTTTTTACTTAATAGACCCATTAGATGTTGTTAATTGATAAAAGTCAAATTTAATGAACCGCAATTCCCGTACTTAAATAATCTTCCCAATTTTTTGAAAAGGTGTGTACTTTTTGAGTGCTTTTGCCTTTGGCATTCACAATTTTAAAGCCTGCGTCTTTCCAAGCAAAAATTCCGCCGTAGAGATTATACGCAGTTTTGCCGGTTTTACGTTCAAGCTTTTCGCCAAAATCTTCGCTACGAATGCCCACGGTGCAATACACTACAATTGGCTTTTTCTTATTTGATATGGAATCTAAAAATGCATTTTGAGGTCTTTCTCCAACCCAAATCGCTGACGGAAGATGGCTAACCTCAAACTCTTCTCTTTTGCGTGTATCTAGAATGGTGTAAGCTTCGAGATTCATTTTGAGTTCTTGCACAGAAATATAAGGAATGCTTCGGGTGTTGTAGGTTTCCAGAAGTTTATCAATAGATTTTTTCTGGCAGAAGCCAAAAAGAGGAAGTAGAAGAGCGAGAAGCAGGTGAAATTTCATTCTGAAATATTAAAAAGGCAGTTTCTTAGTTCTGGTAAAACTTACGAAGAAGCGCTTTTTTTGGTTTGATTTTAAAGGAATCGATAAGCACGTGAATTACAGCACGCTTTAAAAGAGGGCGGTAATTCCGTGATGTTTCCCTTTAGTATTTCATATATTTAGCTTTAAAAAACAACGTTCCTTTGATAACAATAAAACCCTTTGATACCACGCAAGACGGTCGTCCCGTTTTAAGTGTAAAACTGAAAAACTCCTCAGGGATGGAAGCGCATTTCATCACCTATGGCGCCATACTACAACGATTAATTGTTCCGGACGCCGGCGGATTTACCGATGTGGTTTTGGGATATAATGACTTGCATTCTTATGAAGAAGATACCTTTTTTATGGGGCAATTGGTGGGTCGAAGCGCAAACCGCATCGCTAATGCAACAGTGAGCCTAGACGGAAAAAAAGTTGCGTTGAGTGCCAACGAAGGCACAAATCATCTTCACGGCGGTTTTGAAGGTTTCGGTAAGAAAATTTGGGAGGTTGCTGAGCTGGAAGATGAGGTGATTTTTTCCTATTTGAGTAAAGATGGCGAAGAAGGTTATCCCGGGAATTTAGAGACTAAAATGTTTGTCAAACTAACTGAAGAGAATGCGCTAGAAATGCGTCTCGAAGCTACAACCGACAAAGAAACTATTGTAAATCTTACCCGCCACGAATATTTCAATCTGAATCCTTCAAGTGGAAAAAGTATTGCAAAGCATCAACTATTGATTAACGGAGAAGGAATTTTACCAAAAACAGAGCAGAACGTTCCTGACGGAAGCGTAAAACCGGTGGAGAACACACCTTTTGATCTGCGTGAACTTCGCTTTTTAGAACAGCCACTGGCTCAACTTGAAGGTGGTTTTGATCATAATTATGTTTTGGAAAAATACAGTAAAGAAGTACCGGCTGCAGTACTTGCTGCACCTTCGGGATCGCCTAAAATGGAATTGTACTGCACCCAACCGGGAATCCAGTTTTATAGCGCCAACGGAATTGAAAAGATAGAGAACAAGACAGTAATGATTCAAGGACCTTCGCCGGCCTTATGTTTAGAACCACAGTTTTTTCCGGATACGCCCAATCACCCCAATTTTCCGTCAACGGTTTTAAAACCGGGAGAACAGTATAAGCATACCATCACGTATAAATTTTTATAAATGGAAACTTCATATATCATCGCTTTTGATCAGGGAACAACCAGTACTCGGGCCATTTTATTTGATGAGCACGGTAAGGTTGTTGCTATTTCACAAAAGGAATTGAAACAATATTATCCGCAGTCCGGTTGGGTAGAACACGATCCGGAAATGATCTTTAATGATCAAAAGGAAGTTTTTGAGGCGGTGGTCCAAAAAGCAAAAGTTCCACTTGAAGCTATAAAAGGAATTGGAATCACCAATCAGCGTGAGACTACTGTTGTATGGGATAAGAAAACAGGAAAACCGGTTTATAATGCGATTTGCTGGTTAGATAAACGTACCGAAGCGATTTGCGAAGGTTTACGGGAGCGCGGCCTTTCAAGATATATTCTTAAAAACACCGGACTGGTAATTGACAGTTATTTTTCGGCAACCAAAATAAAGTGGATTCTAGATAATGTAGAAGGAGCGCGTGAAAAAGCTGAAGCTGGTGATCTGCTCTTTGGTACGGTAGATAGCTGGTTGATCTTCAAGTTCACCGGCAAACACCGTACAGACCATACTAATGCGTGCCGAACTATGCTGTACAATATTAAAGATATGGCTTGGGATCAGGAGTTGCTTGAGGAATTGACTATTCCGAAAAAAATGTTGCCTAAAGTGCAACCTTCATCTTCAGATTTTGGGAGGATAACGTATCAAGATGCTGAGTTTCCTATTTATGGAGTTGCCGGTGATCAACAGGCGGCGCTTTTTGGGCAAGGCGGTTACAAATCAGGAATGGCAAAAAACACCTATGGAACAGGTTGTTTTATGCTGCTCAATACCGGGAAAAAACCTTCGTTTTCTAAAAACGGACTCATAACAACCTTATGCTGTACGCTCGAAGATAAAAAGCCAAAATATGCTTTAGAAGGAAGTGTCTTTGTGGGAGGTGCATCGATTCAATGGTTGCGGGATCAAGTGGGAATCATTGAGAATGCCGAAGAAACTAATGCGATTTGTCAAAGTATTCCGCCACTTGAAGATCTGTTTTTTGTTCCTGCATTCAACGGACTTGGAGCTCCATATTGGGATGGAAATGCGAAAGGAAGTATTCAAGGATTGACCTTTTCAACAGGTCGCAAAGAACTAGTGAAAGCTACGGTTGAAGCGCTTGCCTATCAAGTAACCGACTTGATCAAAGCGATGGAAGAAGACAGCGGCAAGCAAATAAAAACCTTAAAAGTTGACGGTGGCGCTTGTGCTAATGATTACTTGATGCAATTTCAAGCAGATCTTTTAGATGCGCAGGTAGATCGCCCAGAAATGCTTGAAGTTACCGCCTGGGGTGCAGCTTTATTAGCGGGAATTAAAGTGGGTATTTGGACGCAAAAAGACATTGCTACATTGCGTAGTGCTGATCAGGTTTTTGAACCTGAAATGGATGTAAGAACGCGTAACCACAAGCAAGAAAGCTGGGAGCTTGCGGTGATGCGCACACGCTCTGGTTATGCCGAAACCATTGAGAAAGAAAAAGAACCTTTACGTTTTAGCGTGCGTGACCGTAAGCGTTACATCAAAAAAGCGAAAAAGAAAAAATTTGATTTAGTCATCATTGGTGGCGGAGTTACCGGAGCAGGGATCGCGCTCGATGCAGCGACCCGCGGTATGAGCGTTTGCCTGATCGAGAAAAATGATTTCGCTTCAGGAACCAGTAATAAAAGTACCAAATTGGTACACGGCGGTTTGCGCTATTTAAAGCAGATGGAAATCGGTCTGGTCAAAGAATCAGGAACTGAGCGCGCTATCGTACACAAGTTGGCCCCTCACCTTGTGGTGCCCGAGAAAATGCTCTTACCACTTATTGAGGGTGGGCAATATGGTAAATTTTTGACTTCTGTAGGACTGAAAGTTTATGACTTGCTGGCCAATGTAGATGATGAAGACAAACGCCGTATGTTGACCAAAGAAGAGACGCTTGAGCGCGAACCCATTCTTGATGAGAGCACTTTGCTGGGTGGTGGTTTTTATGCGGAATATAGAACTGACGATGCTCGTCTCACCATTGAGTTGATGAAAAAAGCAGCCGGTTTTGGTGCGATTTGCCTCAACTACTGCGAGATGGATGATTTTGTGTACAACTACAAAGGCAAGATCACCGCGGTAAACTGCAAAGATCACAACACAGGGAAAACCTTTGAAGTAGAAGGAAGAACGTTTGTTTCTGCGACAGGACCTTGGGTTGATAAGCTTCGGAAGAAAGATGAGTCGATGAACAACAAACATTTGCATTTGACTAAAGGGGTGCATTTGGTCTTTCCGAAGGAAAAATTACCCGTACATCAATCGCTCTATTTTGACGTTCCAGACGGGCGTATGATTTTTGCGATTCCGCGAGGTAGAGTGACCTATGTGGGAACCACAGATACTAATTACTCCGGGAGTTTAGATCGTGTGGTGGCAACCAAAGCTGATATTAAATATTTGCTTGATGCCGTTAACGGAACCTTCCCTGATATTAATTTAACCGAAGAAGATATCGAGTCGAGCTGGGCAGGACTTCGACCACTCATTCACGAGGATGAGAAAGATCCTTCAGAATTATCGCGAAAGGATGAGACATTTATTAGTAAAAGTGGCTTGATCTCTATTGCCGGCGGAAAACTTACCGGATATCGTAAAATGGCCCAACGTGTAAACGAAACAGTAAGCAAGCGACTCAAAGAGAAATTTGGTAAAACCTATGATGAGTCGCGCACTCAGCATATTGCCTTGACTTCTCACGCATTGCGGAATACCCAAGAGGTAGAAGATTATCAAAACTACTTGGAGCAGGAGTTAGAATTTATGCAAATTGACAACGCCGCTTTTAAAGCTTGGTATTTGGTTTCCACTTACGGAAAGCAAACAGATATCATCAAAAATAAGATCAATTATTTTAGAGATGCAGACGTAAATGATAGACTAGTGCGCGCTGAATTGTGGTACAGTGTTAATTATGAAATGACCAACAGTCTGGCAGATTTCTTTGTACGTCGTACCGGGAGACTCTATTTTAATATCGAAACGGTAACGCAGTATCGTCAACAAGCAGTGCAGGATTTTATCAATTATTTAGATTGGGATGAAGAGCGCGTTGCTTTTGAAAATAAAAAGCTTGACGAGTTGTTATACGATGCAACGCATTTTTATGAATCTGAGATTCTTAGCTAATTTTCTGCTTAAGCTTTCTAGCTCTTAAAAATTAAACGTTATTTTTACGTTTAAATAAACAGCCCAATGGACAAAGGATTTTTAATAGATATGGACGGAGTCATTTACAGCGGTAATGACTTGATTCCGGGAGCAGATACTTTTATAAAAACATTGCAAGATCGGGGAATTCCGTTCTTGTTTATGACCAATAACAGTCAGCGTAGCCCCATTGATGTTGTGAATAAACTACGCCCGATGGGAATTCACATTAAAGAAGAAAATGTGTACACTAGCGCTATGGCAACGGCTTGGTTTTTAGGTTTTACAAAGCCTAACGGTACCGCTTACGTTCTAGGTGAGGGCGGACTTCTAAGCAGCTTGCACGAAAATGGGTACAGCTTGGTGACTCAAGATCCAGATTATGTTGTGGTGGGTGAAGGCCGAAATTTCACTTTAGAAATGGCAAACAATGCCGTAGATATGATTCTTGGGGGCGCTAAACTGATCGCGACCAATTTAGATCCTTCGCCTAAGAAAATCGGCTGGTCTAATCTAGGGATCAAAGCAATCGTTAAGATGATCGAAGAAGCAACCGGGCGTAAAGCATTTTCGGTAGGAAAACCTAGTCCTGTAATGATGCGTGCCGCTCGAAAAAAATTAGGCTTAACCACAGATCAAACCATAGTAATAGGAGACACGATGGATACTGATATTCTGGGCTCTATTCAAATGGGGTACAAGACTATCCTTACTCTGTCAGGAGTTTCGAAGCAAGAGGAAATAGGTACGTATGCATTTGGTCCTGATATGGTCATCGACTCACTCAAAGATTTTAACATCGACGAGGCTTTAGAGAAGCTTTCCGTTGAAAATAACGTAGCAGAATTTTGAAAATACTAGTAACCGGCGGACTCGGATTTATAGGTTCGCATACCGTAGTCGAATTACAAAATGCAGGATACGAGGTGGTCATTATTGACGATCTGTCTAATGCTTCAGAAGATGTTTTAGATGGAATAGAAGCCATTACCGGCAAAAGGCCTGAGTTTGAAAAATTGGATCTAAGAGATCGCAACGCGGTTTCAGCTTTCTTTAAAAAATATGCAGACGTAAGCGGGGCGATTCATTTTGCGGCTTCAAAAGCAGTAGGCGAAAGTGTTCATAAGCCCCTGTTGTATTATGAAAACAACCTAAGCTCCTTAGTGTATCTGCTGAAAGAACTCACGGGAAAAGCTTCGGCTAATTTTATATTCAGTTCGTCGTGCACGGTTTACGGGCAGGCAGAAGAATTACCTATAACCGAAAGCGCACCGGTAAAACCTGCTGAATCTCCGTATGGAAATACCAAGCAGATCGGCGAGGAGATCATTAGAGATACGGCTAAAGTTTACGAGAATTTTAAAGCTATAGCGCTACGCTATTTTAATCCGATTGGAGCACACGAAAGCGTGGAAATAGGGGAGTTGCCGCTAGGCGTTCCGCAGAATTTGGTGCCGTTTATTACGCAGACAGCAGCCGGATTGCGTGAGGAACTTAGTGTGTTTGGCAATGATTATCCTACCGAAGATGGTACGTGTGTACGTGATTATATTCACGTGGTTGACTTAGCCAAAGCGCACGTAAAAGCGCTAACACGTTTGGTGGAAAGCGAAAATAAAAGCAATTACGAAGTATTTAATTTAGGAACCGGCACCGGAAGTTCTGTGCTTGAAGTGATCAATACTTTTGAAGAAGTTTCCGGAGTGCAATTGCCTTATAAGATCGTAGACCGAAGAGAAGGTGACGTGGTTGCTGCCTATGCAGACACCGAACACGCCAATAACGAACTCGGTTGGAAATCAGAGTTGACACTTGCTGATGCACTCGACTCTGCCTGGAAATGGGAGAAGAAAGTTCGCGGTATTAAGTAATTTGAAAAGCGATGTAAAACACAAAAGCCCAAATCTTGAAGATCTGGGCTTTTTTATTTTTTTAAAGAATGTATGTTTTAAAGTTTGCGTGTGCTGTTGCGAATCACCAATTCGGTTTCTATAACTTCTTGTTTGGGTGCTTCTTTTTCTTTAGCGTTGATGTTTTTAAGTGCGATCTCGATCGCTTTTTTTCCCATAATTTCGGCTTGTTGCTTTACTGTGGTCACCGATGGGAAATAATTTCGCGCCAGCGTTCCGTCAGTAAACCCTATAACACTTACATCATTAGGAACTTCTAAGCCTTTAGTGCGAATGGTGTTCATCGCGTAGATCGCGCTAGATTCGTCTGTGGTGATCAGAGCGTCTATCTCATTCTTGTCAAGAAAAGTTCCTAAATCCTGTTCTAGCGTTGCCAGCTTGGTATATAAAACTTTGGGAACCGCACCTGCTTCTTTTGAAACGGCCGCTTGATATCCCGCGAGTCTTTTATTCCCCACCGAAGTATTGCTCAATGTAGACAATAACGCCACATTTTTACAACCGGTTTTATAGAGATAACTGGTCGCTTCAAAAGCTCCGGAGAAATCATTAATTACCACGCTATCACAAGCTACATCGGTATTTGCACGGTCAAACATTACTAACGGAATATCATAATGCAATACATCATTGAGATGCTCGATTTCGTTAGATTCCTGCGTCTCAGAAGTAAGGCTGATAATAATCGCATCTACCGAAACATCGCTCAGCATATTGAGGCTCTGCTTTTCTTTTTCTAGAGATTCGTTAGAGATGCAGGTAACCAGACTGTAACCATTTTTTGTGGCTTCTTCTTCCATCCCCACGATGACCTTTGCAAAAAAGTTATGCATAATGTTAGGGATCACCACACCAAGGGTATTGGTACGGCTGCTTTTTAATCCCCGAGCCATCGCATTAGGGCGGTATTTAAGTTGTCTGGCTGCTGTTTTTACTAAAAGTTTTGTAGCCTCACTTATTTCTGGGCTGTCTGCTAATGCTTTTGAGACTGTAGAAATAGATAAGTTGAGGTGTTCTGCAATTCCTTTTAATGTGGTTTTAGTAGACATTTTAATTTTTAGTGTAATGTGTGTCTGCTAAATTACGTAAAGTTTTTGCAGCCATCTCTGCTGTGATGTCTCTTTGTGGTGTAGCAAACATTTCATAGCCTACCATAAACTTCTTAACCGTTGCTGAGCGCAGTAATGGCGGGTAGAATGACATATGAAAATGCCAGCAGTCCCAATCCTGACCATCAGTAGGTGCCTGATGAATTCCTGAACTGTAAGGGAATGAGATCTTAAACAGGTTGTCATATTTAATGGTTACCGCTTTAATGATCTTAGCGTAATCGAGACGTTCTGCTTCAGAAAGGGTTAAAATAGTTCTGTGTTGTTTTTTAGGTAGAATCATCACTTCGTAAGGCCATACTGCCCAATAAGGCACCAGAGCTACAAAGTATTCGGTTTCTACAATGATACGCTCTTGCAAGGCAAGCTCTTCTTTTAAATATTCAGCTAAAAGACTAACACCGTTATCATTCCAGTATTCTCTAAGGTGTTTGTTTTTTTTAGCAACCTCCTGCGGAATGGTGCGCTGCGCCCAAATTTGACCGTGCGGGTGCGGATTGCTGCATCCCATGGTTGCGCCTTTGTTTTCAAAGATCTGCACGTGGTTGATATCACTTTTTTTGCCCAATTCGCGATATTCTCTTTGCCAAAGCGCGATGACTTTGTCAATATTTTCAACATCCATAACAGGAAGTGTTAGAGAATGATCAGGCGAGAAACATACCACTTTACAAATCCCACTTTCAGATTCAGCTTTTAGTAAACCGCTTTTAAATTTGGCTTGAGGCACATCATTTTTAAGTGCAGCAAAATCATTAACAAATGACCAAGGTTCGGTGTAATTTTCGTTGATATGACCACCGGCACGCTCATTTCCGGGGCATAAATAACAATTGGGATCGTAAGAAGGGCGCTCTTCAACAACGATATCTTCTTCTTTACCTTGCCACGGACGTTTAGTTCTGTGCGGAGAAACCAAAATCCATTCTCCTGTGAGTATGTTGTAACGTCTGTGTGAATTATCATTAAAATCTACCATAATCAGGCTTGTATTGTTTAGTGTATACGTTCTCCACCATTTGCAGGCATTGCCGTAAATGTAGAGAGTTTAATATTGAATTGTTTATGATATGCTTTTTTAGCAGCTTCCACATAGGCGTCAATGTGGTCCTCGTGAATTAGATTGATGGTACAGCCACCAAAACCACCGCCCATCATTCGGCAACCTAAAACAGCATCATAATTCTTAGAAAAATCGGTAAGAAAATCTAATTCTTTACAACTCACTTGATATTTGTGCTGAAGTCCTTCGTGAGAACCATACATTAAAGTTCCGAAGGTTTTTAGATCTTCTGCTTTAAGCGCTTTAGCCGCTAACGCCACACGCTGGTTTTCTTCTAAAACATATTCACATCGCTTATAAACCACGGGATCAAAATCGGCTTTGTGTTTTTGCAACTGTTCTAAAGTTACATCACGCAGGGTTATGATCTCAGGATACCACTTTTGTAGCAATGCGACGCCTGCTTCACATTCTGCTCTGCGTACATTGTACTCGCTCGTAGACAGACTGTGAGAAACATTGGTGTTCAATAGGAGCAACTTGTAAGGTTCAATGGCAAACGGAAGCAATTGATATTCGAGACTTTGACAATCCAATTGGATCACGTGGTTCTCTTTGCTCATCACAGAAGCAAATTGATCCATAACACCACATTTGGTGCCAACATAGTTGTGCTCAGCCATTTGTGATAATTTGATGATTTCCAGATCAGTCAAGCCTAAATCAAAAAGTTCATTAATCCCTTTGGCTAAACCACATTCTAAAGCCGCTGAAGAACTGATGCCGGCCCCCATAGGCAGATTGCTGTACATCATACAATCAAAACCTTTAAGGCTATGCCCCAGTTTTTTAATTTCTTCCACAACACCAACAATATATCGTGTCCATTCGGCGCCGTTAGGATCATAGGTCGCAACGTCAAAACTAAAATGCGAATCATAGTTTAAACTGGTGATGCGTGCCTGAGACGGAGTACCATTCTTTTTTAAATAAAACTGAATGGTTTTATCAATTGCGGTAGGCATCACAAAACCATTATTATAGTCAGTATGCTCACCAATAAGGTTGACGCGTCCTGGTGAATTGATAACAACCTCGGCTTTAAATGCACCTAGCTGCGCAATATGTTCGGGAGATTGCGAATGTGTAATTTGCTGTTCCAAAATACCGTTGAGGATTTAGATTAGTTGTGTAAATGAATGTCAAAGATACATATATAATATTAAATGTAATTTGTACGTTTAAAAATTTTTAAACTATTTTTGTGAAATTCAATAAGATACTGATGGTGTGAACGATGCGCTCAGGTGCTTTTTGAGCAATACCATTTTGAACTTTAAAAAAGTAAGGTGAATAGGGCAATTAGTTTTTGGAAGACTTTGATTAATCGCGCTTCTAAAAAACACAACAAAATCTTGTGGTGAATAAAAATTGACGCATTTTTGTAGGGTTTTGACATTTTTTGAGCCCTATTTTTAATAAATACCAAATCGTTTAGTTTACATTTGGAGGCAGAAAAAATGAGCATTCATAACACCTAACTACAACGGTGTAGTTTGATAAACTTAAATTTATGGCATTAATTTCCTTTTTAGCATTTACCATTTTAGTAGCGGTCATTTCTTGGCTGGCTGTTCGAAAATCTGATGAATCTACCTCTGACGGTTACTTTTTAGGTGGACGTAGTTTAACCGCCGGAGTGATCGCAGGTTCTTTACTTCTAACCAACTTATCTACTGAGCAGATCGTAGGTCTAAACGGAAGCGCTTATAAAGACGGTTTATCTGTAATGGCCTGGGAAACGCTGGCAGCACTCTCTATCGTTGTAACGGCGATCTTTTTATTGCCGCGCTATTTAAAAGGAGGGATCACCACAGTACCGCAATTTTTAGCGGAACGTTTTGATACCACGACTAAGACCATCACTTCAGGCTTGTTTTTAACCGGTTATGTAGTGGTTTTACTTCCCGTGATCTTATACTCTGGTTCTGTAGCCATCAGCGGTATGTTTGACGTACCTACCTTACTGGGCGTTTCAGATACTACGGCACTTGTAATTTGTATTTGGGGAATCGGGATCATCGGTTCTATTTATGCGGTTTTTGGCGGACTCAAAGCGGTTGCGGTTTCTGATAGTATCAATGCAGTAGGATTGATCATCGGCGGGGTAATGATTCCTGTTTTTGGTCTGATGGCTATTGGTGACGGAAGCGTTCTAGAAGGGTTAAGCACTTTAGTAGATGCAAATCCAGAGCGTTTTGATTCTACCGGTGAACCGGGACAGGAGGTGCCTTTTGCTACGATTTTTACCGGGATGATGCTTGTACAGTTATTTTACTGGGGAACCAACCAGCAAATTATACAAAGAGGATTAGGCGCAAAAAGTTTAGCTGAAGGTCAAAAGGGACTTTTACTTGCAGCGTTCTTAAAGATCTTAGGTCCGATTATTTTGGTATTACCTGGGATGATCGCCTATTATTACTTTGAAGGTGAATTAGCAAGTAGTGATCTTGCGTATCCTGAACTAGTGCGTGCAGTGCTTCCAAAGCCGTTAATGGGCTTTTTTGCTGCGGTATTGTTTGGAGCTATTTTGAGTTCGTTTAATAGTGTGTTGAACAGTTCTGTAACCTTATTCGGTATTGATATTTATAAGCAGCATATTAACAAAGAAGCTTCAGAAAGTGTGGTAGTTAAATACGGAAAGATCTTTGGAGTATGTCTTGCGCTGGCTGCGATGTTTATTGCACCTTTGATCGCAAACGCCGGAAGTTTATTCAGCTATTTACAAGAAATCAACGGTATTTACAGTATTCCAATTTTTACCATCATCGTAGTGGGTTATTTCACAAAACGTGTTCCGGCTATTGCGGCAAAAATTGGGATCGTTTCAGGTTCTATTCTGTATATCATTAGTCAGTTTGTGATGAAGCCTTACTTTGGCGAAGAGAATTATCCGCACTATCTGCACGTGATGGCAATCCTGTTTGTGACCAATATTATTATTATGTTGCTTATAGGAAAAGTAGTTCCTAGAAAAGAACCATTTGTACTCGAGTACACTAAAAAGGTTTCTATAGAGCCTTATAAATATGTGAATCAGGTGGGTATTGTGATCTGTCTGATCGTAGTTGGTATTTATATCTATTTTGCCAAATAGGATACGGAAATCAATAGTTTAAAGCCCGTTGCAAAACGGGCTTTTTTTTTGGTTTAGCCGAAAGTTTAAAGCATCAAAACCTATCTAATATAGTGCTAAAGTAAGTGCGTAAAAAAAGCCTTGAGGTTCAATACATCAAGGCTTTTGTATTAAAGAAGTTTGTTTGTGCTAGCTCAGTAAACCTCTAGAGATTACGATCTTTTGAATTTCAGAAGTACCTTCATAGATCTGAGTGATCTTGGCGTCACGCATCAAGCGTTCAACATGATATTCTTTGACAAAACCATTTCCTCCGTGTACTTGTACCGCTTCAACAGTAACATCCATGGCAACTTTAGAAGCATAGAGCTTAGCCATTGCACTCGAAATATCATAATTGTTTCCTTGATCTTTATCCCAGGCTGCTTTCATTACTAAATGACGCGCAGCTTCGATCTCAACATTCATATCGGCAAGCTTAAAGGCGATGGCTTGATGGTTGCAAATTTCGGTGCCAAAAGCTTTGCGCACTTTTGAGTAATCGCGAGCCAACTCATAGGCTCCGGCAGCAATACCTAGCGCTTGCGCTGCTATACCTATGCGACCACCGCTTAAGGTTTTCATAGCGAACTTAAACCCAAAGCCGTCCTCACCAATGCGATTTTCTTTGGGGACTTTTACGTCGTTAAAAATCAGGGAATGCGTGTCACTTCCGCGAATTCCTAGTTTTTGCTCTTTAGGGCCTACTTCAAAACCTTCCCAGCCTTTTTCAACAATAAAAGCATTGATGCCGCGATGTTTCTTTTCTTTATCGGTCTGAGCGATGACTAAGTAATAATCTGCAGAACCGCCGTTAGTGATCCAGTTCTTAGTTCCGTTTAAAATGTAGTGATCGCCTTTGTCGATCGCGGTGGTTTTTTGAGAAGTAGCATCACTTCCTGCTTCTGGTTCGCTTAAACAGAATGCGCCTAATTTTTCACCGGTCGTTAATTTAGAAAGGTACTTTTCTTTTTGAGCCTGACTGCCATAATTAGCCAGACCATAATTAACCAAACTATTATTAACTGAAACAATCACCGAGGCCGAAGCGTCTATCTTAGATAATTCTTCCATGACCAGAACATAAGAGATGGTATCCATACCGCCACCGCCAAACTCGGTTGGTGCCATCATTCCTAAGAATCCCATTTCACCCATTTTCTTGATCAATTCTTTAGGGAAATGCTGCTGCTCATCGCGCTCAATCACTCCGGGTAGTAATTCATTTTGAGCAAATTCGCGAGCTGCGTCCCGAATCATTAAATGCTCTTCACTTAAACTAAAGTCCATATTAACTTGTGCTTTTAGATTGTACTATATCGTTTTCTTAAATTGTGTTCAGTTTAAAATATAAAGGTGTTATTTGGGTATAAATTAATCAATTTATTATGCTTGCATAACACTTTGTAAATTAAACCAATTTATTTATAGAAAATTCAAAAACTAATGATAAATATGCCGTAATTTAAATATTCTTTATAATTATAGCTAGTTTTTAAGAAAAAGCATAATTCATTTTATGAATTCAACCACTTATTTAATGCTCGGTGTGATGAGCGGAACCTCTTTAGACGGAGTTGATCTTGCTTATGTGCGCTTTACGAAAACCAAGCATTGGCAGTACGAACTGCTTTCTTGCGAGACTATACCTTACGAAACAGAGTGGGTTATACGCTTACAAAATGCCGTAGACCTGCCTCAGTCAGCCTTGGTAAGTTTAGATCAAGAATACACGGCTTATTTGGCAACCCTAATACAAGATTTTCGGGCTAGAAATCCGTTAAGCCATATAGACGCAATCGCCTCTCACGGTCATACCATTTTACATCAACCAGCTCAGGGAACTACTTATCAAATTGGCAATCGCCCAGAACTGGCAAGGCTTTGCAATAATCTGGTAGTTTGTGATTTTAGAGTTGAGGATGTGGCTTTAGGTGGGCAAGGAGCACCATTAGTGCCTATAGGAGATCAACTCTTGTTTCACAAGTATGATGCGTGTTTAAATATTGGCGGTTTTGCAAATTTGTCATTTCAGAAGGGAGAAGCGCGTATAGCTTTTGATACGTGTCCGGCTAATATCGTGCTTAATCAGCTTACTCGTAAACTTGGGCTGCCTTTTGATAAGGACGGTCTGATTGCTAAAAGTGGAAAGATTGACACAGCTGTTTTAGACCAACTGAATGCGTTACCGTTTTATTCGCAAACCGGCCCAAAATCCTTGGGTCTTGAATGGGTTAAGGCTGAAATTTTTCCTATACTGAATGCGAGCGATGTTGCGGTAGAAGATCTTATTGCAACCTTTACGCAACATATTGCGGTTCAGCTTGCAAAAACGTTCGTCCAACTGCCAGCGACAAAAAACGGAATATTAGTAACCGGCGGTGGTGCGTTTAACAAACACCTTATAGCTATCACCCAAAATCTAGTGCAGCATAAGCTGATCGTGCCTGAAGCGAGCCTCATCGAATTCAAAGAAGCATTGATTTTTGCTTTTATGGGTGTTTTGCGTTTGCGCAACACAAACAATGTACTCAAGTGTGTTACAGGAGCTTCAAAAGATCATTGCGCAGGTTTACTGTATTCACCTTAAATTAATATGAAAACGATAGGGAAAACCACCTAAGTCGTTATATTTGTCAACCCTCTAGATTAATTAATGAAAGATTTACTAAAACGTTACGAGAATAAAGAGCCGGAAATTGTTTTTCACTGGAACGATCCCGAAACCGAAGCCGAAGGCTGGACGGTGATCAATTCGCTTAGAGGCGGAGCTGCCGGTGGCGGAACAAGAATGCGTGTAGGGCTTGATCGAAACGAAGTGTTATCACTTGCCAAAACCATGGAGGTGAAGTTTACCGTGTCTGGCCCGGCGATTGGCGGAGCTAAAAGCGGAATCAACTTTGACCCTTCAGATCCTCGAAAAAAAGGAGTGCTAGAGCGCTGGTATGCAGCCGTCTCGCCTTTGCTTAAAAGTTACTACGGGACCGGAGGAGACCTTAATGTAGATGAAATTCACGAAGTGATTCCGATTACCGAAGAAAGCGGTGTGTGGCATCCACAAGAAGGTGTTTTTAACGGGCACTTTAAACCTACCGAAGCAGATAAGATCAATCGCATTGGGCAATTGCGTCAAGGAGTGATCAAAGTGCTTGAGAATTCGGTATACTCTCCTGATGTTTCCAGAAAATATACGGTTGCAGATATGATCACCGGTTATGGTGTAGCCGAAGCCGCACGCCATTTCTATGAGATTTACGGCGGAAATTTAGAAGGAAAACGTGCCGTTATACAAGGTTTTGGTAATGTGGGTTCTGCGGCAGCGTATTATTTGGCGCAACAAGGAGCCAAGATCGTTGGGATCATTGATGCAGCAGGCGGACTCATAAATGAAGAAGGTTTTTCTTTTGAAGAAATAAAAGATTTGTTCCTGAATAAAAAGGGCAATACATTGGTAGCCGAAAATCTTATTCCTTTTGAAGAGGTGAATAAGCGCATTTGGGAGATCAAAACCGAAATTTTTGCGCCTTGTGCAGCATCAAGATTGGTTACTAAAGCCCAAATAGATACGATGATTGATGCCGGGTTAGAGGTGATCTCTTGTGGTGCAAATGTACCTTTTGCAGATAAAGAGATTTTTTTTGGGCCTATTATGGAATATACCGATGCTAAAGTTTCAGTGATTCCTGATTTTATATCCAATTGTGGGATGGCTCGTGTTTTTGCCTATTTTATGGAGCGTCGCGTACAAATGACAGATGAAGCGATCTTTAACGATACTTCATTGACCATTAAAAACGCAATTCAGAATACATTTAATCACAACAGCAGTAAACAAAATTTGAGTGAAACTGCTTTTGAGCTAGCATTGCAGCAGCTCGTTTAATATTAAAATTGAATAATTAACCAACAAACGAATACAAATGTTAAAGTACTTTTTGGGTAGCAGCCCACGCTGGTTTAAGATGGCTATGATCGCTTTCTTAATATTTAATGTCATCTCTTACTATGTTTTAGGACCTATGGTAACCGCTTGGCTTTTTATTGGGGAATTTATTTTTACCCTGGCGATGGCTCTTAAATGCTATCCGTTACAATCAGGAGGTATCTTAGCCTTAGAAGCATTGATCTTAGGGCTTACGAGTCCGGAGGCTGCTTATGAAGAAGTTGACCAAAACCTAGAAGTAGTGTTACTGCTTGTGTTTATGGTGGCCGGTATCTACTTTATGAAACCTATGTTGATGTATATCTTCTCTAAGGTGTTCACTAAAATAAAATCTAAAGTAGTGCTCTCTATGCTGTTTGTTTTTCTGGCAGCAGTGCTTTCTGCTTTCTTAGATGCGTTAACAGTAACCGCTGTATTGATCAGTGTGGCAGTAGGATTCTATGGAGTTTATCATAAAATTCACTCTATGGAAAGTGCCGATTATGATGCAGATAAAGTTCCGGATAGAGAAGCTTTAAGTGGTGAAACGCTTGAGCAGTTTAGAGGTTTTCTTCGTAGTTTGATTATGCACGGTGTTGTAGGTACTGCTCTTGGAGGGGTATGTACACTTGTAGGAGAGCCACAAAACTTATTGATTGGTGAAAAAATGGGTTGGGAATTTATTGAGTTCTTTGAGCGTATGGCGCCAATCACTATTCCGGTTTTAGTATGTGGTTTACTTACCACCTTCTTACTAGAAAAAACAAAGTTATTTGGTTTTGGAGATAAGCTTCCGGCTGTAGCGCGTACGATCATTGAGAACTACACCGCTGAGGTTGACGAAAAAAGAACTCCAAAAGAATCTTTCGGTCTTTGGATTCAAGGTATTTCTGCGATCTTATTGATTTTAAGTTTAGCATTGCACTTAGCGCCTGTAGGGTTCATAGGTTTATTCTTGATCGTAGTTCAAACGGCATTTATGGGAATCACTGACGAGCACAGTTTAGGTAAGGCTTTTGAAGAAGCGCTTCCGTTTACGGCACTTTTAGTGGTATTCTTTGTGGTGGTTGCGATGATTCACGACCAGCATCTATTTACTCCAATTATTGAGTATGTTCTTGAAATGGATCCTGCAAGTCAGCCTTCGATGTTCTACTTAGCTAACGGAATTTTATCAATGATTAGTGATAACGTATTTGTGGCTACGGTTTATATCAACGAAGTTCAAGTGGCCTTTGATGCCGGGAATATTACGCGTGAGCAATTTAATCACTTGGCTGTGGCGATCAATACCGGTACAAACTTGCCTAGTGTTGCAACACCTAACGGTCAGGCTGCATTCTTATTCTTATTAACTTCTTCATTGGCTCCGCTCATCAATCTTTCTTACGGAAGAATGGTAAAAATGGCGCTTCCGTACACTATTGTTTTAGGAGGTGTGGGCTTACTGGGAGTTTATATGTTCTTGTAAAATTTTTAAATCCTGTATTTGAGCATATAATTTAAAACGCTTTTGCACGTTAACTTCATAACTAATTAAGAAAAACTATGCTTACACTCTTGTTGCAAGAAGGTGCTGAAACTTTGCCATCACTTGCTGCCGAAGAAGAACCGGTAGAAAAGACGCTTTCGCTTTTTGATTTATTGATGAGCGGCGGATTGCCGGGACAAATAATTATACTCGTGCTTTTTGTGCTGCTTTTTGTGGCGATCTATATTTATTTTGAACGTTTGTTTGCCATAAAAGCTGCTTCCGGAATGGATAGCAACTTTATGAATCAAATTAAAGACAACGTCGCTAACGGAAAGATCGAAGCTGCAAAAGTGCTTTGCGCACAGCAAAACAGTCCGGTTTCAAGATTAACCGCTAAAGGAATCAGCCGTATTGGAAGTCCGTTAGAAGATATCAATACAGCCATTGAAAATTCTGGTCGTCTTGAAGTCTATCGTCTGGAGAAAAACGTGAGTGTTTTAGCAACGATTGCCGGTGCTGCCCCTATGATTGGATTTTTAGGAACGGTGATCGGGATGGTACTTGCTTTTCATCAGCTAGCAACCAGTAGCGGTCAGGCAGAGATGGGTAATCTAGCCGAAGGTATTTACACGGCGATGACTACAACAGTTGCAGGTTTAATCGTGGGTATCATCGCTTATATTGGCTACAATCACCTTGTGGTGCGTACTGATAAAGTAGTACACCAGATGGAAGCTACTGCGGTAGATTTCTTAGATATGTTAAACGAACCGGTTTAGTATGAACCTACGCGGAAGAAATAAAGTGAGTCCGGAGTTTAGTATGAGCTCCATGACAGATATTGTATTTCTGTTGTTGGTGTTTTTCTTACTAACCTCTCCTGCGATCACTCCAGATGCCCTTGACTTAATTTTGCCAAAGGCGAAAGGGAAAACGAGTAATCAGCAAAATCTTTCTGTAAGCATTACAAAAGATTTGGATATTTACGTTAATAAAGAGCGGGTTTTGCCTAATAATCTTGAATCCTTTATCAATAGTGAACTTTCAGGAGTAGAAGATCCTACCATTATTTTACGAGCGGAAGAAGGAGTTCCTATCGAAGAAGCTGTTTCGGTGATGGATATCGCAAATCGCAACAAATACAAAATCGTATTGGCCGTTAGGCCAAACTAAAAATCATCAAACCGAATAGCAGTATTCGGTTTGATTTTTGATTCATAGATGTTCAACCAATATTGCTGTCTTGAGCTTTTTAGATACAAAACATAAACGCAAGTCTTTTACCTTAACAAGCATCATCTATGTCTTGTTTTTGATTTTGTTGTTTTTCGCCGGACTCACGTATCTAGATCCTCCGCCAGAAAGTGGTATTGCGATAAATTTTGGGACTTCAGATGTAGGTTCAGGAACCATTCAACCTCAGGCTGCAGTTGAGTCCGCGCCGCGAAATACCACTCCAGAACCTCCGCAAGTTGAGAAATCTACAGAGGTGAAAGAGGAGGTGGTAACGCAAGAGACCGAAGAAGCTCCGGTGATCAAAGAAGAGCCCAAAAAAGAAATTAAAAAGCCTGTTGAGCAACAGCCAAAGAAAACCGAAACCAAACCGGTTGAAGCTAAAAAACCTGATCCAAAACCAGATAAGTCTACCACAGATGCGCTGTCAAGTATTTTAAACGGTCCTAAAAGTTCGGGTACTGAGCGTGGAGGTGAAGGCAATGATAATCAAGCCGGAGATAAGGGAGATCCCAATGGCGATCCTAATGCATCAAGTTATTACGGAAACGGAAAGGGTTTAGACGGTGATGGAAATTATCAGTTAGGTGGTCGTAAGGCTTTAAGTAAACCTAAACGCGTTCAGGATTGTAACGAAGCCGGAATAGTGGTCGTGAGTATCGAGGTAGACCGCAATGGAAATGTGATTAAAGCGACGCCAGGAGTGCGCGGAACTACAAATAATAGCCGTTGTTTGCTAGATCCTGCAAAAGCCGCTGCTTTGGCGACTAAATTCAATCCGGATACTGATGCTCCTTCACGACAGATCGGTAAAATAGTGTACAAGTTTAGTCTTTCAGAATAATGAACTATCAGCAAACGCTGCAGTACATGTTTGAGCGCTTGCCCATGTTTCAGAGACAGGGCGCTTCAGCATTCAAAAAAGATTTAGGGAATATCACCAAATTGTGTGACTACCTAAATAATCCTCAAAATACATTCAAGTCAATTCACGTAGGCGGAACCAATGGTAAAGGCTCTACAAGTCATATGCTGGCTTCTGTTTTGCAGGAAGCCGGTTACAAGGTGGGATTGCATACTTCACCGCATTTAAAAGACTTTAGAGAGCGTATACGCGTTAATGGGGAGATGGCTGAGGAAAACTTCGTTGTCGAGTTTGTAGAGGCACATAAAGCTTTTATTGAAGCGCACCAGCTTTCTTTTTTTGAGCTTACCGTTGGGATGGCCTTTGAATACTTTAAAATCCAGCAGGTAGATGTTGCGATTATTGAAGTAGGACTGGGAGGAAGGTTAGATTCAACAAATATCATTACTCCAGAATTATCGGTGATTACCAACATTGGTTTAGATCATACTGCTTTTTTGGGAGACACATTAAAGGCAATAGCTGGAGAAAAAGCAGGAATAATAAAACCGAATATTCCTGTGGTGATCGGCGAGCGCCAAGAAGAAACTACAGAAGTTTTTGAGACCGCCGCAAAAAAGAATCACGCGCCTATTGTTTTTGCTTCAGATAATCAGTTTCCTGATTTAGAAAGCGAATTAAAGGGTAGCTATCAGCAGAAAAATAAAGCTACCGTGCAACAGGCGGTACACGTCTTAAATCAAAAAAACGATTTTCAAATTCCGGAAGCTGCGTTAATAACCGGGATCAAAAATGTCATTCGCAATACAGGCTTGGTGGGGCGTTGGCAGATTATACAGGAATCCAATCCTAAGATCGTTTGCGACACAGGCCATAATAAAGAAGGTCTGACCTATGTGATGCGCCAATTGAAAGAAGAGCAGTATAGGCAACTCCATATTGTTTTAGGAGTGGTTTCTGATAAAGATTTGAATAGTGTGTTGCCGTTATTTCCTAAAGATGCGGCCTATTATTTCAGTAAGCCTGATGTGCCAAGAGGACTTTCTGAAGAAGATTTACAGCAAAAAGCATTGCATTTTGGCCTTCGCGGAAAAAAGTTTGAAAAAATTTCACAAGCTTTAAATGCTGCTAAAAAGGCGTCAGATCCTGAGGATCTGATATTTGTGGGAGGAAGCACTTTTGTGGTTGCAGAAATAATTTAATTTTTTTGAAAAAAGGCTTTGCGAACTTAAAAATTGGTTTATATTTGCATCCGCTAACAGCAAGGGCGCGTAGCTCAGTTGGTTCAGAGCACTTGGTTTACACCCAAGGGGTCAGGGGTTCGAATCCCTTCGCGCCCACAAAGGCTTCCAGAAATGGAAGCCTTTTTTGGTTTTATACTTTTCCTTAAGTCGCGAACTTTCTTACCATTTAAAAGTTGTGCACTTGCGATCGTACAATTGAGCTCGGTTTTAAATACTCAAAGAAATTCAACTTGTTAAAATTCTTAACACATATAATTTTTTCAAGTTTTTACAGTTGTTACATACAAATGCGCTAAAAGTTTGATTTAAAGTAGGTTTAATCTTACCTAGAAGATTTTCTCAAACCATTTCGTTTTTTAGATTAAATCGCAGTAGACATTGAATTTACTGGGCTTATTTGCATTTTTCTTAAATAAATATTAAAATTGAATGCGTTTAGATGTGCTAATAACACGTTTAAATGCTAGTTTTGAACCCCTAATTTCAAGACCCCGACTCTAAATGATTGTACGAAAGCCACTTGTGATCGGCACCTTAATTGTCTTGATCGCTGTATTTGCACTTACTAGACCTCAGTTTCATTCCCAAACGGTACATAAGCAACCCGCAGCCGAATTCTTAAACCCCCTTATTTTAAAAGAGCAACAAGAAAAGGCCCGTGTTTTTAAAATGCGTAAAGCCGCTTTGCAAACAGCTATTGATGCGTATTTTAAAAAGGCGATAGAGGATCGTTTGATCATAGGCGCAGGGGTAAGTATCGTGACCGGCGATTCAATTATTTTAAAATCAGGTTACGGAAAGCGCAACGTCTACAAATCTGATACGGTGAACGATCAAACGGTTTTTAGATTGGGTTCGCTTTCTAAAGGCTTTACAGGAATACTTGCGGGGATTGAAGTTAAAGAAGGCAACTTGAGCTGGGAAGATAAACTTATAGATGCCGTGCCGGCTTTTGGTTTAAAAGATAAAGCAAATGCTCAGACGATCACGTTATCTAATGTTTTATCGCATACCACCGGTGTCCCTTACCACTGCTATACAAATCTTGTTGAAGATGGATTGAAGCTTCAGACGATTGCAGATCGGTTTAAGGTAATCAACACTTATACAAAGCCGGGATTGATCTACAGCTATCAGAACGCAATGTTTGCATTGAGCGGTGAGATGATGCACGCAGCCACAGGCCAAACCTTGCAGGCGTTACTTCAGAATAAACTATTCACTCCGCTGCATATGAATACGGCTTCTACAGATTATGAGGCGATGATCACTACAAATAACTATGCATTTCCGCATAAAAGCACGTGGAAGGGCTGGAGACGTTTACCTGTGAATAAAAAGTATTTTAATGCTGTAGCGGCCGGTGGTGTGAATGCCAGTGCAGACGATATGGGTAAATGGATGCGCTTCTTATTGGGACATAACGAAACTATTCTTGATGCTGAAGGTCTTGCAGCAGTTTTTAAGCCGGAAATAGAAATTCCTGATGCGCATAAATATTATCAGCGCTGGAAAGGTCACTTGAGATCTTCTTACGCTTACGGCTGGCGAGTACACGAATTTGTAGATGCAGAAACAGGCAATGCGTCTACAATGATTCATCACGGCGGAAGCGTGAGTGACTTTAGAAATGAGATCGCGATTTTTCCGGGAGAGGATTTGGGGATTTGTGTGCTGTTTAACAGTCAAACTTCATTAGCAAGTTCAGTGATTCCTGAGCTACACGAGTTGGTTAAAAATGTGATGAACACACCTGTGGAAGGGCTTGAGTTGGGTAAACTAGCTAGTGCCTACTAAATGTTATGTCAAACATATAGATTTTTAAAGCTGCTTATTAGCAGCTTTTTTTATGGTGCGCCGCTCTTCGGTGTAAACTCTCAAATTGATTTACGAATTGATAAATCACGTATGTTTGGTATTTTTAAAAATAGAATTAGACTCTGTTTTTATTAAAGAATTGATATTTCCTGATTTTTAAAGTACTAAATAACGTTAAGAGCTTATTATTCTTCATCACGTTACAGTAACTTAGGTTTTTATTGGCTGTGTCAAATGGATAGAATACCCAAGGACGCGGCTAGAGATAACATTTTATTTTATCTTATTTAGAGACTAAAACCAACTAGAAATGCAAAAACCTAATGAACGACTTAAAAATCAAACGGCAATAGTTACCGGTTCCAGTACGGGGATTGGAGCAGCTGTTGCACTTGCCTTAGGAAGAGATGGGGCTAATGTGGTGGTCAATTATCACTCTTCTGAAGAAGAAGCTCAAGAAGTCGCAGATCAAATCAATAAGGAATCGCTGTGCGGAGAAGCAATCATAGTTCAATGTGATGTAAGTAAGGAAGAAGAAGTGCAGGCGATGTTCAAAAGAACCATCGAAAAATTCGGTACCGTAGATATTCTTGTTGCCAATAGCGGACTCCAGAAAGATGCTGCACTTCACGAGATGACATTAAAAGATTGGCAAACGGTTATTGATGTGAACCTCACTGGGCAATTTTTATGTGCTCGAGAAGCTATTCGCGAATTTATGAGACGTGGGATGCGTGAAGACGTGTCAAAAGCGCTGGGGAAAATCATACATATGAGTTCTGTGCATCAGGTGATTCCTTGGGCAGGTCACGCGAATTACGCTGCTTCTAAAGGAGCATTAAAAATGTTGATGGAAAGCATCTGCCAAGAATATGCACCTTTAAAAATTCGTTGTAACAGTATTGCTCCGGGTGCGATAAAAACCGATATTAACAAGGATGCTTGGGAAACCGAAAGCGCTTTGCAAGAACTATATAAGGTTATTCCATACAAGCGTATTGGAGTACCTGAAGATGTAGGCGATACAGCTGCTTGGTTAGCTTCAGATGAATCAGATTATATTAATGGTACGACGCTATTTGTAGATGGCGGTATGACGTGCTATCCAGGATTTACAACAAATGGGTAAAAAAAATACAGTAGAACAAAAACGCCTAGATGCGCATTACGCAGGGCAAGAAGATTGGTTACATTGGGGGCCTTATTTGAGCGAAAGACAATGGGGAACGGTAAGAGAAGATTATAGTCCGCAAGGTGATGCCTGGGGCTATTTTCCCCACGATCACGCACGGAGTAGAGTCTACCGTTGGGGAGAAGACGGCTTAGCCGGATTTACTGATAGGTATTGCAACGTATGCTTTGGTTTGGCGTTGTGGAACGGTAACGATTCCATTTTAAAAGAACGTTTATTTGGTCTTACCGGCCCCGAAGGAAATCACGGTGAAGACGTCAAAGAACTTTATTATTATCTGGAAAATACGCCTACGCATTCTTATATGAAGCATTTGTATAAGTACCCGCAGGCAAAATTTCCATACGGAGATTTGGTGCGCGAAAACCAAAAACGCAATCGTAAAGAAGCAGAGTTTGAACTAATAGACACCGGAGTTTTTAAGAATGATGCGTATTTTGATGTGGTTACAGAATACGCTAAAGCAGGCCCGGACGATATTTGTATCAAAATTTCGGTAACAAATAGGAATACTAAAAAAGCCGAATTGCACGTGTTGCCGCAGCTATGGATCCGTAATTTCTGGAGTTTTAGGGACATGCCTTTTAAGCCTTCGATTACTAAAAATGAGGGTGATAAACATTCGGTACACGTAAAGCATCCGTACACGGGAGATTATAATTTCTACTTTGAGAAGCCAGATCAGCTGTTGTTTACAGAGAATGAAACCAATGATGAGCGGTTGTATCTTCAGCCTAATGATCATCCTTATAAAAAGGACTTTTTTCATACAGCAGTTATTAATAAGAATTTCCGCCTTGCGAAAAAGAAAGAGGAAGGAACCAAGTTTGCTCCTTATTACAAACGAAAATTAAAAGGAGGTGAGACCGTCGTGTTCAAAGTACGCCTCACCACCGAAACCCTAACCGAAGCATTCTCGTCTGACTTTGATGCGTTATTCACTCAGCGCTATGAAGAGTGTGTTGATTTTTATGAAGGTGTAAATCAAATTGAAAATACCGAAGCTAAAGGGATTCAGCGGCAGGCATTTGCCGGTTTGCTTTGGTCAAAACAATACTACAATTATGAAGTAGAGCAGTGGATCAAAGGTGATCCCAAGGTTTCTACACCGCCCGAATCGCGAAAATCTGGGCGCAATAGTAATTGGAAAACGCTACGGAATCACGACATCCATCTTATGCCAGATAAATGGGAATACCCGTGGTATGCAGCTTGGGACAGTGCATTTCATTGTATCACGATGGCCTATGTAGATCCTGAGTTTGCTAAGAAACAATTGCTGCTATTTACTAAAGAATGGTATATGGCGCCTAACGGGCAGATCCCGGCGTATGAGTGGAATTTTAGTGATGTGAATCCGCCTACTCAAGCCTTTGCCGCGCTTCAGATTTTTAAAATCGAGCGCGATACGGTTGGCAAACAGGATATAGATTTCCTCAAACGCATATTTAATAAATTGTCGCTCAACTTTACGTGGTGGGTGAATCAAGAGGACCGTAGACAGAACAATGTTTTTCAAGGAGGTTTTTTAGGACTTGATAATATTGGGGTTTTTGATCGCAGTAGCGGGATACCGGGTAATGCGCATCTTGAACAAGTTGATGGTACTTCGTGGATGGCGTTGTACTGCCTAAATATGCTTGAAATAAGTATCAAAATTGCTTTTGAAGATCCTTCGTACGAGGAGATGGCGACGAAGTTTTTTGGGCATTTTATTTTTATTGCCGAGGCACTTAACAAGCTCAATGAGGATTTTGAAGGCACTTGGGACGAAGAAGAAGGTTTCTTTTATGATAAACTGGTGTTTGAAGATGGAACCTTTCAGCCTATAAAAGTGCGCTCTATCGTTGGGATTATGTCGCTTATTGCAGTGCTGCATATCAGTAAAGAAACCTTAGACCGCCTGCCCAATTTTAAGTATAGTGTCAATTGGTTTAGAAAGTATAGACAGGCCAATTTAAAATATCAGGTGATTCAAGAATTTTCAGAGGATTCAGATTTGCTTTTGGCGTTAGTGCCTAAAGAACGTGTTGAGATTATGCTGAAAGCAGTTTTTGATCAAAACGAATTTTTAAGCGATCACGGTTTGCGCTCGTTGTCTAAAATTCACGAGGAGATCTATAAAATTGATATCAACGGAACCAATTATGAAATCAAATATGAACCGGCAGAATCTGAGTCGTCAATGTTTGGAGGAAACTCTAATTGGCGTGGTCCTGTGTGGATGCCGTTCAATTACTTATTTGTAACTGCCATAAAAGAATTTAGAGATTATTATGGCAAAGATCTGGAAGTAGAATACCCTACAGGCAGCGGAAAGATCTTAGGCTTGAATGAAATTCGTAATGATTTAATGAAGCGATTGCTGTCTCTTTTTCAAACGGATGAAGAGGGAAGTCGCCCTGTAAATGCACAGCATGACCAACTGTACAAAGATGTGAACTTTAAAGATCTGGTGATGTTTTATGAGTATTTCCACGGAGATACAGGAAGAGGGATTGGCGCTTCTCATCAAACCGGTTGGACAGCGCTTATTGCCAATATGATCAATGAAATTTATTAGTTTTATGGCTAAAGATGTTTTTAAGAAGTCATTTATTCTTTTTTCAATACTATTTACAATGCATGCACTGAATGCTCAGGATTTTAAATTCACTAAAGATCACGATGCTTTACTGGTCAAAGATTTAGAAAAGTCAGCTCAATTTTACAGCACTATTTTAGGTCTTCCGGAAATCTATAATGCAGGTTTGGGACCAAAGTTTAGATGGTTTGCTCTTGATAATAAGGTGCAAATTCATTTGATCGAGAGTGAAGATGATTCCTTTACACCGCACAAAGGCGTGCATTTAGCACTAAATGTGGATGATTTAGATGGCTTTATGACATTTCTAAAACAAAAGAATATTCCTTTTGAGAATTGGCCCGGTGAACCCGGGATCACAAATACGCGTCCAGATGGGGTGCGGCAAATCTATTTAAGAGACCCTGATGGGTATTGGATAGAAATAAATACAAATACGCTATAGCATGGATTTTTACCTCATCACTGCAATCTTAGTGGGTTTAGCGGCTGCTTTTGGATACATCAATGTTCGTTTTTTAAAGCTCCCAAATACCATAGGCTTAATGCTGATAACCTTGTTATTTACTTTGGCGGTTTTGGCCTTAAGTGCAGTTGATGATACTTTATTAGAAGCCGAAAAAGAAATCATTAGCAACATTGATTTTGAAAAAGTACTCCTTGATGGAATGCTAAGCTTCTTACTCTTTGCGGGAGCATTACATACCAATTTTGAACAGTTGAGGTTGCAGCGTTGGCCGGTTATGGTTTTTGCGACTGTGGGTGTTTTAACCTCTACGTTTTTAGTGGGTGGCGCACTTTATTATGTGTTGATGCTTCTAGGTTTTGACATCAGTTTTATCTACTGTTTACTTTTTGGAGCGTTGATATCACCTACAGATCCCATTGCGGTCTTGGGAATTTTAAAACAAGCCGGTGCGCCTAAGAAGTTAGAAACTAAAATCGTTGGGGAGTCTTTGTTTAATGATGGTGTCGGGGTGGTTGTATTTTTGACCTTATATAAAATAGCTGGGTCAACCGAAGCTGTTACTACTACTGATATTCTAGAATTATTTGGGCTTGAAGTATTAGGAGGTATTGCACTTGGTTTGGCTTTAGGATGGGTTGCCTATAAATTGATGAAATCCATAGATGATTATGATATTGAAGTTATTATCACTCTTGCTGCAGTAATGGTGGGTACAGTGATCGCGCAAAAATTACATATGTCTGCGCCGCTTGCGATGGTTACCGCCGGTCTTGTGGTGGGTAATGACACGGTGCGCAAAACAACAATGTCCAAACAAACCGAAACCTATGTTGACAAATTTTGGGAGCTGATAGATATATTACTCAACACCATATTGTTTGTTCTAATTGGGATGGAAATGCTGGTGCTCACTTTTGATACCAGCGCTTTGCTTGCAGGCTGTATTGCTATTCCTGTAGTGCTGCTGTGTAGATATATTTCGCTTTTACTACCTATAAACTTTTTTGAAAAACACCTCAATTTTGTCCCGCGAACCGATGTGATAATGACGTGGGGCGGCTTACGTGGCGGGATTTCTATCGCACTTGCATTGAGCTTAACACAAGAAATGCATCGTGATTTATTTTTAGTGATTACCTATGTTATCGTTGTTTTCTCAATCATCGTGCAAGGTCTTTCGGTGGGCGCGGTAATTAAACGTCTAGGTGTGAGTGAAACTGCTAATGCTGCTGAACCTTCAGGGCATTAGGTTATTAGCTGTTCAAATTCAGTTCTTCTTTAGATTAAAGCGCTTCAATAGATTCCTTTTGCGCTGCTTTATTATTTCTGATAGTATTTGAACGAATTCTTTTTTCGAAAAATGATTATTTTTAATAATAATTATATGTATTATTGTACAAGTATTATCGATGGAAATTAATAGTGGTTTGTTGGATGATTGAAAGTAATTCAATTTAAAATTACGAGAAGCTTTCCGCCGAAATTTTTTAAAAAGAAAACAGTCAGATTGGGTTTAGGGACTCGTTCTTTATAGAACATTAGATCTGGCTACTAGCCTCCGAAAGGAGGCTTTTTTTATGCCAAAGTTTGATGAGTCTATTCGGCGCGTTCTAAACCTTCTTCAATGCGTTCTTCAACTTCTTCTTCGATCTCTTTTTCAACTTCAGGCGGAGAAATGGGTTTACCATTCTCTAACCAAAAAGAGAAGAACATCGGGTAATGATCGGAGCCAATATGGGGCAGGCGCATCATTTTATCTACGGTCACATTAGTGGAGTGAAACAAGTGATCGATAGGAAATCGAAGATACCAGTAATCTGCGTGAAAAGTAGGGAAGAGTCCGCGACCAATGCGTGGGTCTATAAGCCCGGTGACTTTTGCAAATAATTTGCTTACGCGAGACCAGACCACATCGTTTAGATCACCGCAAACAATAATGGGGTGGTTATCTTCTAGAATGCGTACCGCTTTACCTACGATGAGTAACTCGGCATCACGTTCTTCAGAGGTTTCATTTTCGGTGGGACTAGGTGGGGCAGGATGCACGCAAATGAGTTCAAGTGGAGTTGAACCGCCGTGATGCACTTTAGTGAAAATTGAAGGGACATCCTTTTCGACCAAATAATTCACCTGCGTTTCAGAAAGTTCGTATTTGCTATACAAATGCATTCCGTAGAAATTATCAAGCGGAACCCGCACAACGTTGGGATAATCTTGTTCGATTTCGCTTAAACCCTCTTCCCATTGTTTATCGGTTTCCATAACCAGTAATAGATCGGGCTTGTGCAGGTGCACCTGCTCTATAAGTTTGTGGTATTCTCTATTGGTTTGTAGTACGTTAGAGCTGAGTAAACTTATTTTATTGAGGTTTGCCGTGTTTTTGGGTTTCTTGCTTTGGCGCGGAAAAAAGCTGGTGTACGGAAAAACCACATAAAGTTGAAATACTAAGGTAATGGCGAGACTGATGAGCACCACATATTGCCAGGATGCTTCTGGGTATTCAAGCCAAAGGAGTAATCCGAGCACAATAATTTGCAAAACAGAAGTTTGTACACGAATGAAGTCCCAGCCTCTAATAATCCAATGCGTGCCTTGCGTTAAAGGTAGTAAGGCGATGATAACCAGAAAAATAGCAAAGGCATATAAAACCATGGGGTATTAGTTTGTGAGTTGCTGAAAAAGATGTTCTAGTGAAGTATTTTTTTTATTGAGCTGAAGGATTTTCAGCCCATTATCGTGCGCAAAATCAAAGAGTACGGCACGCTTGTCTTGCTGTGTATTGAAGGTGATCTCATAGACAAAGCCTACGGGATTGGCAACGTGCGTAACCCGATCAAGTTGTTGAAAAAATTCAAGCTCCACGCGATAATCAAATTCAACCACTATGATTTGATCACTTCCAGATTTCAGTTCGTCTAAACGCTTATCGGCAACAATTTTACCTTTATTAATGATGATCACACGATCGCAAACAGCTTCAACCTCTTGCATAATATGAGTAGAAAGTAAAACCGTTTTTGTCTTTCCGATACTTCTTATTAATGCGCGAATTTCTCGTAGTTGATTAGGATCTAAACCTGTCGTGGGCTCGTCAAGGATCAAAACTTCGGGATCGTGAATCAGTGCTGCGGCTAACCCTACGCGCTGCTTATAGCCTTTACTCAGTTGTTTTATTTTTTTTGAGATTTCAGGCTGCAATCCGGTTAAAGCTATGACTTCATCTATTCGAGACGTAGATATCTTGTTCAATTCTGCATGCAGCTTTAAGTATTCTCTAATGTACATTTCAGGATAAAGCGGATTGTTCTCTGCTAAATATCCCACACTTTTACGCACTGCTAAAGGTTGCTTTTCTGTTGAGTAGGTATTTACCGTAGCCTCGCCTGAGGTTGGTTTTAAATAGGTGGTTAAGATTTTCATCATAGTGCTTTTTCCGGCACCATTGGGTCCTAAAAAACCGGTGACTTCACCTTTGTTTACAGAGAACGATAAACCATCTAAGGCTTTCTGCGAACCATAATTTTTGGTAATGGTTTCTACATTAATAGACATATTGCAAGAATTGGAGAAGGTTTAAAAGTTAAAAGTACACATTTAGCTTGCAGCCTTTTGTTTTTAAAACCTTAAAATTTATAAGATCAAGTTCGTGCGAGGGTTGGAGTTAAGGAGTTGTAATGTATTTTTTAATTAAATGACTAAATATGGGGTCTATATTTTGTCATGTTTAAATAAAATCAAGGATTGCTTTAATATGTGTAAAAATTAGCGGCTTTGAATCGAGTTCCTATTTATTTATTTACTTTAGCAGCATAATTAAACAAGAGCATGTCTAACGTACTTTACTTTTATAACCGCTATTACTTCTTTTTCTTCTGGAAAGAGATGGGACCGCTATAGAGTAACGTATAGTATTACAATATCATATAGGGTCCCGATTTAATAAATCGGGACTTTTTTTGTTATAAACCGAAGTTAACCAGTTGAAACATAAAGTAGCCATACAAGGAATTAAAGGGTCTTTTCATCATAAAGTCGCTCAGGATTTTTTTAGTGAAGACGTTGAGGTGATTGATTGCAACAGCTTTCAAGACCTGGTGAATCGTCTGATTAAAGGTGATGCGACAGATGCTGTTATGGCGATCGAGAACTCTATTGCAGGAAGCATTATTCCTAACTACGCTTTACTCGATCATCATAATTTGAATATCGAAGGAGAGCGCTACTTGGCTATAAGTCAGAATCTGATGGTGATGCCGGGCCAAAAGCTTGATGATATTCACGAGGTGTGGTCGCATCCTATGGCGCTTTTGCAGTGTAAAGAATTCTTTAAAGATAAAGAACACATCAGGTTGGTAGAAGATGACGATACCGCAGGTGCCGCGAAACGCATTGCAGATGGAAATCTGAAAGGGATTGGTGCTATTGCCGGAACAACCGCGGCTTCAATTTACGGTTTAGAGGTGATTGCGCACGATATTCAGACGATTAAAGATAATTCAACACGCTTTTTTATACTGAATACTAACGGGCGTACAGAGGCAGATGTTCCCGATAAAGCTTCAGTTAAATTTTTGACCGATCACAAACGCGGAAGCCTTGCCGCGGTTTTGAATGTGATGAGTGATTGCAGACTTAATTTGACCAAGATTCAGTCGCTTCCAGTCATTGAAACGCCTTGGAAATATTCGTTCTTCGTTGATGTGACTTTTGAGGATTATGCAGATTTTGAAAAGGCTAAAAAACTATTAGATATTATGGCTCAGGAATTTAAAATTCTGGGTGAATATAAAAACAGAAAATCATGATTATAGCATCGGCTAACAGGCTAAACCAAACTTCTGAGTACTACTTTTCGCGTAAGCTAAAAGAAGTACGTGCTCTTGCAGCTGCCGGGAAACCTATAATCAATATGGGAGTTGGTAGTCCAGATTTACCGCCGCCGCCACACGTCATTAAAGCTTTGACAAGTTCGCTGGTCGATGCTCCTGCGCATCAATATCAGAGTTATAAGGGGCTTCCTCAGCTTACTGAGGCTATGGCAGATTTCTATCAGAAACGATATGCAGTAACGCTTAATCCTGAAGACGAAATTTTACCCTTGATGGGATCAAAAGAAGGTATTATGCATATCAGCATGGCTTTTTTAAATCCGGGAGATGAAGTTTTGATTCCCAATCCGGGATATCCAACCTATACTTCGGTAACGCGTTTGGTTGAAGCTGAGCCGATTTATTACAACTTGGATGCTTCAAACAATTGGATGCCTGATTATTCAGCTTTGGAAAAAAGAGATTTGAGTAAGGTGAAATTAATGTGGGTAAACTATCCGCATATGCCTACAGGAGCTAAAGCGACTACCGCCGACTTTGAGAAATTGGTAGCATTTGCAAAAGCAAATAAAATTCTCTTGGTAAACGACAATCCATACAGCTTCATTCTTAATGAAAATCCGCAGAGTATTTTAAGCGTCGCGGGTGCAAAAGAAGTGGCTATTGAGTTGAACTCTTTGAGTAAGTCATTTAATATGAGCGGATGGCGCGTTGGGATGTTGCTCGGTGCAGTAGATTATGTAAGCACGGTGCTTACTGTAAAAAGTAATATGGATAGCGGAATGTTCTACGGAATTCAAAAAGGAGCCGCTGCCGTACTGACTGAAGGAGAAGCCTGGTTCAGCGGCTTGAACGAAATTTATGAAAAGCGCCGCGAGCAAGTTTGGAAGCTGGCTGATTTGCTAGGATGTACTTATGATAAAAATGCAGCCGGAATGTTTGTTTGGGCAAAACTGCCTGAAGGGACAGGAGATGCCGAAGCTTTTATCGATGATATTTTGATCAATAAAAGCGTGTTTATCACGCCGGGAAGTATTTTTGGTTCGCAAGGCGCCGGGTACATTCGCTTTTCACTTTGTGTAACCGAAGATAAAATTAAAGAAGCCATTGGAAGATTTTAAAAACATATTCGTTCTGGGAATCGGACTCATAGGTGGTTCGTTGGCGCGTGATTTAAAACGTGTGTTGCCGGGGAGTACGATCTATGGTGTTGATAGCAACGATGATCATCTTGATGAAGCCGTTGGTCTGGGTGTGATTGATCATTCGGCGCGCTTTGAAGCGATAAACCAAGCCGATTTAGTGATCTTGGCGATTCCGGTAGATCAAGCCAATTTATTTTTGCCACCGGTTTTAGACGCGATTGCACCTAATGCTTTGGTGATGGACGTAGGTTCAACTAAAGGCAGTGTGTGTGATGCGGTTCAAGATCATCCTAAACGCGATCAGTTTTTGGCAGCGCATCCGATTGCAGGAACCGAATTTTCAGGACCATCGGCAGCGATCGAAAATTTGTATAAAAACAAGACTATGATTCTATGCGAGGTTGAAAAAACCCGTGAAGATCTATTGGCAAAAGCTATGCAGATTTTTGAGGCATTGCCCATGCAAATTCGGTATATGAATCCGCATTCGCATGATAAGCATATTGCTTATGTGTCGCATTTATCGCACATCAGCAGCTTTATGCTGGGGAAAACCGTAATCGAAAAGGAGAAAAACGAAAAAGATATTTTTGATATGGCAGGCAGTGGATTTGCTTCCACAGTACGCCTGGCAAAAAGTAATCCGGCGACGTGGACGCCTATTTTTAAAGAAAATAAGGCTAACGTCCTGGAGAGCTTAACCGAATACATCAATAATTTAACGCATTTCAAAAATGTTCTAGAAGCCGAAAATTATGAAGAGGTTTTTAATGAAATGCACAATACAAACCACATAAAATCAATACTTAAAGGATTATCGTAATCAGCTAAAAGCTGTAAATTTGTTGAATATGGAAAATAAGAAAGAACTTAGAAACTGGTTAGACGCTTTCAATCTGGATCATCCGCTTGTAATCGCAGGTCCTTGTAGCGCAGAAACTGAAGAGCAAGTATTAAAAATTGCTCACGAGCTAAAAGACACAGATGCTACTGTTTTTAGAGCAGGAATCTGGAAACCACGTACCCGCCCGGGAATGTTTGAAGGTGTGGGAGCGCTAGGTTTGAAATGGCTTCAGAAAGCTAAAGAGGAAACCGGGATGCTGACGACTACCGAAGTTGCAAATCCTAATCACGTAGAGCTTGCGTTAAAGCACGATGTAGATATTCTATGGATTGGTGCGCGTACCACCGTTTCTCCTTTCAATATTCAAGAAATTGCTGAAGCGCTTAAAGGAACAGATAAAACAGTTCTTATCAAAAACCCCGTGAATCCTGATCTGGCTTTATGGTTAGGGGCTGTGGAGCGTTTTTATACGCAGGATGTTAAAAATCTTGGTGTGATTCACAGAGGTTTTTCAACCTATGAGAAAACCCGTTACCGAAATAATCCAGAATGGCAAGTTGCTGTAGATTTACAAAACCAGTTTCCGGACCTTCCATTAATTTTAGATCCATCACATATCGCCGGGCGTCGTGATATTATTTTTGATCTATGCCAGACTGGTCTTGATCTTAATTATGACGGAATTATGGTGGAGACCCACTACGATCCAGACAATGCGTGGAGTGATGCTAAACAGCAAATCACACCGGCTACTTTGGTGCAGATTATGAAAGATCTAAAAATTCGTAAAGAAGAAGGTACCGCTGCAGAATTCAATAATAAACTGAATACGCTGCGTACACAGATCGATGTAGTTGATCATCAATTGATAGAAAGCTTAGGAAAGCGTATGAAGATCGCTGATGCTATAGGTGAATTAAAAACGGAAAATAACGTTGCGATTCTTCAGTCTAAACGTTGGAACGAGATTTTAGGCGCAATGATCTTAGAAGGTGAAAAGCACAATTTGAGCGAAGAATTTATTCTACGTGTTTTTAAAGCGATTCACCAAGAGTCTATTAATCACCAGAAGAAAATTTCTAGAATGGAAGAAGCTTAGGCTCTTGCATAAATTTTAAAAAAAACGGCGCTCATTGAGCGCCGTTTTTTTTTTGAACCGCCAATAGGTGAAATACCCCCGATTCTTACTTTTCGGTGTTTTCTTATCCCTGCTTAGGTCTTTTAAAAATATAGCGGGTTACGTAAATCCCGTTTTCATCATCTTTTCCACCGTAACTTTCAACACCGCTGTTTACAAATGCAAGTTCCCAGCCTTCTTCGGCCATAGCGTTAATTTTTGACGTCACTACTGCGTCATTTGCAGCAATATTTTGAAATCGTATTCCGCCTAAATTAAAGAAGTTGAGCAGTTTAGTTTCCTCAAAATTCTTTACGCGAATATCACCCCGATCAGCTTTATTTCGGGAATTATCTTCTTCAGAGCGTTCACTGGTAAATTCTTTGTAATCGCGTTCAGCTTCGGTTGAGATCATTCTTGAACGTCCAATTCCGTTAGGGATGATAGATTCAATAACGGTTACGGTTTGGTATTCCATCACTTGCGCACATAGCGGAATGCTTAACAAGCCAAAGAAAAGGAGCAACGTAGTTTTAAATTTCATAATGTAGGATTTTAAGCGTTAACGATTTTAGTTACTTTAAAATAAAGTAGTTTTACATGTTGAAATTAGTAAAAAGATTTGTTGAAAGGAATAGTTTATAAATCAACCGGAAGCTGGTACAGTGTAAAAGATGATTCAGGCAATTTTTACGATTGCCGCATCAAAGGTCGTTTTAGGATTCAGGGTATCAAAAGCACCAATCCTGTTGCGGTAGGTGACCGTGTTGTTTTTGAACTTGAAGAAACCGGCGATGCGGTCACCGGGGTGATCAAGGCGATTGAGGATCGTGATAATTACATCATTAGAAAATCGGTTAACCTTTCAAAACAAACGCATATTATTGCGGCTAATATAGATCGCTGTTTTTTAATTATTACACTAAACAATCCGCCTACTTTTACAGCTTTTATTGATCGCTTTTTGGTGACCTGTGAAGCTTATGGCATTGAAGCGGTTTTGCTCTTTAATAAAGTAGATACGCTTTCGGCAGAAGAATTTGGCGAAGTAAAATACCTTGCAGAAATGTACCGAGAAATCGGTTATACCTGCATTGGAATTTCGGCAAAAACGGGTAAAAATGTAGATCAGGTTAAAGCCTTGATGACCGGAACTACGAGTATGTTCTCGGGACATAGTGGTGTGGGAAAATCTACCTTAGTCAATGCTATTGAACCGGCGCTTGATTTAAAAACTAAGGCTATTAGTGATCAACATATGCAAGGCCAGCATACGACTACTTTTGCTGAAATGTTCGACTTAAGTTTTGATGCTAGAATTATAGATACACCGGGTATTAAGGGCTTTGGAGTGGTTGACATTGAAAAGGAAGAATTAGGAGATTATTTTCCGGAATTCTTTGCGCTAAAAGAGCATTGTAAGTTTAATAATTGCTTGCATCTAGAAGAGCCTAAATGTGCTGTGAAAGAAGCCCTAGAGCGGGATGAGCTGCACTGGTCACGATATGAAAGTTATAAGCAGATCATTGAAGGTGATGAGGAGAATTACCGCCGTAATATTTATGATCAAAACCCCTAAAAACAATTAAATGCGAGTAGTTGTACAACGCGTGAGCGAAGCTTCGGTCACTATCGAAAATGTCATTAAAAGCAAAATAGGAATTGGTTTTGTAGTGCTTTTAGGGATCACTTCAGAGGATACCGAAGAGGATATAGAATGGTTGACTTCAAAGATTTGTGGGTTACGTGTTTTTGGCGATGCCGAAGGTTTAATGAATGAAAGCATTCTTGATAAAAACGGAGAGATTTTGTTGATTAGTCAGTTTACTTTATTTGCTTCTACCAGAAAAGGAAACCGCCCTTCTTTTATTAAAGCCGCGAAGCCTGATCAGGCGATTCCTTTATATGAAAAATTCATTGGGGAACTTTCAAAAAAGTTACAGCGTCAAGTACAAACTGGTGAGTTTGGTGCAGATATGAAAGTAGCTTTGGTTAACGATGGCCCTGTGACCATCAGTATTGATTCCAAGAATAAAGAATAATTTAAGATTATATTAAGATTTTGCTATATTGCCATACAATCTATTGAATGGCAAAAAAACTACTTCTATTACTATTTGTTACATCTTCTGTAGCTTTTAGTCAAGACTTAAAACTTTCTGCGCTTACTGTAAACCCCGAACTTTCTGAGGGTGCAGATAGTGTGTTTCGCAACGAAGAAATTACGTTAGATCTTTCTCGGGAAGGTAAATTAAAGACGCTTATTTCTCGAGTAGTAACCGTTTATAACAAAGCCGGTTTAGGTGATGTTGCGGCATATGTGGGTTACGACAACAACACCAAGGTGAACAGCATCGAGGCGTATATTTACGATCTTTCAGGTAAAGAACGCGAGCATTTTAAAGAACGCGATTTTAAAGATGTAAGCGCTGTTGATGGTGGTACGCTGTATGCTGATAGCAGAGTACTTTACTTAGATTATACGCCAACAACTTATCCGTTTACGGTACATTTTATATCAGAAACCACTTCAGAAACTACCGCCTTCTTAAGACCTTGGATGCCCTTATCGCGCTATAAAAGCGGCACCGAATTTTCAAAATTTACAGTGATTTATCCACCAGAGCAAACGCTTCACGTCAAAGAAACACACCTTGATGGATATGCTATTGAAAAGGAGGAATTAGCAGACAGAACGGTCTGGACGGCCAAGGATCTTGCACCGGTTACTTGGGAGTATAGTGCCCCTGATCTTGATCAACGAGTGCCTCGAGTGAAATGTTTTTTTGATACGTTTTATTTATCAGGCGTTCCGGGTATAGCTAAAACCTGGAAAGACTTTGGCCGTTGGATGTACACTGATTTAGTGAAAGACACACAAGATCTGGATCAAGCCACAATCACCGAAGCAAAAGCCTTAGTTGCCGGTTTAGAAACTGACGAGGAAAAAGCCCGCGCTATTTATCAATATGTGCAGGATAAGGTACGCTATATCAGCGTACAGGTAGAGATTGGCGGCTGGAAACCTATGAACGCATCAGATGTGCATCGTTTGGGATACGGTGATTGTAAAGCCTTGAGCAATTACACGCAGAGTTTGTTAAAAGCTGTGGGGATTAAATCGTATTACACGGTGTTGTATGGGAAATCTGATAAGGAATCTCTAGATACAGATGTGGTCGCTATGCAAGGAAATCACGCGATTTTAGGTGTGCAATTGGGAGACGAAATCCAATTTTTAGAGTGTACCAGTCAGGAAACACCTTTTGGGTACATGGGTTCGTTTACTGATGATCGCGAGGTTTTACTCTTAACTGAGGACGGCGGTAAACTTGCAAGAACCACAAAATATGAGCAAGATGAAAACCGGGTAGCGCTTGAAGCCGCTTTTAAATTTGATGCTTCAGGTGGTCTTGAAGGCACGATCACACGAGCATCTTCGGGGATTTTTTACGCTAATCGTATGTCGTTAGCACGCTTAGATCAGAAAGATTTGTCTGATTATTATTATAAAGCCTTTGATGCTATAAACGGACTTTCAGTTAGTAATATTCAGCTGAATAATGATCGAATGAATGTGGTTTATACGGAGTCGCTTGATGCACGTGCCACAAATTACGGTAGTAAAGTAGGGGCTAATTTTCTCTTGCGTCTTAATGCTTTTGCTTTAGGAAGAGATGCTATTCCACCTAAATATGCTCATCGAAAATCTGAGCTAATCATCCTGCGCGGCACAACTCAAGAAGATAAAATTGCGATAACGCTTCCCGAAGGTTATGAGGTAGGAGCTCTGCCAGAAGATGTGGTTATTGAAGAACAATTTGGTAGTTATCACGCTACTTTTCGCAGAGAGGGAACACAACTTTACTACACCCGTACCCTTAAATTCAATGAAGGAAATTACCCGGTAGCTCAGTATGAAAACTATCGGGATTTTTATAAAACTGTCGTACGCAACGACAGTCAGAAAGTATTAATACAAAAGATATAATATGCGTAAAATTACTTGGTTTGCTTTTTTACTAGTGACTTCATGTGGGGTTGCACAGGATTTTAGATTCGGTAAAGTAACTGTTGAAGAGCTGCAGGAAGAGGTACACTCAAAAGATGCTGATGCAGATGCTGCAATTTTATATAGAGAGCAGTTTTCTCATATAGATTATTTTGAAAATGATGGGCTGATGTTGACAACGGAAGTTTATGAGCGCATTAAAATTTACAATACAGATGGCTTTGACTGGGGAACCCAACAAATTCCTTTATATACCGGCGGTTCAAAAAACGAGAGTGTAGGTAAAATAAAAGGGGTTACCTATACACTCAATGGAGATAAAATTGAAGAAAGTAAATTGCGCAACGATGGTATTTTTGATGAGGAGAAAAATAAATTCTACGATGTAAAAAAGTTCACCATGCCCAACTTACAGCCTGGTTGTGTGATAGAATTTCAATATGAAGTGGTGTCGCCCTATTTGTCGACAATAGATGAGATCAGATTGCAGGAAGAAATACCTGTAAATAAAGCAGATGTTAGCTTTTATACGCCAGAATGGTTGGTTTATCAATTGCACCGAAAAGGTATTTTCCCTTTAGATATTGAGCAGACAAGTAAAGCTGCGACGATCAATTATCGTGTGCGTCAAGGTGTTTCTAATGGAGGGTCAGTAGGATTTGCGCAAAGAAGTAGTGTGGGTAGCGGGGTTCAAATGCGTAAAATAGATTATCAAAAGAAAGGCTATAAGGTTTTGGCTCAAGATATTCCGGCAATGCGCGAGGAGGCTTATTCATCAAATATTGATAATTACAGAGCCGCTTTAAGTTTTGAACTTTCATTCACTCAATATCCTGGCGAGCCTCTGGAAACCATTACAAGTAGTTGGGAGGCAGTTTCTAAAACTATCTATGATTCAGAAAACTTTGGAGGTCAGCTCAAGTCGGTACGTTTTTTTGATGATGATATAGACGAACTGCTTGCAGGAGCAAATGATCCTGTTGAAAAGCTTGCGCGCATTTATGAATTTGTGAAGCAAAAGATGGTTTGGAACAAATACATAGGTATTTATGCAGATGAAGGGGTAAAAGAAGCTTACAAATCAGGAGTTGGAAACAGTGCAGATATCAACTTGATGCTGGTAAGTATGCTTCGGTATGCAGGCTTAGATGCAAACCCGGTGATACTAAGCACGCGTGATAACGGAATCCCAGTCTTTCCTACGCGTAATGGCTTTAACGACGTAATTGCCGGAGCCAAAATAGGAGAGCATACCTTTTTGATGGATGCTACAAACAAAATGGGAATGCCAGACCTGCTAGATGAAGAGTTACTTAACTGGAATGGTCGAGTTATTAGAGAGGATGGATCTTCAGAATGGGTGAATTTATATCCTAGCAAGCACGCTACTGAAAGCACCATTATAAGCTCAGAAATCACCGAAGATTTGGTTGCTGTAGGAACATTGCAAAGTAGATATACAGGGAATTATGGTTTAACATATAGAAAAAATTTAGGTTCTAGAACAGAAGAAGAGCAATTGAAAGCTTTTGAGCAAATGCATTCTGGAGTTGACATCGCTGACTTAGAATTGAAAAACGCTTTAGAAGTATCAAATCCGTTAGAGGTGGCTTATAATTTTGAGATGCTTAACGGAGTAGAAGAAGTAGGGGGTAAGTTGTATGTCTCGCCGTTGCTACATGTAACCACTACTGAAAATCCGTTTAAATCTGAGGTGCGTGCACATCCGGTAGATTTTAAATTCCCTTGGAAAGACCGCTATATTATAAGTATTAAAATACCTGAAGGATATACAGTTGAAAGCCTTCCGGAAAGTGCCTTGTATCATATGACTGATAAGATGGCTTCTTATGTTTACAGAGTTTCAGCGTCAGAGGATAAAATCAATATCTCTACAGAGATGGCGTTCAATTCTTCGATTATTGCTCCTGATTACTATCAAGATCTTAAAAAGTTTTACGAGACTATCGTAACAAAACAAAATGAGAAGATCGTTCTTACTAAAATTTAAATTAAGAGAAAATGCGTTATAAACTTTTGATGATTACTATGGTAGTTTTGATGGGTGCGGTTCACTGCGCTCAGGCCCAAAAAATAAAACTAGACAAAGTGACTAAAGACGAGTTGGAGCTAAAGGTGTATGCTGAAGATTCGACCGCTGCGGCTATCTACCTTGACAAGGTAAGAGAGACCTACTTTGATTACAAAACCTCAAGCGGATTTTTGATCATCAACGAATTTAAAGAGCGTATAAAAATCTTATCAAAAGAGGGGCTAGACTACGCAACAAAAAAGATTTTGAACTATAAAAATGATAGTGATAAAGAGCTCGTAGATGACATAGAGGGAGTGACGTATAATCTTGTTGATGGTAAAATTGAAGAAATCGAACTCAAAAAAGATGGAATTTTTGAAAATGAGCGCTCTGAGCATTGGGACGAAACCTCCATTACGATGCCGGCAGTACAGGTTGGGAGTATCGTAGAATGGAGTTACACCACCATATCGCCGTTTTACAAAATCGATGATTTGATCTTGCAAGAAGACCTTCCTATTGTCGAATACTATGCAAAGATCAGAACTCCGGGAATGTTTACTTTCCGCAGATTAAAAAAAGGATATTTTGACATTACTCCTAAAGAGTCTATCGTTGATGGTGGGGTGAATTTTGAGAATGCTTATGGTCAATCTAATTATGCTAGTTATAAGGAGTTGGTTGCAGAATATACGCAAAACGACGTTCCGGCATTAAAGGAAGAAGTGTTTTTGATAAATCCTGATAATTACCGAAGAAGCATCGTATATGAGTTGATCTCTACTGAATTTACTGAAGGAAATAAAAAAGAATATGCAACGACTTGGGAAGAAGTTGCTAAGACAATTTTTAAGCAAAGAGAATTCGGCGGACAGATGAGTCCGTCTCTATCCTTAAAAAAAGTTGCTGCTCGTATGGTAGCTGATCATAAAACCCAAGCCGAGAAAATTGAAGCTGCTTTGGCCTATGTCAAGTCTAAAATAAAGTGGAATGGCAACTACGGGAAATATACAGACGACGGCATCGATGATGCATTAAAGCGTGGCTCGGGTGATGTGGCTGAAATAAACCTTTTGCTTACGGTGTTGCTGAGAGAGTGTGGCGTACAGGCAAATCCTGTGTTGATAGGTACCAAGCAACACGGTATTCCGTCTTTTCCAACGCTAGAAGGTTATAACTATGTGGTTGTTGGTGTGAGAGATGGTCTTAAAACCATTCTTCTTGATGCTACTGATAAGTTTAGCGCGCCTAATATTTTGCCTACACGCGTTTATAATTGGTATGGTAGAATGGTAAATAAAGAAGGTGTTTCTCAGGAGATCGATTTGTATGAGACCATTAGTCCGCAGAAAGATCGTTACGTGATGGCAGACTTAAATGAAGATGGAAGCATCAATGGTGTGCTCAAGCAGCGCTATAAAAGTCTTGAAGCTTTTGAGCTTAGGCATAAGGTTGATGAAGAAAGCTTAGAAACATATACTCAAGAACGAGCAGTTGATCTGGGAGTTGATGAAGTTACTAATCTCAAATTAGAAGGTATTGAAGAATTAAGCGCACCAATAACAGAATCCTTAGAATTCAAAATTAATCAAGGAGTAGATCAGATTCCCGGGCAAATTTATCTCAACCCACTACTGTTTTTTACAATGGGCGATAATCCTTTTAAGTCTGATGTGCGTATTTCGCCAGTTGAATTTAATTATCCATTTTTTCATAACACCAATGTCACTCTAAAGCTGCCGGAGGGTTACGAAGTACAACAATTGCCAGAGCCTATAAAGATCGCGCTACCCGGCGAATTGGGTAGCTTTGTTTATTCAATTACGCATATGGGGCAAACCTTGCAGGTGATGACTAAGTTTAATCTAACCGGAACCTTTGTTCCTTATGATTATTATCAAAGCCTTAAAGAGTTTTTTAATCGCAGGGTGGCAAAAGAGACCGAGAAGGTGATTCTTCAGAAAAGTATTTAATAAGCCGTGTGAGTTTGCACTCATTTTTTTGCTTTACCTTAATTTAGCATCTTCATAAAGATTATATACCTATGAAAATTGATGATGCTCAAAAAGCAGTTGATGAATGGATCAATAATCACGGCGTTCGCTACTTCAACGAATTGACCAATATGGCCCAACTTACCGAAGAAGTAGGTGAGGTTGCACGTATTATCGCGCGCCGCTACGGGGAGCAAAGTGAGAAGGAAAGCGACAAAAATAAAGATCTGGGAGAAGAACTTGCCGATGTTCTTTTTGTGGTGTTGTGTTTAGCCAATCAAACCGGAATTGACCTTCAAGATGCTTTTGATAAAAAGCTTGACCTTAAAACCAAAAGGGATCACGACAGGCATCATAATAATAAAAAGTTGCAGTAATCCACAACAAACAATCAACCAAAAACCACGCATTTTGAAACTGAAACTCCACCAAAAAGAACCGCATTTAGACGGAGACATAGCAATTACAGGATCTAAAAGTGAGAGCAACAGATTGCTTTTACTTCAGGCTTTATTCGGGAATTTTAAGATCAAGAATCTGTCTAATAGCCACGACAGTCAGGTGATGCAAAAAGCATTAGCGTCAAAAGAAAAGGAGGTTGATATACATCACGCGGGTACTGCTATGCGTTTCTTAACGGCGTATTTTGCAGCTTTTGAAGGTAGAGAAACCATTCTTACAGGAAGTTCGCGTATGCAGGAGCGCCCTATTGGCTTGCTGGTTGATGCCCTGAGAGAATTAGGAGCAGACATTACTTATCAAAATAATGAGGGCTACGCACCGCTTTTGATCAAAGGGAAAAAGCTTACTAAGAGTACGGTTTCACTTGCTGCAAATGTGAGCAGTCAGTACATTTCTGCGTTGATGATGGTGGGCGCTTCGTTACCAGGCGGAATTGAAATTAATCTCATAGGTCAGATCACTTCAGTGCCTTATATAGAAATGACTCGCTCGCTCCTTACGCAGTTAGGAATCGAAAGTAGTTTTGAAGGACAGCAAATAAAAATTAAACCAGCCGGTGCGATCAACGTTTCAGAAATGGTCGTAGAATCAGACTGGAGTAGCGCTTCGTACTATTACAGTTTAGCAGCACTTTGTGATACAGCAAAGCTGAAAATTTCTAGTTATAAAAAAGACAGTTTGCAGGGCGACTCTGTGTTGGCAGAATTATATCAAAAATTGGGAGTCAAGACTACTTTTGAAGGGCATGCGGTACTTCTGGAAAAAGTAGATCAGCCAAAACCGAAACGTGTAGAGTTTGACTTGGCTAACAGCCCTGATATTGCTCAAACCATCGCAGTGACTTGTTACGGGTTGGGCATAGCGTGTGACCTTTATGGCTTGCATACCCTAAAGATCAAAGAAACGGATAGGCTTGAGGCGCTAAAAGCCGAATTGACAAAATTAGGAGCGCATATTTCGGTGACTGACAAATCCTTGCATTTAGAAGGTTCGACCAATTTTCAGTCAGATGTAACGATCAAAACCTATCAGGATCACCGGATGGCCATGGCGTTTGCACCTTTCGGTTTGCGAGCTTCCATTCTTTTTGAAGATGCCGAAGTAGTTAATAAATCCTACCCTGATTTTTGGGAAGATCTACACACTTTGGGCTTTAAAATTAATGAAGTGTAGCACTTATTTTTCTGCTGAAAATACTGCGATTGCTTGGTTTTTAAATTAATCGCTTATTTACTTGACAACCCCTACCTTGAGGTTGTATATTTGCACGCTATTTTAAATACCTAAAAAACAGAGGTCCCATGGGAATGAAACTTTCACATTTTAACTTTGATTTGCCCAAAGAACTACTCGCTGAATATCCTGCGGAAAACAGAGATGAGGCGCGTTTGATGGTTCTTAATCGCAAAACACAAACTATAGAGCACAAGTTATTTAAAGACTTGATCGACTATTTTGAGCCTAACGATGTGATGGTATTGAACAATACCAAAGTGTTTCCTGCACGACTTTACGGAAATAAAGAAAAAACCGGAGCGCGTATCGAGGTGTTTTTACTTCGTGAATTGAATTCAGAAACGCGTCTTTGGGATGTGCTTGTAGATCCTGCACGTAAAATACGTATTGGTAACAAATTGTACTTTGGAGATGACGAAAGTCTAGTTGCTGAAGTTATTGATAACACTACCTCAAGAGGAAGAACTTTACGTTTTTTATATGACGGTTCGTATCAGGAATTCAGAAATAAATTGACTGAACTTGGTGAAACGCCACTTCCTAAATACATCAAGCGTGATGTGGAGCCGGAAGACGCAGAGCGTTACCAAACGATTTTTGCTAAAAATGAAGGTGCAGTTGCTGCTCCTACTGCGGGTCTACACTTTAGTAAACACTTATTAAAGCGTTTAGAAATTAAAGGATTAAACTTTGCAGAAGTAACGCTTCACGTAGGTCTAGGGACGTTTAGCCCGGTTGAGGTAGAAGACCTTTCTAAGCATAAAATGGATAGTGAGGAAGCGTACATTGATAGTTCTGCAACTACTACTATAAACAAAGCAATTGGTGAAAATCGTAAAGTTTGCGCTGTAGGAACTACCGTAATGCGTGCTTTAGAAAGTTCAGTGAGCTCTAATAAAACGCTTAACGAATTTAGCGGTTGGACAAATAAATTTATTTTCCCTCCGTATGATTTCAGTATTGCAAACTGTATGATCACAAACTTCCATACACCAAAATCAACTTTGATGATGATGGTTTCTGCATTTGCAGGACACGACTTTATGAAAGAGGCTTATGAGCAAGCAGTAAAAGAAAAATATAAGTTTTATAGCTATGGTGATGCGATGTTAATCATCTAATCACTTATTTATTCAGCATAAAAAATCCCCGTGCAAACGGGGATTTTTTTATAATCAAAATTCCGGTTTAAGAGAGCGACTTAATTGATAACTTTGCAACGTGAAAAATACACAGAAAGACATACGAGCACTATCGCGAGAAGAACTGCGTGATTTCTTTGTTTCGCAGGGCGAAAAGGCCTTCCGTGGAAATCAGGTGTATGAATGGCTTTGGGTAAAAGGCGCGCATTCTTTTGATGATATGACCAATATTTCAAAAGAAACTCGTGCGTTTCTAGACGAGCATTTTGTGATCAATCATATCAAAGTTGATCAAATGCAGCGCAGTTCAGACGGTACGATCAAAAATGCTGTAAAACTTCACGACAACCTTACGGTAGAATCGGTTTTGATCCCTACGGCGTCGCGTACTACAGCTTGCGTTTCTTCACAAGTAGGTTGTAGTTTAAATTGTAAGTTTTGTGCTACCGCCCGCTTAAAGCGTATGCGCAATCTTAACCCTGATGAAATTTTTGATCAAGTGGTGGCGATCGATCAGCAAAGTAGGTTGTACCACAACAGACCGTTGTCTAACATTGTTTTTATGGGAATGGGCGAGCCGCTTATGAACTATAAAAACGTGGTAAAGTCTATCGAAAAAATCACAGATCCTGAAGGTTTAGGAATGTCTCCCAAGCGTATTACGGTATCAACTTCCGGTGTGCCAAAGATCATCAAGAAGATGGCTGATGATGAGGTGAAATTCAATCTTGCGGTTTCGCTGCACTCGGCTTTAGATGATGTGCGTACCGATATTATGCCGTTTAATGAGCAAATGCCGCTTCAGGAATTGAAAGAAGCTTTGCAATACTGGTATGTGAAAACCAAAAAACGCATCACCTATGAATATGTAGTGTGGCGCGGTATTAACGACCAGGATAAAGATATTGAAGCATTAATTGATTTCTGTCTGGCGGTTCCTAGTAAAGTGAACTTGATTGAATACAATCCTATAGATGACGGCCAATTTCAACAGGCAGACCCATTAGCAATTGATCGCTATGTGGCAAAACTTGAAGATCGCGGAATCACCGTAACCGTACGTCGCTCCCGCGGGAAAGATATTGATGCGGCCTGCGGACAATTGGCTAATAAAAATGGATAGTATTAAAAATAGTATTTTTGCTACAACCTAATAATTTCTAAAAGCGAACTAACTGCACTAAAATTAAAACTTGAAAGTAGTCGAACAAATTAAGCAGCCTATTGCTCACGAAATGGAACTTTTTGAGCAGAAGTTCTCGCTTTCGATGAAATCAAAAGTTCCGCTTCTCAATCGCATCACGCATTATATCGTAAACCGCAAAGGGAAGCAAATGCGCCCGATGTTTGTGTTTCTTGTGGCTAAAATGTTGGGGGACGAGCGCCTCAACGATCGTACCTATCGCGGTGCTTCGGTTATAGAATTAATACATACCGCAACATTAGTGCACGACGACGTGGTTGATGACAGCTATCGCCGTCGCGGTTTCTTCAGTTTAAATGCGCTATGGAAAAATAAAATTGCCGTTCTTGTTGGTGATTTTTTACTCTCCAAAGGACTTTTGCTTTCTATAGATAACGAAGATTTTGATTTGCTGCAGATCATTTCGGTAGCTGTTAGAGAGATGAGTGAGGGCGAACTACTTCAAATCGAAAAAGCCCGAGATCTCGATATTACCGAAGAAGTCTACTTTGAGATCATTCGGCAAAAAACGGCAACGCTTATCGCTGCCTGTTGCGCAATGGGTGCTTGCGCTATTCACGCGAGCAAAAAGGATGTGGAGGCGATGCGTAAGTTTGGCGAACTCATAGGTCTTGCTTTTCAGATTAAGGATGACCTTTTTGATTACGGTTCGCAAAAAATAGGAAAGCCCACTGGCATTGATATCAAAGAGCAAAAGATGACGCTTCCCCTAATTTATGCAGTGAATAACAGCGATAAAAAGCAAAGCAAGTGGCTCATCAATTCGGTTAAAAATCACAATAAGGATAAAAAGCGGGTGAATGAGGTGATTACTTACGTGAAAGAATCCGGCGGATTGGATTACGCCGTGGCAAAAATGAAAGCATTACAGCAAGAGGCTTTAAAAATTCTAGATAAATATCCTGAGTCTAAGTACAAAGAGGCTCTTGTGCTGATGGTAAATTACGTGATTGAACGAAAAAAATAATTTTTTAAATTACTGATATTTAGTTATTTGAAAATTTATTTCAAATTATTTTATCTTCCGGGCAACCATTTTAAACTTTTCTGCGTCTTTATTAATGAAGACAGTTTTAAACAGGATTTGTGAAAGTCATTACATTCTTTAATAGCGAGAAACAACTCATAAAGAAAGCCGCGCAGGGCAATCGCGAAGCGCAACGCAAGCTTTATGATACGCACGCACCTAAAATGCTGGGCGTTTGTCGTCGCTACTTAAATGACGTGATGCAAGCCGAAGAAGCGATGTGTAACGGATTTTTAAAGGTGTTTAAAAACCTGGATCGCTTTAGAGATGAAGGTAGTTTTGAAGGTTGGGTGCGACGCATTATGGTTAATGAATCGATCTCCTATTTGCGTAAAGAACAGAAAATCACCTTTACAGATTATGAGCAGCAGGCTGATGATACAACCTATAATCCTGTGGATAGCGAACTCGACGCCGAAGAAATTCAGTTTTTGATAGATCGCTTGCCAGAAGGCTATCGCGCCGTTTTTGTGATGTATGCGGTAGAAGGATATAAGCATCAGGAGATCGCAAAAATGCTTGATATTTCTGAAAGTACTTCTAAGTCTCAGCTTTTTAAAGCGCGTAAACTGCTTCAACAAAAGTTAAACGAACTCAATACCTATCAGTATGGCACCGATAAAGTTTGAAGATAACATTAGAGAGCGGTTGGAGCACCGGGAGATCAAACCATCGGCTGAAGCTTGGCAAAAGCTAGAGGCTTCCCTTGATCAAGAAGCCAAGCCTGCAAAAAGTAAAAAAAGCTACGGTTGGGTTTTGATCGCAGCAAGTTTTATAGGAATTCTTATTCTTGCAGGACGCTATGTTTTTCAGGATGAGATGGATAAAAACCCTGTAAATCAAGTGGTGGAAACTCCGGCTGAAATGCAAAATGAGCAAAAAAACGAACCTACAGAAACCTTTCAGCAAAAGCAACAAGAGATTGTAGTGCAAGAAGAAACAAGTGTAGCAGTTCACGAAGAGCATCAGATCGCTGAACCGCCTAAGAAACGCAAGGAGAAACCGGTTATTCAAAAGTATGAAGAAGCAGTAGCGGTGACCGATTCTCAGAAAGCTTCAGCAGATGAAAAGCTTGATCAAACGACTCAAAGTAAAATTGATGCTGAAGTAAATGATTTGATCAGTAAAGTACAGGAGCAGCAAAACAGCGGAGTCGCCTATTCTGATGCAGAAATTGACCAACTTTTACGAGATGCACAGCGAGATATCATTTCAGAAAAAATGTTTGACCGTGAGCGTAATACGATTAGTGCAGAAGCTTTGCTTTATGAGGTTGAAGAAGAACTGGATCCTTCTTTTAGAGACCGCATTTTTGAAGCGCTTAAAGATGGCTTTATGAAAGCTCGGGAAGCTATTGTTTCTCGCAATAATTAGTAAACTACCTCGGGGTATGTTAAGCCTCTTTGGTACCAATAAAAATTCATTCATCAATCTAAAGGAAGTTGGTCTTCCCGTCTCGACGGGGCGGGAAGCTGCAACCTTTAATTAAATCAACAATTATGAGATTCTTACTATTACTTTTAATCACCTTGTCAAGTGTCTTGCCGCAAAAAACTTTTGCGCAGGAAACCGAAAAAGAAGAAACGATCGCCACGTTAAACGCGAAAAAAGAAGAAGTGGTGCAAAAAGAAAAAGAAGCGCTTAAAATTGAAGTGCTTGCCATTAACAAACGTTTTGAAAACGGAGAATTAACCGAAGAAGAAGCGACTATTTTAAAAAAAGAAGCTGCAAAAAAGCACGCTAGGAATATCGAAGATAAACTCGCTATTTTAGAAAGTAAAATTGATTTGCTGGAACGCAACGAGACTGATCTGGATGATGATTCTATTTTTGGAATTTTTATAGGGAACGATAAAGTGACCTTAGGTTCTGGCGATAAAGAAGAGGTGGTTTATGACCGTCGCACAACCTCAGATATCGTATTGGGGATTGGGTTTAATAATGCGATCATTGACGGGCAATCGCTTAACGATTCCCCCTATAAAATAGGAGGGAGCCGTTTCTTTGAACTTGGTCTTGCCTGGAAAACCCGTGTTTTTGACAATACCAATTTTCTGAGATTAAAGTATGGATTCAGTTTTCAGTTTAATGGTTTGAAAATAGACGATAATCAATATTTAGTAGAACAAGGTGATCAGACCGTTTTAGAAACGTTTCCGCTAGATCTGGATAAGTCAAAATTCAGAATGGATCATCTGGTATTTCCTGTGCATTTTGAGATTGGTCCTTCCACTAAAAAAGTACACGACGATTACTTTAGATATTCTACGCATAACCAATTTAAGCTTGGTTTGGGAGGCTATGCAGGATTCAATTTGCTCACGATTCAGAAATTAAAATATGAGGAGAACGGAGAGGATCGCAAGGATAAATTCAAGCAGAATTTCAATACAAATAATTTTATCTATGGCGTAAGTGGCTACATCGCGTTTGGAGATACAGCGCTCTATGTAAAATATGATTTGAACACGATCTTTAAAAATAATCCGGTAGAGCAGCGCAATTTTTCAGTAGGTCTGCGTTTTGACATGGATTAGATACAAGCAGCCTTAGTTAAGTAAATAGAATACCTGTGCGATTAAACCCGTACAGGTATTTTTTATTAGTAAATTTGCGACCACCTTTTTTTAATTTTAACCGAAGAAATTTTCATTTTTTTTGATTTCAAAAACCACCATAGATGCCGTATTTGAGACCGCTCGCGTTGAGGAGGTAATCGGTGATTTTGTTCAGCTGAAAAAATCAGGATCGAATTTTAAAGGCTTGAGTCCGTTCTCAGATGAGCGCACTCCGAGTTTTATGGTTTCTCCGGTAAAACAAATCTGGAAGGATTTCTCAAGTGGAAAAGGAGGTAATGCGGTTGCTTTTTTGATGGAGCACGAGCATTTTACGTATCCCGAAGCGATCAAGTATCTCGCAAAAAAGTACAATATTGAGGTTGAAGAAACTGAGCAAACCGATGAGCAAAAGGAGCAGGCTAATGAGCGGGAGAGTATGTATGTGGTTTCAGAGTTTGCACGTGATTATTTTCACAAAACTTTACTGAATTCTGAACAAGGCAAGGCGATAGGTTTGTCGTATTTTAAAGAACGCGGATTTACCGAAGAAACGATCGAGAAGTTTCAATTGGGGTATTCTCCTGATGTTTGGGACGCGTTTACCTCAGAAGCGATTCGCAAAGGCTACAAGCTGGAGTTTTTAGAAAAAACCGGGCTGACCATCGTTAAGGAAGAGAAACAGTTTGACCGTTTTAAAGGTCGGGTAATGTTTCCTATTCATTCATTGAGCGGTCGTGTTTTGGGTTTTGGAGGCCGAATTCTTACTAATGAGAAAAAGGCGGCAAAGTATCTAAATAGTCCGGAGAGCGAGATCTACCACAAATCAAAAGTGCTTTATGGTATTTATTATGCCAAGCAGGCGATCGCTAAAGAAGATAATTGCTATTTGGTTGAAGGGTATACCGATGTGATCCAGCTGCATCAATTGGGGATTGAAAATGTGGTTTCTTCTTCAGGTACTGCTTTGACTCCAGAGCAAATACGCTTGATCAATAGATTGACACCTAATATCACGGTACTTTTTGATGGAGATGCGGCGGGGCAGCGGGCTTCCCTACGCGGAATCGATTTGATTTTGGAGCAAGGAATGAACGTAAAGGTGTGCAGCTTTCCGGAAGGTGAAGACCCCGATAGTTTTTCAAAATCCCATACGCTTACTGAGGTCGAAGATTTTTTAAAGAAAAATGCTAAAGATTTTATTCAGTATAAAGCTTCGTTGCTTGTAAAAGAAGCTCAGGGGGATCCCATCAAAAAAGCGGGTCTCGTACGCGATATGGTAGAAAGTATCGCTAAAATCCCTGATGTGATCAAGCGCGAAATTTATGTGCAAGAGTGCGCACGTATTATGGATATTAAAGAAGATGTGCTTTTTAATACCCTTGCGCAAATTAGAAATAAAGGTAAAAAAGATGCTGTTCAAACCACCGAAAAACGTCCTGCCGAAGGTGAGATGATTCCGCTTAAAAACGAAGAAAAGGTAAAGTTTGAGCGGCAATACGAGTTGGAACAAAACATTATAAAGTTGCTCATTACGTTTGCAAATGAACCGGTGCAGTTTGTAGATCTCGTATATGATGAGGATAAAGACGGAAAACTCATAGAGCGAGAAGAAAAGCGAGAATTGATCATCTACGAAAAGATCTATTTAGACTTGCAGGAAGACGAGGTAGAGTTTGCTAATGATGATTTTAAGGCGATTTATCCATTACTTATAGAGCATTTAACCAGAGAAGAAGGCGATATCAAGTTAGATCAATTGGGCGAAGTGTTGCCGGCTTCTCAAATGGAGAAAATTTCATCTATAGCTTTTGAACCTGAAAAGCATACGCTGCACGCGTGGGATCGCCACGAGATCTATGTAAAAACCTTAAAGGAAAATTCAGGTTTAGAAACGGTACAAACCCTACTCAATCTGCGTCACTTTCTTATTCAGCGTAAAATGGCAGAATTTGGAGAGCAGCTAAAAACTGGAGAACTACCAGAAAATGCGCAGGAATTCCTTGAGGACTACAAAGATTATAAAACGCTAGAAGTACTTATTGCCAAAAAGCGAAATCTGGTGATTATGCCTTTTATGCGTTAGAGGTCTGAAGTTTGTAAGAGTCGTGCCTGCTGAATGAGTTCTGCTAAGCTTCCGGCGTCTAGCTTTTTAAGCAAACGCGTTTTATACGTACTTACCGTTTTTTCGTTAATATCCAGAGATTCAGCGATGTCTTTGTTGCGTTTTCCAGAAGAAAGCATATTTAAAACTTCGGTCTCACGCGTAGAAAGCTTTTTGTAGCGATATGCCAGCGTACTATTGTGAGAAGGATCAGTATTAGAAAGCATTTCCACTAAATTATTGTTGAGGTAAATACCACCACGCGCTACTTGAATTACCGCTTTTAAAACAGTTGCAGTATCAGCAGTTTTGCCAATGTAACCCATTGCGCCGGCTTTAATGGCGCTGAGCGCGTACATACCTTCGGGGTGTGTGCTGTACACCATAATTTTAATTCCGGGGAAAAGCTTACGCAGTTCTTTAATCGCAGTAAGGCCTTGAAGGTTGGGCATGTCAATTTCCATGATTACCAGATCAGGCACCTCTTCTTCTAGTGATGCGATTAGGTCTTTTCCGTCTGAAACCACATCGATGATCTCGTGAATGGTATTCTTAAGAATATGGGTTAATCCATCAACGATTATAGGGTGATGATCTGCAATTGTGATAGTAATCATAGTGAGTTTTATACGCTTTGAGACGAAAATAAAACCAATAATTGTAACTGCAAATGCTTTTCGCTGTAAGAATTAATTTACAGGATGAACTTCAAAATTATTTCAAATCTTCAGGGATCGTACAAACGGGAATGGGCTCCATCTTATGTTTATTGGCATTATTAAAGCCTTTATAAATAGAAAACACCTGCTTTTGTCTACCTTCAAAATCTTCGCTTGATTTACCTTGCTCATCTTGAAGCATCGCCCACTCGAGTTCGTCATAAGTAGCGCCAATTTGATCTTCATCGCTACGGTCGTCTCCCCACAAACCATCGGTAGGTTTAGCGACTTGAATGCTTTCAGGAACTCCAAGTTCTTTGGCTAACGCATAAACTTCACTTTTCATCAAGTCTGCAATCGGACTCAAATCAACACCGCCATCACCATATTTTGTATAAAAACCAACACCAAAATCTTCAACCTTGTTACCTGTTCCGGCAACCAGATAGCCGTGTAAACCTGCAAAATAATATAAGGTACTCATGCGTAAACGAGCACGCGTGTTCGCCAAGCTTAACTCAAGCCCGGGATTCGTATCTGTTTCGGCAGCTGGTAATGCAGTTTTAAAAGTTTCAAAAGTTTCGGTGAGATCTACTCGCACATCAGAAACATTCGCAAAACGTTTTTTAAGTTGAGCAATATGCTCCTGCGCTCGCGTAACATGACTTGGAGGTTGGTGAATGGGCATTTCTACACAAAGCACACGTAATCCTGTTTTAGCGCAAAGGCTTGAGGTAGTAGCGCTATCAATTCCGCCACTAATACCTACAACAAAACCTTGAATATTTGCGTTGGTTGCATAGGTTTTTAGCCAGTTAACAATATGATCTATTACTTTTTCGGTTTGCATAAGAAACAGGATTTATGGTTTGTAAATGCTACCTTTGCGCAGCAATTTATAATGGTGAATTTACTAAAAAATGAAATGTTTCAGCAGGTGCGCATCGCGTTAAGTATGGGTTTTAGGTTTTTTTTAGGGCTTACCGTGTTTTTGATGGTGGGTTGTAAGAATGATGTAAAAATCCCTGAAGAAATTTCACAGATTCCTATCGCTTTAGAAGTAGATCGATTTGATCAGAAGTTTGCCAAAGTTGATGCTTCAGAACTCCCAGAATTGATCGCTGCATATCCTTATCTTTTTCCCGAGCAGTATGATGAGCAGTTTTGGCGCGATAAAATACAGGACACCATTCAGCTTGAATTGAATAGCGAAGTAGCTCAATCTTTTCCTGATTTTAATGAGGAAACTCAAGAGCTTGACAATTTATTTAAGCATATAAAATATTATTATCCAAAAACGCCATTGCCTAAAGTGGTTACCATTACTTCTGATGTCGCATACCGAACCCCGGTGATTTTGACTGATAGTCTGTTGATCATAGGATTGGATAATTACTTAGGAGAAGATCATCATTTTTACAAGGGTATTCAGCGTTTTTACACGCAGAATTTCCGCAAGGAACAGATAGATGTGGATGTCGCTGATGCTTTTGTAAGAACCTTAGTGCGCAAGCAGGGAAGCCGTCGTTTTTTAGATGAAATGATTTATCACGGCAAACGACTGTATATGATGGAGCAGCTTTTGACCTTAGAAGCCAAGAACGAGATCATAGGCTATACGCCTGAGCAGCTGGATTGGGCAGAAGCTAATGAAGTAGATATCTGGACGTATTTTGTTGAAAATGAATTGTTATTTGATACAGATAGTAAGCTATTAAGCCGTTTTATCAACCCTGCGCCATTTTCAAAATTCTATTTAGAATTTGATAACGAAAGTCCGCCAAGGTTGGGTCGCTATATCGGTTGGCAAATGGTAAAAGCGTATATGCAGCGCAATACCATACCTTTGCAAATGCTGCCCGGTAAAAGCAGTGACGAGATTTTTAAACAAGCAAATTATAAACCCCGCAAATAATAACAGTTGATGAAAACTGAAATCAAACTAAGTGTAGAATTAGATGAGAACAGAGTGCCGGAGAAAATCTCTTGGAATGCACCCGACGGTGGTGTCTCGCACGAGCCGGCAAAAGCTTTGATGCTTTCGCTTTGGGATCACAAAAAGCAGGAAGCTGCGCGTATAGATTTATGGACCAAAGATATGCCGGTTGATGAGATGAAGGTGTTTTTTCATCAGACTTTAGTGAGTATGGCTAATACCTTTAAGCGCGCTACAGACGATGATAAAATGTCTGCTACGATGATGGATTTCTGTGATTATTTTGCCGAAAAGCTAGAATTGAAAAAGTAATTTAATAGTTCCGGAAGGTGATCACACTTCTCTTTGTTTACAATGCACGTTCTGGAACATTAAATGCACTTTTAGATGGTGTTCACAAGATTGTGAGTCCGTCTACGTATTCATGTAAGTTGTGTAGGCTCACGCATGGCGCATTTCAAGAGCGTGAAATGTGGAAGGCATTTAGGCAATCTACAGCTTTAAACATGGAATTTTACCATCGTGATGAGTTTCTTCAAAACTGTACGGCTGAAAGGAATGACCAATGGGAGTTTCCGGTAATTCTGAGTAAAACCGAAACAGGTCTAAACGTTTTTCTGTCTAAAGAAGAATTAGAAACATTAAATACCGAAGCAGCGCTTATTCAAGCGATAAAAGCAAAGCTTAAGACTCTTTAAGCTGTTCGTTTATCGCATTTATATAGTCGAGAATCTCATCTTTTCCCGTACTATTTGTAGCGCTGCTAATAAAATAATTAGGCATTTCGGCCCAAGCGCCTGCGAGTAATTCCTGTTTATAATGTTCAATATTGCGTTCTAAAGCTTTTGGCTTCAGTTTATCTGCCTTTGTGAAGATTATAGAAAATGGAATCTGTTTTTCGCCAAGATATTGCATAAACTCTCGGTCAATAGGCTGTGGTTCATGGCGACAATCTATAAGTACAAACGCTGAAACCAACTGCTCACGCTCTTCAAAATATTGCGTGATGAATTTCTGAAATTCCTTCTTTACTTTTTTTGATACACGAGCATAACCGTAACCCGGTAAATCGACGAGATACCAAGTTTGATTGATCACAAAATGATTGATCAATTGTGTCTTTCCCGGTCTTCCGGAAGTTTTAGCTAGATTTTTACGATCGGTAAGCATATTGATCAAGCTCGACTTACCAACATTTGATCGTCCTATAAATGCATATTCAGGCATCTTATTTTTAGGGCACTTGGCCACATTAGAATTACTTACAAGAAATTCAGCAGATTTTATATGCATAAGAAGAGTGTATTAGAAATTGCGCTCTTTTAACCACCGTGAAAGAATCTCATTAAATTCTTTTGGGTGCTCCATCATTGCGGCGTGACCGCATTTATCAATCCAGTATAAATCAGAATCTGGTAAGAGCTTATCAAAATCTTCGGCAACCTCAGGAGGCGTGACATTGTCGTTACGGCCCCAGATGATACATGTAGATGTATTCATATGTGGGAGATCCTGAGCCATATTATGGCGTATAGCGCTTTTGGCAATCGCAAGTGTTTTTATGAGTTTGTTTCGGTCGTTTACCGTCTCATAAACTTCATCTACAATTTCTTTGGTCGCTACTGCAGGATCATAAAACACATCTTCAGCTTTTTTCTTGATGTATTCATAATCTCCGCGTTTCGGATAACTCTCGCCCATTGCGCTCTCGTAAAGCCCCGAACTTCCGGTGATCACCAAGGCTTTCATCACTTCCGGATAGAGCTTAGTGTGGTATAATGCGATATGACCGCCGAGTGAATTCCCTAAAAGAATAACTTCTTTAAAGCCTTTCATCGCGATAAAGTCGTTGAGGTATTTCGCAAATGTTTTAACCCCTGTTTTGATAAGAGGCATAGAATATAAAGGTAATTCTGGAATTACGACTTTATAGCCGTTTTGCGAAAAGTGATCGGTTACCGCGTCAAAATTGCTCAGGCCACCCATCAGTCCGTGAAGAATTACGATAGGGGTTCCTTCGCCTACTTCTAAGTAAGTAAATTTTCCCTCGGTTTTTAATTGGTGCTTCATAATTAATAGGTCGGCAAGCGGCTTTGCCACAAATATAGACATTTAGCCCAAATTGAAAATCTAAAAATACACTTGTCTTCAATGCTTGCGCCGCCTTGAGATAACAAGAGGTTTTAAGCCAGCCTACTAACCTAATGTTAAGATTTTCAGAATAATTAACAAGTGGGATAATTTATCAACAAAGTGGTAGAATGTGGGAGGATGTGGTATAAAATTCTATATATTTGAAAATATTATACCTAAAACCTACTGTATTCTTGCTCAGTCTTATAGGAACATATGAGTGCAAAGTTGACGCAAAAGGAAGGCTCATGATGCCGTCTGCGTTGAAAAAACAGCTTGCAAAAGAGTTGCAGGAGGGCTTTGTGGTGAAGCGTTCTGTGTTTAATTCGTGTTTAGAGTTGTGGCCAATGTCTGAATGGGAGGTGATGATGAAAAAGCTCAACGGACTCAATCGCTTTGTGAAGAAAAACGTGGATTTCATCAGAAGGTTCACCGCAGGTGTAAAGTTAGTTGAAGCTGACGCTTCCGGGAGGTTGTTGATTCCTAAGGATCTGATCGCATTTGCGTCGATTACAAAGGATATCGTATTGACTTCCGGAGGAAATATCATTGAGATCTGGGATGCTGTAGGTTATGAAGAGGCGGTGAGCAATGATGATGGAGATTTTGCTGCCTTAGCAGAAGAAGTAATGGGAGATCAAAATGACATACCTGATGGATTATCATAACCCGGTCTTATTAAAAGAAACTGTTGATGGTTTGGCGATCAAACCTGACGGAGTTTATGTAGATGTGACTTTTGGTGGAGGTGGTCATTCTCGAGAGATCCTAAAACGTCTAGGTGCTGACGGTAAATTGTTTGCTTTTGACCAGGATAAAGACGCGTTGGAGAATGCTATTGATGATCCTAGGTTTACGCTCATTAATGAGAATTTTCGCTTTGCGAAGCGTTTTTTGAGGTTTTATGGAGCGGCACAAGTAGATGGTATTTTGGGTGATTTTGGAGTGTCGTCTCATCAGTTTGATGTTGCTGAGCGCGGATTCTCGACTCGTTTTGATGCAAAACTTGATATGCGCATGAATCAAGGTGATAAGCTTTCGGCGTATCACGTGGTTAATGAATATGCAGAAGAAGATCTGTCTCGAGTGTTGTTGCAGTACGGTGAATTGAGAAGTGCGCCTAAGCTGGCGAGAACTTTAGTTTCTGTGCGCAAAGATCAGCCTATAGAGACTACTGAAGATTTAAAGCAAGCGCTTCAATCGTATTTGCCTAAAGGGCGCGAGCATAAATTGTTGGCGCAGATTTATCAGGCGATCCGTATTGAAGTGAATCAGGAGTTAGAGGTGTTGAAAGAATTTCTTCAGCAAACTGAAGAAATGTTGAAACCCGGAGGGCGTTTGAGTTTGATCTCGTATCACTCATTAGAGGATAGGTTGGTAAAGCGCTATATGCGCAACGGTCTTTTTGAAGGGGAACCGGAGAAAGACATTTTTGGAAATTTCAGCGTGCCCTTTAAAAAGGTTGGCGGCTTGATCGTTCCATCTAAAGAAGAAATAAAACAAAACAACAGAGCGCGTAGTGCAAAGCTGCGTGTTGCTGAAAAATTATAAGGGATTTGAAAGAAGGTATTTATCACATACTTAAAGGTAAGTTCCTGTTTAGTGACGATGCGGTTAAAAACTGGCGTATGATCATTTTTTTGTCGGTTTTGGCAATTGTGATGATCGGGAGTTCGCATCGTGCAGATAAAAAAGTGCATCTGATCTCTCAGTTAAATGCTGAAGTAAAAGAATTGCATAGTGAATTTGTAGATACGCGGCTTGAAGCCCGGAGGTTAAAAATGGAAACCGTGGTAACGCGGCAAGTGGCAGAGCAAGGTTTAGCGCCTTCCTTGACGCCGCCCAAAAAAATTAAAGTAACAAAAACACCTTAAGTTCAAAATGGCTACTAGCGAAAAGAACATATTGAACCGGATGTATTTAGTGGCAGGAGGTATGTTTCTCTTCGCCCTTTTTGTTGCGTTTAAACTTTGCGACATTCAGTTGGCTGAAGGTGATAAATACAAAGAGCTTGCAGAAGCCCGTACCGAGCGTATGTTTACGATTCCGGCGAATCGCGGGAATTTGTATGCGGGTGACGGTAGCTTGTTAGCTACTTCGGTACCTAAATATGATATTCGTTTTGATGCTTTGGCTCCAAAGCAAACTGATTTTGAAGAAAACATTCAGGGACTTTCTAAAGGACTTGCTGAGCAATTGGGGAAACCGCAGTCTTATTATATAGACCTTTTGCGCAAAGCGCGAGTGAATAAAAACCGCTACTTGCTACTGGCGCGTAATCTGGGGTATTCAAAATATCTCGCGATTAAAAAATTGCCGCTATTTAATAAAGGTCCTTATAAAGGAGGAATTATCACCGAACAACGTACCGTGCGTGAGCATCCACTAGATAAAATTGCCGAGCGCACCATAGGTTACGATCGTCTTACAGAATATGGTCGTTATAGCGAAGCCGGTTTAGAAGGAGCTTTCGGTCCTTATTTAAGAGGTAAAGAAGGAAGACGTCTTAAGCAGCGCATTGCAAAAGGTCAATGGAAGCCCATAGGCGATGATAATATTGTTGAACCGCAGGATGGCTATGATGTAATTTCAACGATTGATGTCAATATTCAAGATATCGCGCATCACGCGTTATTGGCTTCGTTAGAAAAGTTTGAAGCAGACCACGGTTGTGTGGTGGTGATGGAAACAAAAACCGGTGAGATCAAAGCAATCTCAAATCTAGGTCGTACCGAAGATGGTGATGGGTATTATGAAGATCGAAATTACGCCGTTTACGAGTCGGCTGAACCGGGTTCTACTTTTAAGCTGATGGCGATGGTTGCTGCTCTTGAAGACCGGGTGATCGATACGAGTGATGTGGTAGATACCGAAAATGGCCGTGTGCGTTTTTATAATAGAACGGTATATGATTCACATTGGGGTGGATATGGGAAAATCTCTGCTGCGCGTGCATTCGAACTTTCTTCAAACACGGCTTTTGCTAAAATTATCAATGAAGGTTACAAAGATGACCCTAAGCGTTTCTTGAAGCGTCTTTATAATATGGGGCTTAATGACAAGTTGGGGCTTGAGATCAAGGGAGAAGGAAGTCCTAAGTTTCCGTACCCCGGTGATGCTAACTGGTACGGGACGACTTTACCTTGGATGGCTTTTGGTTATGGAGTTTCGCTTACGCCGTTGCAAACCCTGACGTTTTATAATGCCATAGCAAATGATGGAGAGATGGTTAAGCCACGCTTCATCAAAGAGGTTAAAAAATGGGATGCTTCCATAGAAAAATTTGAAAAAGAAGTGATCAATCCGGCGATCTGCTCGCAGTCTACAATTGATAAAGCACAGGAGATGATGAAGAATGTGGTAGAGCGCGGCACCGGAAAGGATATTTATTCTAAAAATTTCTCAATGTCCGGTAAAACAGGAACCTGCCAAACAGAATACTGGAAAGAAGAGGGGAAATACATCGCCTCTTTTGCTGGTTATTTTCCGGCTGAGAATCCTGAATATTCGTGCATAGTGGTTATTCATAAACCGAATAAAAAAATAGGCTATTATGGTGGTGTTGTCGCTGCGCCGGTGTTTAGAAAGATCGCACAAAAAGTGTACAGCGATACGCCGCTAGTTGATGAAGTAAAACTGGCTGATGCAAATACTTCTTCCGTAGAAAAAGATTTTGAGAACTATTATCAGCAAGCTCAGAAGGCAGCTGAGACAATTCCTAATGTAAGGGGGATGAGTGGGATGGACGCTGTTTCCCTGTTGGAGAATTTAGGCTTACAGGTAGAGTTTTCAGGAAGTGGAAAAGTAAAAAGCCAGTCACTTAAAGCCGGACAAAAATTAAGTAAAAATCAGAAAATCATTTTACAACTGTCGTGATTCTTTTAAAAGACATATTGTATAAAGTGACGCTGGAGTCGGTTACCGGAAATCCAAATGTACCTGTGAACGCGATTCATTTTGATTCGCGTAAGGTGGGGCTTAATGATGTTTTTGTGGCGATCAGCGGGACGCAAAGTGATGGTCATGATTTTATAAAAAAGGCTGAAGAACAAGGTGCGATAGCGATCATCTGCGAGCGCATGCCTGAAGTTTTTGTCAACGGCATTACGTATGTGCAAACTTCAGATACGGCACAGGCTTTGGCGGTGATGGCGTCTAATTATTATGAGAATCCATCTGAAAATTTAAAGTTAGTGGGCATCACCGGTACCAACGGTAAAACCACCATTGCGACTTTATTGCATCAGTTGTTTACTAAAGCTGGTTTTAAAGCCGGATTGCTTTCAACCGTAAAAGTTTTGGTAGGAGATGAGGAGTTTCCGGCAACGCATACCACTCCAGATTCGCTTACGATCAATAAATACCTGGCGATGATGAATGATGCCGGTGTAGAATATTGCTTTATGGAAGTGAGTTCGCACGGAATTCATCAAAAACGCACCGAAGGATTGCACTTTGAAGGTGGAATCTTTACCAATCTTAGTCACGATCACTTGGATTATCACAAGACGTTTGCAGAGTATCGGGATGTGAAGAAATCGTTCTTTGATCATCTGCCTAAAACGGCATTCGCCTTATCGAATATAGACGATAAGAACGGGCAGGTGATGTTGCAAAATACGCAGGCTAAAAAAGTGACTTATGCGCTAAAATCTTTTGCAGATTATCGCGCGCAGATTTTAGAAAATCAATTCACCGGACTGTTGTTAAAAGTGAATGATCAGGAAGTTTGGGTGAAGTTGATAGGCTCGTTTAATGCTTACAACGTATTGGCGATTTATGCTGCTGCAGAATTGCTAGGCTTAAGTCAGCTTGAAGCGCTTCAGTATTTATCAGAATTGACCAGTGTGAGCGGCCGATTTCAGTATATGATTTCAGCTAAAAAGATCACGGCAATTGTTGATTATGCGCATACACCTGATGCACTCAAAAATGTGCTGGAAACGATCAACGACATCCGTACAAAAAATGAAGAGTTGATTACCGTTGTGGGTTGTGGTGGAGATCGCGATCGAACCAAAAGACCAAAAATGGGAAAAATCGCTGCTGCACTAAGTACAAAAGTGGTTTTTACGAGCGATAACCCGCGTAGTGAAGATCCTGATGCGATTATTGAGGAGATTGAAAAAGGCGTGGAGCCTGTAGATTATAAGAAGACTGTAGCAATCACTTCGCGTAAGCAAGCGATCAAAGCAGCCTGCCAGATGGCAGAAGAAAATGACATCATTTTAATCGCCGGAAAAGGACACGAGACCTACCAAGAGGTAAAGGGAGAGCGTACCGATTTTGATGATTTTAAAATTGTAAAAGAACTATTAACCGAGCTGAATAAATAAGCAAAAGCCAAAGGCGAAAAAGAATTTTAAATGCTGTATTACCTTTTTGAATATTTAGAGCGTGCATACAACTTCCCCGGGGCAAGTTTATTTGGCTTTATCACGTTTCGCGCGGCAATAGCGATTATCATGTCGCTGGCGATTTCTACCATTTGGGGAAAGCGCATCATCTTGTATTTACAGAAAAAACAATTGGGCGAATCTATACGTGACTTAGGGTTAGAAGGTCAGGTAGAGAAAGCAGGAACCCCAACAATGGGTGGATTAATCATCATTTTGGCCACATTGATTCCGGTGTTTTTGTTAGCTAAGCTCGAAAATATTTATGTCATCCTTCTTATTGTGACCACGTTGTGGATGGGTGCCATAGGTTTTATGGATGATTTCTTGAAAATCAGAAAGAAGAACAAAGAAGGACTTCAGGGCAAGTTTAAGATATTTGGTCAGGTTGGTTTAGGAATTATTGTGGGTGCAACCATTTTCTTCCATCCGGGTGTGACTGTAAAAGATGAGATCGCAAATAAACCGGCGCAACAAGAAGAATTGGTTGACAGTTCTACGACCGAATTTTCTTCGGAAGAAAAAGCCTTAACGACCACCATTCCTTTTGTGAAAAATAATGAGATCGATTATAGCATTCTAGTGAGTTGGTTGGGCGAAGACTATGTGAAATATGCTTGGTTATTATTTATTCCTATTGTCATATTTATTGTTACTGCTGTGTCTAATGGGGCCAACCTTACGGATGGAATAGATGGCTTGGCTGCCGGCTCTTCAGCGATCATCGTACTCACTTTGGGAATTTTTGCGTGGGTGTCTGGTAACATCATCTTTAGTGATTATCTCGATGTGATGTACATCCCGCGTTCGGGAGAGATGGTAATTTTTATTACTGCATTCGTGGGAGCTCTAGTAGGGTTTTTATGGTACAACACGTATCCCGCCCAAATTTTTATGGGAGATACGGGAAGTTTAACCATAGGCGGAATCATCGCCGTGATCGCCATAGCTATTCGTAAAGAATTACTCATTCCATTACTATGCGGGATTTTCTTTATGGAAACGCTTTCGGTAATGCTGCAGGTGAGTTGGTTTAAATACACCAAGAAAAAAACAGGTGAAGGCCGTCGCATTTTTTTAATGTCGCCGTTGCATCACCATTACCAGAAAAAGGGCCTTCACGAGAGTAAGATCGTGACGCGCTTTTGGATTATAGGCATTTTACTCGCGATCATCACCATTGTCACTTTAAAAGTTAGATAGATGAAGCGGCTAGTGATCTTGGGTGGTGGTGAAAGCGGAATTGGCACCGCTATTTTGGGTAAAAAGGAAGGTTTTGAAGTTTTTGTCTCAGACTTTGGGAAGATAAAACCAAAATACCTTGACGTTCTTAAAAACATTGAAATTGAATGGGAAGACGGTGGTCACACCGAAGCAAAAATTCTCAATGCAGACCTCGTGATGAAGAGTCCGGGAATTCCTGATAAAGCACCACTAATTAAAAAGTTGGTTGAAGCAGGTATTTCTGTGATCTCAGAAATTGAGTTTGCAGCACGCTATACTAAGGCAACCTTGGTAGGGATTACCGGAAGCAATGGTAAAACCACCACCACTATGCTTATGGCGCACCTGCTTAAGCAAGCCGGATTGAAAAGTGTGGCTGCGGGAAATATTGGAGACAGTTTTGCAAAATGGGTGGCGCTTGATGATCAGGATTTTTATGCTCTAGAAATTAGCAGTTTCCAGCTAGATGGTATTGTAGATTTTGCGCCTCATATCGCGATTTTGACCAACATCACACCAGACCATTTGGATCGCTACGAGTACAAGTTTGAAAATTATATCAAGTCAAAATTCCGCATAGCGGAAAACCAGACCGAAAAGGATTACTTGATCTATGATGCAGACGATCCTGTGATTACTGATTGGTTAGCAAAGCATCCCGTGCGATCGCAGTGCATACCTTTTTCGATTTCAAAACAACAAAAAAAAGGAGCTTATTACGCTCAAGAAGAAATAAACATTTTAATTGACGATACAACAATGACTATGTCAACAAAAAACTTAACTATTAAAGGGGCGCATAACACTAAGAATGCGATGGCTGCGGCAACTGCTGCACGTTTATTAAGCATTCGCAAGGCGACCATTAGAGAATCTTTAGAGGGTTTTCAAGGGGTTGAACATCGCTTAGAGCAGGTGCTTAAGATCAATCACGTGTCTTATATCAACGATTCAAAAGCGACTAATGTGAACGCTACGTTTTATGCCTTAGATAGTATAAGTGCTCCAACGGTTTGGATTGTTGGCGGAGTGGATAAAGGAAATGATTATAAAGATCTTTTTCCATTAGTGAATGAAAAAGTAAAAGCGATCATTTGCCTTGGTGTTGATAATGCAAAGTTGATGCAGACCTTCTCAGGAATGGTAGAGAACATCATTGAAACTCAATCGATCACCGAAGCAGTGAAGATCGCTTACAAATTGAGCGATAAAGGAGATAATGTGTTGTTATCTCCAGCATGTGCAAGTTTTGACTTGTTTGAGAATTATGAAGATCGCGGGCGTCAATTTAAAGAAGCTGTACGCAATCTATAAAATAGAAAGTAACGTTGAGTAGAACCAAAAACATATTTTCAACCTTAAAAGGAGATCGAGCGATCTGGGCAATCACTGCCTTTTTAGCGCTGTTTTCCTTTTTACCGGTATTTAGTGCGAGCAGTAACCTTGCCTACTTATATGGTAATGGGGAAACATTGCCGTTTTTGGTGCGTCACTTTATGCATTTGGTTTTAGGTTTTGCGATCATTTATGGGGTGCACAAAGTGCCTGCGCATTACTTTAAGGGACTGTCAATTATAGGAATTCCTATTGTGATCATCCTTTTGTTGATCACGATGGCACAAGGGACGACCATTGATGGTGCCAACGCCAGTAGATGGATAAAAGTGCCGTTTGTTGGGATTACGTTTCAAACCTCGACTTTGGCTTCGGTGGTGTTGATGATCTATATCGCGCGTTATCTTTCAAAAATTAAGGATGAGCAAATCACGTTTAAAGAAAGCATTTTACCGCTTTGGGTACCGGTGGCTTTGGTTTTAGGATTGATCCTTCCGGCGAACTTTTCAACCACAGCGATCATTTTTGCGATGGTGTTGACGTTGGTGTTTATGGGCGGCTACCCGTTTAAATATTTAGCCATAATCGTAGCGACCGGTTTGCTAGCACTTACAATGTTTGTTTTGGCAGCTAAAGCATTTCCGGGGGTGTTTCCCAACCGTGTAGATACCTGGATGAGCCGTATAGACAGTTTTGCTGATGATGAAGATAGCGAAGGCGATTACCAGATAGAGAAAGCTAAAATCGCGATTGCAACCGGAGGCCTTACCGGTTTAGGACCGGGTAAAAGTGTTCAGAAAAACTTTTTGCCTCAATCCTCATCAGATTTTATTTATGCGATCATCGTAGAAGAATTTGGTCTGGTAGGAGGTTTGATGTTGTTGTTAATGTATTTGCTACTGCTATTTAGAATTTTAGTAGTAGCACATAAAGCCGATACGGTTTTCGGGAAGCTCGCCGTAATGGGAGTGGGTTTGCCTATCGTATTTCAGGCATTGATTAATATGGCGGTTGCGGTAGAATTATTTCCGGTGACCGGGCAGACCTTGCCACTGGTGAGTAGTGGTGGAACCTCGATCTGGATGACGTGTTTAGCGATCGGGATTATTTTAAGCGTAAGTGCTAAGCGTGATGAAGTGCGCGCTAAAGAAGAAGATGAGATGAATCCGCTTGATGTATTAAGCGAAGCGATGTAAACGAAAGTAACGATTTGAAGAACTATAAATTCATACTATCAGGAGGCGGAACCGGGGGGCACATTTACCCGGCGATTGCAATTGCCGATGCTTTAAAAGCAAAGTATCCGCAAGCGGAATTCCTTTTTGTGGGATCTCAAGATCGTATGGAAATGGAGAAAGTTCCTAAAGCAGGTTACGAGATCAAAGGACTGTGGATCGCGGGGCTTCAACGAAAGTTGACCTGGTCCAATTTAATGTTTCCATTTAAGCTGATCAGTAGTTTATTCAAGTCGGCAGGAATTATTAGAAAATTTAAGCCAGACGTAGTTATCGGTACCGGTGGTTTTGCGAGTGGTCCTTTGTTAGAAATGGCCACGCGTTACAACGTGCCGGCATTGATTCAGGAACAGAACAGTTATGCAGGTATAACCAATAAGCTTCTGGCTAAAAAGGTTCAGAAAATTTGTGTAGCGTATGATGAAATGCAGCGCTTTTTTCCGCAAGATAAGATTGTAAAAACAGGTAACCCTGTGCGTCAGGATTTGCTAGCGATTGATAGTTTGCGAGAGCAAGGGATGGCAAAATTCAACCTTAAAAAGAATAAAAAAACCTTATTGGTTTTAGGAGGAAGTCTGGGAGCTCGAGCCATTAATAAAATGCTGGATAGAGAATTGCAGTTCATCTTAGATCAAGAGGTGCAAATCATCTGGCAAAGTGGGCAATTGTACTATGAAGAATATAAAAAGCATAATGCCGTTGAGGATGTACAAGTGTTGCCATACATAGACACGATGAATCTGGCTTATGCTGCAGCTGATATCATTATCAGCAGAGCTGGGGCAGGATCTGTGTCTGAATTGATGTTAGTTGGGAAACCGGTGATTTTTATACCATCTCCCAATGTGGCAGAAGATCATCAGACCAAAAATGCAGAGGCGATCGTATCAAAAAACGCAGCGATTCTGTTGAAAGAGAAAGAAGCAGAACAACAGTTTAAGCCTGTTTTTAAAACACTAGTTCACGATGAAGCCAAGCAACAGCTTTTGGGTGATAATATTAAAAAGATCGCATTGCCACAGGCAACAGAACATATTGTAAACGAAGTAGAAAAATTATTAAAGCAGTAGGTGAAAACGCTTGATCACATATCGCATATTTATTTCATCGGCATTGGCGGAATTGGGATGAGCGCGCTTGCGCGTTATTTTCACGCTGCCGGGAAAGAAGTGGCGGGTTATGATAAAACACCTTCGCAGATTACAAGATCTCTTGAAGAGCTTGGGATCAGAATAAGTTATCAAGATACTTTGGAAGCGATTCCTGCTGAATTTAAAGTTTTAGACAAAACGCTGGTGGTTTATACACCTGCGGTTCCTAAAGCGCATACAGCCTATCAGTTTTATTTAACTGAAGGTTTTCAGATCAAAAAGCGGGCTGAAGTTTTAGGTTGGTTGACTCAAGAGAAATTCTGTTTTGCAGTCGCCGGAACCCACGGAAAAACCACAACCAGTGCAATGCTTGGTCATTTGATGGCATTTTGCGAGCTGCCGATGACCGCATTTTTAGGTGGAATTGCAGAAAATTATCAGAGTAACTTGATTCAGCAAGGTGAGGAAATTGTGGTTGTGGAAGCAGATGAGTTTGATCGCTCGTTTATGCAACTGTTTCCTAATATCGCGGCAATCACTTCGATGGATGCAGATCACCTGGATATTTACGGTGATGCTGAAGCTTTGCAGAAAAGCTTCAGAGATTTTGCAGCTCAAGTAAAAGAAGACGGTGTCCTGTTTGTAAAAAACGGATTACCGCTCGACGGAATTACTGTAGGTGTAGAAGACCATTCAGCCTATGCTGCTTTAAATGTAAAAATAGAAAACGGAGCTTACCATTTTGATTTAAAACATCCTGATGGGCTCATAGAAGATTTAGTGCTTAACCTGCCCGGTAGACATAATTTGTCTAATGCAACAACCGCTTTGGCGATGGCTTTACATTACGGCTGCCCTGCCGATAAGCTCGCCAAAGCTCTGTTTGCATTTAAAGGGGTTAATCGCAGGTTTACGTATCGTATTAAAAAGGAAAATGAGGTGCTCATTGATGATTATGCGCATCATCCTGCCGAAATAAACGCAGTGCATAGTGCTGTACGCGAGATGTACCCGAACAAACGAGTTTTGGCAGTTTTTCAGCCGCATTTGTTCAGTCGTACTCGTGATTTTATGGAAGAGTTTGCAGCGAGTTTAGCACAGTTTGATGAGTTGCTGCTTTTAGATATTTATCCGGCTCGCGAGGAACCTATAGAGGGAGTTACTTCTGAAAAGTTATTGGAGTTAATTCCGCTTACGCGAAAAGAAGTGATCTCAAAAGCACAACTGGAAGAGAAGTTGCAGGCGTCAAAAGCTACGATAAAAGTAATGATGGGGGCAGGAGATATAGGAGAAGAAATTTTAAAACTGACTAAAACATTAGCGGTATGAAAATCAATTGGTTTTACATAAGAATGCTGGTTTTGGTGGTCCTTACTCTGGGCTTGGTTGCCTTTACGCATAAGCGCAATGCCAACCGAAAAGTAAAAGAGGTTCAAATCAATTTTGAAGCAGGTGCAAACCTCTTTGTTACAGCAGAATCGGTTGATAAATTGTTGATACAAAACGGGAAACCTATTGAGGGGCAGTACAAAGAAATTTTAGATTTGAAAGACCTCGAAGATAAACTCGATGCGCACGCAATGATCGCAGATGCAGATGTTTATATGACGTTAGATGGTGTAGTGGGAGCGACTGTAAAGCAAAGAAAACCTCTAGCTCGAGTTCAGACTCAGACCCCGTTTTATATTGATGAAGAAGGCAAGACGATGCCGCTATCATCTAACTATTCGGCACGTGTGCCCTTAGTGACAGGTGTTTCACAAGAGCAGGTAAAAGAAGTTTATCCGCTTTTAAAGTATATACAAGAAGATAAAGTTCTGGCAACTCAGGTTGTTGGGATTTCAAGATTTAAAAATGGCGATTATAGTCTCACGTTAAGAGTGCTTGATTATGATGTCGTAATAGGCAAAATAGAGCAGTTGTCTAGTAAATTTTCTAACTACAAGGCATTTTATCAAAAGGCGATAAAAGACAATAGTCTTGAAGTTTATAAAAGTGTTGATCTGCGCTTTAAAGGGCAGGTCGTAGGGACAAAAAAGTAAGTTATGGAGCATAAGGACATAGCAGTAGGGCTAGATATTGGTACCACAAAGATTGTGGCAATGATAGGTAGGTATAACGAATATCATAAGCTAGAGATCTTGGGTATTGGTAAGTCTAAAAGTTTAGGCGTACATCGCGGGGTAGTGAATAATATCACGCAGACCATTCAGTCTATTCAGCAAGCTGTGCAGGAAGCGGAAAGTGTTTCCGGGATGAAAATAGAAGATGTAGTTGTGGGTATTGCCGGGCAGCATATACGCAGTTTGCAACATAGCGATTATATCACTCGTGCCGATGCAGATCAGGTAATAGGACCTAAAGACATCGATATGCTTTGCAACCAGGTGCATAAACTGGTTATGCTTCCGGGAGAAGAAATTATTCACGTGCTTCCGCAGGAATATAAAGTAGATGGTCAAGCCGAAATCACACAACCAATTGGGATGTATGGTGGAAGGTTAGAAGCCAATTTCCATGTGGTCGTAGGGCAGGTGAGCAGCATACGCAACATTGGTCGTTGTGTAAAAAGTGCAGGTCTCAATCTTGATAAAATAACGTTAGAGCCATTAGCTTCAGCAAACGCGGTACTGAGTCAGGAAGAGAAAGAGGCAGGAGTCGCACTTATTGATATAGGTGGTGGTACAACAGATCTCGCCATTTTTAAAGACGGAATCATTCGGCATACGGCGGTAATTCCATTTGGAGGTAATGTGATCACCGAAGATATCAAAGAAGGCTGCAGCATTATAGAAAAGCAGGCAGAGCTTCTTAAAATAAAGTTTGGTTCAGCGTGGCCAGGAGAGAATAAAGATAACGAGATCGTTTCTATTCCCGGATTACGTGGTAGAGAACCAAAAGAAATTACACTTAAAAACCTCTCTAAGATCATTCACGCACGCGTGGTAGAGATCGTAGAGCAGGTGTATCTCGAGATCAAAAATTACGGTCACGAGGAACAGAAGAAAAAGCTTATTGCAGGGATTGTACTTACCGGTGGTGGTTCACAACTGAAACACTTAAAGCAACTGGTAGAGTACATCACGGGGATGGATACACGTATAGGTTATCCTAACGAGCATTTGGCAGGTGATAGCGATTCAGAAACTACGAGTCCGTTGTATGCAACAGCCGTAGGTTTGGTGATGAATAGTTTAGAGCATCAACGCAACATTCAGGACGACGAGCCGCAGGATACTGCAGTGGTAGAAGAAGAACCTGTTATAGAACCGCTTCTGGAAGATGATCCTGCTGAACAAGAAGAAGAAAAGCCGGCAGCGGCAAAGAAACCACGCAAAAGCATTTTTGATACGTGGGCAGAAAAGTTTAAAGACTTTTTGGATAACGCAGAATAAAATAAAAAAACGATAAGCGAATACGTTTATAAAGCCAATAGAAAAAGAGAAAACAAAAGAAACAACCGGTAAAACGATATATTATGAGCAACACAGATTTTGAAAACATTTCGTTTGATTTACCAAAAAATCAGAGCAACGTCATCAAAGTGATAGGCGTAGGAGGTGGTGGTAGTAATGCCATCAACCATATGTTTAGTCAGGGGATTAAAGGAGTAGACTTTGTAGTCTGCAATACAGATGCACAAGCTTTAGAAAACAGTCCGGTGCCTATTAAAATTCAGTTGGGAGTAAGTCTTACTGAAGGTTTAGGTGCAGGCGCCAATCCTGAAGTTGGTGAGAAAGCAGCTATCGAGAGCTCTGAGGATGTAAAACAAATGTTAGGAACCAATACCAAAATGGTATTTATCACTGCCGGAATGGGTGGTGGTACCGGAACCGGAGCAGCTCCTGTGATTGCAAAAATGTCAAAAGAGATGGATGTACTTACCGTAGGTATTGTGACCATTCCGTTTCAGTTTGAAGGTAAAATGCGTAATGAACAAGCGCAGTTGGGAGTTGAAAAATTACGCTCGCATGTTGATTCGCTTATCGTGATCAACAACAATAAATTACGTGAGGTATATGGTAATCTTGGTTTTAAAGCAGGATTCAGCAAAGCAGACGAAGTTCTTGCTACCGCTTCAAGAGGTATTGCCGAAGTGATCACGCATCACTACACGCAAAACATTGACCTTCGTGATGCAAAAACCGTATTGAGTAATAGCGGAACCGCTATTATGGGTAGTGCTAATGCCAGTGGTGCGAGTCGTGCTCAGGACGCCATCAGAAAAGCATTAGACTCACCATTGTTGAACGACAATAAAATTACCGGTGCCAAGAACGTACTGTTGCTTATCGTTTCAGGAACCGAAGAGATCACTATTGATGAGATCGGTGAGATCAACGATCACATTCAAGATGAGGCTGGTCATAGCGCAAATATCATTATGGGTGTTGGAGAAGAAGAAAGCCTTGGAGATGCGATATCGGTAACAATTATCGCTACGGGGTTTAATGTAGAACAGCAAAATGATATCGTTAATACCGAAACGAAGAAGATCATTCACACCCTAGAAGATGAGCAGCGTGCACAACACGATTTAACGCCTAAAAATACCGGAGGGACGTTAAACTTTGACACACCTGCACCAAAAAAGGAAGCGCCGGCTCCTGAGAAAAAACCTATCGTGCATACGCTTGATGATACGGATGATCCAATGGATCTGATGGTAAATAAGCCTAAGAAGGAAACACCAAAGCCTAAAATGGATTTGATCCCGACGACAGAGTTGATCAGAAACCTTCAGGTGGTGTACGAGGAAGTTTTAGATCACTCTGAACCAGAGATCACTTTTGAAGAAGAGGAGGAAGAGCTAGAATTTAAAATCGTAAGTGTTGAAGAACCTACGTACAAACCTCAGGCAGATTTGTTTAATCAAGAGGAAGAAGAGCAGTTTACGCTTTCTTTTGACTTGCCATTAAATGAAAAAGCTTCTCCGACCCAAGAAGAATTTATTGCAGAAGATGAGGAGGAAGAAGTGGTGTATAATTTAGATGATGATATCAACGATATTGAGGTGAATAACCCTGTGGAAATCGTTTCGGTAACCGAAGTGAATGAAAACGGAGAAAAGCGTTACAGCCTTGATGATTATATGGAGATGGAAGATCATTTAAACAGTGCACAACCTACTCAGCAAAAACGAGCAGAACCTCAAAAGAAACAAGAGGAAGAGATCGCTTTTGAGCGCAAAACTGTTGCGCCTGTTGAGAAAGAAGAGGTAAAGGAAGAAGATGGTGATCCTATGAATGCGCCCATCTCTCAATTGCTTACCGAGCGCGCTGCAGAACGCAGACGTATGATGAAGGAGTTTAATTATAAATTCCATAATAATCAGTCGCGCATTGATGAGATTGAGAAGCAACCGGCTTATAAAAGAATGGGAGTAAATCTAGATTCAAATCCGAGTGCTAAAAGTTCTATTTCACGTACTTCTTTAAGCACCGATGAGAATGATGAGATGCAATTACGCAGAAACAATTCATTCTTACACGATAATGTCGATTAGTTAGTAAAAACCGATGTAGGAGCGGCCGTTAGTGAAAACTAGCGGCCTTTCTTTTTAGTGAAATGTGTGGTGTGAAAAGCGAATTTTGGCTATATTCGCTCTCCAAAAATTAAAGAAGTCATGAGTTTACAGACCGAAGTAATGACGGCGATGAAAGCAGCAATGAAAGCAAAAGATCAAAATGCTCTTGCCTCATTGCGCGCGATAAAATCAGCTATTCTTACAGCCCAAACCGAAAGTGGAGCGGGAGATGAGTTGTCTGAAGACCAAGAGATCAAAATGCTTCAGAAATTGGTAAAGCAACGCAAAGATAGTGCTGCGATTTATCAGGAGCAGGGGCGAGAAGAAATGGCTCAGGAAGAACTTGCGCAGGCTAAAGTGATCGAGCAGTTTTTACCAGAACAATTAAGTCAGGAAGAGATTGAGCAAGTCGTAGCGGCAATCATAGAGAAAACCGGAGCTAGCGGAATGCAGGATATGGGTAAAGTTATGGGGCTTGCTTCTCAAGAACTTGCCGGTAAAGCAGACGGTAAAACGATCTCGACTATCGTAAAAAGTAAATTAGCATAACAACTTTTCGCGCAAGCGAAAAAATACACGCATAGGCGCTCCCGATAACTATCGGGATGAATAGAACATCAGACTGACACTGATAGTAAAAGTCAATATAAATAGGCTCCGTGGCGCAACTGAATAGCGCATCAGATTTCGGCTCTGAGGGTTGGGGGTTTGAATCCCTCCGGGGTCACAAAAGGTCCAAATAAATGGATGCAAAAACCACGTATTTTTATTAAATACGTGGTTTTCAAGTTTTTAGACTATCATTTAATTTGAAGTGATTTCAGTTTAAATGGTAGCAATATGGTAACGTTTTTGCTTCACGGTAACAATTTTTAACCGCTGAGAAAATTACCTCTTTACGAGTTTTGATGGGATTGGATTTGACTTTCGTAACAATCAAGTTTAATTTAAATCAAAAGCTATGCGAACTTCAAAAACCTTTTCAATTCAGTTTTGGGCTGATACACGCAAAAACAAAAATGGGGAAGTGCTTATTTATGCACGAATCACCATGGATCAAAAGAGATTAAGCATTAGTCTCAAACGAAATGTTCCTCTAGAATTATGGGATAGTCAAAATAAGCGGGTTCTTGGTAACTCGGTTATGGCTAAACAACTGAATCAATATCTTGATCTGGCCAAATCTCAATTGTATCAAAGCTATATGGAGCTGAAAGCAGCAGATAAGGTGCTAACGGCTCAAATGATCAAGGATTATTTTATGGGAGAAGATAAAAGCACTAAAACTCTTGTTCAATTGATCGATTATCACAGAGAGAAAATCAAGGGTACACTTGCTAAGGGCACTATTCGGAATTTTCGAATTACGGAAAGCTATGTTCTCAAATTCTTAAAATCAAATAAGCTTGAGGATATCTTTCTTTCGCGATTGGATTATAAGTTTATTTGCGATTTTGAAACCTTTTTGGTTCAATACTACCCTAAAGGGCATCCAAGAGCTATGAGTCACAATACGGTGATGAAACACATTCAGCGGCTACGGAAAATGATTCGACTCGCTTATCATTTAGAGTGGCTGGACAAGGATCCGTTTAGACGCTGGAAAACTACCTTTGAAAAAACAGATCGAGAATTCCTCTCTGAACACGAATTGTCTAATTTGGCTACCTATGAATTTCCACTAGAGCGTTTAGAACGTGTTCGTGATCTATTTTTGTTTAGTTGTTATACCGGAATCAGTTATGTGGATTTAAACAAGCTAACACCTAATAATATCTGGAAGGGTGAAGACGATAAAAAATGGATTGTCACGAACAGGCAGAAAACAAATACCCGTGTAAAAGTACCTTTAATGCCTACGGCCCTTAGGCTTATTGAAAAGTATAGGGAGCATCCATTAACAGAAGTTTCAGGTACTTTATTCCCACCTATAACTAACGAGCGTGCCAATTTATATTTAAAAGAAATTGCGGAAGCTTGTGGACTTACTAAGAATCTGACGTTCCATATGGCACGTCATACGTTTGCTACAACGGTGACACTGAGCAATGGAATGCCAATAGAAACCGTTTCTAAGCTTTTAGGACATACCAAAATAGCAACTACACAGATCTATGCACGCGTTTTAGATAAAAAAGTAGAAGAGGATATGAACAAACTTCAAGAAGTTCTGCAATCTAAAACTACTTCCTCTAATAAAGCTGCTGGTAGGTTGAAGATTATAAGATAGTGGCGGTTTAAATTTTGCTTTTGGAGACAGCCTTACTTTGCACGACCGTAGAAAAATATACAATTAAAGGCTATTCATTCTAATTGAGGCTGTACTGAAACATCAGTCAGCCTCTTTCTTTTTGGAAGTATTTATAACAGTCGCTGTCTTAATGTCAACTCCCTGAAGTGCTCTTATTGTGCTAAATTCGAACTAGTATGGAAGCATCCATTGTTTTAAGTAGTTCTAAAATCTTACTCGGCTTTCATTTTTTGAGCTCTTCATTTGGTGTCTTGAACAAATGATGAAGGCTTATTTTGATGTATAGGTACATATTTTTCAATAATGTATTCAGTTATTGCTTTAAGAGTTTCTCCATTTACAGGATGTAAACCGGCAGAGGTGTAATATTCAATTTCTCCTTGATCATTTTTGTAATACCAGAATAATGGTTTTTGATTCTGTTCTGAAAAGAATTGAGTCGTGATATCTACATCGACCCGTCTAAAGTTCTCAAAACGTTTCTTTTCATACGGCTCAATTGCAGTTCCATAAGTAGAATAGGCTCCTGATCCGCAGGCTATTTCTTCGAATTCAGAACCTGTCCAAGTCATGCATTTTATAGATGCACTTGGTTCGGATGCTCTATTCTTAGCGATAAAATAAACTATAATTATTAACGTCAGGGCAAATGTCCCAAAAATAGAAATCGAATACCATCTTTTTTGATTCGATAGAGCTTTAACTTTTACGGATGAGTCATCAATTTCTTCATTTTCTCTTAAGCCAATTTCTTCTTGTACTAGTTCCTTTGCTTTGTTATTTTCAACGTATTCAGCATAATCTCTATAGCCCAAATATCTACAAAACTCTTCGATTGTATTTGCTATAGGCTTATTGCCTTTACCTCTTCCATTGATATACTTATCAAAAGCTCTTTCTACGGTTCGATAACTTAATGTTGTTGTAGCCTCAACTTCTTTAGATAAAGCGTAATTACTGTGAGAGGCTGATTTATTTTGAGCTTTTTCAAATACTTCTTTCGTGATTTTCTTTAAGTAGAATTCCTCCATTATTCTAAAAATACAAATTAAATATAGACATCTATTAGACAAGTGCTTCTATGAAGGCTTGTGATTATTGGTGTCGAAAAGTTGTCCAATACAAGTCTAATGCTTGTCTGCAACCAAACCTTCATCCTTCCTTTACTTTGTTCCTGAGAATGATTGCTGCTATGTATAGCTAACATAGCTTTTCTAGAACATTCATTCTTACGGAAATCTATAATGCAGTGGCTCGGCCAATTTGGAAAGTAGCTTAAAGCTGCTGCATAAGATTTCCACTTTCCAAAAAACAAAAGGAGTACTCCAAAACTCAATGATGGCTGAAAAGCGAAACTCTGGGAACTACCCGGACAGCCATCCCTTTGTTCAATCACAAAATTTAAGAAGATGAAGAAAATTATAATAGCCCTATGTATTGTGGCATTTAATGGCGTGCTCGCCTCTTGTAGTGCAGACGCTTATGAAGAACGTTTAATTACCAACACTCAGGCTACTGAAGGTGATGATGAAAAAGTAACACCGCCGCCACCGCCGCCGCCACCGTCAGAAGGCGATGAATAATGCAGATAAAACAAAAAGGCTTGTAGTAACCTATAAGCCTTTTTTAGTAGTTTTAGGCTAAAACACAAGATGTTGTACAGTCGCTTTTTTTTGATAATATGTTTTTTAGCTATTGGATGTACCAGTCGTACAGATACAAGTTTAGATTTTGTGCTTGACACAGATGATTTTGATTCAATAAGTTACTACGATTTAAAAGCTCAGAAGAAGGAATACAGCTTACAACAGCGTAATGAGTTTGCCACTAAAGCATTTATAAAGGTTCGGCATAAAACTGTTGATTTGCGTTTTGGACGCCTTCTCTACCAAAAAAACTATTTGCATTTATTATTAGGGGAGTATGACAGTTTATTACATTATGACAAGTTAATTAACAATAACAATCTTTTAGATGATCCCCATATACTTGCGATGCATCAATATCTTATGGGTTATTATTTTGAGACAATAGTACAGCAACCAGATAGTGCTTTTAATCATTATACTAAATCACAATTTTACTACCAGCAAGCGAGCGATAGCAGTGGTGTAGCTAAAGCGCTGCTAAATATGGGTGGGATTCAAAAGGAACAAAATGATTTTTTTGGAAGTAAAGAGACTCTAACCGAAGCTTTGAAATTCACCATAAAAAACAAAGATCAACAAACCTATTTTTCGATATTAGATAGACTAGCTCAAGATCATCGGAAATTAAAAAACTTACAAGAAGCAGCCGCTCTTTATCAAATAATTCTAAAAGAATCACCTCTTCAAGATTTGGCTGCTTATCAGAATAATCTAGCGACCATATATATAGATCAGAAAAAGTTTACAGATGCAATTACTCTTCTAGAAGTTATCTCAGGTGATGATTTGCAGCATTCAAATACACTCACGGCTAGAGTACTTGATAATTTGGCTTATGCAAAATGGTCTATGGGAACTAGTGTTCCTCCTGAAAATTTTTTATTAGCTCTAGAAATACGTAAAGATATAAATGATCTCAAAGGAGTTTTGGCAAGTTATACCCATTTAGGAGAGTTTTACATGGAAAGACAACCAAATCGCGCTATGGTCTATTTTGATTCGGTGATTGATATTTCCCGAAAACTTAATATTCCACGTGCAGAACAGGAAGCATTAAAATTTAAAATGCAGTTGGCTCCACAAAACATTACCTATAAGAACCGGTATATTACATTGCAAGACAGTTTATCTGCATCTGAACTTAAAGTCAAAACCCAATTTGCAAAATATAAATATGATGACAAATTAAAGCAAGAATCTATTCTAAGATTAGAGAAGGAAAAAGCAACAAAAGAGTTAGAAGCATCGCGTGAGCGAACTGCTAAGTGGGCTTTTTTTATAGGTGTTTTAGGACTTTTTATTTTATTGGTTTTAGGTTATTACCTCTATAAACAGCGTGTAAGGCGCTTGAGAACCCAAAACAGGGCAGACCGGGTTGAGGCCTCTTATAAAACAGAAGCGGTATTATCGCAGCGTTTGCACGACGATTTTGGCGCTGGTTTGCATCACGTGATGCTTTTGGTACAAAGCAAATCTGAGCCAGAAAAAATACTCAACGAGCTTGACAAACTGTATCAGCAAAGCAGGGACTTTTCACGCGAAATCAATGCAGTAGATACGGGAGTGAACTATAAGGAGGCGCTTTACACCATGCTTGACCAGATTAAACCTGAAAATACCCGGCTGCTTATTTCGGGCAGTAAGGAAATTACTTGGCAAGTTTTGAGCAATGTGACAAAAATAACGCTGTATAAAGTTTTACGGGAATTGTTTATCAATATGGCTAAGCACAGTCAAGCTACGATAGTCACTTTAAACTTTAAAAAGAATTCTGAAGGTATTGAAATACGTTATTCTGATAACGGAGTAGGGGTATCTCAAAACGAGAAAATTATAAAAAATGGACTTCTCAATACAGAAAAACGTATTGAAGCCATAGGGGGGAACGATTACTTTTGATTCTATACAAGGCGATGGATTTAAGGCATTAATTACGATGCCTATTTAAAAAGGCAACCCAATATGTTTAAAAAAGTTTTGATAGCAGAAGATTTTCAAGGAGATAACAAGAGTATTGTGGATACCTTGAAAGCTAAACTAAGAATACCTGAAGTACAGGAAGAGTTTTATTGTGACAAAGCGTTTAATCGCCTCAAAGTTGCCCATATAAATCAAGAAGCCTACGATGTACTGATCACTGATCTTTCGTTTAAGAAAGATCATACTCATCAAAATATAGTGTCAGGATATGAACTGATAGAAGTTTCCAGAAAGCTTCAGCCTGATATTAAAATTATCGTAAACTCCATGGAGGAAAACCCGGTTCAAATTAAAACGCTATTTGACTCCTATAAGATTAATGCATACGTGTGTAAAGGCAGACAGAGCTTGGATGAATTGGTAAAAGCAATGGAGCTTGTGAGGGATGGAGCGTTTTATATTTCTCCTCAAATTGATCTCAACTTGGGAAAGAATTTATTTGAGCTCGATGAACTTGATCTGGTTATTTTAAAGAATCTAGCAAATGGTTTGAGTAAAAAGCAGATTCGAGTAAAATTGAAAAAAATGGATTTGAGGCCGAATAGCGAAAGCGCTATAGATAAACGTGTAAGCAAGCTTTTTGATGAATTTGGCGCTAAGAATTCTACAGAACTGGTCGCTAAGCTTATACGGGAAGGGTTAATCTAAAACCCATTATCATTTTAGTGAAAAAAATCAATGCCTTACAGATTTCTGTAAGGCATTGATTTTTAATAGCCCTAGGTTTGATGTAGATTTTTAAAACCTTTAATTATGATTAGGTATCAAAACCGAAACAGAGATTCTGGGGTAGCATTTTATGAATTGTTATCAAATGGGATTGTTGTTCACTTCACTACTGGCGCCATATATGAATATACTTATGCAACAGCAGGAAAAACATCAATTGATCAAATGAAAAAGTTAGCTGAATCCGGTTCTGGATTGAATAGTTATATAAATCAAAATGTAAAGTATAAATATTCACGAAAAATTCGCTAGTAATAAATTTTGAAAATTATGGGAAACACAATTGGACACATCTTGATCTCTTATGACATTAATAGATCGCACACAGAGGTAAAGAGAAAATTAGAAGAAAAAGGATACCTAGACCATTTTAAATATCATGGAGCATCAAAAACTTATTATTTGCCCAATACTACTTTATGGCACACCAAAATGTCTTCTAGCCAAGCTTTAGAGGACTTAAAATCTGTTTGTCAAATGTATTCTGTCGTACTGGAAAAAGCGGTGGCAGTTAAGGCTAGTGAATTTATTGCTATTTAATTTCTGGTTCTAGTATTATGAAAAACATATTTGTTTTGATGATCCTTTTAATGTCTTTCTTTGAAATACAAGCCCAGTCTGCACCTCAGGACACCCTTGTTGAAACCCCTTGTTGTGAAGAGGGACGCGGCTGCACAGGATCTTCCTATTGCACGGCTTGCAAGAATTGCTCAGGCTGTAAACATTGCGCTAAAAATGGTGGAACCTGCGGGGTGTGTAGGCGGGTGAGAACAACTCCGGTCAGGTCAGTTTCTTCAAAGACTACACCTGTATCGGCAAAATTTAAAAAGGGGATGCGGTTACATGTATCCTCACCAGTTTTAAACTTGAGAGAAGCACCTTCTGCATCTTCAAAAATACTTGGGAAACTGAAAGTGGATCAGGAAGTGGAAGTTATGGAGGTGTTAGATTCCTGGTGCAAAGTGAAAGTTTTAAGTAGTCAAAATACAGGTTATGTATATAGAGATTACTTAAAATAATCTAATTCTACTTGATGAAAAAAACTGAAAATACTGATGATCTACTATTTTTTTAATCTAAATCTTAATGAATGGAATACAAAGTTATACCCTTTATTGCTTCAATTGATCGTAGTAAGGAAAATACGAAGCAAGTTGCCGAGCAGTTAGAGGCATTGATAAAAAATCAAACTGCGGATGGATGGAATTATGAAAGACTCGAAAGTGTAAGTAGCTATGTGCAGCCCACTCAGGGATGCTTTAGCTTTGGAGGTGAACAAGGCTATTCTACAGCGCATCAAATGGTTGTGTTTTCTCGTGATTTCTGATGCGTGTTTTTCTAATTCTACTTATCAAATTTTACTGGGTCTTAATTCCAAAGGCTAAACGTAGAAGATGTTTATTTAAGAAAAGTTGCTCCCATTATGTCTTTGATATAACTAAAGATGAGGGTTTTTTTGAGGGATTGAAAGCTTTGAATTTTAGGTATAAAAACTGTAGGCCAGGTTATTACATACTTAAAGAAGAACAGCTACTTATATCTGCTAGTGGAAAAAGCTTTGACAATCATCATATAAAAGAAGAGATTTTTTAGATCACTATTTCAACTATTAATTATGGGATACCGAAAAGGATATTATCGAAAAGATGGAACCTATGTTCAAGGTCATTATATAAGCAAGACCAGCTCGAAGCAAAAGGTTAAATCAAAAAAAGGATGCTTCCTTTTAATGCTAGCACTAGTTTCTATTTTGGGAATAGAAGCTTGTAATCCTGAATCGGATTGTCCTACTAGAAAATGCTCTGATTATAACAGTCAAGCTCAGGCTCAACAAGAATTCAATGAAAATCCTTCTTGCCTTGAAAACCTAGATTCTGATAATGACGGGATTCCTTGTGAAAACCTACCTAAAAATTAAACTATGATATCTACCGAATTAAAGAGCCATTTTCTTAGGCTTTATCAAATGGCTTTCTCTGACGATAATTTCGATGTCTTAGAGATGAAAATGCTTTACCATTTTGCAGAAGAACGCGGGGTAAGCAGGGCTGAGCTGGATGCTATACTTGTCAATCCCTCGCACAACTCGACAGTCCCAGACTCCACCGAGGAGAAAATATCTTACCTCTATGATTTGGCCCTTATGATCTGGGCAGATGGCAAAGTAGATCCAGACGAATTGGTCACGCTCAAAAAATACTGTCTAAAGTTTGGTTTTTTAGATGAGAATATTCCAGAGCTCACCTCTTTTTTGTTAGAGAACGCAGGAAAAAAACTGCCTAAACAACAGTTGATGAATTTAATACAAGAGTAATTATGAGTAGTCTGAAAAGCATTTTTACAGTAAAAAAGAATGAGAAAATTCCTGATGAGAAACCTCAAGTTGAGGATGTTAAGCAAGTGAAACTTACCTTTTTTGAAAGTGGCTATGGCTCGTCAAAGCAAGCAGAGGGAAATCATCGAGTTTTTAGAACTTGTCTTGAAGAAGTCTATATGGATTATAAAGGCAAATGCCGTGAGAATGAGCAGTTGCAAAAAGAGCTTAAGGCTCCTTACCTCGATGAAAAGGGAAGACAGGAAACTGAATTGAAAAAGCGCAAAACAGCACTTGGGCTTTTAGAAGAAACTGTTAGCGCTATTGAGCACAAAATAAGATCGTTGAAAAATGATATGGTCGAGGTTAAGCGCAACCCTGAAGTATATGGTCTTGAGGTAGACAAGCGCCCAAAGGCCCAGTTTTATATAGGCCTTTTTGTATTGTTACCAATAACGCTTTACTTGTTGGTGTTTTACATTTCAGCTTCGTATTCAGCATTTTTCAAGAATTTTGATTCAGACAAACTGGGTGAAGCCATTTTTGATGCGGAAGCATTTTCTAAAGCTATTGCAGATGGATGGCTTGAAGGGGTTTTTGTGGCAACAATACCTTTTGCATTTATGGGATTGGGTTATTTGATCCATATGTTTCAAAAGCAGAAGGGTATAATGAGCTTTGTTAAAATAGGGATGCTCTTTACGATCACCTTTATTTTTGATGCCATTTTAGCTTATCTCATTGAACAAAAGCTCTATGATTTTTATAAGACACCAGATTCACCACCATTTGATTTAACTATAGCTTTTTCATCTGTGGAATTTTGGGGGATTATTTTTGCTGGCTTCATTGTTTACATCATTTGGGGATTGGTGTTTGATTTCATTATGAAAGAGTATGAAAATTTTGACATGATCAAATCTTTTATCCGGTCCAAACAGGAAGAGATTAAGAACGAGGAACTTGAATTGAATAAGGCCAAAGAAAAACTTCCGCCAATTAAAGAAGAGATTTCAGGTATAGAAGGGAAAATACTGGACCTACAGCGTACTATTGATGGCTTTGTCTTTTCAAATAAACATTACCTCACCTATCACGCAGAATATGTGAAAGGTTGGTTTTTAGCAATAGCAGACAATTTTGATGGGAGGAAACGCCAAGAAGAATTGTACAGAAGCTGCGAAGAGCAGGAAAAGCTACATCTGGTAAAATACAATATTGACAACGAAGACTATGAAGGACGTCTGTATAAACTGATTAACTAATGAGAATTAAAATAATTGCCAATCTAATATTATTAAGTTTTTTAATAGTTGCTTGCAAAAGTGAACCTAAAGAAGCTCATAAAGCCATTACAGAATCTAACGAGCCTGTGGACAGACTGTCTCCAGAAAGGCCCGACTTAAATGTAAGTATTTTACTTGATCTCTCAGATCGAATCAATCCGGATAAGTATCCAGATGAAGCTATGCAATTTTATGAAAGAGATTTGGGGTATATCAATTCAATAGCAAATGCTTTTGAAATTCATTTGAGAAATAAGCGATCGATAAAAATCAATGATCAAATACAGCTTTACATCGACCCGGAGCCTGCAGATAGTAAGCTTAATAAAAAGCTGGCAGATTTAAAATTGAAGTTTACCAGAGATAATGCAACTAAAGATAAAATTCTTACAGTTACTGAAAAATATGACAGTATTCCTAGGCTTATTTATGAAGCATCAATTTTAGATGACGCCTACGTAGGCTCTGACGTCTGGAGGTTTTTTAAAAATAAGATTAATGATTTTTGCATTGAAGAAGATCATAGGAACATCTTAGTAGTTCTTACTGACGGATATATTTATCATAAGAACACTGTGCTAAAAGAAAACGGCTTAACATCTTACCTTACCCCACAGACCATACGAGGATTTAAATTAAATACGAGTAACTGGGAGGAAAATATAGAAGCTAAGAATTATGGCTTCATCCCAGCAAATAAAAATTTAAATACTCTAGAGGTTCTGGTATTAGGCATAAATCCCGACCCTAAAAATCCGTATGAGGAGGATGTAATTTTCAAGTATTGGGAAGACTGGTTTGCCAAGATGGGAATTGAAACATATGAGCTCAAACAAGCACTGCTACCTTCAGATATGAATGCAATTATTCAAGAATTTATATGGGATGAATAAATTAATACAGACTAAATTTGATATAAACAGGTAAGTGATCTGAAAGTTTACGAGCTTTATCTAGCTGATCACAAGACATTACAAAGTCGAGCACTCCGCTATCAATGTATGTTAGGTCCTTTGAATAGAATACATTGTCAATCGCGTGGTTAAGGTAGTCTAATCCGGTGCACGATCGTTTTAGAGTGGTTTTTTGCTCGACTAAAGCAGGAACGAAGCCGTTACTTTTTAATGTGCTAAATACAGGGTCTTGTACTATAGTATTAAAATCTCCAGCAAAAATTAAAGATCCCGTTTTAGCATTGACAATGTATTCAGATATTGCTTTTATTTCAGCTTGAGGATTATTATCGTGAGGTCTGGAATGAAAGTTTATAACCTGTAAAACCTTTGAGTCCAGATAAAAGTTTATCGTGAAGGGTTCGCGATCTACTTTTGAATCCAGAGCAGCGATAAGCTTACCTCTATTCTTAATTTTAATATTAGAAGTTTTCCAGATGAACGCATAGCGCTCAGTTACGTACTTCGAACTATTCGTAGGGTCACTTATTACGTAATCCCATTTAGCCCCTTTGCGGTTTAGAATGTCTGATAGCTTAGCTACTGCCTGAGCTCCCCCATAACCTGCAACAACCTCTTGAATAGCAATTATGTCTGTATCTCTGAGTATTTCTGCAATCTGCTCAAGTTCTTCTGTGTTTTTGGTTTTTCCAAAATCTTGAATGTTCCAGGAAGCAAGGATAAGTTCTTTTTGTTGAGAAAAGGATGCGAAAGAACAAAAGAGTAAAACTAAAAGTATATATTTTTTCATCGAAAATCTAATTTGGCTAGAAATCTAAAAATACAACTATTCAGATATTTGATTTTATAGATATCTGTACAGTGAAACTGAAATTAGTAAAGACTTGTAGTACACTATCCAATTTAAAAACTATAACGATTTGATATTTATATATTTAGATTGTTTAATTTTAGTGATGATTCACAGGAGCATCACAGACGCAA
>NZ_FQXT01000004.1:327275-629897 GCF_900130045.1 Leeuwenhoekiella palythoae
AGCTGGTATCCTGTTTTTTATGAGGTGATTTAGGATTTAAAAACTGGAGGTGTAAAAAGGGACTCGACTGAATTCAACCAGATAATTTAGTTTCTAAGGTTTTAAAAAAGCTCAAGTTGTTGGGAAGGTTGTTCCGGTTCTACTTCTTTTTGACCGTGAAAAAGTTCCATCATACCAAATTGTTTATCGGTGATCTGCATAACACAGACTTTTCCTTTTTTTGGCAAGTTGTTTTTGGTGCGTTTTATATGTACGCTGGCATTTTCACGGCTTGCGCAAAAACGCATATAAATACTGAACTGAAACATTGCAAAGCCGTCATCGAGTAAGTTTTTCCTAAACCGTGCTGCGACCTTACGTTCGGTGCGCGTTTCTGTTGGTAAATCAAAAAATACAAGTACCCACATAGAACGGTATTGGTTAAGTCTTGAAAAATTGCTTTCCTGCATCATTCAAGCGATCTGTTGACTGTATATTCAGGATAGAGTATCTTACGGTTAGTTCCTAAAAAGCAATCATACAGGCTACTTGTTGTACGGCTTACCGCATTCATCAAAGGGCTCCATTTACCATCAATATAGACATCCATTGCCGGAATACGTAAAAGCTCTGCTTTAAGTGTTTTGGAGAGTTCTTCAATATTACAGCCGGTTTCTACGATTTCGTAAACCAAGGCATCTACATATATACGATACGGCTCCATAATATCATCGGCCAAGCAGAAAGCATTATATTTATTTCGGTGAAAGATTCCAACTGAAGGTATCATCCCACTACTCACCAGTGCTCTTGCGACTACTGCTCGTAAAATGGCATAACCGTAGTTTAGTAGATTGTTAGGGGCTATTCCTTTTTGATTCCGACTAAAGCCGAATACCTCACTAAATAGATTTTGAAAATAGTGAGCCGCAGCAACGGCCTCCAAGTTTCCGGTATCACCACTTTTGACATCGGTACTCCAGCGTTTGAGTTTCTTGGCATTTTTTCCTCTGGATTCTAAATGTAATGCTTGATTATAAATTTTTGCACTTACTGTTTGCTGCCATAGGTTTTTTTTAAGAGGAAGACTGGCATTGAGCTGATGCCGCATACGTTCGGTTTGCTCGGAATGTCCTACTAAAGGCTGTATTAAAGAGCAGGGCAGATGCTGCTTATCACATGTAATTATGGCGGTTTTGTTTTGAACTAACTTCATCATTAGTCCATTGGTAATAGTAATTTGTGGATCTTCTAACACCACATAGCCCAAATCTTCAATGGGAATGGTGACCTCTTTTTTATCTTCCTCGGGGAAGGTGACCACCAGTTGCTCGTTACGGGTATTTAAATAAGCTGGGTTGCCAAAAAAGAGGGTGCGTTTGATCATTTTAGAACTTTTGTGATATTTCCAAGTCGGTCAGTTTGTAATTTCCAACAAACTGATTTTACCTGAATACCATCAACCGAATTTTGATTCTTCAACTGTGGGCTTCCGAGTCCATATTCATTTTTAATAAGTTCACCTTTATCCAGATTATAAGCATCTGCAAATTTTTCTCTATTTTCCTTATTACTGATATTGTAAATTACGTCAGCAGAAAACATTGGTATAAAATTGGCTGTTGTCCCGCTTCCATCCTTAAACAGGTAAATGTTTTCAAGTTGCTGTCGACCCAAATTTTCAAAACCCATATCTTCATCGTTTTTGACGGGTATATATACTAAATCGTTGGGCTGCAGATAAAACTTTAATTTAAAATCATGAAAATCGGGATGTTGTTCTGGAACGTTTTTCTTTTGTTCTAAAGGTAAATCTTGCTCCAATTTTTGTATCTCAAGTATCTCTTCAAAAGGTGGCACATAGTATTTTCTTTTACCTTCCTTTTCATAAATACAGAAATAAAGATTGGTGCCTGTGGCAGATTTTACAAACTTTGTTTCCCTAAGTAGATTTCCTTCTTTGTCTTCCCACTTTTTGATTGAAAACTTTTTGCCTTTTGGGAATCGCAAACGTGCTTTTTTTATGGGATGATGAAACACTCCATTGTTTAATGTCAAAATATTTTCGTTTAAATCTTTAATTCCCTTTGCCGAGAAAGCGACTTCTTCCGGTTTAAATATGTTACCTTTCTCGTCAATTTGACCTTTGAATTTATCTTGCTTAATATGCCGTAATAGAATGCTTCTGACAACTGGGTCAATCACTGTTTCAATTTTCTTTTCATCAAAAGAAATATTGAGTGGTTCACGCTTAACTAAGTCTCCTTTATACTCACCATTTTCAAGTATGCCATATACCGTCTCTTCGTGAAGAGGTTTTCTTATCGCCCAATTTGTTTTGTTATTGGAAGTTTTATCGGTTTTAGAAGAAACTTGTTCTATCCATTGTTTTTTAGGCACTCCGTTTTTGGTATAAACCACTTTGCCTGCATTATCTTTATAACGCCAATTGTAATTTTGGGCTTTGTTTATAGCCCTTAAATTTTGCTTGAAGCTGATTACAATTTCCTGTAGTGCGCTTTTGGCATCTTGAGTAAATGTTTCCCAAGGTTTTTTGTAATTTCCAAGAACAGTATGTTTGGTTTTTTTTTCTGTGAGTGGGTGCGTTTTTTCAATTTGCTTGGTATCTCTTAAAGTTAAGCCTAAATCATATCGCTTCAAATCTGATTTTGTGTGTTCGTTATTTATGTAATTAACGTGATTACTCGTTAGACTAGCGATTATAAGTGCATCAAGTGCGTGGTGGCGATGGTCAATCCTCTTTATATCAAAATCTTCACGAATTTCTAATGGCACTTCTGTTCTAAAATACCCACCATCATCTACCCAAGTACCAAAAAGACCATTATTTTCGTTCTCCTCACCACAAATCAATCTGTTGAGTCTCTTAAACCTCTCTTCAACTAATCCGCTCCAAACTTGATTCAACCCCCATTCTCTACGTAATTTAGCAGTCACTTTACCAGCCACTGGCAGAACATTTTTTACCGTAGATTCTCTCTCCCCTTCTTCCCTAACGATATTACTATAAATTTTCAGTGCCGCTTTGCTTATATAGCGCATATCATTCATTTGACGCTCACTCATTTTTTGTGGCATGGTTTCCCTAAGGAGATTTTCTTTTTTACGGCCGTCGTAATTTTCTTTTACTAATTTTTCATAGGTTTCCTTTTTAAGGATAGATACTGAACCTCCACCGCTCAATGGGACTTCGGCTTCTTGAAACTCTTGTATAAAGGTATATGCAGTACGATTGTCCTTTAATGTATTAACCTCGGTTTCACAAATTATTTTATTATTAAAGGAATTATCTAGAAACTTTGATTGTGGTATAACGTGTTCAATTTCATATTTACTTGTGAACAGTTGAGTGAGTGGTATAATTTTTCCTGTATAGGGAGATATATACTTTTGCTCTAACCAAAGTTTGTATTTGAGAATTTCGCTAAATGTAGGCTGGTTCTTTTTTATGAATTTTTCGACAGTTAGTTTAGAATCTAATTTTTCGGCTTTCAATTCTTTTTCGGAATAATTAGATAACACCGTCTGTTCAAAAATCTTCAACTTATCAAAATGTGTTCTTGAGTTTGGAATTACATTTTCTACCTCTTTTACATTTTTCAGTTCAAAAAGCAATTTTCGGATACGCTGATTGGTGTCTTTATTTTTATTGTTAGAATTGGTCATTTTTTCCCTTACCTTTTTAGGGTTTTTAAGCTCCCTGCCAATTTCAATATGTATTTTAGAAAATAAGCGATCGTAAGACTTAACTTTTTTTCCAGTCTTTTCATCAATGTATTCTTCAAACTGCAGACCAAATTTTTCAGCGTAGTACTCCCAAATATCTAATGTCACCCTTAATGACTCAAGTAAAACTTGTTCGACTATAGGGTTTCTTAAACTGTGCTGTTTAAAAGTATTGATATATTCGGCCAGATCTTTTGATGATTTCCATTGAGTTGCATCCACCTCTGAATGTTTGCCATACACGATATAAGAAGCAAGCCATAGCGGTAAACCTTGAAAATGTTCGATTTTGTCAAGCTTGATAGCTTTTTCTCTAACTTGATTTTCAATTCTCTCATCAAATTCTCCAGTCAATAATTTATCAATTATTTGAATGCTCGATGGATGAATCGACACTTCGCTCCAATGACAGCCACACCTCATTAACCCAAGCAATTTTTTAACAGCCTTTTCAGAATAGGTCGCATACTCCTTTTTGAGCATTGGAGCTCGCTTCAGCTTTTCGGTTGTTTCTTCAGAAAGACTGTTGCTTTCCCCAAAGCGACCGATTGCGGTATCATATTCGCTCTTGTCTGTGACTGAATAGATAATGTGCCAGAGTTTAAGTTCAAATTGCTCATCAAATTTTCTTTTATCCTCTTTAGATAGTTTTGAAAGTAAAGCAGGTCTTGTTTGGTTGCAATCTAGTTTAATTTTATTATCATCTGTAAAATTCCATCTATATAGTGACTGCTCCTTTTTATCTCTTATGAAATATGCTACGAGTTGTTTTTGATTGATGTCTTTTTTATTATAAAGAAAGTTGAAAAACTTGGCTAAGTCAGATTTGTTTCTGATGAACTGGTTAGTAACATCCAGATTGATTTTCAGTTTTCCATTTTCTTCTGCCTCTCGCTTTTGAATTCTTAAGTTATGAGCCAACTGCCAAATTCTAAATTCCTGAAACAAGGGATGGGATTTTGGCATCCCTTTTATTTTTACTTCGTGTTTATCGCCCGTTAGAGAGTCTACATACACTCTTTTTTCAAATGAACATCTGGAAACAAGCCCTGTTTGCGATTTTAGCGGCCGATGATAAAACAAAATGTCTTTTAGGAAAAGATGAATGAACGTATCCTTTTGTTTTAACAAATTCTCTTGATGGGCAATGTTGTGTGCGTACAATTCCTGAACCGTTCTTTTGTACAAATTTTTATCCCCCATTGCTCTTCACGGAATTTAAGTTGAGTTCTTAGTATTACCTCAAGCTCGTCAAAATAAAAATCGCGGTCAATAGTGCGAATCAATTCACCACGTATTTTTTGTTTCGGATTTTCTAGGAGTGTCTCGTAAATGTATTTACCAACAAAAGTTTTGTCTGCGCCTTTTTGTGATTTTCTTAAATCTTGCTCTGTTTTTCTCTTGATTGCTTCCCAATCTTTTTCTGAATCAACTTTTTTGAACGTTCGCTTAATAGAACCATCTTTGTTTATTGTACTAGTTACAATAAACTCAATGTCTACCCCTTCCCAAATTTCAGGCTTCGTAGTAGTATTGTCATAAATCCAGCCATTATCAAAAATTATTTCGTAAAGTGGCTTATCGTCAACTTTTTGGTCTGTTATTTTAAATTGTTCCGCTTTTAAGACAATGAGTTCTACTTTTTTATTTTCATCAATTTCTACTTCTTTCTCATCTCTTTCTTGGTAATAGCCTCTCTTTTGATTGAAATTCAATAAAATCCAAGCCAATTCTTGATTTGAAATTTTCTGGGTCAAACCTTTTTTTCGTAAATAGTAAATCGTCCAGTCATAAGGTAATCGATAAGGTTTTCCCTTTTTGTTGAGTTTTGGCAAGTTTGGATAGCGCATTCGGAATTCTTTCTCCATTTCTTCGTAAGAATCCATAAAATTGAAAATTCTATTGCCATTTTCGTCAACTTTATATGAATAGGCTATTAAAGGTTCCGAACCTTTTTTAAACTGTCCCTTCTTTTCATCAAAATCGATTTGATTAGAAAAATTATCTGGTAGATAGTCTAAAATATTCAAAATTCTCAACAATCTCTCTCTACGAGTCCTACTTCGTGCGTATAGTCTTCGTACTCCCCTATCATCAGTCCTTTCGGCCGTTTGAGATTTCGTAACACCTTTTTCGAAGTTTCCTAAAACTTCCTTTGACATTGGGATAATCCTACTTCCAAGTTTTATAATCCTTTTTGTACCATCTTCTAAAATCTCAATCAATGCCCATCCAATCGAGTTGGTCCCCAAATCCAATCCTAATATTCGTTTCATCATTTCTATTTCTATATGATTTCTTAAAAATAGATATACTTATTTAGTTTAAAATGAGGAAATCTATAATTTCATTAAAAATCAATTATTTATATTAGCAGTCTGAAAGCAATTCACAATAAGGATTATTCCGTTGTGAAAACATTCAAAGCGGCCTTTACGGGTCGCTTTTTTTGATTCAATAGTTTTTCCTTATCAACGTTGTTATATTTACATTCCAGTATCTTATAAATTGATTTAAAATGTAAGGGGAATAAACCCCATTTCCCTTCATTTTCTAAAAGAGCTTCTCCCGAAATTTGGTGACGGGAAAAGCGGTTCATTCAAAAAATCTTGAACCCAATCCTGATCCCGAAACTTCGGGAGGATTACGTTCGCTTGATTCAAGTGCACTATAAAATGATTGCTCAAAAAGAGGCTGAGTCAAACTCAAAATTCTACCAACACACTTTTTTCAAACGCTGATTTCCTTTTCTTGAAAGAACTAAAATTTAGTTTGAGCCGCTTTGCATAATCAGGCTCCGCTGTCGCTCTTTTTATAAAAGCTTTCCTCAATACTAAATTTTAAATGGAGGTAATCGAAAAGAAAACGCGATGGCGCTATGGAAAGTAAATGGATGCTTAGAAGCAGCTAATTTTCGTTTGGGTGAATATTGAAATCTATCTAATATAGAGCTTCTGTTTTTCTATCAAACTTCAAGAAAAACGCTCCAGATATACCAAGTAAATGGTTTTGATCTTACATAAAATTTGAAAGCATTTGACATCAAAATTAATGCGGATTTTAATTGATAACTTAGGGTTTAGAAGTTATCATTTTGAGTAGCGAAGCGGACAAAAATGAGAAGCAAGAGGATAACCCGCTGCGCGAGGTTATAAAGCTTATTTTTGTCCGTAAACACCTGTTTTTAAGTGAGTTATTTTTGTTTCATGAAGTATTTAAAATAACTGTTTTATAGCGATTTTCCGTGAAACGCTTCTAAACCCTTATAAATAGGGCGATTGATTATCCTAATCTTTAAAAATCTAGTGATGCCTAAACGATTTTCCCGAATAAATTTTCACACCGAAACAGTGGAGCGCTTTAAAAAGTACGCCATAGTAAATGATGCCAATTATACAGAAACCCTAGAGGCTATTTTAGACTTTTTCGAGCAGAATTCTATTAATCCATTTGAGCCCTTTGATGATTCTAAACAACGATTGGAGACACTAATTAATAAACGGATGGATGGGGTAGAAGCTATTCTAAGAAGAATTGAAACCGAACAGACCAAACCGACCAAAGAACTATTGGATAGACTTTTTAATCAACAGGAAGAGAAACAACCCAAGTTTGTTGAACGGAAATTTAGGTAGAGGAATAAGTTTGTTCTGAGTATATAATTTAACCTTTTAAATGGATAGTTCGCTCATGTTCGTTGTACAAGTTTTTGCATTTTATGTTATTTATCTGTTCATAACACTCCCTGTTTGTTTAATCTTTTAGGGAAGGGTTGTATATGCTGCCTGCATTTAGTGAGTGCTATTAAAATACCTCACCTTACGGGTGTACAAGCACCCTCAGACCCTAAGGGCCAATTATTTTCGCATCAATCGATGAGTAATTCAATACCTGCTTTTTTGGCTTTGTATTCTATCTTCTTAGTCAATTCATAATAATTCCAGTTTCTAAGCACAAAACGTTCTTGCTGTGCGGCCTCGATCTTAGCTTCCTGATTGAGCAGAATTAAGGTGCCGGCTTGTTGTTTGATACAAAAATCAATGAGCTTTCGGCTGTACACATGCAAGCGGTTACTTACGTAGTTTTTTTCCAGTTCGTAAAATTTTTCTACTGCTTTAGTTTTGCGTTTAAAGCCTTTTCCAGGTCTGCAATAGGCGGCTCCGCTTTGGGCTCTTTTTTGAGCAGCCTGCAGGGCTAGCCTTCTGTATAGAAATTCCTCCCTGTTACCAATACGAAGTGTAGCTTTTCCGGATTTCACAGTAATAGGATATTCAAGGGATAAAGAAGCCTCCGCAATTACTTCTGTTTTCAGGTTATGTATTTCTTTTTCAAATTCAAAGGTGGCTAACCAATATATTTTTTGCTTCTTCAATTGGATTCTAGAAGTACATAGTTTGATTTTGCCCGCGACTAACTGTTCCAGCAATTTTCGTTTATCGGTATGATCCTTCCCTAAATAGGTTTTTAAGGGAATGGAAAACAAGCGAAAACAAAATGCTTTTTGCGCTTCGTTATAGGATAATCCATGAATGGCTACCGGCCCAAAAGGAAACGCGATATTCCTTTTAAAATTGGCTAGCGCACGTTCTCCTTTACTATATTCCGACAGGTGGTTACGAAAGTTATTGATTATGGTATTGTTCAGGTTGGCTAAAATGTTAGTAGGGATTTCCCCTTTAAAACGATCGGATACCACCCGGTATGTGCAGTTCATTTTTGACCTATTGAGCATGCCGTCTTCCGCTTTTTTTTCATCCGCTAACTTATAGCGTATTCCTTCTGATAAGTAAAAGAATTCTTTGACCCGTTCCTGTATGTACAGATGTGAAATAATGAGATTGGCCGCTCTAAAGCTTCTGTTCTGCCAGCGGTAGAGCGTGTCGTAGACCTCCTTCTTTTCCACTTTGGTAGGCGCATTCACCTGTAGCTGGATCTTTCGGGTGAGTTTTATCGTTTCTTTTCCCATGACTAAGCGGATTATTGTTGATTTTGTTTATGCTGTAACAGTTTATAGGCAGCCATAAATTGCTGATGTACTTCCTGTATAGAAAGGCTTAGCTCCTTGGAAATAGCTGCAAAGGAATACTGCTTTTCTGTACGAAGCTGCAAGACTTTTTTCTGTTTGCGGGTCATATTAGCCTGAGCCTTTAACTCCCGGATCGGTGTGGTTTTAGCTTCCGGTGTACTTCCGTTAGTAATGATATTCTTAATATCTTTAATAGCACCTTTTACTTCGATACTGGTTTTGGCGGTGCTGGTTCCCATTGCCTGAGCAATAGCTTTATACTGAAAGCCGTATTTTAAGCACAGTTCCACCAGAAGCTTTCTCTCACTACTTAGTAAGGGAAGTACCCTTTGAATTTGGTCTAAAGCCTTCTGATCTGCTTCCTGTCTTTGTAGGTGAGCAGCTTCTTCATCCTCGTTATAGCCGCCTAAATAATCCTGATAATTCTCTAAATAGTCTAATCTGCTTAGGTTTCGTTGAAACGCATTCCGGGGCTTGTTATACTGATAAATACACTCGCTTTTCATTACAAAGTGTACGAACGCATTTAGATGTTCTGGGGATTGTATGCGATCCCTTTTTTCCCATAAGATAAGAAAGGTATCCTGAAGAATATTTTCAACTGCATAGACATCCTTAAGTATGCTTCTGCCCATCCAGTAGACACTATGGTAATACTGCGTGTAAATCGCTTCAAATGCGTGTGGACAACCTTTTTTGAAGGCATTGTAGTAGGTGTCAAGTTGAAATCGTTTCATAAGCTAAGTGTTCTGTATTTCGTTTACATTCTATTCTTTTTAAGGGCGTTTCGGTTTAGGCTATCAAGGTTGTGCCAGGAATCGTGTTTCTAGGTATTTTGGCTCCTGAAAATGCTTTATGGCGCGGTAACGCATCCTCTATACCTGGCGTAGCATCGTTTTTTAATACTTCATAGCTGTATTAGGTAAACCAATTGTTTTGGTTAAGCTCAAGCCTTCCCGCCGGACTCCAAGCACAACCGGGAAGGTTTTTGAACTTAACAGCTTCTCTTTTTCGCAGCCCCTAGGGGCTGCAGCACTTTTTTATGGCTAATTCACCGGTGTGCTTAAACCTAGCCGGTATAAGCCCAGGCCGCTGTTACAGCGGCATTTCCCACCCAACTACAGGTTACTTCGTAGGGAAGCAACCCATAACCCACGGGTGACTTAACGGATTATGATGTTTACCCGTAAACACGTGCTTTGTGCATAGGCAGTAGTGCTTTTACTGTTCGTTAACTACAACTCATACAAGTTGCCGGCCACTATGGCCTATATGATGTAGGGGGAAAAGGGTGCGAAGCTTGATAAAGAGAAGAAACAAAGGCTCTGAACGTGAAGTAGTGGGCCTAATACAAAAAGGCGCAGGTCTCAACTTATTGAATCAAGGTACTGGTATACCGCGCAACAATAAGCGAGAGCCCACGCCCGGGTCGTGAGCATCCCTGCTTATCCTCTCGTTGCTAAAAATTACCAGTTTTTGATTCGAGATTCAAAGCGAATGCTTCTAATATGTTATGCTAAGAAGTTTCGCAAATATATAATTATGAATCAAATATAGTATTCTTCTGTTTAATGCGGAAGAAATTCCGCATTAAATTTTTATTGATATTCTTCCTTTGTTAAGTATGAACATCAATTTTCTCATAAGTAAAGCCATTTCCGAATGGATTAAAGATGCCAAATCAAACCGAGATTTCGGACTTAATCATGATATTGATGAGAAAATTGTAAGAAGAATTCTTGACGAGAAGGAATATCGTATTCCTGTCGAAACTCTAAAAAGGATTTGTGATGCACGTCAAATAAAATTATCGGATTTCTTTTCCAAAATCGGAGAATAAACCTTTTATAACTTCATACTCTATCATGGCCTTTGAGTGGGCTTTGCCTAGGGGATGCTATGCTGATGCCCTGAGCGCATTATAACTTAAAAAAAATGTAGGGTTTACCCCTTATCTACCTATACATTTTGGTTATTTAATCCTGGAATGGTTATACGCTTAACTGAGATTAAGGAATTCTGTAATCCGTTTCTAAAGGAAATGTCTAGATTTATATACAGAACTCTAATGTGTTGATATCCGGTAAACTTTGAGGGGATATGTATATATTTAGTATTGATATAACAAGTTGTAAAACATTTTAAACAAAACCACGAACTGAATTGGGAACTTGGGGAACAGCCATAAAAAGTAATGACACTTCAGCAGATATTTATGCGGAATTTTTCGATTTATACAACGACGGAAAAGAACCGACAGAAATCAAAAAGAAGCTAATTTCGGACAATCCAAACGGAGAAAATGATTTTTGGTTTGCTTTGGCACTAGCTCTTTGGGAAACTAAAAGCTTATCGACTGATATTCTTGAAAAAGTTCGTGAAATAATCGAAAACGAATCTGACTTAAAAATATGGAGAGAGCTCGACGCAAGCGAATCGGATATTAAAAAAAGAAAAGTTGTTCTAGATAAGTTTTTAGCAAAATTAGAATCCGAAAAAGCCAAACCAATAGCAAGAAAAAGGAAGAAGAACAAACAACCAATTTTTGAAACTGGAACTTGCCTTGTTTTTAAATTGGCTAATGGAAATTATGGAAGTGCAATAGTTTTGAGTTCAGATTTGGAGACTGGATATGGATATAATTTAATCGTAACTACAAGATTAAATCAATCAACCAAACCGACACTAGAAGATGTTGAAAAAAGTGAAGTTTTGATAAATAATTTTGGAGATTGGCAAAAAAGTACAGCTTGGTCTTGGTATTTACCTGACAATTATAAAAACAATATATACGAACCCATTGGTAAATTTGAAATCCAAAAGAAATACAACGCTAAAAATTCTGAAATAGTATTTGGTTATACATCAAATTGGGATTTTGTAAGCTCTTCAATATTAAAACAAATGGATTTTGAAAAAACGAACGGTAAAACCAAAACTTTTCCGACAAAACGATTGATTAAATCCAAGAAAATAAAATGGTGGCAAATTAGATAAAAAAACGTTTTACAACACCGGTAACCGTTGCACAAGACTGTAAAATGTAACATTACAAACATAAATAAGCCGCTCTAAGCGGTTTTTCTTTTTTGGATCAACTTGGTTTTAGACCAAATTCAGAACGCTTAAAACCGATGTATCGCTGTTTGTTAGTCTGTTTTTCAGCAAAAAAAAGGAAGCGAGCATTCCTGCTCCGCTTTTCACTTGTTTTTGGTTGAAATTGAGGTTTTTTGAAATTGTAAACTCATTTCATTTCTATCAGCGAAAAACGCATACATCTTATATGTAGCTTTCGTTGGATGTCGCAGCTACTTCAACTACTTTTAAAATATAAACGGGTAGTTTTGTAGACCCACTGCCGTTGTGTGTAATTAAACAAAATCCTTATGAATAGAGCAATTATATACATTTTTCTAATTCTTTCTTTTGGTTGTAAAGCCCAAGAAAAGGAAACTGGATTTGTATGGAATATTGAAAACGAAAAAATCCATAACGAGAATAGAAATGATTCAACAAAATGGAGTTCTAAAAACTGGAAAGCTGACACCGACAACATAAAAGTTAGTGGAAAACCGATGATAAATGGAGTTTTTCCAGTTCCTGATTATGATTTGACTGATAGCACCTTTAATGGGCTTGGATATTCCGGAAGTTGGCAAGGAATTGATTTAAAAGACAAGAAAATAATCTATCATTCTTTGTATGTAAATAAAAATGCAGTTAACCAAAAATTTATAGATGACAAACCAAACGAAGTTTTCTTCACCATTGCGGTTTTGACTGATAGCATCGATTTAAAAAGATATTCACACACAGATGTAAGCATCACATCAAGAAATCATCCGCATTATGTCGGACAAGGGTTTGTCAAGACAAAAGGAAATGAAATAGATTTCATTTCCTTTTTGACAGCGGACAGAAATGACTATGCAATCGTCAACATGCGACTGTTCGACTTAAGAATTGGACGAATAATCCTGATCGCACCTCAAAAGGACGGAACGTTGTGTTCATTACAATTAGATGCACCAATTATGTCTTCAGAGGAAATGGACGATCATATTGAAAGTCTTATGACAAATAACAAAGAGGTAATTAAGTTTTTCACTAAATCGGAAAACATTTAAAATCATTATTGAAAGCCAAACTTGAGATAACACAACAATCCTTTCCTCTAGAAAATATGAACCTATGACCAATATTTTAGTGCTTGGTATTTACGGTTTTCCAAATTAAAGCCCTTTAGAGTAGTAAGTAAAACTTTAGAAAGGTTTAGTAAACGTTTTTGTTTACTTTATTTGCTATCTTTGCTGAAAGTTTTTGCCATGTTACCTGATCTTGATAAAATAAAGGGCGTACATCCCGGAGCTGTTTTAAAACGTGCTTTAAAAAAACGCGGTATTACCGGAAGTGATTTAGCGCGAACTATTGATGAGCATAAACAAACCATTAGCGCAATTTTAAACCGGCGAAGAGCAGTAAACGCGAAACTATCTATTAAGCTTGGAGAGGTTTTTAGCGTAGAGGCAGATTACTTTATGCTCCTGCAAGCCAGCTATGATGTGCAGCAACAAGTTGCGGCAAACTATGGGAGAATTCCCAATCTCAATCATTTTAGAAAAGCGCTCTTTTGGGATACTCAATTAGAGCGGATAGATTGGGATAAAAACAAGCGTGCTGTAATACAACGCGTACTTGAGCGCGGAAACGGAAAAGAAATACAAGAGCTTCTTTCATTTTATGGGAGACAGACTGTTAAGAAGATTGCTCAATCGATCAAGAAAAGTTATTTACCCTCTTTTGAAGAAAATCTCAAGAATTATAATCTTATAGAGTAGCAATGGAACTTCAGTTAAATACGGTATCTGAATTGCTGTGGAATACACTCCAGAAATTGATGGAGATTCAAGAATTACATTCATTTAGATTAGTAGGAGGTACCTCATTAAGTCTTCAACGGGGTCATCGAGAGTCTATTGATATTGATTTGTTCAGCGATGCCCCATATGGAAGCATAGATTTTGAAAAAATTGAATCTATTCTTAGAGTTACTTTTCCATATTTTAGTAGCTCTTCTGAGCTTGTGGGAATCGGTAAATCTTATTTTATAGGGAATACCGAGGATGACTTGGTAAAATTGGATTTATTCTATACAGATCCTTTTGTATTTCCATTAATTATGGAACAAAAGGTTCGTTTTGCTAGTGTTCAAGAAATAGCTGCAATGAAACTTGAAGTTGTAGGGCAAGGAGGCCGCAAGAAGGACTTTTGGGATATTCATGAGCTTCTCGAAAGTTATACATTGAATGAACTGATTGGTTTTTACCTAAAGAGATATCCTTACAACTTATCAACAGAGGAACTGATGAATAAGATTGTTGATTTTTCTTTAGCAGAAGATGATTTTACGCCTAATTGTTATAGAGGTAAAATCTGGGAACTGATCAAATTGGACCTTGAAGAACTAGTTGAAAGGTAATTTTAATAGAGCATTTTTACTGATAGTCTTGTTGTTTTAGATGAAAATACTACCTTTGAATTGAATGTCAGACAAATAGCATCAAAACGTAAGGTAGCGATCCGACAAGCAAAAATTTTGAAAATCTCTTAGAGACGCTGTTTTCTAGGGTTTTATTAAAAATACTGAATCCCTCCGGGGTCACAAAAGATCCAAATAATTGGATGCAAAAACCACGTATTTAATAAAAATACGTGGTTTTTTGTTGTTGCAGCCTGAGCAAAAATACCTGTTTGGCTTACTCTAAGAAGGTTTGGGCCTTGCATTTAGAGGATTAGTAATGTATTTAGCAGCAGTGTTTGGGTCGTTCACCAGGTTCTTCTTTCATACATAGTATTTTATATATAGGTTCACAGTTATTAAACCTTTAGAAAACATACTATGAGTGCATTATTCAAGAAATATATACCCTTACCTTTTGAGGGGGGTGTAGCCGTTTTACTGTTGCGAGTAGCCTTATCACTTTTTTTATTTTTTGGTCACGGGATGGGCAAAATTCTAAAATTGACCAGTAACGAACCCGTACAATTTTTAGATCCAATAGGTATAGGGCAGGAGCTTTCCCTTGTTTTGGCCACTACCGCTGAGACTTTAGGGGCGCTTTTTATACTTCTGGGTTTGTTTACCAGAGTAGCAACTATACCTGTTCTATTTACATTAGGAGTAGCCTGTTTCATAGTACATGGATCTCGTGGATTTTCAGGGATGGAAACCTTACTGCTGTACCTCCTTGGTTTTATCGTGATACTCCTTATGGGGCCAGGTAAATATGCGCTTGACGCACGTATGTAGGCTGTTACAAATGTGCTAGAAATGTAATGTTATCAATTTCAATTAAAAAATGCAATGAACCCTAACAAAGAATGGTCTAGAAGAAACTTTCTAAAAACTACGAGTGCCGCGGGGACATTCGCGGTTATGAATCCGTTTTCAGCATTCGCTCAAAAAACGTATGATATAGACCCTAAGGTCGCTGCTATTGTTGCTCAAAGTTTTGCTATTGACACCCATAATCACATGGATGTGCCGTTTGATGGGGCTGAATTTGATGCGCAGGCAGTTCCGTTATCAAACGAACTCCATAAATCTGGGTTTAAAGCGATAAGCATGACCTTTTGTGTTGATAGGCCTAAGCTAAATTATGAAGGAGAAGCTTTTAAGCGCTTTATAACTACACTCGATAAGCATGACCAGATCTTGCGAGCGAATGGAATTAAGAGAGTTTTAAATTCCCGTGACCTGCTACATGCTAAGAAAGCAAGTAAGCCCGTAGTGATTCAATCTGTAGAAGGAGGTCATTTTTTAGAAGGCAAATTAGAACGGCTAGAGTTCGCCTACAACCGGGGATTAAGGCATTTAGGATTATTGCATGATGCTCAATCAGCATATCCTCTAGGTGATATTTATACTAATCCGTCACAATTTGGAGGTTTAACACCTTTGGGAATTGAAGTTGTAACTGCATGTGAGAAATCTGGGATATTGGTAGACCTAGCCCATTGTAGCGATGAGGCTATAAATGATGCTTTAGAAAAGATGAGCAAACCGGCAATAATATCCCACACAGGTTTAAATACACAACTGGGAAATGATCAGAGAATGGCAAAAATGATGATGCCTAGATTGATTAGTAAGCAACAGGCTAAAATAGTTGCTGAAGCCGGTGGAGTAATAGGAGTGAGGACGCATCTTGTAGAAACACCTACTGAAATGGCACAGCATATTGCCGCTTTATGCGATATAGTGGGGACACGCCATGTTTCCATAGGTACTGACTCTAGGATGGCGGTTCAAAAGGGCGGAAATGCCAGAGGTTTAACCAATCAATTCTGGCATACATCTGCTCAAGGGTTCTTTTACACCTTAGTGGATGCGATGCTTAAAATAGGATTTACAAAAGAAGAAATTCTGAATATAGGAGGGGGTAATTAATGGCGTATTTTTGAGCAGGCCATCACGGTCTAGCAACATTAAAAGCAACCCTACTTCGTGTTTTTTATTTTGGAAGGAAGCACTTTGTAGTATTTTTTAAAGGTCGAAGTAAAATAAGAGATACTTTGATAACCCAGTATCGAAGCGGTTTCGGCAATAGTATTTGTTTTTAAAAGCTCAAAGGCTCTCTTCATTTTCAATTCAATAATATAAGCGCGAATGGTTTTTCCGTAGGTGCTTTTAAATTCCTTTTTCAGTTGCATTTCATTCAGCATAACGTGTCTTGAAACCTGCTGAATAGTAGGAGTGTCTAAATAATGGTGTTCAATATAATTTAATGCTTTTGTGATTCTAGCTTGAATTCCAGTATGCGCAGCAGCATTTTCATCATCATAAAGCAAGCTGTCATTTTGATAGACACGAAGAAGCAACTCGCGTAATTTAATGCCTACAAGGTGTTTAGGTATTCTTGAAGATGCGGTAGATTGAATGATCCCAAGTATCGTTTTCTGAATGCTATGCGTAACCTGAACGTCATTGGCACGTACAGAAGTAAGACCTATATCATTGTTGATTAACGTATAAATAGAATTATTGTCTTTCCACTCTTCGTGCTTTAATAAATTGATCAGGTAAGAAGACCTGAGGTAAATTAAAATAGATTCTGTGGTGCAATTGGCAGGAGTAATGACTTGATTATTGGTTTGCTGAGCAAAGACTATTCTCAGTTTGTCATTGTCTAAAAGGTATCTAAATGCCGGTTGATTGATCTCAAGTTCACCACTAATTAAATAGGCGATAAGTACAAAGGAGCCTTCCACATTAACCTGTTCGATCAAGTCCTTTTTACAGTTACGCTTGTTATGTATTATAACTATGTCCTTGTTAAAATGAATAGTGCTGTCAACGGTATAATCTTGATTTTTAAAGGCCACCTCTTTGAACTCTAAGTAGTCAGATTGTGGAAAGGTGTCTAGATCAAAGTGATAAAACTCTTTGTTTAAGTCGGGATACGTTGAATATAACCTCATAATTCCGTTTACCGTTAATTTGATTCCCGATTCTATTGATGTGATCAAGTTTCAACAAGGAAATTTGCGCAAATATAATTTAGAATTAAATTAAATAAAAATTGTTTAAAACACTACTTCAATCCTGTTTGTTTTTGAGCCTTTTAGTATGCAATACACTAGGTTACAGTCAAGAACGCTACAGTATCTCGGGTAAGCTATCTGATCAAGCCGGAGCCCCTTTGACTGATGCCTATATCTATTTAGAGCATACACAAATTTACACGATGACTAATCAAGCTGGTGAATTTAAGCTAAGCGCACCAGTAGGTACATACCAGCTGGTTTGTTCTTTAATGGGATATGAAAAAAAGACCATCTCGATTGAGTTGCACAACGATCTAAACGTAGCTTACAAATTGGGCCCTGATCGTGAGATGCAGCTTGATGAAGTACAAATAAAAGGAAAATCAGTTATTGAGAAGGTCAGAGAATCGGCTTATAATGTTGTGGCTGTAGATGCTCAGGCTATGACCAATACAACGGCCGATCTTTCAAATGCGCTGGAGCAAGCTTCCGGAGTCAAAGTACGACGTTCTGGCGGATTGGGTTCTAGGGCCTCAATTTCGTTAAATGGATTTACAGGACGCCGGGTTAAACTTTTTATGGACGGTGTGCCTATGGAAGGTTTTGGAGATGCTTTTCAGCTCAATAACATACCGGTATCCATCGCAGATCGTATTGAAGTTTATAAAGGGGTGGTTCCTATTGAGTTTGGTACAGACGCTATGGGCGGGGTCATAAATATAGTGACCAACCAGCGCTCAAATACTTTTGTAGACGCTTCCTATGCTTTTGGTTCCTTTAATACGCATCGTGCCAGTGTAAGTACAGGTTTTACCTCTAAAAATGGGTTTTCTGTTTTAGTCAATGGCTTTCTTAATTATTCAGATAATAATTATAAAGTACATCTTGATAAGATGCTAGATGTGAATACAGGTACATACGTCGCCGGGGATTATGAAGTAGAGCGCTTTCACGATACGTATCAAAACAAAACGGTTATGGCTAAAGCCGGATTTGTAAAAAAATGGTGGGCAGATCGCTTTTTTGTTGGTCTTACTGTAGGAGAGCTAGAAGCTGATGTTCAAAATGCTTACACTATGGAAATCGTTTATGGTGCGCGTACAAGGGCATCAAAAACCTTGTTGCCGTCACTGGAATATTATAAACGAAATTTTTTAACTAAAAACCTTACCGCCAGAGTTACCGCAAATTATAACCATAATGCTAATAAAAGTATAGATACCGTTGCACGTCTTTACAATTGGTATGGTGATTATGCTACTACAAGAACAGGAGGAGAGAGTGGTACCAACACGCTTTCAGAATTCAAAGATAATAATGTATCAGCGACAGCAAATTTGTCTTATGACATAAACAAAAAACACTCTATAAAGCTCAACGATGTCATTACGGGCTATGAGCGTAAATTATCAAGCGATGTACCGTTAGACCAGCTGACCTCTGCTACAGATACGATGCGCAGAGCGTCTAGAAAAAATGTGATAGGACTTTCTTATGGGTATCGCCCTTCTAAAAAATGGAACGTCAACTTCTTCGGGAAACACTACTACCAATACGTTGTGGGACCGGTTGATACCGTTACCGTAGGCAATAACAGTCAGTATGAAGAGCAAGAGCGTTCCTTTCAAACATCAGGTTACGGGCTGGCAGCTACCTATTTCTTTAATAATGCAATTCAGTTAAAAGCTTCAGCAGAACGGGCTTATAATTTACCTTCTGCGCAACAGCTCTTTGGCGACGAGGTACTCAATACAGCCAACACAAGTTTAAAAGCTGAAAACTCATCTAATTTCAATCTTGGCGTTTCTTCAAACAGCAGATTTAAAAATGACGATGTGTTATATGTAGATGTTAATGGTTATTACCGCTTAACAAAAGACTTTATTCAGCGCGTGCAAAGTGCACGATATGGTACGGTAGGAAATGTGAATTTTGGGCGTGTTAGAAATATTGGAGCTGACGCAGAAGTACGCTATTATCATAAAAATAAGGTGATGGTAGGCGGTACCCTTACCTATATGGATTTGCGTAACCGGGAACAAATACGAGATGCATCCTCTTCAGTAGCATCTTCAACTTACAATAACAGGATGCCCAATATACCATACTTCTTTGGTAACGCCGATGCCGCTTATTACGTACACGATATTTTCGGTAAGAATAACGTATTGAGTTTAAACTACAACTTTAATTATGTAGGTGAATTCTATCTGCTATGGGAAAGCCAAGGAAGTAGTAGTACCAAAGCAACACTACCAGAACAGGTTTATCATGACTTTTCGGTAAACCTTTCCTTAGCAAAAGGAACGTACAACATCACGTTAGAGGCGCTCAATTTTACAGATGCCAGGCTGTATGACAATTTCAGTCTGCAAAAACCGGGAAGAGCATTTAATGTGAAGTTCAGATACTATTGGAACAGAAGAAAATAAAATCAATTAATTCAAACAACAACAAAAATTATGAATATCAATTTTAAAACAAGCACTTTAGGATTGTTCCTAGCCGGTGCACTACTCACAGCGTGCAGTAACGACGATAGTAGTACCGAAGAACCGACAGAACAAGAAGTGAATCTTGAAGCCAAGTATTTTATAGCTGCAGAAAATGATAACGGTACTTATTTCTTAACTGAAGAATCGCTTAACTCAGGAACAACTACCACTACCGGAAATGGTATCGAGGACCCTAATTCGTATACTCATTATTCATACAATGGCAATGAGGCTGTTATGGGATTATGGTATCGTCAGGGAAATCCGGCGATTGGAGTAATGTATGGTTTAGACGCTTCAGGAACTTTAACTGAAATCGGTGCCGGTTTTCAGATGACTAACGGTTATTCATCAGTAGGTCCATTTGAAAACTACATTGTTGCAACCCGTGGAGGCATTACGTTTGACGATGGTAGTGTGGGGCAAAACTTTTACTTTATAGATCTTGATAATGACGCTACGGTATCATCAAAGCAATTAACTACGCTTGATCTTGTGGGTAATGGTCTAGAATGTAATCTGGTAGGCGTTGTAGACGCTGGAGATGGTTCTTTTCTTTCTGCAGTAGAGGTGCAAGATGGGGATGTAGATATGTGCTACATTGTTAAATTAGATGCAGATGCTACTGTGCTCAATATTTTAGAAGATGATCGTATAGGTCAAGCACTGGGGCAGTGGCGTTCTGCGCGCTACTCGCTTATCGCAAATGATGATGAAGGAAACACTTATGTTTTTGGAAATCCTAATGGAGGTACACTAAAAGGAGGAGCATTAAAAATTCCTCAAGGAAGCACTTCTTTTGATTCAAGTTATTATTTCAATATTCAGGATCAAGCAGATGGTTATGCTTTTAGAAAGGTTTATCACGTTACCGGAAAGTACTTTTTACTAGAATTTTACAATGAGTATGAGCCGGGCAACGGTACAGCAGCTACCCAATATGGAATCGTAAATGTAGAAACTCAAAGTTTTTCTTGGATTACCGGTCTTCCAAGTACAGATAATATTAACGATGTGGGCTGGCCGTATGCAAGTGATGATGTGGTGTATATACCTATTACTACTGCAGATGCAAGCCCAACAGTTTATGTTGTTGATCCCGTAACAGCATCAGCTACAGCAGGTATTGTAGTAGAGTCTGCTACCGCTATTGGTGGTTTAGCAAAACTTGAATACGAACCGGAAACTACTAATTAATGACATCCAAGCCCAGACTTGTATACGTCTGGGCTTTTATAATTCTTATTAATTATGAAACAAAGAATAACCTTTTTATTTATCGTACTGGGCATACTAGGAAGTAGCTTTGCGCAATCTACGGTTTTAGCAACCAACACATTTTGGGAGTCTAATCCTGACCTAAACTCTGTAAAAGCAGAAGTCAAAAAGGGATTTGATTTTGCAAATATGGGGATCAGCGATGACCCAATAATGCTTGCCATACGCAATGAAGCAGATCTAAATATAATCACATATCTCTTAGAACAACCGGATGTTGATATTGATAAACTGGTTTTTGAAGGAAGACACTATTTGCATATCGCTGCAAATGATGGTAACGATCAATTGGTAGATTATTTGTTAGAAAATGGTTCTGACATTGATTTCTTAGATGCTAACGGGCATACCGCATTTACATTTGCCGGTTTTCAAGGTCACTTAACCAAAGATATGATAGACGTGTTCATCAAACATGGTATAGACTTGAATAAAAAATATCCGGAAAAGAATGGTGCTAATATTCTGCTCATATCAATTCCCTATGACAAAGATTTGACTATTACAGATTATTTAGTCTCTAAAGGAGTTTCTATCAATTCTGTGGATGATGATGGGAATACGGCTTTTAATCACGCTGCAAAAATAGGCAGTGTACCTATGATGAAAACGCTTCTGGAACGCGGAGTAACCTATACAGATGAAGCGCTCTTAATCGCATCACAAGGAACTTACAGGTCTGCAAATGATATCGAAGTTTATTACTATTTAGTAAATGATCTAGGTATTAGTCCAACACTAACCAGTGAGGAGGGACAAAACGTATTGCATGCAATTGCTAAGAAAAACGATCAGGATGAGGTGATCAACTATTTTCTATCAAAAGGGGTTGATGTCAATCAACAGGATGAAGATGGGAACACTCCATTTTTAAATGCCGCAGGTGGGCGAAGTTTTAAAGCGGTAGAGTTAATGTTTCCTTATTTGGCAGAAGGAGCGGTAAACGCAACTAATGCACAAGGGAAAACTGCGTTGATGCTTACTGCAGGTTCTAATGCGCCGGAAGCAGTTTCTTTTTTAATAGAAAATGGCGCTGAAGTAGCACTGAAGGATAAAAGGGGTAATGATGCCGGTTTTTACCTTATAGACTCGTATAGAGCGCCAAGAAGGGGTAGAGGTCCCACGACCGAAAGTAACGCACAAAACCCTGTTGAAGCAAAACTGAAAACCTTATTAGCTGCGGGATACGCTATTAATACCCTGCAAGAAGCAAACACCAGTTTGCTGCATCTCGCTGCTGAGAAAAACGAATTAACACTAGTTAAGCCGTTGGTTGATAACGGAATTGATCTTAATGTTGTTAACGGTAACGGAAACACAGCATTGCACATCGCAGCAATGAAGGCTGAAAATGAGAAGATCTTAGCATTACTGGTTAAGGCTGGTGCTGATATGTCAATAGAGACACAGTTTGGAGAAACAGCCTATGACCTTGCTGGTGAAAACGAAGCGATATCAGGCAAAGCCGAAAAATTATCTTTTTTAAAATAACGATGCTACAACAAAGAATGAAGATGAAAAGAATTTTGTGTTGCCTCGTTGCGGTACTTGTGCTAGGTGCTACCCAAGGCTGGAGATCAAAATCAGATGAGCAACTTAAGTTAAAATGTTTGATCCAATTGACTAATTATTCAGGTGAGGGTGCGTATATGGCAGCATCTCTAATCGACCAGAACGGGACGTATGAGCAAACACTTTATGTGATGGGTCAAGATGAAAAATGGTATAACGAACTTGTAAGTTGGTTTTCATTTTTTGAAAAGAAAAAAGAAGCGGTAGATGCTATTAGTGGAGCTACTATTGCTGGAGGCGAGCGCACTATTTGTGTTCTTGAAATACCTAAAGAAAAACTGGATAAGGGATACAAACTGCGCTTTGAAACCTCTGTAGAAAGTCAGAAATATTATGAAAACGATGTTGAGGTAGCACTCACTTCGAGTACTATTAAAGGAAACTACGAGGGTACAGGTTACATTCGCTATGTGCGATTAATCCCTAATTAGCGGATCTAAAAACATAATTGAATTTTTAGAAATCAATTATCTTGAAAGTAGGCCTGATCACGAAAGTGGTCAGGTTTTTTTATTTGCAAGTACAATGGCAATACATCTTCGAATTGGTTTACTTGGTTTAAAAAGCTTTCATTTGTAGTATTCTGAAGTGTGATTAAAACCCTCAAGAGCATAGATTTTATTACCGATGGTGTATCAAAAAAAAAGGTGATTAGTCTAAACTAACCACCTTAAAATTCAACAGCAATATTCTCGCTGAAACAAACACTCTTCAGGGAAAATTATTCAATAAAATCAGTGATGACTTTTTTGATATCAGCCGAAGTAGCATCAGGCTCTAGTGCAAACATCACACTGTAAAGCCGTTGACCATCTACTTTGTCTTTTAGTTTAAGACGGTCATTTGATGCAAAAACAGCATCCCATTCTTTTCTAACTTTTGCCCATAAAGCTTCGTTTTCTTTCCACCAAGCTTGAGCTGCAGCACAGCGCTCATCGGCAACTTGCTCGTAAATATTATAACCTTTCTCTTCGGCTATAATGCGATCGTCAGCATCTTCGGCGTGTAATACTTTTTTATTATCCTGCTCGTGAAGCCACCCGTAATCTGTAATCGCCACTTGATTATTGCGTTCCATAATGTTATAATCTCTTCTTTTAGTGTACTCTCTACGCGGTAAAGGCGCCGGCGTGGTGTTTTGCCATACTTTTTTTCCATCTACGTGAACCCAAGTGGCAGAACCCGAATACCGCGGACTGTCATCAACTTGATACACTTTTTGTGCCCATTGACCTTTAACGTCGCTAGCATCTTTTTTCACGATATCCCAAGTATTATTAGCGTCATAGAAGAATAGATCCTGATCTTCAAACGTCCAGTCTTGACGCCAATGTTTAATAACCATGGTGTCTTGAATAACAAGTAAATGTTGAATAGAAATCTTGTTTTCTGCATCCTCAACAAGTTGGCCCCACTCTAGAGCAGAAGCTGTATAATCGTCGTGCTTCTCATAATTTCCGTCAGGTGAAAAGGTTTCGGCATATTTAAAGGTTACTTCATAACAGCCACACATATCTTTAATGGCTTGACGGTCAAGATCTTTTTTTGATTGCGCTTGGGCCGAAAAGGTGCTTAAAATAAGGCCGGCACTAACAAGTAAAATAGGCTTCATATAGTTTATCAGTTTTAAGAAATTCAAAATTAATCATTTTTATTATTTAGATTAAATAAAAATAAAATATATATTTGCGGCGGAAAATAATTAAGAATGATTCTAAACAGCAAATGTATATTATGCTTCATCGTGGGGGTGCTGGGCGTTTATCACGTTCAGGCACAAACTTCGGTACCCGTAGAAAAGCAAACCGATTCGCTGGAAGAAGTCTTAATTACGGCAACCCGAACGCAACGACAATTGAGTTCGCTCCCCTTGCCAGCTCAAATTATTTCTAAAGAAACCATTGCTCAATCGGGATCAGTGCGCTTATCTGATATTCTTGCAGAGCAAACCGGGTTAATTACCGTTCCTGATTATGGAGGCGGCGAGGGCATTCAAATTCAAGGTTTAGATTCTCAATATATTTTGATACTTATTGATGGCGTTCCCTTAGTTGGGCGTTCAGCAGGGACACTTGACCTTTACCGAATCACCGTAGGTAACATCAAACAGATTGAAGTGGTTAAAGGTGCATCATCAAGCCTTTATGGGAGCGATGCTTTAGGTGGTGTGATCAATATAATTACAGAAAGTCCACAAAAGCCTTTTCAGTCAGCGATCAACTATCGAGGTGGCAGTCTTAACAGTCACGACCTTAGTTTAAACACGGGTGTAAAAGAAGAGCGTTTGGCCTTGAGCTTATTCGCAAATAGATACAGTTCTGATGGTTATGATCTTGATGAATCTACTTCTTTACAAACTGTAGAACCGTTTACTAATTATACCGCGCAGGTTAAAGGAAAATATGACTTTTCTGAGGCTACTTCGTTGTTGCTTTCTAGCAGATTTTATGCACAAAATCAGGAGTATAAGGCTTCAGAAATTCTTTCCGGTGAAAGTGATATCACAGAGTGGAATGGTCAAGTGTTATTTTCTCAGCAGTTTACTGATAAGATCACTTCGACTTTAGAATTATATGGAACCAACTACCATACAGAATCCTATTTACAAGATGAGGAAGGTGCAGAAAACTCCCGAAGCTTTTATGATCAAACCTTATTGCGTCCAGAACTACGCACGGTTTACGCGCTTAATGATAAACACAATTTTATAGGCGGAATAGGATATACGTATGAGTCATTAGAGCGTACGGACTTCAGTCAAGATCCGGTGTTTAAAGCGCCTTACGTGTATGTGCAATACGATACCCACCTGCTGAATAATCTAAATATAATTGCCGGTGCCAGATATGATATGCACAATGTGTATAGGTCCCAACTGAGTCCTAAGCTAGCTGCTCGATATAAAGTGGATAACAGCTTGGCGTTTAAAGCTTCGGTGGGTAGCGGTTTTAAAGCTCCCGCATTTAGACAACTTTATTTTGACTTTACAAATGCTACGGTAGGATATACGGTTCTGGGTTATGAAGCAGTACCTACCGCAATTGCCGAAATGCAAGCCAGAGGAGAACTAGCAAATATAATTGTGCCGGTATCTGAATTTGATGATAGCCTAAAACCCGAAACTTCAGTAAATATAAATCTGGGTGTTGATTATAAATTTTCTAAACTACTCACTACTAGCCTAAACCTGTTTAGAAATAACTTGAACAACCTTATCGACACCCGGATTATTGCTACAAAAACCAATGGTCAAAGCGTTTTTAGCTACGTGAATGTCAACGAGTCTTTTACGCAAGGCTTAGAATTTAGCTATACCTATAATCCTTTTAAAAACATCAGTTTTTCCGGTGGCTATCAATTGTTATTTGCAAAAGATAAAGAGGCTGTCGAAGCTTTTGAAGCCGGTACGGTTTACGGAAGAACTTCGGCGAATGCTTCGGCTTTTGTGCTGGATAAAAAGGATTATTTCGGTTTATATAATCGCTCTAGACATACTGCAAATTTTAAAGTGTTTTACAACCTTCCGCAGTATAAAGCAGATGTAAATATGCGTGCGACCTACCGCAGTAAATACGGTTTGAGTGATACCAACGGTAATGGCTATCTCGACAACTATGACACTTTTGTTGACGGCTATGCGATCGTAGATTTTGCAGTAAACAAGGTGCTTTACAAAAATATTACGCTGGGAGCAGGCATTGACAACCTTTTAAATTTTACCGATACGCAGAATGTTACCAACATTCCCGGTCGGCTTTATTTCGCAAAATTAAACTTAACACTGTAATACAAAATGATGAACACGTTTAAAACCTTAGCAGCAATTGCTTTAATCCTTGGCTTTGTAAGCTGTAGTAATGATGATGATGCAACACCTTTACTTGAAGTAGAGACTGAAACGGTAGCCAATTTACACGCACCACAATCTGGTGGGCAGGGCCAACCGGTTTCTGGAGCTTTTACCAAATTTGATTTTGAAACGGGAGCAGAAACGACTAGTGAGACTGATTGGGACGTTGCCTTTAGAGGAACAACAATCATTGTTAACGGCGGAGAGTCGCAAGGTACTACTGATGAACCTGAACGTACAGGTGACGCAGCAGTTTATATTGCAGACGGAACAATGAGTACGGTAACTGATGTAGATGCTAGTTTATTCACTCAAGATAGTGCTTCGGGCTTTGCGATCGCAACAGGCAGCGGTAACGGATGGTACAATTATACCGGTGCTCCTTCACACTTGATCAATCCGATTCCGGGGAAAATTTTAGTTTTTAGAACCACAGCCGGACTCTACGCAAAAGTTGAGATTATCAGTTATTATGAGAATGCACCGGCAGAGCCAGACGCATTTTCAGATGCAACGCCTTACTACACGTTTAATTATGTGTATCAACCCAATGCAGGTGTTACGACCTTCTAATTTGATTTAGTAAACAGTAAATTAATTGTTATCGGGGAAAAGCCTGCCTAGTGCAGGCTTTTTTATTGCCGTAAATCTCCGATAAACATAATGCGCTGTCAAGGCGCAATTGATTTTAGTTTCGGCTTATGGGTTTTGCTGTACGAGTACCTGCTTGGGCGTTTGACCGTAGTATTTTTTAAAGGTGGCTATAAAGTGAGGCACGCTCTTATAGCCTGTAGATTCGGCGATCTCATTGACTGATTTTGATTTCAGTAACGAATAAGCTTTTTGCATGCGTAAGTCTATCACAAACTTTTTTATGGTGGTGCCGTAAAGCTTTTTAAATCCGCTTTTTAGGTGTACTTCGTTGATCAATACAATTCGGGAAAGCTTTTTTATAGTAGGCGGATTTTTATAGTTGACCGTGAGGTAGGCTTTTGCTTTTTCGATCTTTTCTTTACTGTGTTCACTTAGATTTGCTTCCTCTTTAGATGGATTTTCTACACTAATATTAAACACGTGTAGCAGCAATTCTTTTATTTTAAGCTGAATGAATTCAAGCTGAATGTGGTGCTCCCACTTGCATTCCAATATTTCGCTAATAATCTGATTCATCTGAAATCCTAACGGAAAACTATAAGTGCCTAAGGGAATGCGTTTGCTGGTTTTGATCGCATTGTAAAAGGGATCTCGCGCCACCCAGGATTCATTTTTAAGTAGGTCAAGATACTTTGTACGTGAAATAAGAAGGCAGATGTATCGCGTTTTTGATTGTGGCATCCGTACGCGTTCATTGATTTTTTTACTGTACGAAAAATGCACTTGTCCCAACTCTAGATTTCGATCCTTTTCGAGGTTTTGGCGCACAGATTCCCCACGTACCACACAGCTGATCATTATAAAATCTCCTGATATACTAAACTTGTCAACCGTAGGCTTTTTAAAATCAAAGCGGGTATCTATGATACAAAAATCGCGAGAAAGTTTTAACGATGCTTTGGCGCTTGCGGTATGCTTAGGTTGCGTTTCAATAGACTTTTCTAGCAACTCACCTTCAGACAGCTTTGATAAGTTTTCTTCATACAGAAGGTCATCTTCGTTAAGTATAGACTGAATTTTCATATACGTTTACCGCTACTTTTATTTCCAAAACCGTATAAAGCCCCTTGAAGTCAGACGTTAGCTTTGCAATTGTTATTTGGACTTAGTTTAAATAATAATAACGAAGATACATTATAACTAAAGGTGAAGCAATTTTATTTTTTTAGCATCCTCCTGCTGTCAAGTGTTTGGGCATTTGGACAAAGCACAAAAGCAACGTTAAAGGGCCACGTGTCCAGTATTACTGGAGAGAAGCTACCGGAAACTTACATTTATATAAAAGGGACAACTACTTACACGATGGCCGACGCCAACGGAGATTACCGTTTGCGTATCGCGCCGGGAACCTATGAGCTTACAGTGAGTTTGATGGGGTATTTAGACCAGACGCAAAACATTACCCTAAGCGCTGCGGAAACCAAAACCTTAAACATTCAGCTTGAAGAAGATCCTGAGATGACTTTAGATGATGTTTTGGTTAAAGGAAGGTCTGCAATTCGTGACGTTCAGGAGTCTTCTTATAATGTGGTGGCTTTAGACGCAGAACCTTTACACAATACCACGCTTGATGTTTCTCAAGCACTTGAGCGCGTGTCTGGAGTGCGCGTGCGTAGAACCGGTGGTGTGGGATCTGACTATAATGTGATGCTGAATGGTTTCACAGGAAGGCACGTAAAATTCTTTATTGACGGAATCCCGATGGAAGGCTTTAGTTCAGCATTTCAACTGAATAATATTCCTATAAATCTTGCCAAGCGTATAGAAGTGTATAAAGGGGTTGTGCCCATCACTTTTGGGTCTGATGCTTTAGGCGGTGCGATCAATATTGTTACCGAAAATGGGAAACAAAACTTTGTTGACGCTTCGTACTCCTTCGGAAGCTTTAATACTCATAAGTCGTTTGTAAATGCGGCCTACACCGCAGACTCCGGATTTACCGCGCGTTTGACCGCTTTTCAAAACTATTCAGATAACGATTATAAGGTGACCACAGAGATCGTTGACCTTGAAACTTCGCAGTTTACAGGAGATGTTCGCGAGGTACGCCGTTTTCACGATATGTATCGCAATTACACGGTAATGGCTAAAGTAGGGGTGGTTAATACGTCGTATGCAGACGAATTATTACTCGGCTTTACCTACGGGGACGAGTACGATGAGCAACAGCATCCGGCTTATATGAAAATAGCCTTTGGTCAGCGCTACGGAACTTCAGAGACTTTGATGCCTACCTTATCGTATAGAAAACGCAATTTGTTTACTGAGAATTTAAACGTTTCGCTGACGGCTAATTATAATTTTGGGGAGAGTTCAAATATTGATGATTCGTACCGAAGATATAACTGGCTGGGCGAGTTTATTGAGACCGATGCTCCGGGAGAATTTAATTATGCTAAAACCTATTTCAGAAACCGAAATGGTTCAGCAAATGCCAATGTTACCTATACATTGGCCGAAAAACACGCGTTTACCGTAAATAATGTACTCAATCTTTTTTCAAGAAAAAGTAGAAACGAAGTAGAGCCTAGTGCTGCCGATGCTTATCCTAGCGAGACTATCAAGAATATTCTAGGAGTGGGATATAAATACCAGCCTACAGATGATTTGAGTATTTCGTCTTTTTATAAATACTATTACAACAAGGTAAATCAATATGCAGACCCTACGGGTTCTGGGGAGTTTGAAAACCTAGGTGCTTCAACAGAAGATCACGGGTACGGCCTTGCAGCTTCGTATTTTTTATTAGAAAACCTTCAGCTTAAATCCTCTTACGAAAAGGCGTATCGCTTGCCTACGGGACGCGAACTTTTTGGTGCCGGTAATGATTTTGAATTGGGTAATCCTGATTTAAAACCTGAGAGCAGTGACAATTTTAATTTTGGTGTCAACTACAACTGGCTGATCGCAAAAAATCATCAGTTTAATATTGATGCTAGTTTTATCTACCGTGATATTAAAGACTTTATTCGTCAAGTACCTAACCCAACAAACGGCGTAATGCAGCCCGGCAATGAGGCTTCGGTAAAAAATAGAGGTGTAGATCTAGAAATGCGCTACAACTACGCCAGTTTATTTTCTTTAGGCGGAAGTTTTACCTATCAAAACCTTCGGAACAAATTAAAATATCGCGCCGGGAGAGATGTGGTGAGCACGATTTATAACGACCGCATCCCCAATATGCCGTACCTATACGGAAACGCAGATCTTACCTTTTACTTTAGCAAGTTATGGCAAGAGCAAGACCGCATGAATGTGAGTTATAACCTGCTTTACATTCACGAGTTTGACTACAGTTATGAAAGCTACGGCGGAATTAAAGTGCCAACACAAATCGCACACGATCTGGCGGTAAACTACAGCCTTAAAAATGGTAAATACAACATCTCTTTAGAATGCCGAAATATTTTAAACGAAGACTTATACGACAATTTTAGCCTGCAAAAACCCGGAAGGAGCTTTGCGGTTAAGCTGAGATACTTTTTAGATAAATTCAATTAAAACCAAATTTCTATGAAATTCAACTTTAAACAAACCAATAGATTTTCTTTAGCCGTGCTCGCGCTAATGAGCCTTGCTGCGTGTAGTGATGATGACACCGTGGTAGATGATGGGGGAGAAACGCCTGTAGAGACCGGAGCACAATACCTGATCGCATCAACAGACAGTGAGAACTCTTATTTGAATACCACGAGCGATATTTCACAAGGATCAGTATCTCCTTTAGGTGGTACAGCAACTCAGGTGATTGGTACACCTTCTTGGTATTTTTATAATGATATTGCTGCGTATAGCTTTGTGTATAACCAAGGTGACCCCGGTACTACACAGTCTTTTGCGCTTAACAGTGCAGGAGAGGTAGAGGCACGAAATGAGATCAATCTTAATGTTTCTATTCAGAGTAGAGGTATTGTAGATAACCTGATGTACGTGCAGTATTCTTCTCGTAATTATGAAGAGCCGGTATCTACTTTTTACACCATCAACGGCGATACTCAGGTTGTAAGCGGTCCTTATACCATTGATACCGAAGCCTTAGCCGGAAATGGCGAGTATGCTTACGTTACAGATGTTGCACAATGGGGAGATTATGTTTTATTAGGTTTTAGACCTATCAAAGCAGGATCTGATAATGGCGACAGTGCATTTAATAGTGATTTTAATGATCATACCTATGTGGGAGTTTTCAATAAAGCTTTAGAACTTCAAACAGTGATCGAAGATGAAGGAAGAACCGGCGCCGTTGCTGGCCAGTCAAGATCGCAAGGAGAAACAGGAGTAGAGCCTGTTGAAAATGGAGATGTGTATGTGTTCTCTTCGGCTATTGATGCTGAAGGTGAAGTGCCTTCAGGAGTTTTAAAAATTAACAACGGAACTTTAGCCTTTGATCAGGATTATTTCTTTGATATCACCGCAGCTTCAGGGGGTTATGCGGTATACCGCAGTTTTTATGTAGGCGAAAATACTTTTGTACTACAAATGTTCACAGAGCCAGGTTCAGGTACTGCAAGCTCAAGTGCTACACGTAATAAGTTTGCCGTGGTGAATGTTGTAGATCAAACTTTTGAATGGGTGACCGGTATTCCTGAAGGAATCACTTCAATAGGTGCGCCTTACATTGACGAAGATAATAACGAAGTAGCTTTTCCTATCGAAACAAACCTGTATCCAACAATCTTTATTGTTAATGCAGATACTGCAACAATGAGTGAAGGTATTGAAGTAGTTGCCGAAGGAATCAGCGCGATTGGTAAACTAACGCCACAAGAATAATACGTTAGTCGATTTTTAGTTTCATTCAGGGTCTCACTTTTAATTTTAATTGTGAGACCTTTTTTTAATACTTAAGAGATGTACAATTCAAAGATCGTCCTGTTTCTACTTGGTTTTTTTACGTATGCTTTAGGTTACAGTCAGCATCACGCTGAAACCAACAAACAGCAAATTTTTAGTACTTCTTTAAAACAAGAACGGGAACTGTGGATCAAGCTTCCTTTTAATTATGATCCGGCGGAAGCTTATGACGTAATGATCGTGTTAGATGCTGAAAAGTATTTTGAGCTAACAAACGTGCTCGTAGACAACAGAATGCGCTACGGCAAATTAAACCCCGCAATCCTAGTCGGAATTCCGAATCCAAATATGGAGGAGCGCTCTCGCAATCTAACCTTTAGTAGATCTACAGTAGATCAGAAGGGAGAAGCAACAACACGCTATACAAGCGAGAATTCAGGGAAAGCCGAAGCGTTTGCCGCATTTTTAAATGAGGAAGTATTAAGCTTTTTATCGCAAGAGTTTCGGGTGAAGCAGTTCGGGATCATTGGGCACTCATTTGGAGGTTACTTTGCCTTGTATAACAGTACGCTTGAAGATAAAATTTCAGAATATATTTTGATCGATCCTAGTTTGTGGTACAATAATGGCGAAGCACTTCAGCAAATCGAGACCCATATAGAGCGATTAAAAGAAAGAGACGGAATACATTTTTATCTCGCTCACGAAGATGGGATCAAAAACAACAGTACAAAAATGGCAAGTCTGGCGCGTATTTTTGACAAGCATGATATCGCATATACCAACTTTGTGTATCGTAATGAGAATCACGGTTCGGTAATTTTACCGGCATTGGTTGATATTCTTAGAGATAAAGGCAAAAATATTCAGCGTACCCCTAGACATAAAATCAAAAAATAATTAAATTTACCAACTATTTATAATTAATCTAAAAAAGAATAGATAATGAAATCAGCACAACATATTTTTGGTGCTCTTATGCTTTTTGTCGGTTTAACGCTTAGTGCACAAGAGTCTAACCAATTACTTTCTCGAGATTTCTGGAGCAATAACCCGTCATTAGCAGATGTTAAGGCTTCTGTTGCTGCCGGCAATGATCCTTCAGAGCCTAACGGTAGTAATTTTGATCCGGTGGTTCTTGCAATCACTAACGATGCTCCTGTTGAGATTGTAGATTATCTCTTTGAACAAGATGGTAATTCTGTAAATAAACTTACTCACGACGGAAGAACCTATATTTTCTGGGCAGCCTATCGCGGAAACTATCCTTTAGTAAAAAAGTTTGCTGATGCAGGCGCACAGATGGACTTAGTAGACGATCACGGTTACTCTGTGTTGAATTTTGCGGCAAATGCCGGTGTGACTGATACACAAATTTTTGATTATTTGATCGCTAAAGGTTCTGATCCTAAAACGGAAAAAAACCACAACGGAGCTAACGCACTTCTGTTAAACCTTCCAAGTCAGAAGGATTTTAAAATGGTTGAATATTTTGAATCTAAAGGATTATCGCTTCAAGATACTGATGATGAGGGGAACAATGCTTTTGTTTACGCGGCACGAGCGGGAAATGTGGAGTTGATGAACAAGCTTGTGAAAAAAGGAATTGACCCTAAAGTAATTAATAAAGAAGGCGGAAATGCAATTTTGGCAGCGGCACAAGGTACGCGCAGAGGTTCTAGCCCACTTTCTGTTTTTAAATATCTAGAAGGTTTAGGTATTGATCCTAATGTGACCACGACTTCAGGAACTAACCCACTTCATATACTTGCCGGAAGAAATAAAGATATGGACATCTTCTCTTATTTCTTAGCGCAAGGTGTTGACCCTACTGCGGTTGATGGGGAAGGCAATACCCCGCTGATGTATGCATCTATGCGAAATGACTTAGAAGTGGTAAAATTATTTGAAGCAAAAACTGAGGATATCAACCATACTAATGAAGAAGGTGCTTCAGCTTTGAGTATGGCCGTTGCAGGAAATTCTCCTGAAGTAATTAGTTATTTATTAGCCGAAGGTGCAGATGCAAGTATTGTTGACGACAAAGGAAATACGTTAATGACCTACTTGGTTGACGCTTACAACCCCCGTAGCGCGGCTGATTTTGATGCAAAAATGGCACTGCTTCAAAAGGAAGGTGTTGACTTTTCGGCAACTCAAAAGAATCAAGAGAATATGCTTTTGCTAGCGGTTAAGAAAAACAGTTTACCATTAACTAAAAAAGCTTTGGCTTTAGATATTGATGTGAATCAAGCTGATGCAGACGGAAGCACGCCACTTCAAATTGCAGCCTTACGCGCAGATGACACGGCGATTTTAGAATTGCTTGTGGCTAATGGTGCAGATACTACGGTGACTACTGATTTTGGCGAAAGTGTATTAGACTTAGCTAACGAAAACGAAATTTTAACCAGCAGCAAGGCGCGTTTAGATTTTCTGAAATAAGCCTGCATTTCAATTAAAATTATGAGACTTAAAACTTTAATATTAGGACTGTTCTGTTTTACACTTTTTTCTTTTGTGAAAAATGATTCGGCAGAAACTACATTCAAGTGTCTGATTCAGATCACTAATTACAGTGGTGAAGGTGCTTATGTTGTGGTGTCGCTCATCAATCCGCAGGGAGAATATGAGAAAACGCTTTTGGTGCAAGGAGATGACGAGGAGTGGTACCCTGACCTTACCGGATGGTGGGAGCAACAAAAGGTAAAAAATGAGAATATAGACGGAATCGCCGGTGCTACTGTAGGTGCTGGAGGCCGTGGCATAGGTTCCTTTAAAATTGCTCAGGATAAACTAGATAGTGGTTACAAACTGAGATTTGAGACTGCTGTTGAAGATCAAAAGTATTATCAGGATGATCTTATGATTCCGCTTGATCAGGCAAGCCTTAACGGGAAATTTGCAGGTAAAGGATACATAAGATATGTACGATTGATGGCAAGTAATTAATTAATTTATGATATTATCCATCTGGAGATACAGTCATTTAGTTTTGGCTGTATCTTCTTTTTTATTCATACTTCTCGCCGCGCTTACGGGTATTGTTTTAGCCTTTGAGCCTATTGATCACGCTGCTCTCAATTACAGTGAAGGTCAAAAAGATCTGCCGGTAACCCAATTGATAGATACGCTTAAGTCAACTTATGATGAGGTGCTGAGTGTAGAGATTGATGAAGCAGGTTTTGTAAAGGCTTCCGTGCTAAGTATGGATGGCGATAGCGGTGATTTTTATATCAATCCGTTAAGCGGAAAAAAAGTAGGCGAAATTGAAAAGCAAGCTGAAGTTTTTCAATTTGCCACCAGTTTGCACCGAAGCTTATTTCTTAAAAGCACCGGACGTTTTTTTGTAGGACTGGCATCTTTCTTACTCTTTCTTATCAGCATTACCGGGTTGATTCTGATTATCAAACGTCAGCAAGGTATCAAGGCCTTCTTCAACCGAATAATCAAAGATAATTTTTACTCTTATTATCATATTTATCTTGGCAGGTTACTGCTTCTACCAATCATCATCATCACGCTAACCGGAGTTTATCTCTCCCTGCAACGTTTTGAAATCTTACCCGATATCGTGCTCAGTCACGACGTAGATTATGCTGTGATTACTGCTGATCCGCAGCGTCCTCTGGCAGAGTTTCCGGCATTACAAAATATTACACTCCGCGATGTGCGATACATCGAGTTTCCTTTTAGTCCTGATGTAGAAGACCCGTATAAAATAAGTCTTACTGATAAAGAAATTTTAGTTAACCAAGTCACGGGTGAGATCATTAGTGAGGTGCCATATCCTTTTGTGAATATGATGTCACATTATAGCACGGTCTTACACACTGGTAGAGGAAGCGTCCTGTGGTCAATAGTGCTTGCGGCGGCTTGTATAAGTATTTTGTTTTTTATCTATTCTGGATTCAAAATGACCTTTATGCGACGTAAAGGCCGTATCAACAATAAATTCAAAGAGGCTCAATGTGAAATCGTGATTTTGGTGGGTTCAGAGACGGGGAGTACGATGTCTTTTGCTGGATTGTTTTATAACGAATTGCTTAATAAAGGGAAAAAGGTATTCCTAACCCAAATGGATAAGTACCAGAAGTTCCCTAAAATGGAGCATTTGGTAATTTTTACTTCGACTTATGGGGATGGCGAACCGCCGGCGAATGCTACTAAATTTATGAGCCAGCTTCAGAAAAATAACCAAAGTCAAGACTTTAATTATAGCGTGGTAGGTTTTGGATCCTTAGCGTACCCCAGCTACTGTAAGTTTGCCTTTGATGTTGATGATGCTTTAAAAGCTTCTTCTGGTGCTCAAGAATTGCTTGGGGTGTATACTATAAATAATAAATCTTGGGAGGCTTTTGATCAATGGGTAGATCAATGGGGAGAACGCTTGGGCCTTGCTCTTGACGTGCCACGGGATAACGCAGTTACCAAACCTCGAAAGAAGCCTAAAAAGTTTAAAGTTATTGCTAAGACCCAAGCGCAAGACAGTGCGGATGACACGTTTTTAGTAACGCTTCAGTCTGAAAAATCGTTGAAATTTAAATCAGGAGATTTATTGGCAATTTATCCCGAAAAGGATGCGCACGAGCGCTTATATTCTATAGGAAAGAATTTAAAAGGCGAATTGCTTTTGAGTGTTAAGCGGCACGAATTTGGACTTTGTTCTAATTTCCTGAATGATCTTTCGGTGGGGTGTACATTGGATGCTGTACGCGTTAAGAATCCGGAGTTTCACCTTAAGTCATCCCAAAAAGCAATTATGATTGCTACAGGTACCGGGATCGCACCGTTTTTAGGCATGTTTGCCGACAATCACAAAAAGAAAGAACGCATACTCTATTGGGGTGCCCGAAACGAAGCAAGTTTTGAACTCTATAAACCGCAAATTGATACTGCAGTAGATCAAGGGCAACTTTCTAAATTCATTCCCGCATATTCCCGTGTTGGTAGTGATAAAATCTACGTGCAGCACCTAATAGCAAGCGATCATCTTAGGTTTGCAAACGCGTTAAAAGATGGTGTCGTGTTGATGATCTGCGGTTCGATAAGTATGCAAAAGGAAGTGATCGCCGCACTTCAGGAAATTTGCCAAACCTATGAGTTGAAGCCGTTGAGCTACTACCAAAACCGCGATCAAGTAAAAATGGATTGTTACTAAGTTACTGATTTAGATTCCACAGCTGTACTTAGCGCTAATTAAGAGTCGATAGCGGGAGACTAGTTTGAATATAATCATAATTTAAAGTAGTTTTAGCGACTGTCTAAGTTTCGATTAATGAATAAAGTCATTGCGGACTTACGATATTTTTCTCTAAAGTGTTAATTTTTAGATATTAATGCTATTTTTATTGCATTAAATTTAAAATATGCCCAATTGAGGCCTTCTCCACAACGCGTCGTAAAACTTGAATGGCTTACAGTTATATTGCTGATAGTCAACTTTTTTGCAACCTATTCATTTGAACTGGAAACCTTTCGGTTAACCCGAATGATCTCCTTAGCAGTCTTAGTACTCTATTTTCTGTTTCATAAACGAGTAAAGGGTTTATTGCTGGTTATGGCCTTTGCATTTTTTATGAGCAGAGAGGTGGGCTACCAATTTTTTGAAAGCCTGTGGGGAACCGAATGGTATATGGCTTCGGCAATGCTTGGCTATCTCTTTCTTTTTTTAGATCGTTTGCCTTTCATCAAATATGGCTTTAGCATTTGGATCATAGTTCTGGCGCTGATTTTAATAGCAGCCACACTTACTATTTTAGTGACCTTGGGAGAATTAGCCCGGCCGAATTTAAATTCACACGCTGAACTGATTTTCTTCTATGGCTATGGTATTGCATTGATATTTCTCATTCTGGCCGCCTTTTATTATAATCACGTGCTCAATAGTACGCGTTCTTTACTTTATACTTTTATGGTTTTTGGTTTTATGATGTCTGATATCGCAGCGTGTTTAGCTTACTACAATAAAGTCACAAGTCTATATTATGTAGATCGTGGATTTTTCATTTTAAGCATGGCGATGTTGACGCATTTTGGGTTGAATCTTCACGGTGCCAAACGCGAACGTAAGGATTTAAAAATGCTTCGTTGATTTTTATTTTTCTGATTATCAGAAAATTGTATATTTAATACGTTTTTCAGCGTTATCAAAAGTTCACGGAATACAATTCAGAGGTATTCTTAGGATGTCGCCCCAGATGTTTCCAAGCTTATCAGCGATAACTGAAAAACAATTCCCCGAAAAATGATATTATGAGTAATTCTCGTGTACACCATTCCATTGTTCGGCAAGACCTACAGCTCAATAAACTCTTGTACTACGCACTTTTGCTGGCGGCCCTAAACTTTTTGGCCATTAGTTTTTTGCCTACGATTCCTATGCGTAGCGTCAGGTTGCTAACTACAGTGTTCTTTTTGACCTACTATAGTTTTTTCATCGTAGGTAGAAATACATATGTACTGGCGATCTTACTTTTACTTCTTGTTAGAGATGTATTCTATGTATTCTACTGGCAAGGAAATGCTGCTTATTACTTTTTTCTGTTCAGCATTCTGAGTTACGGCGTTTTATTGTTAAAACAATGGCGGCGACTAGCTAAAATCGAATTTATAATTCCGTCTCTTCTTGTAGGGTTATTATTGGCAATGGCGTTTATATACTTGATAACCTGTCTTAAAGATATTATCGCCCCGGGATTGGAATCCACAGGCGTTCTGTGGATATTTTATGTTTTTGGATCATTTATAGTGGTTACTCTACTTTCAGCACTTTACTATTATTATCGAGTGGGAAGCCGACGCTCTATATGCTTTGGGTTTTTAGTTTTCAACCTGATGGTTACCGATGTGGCTTTCACTGTAGCATACTATACAGCCTCTTACAATATGTATTATCTTGAGCGCTTGACTTACATTAGCGCGCTAGTGCTCTTATTACACTACGGATTAAACACTAAACTTCTCAATCGCGAACTTCAGAACAGCTGATAAGTGATGTAACAACCAGCAAAAGCAGTCCGTAAATTCTCAAAATATTTTGTGACTTTTTCAGAAATAGAAAAAAAGTAAAACGCTTTTTTTTTACGTAAATTCGCAAGCAATTAAAAATGCTCATGCTAGAACGATTAAACTTTATAAAACAACGCTTTGACGAAGTAAGCGACCTTATAATTCAGCCAGATATCATCAGTGATCAAAAACGCTATGTAGAGCTGAATAAAGAATACAAAGATTTACGCGCACTTATGGATGAGCGCGAAAACTATATTAAGCATACGCAGCGTATTGAAGAAGCCGAAGAAATTATTGCCGATGGAAGTGATCCTGAAATGACCGAAATGGCAAAACTTCAGCTTGAAGAAGCTAAAGAGGCTATGCCTGCTTTGGAAGAAAAAATACGTTTCATGTTGGTGCCTAAAGATCCGGAAGATGCTAAAAATGCCGTTATGGAAATTAGAGCAGGAACCGGTGGGGACGAGGCAAGTATTTTTGCCGGGGACCTGTATCGTATGTATATGAAATATTGCGAGAGCAAAGGCTGGAGAACCAGTACGATTGACTACAGCGAAGGTACCAGCGGTGGTTATAAAGAAATTCAGGTGGAGGTAACCGGTGAAGATGTTTACGGAACTTTACGTTTTGAGGCCGGAGTGCATCGCGTGCAGCGTGTGCCGCAAACTGAAACACAAGGTCGTGTACATACCAGTGCGGCTACCGTTATGGTTTTTCCGGAGGCTGAAGAGTTTGATGTAGAAATTGATCCTAAAGATGTACGTATAGATTATTTCTGTTCGTCTGGTCCAGGTGGTCAGTCGGTAAACACGACGTATTCTGCTGTGCGTTTAACACACGAACCAACCGGTTTGGTGGCGCAATGTCAAGATCAAAAATCACAGCATAAGAACAAAGAAAAAGCATTTAAAGTATTGCGTTCGCGTCTATATGACTTAGAGCTTGCTAAAAAGCAGGAAGAAGATGCAGCAAAGCGTGGTTCGATGGTAACCAGTGGTGACCGAAGTGCAAAAATACGTACCTATAACTACCCGCAAGGAAGAGTTACTGATCACCGTATTAACTTAACGCTTTATGATTTGGCTAATATTATTGATGGAGATATTCAAAAGATAATAGACGAACTTCAGCTTGTAAGCAACACTGAAAAATTAGCCGAAGGCGGAGATCAAATTTAATTTTCCAAATTAATAAAATCCATAGTTTTGAACATCAATACCCTTGTTGAGCAAATCAAAAAAAAGCAGTCTGTTTTATGTGTAGGTCTTGACACAGATCTTGATAAAATCCCAAAACACCTGCTCAAGGAAGAAGATCCTATTTTTGCGTTCAACAAAGCGATCATTGATGCTACACATTCTTTTACCGTTGCTTATAAACCTAATACTGCGTTTTACGAGGCGTATGGTTTAAAAGGCTGGGAGTCGTTAGAAAAAACGATAAATTATTTAAATGAGAAGCATCCTGATATTTTCACTATTGCTGATGCAAAACGCGGAGATATTGGGAATACTTCAAGTAGATATGCGAAAGCTTTTTTTGAAGATCTAGGTTTTGATTCAGTGACTACAGCACCCTATATGGGCAAAGATTCCATAGAGCCTTTTCTGGCTTTTGAAGAGAAATTCACCATAATGCTGGCGCTCACGTCTAATCCCGGTGCATTCGATTTTCAAACGCAGACAATTGAAGGGACTGAGCTCTATAAAAAAGTTATTGCGACATCAACCACTTGGGAGCACAGTGAGCGCTTGATGTATGTGGTAGGTGCAACAAAGGCTGAATATCTGGCAGAAATTCGTAATATTATTCCTAATGCCTTTTTGCTAGTTCCGGGCGTAGGTGCGCAAGGCGGAAGTATGGATGAGGTTTTTAAATATGGAATGAATAGTAACGCCGGACTGCTCATCAATTCTTCCCGCGGAATTATCTATGCTTCTACTTCGGAAGATTTTGCTCAAGCAGCAGCTACCGAAGCGGAACGTCTTCAAAAGCAAATGGCATCGCATCTGGCAAAACTCAGCTAAACCTGTATTTTTGACCTATGGTAGATCAATTAGGTCGTGAAATAAATCTCAAAAACACTCCTAAACGTATTGTTTGTCTCGTTCCTAGTCTCACTGAATTATTGGTAGATTTAGGTTTGAGCGATCAATTATGTGGTGTGACTAAATTTTGTGTGCATCCTGAAAATCTCAAAGATCAAAAGACTGTAGTGGGCGGTACCAAGTCTATACATATAGATCGTATCAAAGCTCTGAAGCCTGATTTTATTCTTTGCAATAAGGAAGAAAACACACAAGAAATTGTTGCGGCTTGTGAACAAATCGCTCCGGTTTATGTGTCAGATATCAATGACTTTGATGCTTTTTACACTTTGGTTAGTAATCTGGGAGTGCTCTTAAATTGCCAACCTAAAGCCAAAGCTTTAAATAGCGCTGTTAAAAATCGGTTTGCTCAATTTAGAAAAGGTGTGGCTGCTGCGCCTACTCGTAACGTGCTTTACCTTATCTGGAGGAATCCTTTAATGGCTGCCGGAAGAGCCACCTTTATAAATATTCTCTTGGAAGCTTGTAAGTTTAATAATGTGATCATTGAGCAGGATTCACGATATCCTGAAGTAGATTTAGAATTGCTTAAAAAAGCAGATTTTGTATTGCTCGCTTCAGAGCCGTTTCCTTTTTCTGAAAAGCATAAAGCTGAATTTGAAAGCGAATTAGAAGCACAAATACTTTGTGTAGACGGCGAATATTTCAGTTGGTATGGAAGTAGGCTTCTAAAAGCTTTTGATTATTTTGAGCGTTTGCTGCTCGAGATGCATTAAGCCGGCTTAAAATTTTTAGTTGAAATCAACTTAGAATTTCACGTCAAGTCTAGGGCTAAATCTTAGGAAGTGCTGATAAAAAAAGCCGCCCAATTGGGCGGCTTCGTGTTATTTATAATCAAGAAGGTTAAGAACCATAACCCGGGTTATTATCTCCAATTAGATCATTGGTGTCCATTTCATTTTGCGGAATAGGTAATACCAAACTAGGGTCGTTATACGGCAAGCCGTCTACGTCATTTTGTGTGCGTTTTAAATCGTGAAGCAAGAAACCTTCAAAAGCCAATTCTAATTGACGCTCTAAAAGAATATCTTCTTGTGTTAATGGAGCACTAACAGTTTCGGCGCCTGCTCTTAAACGCAATAAGTTTACATCTTCTGCCGGAGTTTGTCCTACCGCCGTATTCTCCATAATGTTGCCTTCAGCACGAATTAAGTACATTTCAGCAAGTCTGAATATGGCGATGTTAGCAAACTGATTGGTGTATTTTCCGGTTAGGTTATCACCATAATCACCTATGTAAGTAAAGTTTGCACGCTCATCATCAGCATCTGGAAATAGCGCAAAATACGCAGGATTTAGCACGATGTCACCACCACGACCACCATTGTCTTGAGAAGCATAAAAGGTGATTAGGTCACTATTTCCTGTTTGATTGGTTACTTGAAAGTCAAATAGATCTTCAGAAGAATCAGCGTCGTTGTTGAATGCGTCAGCAAAGCTTCCGGTAAGTGAAGCTCCGCTATTTTCAATAACATCATTGGCAGCATCTCTGGCAGCAGCATAATTTTGCATTTGTAGATAGACTCTTGCGCGTAACGCCTGAGCAGCATATCGATCAGCAAATATGTCATTTGATGCCGGTAAATTGGTGTAGGCGTCTTCTAGATCGCTTAAAACTTGCGCATAAATTTCTTCTACACTAGCGCGTTCTGCAGGCAAGGGTTGAGAATAATCTTCGTAGCCAATTAAACGCAAAGGAACACCAGGCTGACTGTTTGTAGTTCCTGCTTCGTAAGGCAGTCCCCAAAGTCGCACCAATTCAAAATAGCTCATCGCTCTTAAGAATTTTGCTTCGCCCTCTATTTGGGCACGATAAGCATCACTACTGGTGATCACGTCTAGATTATCGATTATCAGATTGGTTTGATTGATGGTTTCGTAATTATTAAACCACGTGTCACGCACAAAAGTATTGTCTACTAAAAGACTCTTTTGAATCAATTGGCGCGGCGCAAGAAAGGTTCCAAACCAGCTAATCTGGTCAGAAGCTCCAAGCAAATCTGCCATTATCTGTATATCTCCGCCAAAACTTACACCTTGACCTGCTTCTTCGTAAACTCCTAATAAAAGAGCGGCAATATTTTGTTCAGAATTTAAAGCCTGAGATCCGTCAATACTTTGTTCGGGATCAATTTCGAGATTGTCATCGCAGCTAAACGTAAAAACTGCGATAAACATTAATATTGAAAATTTATATAAATTATTCATAGTCTGTTTTTTAAAATTTCACGTTAAGTCCTACAGAAAATGTTCTTGCCGGCGGTACCGAGTAAAAAGCTTGGCCTACACCACCTGCATCGCTTCGAGCTTCAGGATCGTAACCTTCATAATCTGTGATGGTCAATAAATTAACGCCAGTAACATAAACGCGTATTTTGGTAAATCCGTAACGTTCTATCACTTCATCCGGGATGGTATATCCTAAGGTAGCATTACGTAATCTGATGAAATCATTTTCATCTAAATAGCGGGTAGATTGTGCAGTTCCGTTTCCGCCAAATAAACGTGCTTGCGGAACATCTGTTATATCACCCGGTTGCTGCCATCTGTCTGTATATTGGTCCAGCGTTTGGTTGTCAAAATAATCTGCACTGGCTGATTGAAAACGGCCACCACCGTTATAAATAGCCGAACCAAATTCTCCTTGAAATGTAAATGATAAATCTACATTCATAAAGTTGATGGTGTTGGTGATACCTCCATACCATTCAGGAAACGGATTCCCCACAACCACACGATTTGCCTCGTTAGGGTTGTTGGTAGTTTCTCGGTTTAAACTTCCGTCTTCGTTTGTGCTGTTGATGTAGTACAAGCCATCTCCATTGTCGGGATCTACACCTGCGTACTCATACATATAAAATGCATTTACGGGTTCTCCTACACGCTGAATGTTTTGACCGCTTACAATATCATTGTTGTTATTAGGTAATGAAAGGATCTCGTTTTTGTTGTATGCAGCATTAAAACTTGTGCTCCACTGAAAACCTTCGGTCTGAATGATATCTGCATTCAATACAAATTCAAAACCTTTATTTTCAAGTTCACCAATATTGCTGCTGATGCTTGAAGCTCCAGAACTAGGGATCAGAGGAACGTTGAATAATAGCCCGTCAGTATTTTTGTGATAGTAATCTACCTCTCCTGAGATTCTTCCATTTAAGAAGCCGAATTCAATACCGAAGTCAGTTTGAGTGGTGGTTTCCCAAGTTAAATCTGGATTACCCGGTTGGCTTAATGAAATACCGGGACGCTGGTTATACGAAATCGCACCAAATAAATATCTAGAAGGGAAATTACCAATATCTGCGTTACCGGTTTTACCCCAGCTACCGCGTAGTTTTAAGTAAGATAAGGTTTGTGAGTCTTGCAAAAAGCTTTCTTCTGAAATCACCCATCCTGCAGAAAAAGCAGGGAATACTCCGTAGCGCTCGTTTGCGCCAAATCTAGAGGAGCCATCGCGTCTAATACTAGCCTTCAATAGGTATTTATTAGCGTAGTCATAAGTAGCTCGCGCAAATAAAGAAAAGAACGCGTTTGCCGAGCGGTTACCGCTACCAGCAACAATATCTGCCCCGCCGTCTACGGTTTGAAAATCATCAGATGGAAACTGGTTTGCAGTAACACTCTCGTATCTTCGGGTTGTTTCATTAAGTTCTGTACCGGCAACAAGCCCTAACGTATGTAAATCTCCCAATTGCTTATCATAGCTTAAAAATCCTGATACAATGTAGTTTTCAGCATTTACACTGCTCGCAAATACTTCGCCGTTGGTTGATTGAAATGGTGCATTTCTACCGGTAAAGTTATCTTCGGTCTGGTAATAAAGATCGTAAGCAAAGTTTCCGTTAATCTTTAAGCCGTCTAAAATCTCGTAATCACCAAAAGTACGCCCATTTACTCTGCGTATGATGGTGTTGTAAAATGCATTTTCTTCTTGAAGTAAGAAGTTAGGGTAAATCGTGTTTGCATTAGGAGTGCCATCTTCATTGTACGCCGGGGAAATATGCGGTTGTGCAATGGCCTGAAGCGGTGTCACAAAAGCATTGTCATTGGCGATACGATCAATATCTGAACGTGAATAGCTCAAGTTCATACCTATGTTAAAACGATCGCTAAACTTATGAGTGATATTGGTACGACCATTAAAACGTCTTAATTCGTTTCCACGAATAATACCTCTGGTTTCATTTAAAGATCCTGAGAAGAAATACGAAGTTTTCGCATTTCCGCCGCTCATTGAGAAATCGGCATCAGATACATAACCATTTTGAAAAGCAAGATCTTGCCAATCTGTATCAACAGCACCATTTCTCCAATCAGTGCCCGCAGCTAGAAAGTCAAAAGTACCTTCAATATATTCAATAGCAGAAGCTTCATCAGCAAAAGAAGTTCCTACTGCATTGATAGCAGCCTCTGTAAATAACTCAATATATTGTGCTGAGCTTAACCAATCTCTCGTGTTTGTAGGCTCGCTTAATCCGTGGCTTAAATTCACCGAAAATTCAGCTTTACCTTCTTTACCGGTTTTAGTGGTGATGATTACAACACCGTTTGCTCCTCGTGAACCATAAATCGCAGCAGAAGAAGCATCCTTTAAAATTTCGATAGACTCAATTTCATTAGGGCTAATCGATAATAAGGGGTTGGTAGGAGCGCCATTGTTGGACTCGTTTGCATTGTATAGCGGTATCCCGTCTAATACATAAAGAGGTTGTGTTCCGGCTGAAATACTGGTAGCACCTCTAACGCGTATATTTAAACCACCTTCAACTTTACCGTTAGTTTGAGTGATTTGTACACCGGCAGCTTTACCTACTAAAGCACTCTGGAAGTTAGAAACCGGAACTTCATCAATGTCTTCAGCACTAAGCTTAACAATGTTGTCTGTTAAAGTACGCTTGCTCTGAGTACCATATCCTACCACAAGTACTTCGTCTAGTTCATCTGTGCTAGCTGCCATCGTAACATTGTAGGTTGAGGTAGCCGTGATGATCACTTGTTGATTTTGAAAGCCTAAATAGGAAAAAACAAGGGTTTCACCTTCTGCAGCACTAATGGAATAATTTCCATCAAAATCGGTTTGTGTTCCGGTCGTGGTGCCTTGAATGGTGATGTTTACGCCAGGTAAGGGTAAGCCCTGATCGTCGGTTACGGTACCTGAAACTGTTTTGGACTGAGCAAAAGAAAAGTAGCAGGTAAGCATCATTAAGATGCTAAAAGAAAATAGTAATTTTCTATTCTTCATATTAAAGGGTTTAAGATTATAATTTCGCGTACCAAGCCTAAAAATGAAGTGAAAACTTTTAGGGGAGGAGTGAAATTGTCATTATGCGATGCTAAAATATTGTAATAAGCCCCTTAAAAACGTTAAATTAGGTTAATTTAACACAGAATGCGTCAGTTTGAAATATTGTGAGAATTTGGAAATTTGCGAAAGTCTGAATTTTTATAATGGTTTGAAACCTTAAAATGAAAATTTGGTAAAAATAGATGGTTGTTATTTACTTTATAGCAAGTAGATTTTGCCGAAAACGTTAACTGTTAAAATAGCAATGTTTTTTGTGGTAAATTATGCTTCAATGGGTGTAAGGAACTATTCCCCGTAATTTTGTAGTCGGATGTTCTCTGTCTCTTCAGCAGTTTTAAAAACGTCCCAGTTTTTGCCCTGTGTGCGGCGTGCGCCTAAAATATTGGCAAATTGACCCGCCTTGATGGGGTCGTCATATTTTGCAAAACCATAGGCTAAGCCACCGGCAAAACTATCTCCACAGCCTGTAGTATCTACAACTTTGTCAACTTTAACCGAAGCGATCCAGTCTTTTTTGAGTTGGTTGTCCTGCAGAGAATAAAGAATGCATCCTCTGGAATCCATAGTGACGTAGAAATACGACACACCTTTTTTCAAAACGTGTTTGGCAAGATCGTCGAGATGTTCTGTTGCGTTCTCGTCATAGATTGAAGGGATCTCGTGCTCATACTCATTGGCAAAAGACATGCACTGCGATTCTTCTAAATTCATTTTTAGAACATCAATATAGGGCAGCCATTCGTCACGATCTACCCAAAATTTGCGATGCCGATGCCCTTTGACATCCATTGCGGTGGTTGCTCCGTGCGCATCAAACACGATCGTTGCATCGCTGTGTTTTTTTATATGTTTTAAGGTGCTGAGGCTGATTTCAAAATCAGTGATTGGCACAAAAACGAAAACCGCCGCATCCAGATGTTTTTTAATATGTTTCGGGCGTATGGGATTCATACACGCCAATTGTTTTTCTTCCCGATTATTTTGGTCTTTAAAATCAAGAAGAATCACGGTGCCGCTGTCTTCTTTGGTATTGATTCCGCTGAGATCAATATTTTTAAAAGGAGCAAATTCCGCGGTGATTCCTGCTTCGTCTTTTTTATGCATATTACTTACAGGCACAACGACACCTTCAGCATCTAACAGTTTAGCCAACGCAATTACAGGGTGTGTAACACAACCGTAGCGCATAATTATATCGTTTTCGTAAGTCGAAATCGTATCTCTGGGAATAGGTCCGGCGACAACTATTTTTAGCGGATTTGCCATAAGCTTTTAATCTTGTAGTGCGAATACTTTTTTAAGCAGCGTAGTGGTGCGGGCAGAAAAATCAGTTCTTATTTCTTTTTCTTCTACAGCGATCATCGTATAAACCCCTTTTAAAGCTTCTTGTGTGACATAATCGGTAAGGTCAGGATTTACGTCATTCGTTAAGGGTAATGCATTATATTTAGTGATGAGATTACTCCAGATTTGATCTGCACCTACTTTTCTGAAAGATGATTTGATCACAGGATTAAACTTATCATACAGTTGCGTGCTAGTTTTGTTTTGTAAATATGTGGTCGCCGAATCATCAGCTCCTAGAAGTATTGTTTTTGCATCGGCAAAAGTGATGCCCTTTACCGCGTCAACAAAAATGGGGGTCGCTTCACTCACGGCATCTTCAGCGGCGCGATTAAGAACTTTTAAACCTTCATCGGCAAGACTGCTAAGACCCACATTTCTCAAGGTTTGATCCACTTTTTGCAATTCTTCCGGGAGTAGGATCTTTACTAAGCTATTTCCGTAGAAACCGTCTTTTTGGGTGAGCTTGGTCACTTGTTTTTCAATACCAAAATCTAAAGCCTGACGCAAACCACTGGCGATGGTGGCATTGTCAATACCCGTTTGATTGGGTAGATTATCAACTACAGATTGTAATTCGGCACAACTGCTCAATATTAATATCGAAAGTAGAGCAACTAGTTTTTTCATAGTGTTAAGTTAGGCTATTCTTGAAGATTTAAAAAATGTGCTTTAGGAGAAAATCACTGTTTTATTACCAAATACTAGTACTTTATGTTCCACATGCGCTTTGATGGCTCGAGCTAAAACAATCTTTTCTAGGTCCCTTCCTTTCAGAATAAAATCCTGAACAGAATGCACGTGAGACACACGTACGATCTCTTGCTCGATAATAGGCCCTTCATCAAGATCTGCCGTCACGTAATGGCTCGTCGCACCTATGATCTTTACCCCGCGTTCAAAAGCAGCATGATAAGGTTTAGCGCCAATAAACGCCGGTAAAAACGAATGATGAATATTGATGATCTTGTTTTTAAACTGCGCGACAAATTCATCAGAAATGATTTGCATATACCGCGCAAGTACGATCAAATCTATTTGGTGCTCTTTAATCGCTGCGATTTGTTCTGCTTCAGCTGCTGCCTTTGTTGCTTTGGTCACCGCAATATGTTTAAACGGAATTTCAAAACGCTTGGCTACGATTTCAAGATCAGGATGGTTACTGATAATCAGCGGGATTTCCACGGGTAATTCACCCGAAGCATAGCGCCCGAGTAGATCGTATAAACAATGATCGTATTTAGACACAAAAAGCGCTAAGCGTGGTTTGTAATACGCATCAAAAAGTTGATAGGTCAATTGATAATCATCTACAAATTGCGCAATAAACTGCATTTCAAAATCGGCAATGCTAAATTCTTCTTGATCAAATTCACTTTCAACACGCATAAAGAAAATGCCTTCTTGGCGATCAACGTGCTGGTCGAGATAAACGATATTTCCTTGACGTTCAAGAATAAACTGCGTGATGGTAGTCACGATACCTTTGCGATCCGGACAATTGATTAAAAGTGTAATTTTCTGCATAATTTGAAAACTTGGTTAGTTGATTTTCAACGTACAACTTGTAGATTAACGCAACGCTAAGCTAGAAAATAAACCTTCAAATTATAATATTAATAACACAAAATAATTATCAATTAATTAGTAATTATTTAAATTAGTGGTCTTGAAAAAGCAAAAAATTACGAATGAATCAAATTCAGCCTTATATCCCTAAACATAAAGTACGTATTGTAACCGCAGCTTCTCTTTTTGATGGGCACGATGCTGCAATAAATATTATGCGACGCATTATTCAAGCAACGGGGGTTGAGGTGATACACCTTGGTCACGACCGAAGTGTAGAAGAGGTTGTGAATACTGCAATTCAAGAGGATGTTCAGGCGATAGCGATGACTTCGTATCAAGGCGGTCATACCGAATATTTTAAATATATGTATGATTTGCTTCAGGAAAAAGGAGCAGGGCATATCAAGATTTTTGGCGGTGGAGGCGGAGTAATTCTTCCGGAAGAAATTGAAGAATTAATGGATTACGGGATTACGCGTATTTATGCGCCAGACGATGGGCGTGAGATGGGATTGCAAGGAATGATCAACGATCTTGTTGAAAAAGCAGATTTTGCTCCATCCGCTGAAGCTTTGCCGCAAACTGAAAAAATTCAAAACGCGCTTCAGGAAAAGAACGTGAATGTTTTAGCCCGACTCATCTCCATGGCTGAAAATAATCACGACGTATTTCTAGAGAAATTCAAAGAGGCTGAAGCGATTTCTAGTGTTCCGGTATTGGGAATTACAGGAACCGGCGGTGCGGGAAAATCTTCGCTGGTAGACGAACTCGTAAGAAGATTTTTAAATGATTTTCCTGATAAAAATCTTGGGATTATTTCGGTAGATCCTTCAAAACGTAAAACTGGCGGAGCGCTTTTAGGCGATCGTATTCGTATGAACGCGATCAATTCGCCACGTGTATATATGCGCTCGCTGGCGACTCGACAAAGTAATTTGGCACTTTCTAAACACGTGCAAGAAGCCGTTGATGTGTTGAAAGCAGCTCAATATGATCTCATCATTCTAGAAACCAGCGGAATCGGCCAGAGCGATACCGAAATTCTTGAGCACAGCGATGTGTCTTTGTATGTGATGACTCCGGAATTTGGTGCGGCCACCCAGCTTGAAAAAATCGATATGCTTGATTTTGCTGATTTGGTTTCCATAAATAAGTTCGACAAACGCGGGGCTCAGGACGCATTGCGTGATGTGAAAAAGCAATATATGCGCAACCATCAGTTGTGGGAGGTTGATCAAAAAGACTTGCCGGTTTATGGAACTATCGCTTCGCAGTTTAATGCTCCCGGAATGAATAAATTGTATTCTGAAATCATCAAAACACTTAATGCCAAAACCGAAGCGAATTTTGAAAGTACCTTCAGCGCTACCGATGAGTTGTCTGAGAAGATCTTTGTGATTCCGCCGGCGCGCACCCGATATCTTTCTGAGATCGCTGAAAATAATCGCGGTTATGATGATACCGCAGCTACTCAGGCTGAAGTTGCACAAAAACTCTACGGGATTTTTAAAACCTTAGATACGGTAACCGGCGAGTTGCCTGAACTTGACAAAACCGGACTAATCCTAGACGACGCTGCAGAAGATCAGGATTTAGCAAAACTCCTTCTAACTGAATTTGATAAAGTGAAAATGAACCTGGATCCCTATAATTGGGAAGTGATCTTAGGTTGGCAAGATAAAGTGAATCGCTATAAAGATCCTGTATACACGTTTAAAGTTCGTGATAAGGAAATCAAGATAGAAACGCATTCAGAATCTTTGTCGCACAGTCAGATTCCTAAAGTGGCGTTGCCAAAATATCAAGCCTGGGGTGATATTTTAAAATGGGTGTTGCAAGAAAATGTGCCGGGAGAATTTCCGTATACGGCAGGATTGTATCCGTTTAAACGAACGGGAGAAGATCCTACCCGAATGTTTGCGGGAGAAGGCGGCCCGGAACGTACCAACCGTCGTTTTCATTACGTAAGTATGGGCTTGCCTGCAAAGCGGCTTTCTACCGCTTTTGACAGTGTCACGCTTTATGGAAACGACCCTGATCATCGCCCAGATATTTATGGAAAGATCGGAAATGCGGGTGTTTCTATCTGCTGTCTTGATGACGCAAAAAAACTGTATTCAGGTTTTGACTTGGCAAACCCGATGACTTCGGTAAGTATGACCATTAACGGCCCGGCACCAATGTTACTTGGCTTTTTTATGAATGCAGCCGTTGATCAGGCGTGTGAAAAATACATTACAGAGAACAATTTAGAAGACGAAGTCGAGCAAACCATTCAGTCGATTTATAAGGAAAATAGATTAGACCGACCGGTTTACAATGGCGAACTTCCCGAAGGAAATAATGGCTTGGGCTTGATGTTACTTGGCGTTACCGGAGATCAGGTTTTACCGGCGGATGTCTATTCAAAAATTAAAGAGGAAACGATTAAGCAAGTGCGTGGTACCGTTCAGGCCGATATTCTGAAGGAAGACCAAGCGCAAAACACCTGTATTTTTTCGACTGAATTTGCACTGCGTCTTATGGGTGACGTGCAGGAGTATTTTATTGAGAATCAGGTGCGCAATTTTTATTCGGTTTCTATTTCAGGATATCATATTGCTGAAGCAGGCGCCAATCCTATTACACAACTCGCGTTTACCTTAGCAAATGGGTTTACCTACGTGGAGTACTATCTCAGCCGCGGCATGGATATCAATAAATTTGGTCCCAACCTGTCGTTTTTCTTCAGTAATGGTATAGATCCCGAATATGCGGTGATCGGTCGTGTGGCACGTAGAATTTGGTCTAAAGCACTTAAGCATAAATACGGTGCCAATCCTCGAGCTCAAATGCTGAAGTATCACATACAAACTTCAGGAAGATCTTTACACGCGCAGGAAATTGATTTTAATGACATACGTACGACGCTTCAGGCGCTGTATGCGATTTACGATAATTGCAATTCACTGCATACTAACGCCTACGACGAAGCGATCACCACGCCAACTGAAGAAAGCGTGCGTAGAGCGATGGCGATTCAGTTAATAATTAATAAAGAATTAGGTTTAGCTAAAAACGAAAATCCTATTCAGGGGGCATTTATTATTGAAGAACTTACAGATTTAGTAGAGGAAGCTGTCTTGACTGAATTTGACCGACTGACTGAACGTGGCGGCGTGCTAGGCGCTATGGAAACCATGTACCAACGCAGTAAAATACAGGAAGAAAGCTTGTATTATGAGACACTGAAACACAATGGAGATTTCCCGATTATTGGTGTGAATACGTTTTTGAGTAGTAAAGGTTCGCCAACTGTAAAACCTGCCGAAGTCATCAGAGCAACCGAAGCAGAGAAGCAAGCACAGATCAATACGTTGACAAAGCTTCATAAAGCCTACGAAGATCAAGCGGAAAATGCCTTGCGCAAAGTACAAGAGGCGGCGATCAAAAACGACAATATTTTTGAGCAACTTATGGAAGCGACAAAAATCTGTTCGCTCGGTCAAATTACCGAAGCACTTTTTGAAGTTGGAGGGCAGTACAGACGAAATATGTAAGACCGAATCAAACATTATGACAAAAAAATGCCCTTTTTTCAAAGGGTATTTTTTTTGGCACCGCCAAAAGGTTAAATACACCGGGCTTGCCTCGGGTTTGATAATTCGTTTCTATCCAAAATTAAAGGAATTACCGAGGTAGCTTACTGTTTTCAATCTTCAAAATCAAGATCATCAGGATCAAAGGGTAAATCGTCGTCGGGATCAGGATCGTTATAATTGATTCCCGGCGGATTAAACAGTCCCCAGCGGTCTATCATATAATTCCACGGGTCAAAAGTCTTTACCCATTCTGCAAATAAAATCCTGAAGTCTTCAATCTCATTGCGAAGTAAGTTGAGGTATTCGGTTTCTTTAAAACCGAACATTTCCAGGCCGGTCATATGTGTGGCGAGATCGCGTGCGCATTTGCGAATGATGGTGGCCTTTTCCATCTTAATGTCATAAAGGTCACAATGATAAGCTCCAGCAATCTTTGAAGGAATGATTGATGCATCTTCACGTATGAACAAGGCTTGACTGCGCAAAATCTCTTGTTCATTTTTGTCTTTTGAGTCAATCTCATAAGACGCTGCAATCTCTGCAATACGATTAGCCAACTTTAAAATTTCGGTTGCTTTTTTAAAGAGTTCGCTGTCTTGATAATCATTTTGCGAATTAAAATCGTCTTCTGATGGCATGTGTTTTCTAGCTTTAAATCTGTGCCTTAATATAGGGGTGAAAGGATTGATTTAAAAATACAAAACATTCTTTTCAAAGAAACAGATGAGACTATAAGGTCATCATCCATTTATGCTGAAGCTTTCTAAATTTGCGTATTTCGCGGCGTAAAATGCGTACAAAGTCTTTTCCGTTGCTTTCTGCACGCTCCAGCCGTTCACAAGTGCGATATAAACTAGAAGTCAGTCGTTCTATAGAAGCAGCTTGCTTTAGCCGGTCGTCTTGAAAAGCCATATTTTCAGCTTTTAAAATTTCAGGAGCCAGTGAGTCTGATTGACGTACAATATCTCCTGTAAAATACACATAGGGATCTTCGCTGCCATCTTTTTTAAGATGTGCAAGATCATAAACCAAATAGTTAGAAACCGAGCGCGAAAGTCTCAGAATTTCAATAGCTTGGTTATAAAGATGTGTATTTCTTGGTATATACGTCATTGCTTTAATAGTCGTTCAAATTTAACGGTATTCTACAACTTATATATTTTGTATTTAAAGTGTAAGTTTGTATTTACTTTAATTTTTAAAGAAATACTTCTAATTTATTTAAAAATGAATATAGATTCCGTAAACTGGAAAATCCTTCAACTATTACAGCGTAATGCACGTATGAGCGTGAGCGCTATAGGCCGTGAAATTGGTATCACTTCGCCTGCCGTTGCAGAACGCATTCGTAAGATGGAAGACGCCGGGATACTCATTGGTTATAAGGCTGAAATCTCACATATAGAATCAGGTCATCAGCTTAAAGCGATCATCACGCTGCGTGCATTTATGGGAAGGTTAAAGCCTTTTTTAGAAAAGGTACACGATTTTAGTGAAGTGCTCAATTGCTATCGCATCACGGGTAATGAAAATATTTTTATGGAAGTGGTGCTTTTTGATCAATTCCATCTGGAAGAATTTATTGATAAATTGATTACCTACGGGGAAACCAAAACACACATAGTTCTTTCTACAGTGATCGAAAATGCACCCATAAGAACCCGCAAAGAAGACCGAAAGAAAAAATCAGAATAGCGTACTCAAATACCACAAACTGAAAAGAATAAGCAAAACGATCGCAAACCAACTGAAATAATTGAGCAGTTTGCTAGGGCGGTGTTCTTTAGGTACTGCGCTGCTGTTCATCACCAGCACATTACTTATCGCAAAAAATGGAGCAGTCAAAAAAGAAAGTATGGTCGCAATTTGCACCAATGTTCCCATCTCGTTGGTTAAAAAGAACAGAATACCTACCGTGCCTAGAATGAGAATCACGATCCAGATAAAATAACTGTGCTTTATCTTTTTATCAGTGATTAGGTCTAAGGTTTTTGCCATAGATCGGGGAGAAGCGTCCAGCGTTGTTAGCGTAGTGCTAAACATCGTAGTCAATGCTGCTATACCGATAAGATAAAATGCCCAATTACCTAAACTACCGGTGTACATATCTATCAATTGTTTGGCGAAAGCGACGCCGCTGGAACTAAAGCTACTTCCGCTATGAAACATAATAAAGGTCCCCAGCGCAACAAAACAAGTGCCTACGATTATAGTGCCTAAAAAGCCAATATTAAAATCAAAAACAGCGGATTTTGGAGTTATAGCTCCGCTTTTAGCTTTTTCCAAAGACCATAAGGAATGCCAAATAGAAATATCTAAAGGTGCCGGCATCCAACCCATGAAGGCAATCAGGAATGCAATTCCTACTGAATCTTTAGGGAGTATTTGAGTCAGGCTAACTGCTTCAGATGTTTGTGAGCCTGCCATAAATGCCGCAGCTAGTGTGCTGATCGTAAGTGTGATCACAATGACTTTCATTAAACGATCTAAGAGATTGTAGCGCCCAATAAGGAGTATCACGGCGCAGATTGCGGTAATGATCAAAGACCAGATTGTGATATCCCAGTTCACATCAAAGATATAGGTAGCAATACCTGCGGTTACGATGGTTACCGCGGTTTGAATTGTAAAAATGGTAAGCAGATTAATACAGAAGTATAGTATTAAAACAGCTTTACCCAGACGTTTGTAACCGTCAAGCAAACTCTGACCGGTAGCGGCCGCATAGCGTGGACCAAATTGAAAAAACGGATATTTAATCACGTGAATTAGCACTAATGCCCAGACCAGGCCAAAGCCATAATCAGCTCCCGCACGGGTAGATTGTACGAGGTGTGATACGCCAATGGCAGCACCGGCAAACAAAAGGCCGGGACCCAACTGTCTAAAAAAGTGCTTCATGAGTACTTAATGCTCTTTTTCGATCAAGTCTGAAAGAAGGCGGCGAGCTCGCAATAATTTGACCTTCACATTGCTCATAGGCTCATTTAAGGTTTGCGCCATTTCTTTGTAACTCATCTCTTGAAAGTAGCGCAAATTTATCATTTCTTGATAATGCGGTTTAAGTTTTTTAATGTGCCCCTTCAGTTCAGAAAGACTTTGTTCTGTGATGAGCGCATCTTCGGCAGTAGGATTGTCGTCAGCTACTTTATTTACTTTTTCATCTTTACTGAAATGCCGCTGCCTGCTGTTTTCTTTCCGAAGCAAATCAATATGAAGATTTTTAGAGATCGTAATAAGCCACGTACTGAATTTATACGTACTGTCGTAAGACTCCAGTTGGTTAAACGCTTTGGCAAAAGTTTGAATGGTGATTTCTTCCGCCTTAAAATCATCCTGCGTTCGCTCTAGCTGAAAACGGTAAACCATATTCCAATAAGTGTTCAGCAGGTAATTAAAAGCGCTCTGACTGCCACTCTTAGCCTGTGTGATTTTATGATTTACGATGTCTTGATTTACTTCCAACGGCGGGGTTTTACCAGAGAGTTTGATATAAAGATAAGCATTTGCAGACTCACTAAAAACGGTTCTAACAAGAGGATAAAAGGGATTAAATCGCGCTCCTGAAGTTTTTTAGCGGTGGTTGCATATATGCCCCAAACATACAACTCCCGCACAACAAATAAACACAAGATTATATAAAAATGTGCAGTGGCAGTGAGTGCGGCTCCTAAAAAGAATAAAAAGAATAGCACTTGAGAGCAGTAAAAAAGCGCGAGCTGTACTTGATGTTTTGCTTGATATAAGTGCGCTATGCCAACGTGTCTTCTCTTCTGAATAAACCAACTTTTCCAAGTGGTTTTGGGTTGTGAGATCGTAAAAGCTTTCGGATTTATGCAGAGTGCTACATTGGTAGGCGTCGCATTTTGATTAACAAAAAGGTCGTCATCTCCCGGTTTGACGTGCTTATGGGCTTCAAAGCCGCCGCTCGTAGTAAAAAGAGTTTTAGTATACGCTAGATTTCTACCAACGCCCATATAGGTATTCTTGTGCAGGGCGTATGCAAAATATTGCAAAGCAGTCAACAAGGTTTCAAATCTGATCAATTTGTTTAAAAAAGAATTCTTCAATTTGAGATAGGCACCATAACCCAAAACAATTTCAGCATTAGGCATAAAAGCTGAGTGCATTGATCTCAACCAGTGTTTTGAAGCCGGAATGCAATCTGCGTCTGTAAATACGAGACGGTCATATTGCGCCAAAGAAACAGCTGCTGTGATTCCTGCTTTTTTACCGGTTTGCTCTGTTAGATTAAGGAATTTAAAATTATGGTGTTTTTGATCAAATTCACGCAGAAGTTCTAAACTTTCATCAGTAGAATGGTCGTTTACTACCAGAATTTCAAAAACAGAAAAGTCCTGCTCCAGTAACTTTGGGATAAGCATTCTTAGGTTGTTGATCTCGTTCTGAGCACAAACAATTACAGAAATACCTTCTTCTTCAGGATTCGTTTGAATGGACCGCTGTGGTCTAAAAGGGAAAATTGAAAAATATGCGAAGTAACTTATGTTGACAATGCCAATGGCTACAAACGCATAAAAGAAAAGTGGGCTTAGCGCAACCAAGCCGGTGAAGATTAAGATGCTTTACTGGTAGAGCAGTCGCCTATTTCGTCTGGCATTTTACCACACATCCCGCAGGCTTCACCACTTTTATTTAAATATGGGTTCTGACTTGCGCAGGTTCCGGCAAATTTACCATCTTTTTTCGCCCAGATTTTAATAGCAATTCCGGCAAATGCAAGTCCTAATAAAAGTAATGTGATTAATAGCAGTTTCATAACTCAAAATATATGATGCAAAGATACAAAATGAAGCTTTGAGCCCCAAGTTATAGCTTTGTCGTAAAGCGTTAATATTTCTAACATATCCCCGGTTTATTTAACTAAAGATTAGTAGCGCAGCCGTTTAAGTGCTTGATATTCTGTTTAATTTGGCTTCTACATTAACCATAAATAAAATGATTATGAAATTCAATAAGTTAATTATAGCTCTTGCAGTAAGCACCGGTGTTTTAGTTTCTTGTAATGACGGAAAAAAGAATGAAGAAGAAATAAGACTAGAGGAGCAGGAGATGCAAACCGCTGAAGCTGATAAAGCCGCGAAGGAAGCAGAAGAAGCAGAAATGAAAGCACAACAGATGAAGGAAGAAGCGCGTGCAAACAGTATTGCTTCAAAAGCGATGGCGGCAGAAGAATTAGATACCTTAGTTCTTGCTTTGAAGGCAGCAGGTTTATCTGAAATGTTGATGGCAGAAGGAGAGTATACCGTTTTTGCTCCTACAGATTACGCTTTTTCTCAATTGAAAAAAGGTACGCTTGAAGATTTGACCAAAGCTGAAAACAAAGAACAGCTAGTAAGTGTGCTGCAATACCACGTAATCTCAGGAATTATGAGATCTGAAGACCTTGGTAAAGCGATAGATGCCGGCAACGGAAAGGCTAAAATTCAAACAGTAAAGGGTGAGGAACTCACCATAATGCGCGATGGAGATCAAATTGTGATCAGAGACGGAAAAGGTAAAAAAGCCCAAATCGTCCTAGGAAATATCGAAGCATCAAATGGTGTGGTACACGAAGTAAATAAAGTATTGATGTCTAAGTAAGTTGATACACTCATAAAAATAAAAACCCCGCTTTTCAGTGGGGTTTTTATTTTTTACTCAATAATATTGACTTCGGGCTGAATCTCAATTCCAAATTGCTGATGGACTTCCTTCTGAATTCGCAGCGCCAAATCCCAGATTTCGTCGCCGCTGGCATTACCATAATTTACGAGAACCAAAGCTTGATTTTTATGAACGCCGGCATCGCCAAAACGCTTTCCTTTAAAACCGGCTTGCTCAATAAGCCAACCCGCAGGAATTTTGACTTCTGCTTCAGAAACAGGGTAAAAAGGCATTTCAGGATATTTCTGCTGTATGGTCTCAAAAATAGTTTTAGGTACTACCGGGTTTTTAAAGAAACTTCCGCTGTTACCCAATTTTTTAGGATCAGGAAGTTTTGATGACCTGATGGCAATAACGGCTTGAGCGATATCTTTTATCGAAGGATCACTGATTTCCTTTTCATTCAAAACCTGTTGAATTGCTCCGTAGCCGGTATGCAATTGGTGCTTGTTTTTATCCAATTGAAAAGTTACTGAAGTAATAACATATTGATCTTTCAACTCATTCTTAAAAACCGAATCTCTATACCCAAAACAACAGTCTTTAAGCGAGAAGGTCTTTTGTTCTAAAGTCGTTCTGTGAATCGCCGTGCAACTGTAAAAATGATCTTTAAGTTCAACCCCATAAGCACCAATGTTTTGAACTGGCGCTGTACCCACATTTCCGGGAATTAATGCCATATTCTCGACCCCGCCATAACCGTGGTTCACACAATACATCACAAACTCGTGCCAGTTTTCGCCGCAGGCAACTTCCAGCCAAATATTGTCAGCAGTTTCCTTAACCGTTTTAATTCCTTTGAGCGCAACGTGGATTACTAAAGCATTTACATCACTTTTCAACAGCATATTGCTTCCGCCGCCTAAAATAAATTTTTCAGGATAAGCTTCTAAGTGCAACGCTTCTTTGAGCATTGCAATATCAGTAACCGAAATAAACGCTTTCGCCTTTGCTGAAATGCCAAAGGTGTTATACGGCTTTAAAGATGCATTATGAGTAATTTGCATTTAGTCTTTATACTGGCTTAGAGCTTCTTTTAAAAGTTCTACAGCTTCAATCAAATCTTCTTTTTTAAGTACGTAAGCGATTCGCACCTGATTTAAGCCTTCGCCGGGAGTAGAATAAAAACCTGCTGCAGGCGCTACCATTACTGTTTTTTTGTTGACCTCAAAAGACTCTAAAAGCCACTGCGCAAAATCATCAGAATTTTTTACAGGAAGCTCGGCAATACAGTAAAATGCACCTTTAGGCTTAGCAACACGCACACCGGGAATGGCTTCTAATCCTGCAACTAGGGTATCTCTACGATCAACATATTCTGAAATTACTTCGTCAAAATAAGACTGCGGAGTGTCAAGAGCAGCTTCACTCGCAATTTGAGCAAGTGTAGGCGGACTCAAACGCGCCTGAGCGAACTTCATCGCTGTAGCCATAAGTTCTTTGTTGCGGCTTACGATGCATCCTATTCGCGCACCACACATAGAAAAACGCTTAGAAACCGAGTCGATCATAATCGTATGCTCGTCAATCTCACGCTGATTTAAAACAGAATTATGTTGCAATCCGTCATAAGCAAACTCGCGGTAAACTTCGTCTGCTATTAAAAACAGGTCGTGTTTTTTTACCAATTCAGAAAGTTGGTCGAGTTCGTCTTTACTATACAGGTAACCAGTAGGATTTCCCGGGTTACAAATGATGATCGCTTTAGTTTTAGCAGTGATCTGTTTTTCAAACTCAGCGATAGGAGGTAGTGCAAAACCGCTTTCAAATGATGAAATTACCGGTTTTACAGTCACTCCAGAAGCGGTAGCAAAACCGTTGTAGTTGGCGTAAAAAGGCTCAGGAATGATAACCTCGTCTCCAGGGTCTGTAATACTTCCCATTGCAAATAAGAGGGCTTCAGATCCTCCGGTGGTAATGATGATATCATTTGCATCCATCTCGATGCCTTGTTTACCGTAATAAGCAGCTAATTTTTGGCGATAGCTTAAAAATCCTGCCGAATGACTGTAGGACAACACCTCGATATTGGCCTCTTTTACTGCATTAAGTGCAGGTTGGGGCGTTTGAATATCAGGTTGGCCAATATTGAGTTGGTGAATTTGGACCCCTCTGGCTTCTGCTGCTTCAGCAAAGGGTACAAGTTTTCTTATAGGAGATTGTGGCATTAATTGCCCTTTTTGCGATAACTGCGGCATGTCATTTAATTTAGTCTGTAAAGTTGCAAATTAAAAACGAGAAAAAAATTTAAAGAATGAACTAGCATAAATCCGTATTAATTACTAAATTAACAGTAATTGTACGTTAATTATGCGTTATGTTTATTTAATACCGGTACTGTTTATTTATATGATAAATTTTGAGGGTTTTCCTCAGGGTGCATTTCTTTTGCCTGATGGTAAAAATCATATAAAAATAAAAGCTGATGTTGTAAATAATCTAATGATCATTCCTGTGCAGGTCAATGGTGTTGAATTGTCTTTTTTGCTCGATACTGGTGTGCGTTCTACAATTCTTTTTGATGCCGAAGCAGATTACCCATTAAAGCTGAATAATAAATCTACGGTCTGGCTACGCGGTTCTGGGGATGGTGAGCCTAGTAAGGCGATAAAATCAACTCAGAATATTATAAATATTGGAGCTTCGGCGGCGATCAATCAAACGGTTTATTACATTCCGGATAGCGCCCAAAATTTCTCGCCCCGACTTGGATTTCCCGTACACGGGATCATTGGGTATGCGCTTCTAAAAGACCTTTGTGTAGAGCTCAATTATCAGCGCGGCTTCATAAAACTATATGATCCTGAATATTTTCGCTCAAAGAAATTTCGATCCTTTACTGCGTTAAATTTCGAACTTAAAGAAGGAAAACCCTATCTAAATATTGGTCTGAATCAAAATGAAAAGGATTTCAGGGCAAAGCTTTTGCTCGATTCGGGTAGTGGCGACGCGTTGTGGTTGTTTCATAATACCCACGAAGATATTGCCGTTTCGGAGAATGCTTTTAAAGATCATTTGGGTTTGGGACTTAATGGGGAGGTAACAGGATATCGATCTAGAATAAACAGACTTTCCTTAGGCGATTATGAGTTAGATAAGGTGAATGTCGCTTATCCTGATGATCAATCCTTAACGTATTTAAATGGAATGAATTTTAGGAATGGAAGCATTGGTGCATCGGTGTTGCGAAGATTTACGGTATACCTTGACTATGGTAAGAAAAAGCTGTTTTTGCGAAAAAATCGCTACTTTGATGAGCCCTTTAGATACAACCGAAGCGGGCTGGTCGTAGAGCATACAGGTTTTGAGTTGGTGGCTGATATTGATTACGGAATAGCAAAATCGAGAACCATAACCACTGCAGATGGCAGTACCCGAAGTGTTTTTCTAGAAACAAATGTCGTGCAGTTTCCGCAATTGCGATTAAAACCCAATTTTGAGATTGCAGCAATTCGGGAGGATTCTCCGGGAGCTGATGCGGGATTGGTAGTAGGCGATAAGCTACTGAAGATTAATGGTCGCGATGTGCGTAAATTAGAGCTGAGCGATATTACTAAACACTTTTTTAAAGATGAGGGAGCAGTCTTACGTCTAAGAATTGAGCGTAATGGCGTTGAATTTAATAGGAGACTGAAATTAAAAAAGCTACTAGTAGATGAGTAAATTGCTTCAAGATTTTAAATCGATTGACTTCATAAGATGCCGATTTAAGAGGCACTAAATGGAAGCAAATTTTCAATTTAGAAGTATCTTGATAGTCATTGGGACAGTGTGTTAAACCTATCTACGAGCCAATAAAAAAAGCGACCATTAGGTCGCTTTTGCTTTAATATATTTTCCGGTTTTAATTGGTTGCCGGTAATAAGGTTCCCTTGATTTTTAAGGTATACGGTTCTGCCGAAGCATTAGTATATACCGTAATGGTTTTGCGTATTGGTCCGGGAGAGCGGTTGGTGTCATATTTTACTTTGATCACGCCGGTATCGCCGGGAGCAATAGGATCTTTAGGTGGGCTAGGTACTGTACAGCCGCAAGTAGAGTAGGCTTTAGAAATTACTAGCGGGGCATCACCGGTATTTGTAAATTTAAATTCACGGGTGCCATCACCTCCGTGTGCAACGTCACCATAATCGATTACGTCAGTTTCAAAAGTAATTGCAGCTTTCTTATCCTGAGCTTGCAGGCCTAAAGTCATTAGACCAACAGCAAGAATCAAAACAATTTTTTTCATAATTCTAAGTGTTAATGAGATATAAAAGTAAGCTTATTCTCAAGTATGTGCAAAAAGTAGCTGTTATTTAATTAAATCTTAAGCTATTTCTTACAATATAACTTTTCGAAAACCCTACGTTTTAATCCGTCGGATTTTTTCAGAATACTTACTATTATAAGTACTTTTGCACTCTTAAAGACAAAAATTAGACCAATAATGGCATTAGCTTCAAAATATAGCTCTAAAGATGTGGAGCAAAAGTGGTATGACTACTGGATGGAACATAACTATTTTCATTCAGAGCCTAATGAAAAAGAGCCTTATACGATTGTAATTCCGCCACCTAACGTAACCGGAATATTGCATATGGGGCATATGCTGAACAACACGATCCAAGATGTACTCATAAGACGCGCGCGTCTTAAAGGATTTAATGCGTGCTGGGTTCCGGGAACTGACCACGCCTCTATTGCTACTGAAGCTAAGGTGGTTGCTAAACTAAAAGCCGAAGGAGTCAATAAAAGCGAACTTACTCGCGAGGAGTTTTTAAAACACGCTTGGGAGTGGACCGATAAATACGGCGGAACCATCTTAGAACAGCTTAAAAAACTAGGTGCTTCGTGCGACTGGGAACGCTTACGTTTTACGATGGATGACACCATGTCAGCGAGCGTTATTCAATCTTTTGTTGATTTATATAACAAAGGCCTTATTTATCGCGGTCATCGTATGGTAAATTGGGATCCCGAAGCGCAAACCACACTTTCTGATGAAGAAGTGATTCACGAAGAGCGTCAAGGCTTTTTGTACTATTTAAATTATAAGTTGGCTGGCAGTGATGAAACGTTAACCATTGCCACTACACGACCAGAAACTATTTTTGGGGATACGGCGATCTGTATCAATCCTTATGACGAGCGATTTACCCATTTAAAGGGTAAGAAGGCCATTGTGCCTATCGCAAACAGAGAGGTGCCTATAATCGAAGATGAATATGTAGATCTTGAGTTTGGTACCGGATGTTTAAAAGTGACACCGGCGCATGATGAAAATGATAAAATGTTAGGCGACAAGCATCAACTTGAAGTGATCGACATTTTTAACGATGATGCTTCTTTAAATGAGCACGGTCTGCATTACAAAGGTAAAGATCGTTTTGTAGTGCGTGAAGAAATTGTTGCAGAGCTCAAAGCTGCTGGGGTTTTAGTAAAAACTGAAAAGCACACGAATAAAGTTGGTACTTCAGAGCGTACTAAGGCGGTGATAGAACCTAAACTTTCTGATCAGTGGTTTTTAAAGATGAAAGAACTTGCTGCGCCAGCTATAAAGGCTGTTTTAGATACAGATGAGGTAAACTTGTTTCCGAAGAAATTTGAGAATACGTATCGCCATTGGATGGAGAACATCAGAGACTGGAATATTTCTAGACAGCTTTGGTGGGGGCAGCAAATTCCCGCGTATTACTACGGTAATGGGCGTGAGGATTTTGTAGTTGCTAAATCTCGAGAAGAAGCTCTTGAAGCGGCTAAAGTAAAAACCGGAAATGCACAACTCACTGATGCAGATTTGCGTCAGGATGAGGATGCGTTAGATACTTGGTTTTCTTCCTGGTTATGGCCTATGAGTGTGTTTGATGGGGTTGCAAATCCTGATAATACAGATTTTAAATATTACTACCCTACAAATGATTTGGTGACCGGTCCTGATATTCTATTTTTCTGGGTGGCTCGAATGATTATGGCAGGTTATGAATATACCGGTGAAAAGCCATTTACCAATGTGTACTTAACCGGACTCGTGCGTGATGCTGAGCGTCGTAAGATGTCCAAATCTTTGGGGAATTCTCCCGATGCCATGAAGCTTATTGATGATTATGGTGCAGATGGTGTGCGTGTAGGGCTTTTATTGAGTGCTTCGGCAGGAAATGATCTTCTTTTTGATGAAGATTTGTGTCAGCAAGGAAAAGGCTTTATAAATAAAATCTGGAATGCCTTTAGATTGATCAAAGGTTGGGAGGTTGATGACACTATTCCGCAGCCGGAATCGAGCAAGAAAGGATTGGCTTGGTATAACGAGCGCTTTAAGCAGGCAACGGTTGAGATCGAGGATCACTTTAGTAAATACCGTATAAGTGATGCGTTGATGGCTACTTATAAGTTGGTTTGGGATGATTTCTGTAGTTGGTTGCTAGAAATCGTAAAACCTGAGTATGGTAAGCCTATCGATAAAGTCACTTTTGATGCGGTGATTGAAGCTTTAGAAAACAATCTTAGAATTTTACATCCATTTACTCCTTTTGCTTCGGAAGAGATCTGGCAGAATATCGCTGACCGTACTCCTGAAGAAGCTTTGATCATTAATGAATGGCCAAAGATTACTGAGCCTGATGAGGCGATTTTAGCAGATTTTGATTTGGCGGCTCAGACTATTACAGGAGTGCGCGCGATTCGTAAAGAAAAGAATATTTCGTTCAAAGATGAATTAGAGCTCTTTGTTTTGAATACCGAAGGTTTTTCAGATAGTTTCGATACAGTAATTACTAAGTTATGTAACCTATCTAAAATTGAAAGTACAGACGCTAGTGTAGACGGTGCACTTTCTTTCCGTGTAAAAGCAAATGAGTATTTTATTCCGCTAACCGGAGCCATTGATGTAGAAGCTGAATTAGCTAAGATCAATGAAGAATTGAAATACACCAAAGGCTTTTTAAAGTCAGTTTCCGGGAAACTTTCTAACGAGCGTTTTGTAAACAATGCTCCAGAAAAAGTTGTAGCTATAGAGCGCCAAAAACAGGCTGATGCTGAAGCAAAGATCGAAGCACTTCAAAAGCGCTTGGCGGCGTTAAGTTAATTCTGAAATAAAATAGAAATTTTAAACTAAGGAATATGTTGAGCGACCAGCTTAATGTATTCCTTTTTTGCTTCTGTGGCAGAAAGACCTTTAATCTGTATGAGTGCGTTGTATTTAAATGCGCTTCGTAGGTCGTTTTCTTTTATATTTTCAAGAGGAATAAGTTTGCTTTTGTGATTGCCTTGTTTGTAGTAGGCATAAAGCAAAAGTTGAATGTCTTGTGGTAAGGCAACGGTTGTGGCACTTGCCTTCTCGTATGCCGCCTGAAATGCTTTATCTAACTCTTCTTTTGTCAAACCAAATTACTTAAGGGTTGCTATCACGCTTTGTGCTCCTTTTACTTTTTGGTTAAGCGTAACAGCAATTGGAGTATCTAACGGCAAAAATACGTCAACTCGAGAACCAAATTTGATAAAACCGCTATCTTCTCCCTGAAAAACTTCATCGCCCTCTTTAGCGTAGTTCACAATACGTTTTGCGAGAGCGCCGGCAATCTGGCGATAAAGCACATCACCAAAGCTTGTAGAACGAACAACCACAGTAGTGCGCTCGTTTTCTTCAGAGGCTTTAGGGTGCCAGGCAACCAGGTATTTTCCGGGATGGTATTTACTGTAAACTACTTTTCCGCCTGCGGGATAACGCGTAACGTGCACATTGAGCGGCGACATAAAAATGGAAACTTGCAGACGTTTTTCGTTGAAATACTCTTTTTCAAACACTTCTTCGATAACCACTACTTTTCCGTCAACGGGAGAAACGATCTCTTCTATATTTCCGGCAGCCTTACGGCTAGGATTTCTAAAAAACTGAAGGATCAGAATTAGAAAAATCACAAGCGCGGCATAGCATACGTATTGAAGCCAAACAGGACTTACCCAGGTTTGAGTTGAAACAAAGCCAATGGCTACCACCAGAAGCGTCACGATAATTATGGTATATCCTTCTTTATGAAACATATTCAAATACTATTAAAACCAAATAAATAAAAGGGCTGGCGAATAGTATGCTGTCAAGACGATCATACAAGCCTCCGTGGCCCGGCATTAGCGTTCCGCTGTCTTTAACCCCGGCTTCGCGTTTAAGCTTAGACTCGATCAAGTCGCCAAAGGTTCCTAAAGTGCTCATTACAACGGCGAGCGATAGCCAAATATTGAAGTTGAGGCTATGCGTAAATTTATGAATAAAATAGCTGGCGATACAAGCAAAAACGAGTCCGCCAAAAAATCCTTCTATGGTCTTTTTGGGCGAAATACTAGGAAAGAGTTTATGCCTCCCAAAACTTTTACCTACAATATATGCGAACGTGTCATTAGTCCAAATGAGTACAAAAAGTCCGGCAACGGTGTAAGGAGAAAAATCATCACCGTGGGTTGGGAGTAAGGTCAGGAACACAAAACTTGCGATGATATAAAAAACGGTAATGTGTAGCTTTTGAAGCTTATTATACTTTCTGATTTTTTCGCTGAAAAGATTTTTCATCAAATACAATCCGGTGCCTACTGTCAAGCCTAGCAATACTAAAGTAGCGGGTTTTGACAGCTTATAATAGCTAAAGAATAAAATAAAACCTATTAAAATGAGGTAAGTATACCAGAACTGAAATCCTATAAGTCTTAAGAATTCACGAAGGGTGATGATCCCGAATAATAAGAACAGGAGTATGTACCATTTTTCGGAATAAAAAATAGAAAAGAGTAGGATAATAACATATAAAAAGCCCGAGAGTGCTCTTACGCTAAGTTCACGCATACTACAAATCTTCTAGTAGTAACAAGTAAAGATTTTTTGCGCTACTTCCGTACGACATAAAATCTTTAGTACCTTCTTTAGGTTCAAAATTCTTGATGGTGGTGATGTTGGTAGGGATTTGCCCGGTATTTTTCTTTTTAATACCTCTTAGGCCTTCACCAATATTATTTACAATTTGGCTTGTTGTCGCAAAAATGACAAAATTTTGCGGTAATTCTTTTAACTTTTTCTCTTTGATCTGATTAGAAGAAACGAGTAAACTACCGTCATCAGCAATCAGATTTTCACAAGTAGATAGAAAAAAGCTAGACTCTTTGTTGTGGCCAAACTCTAGATTGTAACCGTCAAAAAGCTTTTGCAATTTATCATCCATACAATAGGCTTCTTGCTCATACCAGTCGTTTTCCAGTAAAATATTGTCAAAGCTCTCGTGAACCTCATCCATATCAATACAATACAAGAATTTACCACCATTAAGTATAAAATGTTTGGTAAAACGTTCATCTGCTGGCGCAGTAATGTCTGGCATATATTTGCCGCGTTCTGGACCTTTGTTGCTGGGGCTCTCAGAACTAGATGAACTTTTCTGTTTAAAAAGCTTATTAAAAATACTCATAAATGAGTGTGTATTCGTCTAAATTTAGGATTCTATCAAATATAAAAAATCTTAACTCAACAGCGTGTCAAGTTAAGATTTTATATTGTTTTGAGAACTAGTGTTTTCTAGCTTTCACTAACCGGAGTGTCTTTCACTTCGGCCTCTTGTGTTTTCTCAAAAGGACGTTTTCCGAAGATTTTTTCAAGGTTGTCTTTGAAAATCACTTCTTTGTCTAAAAGCACTTCAGCGAGCTCGTGCAACTTATCTTTATTGTCTTCAAGAATTTTGATCGCACGTTGATATTGCTCTTCAATTATCTTTGAAATTTCCTTATCAATAAGTTCTGCAGTTTTCTCACTATACGGCTTATTGAAATTATATTCATTCTGACCTGAAGAATCGTAATACGTTAAGTTCCCGATTTTATCATTCAGTCCGTATGTGGTTACCATCATACGTGCCTGCTTGGTCACTTTTTCTAAGTCACTCAAAGCTCCGGTTGAAATTTTATCAAAGGTCACTTTTTCAGCAGCACGACCACCCATTGCGGCGCACATTTCGTCTAGCATCTGCTCAGGGCGCACGATCAAGCGCTCTTCAGGTAAATACCAAGCAGCTCCAAGGGAACGTCCACGCGGAACGATCGTAACTTTTACTAAAGGAGCAGCGTGTTCAAGCATCCAGCTTACAGTTGCGTGACCGGCCTCATGAAAGGCAATAGCGCGTTTTTCTTCTGGAGTGATGATTTTATTTTTCTTCTCTAGACCTCCTACGATACGATCTACCGCATCTAAGAAATCTTGACGACCTACTGCAGCTTTGCCTTGACGTGCAGCGATAAGCGCCGCCTCGTTACATACATTGGCAATATCAGCACCAGAGAATCCCGGTGTTTGCTTTGCCATAAATTCTGTGTCAAGTTCGTCTGCAACTTTCTTTAAAGGACGCAAATGCACTTCAAAAATTTCCTTACGCTCACGAACATCAGGCAGGTCCACATAAATCTGTCTGTCAAAGCGACCGGCACGCATTAATGCAGTATCAAGTACATCAGCACGGTTCGTTGCGGCAAGTACAATTACATTAGTATTGGTGCCAAAACCATCCATCTCCGTAAGAAGTTGGTTTAACGTGTTCTCGCGCTCGTCGTTAGAGCCACTGAAATTAGCTTTTCCTCTTGCGCGACCAATCGCATCAATCTCGTCAATAAAAATAATCGCAGGTGATTTTTCTTTTGCTTGTTTGAATAGATCACGTACGCGTGATGCACCTACACCAACAAACATCTCCACAAAGTCAGAACCTGAAAGCGAGAAGAAAGGCACTTTAGCTTCGCCTGCTACAGCTTTCGCTAATAAGGTTTTACCGGTTCCCGGAGGTCCTACTAAAAGTGCTCCTTTTGGGATTTTACCACCAAGGTTAGTATACTTATCCGGACTTTTTAAGAAATCTACAATTTCTTGAACTTCTTCTTTTGCACCTTCTAAACCGGCAACATCTTTAAAGGATGTTTTAACATCAGTCTTTTCGTCAAAAAGTTTTGCTTTAGATTTTCCTATGTTGAAAATCTGTCCGCCAGCACCACCAGCACCACCAGATGACATTCTACGCATAATGAAAATCCAAATACCGATAATTATAACAATAGGAAGCAACATTGTGAAAAGCTGTCCAGCCCAATCATTATCGGTTGGTAAATACTTAATTTGAAAATCTTTTTCTACTTTAAGTTCTTTTAAAGTTTTTTCAAAGTTCTCTAAAGTTCCATAACGATATTCATAGTCAGCTCCTCCCGTACTGTTAAGAAAGTTCATTCCATCGTTAGCAGGTTTAGTATGCTTGTCTTTATTTTTTGCATCATCAGTGAGATAAATGTACGCAACTTTCTTACCCGGAGTGGTGCTAATGTCAATTCGTTTAACATCACCATCTGTAATGAAATTTGTTAATTGATCTTGCAAAATCTCTTTAGGACTTCCATAGTCAGAGCTATTGCTGAAGTAATTAATTGCGAAAAAAACAAGAATGATTGCTGTGTATATCCACCAAGCACTGAATTTTGGCTTATTTGGGGTGGGCTTTTTAGATTTTTCTGCCATCGAATTTTTTTAATAGTTGGATTCAATTGAAGTTACTTTGGCATCTCCCCAAAGACTTTCAATATCATAATACTCCCTGATGTGTTTTTGAAATACGTGAACCACTACATTCACATAATCCATCAAAACCCATTCTGCATTTTGCATACCTTCTACGTGCCAGGGCTTATCTTTTAATTTTTTACTTACAGTTTTTTGAATGGAATTGACAATAGCGGCAACCTGCGTGTTTGAGGTACCATTGCATACAATAAAGTAGTCACAAACCATGTTCTCTATTTCCCTAAGGTCTAATAAATCAATGTTCTGACCCTTCACTTCCTCAATCCCTTCTAGAATAGTTGTTATTAATTGATCTGTACTTACTTCCTTTTTTGCCATTAAATCTTTTTTAGTCTGACAAAGTTATTACAATTTTGTTTGATAGTGTTTCTTGTAATCACATTTAAGCCATTCTATTTGCTGTATGAAAATAGTCAAACTTAATGCCACAACTTCTACAAATAGTTATCTAAGATCTTATACTAAAGAATTGAACCCCGATACTGATGTGTTGGTGTGGACGGTAGAGCAGCGATCGGGCAGAGGGCAGCGTGGTGCTTTCTGGGAAGCTCAGCCGGGTAAAAACCTTACGTTTAGTGTGTTTAAACGCATTGAAGCCTTGTCTTTAGACCGGTCTTTTTACATCACAATGGCTACATCGCTAGCTGTTTTTGAAGTGCTAGAACAGTTAGGATTGCAACAACTTTCGGTTAAATGGCCAAACGACATATTGGCAGGCAGATCAAAAATCTGTGGTATTCTCATAGAAAGTGTAATTAGAAAGGATCTAACAGCGGTAATTATTGGCATCGGACTCAACGTTAACCAAGTGCAGTTTTCCAGAGCTCCCAGAGCGACTTCTATTGCGCTGGAGACCGGAAGGTATTTTGACCTGGAAGAAATTTTAGACTTGCTGATACAAAAGTTTTACACGTTTGTAGCCCGCATAGTTTCTGGAGATTTTGAAGCGTTGAAAGCTGAATATGAGCAGAAACTTTTTAGAAGAGATAAAGCTTCGACCTTTGAAGACCCTTCAGGAAATAGATTTACCGGGATCATTAAGGAGGTCTCAAAAACAGGAAAGCTCATCGTTCAGCTAGAAGATGAGCTTTATAAAGCATTCGATCTAAAAGAATTAAAACTTCTGTATTAAATCGTTTGTAGGTTTTCTGCCAAAGTCTGTATGAACTTGGTTATAGGCCCTTTGATCATCATAGACATCATGGCATTGAATTCTCCTTCAAATTCAAAAGAAGCTTCGCTGCTGTTTTCAGTAAGCTCTTTAATGTTTGCCGTTAGTGTAAACGGAAGTTTATCGCTCGCAGCACCTAGCACCACCTTGTTGTATGGAACGCTGTTTTTTAACTCCAAGACAATATCGGGCATTCCTTTTAAAGCAAATAAAAAGCGCTTTTCATTCAAAATTTCAAACTTACTAATGCTGTCTGGCATTAGTTTTTTGTAATTGTTTACGTCGTTCAAAAAATTGTAAATGGTTTCAGGACTTTTATCAATAGTTTTTTTAGGGCTTTCTATATGCATAGTTGTAGTACGTCTGTAAATTTAATTTTTGTGATTTTTTGTTATTTAATAGGTGCAGCCTGCCAAGTGTTTGGAGAAAGACGCCAGGTCTGCAAGGTTAGTTTTTCTTTTTCAGAAATATATTGGGTGTCCAAAGCCTGCTCAAGTAAGTGGTCATAGTCACTTAATGTATGTAGGTCAATACCATACTGTTCAAAGTTAGACTTTGAAATATCAAAACCATACGTAAAAATGGCAAGCATTCCTTTTACATTGGCTTCAGCGGCTTTTAGAGCATCTACTGCCATAAGGCTACTTTTGCCGGTACTGATCAAATCTTCAACCACCACCACAGATTGACCGGGTTCTAGCTTTCCTTCAATCTGATTTTGACGCCCGTGCTTTTTAGCTTCAGGTCTGATATAAACAAAAGGCAAGTTTAAAAAATCTGCCACGAGCATCCCTATTCCTATTGCACCGGTAGCAACCCCTGCGATAACGTCAGGTTTTCCGTAGAGCAGTTCTATTTGATTTGCAATGTTCTCTCTTAAATAATTGCGTATCGGCGGATAAGAGAGCGTTATACGGTTATCGCAATAAATGGGAGATTTCCATCCGCTGGCCCACGTGAAGGGGTTTTGTGGTTGTAATTTAATTGCATTAATTTGCAACAACAACTCAGCTGTTTTTTTAGCTGTTTCCTTTTTTAAGATCATGGTACAAATGTATAAAGTTTTTGTAAATGATGTGCCCATTATACTTTCAACTGAAAAGTATATTGGCGAAAATTACACATCCATTCCCATAAAACGTGCAAAAATTAAAAGCATTATTAAACAGGTAAATCGTGGTCAGCTCACGCACATTAATTTATATCACGCTAAGGGTAAAAAATTGCTCAAGTTTTTAAAGAAGAAGTTGCCGGTAGTAGTTGCCGGAGGCGGAATGGTATTTAACGATCACTCTGAAATTCTTTTTATAAAACGCAACGGAAAATGGGATCTCCCAAAAGGTAAACTCGAGAAAAAGGAAACTATTGAAGAATGTGCCGTACGTGAAGTAAGTGAAGAAACCGGATGTCAGGATTTAGTTTTAGGCGATCTTATCACGGTAACCTATCACGTTTTTAAGCGTAACGGTAAATTTAAGCTGAAGGAAACCTATTGGTACAAAATGACCACCTCCTACAGCGGACCGCTAGAGCCACAGCCCTCTGAGGGGATCAAAAAAGTACGTTGGAAAAATTTTGAAAAATCTCAGAAGGCATTGACAATGTCTTACGAAAACATCAAACTTCTATTTCCGAAGGAATACTTAATTAGTAATCCTAAAGATCGGGTAGCGTAAGTAGGCCTTTTCATAGTTATCAGAATGCTCGTAGATCCACTCAAGCTGGGCGTACCAGTTCTGAGCAAAACGAGCATCTTCTTGTTTTTTAGTATCAAAAGCTTCTTTAAGTTCAGGATCTGCATCCAGTAGTTCTTGGGCGCGGTCTTCCCAAACATAAGGGGAGAAGTGTTCTTTCTGCTGAAGAATCGTGTCAAAATAATTCCAGTTGAAAAACGAATCTACACCTGAAGGTTCAAGCATCTCCATAATGTAGCGCAGTCCAGACTGATTGGTTTTAACCCAGTAATCTCCCTTTCTAATTTTTATTTCTTGAGTTGAAGTTTCAACTTCTGTATTGTAATGCAGATAATGTCCTTCATACACTTGGTTGCGGGTTTTATAATCGGCAATATGATATACTTCAGCAGTTAGCATACTGTCTTTTTGAAAACGCTCAAAGTCGATTTCATTTTCTTTTAAACGTTCGATCACATGGCGCCATCCCTGCGGAATGATATATGCTGCGGGAATTGTAACATCGCTGGCCGGTTTCATATAATTGTAATACGTGACTTCTTTTTCAAAAGGTTTGTTGCGGTCATATTTTAAACGCGACATTCCGGTTACGGTACTTGTTTTTTGTTCGCCTTCATAGCCTAGGAAATTAAGTGTAGACGTTCTACTGCTGTCAATCTCAAATTGAAGCGTGTATGCTTGACCTGTAAGCGCGCCGCTTCGGTATAATGAATCTTTTGCTTTGCGCAAGGCTTGCATTTTTGCACCATCCTTTTCCGTGATCTTGATCATTGATTTCATCAACTCATAGGTTCCGGTAACGCGATCTTTATACGGTTTAAGCATATGTGTTTCTACCATCATCCCGAAGGTATTCCACAAAGTGCTGTAACCCGTAGAGTAGCGCGGGTAGTCCATAAATTGAGAAAAACCAATTTCAGGAACTTGATTAAATACATTTACATAAGGCGTAATTGGCCAGTCTTTAGCAGCAAGATCTTGCTCCAGTTGCGGTTGTAATTCTGTATGAAGATAATCGCCTAATTCGTCTCCCAGCTTGTTGTGCTGTGTAAACAAATGTGTAAGAACATATTGATAATCTGCACCATTGCTCACGTGGTTGTCGATCAAAACATCTGGATTTACCATATGATAGATCTCTGCAAAAGCACGGGCATTGTAGGTGTCAGCTTTTACAAAATCGCGATTGAGATCATAATTTTGAGCATTTCCTCTAAAACCATATTCTTCAGGACCGTTTTGATTGGCGCGCGTTCCGGTATTTCGGTTGAGCGCACCGCCAATGTTATACACAGCAATAGCACCGATCCATACATTTTCGGGTGTTTCAATCGTGCCGTTAGCCAAGTCTCGCATCATCATCATCGTCGCATCAATACCATCTGATTCTCCGGGATGAATGCCGTTATTGATCAAAATGCGCGTCACCTCTTTGGCATCAGCAAATTCTGAATCAAATGTGCGGTTGGTATTATAGGTCACTAAGGTGAGTGGTTCACCACTGTCGGTTCTGCCAATTTTATAGGTTTTGATCGAAACGTAGGCAGCATCCAAATCTTCATAATAAGCCATTACCTCATCATAGATTGGCGTTTGATTGCCGTCTCCTTTTTCAAAGGGAGTTACGAGGTCAAAATCTTCGGGCTTGGGTTTTTCGGCACAGGCAATAGTTAAAAGAAACAAGAGGCTGAGTAGGGATGCTTTCATATAAATTTTAAAAAAGTTGAATTGCTAAAATTACTAATTAATTGAAGTTTGAAGCATGGTCTTTGTTCAGAAACTAAAAGAACGGGCGGTATTGCTGAATTCTAAAATCAAAGGTTGAAAATTGTGGATCTTTCAGTTTTTGCTCTTTATAACTTTTCATACTACCTATCGCGCGATTGGCAGCTCCCGAAGGCGCAGTTAAGGAAACAGTTTTTATAGATCGCTCTCCCATTTGAAACTGATGAATACGCGGTACTTCTGAAGAAATAACGTTAAGTTTTACGTGGTGTTCCTTGAGTTGTTTCCTAAAAAAATACTCCGGGCCGTTTTTGCTAGCGCCTCCGGTAAAGATTAGCGTATGGATCTGCGGAAATCTTTCAAGATAGCCTATCAAATCACGTAGTTCTACCTCTTGCATTCCTAGATCTGAAGCATCAACTTTTTCGCGTTTTGCAGCAGCTACAATATCACAAACGCCAATGTTGCGGCTTTTGAGAAAATGGGAGCGCTGCTCAATGGCGTGAGCAGTATTTTCATAAACCAAACCCAGATCAAAAATTTGATCGAGAATGGGCCACAGCATTCCGTTTTTACTTCCGTAGCAAAAATCTACATCTTCTGGTAGCAAATCACCTGTAGTAAACCGCGGAGGCGGCAACGTGCCTACAATGAGTTTGGTTGCGTGTTCAAGATTAAAAGGAGGATAGGGATGCGTGTGCTCAAACATCTAAGAAGGATTTGCGTCCTGCTTCCACTTGATCCCACAGCCTAAACTGGGCTTTTGAAGTTCGTTTTGTTGACGATTATTAAACACATTATCAAGAGCTTCACGCAGGTCCCTTCCGTTTACAGGAATGCCGTTTCCTGGGCGAGAATCGTCTAACTGACCGCGATATATAAGTTTTAATTCCGCATCAAATAAATAAAAATCAGGGGTACACGCAGCGTCATAATCCTTAGCCGTTTGCTGCGTCTCGTCGTATAAATAAGGGAAGCTAAAATTGTATTTTCTTGCGGTCTCCCGCATCAACCACGGACTGTCTTCAGGATAATTTTCAACATCATTACTGCTTATAGCAACAAAACCAAAACCCAGCACACGGTAATCATTGGCAATGCGCACAACCTCGTCATTCACGTGTTTTACAAAAGGGCAGTGATTGCAAATAAACATCACTACCGTTCCACGTTCACCAGCAACATCAGTAAGCGTCACATGTTTATTGGTGAGTGGATTAGGAAGCGTGAAAAACGGAGCTTGAGTTCCTAACGGAAGCATATTTGAAGGTGTTCTTGCCATACTGTTGTTTCTAATTCCTAGTGTTAAATAGGTCGTATATAGGCTAAACTTGTTACAAATACTAAAGTTCTTTTAAATCTTTGGGCTCAGAAAAGAGCCTTTGTAACTTTAAATAAAACTAGCAATTATGAAAAATACATATAGTTCGCTTTCCGTAGCGATCGAAGAATTACAGAAAAAAGGATATGATACCGATTTTAATCTGGTAGACGAAGGAATCGAATCTAAAGCCCATAAAAAAACCTGGAAAGCAGGACAGATCGAAGTTGAAGAAGCTTTTAGATTTGAAGGAATGACCAATCCCGGAGATAATAGTGTACTCTATGTGATCAATACTGATAGTGGCGAGAAAGGCCTTTTAGTCGATGCGTATGGCGCATACAGTGGTCAAATCTCTCAAGAAATGATTCAAAAACTGAAGATTGAGCATAATGAATAATGATCTCAAATGGTCTGAATTTGAACGCGTAGATATGCGTGTGGGGACCATTTTAAGCGTCAGCGATTTTCCTGAAGCGCGAAAGCCCGCTTTTCAACTCAATATTGATTTTGGCGATGTAATAGGTATTAGAAAAACTTCGGCGCAAATAACAAAAAGATACCAGCGTCAGGAACTTGTGGGTAAACAAGTGATAGCAGTGGTGAATTTTCCTAAAAAGCAGATCGCAAATTTTATGAGTGAATGTCTGTTGCTCGGCGCCGTAGAAGGCGAAGAAGTCACAGTGCTCAATCCAGATTTGCCTGTGCCTAATGGTTTACGTATAGGTTAACGTTGATGCCTGAAAAATAGTAAAGCCTCCCACTTGGGAGGCTTTTTTATGCAGCAGATGTACGTGACAACTATGGTTCACCGCTGCGTGTTGGGCTGAGGTTTTTTGCTTCTTCTTCGGTGTACATTCTAGACTTAATAACAAACCGAATCCCAAGCGGAATTTCTAATGAGAAACTCGAGCCTCTTCCCGAGGTAATATCTACAGTGAGTTGCGTATGCTTCCAATATTCAAATTGGTCTTTAGACATATAAAACTCACAGTCGTGTATCGTTCCCAGATATACATCGGTTTCATTGATCATTAGATCTCCTTTTGGGAAACACATTGATGACGAGCCGTCACAGCAGCCGCCGCTCTGGTGAAACATAAGTTCGCCGTGCTCTTCCCGTAATTGATCTATAATTTTCTTTGCAGCATCTGTTGCTTCTACACGTGGTGTCATCATTTGATTTTTAGAAAAAGCCCATTGATTTTTTGTCATAAGAAATCAGCATATTCTTAGTATGGCGATAATGTGCCAACATCATTTTGTGATTCTCACGGCCAATACCAGATTTTTTATATCCGCCAAAGGGAGCGTGTGCAGGATAATTGTGATAATTATTTACCCAAACACGACCTGCTTTGATCGCTCTTGAGATTTGATAGGCTTGGTGTGTATCACGCGTCCAAACTCCGGCACCTAATCCATAAAGGGTGTCATTTGCTATTTCAATAGCATCTGCTTCATCTTTAAAAGAAGTCACGCAAAGCACCGGACCAAAGATTTCTTCTTGAAAAACGCGCATTTTATTATTCCCTTTCAAGATCGTAGGCTGAATATAATAACCTCCTTCTAAGCCTTCGTTATACGCAGCATCACCACCACAAAGTACTTCGGCACCTTCCTCTTTACCAATATTGATATAATTCAGGATTTTCTCATATTGATCATTAGAGGCTTGTGCACCCATCATGGTATCGGGACTTAGAGGATGACCTAGTTTTATAGCTTTGGTACGTTCTACTACACGCTCCACAAAATCATCAAAAATACTTTCTTGTACAAGTAAGCGCGATGGACAAGTACATACTTCACCTTGATTTAAGGCAAACAGCGTTGCTCCCTCGAGGCATTTATCAAAGAATTCATCATCAGCATCCATTACACTTTCAAAAAATACATTAGGAGATTTTCCTCCAAGTTCAAGGGTGACCGGCGTGATATTCTTAGAAGCATATTGCATTATTAATTGTCCGGTAGTGGTCTCACCGGTGAAAGCAATTTTATTGATGCGCGGACTAGAAGCAAGCGGTTTTCCCGCTTCGGCGCCAAAACCGTTTACGATATTGAGTACTCCGGCCGGTAGAATATCTTCGATCAATTCCATAAGAATTAAGATTCCAACAGGAGTTTGTTCGGCAGGTTTGAGCACTACGCAGTTTCCGGCAGCTAGTGCAGGAGCGAGTTTCCAAGTTGCCATTAAAATTGGGAAATTCCAAGGAATGATCTGCCCGACGACCCCTAGAGGCTCTGTGACATTGATACAGACCGTATTGCTGTCTAGCTCACTTACCGAACCTTCCTCAGCTCTGATCACCCCAGCAAAATATCTAAAGTGGTCTACGGCAAGCGGTAAATCTGCAGCCATCGTCTCGCGGATCGCTTTACCATTATCCCAGGTTTCGGCACGAGCAAGCGCCTCTAGATTTTGTTCCATAACATCCGCAATTTTTAATAATAAATTACTGCGGTATGCTGCAGCAGAATTGTTCCACTTTGGAGCAGCCTCCCAAGCGGCATCTATTGCTTTTTCGATATCTTCTGAAGTAGATCTCGGAATTCGTGTAAAGTTTGCACCGTCAACCGGTGAAACATTATCAAAGTATTGCCCTTTTACAGGCGACGTCCATTTACCGCCAATAAAGTTTTCATACTGATCTTTAAATTTTGGCTTCTCTACAACGTTTGCGGAAGCGGTCTGTACATCACTCATAAGATTGTTTTTTTAATTATACGTTACTTAAATTGTTGCTTAGAAATTTGAGGTAATGCTATTAGCATTTTTGCGATGTCTAAAGTTAACGAACACATATTCTTAGACTTTGACCAATTCTATCAAAAAAGTGTACGATCCTCTCAAAAATTGTTAATGTGTTAATTATAGGTGTATTAAATTGTATATTTAATACATAAACTTCGTTCGTTTAAGGATATTATAATTTAAGTATGCATTTGCCCGACACATTTTATAAAAACAGAAAGCTTGAGAATCTGGTGGAAAATCAGACTTCTTTTACTTTGAATAATGCTGCAATGCACGTTTTTGAAACGCATCAACAGGCAGAACGCGTATTGCTGCAGTTTGATAAACCGGTTTTGGCGAGTATGCTTCACGGGAAGAAAATTATGCACCTGCGCGATCATAACAGTTTTGATTTTTTACCCGGAGAATCTTTGATTTTACCTGCAGACGAACTGATGTGTATAGATTTTCCGGATGCGGAACACCGCAATCCTACGCGTTGTTTGGCTATGGCAATTTCTGAAGATAAAATCAAGAATGTGGTAACCTTGATGAATGAGAATATCGGCAAGGCTGATGGGCAGGAGTGGAGCTTGATGGATTATAATTTTCATTTTACCAACGACGCCGGCATCTTTCAGATTTTGCAACGCTTGCTGTTTCTTTTTACTGAAAATCATCCCTCAAAAGATTTTTTTGTTGATAATATGTTACAAGAATTGATCGTACGCATTCTTCAAACCAATAACCGAAAAATCTATACCGATAAGGCACTTAAATTAAGCAATGATAATAGGTTGGCCTTTATAATTCAATACATACGCGAACATCTGCACGAGTCGCTTTCCGTAGAAACATTGAGCAAAAAAGCGTGTATGAGTGAGTCTAATTTTTACAGAGTATTTAAAAATGAACTTGGTATTTCTCCTGTTGATTTTATCAATACCGAACGTATAAAACTTGCCGTCAGCTTACTTCAGGATCCTAACAAAAAAATAAAAAATGTGTATTTGGAGTGTGGTTTTGAGAGTAGATCATATTTCAACCGCGTATTCAAACGTATGAACCAGATTTCGCCCGGAGCATTTCAGGCAAAGGCAGCGCAGCATTAAAACGCTACATCAAACGACTTCATTTTGTGTAAGTAGCTAGAGAGCGCTTTACTCGTATTTTGCTGAATTTTCAATTTCATAAATTTCGTCCATCCTAGGAGGTAGCCTTTGAAACCCAGCGCTTGTTGTGACCAGCGCCAAAGATCAAAGTGATCTGTATGCTGTACGATCTTCCCGTTTTGAAAGCTGAAGGTTCCCACCACGTGATTGACCACTTTTCTTTTTTGCGGCCCATAGGTATAGGTAGCAGTCCATTTTGCACTTCCGTTATAATCATTGGCTTGAACTTCACTAAAATCAATCTGTAACGCATCGCCACCGCGCTCAATAAGCATATACCACATGGCAAAAGCGCGTTTCCCTTGAATTTTACCAAAAGCAGGATCTTCAAAGATGATGTTTTTGGCATAGCAAGTAGTCATTCCTTGTGGATCGTGATTCTTAAAAGCCAGGTAGAAATCGGTAATCAATTGTTCGTTGGGGTGCATCAAAACCAGTTTAAGACTTAAAATTACGTCAAAGCTTAGAGTTTTTCCGCAGCATACCTAATTTAAATGCTGTCTAAAAAGCATACTGTTACTTATTGAACAAGGGTTTGAGTTTATTTCGGCTTTCAAAAAGGAACCAAATATCTAAAGCAAAAAATACAATCGCCATAAGTAAACCGCTGGGTTCGTTTAGAAGGTGTAGCAGTAAAATGCCCACTAGAATCGGGAATAACATAATTGCGCCTAAAGCACGTGTAGGTTTGAACATCACCAGAATTCCTGCGATAATTTCTACAATTGCGATGAGCGGCATTAACCAGCCTATAGTTGTAAACGCGTTAAAAAGTTCAAGCATTTCGGGAGACATATCTTCAGGCAAGGGCATATAGTTGAAGAATTTATTCAAACCTGAATTGATGAATAATAAGCCAAAAAGCACACTGATGATAAATAAGATTTTTGATTTCATATGCAGAAGTTTAATAACGCTTTAGTAGAGTTTTACTAACTATTTTTTCAAATAGCATGGGTTTTCTGTTTCCTCTAAATTAAGTAAATTGAAGGAAAATATTAAGGACTCAATCGTTGTATATAGTTTTTTGTTATTGATTTATAAAAACTATAAATCAAAGTTATTGAAAAGCTAGTGAATTATTGAAGTTCTTTACACTCGAATAACATTTAAAATTCAACAGACAAATGGAAAATAAAAACGGAAAAGATCACGGTACAGACGGTAAGGTTTGGGATGTAAACGAATCTTCTAAATGTCCGTTTCTTAGTGGTGAGATGAATCACGTCACCGGTCAAGGAACGACAAATAGAGATTGGTGGCCTAACCAATTAAATCTTAATATTCTCAAGCAAAATTCTTCATTAGTTGACCCGATGGATGAAGATTTTGATTATGGCGAAGCCTTTAAAAGTCTTGATCTTGCTGCGGTAAAACAAGATTTGCACGATCTGATGACTGACAGTCAAGATTGGTGGCCTGCAGATTATGGGCACTACGGTCCGTTTTTCATTCGTATGGCTTGGCACGCAGCCGGAACCTACCGTATTCACGATGGTAGAGGAGGAGCAGGAAGTGGGCAACAACGTTTTGCACCGCTAAACAGCTGGCCGGATAACGCCAATTTAGATAAAGCGCGTTTACTTTTATGGCCTATTAAAAAGAAATACGGTAACAAATTATCTTGGGCAGATTTATTGATCTTGGCAGGAAACTGCGCCCACGAGTCTATGGGACTTAAAATGTTTGGTTTTGCCGGTGGTCGTGAAGATGTATGGGAACCTGAAGAAGTATATTGGGGAGCAGAGACCGAATGGTTAGGCAATAAAGAACGTTATGAAGGCGGCGAACTAGAGAAAGCACTAGGTGCTGCACATATGGGATTGATCTATGTAAATCCTGAAGGGCACAACGCAAATCCAGATCCGGTTGAGTCTGCACATTTTATTAGAGAGACTTTTGGGCGTATGGCGATGAATGATTATGAGACTGTAGCTTTAATCGCCGGTGGTCATACCTTCGGAAAAACACACGGTGCAGCAGATCCTGAAGAGCACGTGGATGCAGAACCTGCGGCAGCAGGAATGGAAGCTATGGGAACCGGTTGGAAAAACAACTATGGTTCTGGTAAAGGAGCAGATACAATCACCAGTGGATTAGAAGGAGCTTGGACGGATACGCCTACACAATGGAGTAATAAGTATTTTGAAAATTTATTTGGTTATGAGTGGGAACTCACTAAAAGTCCTGCAGGAGCACACCAATGGAAACCAAAAGATAATGCCGGTGCCGGTACCGTGCCTGATGCGCACAGACCCGATGTAAAACACGCACCGTTTATGCTGACTACAGATTTATCGCTGCGTTTTGATCCTGAATACGAGAAGATCTCCAGACATTTTATGGAAAACCCAGAGGAGTTTGCAGATGCTTATTCTCGCGCGTGGTTTAAATTAACGCATCGTGATATGGGACCAAAGGAGCGCTATCTAGGTCCTGAAGTACCTCAGGAAGAATTGATTTGGCAAGACCCAATTCCGGCAGTAGATCACGAGTTGGTTTCAGATGCAGATGTAGCGCATCTTAAAAAGAATATTCTAGAATCAGGTCATTCAATTTCAGAATTGGTATCTGTAGCTTGGGCTTCTGCATCAACCTTTAGAGGTTCTGACAAGCGTGGAGGAGCTAACGGAGCACGTATACGTTTTGCACCACAACGTACTTGGGAAGTAAACAATCCTGAGCAGTTAGACGCTGTTTTGAAAACCTTAGAAGGGATTCAAAAATCTTTCAATGATTCGCAAAGCGGAAATAAGAAAGTTTCATTAGCAGACCTTATTGTGCTTGCAGGTAGTGCTGCAGTAGAGAAAGCGGCTCAAGATGCCGGTCACAACATCAATGTGCCTTTCACCCCTGGTCGCGCAGATGCTTTAGAAGAAAAAACCGATGCTTCAGCCTTTGATGCGCTAGAGCCGGTAGCAGACGGTTTCAGAAATTATATGAAAGATCGTTTTGCAATTAAAGCAGAAGAATTCTTGGTAGATCGCGCACAGCTTTTAACCTTGACACCACCAGAAATGACGGTATTAGTAGGAGGTTTACGCGTATTAAATACCAATTTTGACGGTTCTGATTACGGAGTATTCACTGATAAACCACAAACCTTAACCAATGATTTCTTTGTAAATCTATTGGATATGAATACGACGTGGAAAGCAGTTTCTGAAGAAGATGAACTCTTTGAAGGAAGTGACCGCAACACCGGAGAGAAAAAATGGACCGGTACCCGTGTAGATTTGATCTTTGGTTCAAATTCAGAATTAAGAGCGCTAGCAGAAGCCTATGCGCTTGAGGATTCTGGCGAGCGTTTTGTAAAACACTTCGTGAAAACTTGGGTTAAAGTAATGAACTTAGATCGTTACGATCTTCAATAATGGTAAGATTAGAATAATGAGAAAGGCGACTATGGGTCGCCTTTTTTTATGTACTGACTTTATTTTCTAATTCTTTTCCCTGTTCAAAATCGGTTAGATTTTTTAGCGTTACGTGTGCGATCTGTTCAAGCGCTTCTACAGTGAAAAAACCTTGATGTCCTGTGATCAAGACGTTAGGAAAAGACATCAGTCTTAAAAAATCATCGTCTTTGTTTACTGTTTCAGAAAGGTCGTTGAAAAACAAACCCGATTCCTGCTCATAAACGTCGATTCCTAAATACCCTAGTTTCTCGCTTTTTAGAGCTTCAACCACGGCAGTGGTGTCAATCAAAGCGCCGCGCCCGGTATTGATGAGCATAGCACTTTCTTTCATTTTCTCAAAAGCTTCAGCATTCATCAAATGATGTGTATGTTCATTAAGCGGGCAATGCAGTGAGATAATATCAGCTTCTTTTAGAAGTTTATCAAGGTCAACGTAAGTGACGCCAGACTCTTTTAATTCCGCATTCGGTTTGATATCATAAGCCAAAACTTTACAGCCAAACCCCAACATAATTTTAGCAAAACATTGCCCGATAATCCCGGTGCCAATTACACCTACAGTCTTTCCGTAGAGATTAAAACCGGTAAGTTTTTCTAATGAAAAGTTGTTTTCACGCACGCGATTATAGGCTTTATGCGTTTTGCGATTGAGCGTGAGAATAAGCGCGACTGCGTGCTCGGCAACCGCTTGCGGTGAGTAAGCAGGCACGCGCACTACCGGAATATTTTGAGCTTCAGTTGCTTTTAGGTCAACATTATTAAACCCTGCACAGCGTAGGGCAATAATTTTTACGCCGGCATCGGCTAATTTATTAATGGTCTCAGCGTTAAGGTCGTCGTTCACAAAAACACATACTGCGTCAAAATCTTTGGCCAAAGAAGCCGTGTGCGCATTCAGAGCAGTTTCAAAAAAGGTAAGTTGGTGATTAAAATCGGTATTGATGCTTTCAAAAAATTCTTGATCGTATTTTTTTGTACTGAAGAAGGCTACTTTCATAAAATGAAGATTTAAGCACTCTAAGTTATTTTATTTCGCCTTTAAACCAAAGTTTTAAACGTTGGTAGAATATAAGTGTTTGTTAAAGTGTGGTTTATGAATATTTTAGAACTTTAGCGGTCTAACAACTAATTCCTGGTTGCCAAAGCAGGAAACCACATTCTCCATCTTATGAAAGCAACAACCATCGATCAAGTCATTGAGCAACTGGACGCCATTATTCTTACCGAAAAACAAAACAACAGCTCCTTGGCTTTTTTTCCAATTCTTTATAATCGGGTAACTAAACGCATTAAAGCCGGAATAGAAGCTGAAGAATTTTATGATAACGCCCGGATGGAACAATTGGATGTCATTTTTGCCAATCGTTATATCGAAGCTTATCAACACTACAAAGCAGGAAATCCTCCTACTGAAAGCTGGTTCAATGCCTTTAAAATTTCTGAAGCGCTGGTGATGCAACATTTACTTTTAGGTATAAACGCACACATCAATCTCGACTTGGGTATTGCAGCTGCAGAAACCACGGGAGCTCACGCTTTAGCCGATTTTGAACAAGATTTTAATAAGATCAACGAAGTTCTAGCAGCGATGGTTGCTGATGTAAAAGCTGCGATTGGTAAAGTGTCACCGCTGTTCAAATTACTGGAATTGGTAGGTAAAGGAAAGGAAGATAAGTTGGTCTCTTTTAGCATTAATATAGCTCGGGATGGCGCTTGGCTGTTTGCTAATCAATATGCTGCAGCGGTAGAAAAAGAGGAAGCGATTGCTGACCGTGATCAGGTAATTGCAGCTTTAGCCGTGCAACTTGTAAACCCAAAGAGTAAGCTGTTACAAGTGGTCGCAAAGGTGGTGCGCTTTTTTGAGGTGAAAGATGTGCAGAGCGTTGCAGCGATTTTAGAACGTTGATTTATTCGAAAATCCTAATTAAAGACTTCGAGACTTACCTCTAGAGTTTTAACGATTTTGATAGCTCACTTACTTTAAACTGGATCATAGCTAAAATGAGCTGCTCCGGGAGTGGTTCACTATGCGGAAACTGCACTGATCCTTTACCATTTTTATAACCTGATAATTGATCCTTAAAATGCTCGTGTGTCACCGGAGTGGCATAGAAACCTATGTGATTTACAAATCCGCCAAAATAAACCAACGGCTTTTTATTCAATTTGTACGCCGGCATGTGATACGAAATACCTTCAGTCGCCTCAGGCGCAGCCTTTTTGATAAGGCTGCGTATCAACTTCATTTTTTCTTGAACCGGCTCAGGAAATTCGGCAATATATTGAGATACAGTGGTTGCTTCTGTGGTATTCATAATTCAAAGATTATCCTCCTAAAGCTAGTGAAAAATTCAATTGTAAATTACTGGCGGTCAAGAGTGTTTTGCATCGCTTCCATTAAAAGTCCTACGTGATATCCATCAACTAAAGCGTGGTGCGCGTGCACAGAAACGGGTAAAGTCACCTGTCCTGCTTCCTGCTGAATTTTACCAAATGTGATCTTCGGACAACTGTCATTAATAGAAAACTTACGGGCGTGAGAAACCGCACTAAACGTAAACCACGGCAATGCAGAATAATGAACCACCTGATCTGTCATTCCATCAGGCATCAGTTGGGTTGTGTTTTGAACGCGTTCTTTTTCAGCAGAAAAATTGGTTTTAAAAAGATTAAAATCAGCTGCGTGTTTGATCATTGAGAAGCCAAAAGTATGATTTGGTCGGGCTATTGTCGTAGAGACATCAATACGATCGTAAGCGATGATTTTGTTTTTGTGAATACGCTGCTTAAAATTAGGAATCGCATTTACAGCCGTATTCGCCGCATGCAAATAATAAGCAAAAATGGGTAATGCGTTGGCTTTGCAATAGGCGTAAGCTCTGGTGAGATCTACGGTTGTGGTTATTCCAAAAAAAGGTTCTTCAAAATCTTTAAAAAAATTAAATTGTTCTTTTCGGGTATAGGTTTCTAGGGCTATTTCTTCTATCATGCTTAATTTTGTTTGTGCAAATTTCAAAAGCCCACAAATCTTAAACAAGGACATGTGTCCTACCTAAACTATGTTTCAAGAAGCTTCTAATTTTCTGGATTTTGTAGAAGAGCTCTATGCGCAGGATACAGCGGGAGTATCGCTAATAGAATTTAATGCGAAAGAGATGCTGATGCATCAAGGATCTGCTGCACAACATGTTTTTATTCTGAAAAGTGGTCTGTGTAAAATAGGTCTAGAGGAAGAAAACGGGAAAGAATATATTCTGGCTTTTTTGAGCACAGGGGAAATTTTAGGAGAATTAGAATTGATTCGTGACGAACCACGGTTATGTTCGGTACAGGCATTGAATAAAGTGGAAGCTTATAAACTCACTAAAGCGTGTTTTCTCAACTTGTTGAATACTGATCTTAAGCTGAATCGCCTCATCATAAATGCCTATGCAGAACGCATTACCAACACCAGTAAAAAGGCTTCTTTTCAGAAATTATATACCACTGAAAACGGACTGCAACGCATTCTAAAACTTCAAGAGACTGAAAAAATCGAGATATCAAAAGCAGACCTATCTGCTTACCTGGGAATTTCGGTGCGTAGTCTTAATCGCTTATTAAAGCAACGCGAAAATTCCTAAAATACTTCATAATCAGGAATTCAAAACCTCTTTTAAATAAGGTGCTGTCTTACTCGTACTGCTTACAGCAACTTCTTCGGGAGTGCCGGCTACAACAATATTACCTCCCTCATCACCTGCGCCGGGTCCCATATCGATCACCCAATCACTTGCTGCGATCACTTGCATATCATGCTCAACAAGAACTACGGTATTTCCTGCTTCCACCAAATGATTGAGTTGCAATTGTAATTTTTCAACATCGGTAGGGTGCAGGCCGGTTGTAGGTTCGTCAAGTACGTACAGCGTTTTACCGTTATTTTGGCGTTGTAATTCTTTAGCCAACTTGATACGTTGCGCTTCTCCACCCGAAAGTTCGGTGGCAGGTTGTCCCAGACGTAAATACCCCAAACCAACATCCTCTAGCAATTGAAGCAGTTGATGCACCCGAGCTTCGGCTTTAAAGAAATCGGTTGCCTCAGTCACGGTCATATTCAGTACTTCGGCAATGTTTTTATCGTTATAGGTAACTTCTAAAGTTTCGGCATTGTAGCGGGTGCCTTCACATACGGGGCAAGGAGCATAGACGCTGGGTAAAAACAATAATTCTACCATTACTGCACCTTCTCCTTCACAATTGGGGCAACGGCCTTTGCCTACATTAAACGAAAAGCGTCCGGCTTTGTATTTTCTCGATTTTGCCAGATCGGTCTTAGCAAAAAGCTTGCGTACGGTATCAAAAAGTCCGGTGTACGTAGCAAGGTTAGAACGCGGCGTTCTACCTATGGGTTTTTGATTTACGAGTACCATACGTTTGAGATGCTCGCTTCCTGCGGTAATACTTCCTGAAGGAGGTTGTTCAGTTTCCTGTTGCAAAAGTTCATCCGACTCTTCGTTTTCTTCAGAAGTCGGGTTTCCTAAGTGAATCTTCATCAATTCCACCAGCGCCTGACTAACCAAGCTACTTTTCCCGGAACCGGAAACTCCGGTAACTGAGGTCAGCGCCCCAATAGGAAAAGCTGCATCGAGTTGGTTAAGATTATTACGTGTGATACCTTCAAGTTTCAGCCAATGTTGAGGTTGCTTGCGTGAAGGCTTTTGAAAAGGATTCTCGTTAAATAGATGCGCTCTGGTCTTTGAAGTAGCACAGTCTTTTAAACCTTCCGGTGGACCGCTATATAAAATTCTGCCACCACCTTCGCCGGCATCGGGACCTACATCAACGATCCAGTCGGCTTGGCGTACCACATCGAGTTCGTGTTCTACCACAAAAATTGAATTTCCGCCATCCTTCAGCATCGCTAGGGTGCGTAATAAAGCAGCCGTATCTGCCGGATGTAAACCTGCCGAAGGTTCATCTAAAACATAAACGACACCAAATAAATTACTTCGCACTTGCGTGGCAAGCCGCAGGCGTTGATGTTCTCCGGGAGAAAGCGTTGGGGTATTTCGGTCCAGTGCTAAATAGCCTAAGCCCAGATCGAGCAAAACTTCAATACGGCTTACAAAATCTTCGGCGATGCGTTGGGTTACCAATACTTTTTCCTGATTGGTTTTTGCCAGTTTTTTTAATGCAGCAGCCGAACCTTCGCTGTACGGTTTAAAAATCTCAAGCAACTTTTTCAGCGGAAGCTGTGCGATCTCGGCAATATCATAACCTGCAAAAGTTACCGAAAGTGATTCCGGGCGCAGGCGTTTACCGTAACACGTCGGGCAGGTGCTGCCCACCATATACTCAGACACTCGCTTTTTCATCGATGCGCTCGGCGAATTGGCATAGGTTTGTAAAATGTAATTTTTTGCGCTGGTGTAGGTGCCTTTATAGCTGGGTTGCTCGTTGTTCTTTAGCGCTTGCTGTACTTCTTGTGGACTGCGATCACGGAAGACCGGTACGGTAGGAGTTTCTTCAGTAAATAGAATCCAGTCTTTTTCTTCCTGCGGAAGTTCTTTCCACGGGATATCTACATCATACCCCAAAGTCACCAGAATGTCCCTTAGGTTTTTGCCTTGCCAGGCTTTGGGCCAGGCAGCAATCGCCCGCTCTCTAATGGTTAAGCTGTCGTCAGGAACCAAGCTTTTTTCGGTTACGGAATACACTTTTCCTAAACCGTGACATTCCGGGCAGGCTCCTTCTGGCGTATTGGTAGAGAAGGCATCGGCGTATAAAAGTTCTTGACCTTCTGGATAGTTTCCTGCGCGGGAATATAACATACGCAGCAAGTTAGAAAGCGTGGTCACTGAACCCACCGTAGATCGGGTAGAACCCGAACTGCGCTGCTGCTGTAACGCCACGGCAGGCGGTAGGCCATCAATAGCATCTACTTCAGGAATGGGCATTTGATTGAACAACCTGCGCGCATAGGGTGAAACCGATTCTAAATAACGGCGTTGTGCTTCGGCATATAAGGTGCCAAAGGCTAAGGATGATTTTCCGGAACCCGAAATACCAGTAAACACCACGAGGGCATCCCGCGGAATTTCAACAGAAACATTCTTGAGATTATTCTGGCGGGCGCCTTGCACGACCACATATCCTTCTTTAGCCATTAGGTTGTTTTATGGGCAAAACAGGGTTTAGACCCCGTCCCGATACCTATCGGAATGCCTAGCAATTGATATTTTTTAACGCCTACCTCACGATCTTGGCACGGGGTAGTTTACGTATGGCGTCGAATATAACAAGAACTGTTTAGCTGACCTTCCGGATTTGGAAGTTTATTGGCGCCGCCAAAGGGTTTAATACTCGTCCCGAAAGCTTTCGGGATGCATCGAAATTGAAAATTCGTTTTCAACCAATGCCTTATAGGTTTGTCCTGAGGGAGTTGACGAGAATGCTAACGTTAAGCAAGGCGATCCCTGCACTACCTTTCCCAATTTTGAAGTCGGTCTAAGTACAGATAGCTTTCTACGAATTCCCGATGATGTGCATCGGTCATTTTTTCTAACAGTTCTAAGGCCGAAATATAACTCGCTAAATTTCCGTTAGAAGATAAAAACTTACCGTCTTCTGCAAAAGTGACTAAGCTGTCATTTTGCACGAGCAGTTCAGGATAGTCTTTTTGTAGTTGTGTTCCGCCGCCAATATAGGTAACGATCTTATGTCCTTTTGCAATGCCAGAGGCGCCTATAAGTTGAGCTCCCGCACAGTTGCTCACCGTATATTGGGTTTCTTCATTTTTCTGCTTAATGAAATTCACAAGCGCTTCATTATGCACCTGCGCATACATATCATACGCGCTGGGTACAAAAAGCGCGGTTAGCTTTGGGCAATTTTCAACAGTATAGTCGGGAACGAGATGCAAGCCTTCTTCGGTAGTGATTGGGTTGGTGGTTTCAGCAATAGTAATTACGTTGAAGAGTTGCTCACCTGCTTCCGTAGGCTTTGCAAACACATCTGATGTTGCGACTACCTCACTTTGTAAAACGCCATTATACATCAGCAAACCAATTGTGGGTAATTCGGTGTTGAAAGGCTTTAGATGTTTGGTAAGCGTGTCTGTGCTTGTCGTATTTTCTTGAGTAGCGACTTCTGTCTTTTTACTTTGAGTGTTGCAACTTGTTAGGAGAAGGGCAATACTGAGAATGGATAGGATTTTGAGCATACAATGGAATTGTTTTATTGGGTGTTTTTCTGCGAACCAAAAATCTTTTCAAACGCGTGATATACCGCAATGTGCAAAGCGTCACCGTGATCTTTATCTTCAAGGAATTCATAGAAGACGCGCGTCTTTTCATCTTGTTGTTGATTCAGTCTGTTGTATAGTGTTTTTGCCGTACGTTCCATCACTTCACCTTCTTTACCACCGGCGATATAAATAGATTTTGAAGAAGTAAAGGAAGGCGTTGGCGCATTCAAAAGTTTCTCATCATCCCACCACAAACTCGGACTCACGATAATATACTTATCAAAAAGCTCCGGTTTCTTAAAGAGGATCTCTGTGGCTAGAAGTCCGCCTAAAGATTGACCAATAAGCGTTTTTTCTTCTGAAGTTTTAAAATTGGCCGCTATAAAGGGCTGTAATTCTTCCTCTAAAAATTGAATAAAATGTGCCGATTTGCCCGAAGTGGTAAATTCCTCTTGATCCAAGCTATTTTGAGAAGGGTAGGTGAAATCTCGTTTTCGGTCTACATTGGCGATGCCTACGACAATCGTTTCTGGAAGCATATTGATCCAAGAGAACGAACCAAACTGAACGATCCCGGCTATATGTATAAAGTCTTCGTCTTTAGAACCGTCGAGTAAATAAATAACCGGATAGGTTTTGGTGCTATCAGCCGAATAATGCTGCGGAAGATACACGTTGAGCACACGTTCTCCCTTTAAAATTTTAGACTGAATACTTATAGTTTTTCCGATAGTAAAATCAGTTTCACTGAGTCTTTCAGGAAGCTTTTGACCTAGAAGGCTAAAGCTGCAGAAGAGTAGGAGTACTAGGCTAGCTTTCATTGTGCACTGTTTTAAATACATCATCTATTCTTCCTCTAAAATTAATTCAAGTTCTCCTTTACCGGAAAGTATAAAATTATTTTCGTCGGTTGTAACTTGACTCGAAGAAGAACTACTGCGGAATGACTTTCCGTCTAGTTCTTTAGGCAAAATAAGCTTTAGCGTCCAATCTGATTGCGTTTGCGTGACACGTAATTTTATTTGGTTATTTGTTTTAGTATAGAAGACCGAAACGGCATTATCGCCAATTTTTACATGTTCCAGAGCGACATCGTTCCAATCTTTGGGCATTTGTGGCTTTATCGTTATGGTGTGGTTTGCAGCATCAGGAGCGATACCAAAAAACTGCTGCACGATAGGAATCGCAAAGCCATAAATATTCCAGGCCTGGCTGATCATCCCATAATCTGGCGAGACTTCGTACATACTGCCCGGAAATGCAAAGCTAAATGAGCGAGTCATACGCTTGATGTAATCTAGCGCAGCATCGGGATTTCCGTAGTTGTTTTCAGCAATTGCTTGTACGCTTGTGGGCAAGGTCATTACGGCGCCTGTATAACTAAAACTCGAACTGCCTTTAAAAGAACCCTCATCACTTCCTGCGGAATCGTCACGGTCAATACCCGTCACAAAAACTCCGAAGGGATTTACAAATTGCTCCGCTGTTTTTAATGCTTTTTTTGCTTTTTCGGGAGGAGCGATCCCCATTTCCATAGGTGTATTTACCACCCAATTATGATACAACACAAAAGGTCGTGCTGCTGCTGAAGGATTATTCTTGATGTAGTCGCGCGTCTCTTTCAATTCGGTCACTGCCCAGGGTTTCTCAAGCGTGTCTGCACGTACGATCGCATCTTCAATAAGGTGTAAAGCTTGCGCATCGGTGCCTATAAAATCTGCATACGAGTTAAATGCTTCAGACCAGAATTGCGTGTTTATTTGTTCTTTTAGCACGGCTGCCTTCGCCTTATAATTTTCCGCAGTTGCGGTATCCTTTAAAACTTCAGCGATCTTAGCAGCATCTACTAGTGCGTGTTGCGTATAGCTCGCCACATCAATCATCTCGCTGTCGAGGCCGTGAATTTCCATCATTCCGTAACCGTCAGGAAACAAATTTTGATCAGTATCTTTTTCGCTCAGTAGCCATTGCATACCTTTTTTGATGGAAGGGTAATAGGTTTCTAAAAACTTTCGGTCGCCATTCCAGCGATATACTTCCCAGATAAGTGACGCAAACTGTGGGGTTTCATTGATGTTCCCGGGATTAAATACCGCACCATTTGTAGAAACTTCGTGTACAATGCGGCCGTTGCCATTAGTAGCTTCTGAAAGGCTATCGAGCAGACGAATGCTTGAATATACAGTTTTGGTCTGACCAATGGCCATAAGTCCTTTTAAGGCATACTCGCTGTCTACCCCAAACCACCATGGATAATCAGGAATCCCCGCCGAAATACCGGTACCAACCTCCGGCACGCGGCGCACCAGCCAATCGCTATTGTATTTTAACCACTCAAAAGCTTGAGCGATAGATTTATCAGGGATACTGAGCTTTGAATGTGAAGCCAATTGCTCGTAGCGCTCTTTTTTAGCTTGAAATAAGTCGGTTGATCGCGCTTGCATTTTTTTATAGGTCGCCAGTGCTGCAGCTTCCGATTGGTATGAGCCTGCGATGTAATAGGTGAAAACTGTAGTAGAAGCAGCAGGAAGCTGTAGCGTGTGACTTAAGCTGCTTTGTGTAGTAGCATCCTGAGTTGAGGTCTGTGCCGTCGCAGTAGGTTTTACCGAAGATCCAAAAAGTACGTACCACGGGTTATTCTGATCTTTTACCTTCCATAGTTTATTTTGCTCGTCAAAAACAGCTTGGTCTTTACTGTCTATCATTCCCGTGCGATCTCCCAGCCAAGTAGGGCGCAGATCGCTTATTCCGGTGAAATCGAGTTGAACTTTTTTGGCTTCACCGGTATTTTCAAAAGCCAGTTGAATGATGAGCCCTTCGGTATCATCGGGTACAAATTGCCAGCGTTGTATGTTGAGGTTTTTTTCAGCCCAAGCGAACTCGTGCATATTGGTAAACGGATAGTTTACAAAGCGATCGGCATTATTCAACGTTAAGGTATCGTTTTCGTGTAGTACAGCAAGATCAAAGCCATCCATAAGTTTGATGGGGTGATCCCAGATGCCACCCATTTCGCCTTTAATATGCCATCCCAGATCAGGAAAAGAGCCATCTTGATGTCCTACCATATATATGCGATTTCCGGCAGTCACAAAAGGCGAAGCAAGGTATGCTGTCTTTCCGGCAATGGAAGAGCTTTTTGCAGCAAGACTTTTAAAAGAGGAGGGAGGTGTTGAGGTTTTGGTACAACCTAAAACCAGCATCAACACAGCAATCAGAATAATACGCATAGGGCTAAGTATCTAAAAATTGTAATTGCTAAATATAGGAATTCTTATACAAGTGCCTACGGTGGTGTGCGGGACGGAAAAATTGTAACTGTAAAAGCGGAGCAGGAATTTTCGCTTCCTTTTTTTGCTGAAAAACAGACTAACAAACAGCGATACATCGGTTTTAAGAGTTCTGAATTTGATCTAAAACAAGTTGATCCAAAAAAGAAAAACAGCTTAGAGTGGCTTATTTATGTTTATAATATTGCGTTTTACATTCTTGTGCAACGGTTACCATTGTTGTGTGCAGTTTTTTATATTCCATTTCTACTTTTCCAATTACTCATTGTTGTCGGATGTTCATTGTCTATTGGATAATTCCGATTTACAAAGTCCAACTGTTTTGGTGTTAGTAAGACGAACATTCCATCATTTCCGCAATTTATGGGATAAAACTGCTCGTCCGAATTTTGTCTTCTCAATTCAGCGTTCAACATTTCTATAAAATTCACATAGGCAATTCCCCAATCCAAGTCGGAAAATTGTCCGTCAAATGCGGTGTATTCGATTCCGTTCAATTCAATTGTGTGTTTCCAACTATTTTGGTCTTGTTCGCTTTTTTCGTTTGCAAATTTTAATTCAAGTCCAAGTTTGTCAAAAGTCGGTTTGACTTGGTTCAAATATTCAGTCAATCCGCCAATCTCGAATAGTTCCTCGCAGTCTACCCAATGATAGCGATTGTCCATAAAATTCAGAGTTTCACCACGCATTGGTCCTTGAAAGAAATTCAAGTCCGTATAAGCCTTTTGAAAGTCGGTTTTAACGGTATCCGATTCAGATTCGTTGGTCAGATTGAAATAACCTAATTTTTCCAATTCCGCAACGACTTCTTTTCCGCTTAATTTTTTCTGAATTACTTTCTCTGGGTTTGGGTTTTTGATTTTAGAAACCGCATTGTCCTTTTTGTAATTGCAAGCCCAAAAAGAGGAAAGAATTATGATTAGAAAAATATGTTTCATTGGTTTGGTCAAATTGCACACAACGGTCTAGGCTCTGATTTCGTTGCGGAAAATGTCCGCGAGTCCCGATAGCTATCGGGATTTCACCAGACTTAAAGATAGTAAAGTTGCCTAAATAAACTTTGTGGATTACCGCAGCAATGAACTATGGCTGGTGTTGTAAAAAGCCTTTTATTTAATAAATTCCGAAATGATAAATACCATTGTTATAGTTTCAGCATTAAAGTCGGTTTTATTATCCATATACTTCTTAAATTCCGAAAATTTTAAAATTAGTTTTCCATCTTTTAGTTCATAATTTCCTTTTCCTTTAGCACCAGAAACATAACCGATTGTTCCGCGGGTTGGATTTTCATTTTTTTCAGCTTTTCGTTTTTCCTCAATGGTCAAAGGTGACCAATTATAATACTTTAGATACTCGAACTCGTTGTTTGCGTTTAAGGAAATGAAAGTAAGTTTGTCTTTATAAATATGCTGTCCAATTTCTAACTTTTCTTGAGCAGAAAGGCTAAAGGATTTAATTAGAAGTAGAAATATGATTAATGTGCTAAAATTCATTTCTTGAATGTTTTACAACAGTCTTGGGTATGGTTACGTTCTGATGGTTTTCTGTATTGTTCCGCAACGGATTAAAGATGGTAAATTTTACAGCAATGAGCTATACACGTAGTTAGCCTGTTATTCTAATTCGGTTTAAATATTGCTATTTCGTCTCTAAATTCGGTAGTGATAATAGGCTTTACTCTTTTGCCATCTTTAGAAATAAAATAGATATCGGAATTATTATCGATCGTTTTGGTAAAAGAGATCCATTTCCCATCTGGTGACCATCGAGGCCATCGGTTGTCATCTTTTCCATTCGTTAAGTTAACCAGATTCAAACCGTCGAATTCCATCATCATGATATCGCATTTACCATTGTCACAATGATGAAAGGTTATTAATTCTCCATTAGGTGAATATTCAGGTAGTGCATTAAATCCTTCTAAATCAGTTAATCTATTAAGTGACAGATCGGATAATTTTATTTCAAAAATTTCCGCAGTACCAGAATAATTTATTGAATCACTTACTTTAGTCTGAATACTAACTACGACCGTTTTTTCATCAGGCGAAAATTTAGCACCAGCTTCATAAAATTCGTTGTTTGTTATGCGTATTTTGGAATTAGTTTCAATATCATATAGATAGAGTTCACCTTTTTTGTGATGTTCACTCGATGAAATTATCATTCGTTCATTGTCCTTTGAAACATCGTTAACAGATTGGATTATTGAATCATTAATGATAACTTTAATAGACTTATCTAAAACATTTACACTCTTGACCTTTCGTCCAGTTTTTTCATAGCTTGTATAAAAGATTTCCGTACCATCTTTGGACCAAGTTAGGTTGTATTCAGTGATATCAGAATTGGTTAAATTAATTATTTCTTTGTTTTCAGAACTTGTAATACAAATATCCAATGTATTGTCTCGGTCAGTTACATACGCTAAATCGTAATTTTTACTTTGGCAACCCATTAAAGTCAGTAACATTAAGACTAATAGTATTTTCATAAGAAAGGTTAACGGGTTTGTGTATAGTTTCTTTGTGGAAAACGTCTGCGAGTCCCGATAGCGATCGGGATTTCATCAGACTTAAAGATAGTAAAGCTGCCCAAATAAATTGTGAAGATTACCGCAGCAATTAACTATGGCCGGTGTTGCCATACGTACTTTTCATACGGTCAATATTCTTTTCCACTTGTCCGATTCCGCAAACTCTTTTACGATTCGATTTCTCTCGGTTAGCAAATCAGTCATATATTTTACCAGAAAAATTTTATCTGCTATCTTCCCTAAAATTCCAATGGGTGATTTATAGTCAAAATAGTCGATCATCAAAGTTCCGCCATTCAAATCCGTAAAATGATGTTCGTGTTTAAATTTTGAAAATGCTCCGCTAACCATTTCATCGGCAAAGTAATTTGGTCGGTCAAATTCCGTTATTTTAGAAGTCAGTCGTTGATAAATACCAAAATGTTTAGCACGCCAAGTGACACTTTCATTCAGTGCGATTAATCCGCTTATTTTTCCAGCGATTGCAGTTTCATTTGTGTGTTCGGTCGATATTTTATGCAAATCTATACTCCGAGAAAGATCAAAAACTATTTCTTTATCAGCTTTAATTTCAGTTCGTAATTCAATTCTCGGCATTCAGTTTCGGTATGTATGGCAACGATCTCGGTTATTGTAAGTTGGCGGATAAATCCGTTAGGATTTGTCCGCCATTTGCTTTCTATTTTGAGATTCTAAGTTACCGAATTTTGTTCAGCTACAGACTATTTGCGATTAACAGTTGTTTTCTACTGGTGCCTACTCTTCATAAGCTCCTGAAGAATATGTAAGCTCATAACTGTGTGTGTAAATCTCAAATACAATTCCAAAAGGATCTTCAACATAACACATTTTATACGGCTTATCATTTGGGTAATATTCTCTTATTGGCATTCTTTGTTTACCACCAGAAGAAACTATCTTTTCTATTAAATTTTCGATGTGCGGGTCTTGCACACAGAAATGGAATAATCCTGTATTAAAAGGATTGAATTCTGGAGCTTCTTTTTTTCCATTTGGGAAAGAAAATAATTCAATTCCGATTCCATCTGATGTTGACATATGTGCTATTTCAAATTCCTCCCAACCTTCTCCAAATACATCTATACACATTTGTCCTATAGCAGTTTCTCTTTCTTTTTTAACTTTTGAAGGCTCCATTATCGTGTACCATCCCATCACTTCTGAATAGAACTTGACAGCCTCTTTAATATTTGGAACAGTTATACCAATGTGTGAAAATGATCGTGGATAAGTTTCTTCTTTTTTCATATCTATTTTATTTTTAAGGCTACAAAATAAGAATATATTTGACTGTTAAACAATAAGTTACCTAAATGTGATATAGGTAACTAAAAGAGTTATTTGTTGTTAATCAGTTATTTATGTTTTTAAAATGAATAAAATTTATTGTCCTCTTAACTATACGATGAAATTAATTGGTACGAAATGGAAACCTCTTGTTCTATTTCATTTATTAGAAGGACCGGTTCGTTCTGGAAAACTTCAAAATAAAGTTCCCCATATTTCTAATAAAATGTTTACTCAAACCGTTCGCGAACTTGAAAAGGATAATCTTATTACACGAAAAGTATATCCGGTAGTTCCTCCAAAAGTGGAATATGAATTAACTGAAAAAGGGAAGTCATTAGAATCTATCTTAAAAAGTTTAGATTCTTGGGGTAAAGAAATGTCTGCTTTTAGTTAAGCAAAATCTTTATGGCACTTGCAGCTAAAGGTTTTGTATAACCGTCAGTTAAGGATTTAAGGATAATGTTTTAGGTTAAGAACTCACATTAGCAATTATGAGTGGATTCGGAAGTAGTCGAATCCGCCGTAATAGTGGTTATACATTGTTGCCATTAGTTTTTTATCAGACATCATCATTTAATTCAATCCAATATCCATTTGGGTCTTGAAAGTAAATCTGTTTAATCCCATCTTTTCGAACATAAACTTTATTCGGAATATCTTTCCAATCAGAAAATTCAATTTTTAAATTCTCCAAATTCGATATTGCGTTTTCTAAATCGGGTGTAGATAAAGCAAAATGTACAGCTTTATCAATTTTTATTTCAGAATTCGGACGAGGAATAAGGTGTAGTTGTTTTCCCTGATTAAGAGATAACCATCTCGTTTTAGAATTAGAAGCGGTATTCTCAATTTCTTCAAGTTGAAGCACTTTCTGGTAAAACTGTATAGATTCATTTACATCTTTAACAGAAAGCGCTAAATGATTAAAAGTAAATGTCATTATTTGTTAGGAGATTGTAGTGGTTAATAAGATTATTTTTTGGCTTGCGTACAACGGTTTTTGTATGGCTCGTTGCGGAAAATCAGCTATGATTTACCACCATAACCGAAAAATAGCAAATTGCAATTAATTCCGATTAAGGAATTCAGCAGCAATGAGCTATACACGGTGTTGTGAGCAGTATTTTATTCACAGTATTTTGTCAGTTTTATAGTTTTCAATGCTCTAAAAAATTCCATTTGAGTTGAGTCTGACAAATTGTTTCCGTAAAAGCTTAATCTAGTTTTGTTAGAATTCGGTCCACCACCTTTCAAGCTGTCAATATAAATTCCGCTTGCTCCAAATCCCTTGTTTTTTGGTTTTATAAATTTAGCTACAAAGCAGTCAATACTGTCTGTTTGGAATTCGTACTTTAAATAATCTTTTGCGTCATATTCAGCGGTTAGAAAATCCTCAATAACCAAATGCTTTACTTTTTTTAATTGCTTTTTTTGCTTATCGCTAAATTCTTCATATTCGGATTGCTCAAATACCAAGACCTCTGGGTTTTTAGTCAAATCAGGTGAGTACCAACCCAAATCAAAAATCAGCGTGTCTCCTTTGTCCGTTATCAATCCGCTAACATAGCTGTCAATTCCATTTATTTCATATTCCGACCAATTTTTCGGAACTGTTATTTCAAACGCTTCGTAGTCAATCGTTTCATAGTCCGACTTTTCACAAGATGAAATCAGAATCAAGATTAATATAGATAGCGTTTTTCCCATATTGCTTACAACGGTCTCGTATAACCGTCAGTTACGGGATTAAAGTTAATGATTTTCGGTTAAGTACTGACGTTAGCAATTCCGAGTGGATTCGGACGCAGTCGAATCCGCCGTAATTGCGGTTATACATTGTTGTGCCTAGTTTTTTTTATCCATATATTAATTCAGAGTGATTTTTGGCTTTTTTCAGTTGAGTTTTCCACTTTTCAGTCTGCTCGTTAGTTTTTAATTCCGAAACTCGATTCAACAGATAATTCCTTAATTCCTCAACAGTCCAATTTTCCCCTGTCGGTTGGAAAATTATTTCTCTTTTCCAGATATTAGGTATAAACTTCAACCAATTCCGCCATTTTTCAGTCAGTTCTGCTTTTTTTACAGCTTTAAATATTTTTCCATTACAATCGCAGAATAATTTGTCCTTATATAATTCCATAAAAACCGAATCCTTGTCCGTATAAATAAATTCATCAAAGATTACACAGTCGATTAGATTTTCATAAGTCCAACATTCAGGTGTTATATTTAATAGAGGAAATGTCATTTTTCAAATTAGGCACAACGGTTTTGGGTATGGACAGTTGCGGGTTGATTAACCAGGTTTTGTCCGCTTAAAATAAATATAGCTAAAAAGATCGAATATCGATTAAGTATTTAGCCGCAATTGGCTATACGCATTGTTACCTTTCTGTTGCGACACGTTCTGCCATATGTTTATTCTTTTAAAATTATAGTGGAATTTATCGAAAATCGGCTTAGATGAGATTTTAGTTTTTACTGAATTTTCAGAGTGGGAGAGGAAATTTTTAATGATAAAATGTATAGTGAAATTATTCAATTTTAGGTTTTCCAGTGTTGCTTTTAAAAGTTTTACCTGAATTTTTCATTTTAAATTTTGAGAGAGATTGGTTCCGCGCACCAATTGTATTTTTTAATTCTTATTTTGAATTTAAACTCAATTTCCGGCAAGAATCTTTATCCGTATTTTCAGAGTCAAAAAAATAGAGTTTTATTTTATATAATTTCACTACTAATTTTTCTGATTTCTTGTCCGCGTTGTTGCTAATGCATTAACTTCCAATTTTGTTTTAAAGAATTTGAGGGCGTGATTTTGTCAGTTTATCATTGAAAAAATTTGTTCTTATTTTATCGAATTTTGATATTATTTTTCTGCGCTTAGTTCGGTTTTTGGGAGTGATTGGGTCAGGAGCAATTGAAGGTAACTCGTTATATCAGGATAAATATACCTATTATCCCTTTATAATTTTCGGGATAACAGGAACTTTTGTTCCTGTTTATCCAGTTTAAATTTGGCGATTACCGAGTCCAATGGACTTTTAATAGCGCTCAGATCTTTTTGGGTTACGTGGGTGTAGATCATTGTGGTTTCAGGTTTTGAATGGCCTAAAAGCTCTTGTATATGCCGTATGCCTACGCCTTGTTCGAGTAAGTGCGTGGCGTAGCTGTGCCGCAATATGTGTGGCGTAATGCGTTGCGCAATCCCTGCTTTTTGAGCATATACCACTAGAAATTTTCGCACACTGCTCGCACTATACGCTTTTCCGTTAGGCCCCTCTATAAAATACCGCTGCGGCTTGTAGGTGTTTAGATAATTAAACAAAAGAGGTTTCAAATAAGCCGACAGTTGAGCATAGCGGTCTTTTCTGCCTTTGGCATTTCGTATAAAGAGTTGATTTCGGTCTGGGTCCAGATCTTTCAGCTCTAAGTTTAAAAGTTCGCTTATGCGCAAACCACTGCCATAAAGCACGCAAATAATCGTACGGTGCTTGAGATTCTTTGCTGCCTGAACCAGTGAAAGAAATTGCTCTTGTGAGATGACTTCCGGTAATTTTTTAGATTTTTTGGGTCGCGTTAGGCGCAATGCTGAGATTTGTGTATGCGGAAAATAGGTAGTAAAAAGTTTGAGTGCACTTATAAATTGGCGCTGACTGCTAATGCTATACTTACGCTCAATAAACACCTGCTCGATAAAAAGTTCAACCTGGCGGTTGGTATAATCTTCAAAGGCGATCTTATACTGAAATTTCACAAATTCTGAAACAAAGAAAGTATAGGTTTTGATCGTGCTCTGGCTGTAACGTTTTCCTTGCAAATACCGGTAATATCCATTTAGCACCGAACGCTGCATGGCTGTAAGGGGTTGTGTTTCTTTATTTGACGCTTGCCGCGCCTCATAACCGGAAGTATCTATAGTACATAACGCTGCTAAAACAGAATAGATGCGCTTCAGATTTTTTGGGGTATCTAAAACATACCAAAGGCGATGGGTTTGACTCCATTGTGCTTGGAGTTCATATTTGATGACGGCTTTGAGCCCATCGTGATAGGCAAACTGTAAACCTATGTGGTTCACATTGCGATGGCGCAGATTCAAAAGCTTTATGATAGGTTTCATACTACTAAAATACATTTTTCTTTAACGCATAATCTTAAATTATTGATTTTGCGTGAGATAGTTGTTTCTGGTTAGGTGGCGTGATTCTAAAACAGCAACATCAACGTGCATCTTCAACCAGTGTTTAACCATAGTTTAACCGTTGTTTTAGCGTTAAACCCCAGTGTTTATGGGCAAACAATACTTAATTAACGGTCATTCTATGCTTAAAGAGCGAATAAAATCAATTGAAAACTTGGTTGTTAGTGGCACTATTTTTATTTTAGAATACTGAAAATCAATAAATTACTTGTGTTATGGGGTTGATGATAGATACTAATAAAGGAATGTTGACCGGGCTGGTGGGTTCAGTAGTGTTTGTAAAAGGTAAAAATGGGGAGGCTATCGTACGTAGCAGGCCCATGCGTAATACGGCCAAACCAACACCTAAAAAGCAACAGAGCTGTGACCGGTTTGCGGTGGTGGGTGCGTTTATAAAACCCATGTATCCCTTTTTAAAAGGGAGTTTTACAGATTGGCTTGAAAAGCGAACCGCTCGGGATGCCGTGCGCAGTTATACCCTTAAAAATGCAGTGAAACTAGAGCAGGGAAAGCCGGTGATCGACTATCCCAAATTCCTGATCAGTACCGGGAAGCAGAGGGTCTATAATCCTATACTACAGCAACGGGAGAAAACCGAATTACTTTTAGAATGGCAGCCCGATAGTACCCAAGCCTTCGCCCATTCTGACGATTTACTTAGCGTTGTGGGGTATGCGCCACAAACTAGCGAGTATGTGTTTTTTGAAGCTTGTGCCACACGCGCTGCCGCACAGTTACAATTAGAGCTTCCGGAAGCGCTCGCAGCGGCACCGGTGCATTTCTGGGTAACCTTCAGCACTCCTACCGGCGATAGCTATGCGTACAGCACTTATTTGGGTTTGCTCTAAGGATTTAAGAAACTACGACTTAACTTGTATGCGCTTAAGTAATTGCTAGATATACACTTTACGAGCAGCAAGATCCTCTAACGAGGCTTCATACGTCTGCGCTTTACCTAGGTTTTGGGTCGGGGGTTATAGCCTAAACGTGCCGTGGTGCGTTGATTTATGATATATGTCGTTTAGCGTAGTATAGATAGTTGTTCTATTTCCACATAGCTTGCTAATAAATACAAAAGCGGTTTGAGTCAGTACTCAAACCGCTGGTTGATAGTTGCACTGTAATGCGTGTTTTTATGCATTTACAGTTAACTCATATATTTGTCTAAGAAAGCAAGTACTTTTTCCGGGTGTCTTCCAAAGTAGTTATAACCATCTTTAAAGCGTAAGGGTGTATTTTCAATCCAATGGATTTCTTTTTCCCTACTTCCTAAAAGGTCAAAAGTCTTTTGACCATCTTCAGGGTTTTTAGTCCAGGCATCATCTTTCACCTGAATCATAAACACAGGCATTTTAACATCGGGTGCAGCCGTATGTGGAGTCATTTCGTCCATCAGCCATCCGCCCATTTTCATGAGTTCAAAATCAACTAGGTCAAGGTATTGACTAACGCCTTGTAATTCTGAAAACGCTTCATAAATAGCGCGCATAGAAACAACCATTGGGCTCACCATACAAGTCACATTTTCAAATAATTCTGGTCTGCGGCTAATAGCTTCATATTGTGAGTTTCCACCCATACATTGGCTATAAAGCGCTACTTTCATTTTGCTTAACCTTGGGTGATTGTCCACATAGGTTTTAACCCCGGCACAATCACGCCATTCTAATTGTCCTATACCGCTTACCCCATTATTAGAAGTGCCACTTCTTCCGTGGTTTCTTATGTCATAAGCTAATACATTGTAACCCGCATCAGTTAAATGTTTCATTTGGATTACAAAATCAATTTCAACATTGTCATACCCGCTAAAAGGCAATCCAAAATGGCCTTGAAAGCCGGAGCGACACATAGGTAATGCGTGATTAAAAATAACCAGTTTGTTACTTTCGCCACCTTTTGCAGGAATGTACCAGCCGTCTAAAGGCACACCATCTATACCGTGAAGAAATACATCTTCCCACTGAGTCATTCCATAATCATCTGGAGTTTTGTGTAAAACGCTTCTAAAAGGTTTACAAACATTGGCTAAGCCTAGCACTTTTTCATAATCTGATTCAGATATCTCATTCAATTGCTTAACAGCATTCTCAATACGTTCTTTAGACATTCTTGACGTATGCGTAGCTGCTCTTTCGGCTCCTTTAAGATTCACTTGATTTTCCATAGTAGTAGATTTTTAATTATTACTATAGCAAAATTAGAAGGTGACCCGTGCTCCTTACTAAAACAGATTACTTAAAGACTGAAACAAATTACTGATTGCGATAAACACTAGGGGTGACACCAACTTCTTTCTTAAAGAATCTTGAGAAATAGGTGGGGTAATCGTATCCCAAACTATACGCAATTTGGCTTATTGGGAGTGAAGTCTCCCTTAATTTTAATTTGGCAAGTTGAATCACGTAATGTTGAATATGGCTTTGAGCAGATTCTCCGGTGAAGTGTTTTATGACATCTCCGAAGTAGTTGGATGAGAGATTAGATCGCTGGGCAAAATAACCTACAGATGGAAGCTCCTTAATGGTATCACCGCTGCTAAAAAAGTGTTCCAGGTTCTTGCGAAAATCAGTCACAACTTGATTGTAAAGTAAACTTCGGGTATCAAACTGGCGCTTATAATATTTTTCTATATAGGTCAATATTAGATTTGCATAAGAAGTAACTATAGCCTTTGAAAATTGGGTCGACTGATATTCAGTATAAGCTTTTGTAAAAAGATCTAATAAGATTTGTTTTTCATCATCCTTTACAAATAAGGCTTCATGATCATTATAATGCATAAAGCTATACCGCTTCGCATAGGTGTCAAAAAAATCAGCGCTAATGAGGAGGTTATAGCCTGTCATAGGTTTATCAAGATCCCAAGCAATGTGGTTGTTCGGGGCATCAAAATAAAGAAGTGATTCGGTGTGGTCAAAATCGGTTTGACCATAATCAACGGTATTGTCAAAATCTAATTTTAAAGCTAACAGATAGAAATCAATGACTACCGGTTCTGATTTTAAAGGAATTTTACTCTTATCATCATAAAGAATCATCAAGAGATCATCATCTTTGGAATCGGTGATATTTAAGTACTTCGCAAAATCTGGTATGTTGAATTTTTGACTCAAAGGATATGTGATTCTTAAATTAGATTGATGTTTGCTCTAAAGATAGGAAAAGCATAGACAACTTGATTTTATAAGTGCTCTTTAAACCGAAAATATAGCGTTGGGAATTCTTCTGAATTATTGATGGAATGCTTACGCGCCAACTACTACCATACTACAATGATCTGGGTCTACTGTACACGCTTAAGCAATTGCTTGATGTAGGCCTTGCGGGCAATAAGATCATCTAGAGCGGCTTCATAAGTTTGGGTTGCACTTAATTTTGGAAAGCTCAGTTTGCCCTTTGCCAGCGAGTTACTCACTAAGAGGTTTCCATAGTTAAAGGCTAGAATCAACTGCTGCAATCCGTCTTTAGGTTGGGGTTTAAAGCCTAAACGGGCCGCGGTGCTTTGATTCACGATATAGCTCGTCCAGCGGAGTTTAAGCGGTGTTTCCTGCTGCTCATAGGTTGCTATAAGATGCAAAAGCCCTTCTAAGTAGTGTTGTAGAATAAATGCAGTCCGTGCTTTGCCCGACTGTTTAAAGTCTAACACATACACATAGTCAAACAAGGTGCCGCCGTGCAGGATGAGCACGCCGTCTTTTGGCGCTTCAGCTAAAAGGAAAACGGAATGATAGGTAAGCTTTCCGGCTTTGACCATTCTGGGGACGTCTACAAAAGGTGCCAGAAGCGTGATGAGTATAAAACAGATCAAAATCCCCACAAACAAAAGGTGCAACCACCAGGACAGCAATACAGCTAAAAAACCAAGCATAACGGTAATGCCTATGGCATACAGCATAGCGCGGTTTTGTTCAGCAGAAGTTTTAGCGAAAAAAGGATGGTTAAAAGTATGGAGCGACAAAACTGTTTGTTTAAGGAAACAATTTTAAAAATTTCTGCGGAATCGGGTCTGCTATTTCTAAATACTTTTGCGTTGCAGGATGTGTAAACCGAAGCTTATGCGCGTGTAGATACATGCCTTTTCCCTGAAGCAGGAGTTCTTTGGGGCAATAATCCCGATCGCCTAAAATAGGATGGCCTATTCCGGCGAGATGTTTTCGCAGTTGATGGCGTCGCCCGGTTTGGGGTTCCAGACGCACGAGGTTCAGTTGTTTAAAACGGGGTGAAGCTACCGAGACTTCTACAGTATAGGTTGAAACGGATTCTTTGTCATCAACAGGTGTATTGATCGTTCCTGAAGTCGGCATTACTCCAATAGTCACCGCATAATAGGTTTTACTGATTGCTTTGTTCTCAAAAAGCTGATTGAGCTGGCGGATGCTTTCTCGGGTTTTACCTACTAAAACAGCACCGGTGGTTGCATAATCCAGACGATGTGCCGGTTGCGGCGTGCAGGCATCAGCTAAGCTGCTTTCGTTTAAATTTTGAGGAAGCGCGCGCGCCAATGTTTTAAAACTGTTGCCGCTTACTAAAATTCCGGCAGGTTTGTGTACCACGGCCAGAAATTCATCCTCATACAACACATCTAAGGCTAACCGAAGCTTTTTTTGGTTCTTGTGCTGTTGCGGAATTTCCAAGGTTAGTACTTCGCCGCCTTTGATCCAGGTCCCCGTACTGGCCGGTGCACCGTTAATCTTAATGTAGCCTTTCTTCAGTAGTTTCTTTAATGCCGATTTGGTTGCTGCAGCCTTAAAAATACCTACGCCGTATTCTTGCAAACGCAAGGGGTTTTCCTGAGGAGGGACGGTATGGGTTTCGGTAAGGCTCATCATAAAAAGCTATAAAGTACCTTAAGCAATGTACTTTATAGAAGTAAAATTATTTTGCGTGAGGATCAAATTTCACCGAGTAGTTACCGTGCTGCTTGTAACGCACGATCTTTCCGGCGGCATCTCGCTCAAAGGTCAAGGTCTCTCCAAGTTCTTTATCCTCACGAATTTTTCTAAAGGTATCTCCGGAGATGTGCTTATACATGGTCATCGCCTCAGCAGGATCATCTGCAGGTAGATTTAAAGTGACCAACTTGTCGCCCCAAGTGCCTATGTAAAGTTCGCTCCACCAAGGTTTGGTATTGTAGTATCCGGTATACTCTGAAAGGTCAATAGGCTGTTCGCTTTCATCTGTTTTTTCGGTTTCTTTTACTTTGCTGATGATGCCATTGATACCGTTAATATACTTGCCGGGATTGGTTGCGCTAGCATTGATCATTACCGAAAATGCAAGCTTGCGCTTCAGGTCAATTTGTAAAGCGGTGCGATACCCGGGACAGCTGCCGCCGTGACCTACCCAAGTGTTTCCATTGCTGCCTTTATAAACTACAAAACCTAATCCCCAAGTGGTTTTCCAGTTAGGATCTGTAAAGTGCACTTGCTGCATCAGTTTTAAAGTTGAAGGTTTTAGAACTTCGGTAGTTGTAGTATCGCGCAGACGCAATTGCCACGAAGCGAATTTACCCAGATCGGTGACGTTAGATGAAAAGCCTGCCGCAGGCATAATCCCGTTAGCTTGAAAAAAGTTAAGCTTATCTCTGTTTCCACTGCGGTCTAGCGCATTGTAACCAAAGGCGAGTTCACTGCCATAGAGCGCTTCGGGAAGTTCGGTGCGGGTGTCAGCAAGTCCTAAAGGTTTAAGAATGTTTTCAGCAACATAGGTTTCATACGGCATCCCAGACACTTCGGCCACGATCTCTCCTAAAAGGGTCAGTCCTAAATTGCTGTATTGAAAGTACGTTGACGCAGGATAGAGCGTCTCCTGATTTTTTAAACCTGCATCTACCTCTTCAGTAGTTGGGAAATCAAACTCGGGAGCCGTCCAGTAGGGAGCATCGGCCTCTCGTGGTAAACCAGAAGAGTGTGTTAATAACGAGCGTACCGTGATAGGGCCGCTGGCAGCATACTGTTGCTTAAGATTATATTGAGGTAAGAGATCGCTTATACGATCGTCTAAGCGCAATTTACCTTCATCATACAGCTTCATAATGGCTACGGAAGTAAACAACTTAGAGATCGAGCAAATGCTGCACAAGGTTGAGGGCTGAGTGCTTACCTTATCGGCTACATTGGCAAGTCCTACAGCTCCAGACCATAGCACATCTTGATCTTCTACAACAATAGCACTTAAACCGGGGAGTTGATCAAAGTCTTTTTGGGCATCAAGCCATACTTCTACCAGTTGTAAAGCTTCTGTATAATCTTTTTTAGCATCTTGAGCGAATGTAGTTCCTAAACAGAAAGAAAAGAGTAGGGTAATGTAAAGGTATTTCATAGGTAGTGACGATTTTTTAGTTGGAATTTTAATTGGTAAACTACTTGCCTAAAAATACGTCATTGGGAATTAAGATACCCCCTTGTAGCAATTGTATACGTGCACTAATCACAAACAACCGATTTACTAAACAATAAAAAAGCGACAGCTTCTAAAGAACTGTCGCTTTTAAATAAAATTTGTTCCGCCCAAGCCTAGTCCGCGTAGGCGTGTTTATAGGGCTTGTTTTGTAAGATCTTCAGCATATCTTTTTCAAGACTTTCAATAGGATATTCTACAATACGGCCCAACTCAGTACCGTTTTTACTAAAGATCAACGTAGGTACACGCTTGATGTCTTTCCCTTCTTCCAATCCTTCAGGTGTGGTTTTAGAACGATCTACTGTGATGAGTTCGACGTCTTGTGTTTTACCAGCCGCATCTAAGATCTTATAGAAGCGAGGCGTTTCTCGTTTACTATCGCTGCACCAGGTTCCCATAAAAACGGTAACATCTACATCTTCTAACAGCGGCTTGAGTTGCATGACCACGTCTTTATCGATGTCATACTCGGCATAGCGTGGGTTAAACCACGAACCAAAAGTACCGGTTTGCAGTTCCATACGCTCGGTCTCACCGGTAAGCATTTCCGGTTGTTGAGGCGTTGCCGGTTTAGCCGGAGCTTCTGGTGCTTCGGGAGCCTCGGGAGCTTTAGAAGCAGTACTTGTGGTGGTTGTGGTCTTGCAGCTCACGAGTGCACCCAGTGCAAGGGCTAAAAGGCCTGTTTTATACGTTTTCATAGTTTGTATGTTTTAGCTTACCAGACTTTCCTGGTCCATTTCTTCAGGTTTGTCAACACCCATCATAGCTAAGATGGTAGGAGAGACGTTTCCTAAGATTCCGTCTTTTACGCTCTTGATGTCGTTGTCTACCACGATGATCGGCACAGGGTTAGTTGTGTGCGCGGTGTTTGGCGAACCGTCTTCATTTTTCATCGTTTCGCAGTTTCCGTGGTCAGCGATCACGATGGTGCTGTAGCCGTGCTCCAGACCGGTCTCGATTACATCCTTAGCACAGCTGTCTACTGCTTCGCAGGCAGCGATGGCTGCTTCGATCACTCCGGTGTGTCCAACCATATCGGGATTGGCAAAGTTGAGACAAACAAAGTCTACTTCTTCTTTTTTCAACTCGGCTGTGATCTTATCACGCACTTCATACGCGCTCATTTCAGGCTTCAGGTCGTAAGTCGCTACATCTGGAGATTTTGCGATCAAACGGGTTTCGCCTTCAAATTCTTTTTCACGTCCTCCCGAAAAGAAGAAGGTCACGTGTGGGTATTTTTCAGTCTCTGCAATACGGATCTGTTTTTTACCTGCTTTAGAAACCACCTCACCAATCGTATTGGTCAGGTTGTCTTTGTCAAAAATGATATGGATGTTTTCAAACGTCTGATCGTAATTGGTCATCGTCACGTAGTACAGGTCGAGTTTCTTGGTATCCTGCTCGGGGAAGTCCTCCTGAGAAAGCATACGGGTCAATTCGCGTCCACGGTCAGTACGGTAGTTAAAGAATAAAACCACATCGCATTCATTGATTGTGGCAACCGGTGCATCATTTTTGGTGATCACCAAAGGTTCTAGGAATTCGTCAGTAGTACCGTCTGCATAGGATTGTTTGATCGCAGCAACAGGATCTGTAGTTTTGGTCCCGATTCCTTTTACCGCAGCGTCATAGGCTTTCTTTACGCGCTCCCAACGGGTATCGCGGTCCATCGCAAAGTAACGGCCGGTGATGCTCGCCAGTTTAGCGCCATTCTCTTTAGCATAACCGTCAAGGTCTTCGATAAAGCCGGCCCCGCTTTGCGGATCAACGTCACGACCATCTGTAAATGCGTGTACGTAAACTTCTTCAACACCTACTTCGTTCGCTGCTTTGATCAGTCCTTTAACGTGGTCAATGTGCGCGTGCACGCCACCGTCTGAAACCAGACCTAAGAGGTGAATAGGCTTCTTATTTTCTTTCGCGTAAGCAAAAGCATCTTTAAGCTCCTTTTGCTCGCGTAATTTATCTTCTTTAAGCGCTTTGTTGATCTTAGCAAAATCCTGGTATACAATGCGGCCGGCGCCCAGGTTCATATGGCCTACTTCGCTGTTTCCCATTTGTCCGTCAGGCAAGCCTACATTACCGCCGTGGGTAAGCAATTGTGCGTGTGGGTATTTGGTATATAACGAATCAATAAACGGAGTTTCAGCAAGGTCTACTGCAGAAACGTCCTTATTAGGTGCAAATCCCCATCCATCGAGGATCATTAAAATGACTTTCTTATTCATGGTTTTTCTAGTTGTACTACAAAGATAATCACTCTTAACGCGAATTACGAAAACTTTGCGTTTTAATAACTTTAGCGTTTTCTAGAACTAGAAGGGGCAATCACGCTAGAAATGTTACGGGTTTAAGCGCGGTACTTGTCAATCGCGGCACGTATTTTTTCAATACGATTGTCAGGATCGGGGTGACTGCTTTGAAATTCCGGTACGCGCTGCCCGCCACTAGCTTCTTTAAGAATCTGCATCACCTCAATAAGCGCTTCTGGATCATAACCGGCCTCAATCATAAACTTTACACCCAGATCATCACTTTCCAGTTCGTCGCCGCGACCATTTTTAAGCAAGATGGTTTGGCCTAACTGACTGGCGAGCATTCCAGCATCTGCGCCTACTTGCGCTCCGGTGGCCACCGTATTGGCGAGTTCGCTTTCTGCAATACGCTCCGCCGAATGTCGCCCCACCACGTGACCGATCTCGTGCCCTAGAATACCGGCTAATTGATCTTCGCTGCTCAGCCGTTTATAAAGCGCGTATGTGATAAAAATCTGCCCGCCCGGTAATGCAAAAGCATTCACCGTATTGGGATCGCTGAGTAAATGAAATTCGTATTGATAAGGTGTTTCTTGAGCGATGGTGTTGTCTACGAGCTTTTTTCCTACAGCGTCAATCTGATTTTGTAAACGTTGGTCGGGATACAGGCCGCCGTGTTGCTCAGCCATTATGGGCGCATTCTGTAAACCGATAGCGATCTCTTCTTCGGTAGAAAGGCTAATGGCTTGCGTTCTTCCGGTATACGGATTTTCTTCCTGACTGCCGCAATACCGGATAACACCAAAGGCTACAATGGCTACCCCTAAAAATAATTTGAGTGCTCTTCCGCCTAGTTTCATAGCATGAGGATTTTTAGCTCAAAAGAGCGGGGTTAATGTCTAAAATGTTCTCTGTACGGTATTGATTGATAAATGCTGAAGTAAAAGCTTCGCTACCCAATAAGTGTTCCTGCTGAAGGATTTCGGCTACATCTAACTTTTTGTACTGTTGAAGATAGCCAACCGAAAGCGGCGCGTAGCTAAAATGCCAAGGTTCATAGTTGAAGCCTTTGCGACCATAATTATTAGTGTACACCTCATAAAATCCGAAGGATTCTGCGTGTTGATCCAGCCAGGCTTTGAGTTCGCAAAACGGACCTGTTCCGTGAAATTTGTCAGGATCCAATACATTGCTGGTCACTCCGGTTCCTGATTGAATGATGTCAAGGTCTGTTGCCCAATGGTGACGCGAAGTTCCGGGGATGGTGCTGTACTCGATGATCTTTTTGATCGCATCAAGGTCGCTCATTCCATTAGCGGTATAGCTTTTGAATTTACGTTCCCAGATGCGGTTTTGATGTGCATAATCGCGATAACTAGACACTACCTGAATACCAATGCCGTCTTGTTGCGCAGCCGCTGCCATGTTATCAAACGCTGCAGACACGGCAGGGCGCAAGCGGTAGCCGTTTTTCTCAATAAGCTCAGGATTGCCTTTGCCTATAAGTTGGTCTGTACTCAAGGTCTCCTGAGTAAGAGCCCAGTTCGGGAAGCTGCTTAGTGCGGCGGTCGCCAGAGCTGTGGTTTGTATAAAGCGTCTTCGTTTCATTCTAAATTTTTATAAAGCAGGTAATGCGTGCCTATGGGTTCGATCTCAAAAGGTTCGCCTTCAATTTTAAAACCTTTACGGGTATAAAAGTTAAGGGCTTTGATACGAGCGTTACACCAAAGAAGCTTGTAACCTGCAGCTTTAAGCCGTGCTTCACCGGCAGCGACCAATAGATTTCCCAAGCCTTTACCTTGATAGCCATCAAGAACCGCCATCCCGCGTAGCTGATATTGCTTCCCTTTAAATTGCGGTTTGGTAGCGTTCATAAAGGTGACCACGCCAATAAGCTTGTCTTCATCAAAAAGTCCTAAGTGAAACGTATCTTCGGCATCGTCACCGGGCATTGCACAGGTTTCTAAAGGTCTGCCTGCGCGTAGCACCGGGTGGCGTACCGCATAGGTTTCTGCCGAAGTGATCTCGTGAATGGTAAACGGATTTGTTTTCAAAACGCCTTGCATAAATTAAGCACGCACGTCTGCGTACTCAGGTTTCTCATCAAATTTAACTTCGGCAAAAGGACAAAGTGGTTCTATTTTGATGTTTTTTGAACGTGCCCACGCTACCGTATGATCCAGGAGTTTGCTTGCGTAACCTTGATGTTCGTGTTCCATTTTTGTCTCGGTATGGTCTACAATGATGGTGTTTTCATCCTGAACGGTATAAGTAAGTTCAGAGATTTTTCCGTGTTCACCTTCTATCCAGAACATCCCTCTTTTGTCATTTTCTCTATGTTGAATTGTATAATCCATTACTTTTGTGTGTTTTTATTGGCACCACCAAAGGGTTTAATATTCCGAGGCTAGCCGCTGAATTGAAATTTTGTTTCTAACAAACACCTCTAGGTCTTGCCTTGAGCGCGTTTAGTTCCTTTCTAATACAACTGAAAGGATATACATTTAAAAATAGCAATTATGTCCAAAATTACGGTCACCCGTTTGTATAAAGAAGACATTAACACCTTTTTACCACTGGTTCAGGAATTGATGGAGCACACGGTGGAAGAAAACCTATTAAAAGTACGTTTTACCGAAATGTTTGAGCATCGGTATCAATGTCGCGGTATTTATATTGAAGGCGAACTCGCCGGTGTTTTTGGGTTGTGGTTTGCCGTACGGCATTATGCCGGAAAAACCTGCGAGGTGGATCACGTGTATATCAAACCTGAATTCCGCAATCGAGGTTTAGGAAAACAGGTTTTTCAGTGGATTTACGACTATGCGCGGGCGGAAGGCTGTGAAACTTCAGAATTAAATACGTACGTGCATAACTTTCCCAGTCACAAGTTTTATATGAATGAAAACTATGTGATCAAAGGCTATCACTTTTTAAAGAAGCTTTAGTTTACGGTAATTTCAGAATCAGTAGGCAATTCATACGGTGCCTTATCAGCTTCAAAAATTCGGGCGCTGTGCGGACCGCGTAAGGTGTATACGCGTTTTTTAACTTCAATCCAGCTGCCTTCACGCAGACCGACTACAGGAAGCGCATTGAACTGATGAAATTCTTTAATACGGGTTTCGCGGGTTTCGCCCATATGCGTACTGCCTTCTACAGGATCCAGATAATGCGGATTGATATTAAACGGAACCGCACCCAGCGTTTTAAAGCTAGGAGGGTAAACGATAGGCATGTCGTTTGTGGTTTGCATACTTACTCCTGCAATATTGGTTCCTGCACTGGTGCCTAAGTACGGCATGTTTTCATACAAACGGTCGCGTAAAACTTCAAGAACTTTATACTCGTACAATTGCTTGACCAACAAAAACGTGTTGCCACCACCGGTAAATACACCTTCAGCTTTTTTAAGCGCTTCCGCCGGATCTTTAAATTGATGCAGGCCTACCACTTCAATATTCAATTGTTTAAAAAACTCCTGAGCTTTGGCAGTGTACAATTCGTGCGAAATTCCACCGGGACGCGCATACGGAATAAAAATAATGCGCTTGGCTGCCTTAAAATGTTCGCTAAGCTGAGGTTTTAAATAATCTAAGTAACTGCCTCCGTGAACGGTGGAGGTACTGGCAAGAATTAAGTTTTTCAAAGGGTTTAGGTTTTGTTTTTCAAAGGTACGTGCCAGAAGGTATTTAACAAAAATTTACGCGGAAATATCGGGTACTTTAAAATACATGTCGTTACTTCATAGTAGAATTTTAAACGTGATATCATGAAGCTGGTTACTACACTATTGTTATGCTTAAGTATAGGTTTTTCATTACAGGCGCAAGTTGCCCGGGTTATGATCGACGGGCAAATTATTGTTCCCGCAGGCGATGATGTAGCAGGAATTGTAGTGTATAATAAAACCGCGCAACGCGGAACCATAACCTCAGAAGAAGGGACTTTTGATATTGCCGTAGCGCGTAATGATGAAGTCGTGATCCAGTCGGTTCAATTTGCGCCAATAACTGTAGTGGTTGACCAGGGCGTGGTAAGCAGTAAACAAATGAATGTGACGCTGAGAGAGACGGTAAATGTGCTAGACGAAATTATCGTAACGCCTTATGATCTTACCGGAGATATTGTAGCCGATGTAAACCGGGTGCGCACTGTAGACCCTGTGCCTTTTGATGGAAGCGACATTCGTATTGAAGATAGCCAGTATGACAAGAACTCTCCGGCTGATAATATTGCAATAGATGATCAACGCTGGCGGTACGGCCTCAACTTTGTAAATATCTTTAAAGCAATATTTCAAAAGTCTGATGGGGAAGAGGAGGAAGCTGCAGAAGATGAACTTGCTGAAATGTATTCCAATACATTTTTTCAGAATAATCTGGATATCAAAAAAGAACACATAGGCCTGTATATGGATTATGTAGCCGCCAATGGACTAACTAAAGAAATGCTTGAGCAAGGGAACGAACTTGCCCTAATTCAGTTTTTGATAGATAAGCGGGAAGACTTTAAAAAAGAATTGGCTGCAAGCAAATAAGCGGAAACTTAATGTGCTCCATGTAAAAAAGCAGCCCCAACAACAAGACTGCTTTTTCGAATTAACTAACCAAAAATCAAACTAACACTATTTATTTTAGGGGTGAAAGACGCGTTAAAATCCTCTAGTTGCATAGGCCAAATATGGGCTGTGTTTTAGAGAATCCAAGGCTCTTTTTTGCTCAGGCAAAATGGCCTTTTTGCTTTGTTGTTTTATAGGGGTTGCGTAAAAACCACGTGAGCAGTTAGGGGCACTGTACGTGTGTTGCATCGCCGTGGTTTTATCCGCAGTATTTTTAATTTTCTCTTCATTAGTTTGATCGCTTTGTTGCGATACTTCTTGTGCAACTCGTTCTGGAGTCGTAGTTATTGATTTAGAGTTTTGAGCAAACCCAATCATTGAACAAAATAAAAAAGCAAGAGGTAAAAAAGTCTTCATAACTAAACCGTTTAAATTCTTTACAAATGTAGGTTTGTTATGAGATTACGATATCGTTTTCACCGTGAGCTGCCTGCTTCTGTCGATGAATGGTTTTTTGCTGTCGATGAATGGTTTAAATGTCTGATTAATAGTATTTTAAATGTTAGTTGTACCGTTATTGCGTGTTGAGTTTAATCGATTTAGTTTTGTTGAGGTTTTAAGTCGCTTATTTTCAGTAGAATATATTTTTTAGGTTTGCGATTTGTAACAGGTTTTACTTTCGGTTGACAAACAAGGAGGTTCTAAATGTTCTGTTGTACCCAGAGTTCAAAAAATACCTTGAGGTGAATTACAGCGGCCTTTGCAACTAAAATTATTTTTCTGCGTATTTAGGTCAGAAGCAATTCTTATAAATGAATAACAATATTCCGTTTCCTTCTAATAGTTTAGGTTCAATTTTGGGTGGCGCAGCTCACTTTAAAGTGCAACTGTGCATCTTGAGTTTTTTTGTTTGTACGTTTTGCATTCAGGCTCAAGAAGTGCAAATGCTAGAAGGGCGCGTGATCAATGACTCTATTGAGCACGAGTACCTACATATTCTAAATCTTACCTTACAAAAGGGAACCATCACTACGCAGAGCGGAAATTTTACAATACCGGTGCGTCAAAACGATACCCTCTACATTTCAGCTTTACAGTTTAAACATCAAGAGATCGTGATCACACCTCAAATCTTTGAGCGGCGCTATATAGAGATCAAATTAGAGACCGAAGTAACCGAACTCGAAGATGTAAACATTAGTGATACTGATCTCAGTGGACGACTGGGAGATGATATGAATCTGCCTAAATTAGAAAAGCCTTTTGATCCTGCGGCTGCCGGTTTACCGGTTTACACAGGACCTGTGCGCACGCAGGAAGAACGACGTTTATATACGGCAACCCATTCGGCAGGCGGTATCATACCCGTAGATGCCGTTATTAATGCCATAAGTGGTCGTACCGCGTATCTAAAGAGGATCGTAAAATTGTCTAATATGGAACTGAAAGTACAAGAGGCGCGAAACTTAGTTTCAGACAGCACCTACATTTATAGACTTCGTATAGGGCCGCGCTACATTGACGATTTTGTGCATTATGTGTATATGGATCAGCAAGAGCATTTAGCGATAGCTTCAAGCAATAATCCATTAGCACTGATGGAAATGCTACTGGAACAAGCCCCACTATACATCCGCTCAAAAGAGCAGGAAGGCGTAGCGGTTCAAAGCGATTTAGAAAATTAAGCTGAAGTTGTGGAATGCATTTTGATTGGGTAGCGCCGCAATGCATTTTAAAAGACGTATTTTTACAGGACTTATGAGAAAAACAATTTTGCTTTTACTTGTGGCGCTCCCCTTGTTAGGAGCCGCAGCGCACAAATATTATTTTAGTGTCACACAAGCAGATTATGATGCTAAAGATCACGCGCTAAAAATGGTAACCCGAGTGTTTTATGACGATCTTCAAAAGGTATTTCAAGAACGTTACGATAAGTCGATCAAGGTTGATGCTTCCTACGATCAGAAGAAATTAGATGGCTATATTGAGCGGTATTTCAATCAAAAATTCATTGTCAAGATCAACGGAAAAGAACGCCGGTTAAATTACATAGGGCACAAAGATGAGATGGATTATGTAGTTTGTTTTATTGAAGTGACTGATGTTCAAAATCCTAAAAGCATTTCAATAGAAAACACCTTACTGATGGATCTTTTTCAAGATCAAAAAAATGTGGTGCATCTCAATACCGGAACCACTAAAAAAAGCTTTTTACTTACCCGAGATAATGATAAAGCGGTGTTAAACTTTTCTGAATAATTTACTAAGATTAGGTTAATCTTTATTTTTATAAAATTCTTAAGCACTTAAAATAGATTACATTTTTATGAAACAACTAAAGCACACGTTTTTTGCCGTGCTACTTCTGGTTGGGGCAACAGCAGTTGCACAGGAGGAACAAGCACCTAAAGAAAAACAAGCAGGTCACACAAACACAAACAAGTTTAGACAACTTTATAATGAGTTTGCGACTCCTAATCAATACCGTACTGCTTCTGGAGCACCCGGTCCTGCTTACTACCAAAATGAGGCAGATTACGAAATGAAAATAACCCTTAATGATGAAAATCAGACGATAAGCGGTTATGAGACCATTACCTATCAAAACAACAGCCCAGATCAGTTAGAATACTTATGGGTTCAGCTAGATCAAAACATTCGTAAAAAAGATTCTCCTGCTCGTGAGCGCAACGGTAGTGGGATGTCTCCTGTAGCACAGCCTGCCGGGATTGTTTCAGAATATATGCAAGAGCCTTTTGATGGTGGCTTCAACATTAGCGAGGTTACTCAAGACGGTAAGCCATTAAAATATATGATCAACTACACGATGATGCGTGTAGAAATGCCTGAGCCTTTAGCTTCAGGAGATTCTTTTGAATTCAGCATTCGATGGAATTATAACATTCCTGAGCACACGGTAGATCGTGCGCGTTCAGGATATGAGAGCTTTCCTGACGGAAATAAAAACTATGTGATCGCACAGTTCTTTCCTAGAATGTGTGTTTACAATGATGTAGAAGGATGGCAAAACTACCAATTCTGGGGAAGCGGAGAGTTTGCACTTCCATTTGGAGATTATGATGTAGAGATCACAGTGCCTGCAGATCACTTGCTAGACGGAACCGGAAACTTGGTAAACCGTAAGGATGTTTACAGCAAGGAAGAGTATAAGCGTTGGGAACAAGCTACTAAAAGCTATGACAAGCCGGTAATTATTAGAACTCAGGCCGAAGCAGAAAACATTGAAAAAGGCCATAGCACAAAAACTAAAACCTGGAAACTTCAGGCAGAAAACGTGCGTGACTTTGCTTTTACGTCTTCTCGTAAATACATCATGGATGCTCAAGCGGTTAAGTTTCCAAAGGGAGACGTGATGGCGATCTCAATCTATCCTAAAGAAGGAAATCCGCTTTGGGAAGAATATTCGACTAAAGCAGTAGTACAAACTTTAGAGTCGTACTCAAGAATGACTTTTGATTATCCTTATCCTAAAGCGATCTCTGTTCACGGTAAGAATCAAGGTATGGAATACCCAATGATCTGCTGGAACTACGGGCGTCCTAATGAAGATGGAAGCTATAGCGACCGTACTAAATTTGGAATGATCAGTGTAATTATTCACGAGGTTGGACACAACTTTTTCCCAATGATCGTAAACAGTGACGAGCGTCAATGGGGATGGATGGATGAAGGAATCAACACCTTTGTACAATACGTAGCAGAGCAGGATTTTGGTGAAAATTACCCGGAAGCTATTGCTCCTAATGCAAAATACCCATCACGTCGTGGTGCTCCATCAGCAATCACTGGATATATGGGAGGGAATCAAGATTTTATCGCTCCTATAATGTCTAATCCTGAGAATGTTTATCAGTTAGGAAACAATGCCTACGGAAAGCCTGCAACTGCTTTGAACATCTTGAGAGAGACTGTTATGGGCCGTGAGCTTTTTGATTATTCATTCAAAACATACGCGCAGCGCTGGATGTTTAAACACCCAACTCCTGAAGACTTCTTCCGTACTATGGAAGATGCTTCTGCAATTGATTTAGATTGGTACTGGAGAGGTTGGTTCTATACTACAGAAAATGTAGATATGGGCGTAGAAGAAGTAAAATCATATTACTTGACCGACAAACCCACCCAAGCCGGAAAAGCTTTAATGGAGCGTTATGGTGTAGATCCTGCAGGTAGAGATCTTGTTTATGTAGTTGAAGAGGATGGTGAAGATTATGATCCTGCGATGAAGAGTAAATCAAGTTTAGAAAATGCACCAAACCTACAAGAATTCTTGATGGACAACTTTAGTGCTGCCGAGCGTGCAAAACTAAAAGCGCCAAAGCATTTTTACGCGATTAAATTCAACAAGCCGGGCGGTATCCCAATGCCTATTATTGTGGAGTACAGCTATGCAGATGGTACCAAAGAAAAAGTTACCTATCCGGTACAGGTATGGCGTATGAATGACGCTGAGGTAACTAAAGTTCTAGCTACTGATAAAGAGCTTACCGGTGTACTTTTAGATCCGGATCTAGAGACTGCTGATGTTGATGTAAGTAACAACAGCTGGCCAAAACAAGCTCAGGAAAGTGAGTTCGATAGCTTTAAAGAAGGTGCAGAAGACTAAGCCTCTTTAAGACATATTTAGTATATTAAAAGCCGATGTTTCTTACATCGGCTTTTATTTTTCCTATATATTTGCAGTGTTATGAGTATACCACTTTTTATTAGCGGAGGCGAGATTGCTTTTGTGATTTTTATTGTGATAATGGTTTTTGGAGCTGATAAAGTGCCTGATATTGCCAGAGGTTTAGGTAAGGGTATGCGCACCTTAAAGAATGCTACAGAAGACATCAAATCTGAAATCACTAAAAGCGCAGATAAGCAAGGCATCAATACAGATATCGCAAAGGATATGAAGAAGGAAATTGATGACGCTAAGAAGAATATTGAAGAAATTACAGGTTCCGTAAAACGGAAATTCTAATACTGAAAAGCTATTTTTAAAATACAATTATAAGCCTTTGAGCCTCCTAGTGTTCAAAGGCTTTTTTATTGCACAGATGACCCTGAAACCGGCCTTGTTAAATTTTATTACTTTATAATAAATTTCACCTCTAAAATGAGAATTAAGTAATATCTTAAACAAGAAATTACAAATCTGTGGTTTTAACCTAAAATGCTTTAAAAGCCTTCATTCTTTATAGCATTTTAGTTCAATGATTGTATTTATTCTAAGTGTTAATTAGGAATCCCGACTTCAAAATGGAGTCGGGATTTTTGTTTGAGAGCTTATAGTAGGCGTAGCTTTTAAAATGTCGCGGCATTACGAGCTACTCTTGTCTTTTACGGCTTATAGTCAGGCCATCTCTAATGGTAAGTAAAACCGTCTCTAGGCGATCATCTTCAGCAAGTAGCCGATTGTATTCTAAGAGCGCTTTTGTTGAGGTGTCTTTTGGATTGAGCGGTTCTACCACTTTACCACTCCATAACACGTTATCAGATAGAAGGAGTCCGCCGGGTCTGAGGCGGTCAATAATAAGATCAAAATAAGCCGGATAATTGGGCTTATCAGCATCCATAAAAATAAGGTCAAAGTCTTCTTCGATCTTTGGGATGATGTCAAGAGCCGGCCCTAAATGTTGCTTTATATTTTTGGCGTACGCCGAAGCATCAAAGTATTTTTTTTGAAGATCTACTAATTCTTCATTGACATCAATGGTGTGTAAAATACCGTCTGGTTGTAAGCCTTCTGCTAAACAAAGCGCAGAATAACCTGTATAGGTTCCTACTTCAAGAATGACTTTAGGGTTGGCAAGTTTTGCGATCATACTTAATATGCGCCCTTGATAATGACCACTTAGCATTCTGGGTTGAACTACTTTCTGGTAGGTTTCGCGTGTAAGCTTACGTAACAACTCCGGTTCTTTTTCAGAGTGGGCTACGGCATAATCGTCAAGATCTTCAGAGATAAAATGCATATTAATCTTCGCTTTCAAGGCCTTCTAAAACCTCCTCGTCATGTAACATTTTTCGGGTTTCCTGCTTCATCAGATCAAGCTTGGTCCGCAGGCTCATATCTTTGGTGAATTTTCCGTCGTAGATAAGATTTAAGATGGCTTTGTCTTGCACACGACCGCGGCGCATCGCTTCAGAATAGCGTAGATCTTCTCTAAAGGTGACCAGCGCATATTTTGAAAAATATTCAGTAGGAAACGCTTCTTCAAAGGCTATTTCTAGTTTTCTCTTTTCCTGAAAAATAGGACGGGCGGTATGTGCTTTCATTTCGTGAAAATTATCTACCGCAAGGTCTGCAATGGCATCAGTATCTTCTTTACGCTCTTCTTGATAGGCTTTAAAAACAGTCTTCCAATCACCCGCATACTGGTCTAAATATTGATCCAATACATAAATATCTTCAAAAGCAGAATTCATTCCCTGGCCATAAAAGGGTACAATTCCGTGCGCAGCATCTCCCAGTAACAATACCTTGCCGTAAGCGTGCCACGGCGAACATTTAATGGTGCCTAAAGGTGAAGTAGGGTTTTCTTTAAACTCGGTGAGAAGATCAGGCATCAGAGCGAGTGCATCTGGATACTCGCGTTTAAAATAGTCAAGTACGGCTTCATCTGTATTTAAGCTGTCAAAGCTGTCTTTACCTTCCTCCCAAGAAAGGAATAGGGTGACGGTAAAACTTCCGTCGAGGTTGGGTAAGGCAATCATCATATCTTTTCCTCGGGGCCAGATGTGTAAGGCGTTTTTTTCTACTAAAAATTCGCCATCTGCTTTGGGAGGAAAGCTCAATTCTTTATAGCCGTGTGTTAAGAAATCCTGCCCGTAGCTGAATAAAAACTTGCGGTGCTCCAGCATACTTTTACGCAGGGCAGAGCCCACACCATCAGCACCCATTACCACATCGGCTTGATAGGTTATGGTTTCACCGGTTTTGTGATCTTCAAAAGTCGCCTGTGCAGTTTCGATATTTACGCCGGTGCATTTTTGATTGAATTGCATTTTTATGGCAGGCATCTTGTCACATTCGTCAAGCAACATGATGTTGAGGTCTTCCCGGGAAATAGAATTGATATATTCATTTCTACCGCTATACGGACTCATAAAAAGTTGTCCTTCGGCATTGTGAATCATACGCCCATTCATTGGGATACACAGCGGTAAGACTTTGTCTTCAAGTCCGGCCAGGCGAAGGCCTTTCATTCCTCGATCTGAAAAAGCTAAATTGATAGATCTGCCGCTATCTACGATTTCTTTACGTAAATCAGGGCGCTTTTCCATCAGCGTGACTTTATATCCGCGTTGCGCCATGCGCAATGCTAAAAGCGAACCGCAAAGTCCGGCGCCAATGATTAAAATATGTTCTTGTTCTTGCGTTTTCAAAAATGGTTTGTTAGTTGAAAATCCTCGAGGATCTTAAATGGTTATAAGGTTGCTAATAGCTCTTTTAGGCGTTGTGTCATTTCATACACATCTTCAAAACTGTTGTACAATGGTGCTGGAGCCACACGTATAACATCAGGCTCACGCCAATCGCATATAATGCCTGCTTGCATAAAGCCGTCATGCATGCTTCGGTCTGCGTTTTTAACTTGAATAGATAGTTGGCACCCGCGTTCTTCTGCATTTTTAGGGGTAAGAAGAGCTATGCGGTCATCATCAAGTTCATTTATGAGGAATTCTAGATATCCGGTAAGCTTTTTAGATTTGGCCCGAATATTTTGAAATCCGGCTTCTGCAAAAAGCTCTAGCGACGCACGAATAGGTGCCATGGACAAAATTGGCGGATTGCTCAGTTGCCAGCCTTCTGCTCCCGGGATAGGATCAAAATCGACGCGCATATTAAAACGGCTGTCCATTTTATGGCCCCACCAACCTGTAAAGCGAGGGATATCTTTATCATCAGCGTGACGCTCATGTACAAAACAACCTCCAATGGCTCCGGGGCCACTGTTTAAATATTTATAAGTGCACCATACGGCAAAGTCGGGCCCATTATCGTGCAAATCTGCATCAATATTTCCCACACCGTGCGCAAGGTCAAAGCCTACTTTACAACCATATCGGTGTCCTAGCTGGGTGATTTCTTTTATAGGGTATTTTTGGCCGGTGTAGTAATTAGAATTTCCGATCATCACAAGGGCGATTTCTTCACCGTGTTCTGCCATTAGCGCTTCCAGATCCTTAAAGCGGTTAAGATGCTCTCCCTCGCGCGGTTGCCAAAGCAAAAGCGCATCATCTGGATTATAACCTTTTTCTTTGATCTGAGATTTTACCGCATAACTGTCTGATGGGAAAGCGTCGCTTTCGATCAAGATCTTATAGCGCTTGGCAGTAGGCCGGTAAAAGGACACCATCATCAGGTGCAGGTTGGTAGAAAGTGTGTTCATCAACACAACTTCGCCCGGCTTTGCACCTACGATATCAGCCATAGACTTGGTCATCACTTCGTGATACGTTGTCCAGGGAATTTTAGCTTTGAAATGACCTTCAACGGCAAGTTCGGCCCAATTGCTGAGCTCTTGAGCTACATATTCTTTGGCTTTTTTGGGTTGAAGTCCTAGCGAGTTTCCGCAGAGGTAAATTAAATTATTGCCTGCTTCGTCTTTGGGAAAGTTAAATTCATCGCGAAATCTAGCAAGTGTATCGTCTGCATCTGCTTGTTTAGCAAAGGCTAAGGTGTTTTTATAATGGGTGCTTGATTGTTCTGACATAGATGGTAAAAATAACACATCGGCTCACGAGCGACAAACTTAGGTTTGCTATTCCTTCTAGGTATTTAGAATTGCAGCATTGTGCACGCTCGCCCAATTATTTTATGTTATTTTGGAGTTGATTTCAATTGAGGTTTTATGAATTCGTTGCGTCTGGTTTTTAGTAATCTACGGTATTTTACTCCGGTTTTTTTGTTTGCCACCCTGAATATTCTTTACGGGACTTGGGCGATCTATATTCCTAAAATAACAGCCAAGTTGCAGTTGTCTGAAGGCGAACTCGGCTTTGCGGTGTTTTTTATGGCTTTAGGAACCTTATGTACCATCCCTTTTGTACCCCGATTTATCAAAAACATAGGTCTAGGAAAAGCGGTTTTGTTTGCGGTAATCGGCTTTTGTGTGTTGATCATACAGCCATTTTTAGCGAGCACCTATGTGCTTTTGTGTGCCTCATTGTTTGGAGTAGGTATTTTTTCCGGATTGCTTGATGTGACAATAAATACTTTAGTCACCGAAATCGAGCGTCGCGACGAAGTGCATTTTATGTCGGTTTCTCACGGGTTTTTCAGTTTAGGCGGAATGCTGGGTGCCGGATTAGGCAGTTTGCTGATGCCGTACATCGCTTTACCAAAGTGGCACATAGCCGGTGTAAGCGCCCTGTTGATTCTAATCAATTTGCTTTTATGCAAACACTATTTTTCGATCAAAGCAGCAGCACACGAAGAGACCTCAAGCTTTAAACTGAAGAATTTGCGACCCTTAGTAGGTTTAGCATTAATAGGCTTTTTAGTAATGGCCGCAGAGGGAGCGATCGTAGATTGGAGCGCATTGTATATGGAGCAGGTAACTTTGGCAAGCGCAGCATTGGCGGGCTTAGGATATACTATTTTTAACGGAACAATGGCTATTGGCCGTTTTTTTGGAGATGCGATCAGCGCATCTTACGGATCGCGTCTGATCATCATTGTAGGTTCTTTTATAGCAGCAATAGGTTTTGGAATTATCCTCAGCGGAAGTACTATTTACGCATTACTGGGTTTTGGAGCTGTAGGGCTTGGACTTTCAATTGTGGTGCCGGAGTTGTTTAGATACAGCGGAAATTTAAAAGGAATACGTGCAGAAGAAGGCATAAGTTTTATCGCTGGTACCGGCTTTGTAGGCCTGCTTTTAGGTCCGGTTTTTCTTGGGTTTCTGGCGGAAACCTTCAGCTTAAAAGGCAGTTTTAGTGCTTTGCTTTGTTTTACCGCATTAGCCGGGCTCATTGCTGTACGCTTAAAACGCAATTAAAAAAGCCCGTACAGCACGGGCTTGGTATTTAGTAAAACTATCTAAAGAAAGTCTGCGTCTTGGAATTTCTAACACTTAATTCTATTACTCTTCGGTTTTTACAGCGATATCTGTAAAATACAGATGAACTGCATCTTCGGGCGCTTTATGATCTGCAGCGATCTTGATTCCTTTGTAATCTTTATAATCTTCCCAAGTGGTTACCATAGAATATTCTGAAACGTTTCCGCGGCGGTAAATCCATTCTCTAACCATAAACTCATCATCATAAAAGAAATCGTAAGCATCACCCGGCGTATAACCGCCTTTTTCGCCATTGTAGGTAAGTGTGATCTTACTTAATTTTTGTTGGCTCATAGGAGCGGTCGCCGTATCCTGAACTGTTAGTGTTGTGCCTTCATCCCAAACCAAATGCATAGGAGCGAGTAACCAATAGGCATCGTTGATAAAGCCTTTGTCTGCATCCATAGAGAGGCTATCTACTTCTTTTCGATTGAAAGAAACCGTGTCCTTATCACTGCGCATCGTTACATCCATAGTTTGCGGATTCCATTTCCAAGCGCGTTCAAAATGGCTGTCACCACGATCTACATTGAAGGTGAATTGTACTTCAGTAACTGATTTCCAGTTTTTCAAGCCGTTTGCTTCGGCGATTTTATAAGCGATCTCCTCTTCAGGAGTGCGGTCTTTTTCGGCAAGCTCTTCTGTATTCACTACCGGCGGCTGCGCTGTGGTTTCTTGAGATTCGTTTTTACAGGCAAACAGACTTAGGCTTAAACCGGTAAGGAATAGAATTTTTTTCATGGATTAGTCTTAATAGGATTGTTCATCGTTTTAAAAGTACAAAGCTTATTGTTTAGAGCGCGCATTTTAGAAAGATTTTATGATTGTCTGGGGCTTGCAAAGTGTAAGTCTGAGTGTATTTTACGACTGTTAAAACAAATGAATTTGTATGAAAAAAATACTGCATAGATCTGAAACTCGAGGAGATGCTAACCACGGTTGGTTGCATAGTAAACACACATTTAGCTTTGCAAATTATTATGATCCGCAGCGTATGAACTTTGGTGTACTGCGCGTGTTGAATGATGATAAAGTAAGCGGCGGTATGGGCTTTGGAACGCATCCGCATCAAAATATGGAAATCATTTCGATTCCTTTATCGGGTGACTTGGAGCATCAAGATAGTATGGGGAATACTACCGTGATCAAAGAAGGAGATATTCAGGTTATGAGCGCCGGGACCGGCGTGCAACATTCAGAATATAACAAAAATAAGGACGAGGAAGTTCGTTTTTTACAGATTTGGGTCATTCCGCATACGCAAAATGTTGAGCCACGATATGATCAAATAACCTTGAAAAAAGAGGATCGTAAAAATAAACTGCAGCAAGTGCTTTCGCCCAACAAAGAGGATGCAGGTGTGTGGATTCATCAAGACGCTTGGTTTAATATGGTAGATCTTGATGCTGATAAAGCGGTTACTTATGATTTCAATCTAGTGTCAAACGGACTATATCTATTCGTTTTAGAAGGAAGCGTTGAAGTAGCAGACGAAAAGTTAGAACGCCGTGACGGCTTGGGGATTTTTGAAACGCAGTCGATCACCCTTAAAGCAAGCGAGCAGGCTTCGGTGCTTTTAATGGAAGTGCCTTTACGCGTTTAGATAAAAAATGCCTGCATTGACCGTGTGATTAAGACTGATATTTTGTTGGTACTGCCAATGTCTCATGGTCTTGACCTGAGCGGATTTACTTATTAATTTTGTTGAAACTATTAATTAAACCTTTAATCTATGGAAACACCAATTAAGTTAGAGTTAGTAGGACAAAAAGGAGAACTGTTTGCCTTGAAATATCCGGGACTACAAATTCCTATTCACGTCAACCAAGAGTTGCTTGAAAAATTTAAAGCCAGTGATGAATATGTGGTCATTGAGCATCAGTCTCCACCGGAGTATACTAATGAGCTTTGGGCTTCTTCAGATACAAAAAGTCAGATCAATACTTGATTTTCTAAAAGTGCGATACAAAACAGTATCGCACTTTTTTATTGGCACTGTTAGAGCCTTAAAAAAATACATCGTTACCTTAAGAAATCCGCAAGGGATTTACAATTTTAATAACACAAGCGTGCCGGTTTTTTGCTTTTACATAGGTTAATTTTGCACTTTAGAATCAGGTTATGACAAAACGCTTTACAACTTCTTCCCGCAATTTAATCATACTCATTCTTGGAACGCTAATAGCTATTGGTCCGTTTTCTATTGATATGTATCTGCCCGGTTTTGGAAACGTAGCCGATGATTTTGGGGTAGACATCAGCAAAGTAGGTCTTACGCTTACCAGCTATCTCATCGGGATCGCATTGGGGCAATTAGCCTATGGACCTTTAATGGATCGTTTTGGTAGAAGAAGACCGCTAATAGGTGGTTTGATTTTATTTACGGTTACTGCATTGCTGTGTGCCTTCAGCTGGAATCTCAACATTTTGATCGCTGCCCGCTTTTTTATGGCCTTGGGAGGCTGCGCCGGAATGGTTGCTTCTAAAGCGATCGTAAGAGATTTGTTTGAGAAAAAACAAGTTGCAGATGTGCTTTCGACCCTGATGTTGATTATGGGAGTTGCGCCTATAATTGCGCCTACGGTAGGAGGTATCGTCATTGGTGCTTTTGACTGGGAAGCTGTGTTTTATATTCTTGCGGTATTTGCCATTTTGATGCTGCTGCTTATCACATTTGTACTTCCTGAAAGCGCAGCGCCTAACCGCAGTACCAGCTTACGTCCTAAGAATATTATTCTAGAATACCTTTCTATTTTACGCAACAGAGAGTTCTTTATTTTTGCGATCACACGAGGCTTTACTATGGGATGTTTACTGAGCTATGTGAGCAGCGCTCCCTTTATTTTTATCGAATTTTTTGAACTGAGTGAGCAGCAGTTTGGGTGGGTCTTTGGGAGTAATGCCTTAGGTTTAATTCTGGGAAGTCAGATCAACCGTTTGGCCTTAAAACGCTTTTCACTATTGCAAATTACCGTCACTACCTGTGTAGCCTTGAGTATACTCACAGCCTGTGGTTTGGGGATAAGTTTTCTAAACTTAATCAATTTTTGGGTGGTGTATCCTTTCCTGTTTATGATGCTCTTTTTGATCGGTTTTCAAAACCCTAACGTGACCGCTTTATCTTTAGATCCTTTCACGAAACAAGCCGGAAGCGCTTCGGCATTAATAGGAAGTATTGGGATGATCTTTGGTTCTGTAGCCAGTATTTTAGTTGCTCAACTAGTGACCGAAAGCGTCAAGCCGTTACTCTACATTTTATTCGGAAGTGCGTTATGCAGTTTGGCGTTGGTGCTATATTATCTCAACAGACGTAAAACTTATGCTTTGCAAACTTCTTAATTCATAAACCGAAGCATTTTAAGAATTACCGAAGCGCTTGTCTGAAATTCTGCTCCTCTCAACTATTAAGAAAGTTTTGGTTTCGCTAGAAACTTATTTGTTAGTATTTTAAAACCTAAAATTAAAAGTCTGCTAAAAAGGCTCTTTAGGTAGCTCACCCATTTTAAAAACTAACTTATGAATTCAAAAAAAGCACTTCCTCTAATTCTCATTTTACTTTTTGTGACATTGCCTGTGCTTGCGCAAGAAAAAAGTTATGATTTCGGTCTTTATTTGGGTGGAGTGAATTATTATGGGGAGGTGGGCAAAAAGAAAGCGATTGCGCCTAATCGCGCGTTTTTTGGACTTATAGGAAAAATGAACTTTAATGAAAAGCTGAGTGCTCGTGCTACGTTGACCTATATGACGCTGTATGCAGATGATCGCAATGCCGGCGATGAATACCGAGCTAATGGAAGAGGGCAATCCCTATTTTACTCCTTTGAGAACAGTCATATAGAGCTTACCGCAGGTATAGAGTATACACCGTTTTCATTCTTTAATAATTCAAGAAACCCCATTGATTTTTATGTTTTTGGAGGTATAGGAGCAGCTTATGGCGATGAATTGTATTACCCGCTTTCGGCGGGATTTGAAGATGTAGCTGCTGAAAAATACGGTACAAGTACGCGTCTGGTAGTGCCTTTTGGCGCCGGATTAAAAACGTTTGTGGGTAGTAAATTTATGTTGGGCTTAGAGTTAGCTCCTCGCTATACCACTTCAGATAATTTTGATGGAAGTCATCCTGATGAACCGCGTTTAGAGCCTAACCAACTTCCTAATTTTGCAAATAATGATTGGTACACCTACATAGGCATTACCCTGACGTATCGCATAGGTAAAGGTAGTGACGCGTATTGTGATTGTACATTGTAATCGGTTAATGACTTCTTCAAAAGCTAAAAATAACCAGAGTAGTTATAGTGTTCTAGTGTTTGCAATTAGCTAATCTAAACCACTACTTGGCGTATTCTTCAATTACAAAATCGCCCCAGTCAGCAATAGATTGTATTAAAGGAATTAGAGTTTTACCAAAATCAGTTAAGGAATATTCGACTTTTAAAGGTGGTTTTGATGTATAAACTTTTCTTTTGATCAGGCCATCTTCCTCTAACGCTTTTAGTTGTAGACTCAAGGTTCTTTCGGTAACCGTAGGCATTGATTTTCTCAATTCGTTATACCTTAATTTTTTATTTATTAGATGGAAGAGGATCACCGTTTTCCATTTTCCACCAATAATTCCCATCGTTAAGCTTGCACAACAAGGGTATTCGTTACCTCTGAAAGTAATCATTTTTGCATCTGCTTTTTCCATATAATTAGTACTATCATTTTTGACCGTTATTGCAAAGATATTATGCTATACATAATTTTGCAACTATAAAAATTATAGTATAATCTAAACATTAGAAAATGAACTTAAAAGAAACACTAGACTGGAGATACACAACCAAGGAATTTGACCCAAATAAAACTATATCTGAATCAGATATGAGGCAGGTGAAAAATCTATTACGAATGAGTCCTTCAAGCGTCAACTTACAACCTTGGCATTTTATAATTGCTGAATCGAAAGAGGGAAAAGAACGAATAGCAACAGGGACACAAGGCTTTTTTCATTTTAATGAACCAAAAATTGTAAACGCATCGGCAGTTATACTGTTTTGTTCAAAAATTGATGCTGATGATAAATATTATCAACATATCGCTGATACAGATGATAAAAGCGGGAGGTTTCCAAATGAAGATATAAAAAATGGATTTTTAGGTGCTGTAAAGACATTTGCAGGAATTCATAAATATGACTTGAAAGACTTAAATCATTGGATGGAAAAGCAAGTTTATCTAAACATAGGAAGCTTTTTATTAGGCGTAGCTGCACTTGGAATAGATGCTACTCCCATGGAAGGTATTGATGTAAAAGCCTTAGATGAAGAATTTGGTTTAAGAGAAAAAGGATATACTTCTTTAGTTGCGGTATCCATAGGTTATAGAGCTGAATCTGATTTTAATGCTACTGAAAAGACACCAAAATCAAGATTGCCTGAAAGTGAAATTATCACTGTAATCTAAACTTCTAATAATGATTCAGTCAAACTTCTATTTAATTCTTTTTGTAGGATTAATTTTCTCTTGTGACAATCCAAAATCAGAAGAAAAAACGACAGAAAATACTATTTCTGAAATTATAAAAAACCCAACAAATAAAGTTGGTTTAAGTTCTGATATTCTATGGGAGAAGATGAATCCTGCACGAGGTGATCAAAGCCCTCTGGCCGGAACAATTTGGGGAGATAGAAAAGCTGAGGTCTCAACTGGATATATTGGGAAATTTATAGATGGATTTTCATCACCCGCACACATTCATAATGTAACATATCGTGCCATTGTGATGAAAGGATTAATACACAATGATGACCCAAAAGCAGAAAATATGTGGATGCCTGTTGGCTCATTCTGGACACAACCGGCTGGTGAACCACATATTACGTCTGCTAAAGGAGAAGAAACCATGGCGTATATCGAGATCGATAACGGTCCATACTTAGTAAAACCAACAAATGAGTCTTTTGATAACGGGGAACGCCCAGTTAATATTGATGCCTCTAATATGGTATGGCTTGACAATACCCAAACAAATTGGATTTCAGGCGATAACCAATCAAAAATTAGTTTTTTATGGAAAAATGCAGAAGATATTTGTGGCGTTCTAGTGAAACTACCTGAACATTTTAGAGGAAAAATTTATAGTAGAGGTACTATTTTTTATGGAGTAATTATAGGTGGAAATGTTGATTATAAAATGCCTGATACAGATTCTGTAATAAATTTAGACGCTGGAAGTTATTTTGAATCAACAGGAAATAGTGTTCACGATATTTCAACACCTGAAGACACTTTAATTTACATAAGGTCTAGCGACAAAATTAAAATTGAATAAAGTCAGATTCCCATAAGCAACGAATGGAACATATAGCGGATAAGAGCAAAATTAAGGTTTAGTTCTTACCCGCTATTTTTTCATTCTAACTGAAATTGTTACCATTAAATATACCGCTTTTTAAGTATGAGACCACGACCCTCAATAACTAAGAAAGTATCTTTGCGTAATGGCAAGACGGTTAGACAGCATTAACGACTCAAAAAAAACTAACGTACGCGCATCCTTTCAGGCGTTACGTTTTATTCCCAGATTTTTTAAAGAAATAGGGCAGGTGAGTCCGCTGCTATTTACGCTTAATCTTTTAAGCAGACTCATCAATGCTTTTGCGCCTGTGGTGATTTTGTGGGTGGGCAAGTTGATTATAGATGAGATCATCGCACAGGTCGCTGCAACTTCGCCAGACTATACCACGCTCTGGAATTATGTTTTGATCGAATTTGGTGTAACGATTATTGCAGATATTATCAACCGAGTCATAGCCATCACAGACGGATTACTGGGAGATCAGTACAACATCGTTTCTTCAGAAAAAATGATACGTAAAACCAGCAAGATCGATATGGTGCATCTTGAAGATTCTGAGTTTTACGACAAATTAGAGCGTGCACGCCAGCAAACACAAGGGCGCGTGGGTTTAATGAGTTTAGCCCTAGGACAGCTGCAAAGTTTGATCTCGATCGCCACATTAATCGCAGGTCTTATTTATTTTCAGCCGTTATTGATCATTTTATTGGCGCTAAGCATTATTCCGTTATTTATTAATGAAATTAGGTTCAGCGGTCAACAATATTCGCTATCCAGAAGTTGGACGACCGAACGCCGCGAACTAGACTATTTGCGCTATATAGGTGCTAATGATAAAACCGCCAAAGAGATCAAGCTCTTTGGGTTGACAGATTTTATTGCCAACAGATTTAAAACGCTTAGCCAGCAGTATTATCAGATCAATAAAAAGCTTACCGTCAAACGCAGTATTTACAGCGCCATTTTTAACGTGCTGGGTGTGGTGTGTTATTACGCGGCTTATTTAGTGATCATCAAAAGTGTTTTAGAAGGGACGATTACCGTGGGTGAGCTTACCTTTTTATCGGCTTCTTTTAATCGCTTGAGGAATACGTTGCAATCCTTTTTTACCAGTTTTACGCGCATCACCCAAAGCGCTTTATACCTCAAGGATTATTTTGATTTCATAGATTTAGAGATTCCTGATGAGCACAAAAACGCTCTTCCGTTGCCCAAAGTCGTACGCGAAGGTTTTGAAATACAAGATGTACATTTTTCCTATCCGGGTAGTGAGCATCAGGTTTTAAAAGGCGTAAGTTTTCAACTGAAAGCTGGAGAGAAAATGGCGTTTGTGGGTCAAAACGGGGCGGGTAAAACCACTTTGATCAAATTACTATTGCGCTTTTATGAGCCCACTCAGGGTGCGATCTTGTTAGATGGAGTCAACATCAATCGCTATAATAAAGCCGAATATCAGCAAATGTTTGGTGTGATTTTTCAAGATTTTTTCAGGTATGAGTTTACGCTGCGCGAAAATATCGCTGTTGGAGATATCGGTTCGGTAACTGATGATAATCGCATTCAGGAAGCAGCACGCTTGAGCCTGGCAAATGAAGTGATCGAAGGTCTAAGCCTAGGTTATGACACCCAACTGGGAAAACGCTTTAAAGACGGACAAGAATTATCTGGCGGGCAATGGCAAAAAGTAGCACTTGCCCGTGCGTATATGAAAGATGCCCAAGTGATGGTACTTGATGAGCCTATTTCGGCTTTAGACGCGCGCGCAGAATACGAGGTTTTTGAACGTTTTATTGCACTTACCGAAGGCAAGACGAGTATTATTATTTCGCACCGCTTTAGTACCGTGCGTATGGCAGATCGCATTCTGGTACTTAAAGATGGTAAAATACTAGAATTAGGAACACACGACCAACTGATGCAAACCCCTAGCTTGTATGCAGAATTGTTTGAGTTGCAGGCACAAGGTTATAAATAAAAGCTTGTGCTAGTCTAAAAAACTTTCGGCTTAAAGCGCATTAGCACTTAAACCACCATCTGCGGTGATGTTCTGACCAGTAATGTAAGAAGCTTTATCCATTGCCAAAAAAGCAATGGCACTGGCGATTTCTTCGGGTTGAGCAAAACGGTTTAATGGCGTTCGTTCTACGATTTTTGCATAGCGCTCTTTTTGATCAATAATGGGTTTTACCAGAGGAGTTTCGGTATACCACGGGGAAATCGCATTGACTCTGATATTTTTATCGGCCCATTCTGAGGCTAAACTTCGGGTTTGTTGAAGAATTCCCGCTTTAGCCATCGCATAAGGCGCACCGCTCTTTACATCTTGCAAAGCTGCTACCGAAGCCACATTGATTACTGAAGCTTTCCCTGATCGTTTAAGAAGTGCAAAGAATTTTCTAGTTAATTCAAACGGAGCGATCAGGTTGGTGTTAATCACTTGCTCGTATTCTTCAACCTCATACATTATCGCTTCTTTGCGAATATTCATTCCGGCGTTGTTGACTAAAATATCTAAGGAACCGCTACGCTGAAAAACAAAATCGGTAAGCTTGTCTTGATCGTCTTCAGAAGTTACGTCACCTTGCATCCCGGAAGCGATATAACCCATTTCTCCCAGTTCTTGCTGAAAAGCCGTAACTGCGGCTCCATCACGCGCTGTAAAAATGACTTTTGCTCCTAGTTTGGCAAATTCTAAAACGGTAGCTCTACCTATTCCTTTAGTGCCTCCTGTGATCAAGGCAGTTTTTCCTTCTAAATTCCACATAACTTCAAACTCAATTTGCCGGCAAAACTACAAAGACTCTAAAGTCTATACCCAAATTTTAGATGGAAATACAGATTATGCATAAATACATAAATTAAAAAACCTCGCAGTTGCGAGGTTTTCAATTTTTAGGAGTAACGCCAAAGCGTTTAATTCTATTAGGTCTATTCTCTAATTAAAAATCAAAATTATCAGGATCCGGACCAATACGCTCGTGCTTGTCTAGCGCATTAATGGTCTGCATATCTTCTTCGGTTAATTCAAAATCAAATATGGCTGCGTTGCTTTCAATATGGTCTTTTGAAGTAGATTTAGGAATAGTAATTACACCATTTTGTAAATCCCAACGCAAGACGATATGAGCCGGAGATTTACTGTATTTTTCACCCAATTGTTTCAAGGTTTCATTTTTAAAAGCCTTTCCTTGCATTAGCGGAGACCAAGCTTCGTATTGAATTCCGTTTTCCTTACAGAACTTCTGAAGATCTTTTTGTACTAGCCAAGGATGAAATTCTAATTGATCTACCATAGGTTTGATTTCTGCATCTTGCATAAGATCTTTAAGATGGTGCTCTAAAAAATTACTTACTCCGATCGCTTTAATCTTTCCATCTTTATATAATTTTTCTAGCGCGCGCCAGGTATCTTTATATTTACCTTCAACCGGCCAATGAATTAAGTAGAGATCAAGATAATCTGTATCTAAACGGCTTAATGTTTTTTCGAAAGCTTCTAATGTGGCTTCATAGCCCTGATCACTATTCCATAATTTACTGGTAAGGAAAATATCTTCACGTGGAATGCCACTTTCTTTTATCGCTTTCCCTACACCTTCCTCATTGTCATAAGCTTTTGCGGTGTCTATATGTCTATAGCCGGCAGCTAAAGCCCATTTTACCGCGTTGATCACTTCTTTGCCATCTTCGGCCTTCCAAACTCCAAGCCCAAAATATGGCATACGCACGCCATTACTTAATTCCCAAGTTCCTTGTAGGTTGGTGATTTCCTTATTTACAGTTGTAATACTCATAATTTCAATTTTACTTTAAAACTAATAAATAGCCTGTTGTGTAAAGAAGCTTTTAACCCTTCTTAACTGCTGTATGTTAAGGGTTTTTAGAAGATCAAGCATAAAAAAAAGCCACACCAAAAGGTGCGGCTTTCAACTTGTTAATGCAACAGATTAATCTACTGCATCTTCAGCAGCATCACCAATGTCATCTGCTGCATCTTCAATTTTATCTCCGGTAGATTCTCTACAACTTTGTAAGGTTGTACCCATAACTCCGGCTAGAAATAGAAATAAAAAAATACGTTTCATACTTTGAATTTTAAGGTTAGAAATTTTGGTTGTTTATAAGCGTCGGCCTGTTGCTAGTCTGTACAAGATCGCGATGACCGCAAGCACTAGTAAAATGTGAATCAAGCTACCTACAGATTCGGCAAAGCCGAAATAACCTACAAGCCAGCCAATGATTAAAATCACTACAATAAGCCAAATAATATCTCTCATCGTTATATAAGTATTGGTTAGAGATATGAAATTAGCAGATTCAAGGTGAACTTGTTTTTTGATTAACAGTGAATTAACGCCGAGATTAGAAATTTTGTGGGTTCTTTATGATTTCTTGGGCGCGTTTAACAAGTTGTTCTAATTCATCAGGATCTTTTTTCTCCAGCATACCCATCATCATATTCATACGTTGGTTATTCTCAAAATGTTCTTTCTTTTCCAGAAGGAAGTTCCAATATAAACTATTAAAAGGACACGCCTTTTCTCCGGTTTTTTTTGAAACGCTGTAATGGCAAGAGCTGCAATAGTTACTCATTTTATTGATGTAGCTTCCGCTGGAAACATAGGGTTTTGTCGCAACAATGCCGCCGTCTGCAAATTGACTCATGCCGCGTGTATTGGTGATTTCTACCCACTCCAAAGCGTCTATATAAATCCCAAGATACCAAGCGTCAACTTCGTCTGGATGAGTTTGGGTAAGTAAAGCATAATTACCAGTGATCATCAAGCGCTGAATGTGATGCGCATACGCGTGCTCTAAACTTTGCTTAATGGCGTGATGTAGGCAATTCATTTTCGTTTTTGCCGTCCAGTAAAATTCAGGTAGTTCGTTCTGATTATCGAGTTTGTTGCTTCGGCGGTAACCGGGCATTTTCATCCAATAAATTCCACGCATATACTCGCGCCAGCCTAAGATTTGGCGTACAAACCCTTCAACTTGGCTGATGTCAATTTCCTCTTTATGCTCACGCCAATGGCTGATTACTTTTTCGATCACTTCAAGGGGATGAAGCATTTTGCTGTTCATCGCAAAGCTCAGTCTGCTATGAAATAAATAAGCCTGATCAGGATCCATCGCATCTTGATAATCTCCAAAATGTTTCAGTAGATTGCTGCAAAAATAATTGAGCACACTTAACGCGTCAGGGCGGGAGGTAGGCCAGTTGAAATTTTCAGCATCAACGCTGCCTATGGTTTTAATCCCGGCATCTTTGACCATTTTATGTATTTCTGAAAGATCTGTGCGAAAACCTCGCTCAGGCGGAATTTCAGGTTCTCCTTTCCACTTTTTGCGATTGCTGTGGTCAAAATTCCATTTTCCTCCTTCGGGATCTTTGTCGTTGACCATCATGATATTGTATTTCTTCCGCATATGACGATAGAAATACTCCATAGTCAAGGTCTTCTTTCCTTCAAAAAAGTCAGCAAGATCTGTGCGACTGGTTAAAAAATGTTCGGTGTCAACTGCCTGAGTTTGGAGGCTTATATCGTTACAGAAATTTTTGAGTTGTTCATCAAGGCGATACTCGTCAGGAAGTTGATATTCAAAACGATCAATGTGATGCGCTTTAAAAAGTTGGTTTAAGTTTTTGGTCAGGTCCTGCGTGTTATCAGGATGATCTAATTTGTAGTAAATCACGCTATGCCCGCGATCTTCAAGCCATTGCGAAAAATTCCGCATTGCGGAAAAAAATCCTAGAATTTTTTGAATATGATGGGTGACATAATCTGTTTCCTGGCGCATTTCGGCCATAAAATAAAGTACGTCGTCATCCACTTGATCATACCAAGAATGCTTTTGATTGAGTTGGTCTCCTAAAATTAAACGTAGTGTTTTTGCCATAATGATCACTCAAATAAAGAAGGTTCTAGCCAAAGGCGTTGGTATTTACCTGAGCTGTCATAACGCTCAGCCTGACTTTGAATATTGAATTTTCGATCTCGCGGATCGTTGCCCACACCGCTGTTGTACATCCAATTTCCATAATTGCTGTGCACGTCATAATCAATGAGCATACTTTCAAAATATGCTGCACCAACGCGCCAATCTTGCTGAAGTTCTTTCGCCCAAAAGCTGGCAACATTTTGTCGCCCCCGATTGCTCATCCAGCCCGTTGCAGCAATTTCTTTCATATTGGCATTTACAAAATCATATTTCGTGTTTCCAGTGATCCATTCTTTTTGAGCTGCTTTGTTGCTATGCCAATCGTAGTCTTTGTTGAGAATACCACCGATCTTGAAAATCGAATTACCGTATTTAAGCGAAATATATTTGAAAAAATCCCGCCACATCAGTTCAAAAAACAACCAATAGGTACTGTCATTCTTGGCCTCGTCGCGTTCAAACTTTTTGATTTCCCAATAAATAATTCTTGCCGAAACACTGCCGTTAGCAAGCCACGCCGAAAGTTTTGAACTATAATCAGTACCCACCAGACCATTTCTGGTCTTCTTATACACCTGAAGTTTTTTTGATTCCCAGAAATACTGTTGAATGCGCTGTGAAGCTTGTTGTGTTCCGCCATTAAAAGGGAATGCTGTGCGATTATCTATTTTAAAATCTTCTAGTCCCAGGTCGCTAAGACTAGGGATCTCAGTTGGCTCGTCAATCAGATTTGTTTTAGGCTGCTGTTGCGGTTCAACACATTTTCTGATATGGAGGGATTTTTCGCAGGTTTTGCGCCAGTGCGTAAACACGTTGGGGATTGCCTCAAAAGAGTCATAAGGGAGATCTTCAGGATGGATTAAGAATTGGTCATAATTTGCGGTGAAAGTCACAGAAGCTTCGCAGGCCTCCTTCACATTATGTTGAACCTCTACTTCTTCAGCGGTCCATTCTTTTTGATAATAGATCTGACTTGCCTTATATTTTGCAGCCAGCTTCGGTATTACGTCTTCCGGTTTTTCTAAATAAACCAATAAGGTAATATTCAGCTTTCTGAGATCCTCGTGCAGTTCTTGAATGGTTTCAATCAAAAATTGAGCACGAAAGCGTTCGGTTTTTTTAAATCCAAACGGACCCATTTTAAAATGTCTGGGATCAAAACAATACACAGCAACGACGCCTGCGTCATTAGAGCAAGCCTGTTGTAAACTGATATTGTCTAAGGTGCGTAAGTCGTTTCTAAACCAAACTAGATTCATTAGTATTTTTATTTCGTCTGCAGCGTTCACTGCAGTATTTGACATCTTCCCAGTTTTTTGCCCACTTTTTGCGCCAAGCGAAAGGTTTTCCGCAGGTTGCGCAAATTTTCTCAGGAAGATTTACCTTTTTATGAGCCAAGATCGGTAATTGATTTCACGGCTTGATCAGGCTGCGCATAGGTAAACCTGTTCAAAATCTGGGGTAGCGCGTAACCATCTAAGCCATCAATGCAAACTGTTTGAGCACGCTCAAGATTGAGCCAGCCATCTTCAGCTTGAATTTCGCGATCTACATAAATGTGCTTGATGGCGCCAATTATGAAATGACAGTTGTTCTCTTTAATGAAATACTCATTCTCAAATTCGCATCCCAATTTGATCCTGCTTTGCTTTACGTATGGTGCTTTAAAATCGTCAAGATATTCTTCGTTAAGTAAGGTTTTGTCAAATTCAGAAACATTACCGGCATATTTAGCTGAAGTTTTATGTGCTTCTTTAATGAAATTTTGATTGACATGGTTTACCGTAAAAACACCAGACTTCTTGAGGTTGTCATACGTGTTACGCTCTACGGAAGTAGGACGCAATACAAAACCCAGAAGCGGTGGATTGCTCCCAAGGTGCGTAACCGAACTGAAAATGGCAACATTAGAAACGCCATCTTCTGAAATACTTCCTAAGAGATTAGCCGATTTAAAGCCAGTGCAACTGTTTATAAAATGTGCACGATATCGGGACGGCATATCAGCTATCTGTTCTGCTGTGTAATGTCTCATAAAAAAAGGGTAAGTTTTAACCTACCCTCAATTTACTGTGTGTTCAAGCGTTAAGCTGTTAACATTAAACAAAATAACAAAACTTTAAATGTCTAAGCTTCTTGCGCTTGCAGGTTATACTTAGGATAATCAGTATATCCTTTTTCTCCCTGTGTGTAGAATGTATCTTGATCCCATTCGGCTGTTGGAGCTTTGATTGCAAAGCGTTCTACAAGATCTGGATTGGAAATATAAAGTTTCCCGTAGGCTACAAGATCTGCATTTCCTTCTTTGATCACTGCATTACCGCTCTCTTGATCAAAATTTGCATTGATCATTAAATTTCCGTGGTATTTTGGGCGATAGTGCTTCGCGATTTCTGTTTCAAGAAAGTCGATATCACTAACATCTGTGAACGGTTCAGAAAGGTGCAGATAGGCCAGGTCGTAATTATTAAGACGCTCTACGATATAGTCAAAAGTAGGAATGGTTTCTTCTGTAGCATCAATACCAAACACACCGTTTAGTGACGGATTAAAACGCACGCCTATTTTGTTTTCGGGCATCACCGCTTTGACTTTATCTAAAGTTTCAAAGAAGAAACGGGCTTTATTTTCAATGCTTCCACCGTAGTTATCTGTACGCACATTAGAATTTTTATTAAAAAACTGATGGAATAAATAACCGTTAGAACTATGGATTTCAACGCCATCAAAGCCGGCTTCCATTGCATTTTTAGCAGCGGTTACAAAGTCTTCTTGCGTTTGTTGAATCTCTTCAAGTGTCATCGCTTTAGGTTCAACTGTGTCTTTGAAACCTTCAGAAGTAAAAGCTTTGGCATTAGGGTTTACTGCAGATGGAGCGAGTGGCTTGTCGCCATTGTGAAAATCAGGGTGCGACATACGACCTACGTGCCATAATTGAATAAAGATCTTACCATCTTCGGCGTGTACAGCATCAACCACTTTTTTCCAACCGGCAACCTGCGCTGCAGAATGAATCCCCGGCGTATGAATGTAACCTACAGCCTGAGGTGAAACTTGTGAGCCTTCAGTAATGATAAGACCGGCACTAGCGCGTTGCGTATAATATTCTACGTGCATGTCAGTAGGCGCATTCTCAGGATTATCAGCGCGACTACGCGTCATAGGTGCCATTACGACACGATTTTTTAAGGTAGTTGCACCTAGTTTAAAAGATTGTAATAGAGGTTGATCAGTTTTCATAATTTTTCTTTTTCTGCGGAAGCAACAATTATAAGTGCTGCAATTCCTAGTTTATTTTTAATTGCTTTTTTGGTCTAATCGGAGTAAAAGCCCTAACAGTTTGGGCTGTTAAACCTTTGATAAAATCTATTTTGATTTGGAATAAGCGATGGGTAATGTGAACCATAAAGGCCGTATAAGGTTTGGAGTAGCTATTTAATCGTCAATGTTTTCGCGCATTTCACTTTTGCGCATAGGCATCTGATCTATGGTCTCAAAAATGATTTTTACATCAAGCGGAAAGGTTTTTTGAAACTTCACTCCGCCATCTTTTCCTATAAGAGTAATGCCTTCGTAAGTGTTTGGAATCTGATATTTTTGGCGTAACGGCCCAACTTGAAAGCCCGAAACCACCTTTAGGTCTTTATCGTACAAACGTCCTTTAGCTAAAACAAAAAGCAGAATATTGCGATCCTCTATTTTTTTGGTCGAATTTTTCATGTGTTGCCAGTGGTTGACAAAACTTTCCGTCTCGAGGCTGGTGGTAGAAAAAACCACAATGCGGTTGCGCCATTTGTATTTAGAAAAGTCGTTTTGTGCAGAAGCGGTCAGCGCAAATAAAACTAAAGAGGTATTGGTGAGGGTTTTCATAAATGTGCTTGGTCTTTTAAAAGGTCAGGAAATTGTTTTTTAAATCGGTTAAGTCTAGGTACGGAAACTCCAATTATATAGGGATCGTTAGGGTGCTTCTGTTCATAATTCTGATGATAGGTTTCTGCCTCCCAGAATTTTTGAAAAGGCAATATTTGAGTTACGATTTCACCATCATAAACGGTTTCATTGAGCTGTGTGACAATGCTATCAATAATGCGCTTTTCTTTTTCATTTTGATAGAAGGCTATAGATCGATACTGTTTGCCGCGATCAGGACCTTGGCGATACAGTGCCGTGGATCGTGTGATCCAAAAAAGGCTATGACTAAATTGCGATAACTTACGGTGTCAGGATTATAAAATACTTCTACGGCTTCGGCGTGGTTGGTTTTTCCGTAACTTACCTCTTTGTAGGTAGGGTGTTCTTCAAACCCGCCGCTATAGCCGCTTACGGCCTCCTTAACTCCTTTGATGCTCTCGAAAATCACTTCTACGCACCAAAAGCAACCGCTTGCAAAATAAGCACGTTCATAACCCTCCACAGGTTGCGTTTGCACCGGAGGTAGCTTAGCCATCTTTTGATCACTTTCTAAAGAAGTAGTGTTTTTACAGCTTAGGCATAGCGTTATTAATACAATGTAGCTCGTTATAAAGCGCATAGCGTGATTTTCTACTTAAATATAACGAGAAGGGTCGCGCTGGGCTGCTAAGGTCCTGTTAAACTCTTAAAATAAAAAAGCCCCGATAGGATCGGGGCTTAGTCTGTATTATGATGTGAAGCGATTAAAGTTTCGCAAAAATAGCTTCCATTTTTTCTGATTCTTCTTTTGCAAGTTCCTCGTCTACTAAGATACGACCACTATGCTCATCAGTAATGATCTTCTTACGACCTGCGATTTCCACTTGTACTTGTGGTGGGATCGTAAAGAAAGATCCACCAGATGCACCACGCTCAATAGCAACAACGGCAAGGCCATTGCGTACATTAGAGCGAATACGCTTGTAAGCTTTTACAAGACGCTCATCAATTTGCTCTTCATAGCTTTCTCCTTTTTCAAGAAGTGCTTGTTCTTCTTTTTCCGTTTCAGCTAAGATCTCATCAAGCTCGTCTTTTTTGTGCTTCAAGTGCTTTTTGCGCTCGTCAAGACGTTCTTTAGTAGAATCGATCACTTCGTTTTTCTGCTCGATCTGCGCACGGAATTCTCTGATATTTTTTTCAGCAAGCTGAATTTCTAACTCTTGAAATTCAATTTCCTTACTTAGCGAGTTGTACTCTCTGTTGTTACGCACATTTTTTTGCTGTTCAGTATATTTCTTGATAGCAGCTTTTGCGTCTTCAATAAGAATTTTTTTAGCTTTAATCTGATCGTCGATTAAGCTTAACTCACCACCTAATTTGTCAAGTCGGGTATTTAATCCTGCAACTTCATCTTCAAGATCTTCTACTTCTAAAGGAAGCTCACCACGCACGTTGCGTATGGTATCAACGCGAGAGTGTATCAGCTGTAGGTCATACAATGCTCTGAGTTTCTCTTCTACAGTTGCTTCGGTCTTTTTTGCCATATTATAAATACTTAATAGGATTGGTGTTTTCGTCTGATAAAACGACTGCAAAATTAGTAAATTTTTTCGTAAGAAAGTCGGTCAAAATATTTTTTGTGTATTGCTCGCTTTCATAATGCCCAATATCAGCTAAAACGATTTGACCTTCAGCTTCATAAAACTGATGGTATTTAAGATCTGCGGTGATCAGCGCATCTGCTCCGGCAGCTTTAGCGGCGTCAATTGCAAAACTTCCGCTTCCTCCTAAAACAGCGACCTTTTTTACAGGTTGACCGCGCAAAGCAGAATACCGAATTCCTTCGGCCTGAAATGCTTTTTTGACCTGATTTAAAAAGTCTAATTCCTCAAGGGCTTCGGGTAGTTCTCCTATCATCCCCATTCCAATATTTTGATTGGCATTGTCTAAAGTGGTGATTTCATAGGCTACTTCTTCGTATGAATGCGCTGCAAAAAGTGCGCTTAAGATGGGTGATTGCAGGCGCGCTTCAAACGTAATATTGAGTTGCACTTCTTTTTCAATATGCAGTTCGCCGCGATTTCCAACGCTCGGATTGCTATGTTCATTGCCTTTAAAGGTGCCTTTGCCTTTGGTGCTAAAACTACACTCTTCATAATTGCCAATGTTTCCGGCTCCTGCTTTAAAAAGTGCTTCTCTCACAGTGATCACCTCATTTTTGGGCACATAGGTCGTAAGTTTTTTAATAGCGCCTTTTTTAGGGATTAAGATCTTGCGTTGTTCCAGATTTAGCGCATCGCACATCCCTTTACTCACACCGTGTGGCATATTGTCAAGCGCGGTATGAATGGCGTAAATAGCAATATCATTTTGGATCGCTTTAAGCACCACACGTTCTACATAATTTTTACCGGTGATCTTCTTGAGTCCGCTAAAAATTATGGGATGAAAACTTATGATCAAGTTGCAGTTTTTAGCAATGGCTTCATCTACAGTTTGTTCAAGTGTATCAAGAGTAACCAGAATACCGGTAATTTGTGTTTGATAGTTTCCTAGCAGAAGACCTACATTGTCAAAGTCTTCAGCATTGGCGAGGGGAGCAAATTCTTCAAGGGTTTGTGCGACGTCTTTAATTGTCATAACTCGTAATTCTAATAAGTGGTAAAGGTAAAGATTGCGATAAGTGAAGCTACTTATTTTATTGCTAAATCTTGTTTTGTCAGGGTTAACAAATAAGTCACGCGTTCAAAAGTTTAAAAAGTAATACCTTCGGCGTTGTGAAAGACTTGCGAAAAATACTCTGGCCTTTTTCGGTGCCTTACGACGGGGTTACCCGAGTGCGTAATTACCTATTTGAAAAGGGAATATTCGAACAAAAATCGTATGATTTTCCAGTGATTGGTATTGGCAACTTAAGCGTTGGCGGTACCGGAAAAACACCAATGACTGAGTATGTGCTGCATCTTTTAAAAGAGGAGTATCATCTGGCGACCTTAAGTAGAGGATATGGCAGGTCTACCAAAGGTTTTTTGCCCGTCACCCCGGAGGATCACGCTAGCGAAGTAGGGGATGAACCTTTGCAGTTTGCTATAAAATTTGAGCAGGTAGCTGTTGCTGTTTGCGAAGATCGTCAAACCGGTATTGCCAAGTTGATGCAGCAAACTCCAAAACCTGAGGTAGTGGTTTTAGATGATGTTTTTCAGCACAGAAAGGTACAGCCTGGATACCTGATTATGCTTACGGCGTATAATGATTTGTTTTACAAAGATCTTGTGCTTCCGGCAGGGAATTTAAGAGAGTCAAGACAAGGAGCTTCCCGAGCGCATTGTATTGTTGTTACTAAATGCCCTTCAAGTTTAGGAGAAAGGGAGATGCAAGCGATACAAATGAAGATTGGAGCTTATAGTAATGCTTCGGTATATTTTAGTAGCATTGGTTATGGTGAAATTCAAGGAAACCCAGCTTTTACAGACTATAGTACCTTGCGTAATAAGAAAATTACAGTGGTAACCGGTATCGCGAAACCAGAGCCTTTTTTTGACTTTTTAAAAGGGAAAAACTTGAACTTTGAAGCGCTTCGGTTTAAGGATCATCATAATTTTACTCCTAAAGAACTACAAGCTTTAGATCAACACGAAGTCATACTTACCACCGAAAAAGACTATATGCGCTTAAACGGCAAATTGCATAAAGCTACGTTGCTGTACGTGCCTATTGAAATGCAGTTTTTAAAAGAAACGGAACGTTTCAACAATGATCTGCTAAATTTTGTGAAGCAGCACGTCCCTAAAGAATAACGTTTTTACGTTTTAAGGCATTATGGATTTTAAAGAAGAATTCCTCTACCTTATAAGGTTTTGGGATGATGTCGTTGAAACCGGCCAGATAAAAATCGTCTATATTTTCTTCAATGGTTACCGCTGTTAAGGCTAGAATAGGCAGGTCTTTATTGAATTCGCGTATTTTCTGAGTCGCTTCAATACCGCTTATTCCCGGCATATGAATATCCATTAAAACTAAGTCAAAGTTCTCAAAGCGTACTTTTTCAATAGCGATTTCACCGTTGTCTGCCACTTCGCACATCATCTCATTTTTTTCAAGAATTTTGCGGGTGATCATCTGGTTGATCTTGTTGTCTTCAACTACCAACAGCTTTTTGCCTTTTAAGGCCTCGTAATCTATTTCATACACGCGCTCTTCGGTTTCGTTAGTTTTGCTTTTTGCCAGGCCATACTTGATGTCAAAGAAGAATTTAGAGCCTTTTCCAAGCGTACTTTCCAGTTCAATTTTACTTTTTTGAAGGGTGAGCAAGCGCTTAACAATAGAAAGTCCTAAACCGGTACCACCAAATTTTCGATTGATCTGTACCGAACCTTGAGTGAAATTTTGGAAGATATCTTTCTGTTTTTTCTTGCTGATTCCTTCACCGGTATCTTCAACTTCAAAATGAAGATAGGTTTGACTTTCATTACTGCTCAATTGCTTGATACGAATAAAAATATCCCCGTCTCTGGTAAATTTATTTCCGTTACCGATCAAATTGATGAGGATCTGCGAAATCATTAATGGGTCACCAATGATCTGATCAGGAATTTCTTCATCATATTCCAGGTTGAGCTTGTTGCCTTTTTCTTGCGCCGAACGCTCCAAAGCAAACAGTACATCATCTACACGTTTACGTAGATTAAAGGTTGCTTGTTCAACTTCAACCTTATCGGCCTCAAGCTTGTTGAGGTCAAGAATGTTATTGATGAGCGAGAGTAAATATTCTCCTGAAAATTTTAAGGAGTCAAGATGCTTCTTTTGCTCTTCGGTAGGATTTTCACTTAAAAGTAAATGCGTGAGTCCGGTTACTGCATACATCGGAGTACGAAGTTCGTGCGTGATCGTAGATAAAAACTGCGCCTTAACCACAGAAGCCTTCTCGGCATTTTCTTTGGCGATCATCAGTTCGGCGTTTTTAGCTTGCAGAAGCTCGTTTGCCTTAGCACGTAAATTATTATTCTTATAAAGAGAAAGTGCTAAAAGACACAAAATAGTAAACAGCGCAATAATGAGTACAGTTGTGATCTTATTAGCCTGAACGCGTTTTGCAGGGTCGTAATCATCAGCATTGATGTTGGCGAGCAACGCATTGCGAATCGCGACATTTTTAGCAGTTGAATTGTTTTCGCCAAAATAACTGCTGCGTTTTTGATTGTATAAAGAAAGGTAGCTGAAAGCCTCCTCAAATTCTTGTCGCGCCGAATAAATAGTACTCAATAAATTGAGTCCGTCAACTTCAAGCTGCGGGTAATTATTATTTAAACTGAGTTCGTGTGCTTTGTTAGCGTAGGACAATGCAGTATCTAGCTGATTGAGCAGGAAATTCATTCTGCCCTGTTGTAAAAAAGCGCGGCAAAGCAAATAACTGTGTTTGCCCTTTGTTTTGTTTAAAATCGCTTCGGCTTGCTGATATTTTAATAGGGCTTCTTCATTATTTTTGAGTTCCTGCAAAATGTTGCCCTCATACAAATAGGTCGTGGCCAACTGAACTCTGGAGTCCTCATCGCGCGTGCTTTCAAAAATTAATGCGGCATTTTCTAAAAAGGGTAGTGCACGCTCGTAATTTCCGGTTTTAGATAGGATTTGACTGTAAATCAGATAGTCTTGCCCCAGGTTGTCTAATTCCAGTAGTTCTTGGTGTAGTTTAATGGCATTAAGAATAAGCGGAGTAGCGAGCTTAGGATCGCCGCGCTCAAAATAAATTTTAGAAAGCAATTGGTTGCTAATCGCTTCGCCACTTTGATTCAATGATTTTATCGAAAGGGCTTCGGCTTTTTTGATATTGACGATCGCTGATTCAAAATCTGCCTGCTCCATTGCGTAGATTCCACCTAGTAAAAGCGAATCAATCTGAATGTTCTGTACGTTTTCAGATCTGCTTGATTGTTGACCAAAACAGACCACGGAAATTAGGGTAAATAAGACGACAAGTAGTTTTCTGTCGATCAGCATTTTTTGACGCATTAAGTCACTAATATAGACACTTTGATAGAATATCTACAGAAAACTTTAAGAATTTTTAAGAGATTTTAAGAATGAGATCAATCAATCTCGAAGAGTAACCGGTCTCATTATCGTACCAACCTATGAGTTTCACCAAGTTACCAATCACAGAGGTCATTTGAGCGTCTACAATCACCGAATGGGTATTCCCTACAATATCAATAGAAACCAAAGGAACATTTGTAAACTCTAAAATACCTTTGAGTTCATGTGAAGCGGCGTGTTCAAAAGCAGCATTAATTTCCTCAATTGTAGTTTCGCGAGCGACATTTAGGGTAAGGTCAGTTAGAGATCCGTTAGGCACCGGTACCCGAATTCCGCAGCCACCAATTACTTCGCTTAAATCTGGAAAAATTTTAGTGAGCGCTTTTGCGGCACCTGTGGTGGTGGGTACGATAGATTGCCCTGCAGCTCGCGCGCGTCTTAAGTCTGCGTGCGGCTGATCGTGCAAACTTTGATCTGTAGTGTACGAATGTACCGTTGTGATATACGCCTGCTTAATTCCGCATAAATCATTGACCACTTTAATCATTGGGGCGGCATTGTTGGTGGTGCAACTCGCATTAGAAATGATACGCTCACTACCATCAAGCAAGGTGTCATTTACACCGAGCACAATCGTTTTGATATGGTCATCTGCCGGTGGAACACTTAGAATGACTTTGGGAGCACCAGCCTCAAGATGTGGAAGAAGCGCTTCTTCGGTTTTAAACTTGCCGGTGGCTTCAACGATGAGGTCCAGATCGTGATTTTTCCAAGGAATGCGTCCCGGATCAGACTCCTGATAAAGTTGAACTACTTGTTGATCGACATAGAGGGCAGCATCCTGATAACTAATTTCCGGCGGAAAAATGCCGTGAATACTGTCGTATTTAAGAAGATGCGCTAAAGTTGCACCATTGGCTTTATCGTTTATGGCGACTACTTCAATTTGTGGATGCTCGTGCAAGAGTCGAAAGAGTCTCCGACCGATGCGTCCAAAACCGTTGATCCCGATTTTGATAGTTCTCATGCGCAATACGTGTCTAGTTAAGGTGCTTTTGAGCTTTATATGAAGAGCGCACGAGTGCACTACTTTCTACGTGACGGAAGCCCATTTCTAAACCTATAGTCTCGTATTTTTTAAATTGATCTGGCGTGATGAATTGTTTCACCGCAAGATGTTTTTTAGAAGGCTGAAGATACTGACCAATGGTCACCACGTCAACATCAGCTTCGCGCAAATCCTTTAAGCTTTGTATTACTTCATCTTCAGTCTCTCCAAGACCTAGCATAATGCCTGATTTGGTACGTCTGATGCCTTGCTCTTTTAAATATTTAAGTACGCCTAAACTACGCTCATATTGCGCTTGTATACGCACTTCTCGGGTGAGGCGTTTTACGGTTTCCATATTATGAGAGACCACTTCAGGTGCCACTTCAACGATACGATCAATATTGCGCTCGTTTCCTTGAAAGTCGGGGATGAGGGTTTCTAAGGTAGTGTCAGGGTTCATGCGTCTAATGGCTTTAACCGTTTCAGCCCACATTATAGAACCCATATCTTTTAGATCATCGCGGTCTACAGAAGTAATTACCGCGTGCTTAATTTTCATAAGCTTTATAGAACGAGCCACTTTTTCTGGTTCTTCCCAATCTAAGGTGTCTGGCCTTCCGGTTTTAACACCACAGAATCCGCAAGAACGGGTGCATACGTTACCTAAGATCATAAAGGTCGCCGTTCCCTCGCTCCAGCATTCTCCCATATTTGGGCAGCTTCCGGAGGTGCAGATGGTGTGTAAATCATACTTATCTACGAGGCTCCTGAGTTCTGTGTATTTCTTGCCGGTGGGCAATTTTACACGCAACCATTTAGGTTTTGGTTTATGAACCGGTGCTGCTAATGTTTCAGTATTCATCACAATTCTTTTAGGTTCGCAAAGATACAAACTGTACTTCAAATAACAGGTACTGCTGCGTTTTGTGTTGGTGGTCTCTTCTATGCGTGAAAGCTTACATTTTGGGCTGGGTAATTTGCTTGTTAAGAGAGTTTTAGTACTTGCGTTAAAATTTAGGTAATTAGGAAATCGTTGTGATAAGAAGCAAGACTACCGCACTACTTTTACATCAGTATTAAACAAAAACACTCTATTATGAAACGATTTACACTTCCTTTTTTGATAATTGCGATTGTAACAGGAATCTATGGTTTTGGAGGGTTTGATCTTTGGGCAACCGAAGCTGCACGTATCTTATTTCTGATTTCAGCAGATTTATTTGTAGTTTCTTTATTTGCTAAATTTTTATTTAAGAAGAATCCTAAGCCTATTGCGCAACAGGTAAAATCATAAATCAGCCTTTTCATTCCTGAATTTAGAACTGCTTTAATACAAAGCAGTTTTTTTATGTCTAAATTGTAGCATAATTATTGATAAAAATAGTAAAAAACTTTATGCGTAATCTTTCTTTGGCTCTACTTCTTTTGATCTCTGTTTACGGTTTAAAAGCACAAGAGCAAGTTTTACATCGTGGAGCAGTAACCGAAACTGTGACCGCTAACGATTCTATAAGCATTCCATATTCTATTTATTTGCCGCCAACCTACGATGTGAACAATCCGTCTAATGCGTTGTTTATTTTTGACTCAGAAGGGGAGGGTACTAAAGCAACCCGACTTTTTGTATCTGCATTACAGGGCGAAAATTATATCATCGTTGCTAATAATAAACCCCTGCCGCAAGCATTAGACAGTCTTGATGCCAATGCAAAAATGGGGCTGCATATTATGCAAGATGTGTTTAGAAAGGTTTCTCTGGATATGAATAATGTGTATCTGGCGGGGCATAAGAGTGGTGCAAAGGTGGCAAGTGCCTTATCCTACATCGTAAGAGGAAAAGCTAACTTACTTTTAATTGATGACGTGTACTTTGCAAACAGGTTTGCAGATCAGGCGCAAGAAAACCTTGCGATTGGAGTGGTTGGTGAAGCTTCACCTAATTATTATCAGATGGAAGATTATTTCTATATGATGAAAGCCTACAATAATGACAATACGCTCTATTTTGTTGAAGAAACCAAAACTTGGCCGTCGGCAGCGTTAATGGGCACGCTGATCAATAGATTGTATCACCTCAATAATGAGCGGTTAAATAAAAAGCTTTCTGATACGGTATGGCAGCGTCAATATCAAACAGATCTCAACACCATTAAACAATTGACTTTGGCAGATGAATACGTCAATGCCTATGAGTTGGCCACAGATTTAAAAGGAGAATACCGTGGAAATGTTGATCTTGATCCGTTGCGCGATCTGCAGCGTGGGTTGAGAAGATCTGATGCGTACAAACAAGAAAAACGCTATATGCGTTCTGATGATATAGAAGAAGGGTTGCTGCTGGATGATATTAGTTACTTTTTAGATGAAGATCTTGCGCTGGGTAGTTTTTCTAATCTGGGTTATTGGGATGAACGTATACAGCAATTTAGAGCTGCGGCACAAAATTCGGCGAAGCCTAAAGAACAAAAAGTAGCTAAACGCATGCTAGGTTATATCGATTATGTTGTCACCGATTTTCTGACCTTAAACCGGGTAGCACTTTTTGATCAACGCATTTTTGCTAATGTACTGCGTACGTTACTGGATCCCGAAAATGATAAGGCATACTTAGACATAATTAGTTTAGCAGCCATTGATGGGGATGACAATACTGCTTATTTTTATCTAGAAGAATTGCTGAAGCAAGGCTACGATGATTATGAGGCGCTGTATTCAATCCCAAAAACCGAATTGCTGCGTATTAAGCCAACCTACAACGAACTCGTAGAAAGTTATTTGGGCAAATCTAAATTTTAGAGAAATCCTTATTTCTTTTAACGTAGATCAATAAAAGCAAAGCTACCACTGTTATTGCAGCCATAATGGCCCAAGTGCTTTTGTAACCTAAGCGGTCCACAAGTTGCATCCCACTGTTATGGCCAAAAATATGCGCAAGCGAAAAAGACATACTATACAATCCCATATATGCTCCTTGTCTGCCCAGTTTAGCTCGGCGTAAGGCAAAGGCATTTCCAAAGGGAAACGCGATCATCTCGCCTAAAGTGGCAACTGCCATACCCAGTATTAAAACCCCATTCCAACCGCTGAAATAGAAAAACCCAAAACTCAGTCCGGTCAAAACTAGTCCGCCGATTACATTAGAAATGTGATTCCAGTTTTTAGCTTCCATAAAAGCGATCAATGGCATCTCAAATAAAAAGATCATCAGTCCGTTCATCCCAAGCAAAAGTCCAATTTGCGATTCCGTAAGTAAACGAACCTCTTTATAATAAACCGGCACAGTAGAAAAGTATTGAACAAATACAACTCCGAATAAAGCAAGTGCGATCAGGAATATAACATATAGACGGTCTTTGTGAGGCGCTAAGGGATTTTCGATCATTTTTTCTTGATCTGTTTCTTTAGCTTTTTTAGGGTTCAATGTTTGAATGAGTAGCAAGCCGGCGAGAATACAAGTAATGCCGTCTGCTAGGAATAAACCAAAGTATCCAATACTTGCAATGATAATTCCGCCCAAAGCCGGGCCTGCTGAGAATCCTAAATTGATCGCAAGACGAATTAAGGTTAAAGACCGCGTTTTGTTCTCCGGTTTGCTGTATGCACTAAGGGCAACGAAAAAAGCAGGACGAGACATATCTGCTACCGTGATCAAGGCAAAAAAGCCAATACATACCGCCCAAAAGCTAGTGATGAACTGCAAGCCTAAAAATCCAATTCCGGTAGCGATAAGACTTAAAAGGATGGTTTTATAATATCCTAGTTTATCAGATAGAATTCCGCCTAGCCAAGAGCCAAAAAGTGAACCAAACCCAAAACACGTCATTACCCAACCTACACGGCTTAGACTAAATCCTAAGTCATCTCTGAGGTATAGTGATAAAAACGGGATCACCATTGCGCCTGCCCGATTTACCAGCGTGATCAATGCAAGCCACCAGATTTCTTTTGATAGTCCTTTAAAGGTATTGAGGTAAGAAGTAAAAATGCGTTTCACAATGGGTGTAAATAAAAAAAGTCTGGCGATAAGACCAGACTTTTTGCGTTTATAAAATAGGTTTATGTATCAACACAGCACGTCTGGAAGAGAGGGATATTCCTTTACTAGGCGATATGATGTGTTTTTAAATTTCATTTTAAGCGAATTTATGGTCGACCATCTGTGTTAATTGCATCAAGGTCGTTTGATAAGTTAAAGCTACTAAAACTTTTTCAGTAGAAGCTTTTGTTTTTTAATTAAAGTTAAAGACTTCCGCTTGGCAGTTCTTCTACTTGTACCGGGAGGTAGAGTTCGGTTACCCATTCAGCCGGATTAGGGGTGTCCTCAGGGCCTACTATGTAAAATTCAAATTTGCTGCTTTCGGGAGCGGCCACATAATTGTATTCCTGCATATAAGCTTCGGTTTTTTTCCAAGCTTCATCAAGATTACTGGTGTTTCCGGTTAGTCGTGTTTTTATAACGGTGTAAGCCGGTAAAAATCCACAAAGAATAGCGCTGTCTTCAGGTACTACTATTCTTGAAGTTGTAGGAATTCCACTTGAAATGATTGCGCTATTGTTTACAGGGTCTTTGGAGTTGTAAATAGTAAGCGGTTTACCCAGAATGGTGATGTTATTACCTTCCATAAAAGATTTCACCTGTGGAATAAGCTCCATAACTTTTTCATCAATATGTTCAATCGAGGTGGCTGTTGTGGCATACATATAAAAACCACCGCTATATTGTGTGATGCCGCTTACATCAATGCTGTACACTTTCATATCAGCATTGATCAATTGGTCTAATGCAGTCAGACCTTTGTCATACATCGTGCGCATTTCGCCATCAAAATCATAACCACCAAGAGTGAAATAGGCTTTGTCCATTAAGGTGTGTTCACCTCTAATTCCCCAGGTTACTTTAGTACCTTCTTCAACTTCTTCAAATTGCCAAAATACATTTGCATCGCGCTCTCCTCCCGGAGTGATAAAAGTGATGTCTTGCTCAATACGTTGATCTTCGATAACCGAAGTGGTTCGCATAGCACCATCTACTTCTTCACCATTCCACGAATAGCTCGCGCCCTCGCCGCTGGTTTTTTCAGGATAATTAAAAACCATTGTAGGATCTTCTTGTTTCCAAGGCCCCCAGGTTTCCCAAGTTTTATATTCATTAACCTTATCAAAAACCACACTTACAGGAGCGTCAATAATTTTTGATTCTTCAATTTCATAAGTGCCGTCTTTGGTAGCAAAATAAATAGCACCTGCTATAAAAACAATGAGCAGTAGAAAGAAGAGGTATTTTAATATTTTCATTTAGGAATGGGTTTAACAGCTAAGTTAGCAATTTAAAACGGATTGTAGGAGATTCCCACAAAAGAAGAATTAAGAAAAGTAACTTACTTGTTAAGCGTTAATTTAATAAGAAAAAGAAGCGCCACAAAAACGATAAAACCTATCAAAATCCAAAAAGATCCTCGGTATTCTTTTTTGTGAAGTTTGCGGTCTTTGCGATAGCTGCGTGATACAAAAAACACGAAAGCTATAAAGAACAAGGCCGCAAAAACCCATTGACCGGTAGTGAACATTTTAATGTATTTTTAGTCAAAATTAAGTCTTTAAAACAGAATATTACGATGAAAAAACGATTAGCTGCGGTACACGAATTTCATAGCACCTTTGGATTAGGAATTGAAGAAGCCCCAAAGGCCGACTTGGGAGAGGCTAAAAATTTGTTGCGTTTCAATTTGATGAAAGAAGAGAATGAAGAATATCTAGACGCTGCTAACAATAATGATCTTACCGAAGTAGCCGATGCATTAGGCGATATGCTTTACATCTTATGCGGAACCATTTTAGAACACGGGATGCAACATAAAATAGAAGAAGTATTTGATGAGATTCAGCGCAGCAATATGAGCAAGCTAGGAGCTGATGGTAAACCAGTGTATCGCGAGGACGGGAAAGTCTTAAAGGGCCCGGCTTATTTCAAGCCGAATATTAAAAAGATTCTAGACAATTAATCTAGTTTTTTTCTCCACTTATTAAGGCTAAATTCGCAGCCTATGAGCGCAATCAATTATGTTTCGGTAGAGTCTATCGCTAAAGCTTTTGGCGAGCGGGTATTGTTTAAAGATTTGTCTTTTGGTATTAACGAAGGACAAAAAATTGGCTTAGTGGCCAAAAACGGTACCGGTAAAACGTCGATGCTTGATATTTTGGCAGGAGCCGAAAATCCAGACAGTGGGCAAGTGGTATACCGCAAAGGAATCAAGATTTCCTTTCTTCCTCAGGAACCCGATCTTGATCCTAATCTTAGCGTAGAACAAACTATTTTTGATAGTGATAATGAGATCTTAAACGTAATCTCGGCCTATGAGCACGCGCTGCAAAATATGGAAGATACCGAAGCATATCAGAAAGCTTTTGATCAGATGGAAGCCCATCAAGCCTGGGATTTTGAGACACAGTACAAGCAGATATTATTTCAGCTGAAGCTGGATGACCTTGATCGTAAGGTTGAAAAGTTAAGCGGTGGACAGAAAAAGCGTTTGGCACTCGCCAATATGCTGCTCAGTAAACCAGACTTGCTGATTCTTGATGAGCCTACGAACCATTTGGATCTCGAGATGATCGAGTGGTTAGAGCAGTTTTTTGCTAAAGAGAATTTCACGCTGTTTATGGTAACGCACGACCGTTACTTTTTAGAGCGGGTGTGTAATGAGATCATCGAATTGGATGAAGGTAAACTGTATAGTTATAAAGGGAATTATGCCTATTACCTAGAAAAACGAGATGCCCGAATTACCAACGAAGAAGTAGAGACCGGAAAGGCAAAACAGCTTTTTAAAAAGGAACTGGAGTGGATGCGTCGCCAGCCCAAAGCGCGTACTACAAAGTCTAAATCGCGTATCGATGACTTTGCTGAAATAAAAGAACGCGCACACAAACGTCGCAACGATCACGAGGTGCAACTCGAACTTAATATGGAGCGCCTGGGGAGTAAGATCGTAGAGCTGCACAAAGTTTCAAAGTCGTTTAAAGATCGTGTGATCCTCGATAAGTTTGACTACAATTTTCAGCGGGCAGATCGCATTGGGATTATCGGTAAGAATGGAACGGGAAAATCTACATTCCTCAATATCCTTACAGGAAAAATGCCGCCTGACGGAGGGAAGATCGTGATCGGGGAGACCATCCAATTCGGCTATTATACACAGAAGGGAATCGAGATCAAGCACGGACAAAAAGTGATTGATGTCATCAAAGAATTCGGGGATTATATTCCGCTGAAGAAGGGGCGTCAGATTTCTGCAGGTCAGCTTTTAGAGCGTTTTCTTTTTGATCGAAAAAAACAATATGACTTCGTTGAAAAATTGAGTGGAGGCGAGCGTAAGCGTTTATATTTATGTACGGTGCTTATTCAGAATCCTAACTTTTTAATTCTGGATGAGCCTACTAACGATCTGGATATTGTGACGCTCAATGTGCTTGAGAGTTTCTTGCTGGATTATCCGGGATGTTTGATCGTTGTTTCGCACGATCGTTATTTTATGGATAAAATTGTTGACCACCTTTTTGTATTTAGAGGACAAGGTGTGGTTGAAGATTTTCCGGGGAATTACTCTGATTTTCGCGCCTATGATTCTGGTCCGGCAGTTATTCAGGAGGAAGATCCACAGCCTAAAGTGGAAAAGGAAACCAATAAAGACAATTGGAAAACAGCCGGAAGCGCACTTTCTTATAACGAGCAAAAGGAATACAACCGACTGGAACGCGATATCGCCAAGCTTGAAAAGGAAAAGGAAAAGAAGGAAGCCGAATTTCTAAATCCTGATTTGTCAGGAGATGAGATCAATCAAGCTTCTGTCGAGCTGCAGCAGATTCAGGATAAAATAGACGAATTTACCGAGCGTTGGTTTGATCTAAGTGCCAAGATGGAAGGTTAGGCTAAATTAGAAATTTGAAAACCGAAACCTGAGAATGTGGTACATTATTAAAGCTTATTCACAATTTCTGCGGAAAGCAACCAATCAACACGGGGTGCATTCTCCTTTTGTATACACATTTGTTACTAAATGCCTTTACCGAAAAACTCCAGAGGAAGCTAAAAAGCAACTTAAAGCGTATCGAAATAGTCTTCGTCAATCCAATGAGGTTATTGAAGTAACCGACTTTGGTGCGGGATCGCGTGTTTTTAAAAGCAATAGACGTGCGGTTAAAGATATCGCCAAATACGCCGGAGCACGTTTCTCCAGAATGAAACTGCTTTATCGTGTAGTGACCTATTTTAAACCAAAAGCTATTTTAGAATTAGGAACCTCTGTAGGTTTAGCTTCAGTTTCTTTGGCTTTGCCTAAAACCGGAAAAGTAACTTCGCTGGAGGGCTGCCCGCAAACCGCTACCGTTGCACAGAGGCATTTAAAAAGTGCAGAAATTTCAAATGTTGAGGTTGTTGTAGGTGATTTTAAGCAAACGCTTCCGCAGGTGATTTCAGAAAAATTTGATCTTATTTATTTCGACGGAAATCACAGTAAGGAGGCGACGTTAAAATATTTCGAGCAATTACTGCCTACTGCGCATAACGACAGTGTATGGATCTTTGATGATATCTATTGGTCACCAGAAATGACTCAAGCCTGGGAGTTGATCAAGCAACACCCTCGGGTGAGCGTTACGGTAGATTGCTTTTGGCTGGGTTTTGTATTCTTTAGAACCGAGCAGGTTGAAGAGCATTTTAAAATTAGAATATAAATTTTGTAACTCCGTTCTCAATTTATCTACTTATATTCAAAATATAGAGTAGTCATCCTATGAGCAGCTTAATAGATATTACAGATATTCGTCGAGATTTTCCATTGGGAAATGAAATCGTTCACGTTTTAAAAGGCATCGATTTACAAATTGATAAAGGTGAGTATGTGGCGATTATGGGACCTTCGGGTTCTGGGAAATCTACCTTGATGAATCTTTTGGGCTGTCTTGATACACCGACTTCCGGGACGTATATTTTAAATAATCGGGATGTGAGTGCCATGACTGATGACGAACTCGCTGAGGTGCGTAATAAAGAGATCGGTTTTGTATTTCAGACCTTTAATTTGTTGCCACGTACTACGGCACTCGACAATGTCGCTTTGCCCATGGTGTACGCGGGGTATTCTAAACCGGAGCGTCATAAACGCGCTGAAGAAGTACTTCAAGATGTAGGTCTCGCAGATCGAATGGATCATAAACCCAACCAACTCTCAGGAGGGCAGCGACAGCGTGTTGCTGTAGGTCGGGCTTTGGTTAATAAGCCTTCGATCATTCTTGCCGATGAGCCTACCGGAAACCTAGACTCTAAAACTTCAGTAGAAATTATGAGCCTTTTTGATGCGATTCACGCTGCCGGAAATACCGTGATCTTGGTTACACACGAAGAGGATATCGCAGAGCATGCGCATCGTGTAATTCGTTTACGAGACGGACTGATCGAGAGCGATGTACGCAGGTCTGTTGAGGTATAGATTATGGACTTTTACCACAGTAATTTTTGATTAGAAATAAATTTGTAGTTGGGGGTATTTTGATTCTAATGATTGCTTTAGCTTTATTAGTTAAAGGTATAGATCAATATAGGCTAACAACAAGAAACCAAACTGTTGTTGTAAAAGTTGTTGACTGTTATAAGCAAACTAGTCATAGATCTCGTTATTTTTTGAAATTTAAATATGACAATCAGATCTATACAAAAAGAATCAAGGGGGTTCAATTTCAGAATCTAAAAAAGGTTGACTCTCTAAAACTTTTGACAAATCGAGAGCGAAATGAATTTATCTTCGTTGATGAAATAAAACGCGATAATGGTTTTGTTTATAGTTTTATCTTTTTTGTAGCAGGTGTTTTAATTATTCGCTATGGTTATAATCTCAGAAGAAATAATGAATGAGAGTTTTGAATATCAATTGATGACTTTTAGATAGTTTAACGGAGACTATTTTGTATTCAAATCCTATTATTTTTAAAACTTATCAAAACTGACTGAGAACGTTTTCGCGAATGCGTATTTTTGGCGAAAATTAAACGATATGAAAGCAGTTGTTTCTCCGGCTAAGTCACTGGATTTTGAATCAAAATTGCCAACTACCAGAAGTTCGCAGCCTCAGTTTTTAGAGGAAGCCGAAACGTTGAATAAAAAGCTAGAGCGTAAGACCAAAGATGAAATTTCAGATTTGATGAGTATCAGCGATAAATTGGCTGATCTCAATTACCAGCGTTATAAAGAATTTTCCACTCCATTTACTAAAGAAAATGCGCGCCCTGCGGTTTATGCTTTTGATGGGGATGTGTATACTGGTCTTGATGCGTACACGATTCCGACTGAAAAACTAGATAAATTAGAAGATACGTTACGTATTCTTTCTGGTCTCTATGGGGTGTTGAAGCCATTTGATTTGATGCAAGCCTATCGCCTGGAGATGGGAACCAAATTGAAATCTGGTCGCAATGATGACTTGTACGAATTTTGGGACGATAAAATCACTGAAGCTTTGAATGCTGAATTAAAAGAAGACGAACTGTTTTTAAATCTTGCGAGTAACGAATATTTCAAATCGGTGAAGCCGGAAAAATTGAAAGTTCCTGTCATTACTCCTGTGTTTAAAGATTACAAAAACGGAAAACTCAAGATCATCTCTTTTTATGCAAAAAAAGCCCGGGGTTCTATGGTGCGCTACATTATAGATAAGGATGTGCAAACCATAGATCAACTCAAGGGCTTTGATTACGGCGGGTATGGCTTCAGCGAGCAATACTCTGATCTAGATAAAAACGAATTGGTATTCGTTAGATAATTAGTTCTAAGGCTTTTTGTCTGCTAAACTTTTATCAGAGGTCGCTTTGTCGGCCTCTTTTGTTTTGGTAGCCGTTTGCTTCGTGGGGACGTCAGCGGTAGTCGCGCTGCTTTTTTTCTTCCGCGGTCTTAGTTTACCGTAAGTGCCGCGATGAATTTTTCCACGTTTAGTTTTTTGATCTCCTTTTCCCATTTTAATTTGTTTTGGTTATTAGTTATTTGGAATATAAGCAATCATAAGCGGAAGACCAAACTGCATATTTTCAGCGCATTAATTTCAAATTTGAGCAAAAAAAAGGCTGCCCAAAAAAGGCAGCCTTTGCTATTCTTAAGAAAATGTATCTTATTTATTTAACATCCATCAATTCTACGTCAAAAACTAAAATCGCATCTGGTGGAATCACACCGCCGGCACCGCGGCTACCATATCCTAAATCTGAAGGAATCACAAAACGCGCTTTGTCGCCTACTTGAAGTAAGCCAATACCTTCATCCCAGCCAGAAATCACCTGACCTACACCTACTTGAAAATCCAGAGGTTGATTTCTCTTATATGAAGAGTCGAATACCGTACCGTCAGCTAGCTGACCTTTGTAATGCACAGAAACCATTTTTCCTTTTTCAGCTTTCTTGCCATCACCTTTTTGAATGATCTGGTAACGCAATCCACTTTCTGTTTCTTTAAAACCTTCGCTTAATTTATCAAGTTCGGCTTTACGTTTTTCGCGTTCTTCAGCGATGCGTTTTTCACGTGCTCCTTCAAAAGTTCTAAATGCTTCAACAGCATTAAAGCCTTCTGCTTCTGCGCCTTGACGAATGATCTCTACTTTGTCCATAATATCACCTTGGGCGATCGCATCTACGACATCTTGACCTTCTACTACGCTACCAAAAACGGTGTGTTTTCCGTCTAACCAAGGAGTGGCAGTGTGAGTGATAAAAAACTGACTTCCGTTTGTTCCCGGTCCGGCATTTGCCATAGAAAGTTTTCCGGGAGCATCGTGCTTTAAGCTTGAGTCAAACTCATCATCAAACTGGTAACCCGGATTTCCGGTTCCGGTTCCTTGAGGGCATCCCCCTTGAATCATAAAATCTGGAATTACACGGTGAAATTTCAGTCCGTCGTAATACGGGTTTCCTTGTTTTTTAGCTGAATTTTCAAGGTTTCCTTCGGCTAAAGCAACAAAGTTTCCTACCGTTCCCGGTGTTTTTTCGTGTTCTAATTTCACTAGAATTTCGCCTTTTGGCGTGTGAAACTTAGCATATATTCCCTCTTGCATCGTATCAATTTAAAAATGAGGTGCAAAAATACGTCTAAAGTAGGCAAACACAAAACCTTAGTGCGCCTGATTATTGCGTAAAAAAAAGCTCCTTGCAACAGTTTGCAAGGAGCTTTTTAGTTTCATTTTCGCGAAAGCGAAATCAAAACGGTTTATACCTCAATAGCAGGCACCTCGTAACGCCATCCAAATGGATCTTCAGAACGGTTTGCCTGTAATTCGGTTAATTGTTTCTTTAACTTGGTAGCGTATGCGTCTTCCATTGTAGGAAGATCAAAAGCTTTCTCTTTATGCGTGAATCCTGAAATTGGAGAGATTACCGCAGCAGTACCTGCACCAAACATTTCTTTAAGCGAGCCATTTTCGGCAGCTTCTACAATTTCAGCAACTTTTACCGGACGTACTTCTACATTGATGCCTTGGCTTTTTGCCAGTTCGATCAAACTCTTACGCGTAATTCCGTCAAGAATACGATCGTTTGTAGGCGCCGTCAGAAGTGTGTCGTTTACTCTAAAAAACACATTCATCGTACCTGCTTCTTCCAGGTATTCGTGTGTATTAGCATCCGTCCAAACTACTTGGTTGTAGCCTTTAGCTTTTGCTAATTCCGTTGGGTAAAATTGCGCTGCGTAGTTTCCGGCAGCTTTAGCAAAACCTACACCGCCATCTGCAGAACGGCTATAATGATCAGCAAACAATACGCGAACTTCACCGCTGTAATATGCTTGTGCCGGTGCGCAAATGATCACAAATTTATATTCACTTGAAGGTGAGGCAGAAACCCCATTTTCTGTAGCAATAACAAACGGACGAATATAAAGCGAGTTACCCTCTCCTGGTTTAATCCAATCTTTGTCGAGATTTAAAAGTGTATTTAGACCGTCAAAAAAGTAGTCTTTTTCAAAAGCAGGCATTGCCAATCTCTCACCAGACTTATTAATGCGGTTAAAATTTTCTTCAGGACGAAACATATACACATCTCCCTTATCATCTTTATAGGCTTTCATGCCTTCAAACACGGCTTGCCCATAGTGAAAAACCTTTGCAGAAGGATCCATTTGCAGCGGACCGTAAGGAAGGATTTCAGGCGTTTGCCATTTTCCGTTTTTGTATTCACAAACAAACATATGGTCTGTAAAGACGGTACCAAAAGCGAGATTACTAAAGTCAACCTGATTGATTTTAGACTCGGCGATCTTGGTTACTTTTAATGTATCTGTCATTATTGTTGAATTTTATCCTACAAATTTATCATTTTCTCAAAGTCCGGGTGCGCAAGAATTCATTAAATTTACAGGCTATCCTATTTTTAATAAAATATACACGATGAAAAAGTATTTAGTATTTGCATTTTTAGGTATTGGTCTGATTTCTTGTAAAGAAGGCGCTTCAAATCAAGAAGATGTAGCAGTTGCTGAAGCTGTTGCAACCTCTGAATTGGCTGTTTATGGTGATGATTTTAAAAATGAAACCACGCTATCTGCTTTTGAACTGGGGGATATCTACAATAACTTAAAGCCTGGGGATACGATCAATGTAACTTTTGAAGGTCCTGTGGAAGATGTATGTCAGAAAAAAGGATGTTGGATGCAGGTAGATGTTGGGGCAACTGATCCTGTGTTTATCAAGTTTAAAGATTATGGCTTTTTTGTGCCAAAAGATATTAAAGACAAGAAAGTAGTTGTACACGGGCAGGCTTTTGTGAGTGAGACTTCGGTAGAAGAATTACAACATTATGCTAAAGATGGCGGTAAATCTGAAGAAGAGATTGCGGCGATCACTATGCCTAAGAAAACACTTGGTTTTACTGCAACAGGTGTGAAAATCAACCAATAATTTGGAGCGAAAAATCGTTAAAACCGGTGACGGTTCTACTACCATTCAATTTACTGAATGGAACGAGCAGTACCACTCGATGCACGGTGCTGTGCAAGAAGCGAAACACGTATTTTTAAAAATGGGTTTTGACTTCTGGAAAGAACTTCATCCGGAGACTACGCTATTACATATTCTAGAGATTGGCTTCGGGACGGGGCTTAATGCTTTACTTACGTTAATTCACGCGGAAAAAATTCAGCAAAACATTCACTATGAAGGTGTGGAAGCGTATCCCGTACTTGCTGAAGAAATTGCACAACTCAACTATTTAGAAGCAGCTCAAGCCGAAACCTATGCTTCTGTTTTTGAAAAAATGCATCAAACTTCATGGGAGCAAACAGAAACAATCACGGAAGCATTTCAGCTTAAAAAACGGAAACAGCGCTTTGAAACTATTACCGATGTTGATCAACATGATTTGATCTATTTTGATGCGTTTGGTGCGCGCGTGCAACCAGAACTTTGGGGAGAATCTATTTTCGAAAAAATGTATACGGCGCTCAAAACAGGCGGAGTACTTGTGACATATGCCGCCAAAGGAAGCGTGCGTCGCGCGATGCAGGCCGTCGGTTTTACCGTAGAGCGCTTGCCGGGGCCTCCGGGAAAACGCGAAATGCTTCGGGCGGTAAAGGGTTAAGAATATAAGTTGCTATCGAAACAACTCCCAGTCTAATTTCAGTGAAAAAATATTAGAATAGATCGCAGCGCTTTGATCACCAATATCGGTTAGCGCATAATCAATATGAATCCCTTTGTATTGAAAACCTACACCAATGTTAGGTTGAAATCCAATACGATTGCTGCCATCCAGTTGGGTGATTTCTTGAAAATTGCCCACACCGGCTCTGATGAACACAATTCCAGTATAACCAAATTCGACTCCTGCTGCGGGTGTAGCACTTATCGCTGAACTTGAGATCAGGTCATTGGTTTGAGCGAAGCGCATCATAAGATCAATTTCAGCTTTTATGGAATAATCATAATTAATAAGCCAATTGCGGGCCACGCCCAACTGTAATTTTGGGATGGTCACCTCTAAAGTTTCGGGTAGTTCTTGATTTTGACCTTCAACCGCATCACTAATCGTCGCAAATTGTTCTTCGTCAATCGCCCAGCTATTTACCGAGGTCGTGATGTCACGGGCCATTGCACCAAAATACCAATCCTCCGTTTGATATTGTATACCGAGATCAATTCCAAAGCCCCAACTCGACGCAAAATCGCCAATAATACGACGGATGATCTTTGCGTTAGCGCCTATATTCAATCCTTGCACAGGCATTTCTCTAGCAAACGAAACGGTAAAAGCATAATCTGCGGTAGAAAATAAACTGATGCGGTTATAATCTATATTTCCGTCGGCATCGATAAGTTGGGTGGTGTTTAAAATATCATCAACGCCAAACCTGATGAGTGAAACCTCTAGCGCTGTACGATCGTCTAAAGGCTTTGCGAAAGCGGCATAATCATATAGCGCAATATTTGCAAAATAGCTAGCGTGCATCAACGACAACTGATTGTCTTCAAGATTTACAAGACCTGCAGGATTCCAATATCCGCTATTAACGTCGTTTGTGTTGGCGGTCACCGCGTTCGCCATCGCAAGCGCAGCAGCATCGACACCGATATTGAGAAATTCGTTAGAGTATTTACGCACCGCCTGTGCTGAAGTCTCAGAACCAAAAGCAAGAAGAAGAATAAGGGTAATGAAGTGCTTCAATACAGCTAAAATTTTGTCGTAAAGTTGCTTAAATGAATTGAGAATCTAAACATTATTTTTTTGCTGGTTTTGGTAATGCAAAAACGTTAGGAGTTTCATAAGCTTTCTTGTAGCCCATTGTTTTTCGCTATTTTTATCCGCAGCAGCTTAAATCTAATAATACCAATTTAATCAATGAATATAAAAAGCTATATACCCAACGCATTCACAATGGCCAATCTTTTTTGCGGAATGCTCGGCGTGTTTTTTGCCGCTACCGGTCATTTAGATTATGCAGCCTATGCCGTGGTAGCCGGAGTGTTTTTTGATTTTTTTGATGGTTTTTTCGCCAGAATGTTTAAGGTAGAAGGTGAACTTGGGCTACAACTAGATTCCCTGGCCGATGTAGTTACCAGTGGGGTAGTGCCGGGAATGGTGATGTTTCAAATGCTGCATAAATTAGAGCATTGGAACACTGGAGAGCGCTGGGTAGAAGCAGGGTTATCATGGGAGAGTTTATCGCTGCTTCCGTTTTTGGGTTTTGCGATCACCTTAGCTTCAGCATTCAGGCTCGCCAAATTTAATATTGATACCCGCCAGACTACTTCTTTTATTGGTTTGCCAACACCGGCCAATGCGCTTTTGATCTTGAGTTTGCCGCTTATTGTACAGTTTCAGGATTACGCCATCGCCGAAACTCTGATCACTAATACTTGGTTTTTACTGGCTTTAACTGCGTTGAGCTGCTATATGCTCAATGCGGAAATTCCACTTTTTGCTCTAAAATTTAAAAGTTGGGGCTTAGCAGAAAATAAGATTAGATACGGCTTTTTACTCTTGGCGATCATTCTTTTATTCTGGTTGACTTTTGCGGCGATACCTTTGATTATCATCGCTTACGTTTTAATTTCAATCGCTACACGTAATACCTAATGAACATTTCAGAAAATCTACTCAACCAAATAAAACAAGTAAAATCCTTAGCAGAAGCCGGCCTTGTGTACAACAAAGAGAATTATGACGCAGAGCGTTATGAAGAACTTCGGGAGCTTGCTTTGCAGATGATGAGTATTTTGAGTGATAAGCCTGTTGATCAGCTTCACGATTTTTTTCTGCCGGAAGGAGATTACCCTACGGCCAAAGTTGATGTACGCGGACTGATCCTAAATGCTCAAGACGAGATTCTATTGGTTAAAGAAACTGTTGATGATAAATGGACGCTGCCCGGCGGTTGGGCAGACGTAGGGCTTACACCTACTGAAAATGTCCTGAAAGAAATAGCAGAAGAAACCGGATTTAAGGCCGAAGTCAAACGCCTACTTGCTGTATTAGATAAACGAAATTACCCACATCCGCCACAACCGCATTATGTGTATAAACTGTGCTATTTATGCGAAATAGTCGAAGGGGATTTTGATCCTAATTTTGATATTGGAGGGGTGAATTGGTTTTCGCTCGAGGCGTTGCCTGAGTTGTCAGAAGATCGAATTCTAGAAGAGCAATTGGTTAAGCTAGTCGCAATTGCTAAAGGCGATGCCGCTGTGTTTTCAGATTAAATTGTATTGGCGCTGCTAAAGGTTGGTTTTACCTGCGTGTTTACTGAAACAATTTCTTTTTACGCAGTTCAAAGTTTTGGCCTAAATAGACTTTGCGCACCATTTCGTCTGCCGCTAATTCTTCAGGGACACCGTGTTTTAAAATGTTTCCTTCAAACATGAGGTAGGTGTGATCAGTAATCGCCAAAGTTTCTTGAACATTATGATCTGTTATCAAAATACCTATGTTTTTCTGTTTTAGCTGTGCAACGATACGCTGAATATCTTCAACCGCTACCGGGTCAACTCCGGCAAAAGGTTCGTCTAAGAGAATGAAATTCGGGTTGGTGGCTAAAGCGCGAGCGATTTCGGTACGGCGGCGTTCGCCTCCAGAAAGTAAGTCTCCACGGTTTTTGCGAATGTGACCCAGACTAAATTCATCAATCAACTCTTCCATCTTGGCGAGTTGCTCTTTCTTGCTCATTTTGGTCATCTGCAAAACGCTCAGAATATTCTCTTCAATACTCAATTTTCTAAATACCGAAGCTTCTTGAGCCAGATACCCAATGCCGTTTTGTGCACGTTTATACATCGGGTATTTGGTAATGTCTTTATTGTCTAGATAAATCGTTCCGCCGTTAGGCTTAACGAGTCCTACGATCATATAAAATGAAGTGGTTTTACCGGCGCCATTAGGGCCTAATAGTCCCACGATTTCGCCCTGCGCAACCTCAACAGTAATGCTTTTTACTACTTTTCGGCCTTTGTAGGACTTCATTAAATTTTCTGCTCGTAGTTTCATAAACTCATATTTTAGATATGCATCATAAAACGCTGATTTTTACGTCAACGTATTATTTTGAAGCGTTTTCTTCAAGAACTTCCCAGTACTCATAAGCGCGTCGCAAATGCGGAATCACGATGGTACCACCAATCAATGTGCCAATACTTAGCGTTTCCATTACTTGTTCTTTGGTAACACCTTCTTTAAAACAGCTTTCTAAGTGATAGCGCACGCAATCGTCACATCGAAGCACGGTAGAAGCTACCAGCCCCAGCAATTCTTTAGTTTTAACATCTAAAGCACCAGGAGCAAAAGCGTTAGTGTCTAAATTAAAAATACGGTTGATAATCTTGTTTTTATCAGCTAGTATTTTATCATTCATTTTTGCGCGATACGCATTGAATTCTTCAACTTGATTTAAGGTCTTTTCTGACATATATTTTAGGGATTTTTCGGCTCTGCCAAAAGGTTTATACTCTGTCCCGATAGCTATCGGGATGCTACGAATTTGATAATTTGTTTTTATGTGCGTTCTTTGGGCTTCCCCAAATGAAAATGACTATTGTTTTTTTGCAGCGCGTTGTTGTGCGCGTTTTAATTCACGAGCTTCCTGGCGCGTTACAAAGGCCGAAATTAAAATACTCGCTTCATATAAAATCAAAATAGGAATAGATACAATGACCTGTGTTGAAATATCCGGAGGCGTGATTACCGCCGAGACTACTAAAACAATGATCAATGCATATTTTCTATATTTTCTTAAAAATTGCGGCGTTACCAAGCCTATTTTGGTAAAGAAATAGATGATGATCGGTAATTCAAAAATGAGTCCGGCTGCAAGTGCACTGGCACGCACCAAACCAATATAGGAATCAATATCAAACTCATTGTCTACCATATCGCCAACGGTAAAATTGGCTAAGAAGTTAATAGAGAGTGGAGCGATAATGTAATAGCCAAAAAGTACTCCCATAAAAAAGAGTAGCGAGGAGATCACGATAAAACCTCTGGAGTTTTTGCGTTCTTTTTCATACAATCCGGGAGAAATAAATTTCCAGAATTCATAGATCACATACGGGAAGGCGACCACAATACCCACTATGATCGACGTCCAGATCGCGGCATTAAACTGCCCACCCATCGTACGGTTTTGAATTGTAAAGTTCATCTCATTTACGCAACCTTTGTCAGAGCCCACCATCTGGGCCAATTGGCAAAGCAAGTCATAAGAAATGAAATCGGCATTTGCCGGAGCGAAAATGATCGCGTCAAAGATGAAATCCTTAAACACAAAAGCAACAACACCCACAATCACAATTGCCAGGGTAGCGCGTATAAGGTGCCATCTTAATTCTTCAAGATGATCTAAAAAGGACATTTCGTCCGGGTTTGCATTTTTATTTTTTGCCATTATAGAATTCCTTCTTTAATTAAATCGTGCAAATGTACCACACCTGCATAATTATTAGCGCTATCTACCGCTAAGAGTTGTGTGATGCTATTGCTTTCTAGCAGTTCTAAAGCTTCGGTTGCTAAAGCATCAGTTGTGATGCGTTTGGGGTTTTTGCTCATAATGCTTGCTGCGGTGAGACCGGTGAGCACTTCATTAGTCTCAAGCATACGGCGTATATCGCCATCGGTTATAATTCCTACGATTTTAGAGCCTTCGGTAACAGCGGTAACGCCGAGTCTTTTATGCGAAATTTCTACAATTACCTTTTTTATAGGAGTATCCGGAGTGACTTCAGGTTTGTCGTGAAGTGCCACAAGTTCGTTAACGCGAAGGTACATGCGCTTCCCTAGCGCGCCTCCGGGATGGTATTTGGCAAAATCTTCTTTTGAAAATCCGCGAAGGTCTAAAAGAGCTAAAGCCAAAGCGTCGCCCATTACCAATTGCACGGTGGTGCTTGTGGTAGGCGCCAAGTTGTGCGGGCACGCCTCTTTTTCGGCGTAAGCCAAAATCAACGCATCTGCCTGTTTTGCGAGAAACGAATCTTTATTAGAAGTCATTGCAATGACCGTATTCTCCTGATTTTTGATCAAAGGGATCAGCACTTTGATCTCAGCCGTATTTCCGCTGTTTGATAAGCAGATCACCACATCATCTTTCTGAATCGTGCCCAGATCTCCATGTATTGCATCGGCCGCATGCATAAAAACCGAAGGTGTTCCTGTAGAATTTAAGGTAGCTACTATTTTTTGCGCTATAATTGCACTTTTGCCAACGCCCGAAATAATTACCCGGCCTTTGGCGTTATAAATACAAGAAACAGCTTTAGCAAAGTCTTGGTCAATAAGCGTGTGGAGATTAGCGACAGCTTCGAGTTCCATCGCGATGGTTCGCTTGGCGCTGTCTAAAATCTGCTCGTAAGTGTTCAAAAGATATAAGATTAAGCCGTTTGTTAGTGCTGTAGAAATTACTATATTTAGAATACAAATGTATGCAAATTTGAATAAGCTTTAATGAGTTCAGAAGAAATAGACTTATACGCGTCCCTTAAAAAATATTTTGGTTTCAGCCAGTTTAAGGGCTTACAGGAAGATGTTATAAAAAGCATTATTGAAGGAAAACATACTTTTGTTATAATGCCTACCGGGGGTGGTAAATCACTTTGTTACCAGCTTCCGGCCTTGATCAAAGACGGTACTGCAATCGTTGTCAGTCCGTTAATCGCATTGATGAAAAATCAGGTTGATGCGCTGCGCGGCATTTCAAAAGAAAACGGAATCGCTCACGTGTTGAATTCTTCTTTAAACAAAGGAGAGGTCAAACAAGTGAAAGAAGATATCACCAACGGAGTAACTAAATTACTTTACGTCGCCCCGGAATCCCTTACTAAAGAAGAGAATGTTGAGTTTTTGCGTTCGCAAAAAATAAGTTTTGTCGCGATCGATGAGGCGCATTGTATTAGTGAATGGGGACACGATTTTAGACCCGAATACCGAAATCTTCGTCAGATCATAAAACGTATAGGCGATGATATCCCGATCATAGCGGTGACTGCTACGGCGACGCCCAAGGTGCAGGAAGATATTATGAAAAACCTTGGCATGTCTGGAGCAAATGCGTTTAAGGCTTCTTTTAACAGGCCGAATTTATACTACGAAATTCGCCCGAAGACTAAAAATGTTGATGCTGATATCATTCGGTTTGTGAAACAAAATCAAGGGAAAAGCGGAATCATTTATTGTCTTAGCCGAAAACGCGTAGAAGAGCTCGCGCAAGTATTGCAAGTAAACGGAATCTCTGCTGTTCCCTATCACGCGGGGCTAGATGCTAAAAGCCGCGTTAAGCATCAGGATATGTTCTTGATGGAAGATGTAGACGTGGTAGTAGCAACCATCGCCTTTGGGATGGGGATTGATAAACCTGATGTGCGTTTTGTGATTCATCACGATATCCCAAAGAGTATAGAAAGTTATTATCAAGAAACCGGTCGCGCCGGAAGAGACGGTGGCGAAGGGCATTGTTTGGCGTATTACAGCTATAAGGACATCGAAAAACTTGAGAAATTTATGAGCGGTAAGCCGGTTGCGGAACAAGAAATCGGTCATGCTTTATTGCAAGAAGTGGTCGCCTATGCCGAAACATCCATGTCGCGTAGAAAATTTATTCTTCATTATTTTGGAGAAGAATTTGATAATGAGACGGGAGAAGGAGGTGACCTGGATGATAATGTGCGTAACCCTAAGAAAAAGCACGAGGCTCAGGATGATGTAGTTAAACTTTTAGAAGTGGTTGATAAAACAGGCGCGATCTACAAAGGCAAAGAATTAGTATTTACTCTGGTTGGAAAATCAAACGCGATCATTTCTTCGCATAAAACCGATACTGATGCTTATTTTGGCTGCGGAAAAGATAAGGAGTCATCTTATTGGAAAGCTTTGCTGCGACAGGTTTTAGTTGCCGGGTATTTACGCAAAGATATAGAGACCTACGGGGTTATTAAATTGACGCCGAAAGGAACGGATTTTATTAAAAATCCGGAATCGTTTATGATGACTGAGGATCACGCTTATGATGAAAGCGCTGATGCAGTAGCCGTCGCTAGTGGTGCCAAGGCCGGTGGAGGAACAGATCCTAAACTGGTTGCGATGCTCAAAGACCTGCGTAAAAAAGTAGGAAAACGCAAAGGAGTGCCGCCGTATATCGTTTTTCAAGATCCTTCCTTAGAAGATATGGCGATTAAATATCCAACTTCAATTGAAGAGTTGGCTAATGTTTTTGGCGTTGGAGAAGGAAAAGCTAAAAAGTATGGTCGGGAGTTTATTGAACTCATCGCAGCTTATGTGGAAGAGAACGATATTTTAAAACCTGACGATCTTGTAGTGAAATCTACTGGCTCTAACAGCGGATTGAAATTGTATATCATTCAGAATGTAGATCGAAAACTTCCACTTGATGATATCGCATCAGCCAAAGGACTTGAAATGCCTGAGTTTGTAAAAGAAATGGAAGCTATTGTCTACAGCGGAACCAAACTCAACATCAATTATTGGATCGAAGATATTCTTGATGAAGATCAGCAAGAAGAACTACACGAATACTTTCTAGAGGCTGAGACTGATAAAATCGAAGCTGCGCTTGATGAATTTGACGGTGATTATGATGAAGATGAGTTGCGTTTATACCGAATTAAATTCATTAGCGAGGTGGCTAATTAAGACTCCAAATTGTTTCCTTTTTTTCCTGAAATTCTATTTAAGTATTGTTTTATGGTTTGTGCTTTGGTAACGCATTTTTTTTGACGCTGCCAAAGGGTTTAGAACTCCGTCCCGAGAGCTATCGGGATGCCTTAAAATTGAAAATTTGTATTCAACGAATGCCTCACGGACTTTCCCTAAAGTAGTTTACGTGTGGCGCTTGTATTTCTGGAGCGCTGAAGCCCCGTAACTTTAACAAAGAAGACCGGTTTTATAGTTTCACAATTAATTGTTAAAAAGTATATTTGTCGTAGTTGCAATCCCGACTTGTATGAAGATACCTACAAATTCGTTGCTTTGCCCTAAAAAATGGGACTTAAGTCAGCGGAGCTTTGCCCGAAAATCAGTTTTTTACAGGCAAAACACCTTTCCTTTAATCGTCAAAATGCTTCTTTTGGCGTTCTTCACTACACTGGGATCTTGTATTCCTACCAAGAAACTAACCTATCTTCAAGAAACCCAAACGGCTCAAGATAGTATCATTCAAGTAAATCTTCAGCAGCAACCTTACCGTGTTCAAATCAATGATGTTTTAAGCATTCGGGTGAAAGCATTGGATCAGGAACTTGTGGCTTTGTTCAATCCACAAACGAATGGTGAAGAAGGTAATAATTTGGGGGAAGGCTATTACTATGACGGTTTTGCAGTAGATAGGCACGGGGCAATTCGGTTACCTACTTTAGGCGAAGTGCAGGTGCTAGGCTATACTACTGAAGAGATTCGGGAGATCATTGAGAAAAAATTATTAGACGATTATTTTACAGCGGAAGCTAATATTTTTGTGACCGTAAAACTCGCGGGAATCAAATATACTATTGGTGGAGAAGTTGGTAGTCCCGGGGTTAAAGTAGAATTGGTAGAACAACTTTCTTTACTAGACGCTATCGTAAATAGTGGTGATATTTCAGAATATGGTGATCGTACCGATGTATTGATCATTCGACAATATCCGGGAGGAAAAAAGATTCATCATATTGATATGACCAAGATCGATGCGCTCAATTCGCCATACTATTTTATTCAGCCTAACGATGTGATTTTAGTAAATCCGCTTCCGCAGAAATCTTTAGGTGTAGGAACTACTGGTTTGCAATCACTAACCACAGTTGTTTCTATTCTAACCCTCGCAACCACAACAATTCTTTTATTTGCTCGCCTTTAGATGGAAGATGAATTTGAAATAAAAGACCTACAAAATTTCTTTGATTTTAGAGGTTTTCTGCTCAAGATTCTTGCCTGGTGGCCGCTTTTTGTAGTGTGTATAGGGATTGCCTATTACATTGCACATTATAAAAATGTACGTCGTCAAACGGTGTATCGTATGAGTAATATGATAACGGTTAAAGACGATCAGAATCCATTTTTTACATCCAATACCAGTCTCACTTTTAATTGGGGTGGAACTACCGATAAAGTGCAAACGGCAATCATTTTATTGCGTTCCAGAAGTCACAACGAGACTGTGGTAGAAGCGCTTCAGTATTATGTAGATTATTTGCAGCAAGGAGAATATCATCTGGAGGATATTTACGGAGCGACCCCCTTTCTGGTAGATGTCAATACGGCAAGGCCACAACTCTTAGGGAAGCAAATCAAGATTGTTTTTACTAGTGATTCAACATATACATTATCCATAGATTTTAATGGAGGTTCAGCACCTGCACAGAACTATGATACTAAAGAAATGCTGAATTTACCTTTGCCTGCTGCAAAGATCTCAAAACAGTATACGCTTGGAGATCCTATTGACTTGCCCTATTTCAATTTTAAGTTAAATCCATCGGGACTTCCGCCTGTTTTAGGTAAGGAATATCTGATTCGTTTTAATGCTTTTGACGGTACGGTAGGACGCTACCGCGGAATAGGGATTGATCAAACCCCATCGGGATCCAGTATTCTAACGCTAAGTCTTACAGGGAATAATAAAGCACGTTTAGTAGATTACTTAAACGCGTCCGTTAGGATTTTAGCCGAAACCCAACTAGAGCGTAAAAACTTGTTTGCGACCAAAACCATTCAGTTTATTGATAGCAGTCTGGCGGTGAAATCGGTTGAGATGAAAAACGTACAGGAAGAGCTTGATAAATTTAGAGATGAGAACAGCAGTATTGGAATTGGCAGTAGTGAAGAAAGTCTGATCGCTAAGATCACCGAGCTTGATGCACAGAAACAGAACTTAGAACAACGGTTACAATATTATCAGGATTTAGAGAATTACCTGCGCACCCGAGAAGACTATGGTACAGATATTCCGGCGCCGAGTATTACCGGTATTGGAGAAGGAAGTGTGACTCAAAGTGTAAGCAGTATTATCGAACTCGCAGAAGAACGGCGTCGTTTGGCGTATACGGCTAAACCTAACAACCCGGCGTTTAAAGATCTAGACCGTCGTATTGATGCAATCAAAGCCGTACTTTTTGAAAATATGGCTTCGAGCCAGCAAATCATCAGAGGTCAATTGCGCGAAGTGCGTAATGAGATTGCTGCAACTGAAGGGCAGATGCGTAAACTTCCACAAGAGCAGCAGCAGTTATTTGGAATTCAACGCCGTTATAACCTTACAGAAGGTGCATACGGCGTATTTTTAGACAAACGCAGTCAGGCGGGAATCGTCAAAGCGGCCAATGTTTCAGATATTGTGATTATCGATGAAGCTAAAGATACCGGAGGTGGGGCAATTGGCCCCAATACCGAGGTGAGTTATGTGATGGCAGTAGTAGGAGGAACCGTTGTGCCGTTAGCCATCGTGTTTTTATTATTTTTCTTTGATACTAAAATTGGTAACCCCAATGAGATCAAACGACTTTCGAGTATTCCTGTTTTAGGAGCTATAGGGAAGAGTTCTTCAAAAAGCAATCTCGTTGTTATTGAAGATCCCCGCTCGGCAATTGCTGAAGCCTTTAGAGGACTGCGCTCCAGTTTGCAATTTATCTACAGAAAGCAACAGATCGAAGGGGCTAAAACTGTTCGCATCACTTCATCAGTCAGTGGAGAAGGAAAGACTTTTTGTAGTATCAACTTGGCTAGTGTTTTTGCGTTAAGTCAGCGTAAAACAGTGCTCGTAGGTTTAGATCTAAGAAAACCGAAAATTTTTGGAGATTTCAATTTACCGAACGATACCGGTGTGGTGAATTATTTAATCGGAGAAAATACATTAGACGAGATTGTTCAGCCGACCAAGATTCCGCATCTTGATGTGATTTTAGCCGGAGCAGTACCTCCCAATCCTTCAGAATTATTGATGAGCGAACAGATGGATACGCTCATGGAAGAATTGAAAAAAGAATACGATTATATTATTCTTGACACACCACCTGTAGGCTTGGTTTCAGACGCTTTAGAATTGGATGAATATGTAGATGCCACCTTGTATGTTATCCGTCAGCATTACACTAAGAAAGGAATGTTGCGCCTAATCAATGATAAGTACAAGAAGAAAGAAATAAGTAATATCAGTTTTGTGTTGAACTATTTCAGTGCCAAAAGCAAGTTAGGTTATGGCTATGGTTACGGCTATGAATATGGTTACGGCTATGGAAAATATGGAGAAGCCTACAGACATCAGCAAAGGGCTGGTGTCTTAACCATTTTAAAACGTAAAGCTAAAAAAGTAGCTCGTTGGATCAATGAGCAATTGGAGCATTAATTAATGAAAGAGCAGGACGATTGGTTATATGAGATCAATGCGAAGCAATCATTGCTTGCTATTGATTTTAAAGAGATCTGGAGGTATAAAGATCTGTTATTGCTGTTTGTGCGAAGGGATATTGTTTCAGCCTATAAGCAAACTATTTTAGGTCCGTTATGGTATGTAATTCAACCCTTGTTTACCGGAGTGATCTTTACTTTGGTGTTTAATAATATCGCCAGTATTCAAACCGGAGGCGCACCACCTTTTCTTTTTAATTTGGCAGGGATTACCATGTGGAGTTATTTCGCACAGTGTCTCAATAATACATCCAACACCTTTGCTAGTAATGCAGGTTTGTTCTCTAAAGTATATTTTCCACGGATCATTACTCCGCTGTCCCAGGCGATTTCCGCCTTGTTTAAGCTGAGTATTCAATTGCTCATCTTTGCGTGTTTCTATTTATATTTTGTATTGAAAGGCTATGCGTTACAGCCTGATGTTACGTTATGGCTGTTTCCGGTGGTGTTAGGAATTCTAGCAGTTTTAGGCTTAGGTTTAGGAATGTTGATCAGTTCGTTGACCACGAAGTACCGAGATTTTAGAATCCTGATCGGTTTTGCTACAACCTTGTTGATGTATGTTTCGGCAGTAATGTATCCTATTGCTGAAGTGCAGAACAGTGAAACCCTTTCAGAATATACTTGGGTTGTTGAATTAAATCCTATTGCAATTCTTATTGAAGCCTTTCGCTATATGACCCTGCAGGAAGGGATTTTTAATTGGGGACTGTTGGGATACTGTGCACTACTAAGCCTGATGGTGTTTTTTGTGGGTCTGGTGGTTTTTAACCGTACGGGCAGGAATTTTATTGATACGATTTGATGAATTGTAACATCTATGGTTCTCGATACACTTGTTTTCGGCTTTGGCCTCAATCAAGCACTCGAACTGACAGCGTAGTCACTTCGAGTGAATTAAGCGGAACGATAGTGGAGCTTAATTTGTATCGAGAAGTCGTCTATTCATAATATTATTCTATGTCGATAATCCTTAAAGCCGAAAATATTTCTAAGCAATACCGCCTGGGAACGGTTGGGACGGGCACGCTACGTGACGATTTTAAGCGGAACTGGGCTAAGTTGCGGGGCAAGGAAGATCCTTTTTTAAAAGTAGGTGCTGTAAATGATAGAAGTCAAAAGTCAACAGAGGATTATGTTTGGGCGCTACGCGATATCAATTTTGAGGTAAAGCAAGGCGAAGTACTAGGAATTATAGGAAAGAATGGCGCGGGTAAGTCTACTTTATTAAAAATCTTATCCCGGGTAACAGCCCCTACAACCGGGGTAATTAAAAGCCGGGGACGTATAGCTTCGCTGCTCGAAGTAGGTACAGGTTTTCATCATGAACTTACCGGCAGAGAAAACATTTATCTCAACGGAGCCATTTTGGGTATGACCAGAGCGGAGATCAACACTAAACTGGATGAAATCATTCATTTTTCAGGTTGTGAGCGCTACATAGACACACCAACCAAACGCTACAGTAGTGGGATGACGGTACGCCTGGCATTTGCAGTTGCTGCCCATTTAGAACCCGAGATTCTTGTTGTGGATGAAGTGCTTGCGGTGGGTGATGCTGAATTTCAAAAAAAGGCAATAGGTAAAATGCAGGATATATCGCAGGGGGAAGGCAGGACGGTGTTGTTTGTAAGTCATAATATGGCGAGTGTACGGAGTCTGTGTATACGTGGACTTTTACTAGAAAACGGGACATCTATTTACGAAGGAGATATAGATAGTACTGTAGGGCATTATTTAGATAAAAATAAAACTAAAACTAGTAAATCCTTTGTTTCGCCATTAGTTTTTTCCGAAGATCAAATTGTGCGAATTAAAAGTTTTAAAATTCTCTCAAAAATTCAGACCGGTTCAGAATTTGACTATGAGTTCGTTTTGGAGAGTAGATATTCAAATACTGTAGAATTAGCAATAGGCTTCGTAACCTCTCAAAATGAAAGAGTGTATCAAATTTTTTCAGGTAACTCTTGTGAGCCTTTTAATTTGATCGATGGTGAGCAAATTATACGAGGGAGTATAAAACAGTTACCCCTAACTGCAGGGAGTTATACGCTTAACTTATGGGCGGGATCAGGCAAAATTCAGTATGTATTTCATAAGGATGCCCTTCAAGTCGAAGTAAGTTTAGGAAGTTTTAAAGAAACTAAAATAGTAGCACATCGTAATTATGCTTTAGTTGGGGATGCAAAATGGGAATATCATGATTGAACACAAATATAGAACGCATAATCGAGAACCTTTCTTTGAAATTGCGCGAAGCATTATTCCTGCAAACGGTCTGGTATTGGATGTAGGAGGAGGAGATGGAAGTTTTGCTAGGTTTTGCGGATTGTCAAACCTGTTTATCTTAGAGGGAAACCCTGAAAGCGCAGAAAAGTTAAAAGCAGCGTTTAGTAATGCGGTTTATGGAAGATTACCCAAACTCCCGTTTGAGGATCGCTTTTTTGACGTAATTCATATGAGCCATGTCATTGAGCATTTACAGCCTCAAGAAGTTTATGATACTCTGGTTGAATTTGACCGCTGTTGCAAGCCCGGAGGTGCGTTAGTGATATCAGCTCCGTTGTTATGGGAAGGGTTTTATAATGATTTGTCTCATGTAAAACCCTACACACCTCATATTTTTAAAAAGTACCTGTGTGACTATCAAGAGAATAATTTCACGAGACCTAAGATTTCCAATACATATAAGGTAGAACGTTTGGTTTATAGATATAAGGTTAAAAATGAAAATGCAATTTTTCAACCTTCAAAAAATAAGTTTTACAATAAATTAAAATCGTTATTTCAAAGGTTCTATTTTTCTACGTTCCAATTTTACGAGAAAAGTGGGTATACGATCGTTTTAAGAAAGAAAGCCGATTAAGTGTTTAACCGGCTTTTTAGGGTCTAGTTTACACCACATGCACGATGTTTAGGGTATTGAACGCCCCATTGTTGAGGTGGTATTGTACTCCGTTCATTTCTTGAAAAAAGGAGAGTTGTAAGAGCATCATCGTGATGCCGGTTCCTGTAACGACAGCCGGAGCAAGTGTCACATTATCCGGTGTCAGGTTGATAGGAAGGTTCACCGGATCGCTAAGCTGCAAATCTCTGACTTCGGTTGTAAAATCTAAATTTAAGAAGGCCGACTGCAAGGTGACGTGGGTAGCTCCCGGGGGAGCGACCAGTTGCGTGCCCGGAATAAAATCGGGAATGCTGATCTCACCGGTGGTCGTGTTCACGGTATAGTCAGCACGAAGGACTTGCGCCAGAATCGCATTTTCGTTGAAGTCAAAATTCTGTAAAAGTACTTTACCTTCGGGAGTAGTCAGCCCCACTGCAGGATTGCGTAAGCCTCTTGGTGAGGTGGTATCCTGATTTTTAATCAAACTCATTTGCCGCATGAGTCTTGAAGTGAGGGTTCCATCTTTAGCATTACGGATCAATTCGAGAAGTGCGCGTCGCAGTACTTTACCTGCGGTCGCCGCCAGTCCAAATTCGTTACCGTTTTCACGGGTGCGCACAAAGGCCGGATCATTTTTAATACGGTTTTTGCTGATACCCCCTTTGGTACGAATCAGATATCCGTTTTTTCCTTTGTAGAAGGTTAAATCGTCGAGCGTACCTTCAATTTTGATCAAACTTTTTAAAACTGCCATAGTCTTAAGTATTAAATTAAACATTCTATTTGGTTCTTGCGGTTCTGTTTAGATGACCTGATCTGCCGGAATACAACTTTTGGAACAGCGTAGGTATGCAATTGCAGAACTGCTTGAACATAAGGTGAAGCTAGCCCGAGCTTTTTACTTTGCCAAGGTGCGGTTGTCATTGCTGCCGTAAAGATTCCTTTATGCCTTTTTTTCCGAATTGTGTTATTTGCTCCATTTTAAGAATGCCATGCTTTATATACGGCTTTGATACGGGGTGACTACGGGATTGCCTTGGGGATTAATCCCCTTTTTTAAGCCTTCATTTTGAAAATTCTTTAAAGCATGTAAAATTTATATCGTGTTGATTATGAATTGGTTGAAAAACATGTTGCTTATGCTTATGGCTCGGATCTGTATTTACCCTCAAGATGTTGCAATGATCACCGGAAAAGGAATACGGTACGGTAGGCAGGTGATACAGGATATTAAAGTACAACAGGGTAAATCCAGACATCAACTGGTGACTATTGAAGAATTGTGTTTATATCTCGATCTGCCATACCATCAAGTATATGCAATGATCAATCCAAGAAAGCCCGTACCCCATCAACCCTAATCCATTTATATTAGCTTTTAGATTTTTTAAGTTATGCACGATCAACCTTTAGTCTCTATCATTATCCCTACCTATAATCGGGCTCATTTGATCGGGGAGACTTTAGACTCGGTCTTGGCACAGACGTATACGAATTGGGAGGGTATTGTAGTGGATGATGGAAGCACGGATGCTACTGATAAAGTATTGGCCGAATATGTAGCGAAAGATTCCAGATTTCAATATCATCACCGACCGAAAGAACGACCTAAAGGTGCTAATGCATGCCGAAATTATGGGTTTGAGTTAAGCAGGGGAGAGTTTGTAAACTGGTTCGACGATGACGATATTATGTTAAAGCATTTTCTTCAAACTAAAATAAGCCATATAGATCAAAAGGAAGTTTTACATATTTGCGGCGGCTATCAAGGTACTAAGGATTTAAAAGATTTATCAGTATTTCAGTGTAAAAGCGAATCTCTTTATAAAGATTATGTTTTATGGAACATTCAAATTTTTACTCCATCTGTATTATTTAGAAGGAGCTTTTTAGAAAACAAGAATTTATTTAATACAGAGTTACATAAAGCCCAAGAGGCAGAATTTCTATCCCGGATTTTTTTCACCTTACCCAGACGTTATTATTCTATTACTCAAGAACCTTTGTTTATTTATAGACAGCACGAACACAGTAAATCTCAAATCAATAGATTGGAATACAACAAAAAATTCAAATATAGCGAAGCCTTTTTTGCAGTAGCAAATATCTCAAGAGCCAAGAGAATTCGCGATGTTGATCTCATTGAATACTTTGGAAATTTTCTGATTAATGCTTGCTTTCGGGCCCTGGAAAAATCTGATAAAAAAACCTACTATTATATAAAGTGGAATATTTTTTTTCTTTTACAGCCATATTCAACAAAAAAAGCTATCGAATTCTTCGGGACTGTTGAGCTACTAGATATTTATTTTAAAAGCAGTTACAGGCTTGAGAAAAGGTGGAGACAATTCAATTGGAAGTCGCTAGTATCCTAGGTCATGGATGTAAGCATTATTATACCATTATTCAACAAAGAAGACTTTGTAGTAGAAACATTAAAATCTATAGAAGATCAAACCTTTATGGATTGGGAATGTATTATTGTAGATGATGGATCAACTGACAATTCTTTGGGAAAAGTCAAAGATTACATCCAAGACAAGGAAAGGTTTAGATTATATAATCGCCCTCACATAAGAATGAAAGGGGCTAGTACTTGTAGAAATGTTGGGTTAGAAATGGCAAAGGGTAAGTACATTCAATTTTTAGATGCAGATGATTTAATTTCCTCGGAAAAATTAAAAAGACAAGTTGATCTATTGAATTATAAAGATGGGTTTACAATTTCGACGTGTAGATGGGGAAGGTTAAGCTCTGGAGAAACAATAATTTATGAAAATTTATCAAGTTATATAAACTGTAATAGTGTTCCTGACTTCTTGAGTTCTTTAATCAAGGACCACGGATATTTTCCATTACATGCTTATCTAATACCTAAAATACTCATTGATCGTGCAGGGCAGTGGAATGAACATCTTGGTTTAAATGATGATGGAGAATTTATGGCTCGAGTACTTTGTTATACACAACGAATCATTTTTTCGTCTCATTCTTTAGCATTATACCGTACACATTCTGGAAATAATCTAAGTAGTTCAAGCGATTTAAATTCATTAAAAAAAGCAATGTACAGTTGGCAACTCATAGACAATCAACTGGCAATAGCTTTTGGACAACGTCAACATTTTTATATAGAGTGGAATTTAAAAAGTTTCTATAGGGAAGTAAAACAGAATAATCCAGAATATTTAAAAGATCTCGAACCTTTTTTTGAAAATGTAATTGTAAAAAGTTCTAAGTTCAGCACCGTTAAGCGAAGACTTAGGAAACGCTTAAAATCTTTCTTATCATTTGCTAGATAAACAAATATTTTCAGGCAAAAAGGTGCTACTTATAATGCACTATGGCAGTCTTGGAGGCGCAGAACGCCAGGGCCTGGGATTAGCTAAATTTTTGACAGAAGAATACCAATGTGAAGTGTCTCTTTTGCTTACGTTTAGCGATGAACTGCAGCCCGATTTTAAGCAATTTGCAACAGCTTGTCATATCAGACATATTTTCCATACACACGCTCCTTATTTGGTGTGTTGGAAAGAACTAAGCTATCGTAATCTGAAACGGCTGGTATGGAGCTTCAAGTACATTTGGGGTTACAGGAAAATACTTGAACCCTATGGATTTGATTATATATTTCCATTTCTAAACTTTCCATCTAAAGTTGCCTTTTATCTGTATAAAGTTTTACCAACTGTTAAGTTTACGTTTTGGCATCAATTGGGGCTCGATGTTTTTAAACCTGATGAATTGTTTGAAAAATATGCATCAAGAGCTGTGCCGGCAGTCATAGCCAACTCACAAACCGGATTGGAGTTATACAAAAAGCACTATGAGCTTGATGTGGAAAAATCATATATCCTTCCTCAATATCTAACAATGGAATATCTTCATTTTGATAAAAAGGAAATCCGCAAAAAATTTAATATACCTCAAGACGCCCTGGTTTTCGGAATGATTGCACATTATCGTGAAGATAAAAAGCACGAACTCATTTTAGAAGCTTTTAAAAAAGTAAGTGAAAATTTCGAAGACGTATTTTTAGTATTTACCGGGAACAGGGAATCATCAGGATATACCCGAATTAAGTATGATGCACTTGAAAAATCTATTCGTGAAGAAGGTTTAGATAGTAAAGTACGTTTGTTATCCCAGGAATCAATAGAGGAAGTTTTGAGTAGTTTGGATGTTGGTCTATTAATTTCAGAAATAGAAGGAATGCCTAATGCTGTGATGGAATACATGCTTTATGGATTGCCTGTTATAGCAAGTGATCATCCCGGCTGTAAATACTTACTTAAAGAAAGTCCGTATCTCATATCCAATAGCAGAGAACTCTTGATTGGCAAAATGTTAGAGCTATTAAATAGTCCGTCGGAACGCGAACTACAAGGGCTTAAAAATCGGGAACATATCAATAGCTTTACTAGGGAATCGTACGTAAGGGATTTAAGCATAATCATTAAGCGTCATTTATAAGCCGATGCCTAAAGTTTCAATCATATTGCCCACTTATAATGGACAGGCTTATATCGATGAGGCAATAGCAAGTATATTGAATCAAACTTTTGAAGATTTCGAATTGATTGTTGTAGATGACTGTTCAACAGACCATACACCAAGTTTGCTGGAATCTTTTAGGCTTCAAGATTCCAGGATCAAAATAATTACAAATAAGCAAAACTTAAAATTACCCGCTTCGCTTAATGTTGGGCACCGGCTGGCGCAAGGGGAGTATTTAACTTGGACTTCAGATGATAATATACTATATAGTAATTTCTTAGAGCGTTTAGTGACGGTTTTAGAAACTAGTAGCGAAGATGTAGTATATTCTGATTTTAATGTAATTAATGATCAAAGTAAACATATTAGAGTTTATAAAGTCAGTCCGGTAAGTCTTTTACCTTTTGAAAATGGAATTGGTGCCAGCTTCTTGTATAGAAAGGAAGTTTTTCAAAAATTTAATTATAATGAGGATTTGCACGGAATTGAGGATTATGATTTTTGGGTAAGAGCTGCTCAGGTATTTAGTTTTAGATATATAGATGAAATATTATATAATTATAGAATTCATCGAGCTAGTCTGACGTCTAAAATATTTAGAGATACCAAGGCGCAAAGAAATTTTGATAGAGGATTGAAGATAGTTCTTGATAATTTTCATTCAATGAGCCCTAATACCAGAAAAATGTTATTTCAATTTCAAAGGCCTGATAACTGGAATTGGAGTTTTTATTTTAAAGTTCGAAAAAAGGCTGAAGAGGAATTAAAGACTTGGGCAATTCATCAAGGTGAAGCTTATAATACTTTAGTTGAAAATTATTTGTCTAGACTAAGGTTTCTTTTTGTCAATTGCTCAAAACCGAATTATCAATCGAAGTTAATTCTAGTCAAACCCGAAATTTTGAGTAAAAGGTTCAGCCGTTACACTTCGCTTAAAATCTTAAAGAGAATGTTTATGAACATATTAAAAAGTCGGATTAATTTTAATTGTAATTAATGATTTTTAAAAAAATAGTTTTTAAGTATTGATTAGTATAGTTATTACATATTTTAATTCCTCAGAATTCATTAATCGAGCATTGTATTATGCGCATTTACAAAAGGTTGTTGAAAAGGAAATTATTGTTGTTGATGATGGTTCAGATAATAATAATAAGAAAATTCTAAGTCAATATGCTGATCTAATAGATTTATTGATTACCCAAAAAAATAAAGGGCAGGCAGCTGCTCGTAATGCAGGTATATCTAAAGCTACCGGCGACTTTATTCTTAATTGGGATGTTGATGATTATTTTGAAGCTGAATTTTCAAGTGAAGCGTTGAAAATTCTTGAGGAAAAGAGTAATATAAAATTGGTCTCAAGTTATGCGCTAAGAACTTCAAATGAAATATCAGGAGAACTTATTAAACCATTGGGAGGGAATTACCAAAATTTTCTCTTCGAAAATGCAGCGCTTGGAAGTGCGATGTTTCGAAAGTTGGATTGGGAAAATGCTGGAGGCTATGATGAGAAAATTAAGGTGGGTTATGAAGACTGGGATTTTTATTTGAGATTATTATACCCTAAAGGGGAAGCGTTTATCATCCCGGAACAGCTGTTTACCTATCACAGACACCCTGAAAGCACCACTTCACTAATTTTAAGGGAACGTTCGGCTTTAATTAAACGTAAATACATTTATAAAAAAAACGAAACAATCTATCAGCAGCATTATCCAGAGCTAATTGATGATGTATTTTACCGTTTGGAGCGAGAGGAACAAGAGCGTTATAAAAACTTGGAGCGTATTGAATATAAAATTGGATATTACATTTTGAATCCCTTACGAAAGTTAAAAAAACATTTCACTTATTTTAGAAAAGGTCTAACGAGTAAAGTTGTTGTGAAATAAGAAAGTTACTATCGGAGCAAAAGTTCTTGGTCTAAGATTATTGAGCGCTCATTTTTTCCTACAAGGCAGTTTATTTTTTAAGTAAAAATTAATAATCTATTGGTAATGAAGCCGATCCTAAAAATACAGTTTTCAGATTTTTGGCCTGGATTCATTTTAGAAGAGAATTATATCTACCGACTACTAAACAAAAATTACAAACTTGAAATATCGGATAATCCAGATGTTTTAATTTATTCCTGTTTTGGCAATGAGTTTTTAAAATTCAAATGTTTGCGCATTTTTTTTACATCCGAAAATCGAAGTACTAATTTTTTAGAGACAGATTATAGTATCTCGTTTGAATTCAAGAAAACAAAACGCCATTATAGGCTACCTTACTTTGCAGTTCGGATTTTAGAGTCAAATTTACTAACCCAACTTAAAATTCCTGAATTAGAAGAATCTTTAAGGTTGTATAATGCGAGAGAATTTTGCGCAATGGTTGTATCTAATCCAAGGTCTCAGGAAAGAATTGATTTTTATAAGAAATTAGATGCTTTTAGGTCCGTTGCTTCTGGAGGTAAGTATTTAAATACCACAGGAGCTCCAGTACCTAATAAGATTGATTTTATTCAGAATTATCGCTTTGTTTTATCCTATGAAAATGAGCGCCATCCCGGTTATTTAACTGAAAAGATTTTCGATGCATTTTTAGCTAAAACTATTCCTATTTATTGGGGAGACCCTTTGGTAAATACTGTATTTAATGCCAAACGCTTTATTGATAGATCAAATTTTAAATCTGATGAGGAATGTATAAATGAAATACTCAGAATAAATGCAGACCCTGAGCAATATGCTAAAATTCTGTCAGAACCTGTATTTGTGAAACCCTTACCCAATTACTTAGATGAAAATAAATTTTTAGGATTTTTGAATGAAGCGATTGAAAATAGGGGAAATTCATATTTGGTAGCCAAGTCCTATAAAGGTAGATTGGCATTTTTAAGAAGAAGGTTGACCAGAATAAAGGCTCAACTTATCAAAAGAATCAGACTATATTGACACTAACCAGAAATATCCAATTGACCGAAAACAGTGCCTAAAATCAGTGTTTTGTTACCAGTATATAATGCCAAAGCATTTATTGCGGAAAGTATACAAAGCATTCTTGATCAAACGGAACCTGATTTTGAACTGTTAATTGTTGATGATTGTTCTACTGACGGCAGTATAGAGATTATTGACAGTTTTAAAGATCCCAGAATTATCTTTCACAAGAAAAAAAGGAATTCCGGGTATACCGAGAGTTTAAACTGGGCAATTGATCAGGCTAAGGGGGAGTATATAGCCCGAATGGATGCTGATGATGTTAGCTTGCCTAATCGCTTTGAAAAGCAATTAAAATTCTTGATGTTTAATCCAGATATTTCTATCTGCGGAACAGATGCCTTTGTGAGAGGAGGTAATCTTATTTTTAACTACCCTCAAACTCCAAAAGCAATTTTCACAAATCTCTTAATGGGGAATTCCCTCATTCATCCCAGTATTTTCGGGCGATCTGAAATTTTTAAAAAGTTTAAATACGACAGGTCTAAAGAACCAGCAGAGGATTACGATCTTTTTACGCGGCTTGTGATCGAAAATAAGAGATTAGCAAATATTCCGGAAAAACTGCTGATTTATCGCTTGCATTCAGAACAAACCTCTGAAGTTCGGAAGATAAAACAGATACAAAGCGCAAAAAGGAGCATGCTGCAATTATTTAAATATTTCAATTATGATCAGGATTTGTATCCAGATTCACTGGTTAGTAATGCAATTTGGCCAGAACGTGTTTTTTTAAGACCTGAGCTTATACAAGCTATTAAATGGTATGCTTCATTGAATTCATTAAAAAAGAATTTAGATATAGACCATTCCTATCTAAATTTTGTACTGAAAAGGAAAAGATACAATCTTTTAAAGTTTTGTTTAAAGCATGGTAATTCGCGGGACTATGGCTATAATTTTTATGTCTGGGCCCAACTTTTTAGATTGAGTCCAAAAATGTTTGTAAAAGGGTTATTGAATTGAAAAGTCCAATAAGCATCTATTTTGTTGATTTTTGGCCGGGATTTCAGCCTGATGATAATTTTTTGTACAAGGCATTAAAACAGAAACACAGCATTATACTAAATGAGGAAAAACCTGATATTTTGTTTTTTTCTGTATTTGGTAAGAAACATCTAAAGTATTTAAGGTCCTGTAGAGTTTTTTTTTCAGGGGAAAACAGGCCCTTAAATGAAGAGAGTTTTGATTATTCTATTTCCTGGCACCTTAAGACCAAGAATAATCATTATCATTTACCAATGTTTAAAGTACATATTGCCGAACGTGACTATCTCAGAAAACGCATTTACACCTCATTAGACAAATCAAGTTTGAGAGATATCTGGCGTTCAAAAACGAAATTTTGCTGCATGGTCGTGAGTAATCCAAAGTGTATTGTGCGCAATAACTTTTATAAAGAACTAAGTCAATTCGAAAATATTGATTCAGGCGGACGGCTTTATAATAATATAGGAGGAGAAGTAAGAGATAAAGAGACTTTTATAAAAGATTATAAATTTGTTATTTCTTTTGAAAATTCTGATGCTTCTGGTTATACCACCGAAAAAATAATTGAACCACTAATGGATTATTCATTTCCAGTTTATTGGGGTAATCGACTAATTACTTCAGAAATTAATGAAAACAAAATATTACATTATGATGAAAAACGTAATTCAATTAGTGACATTTACGCTATGATGAAAAAAATTGAAGGTGATGAAGATTTCGCTTTAGAGCTTTTAGCTGAAAAGCCTTTTTTAAAAAACCCAGATATATTTGCAATCGAGAGTGATTTTATTCTGTTTCTAGATAAGATTGTTGAAAATCATCATAAGAAGAAGAATTTGCTTAAAGTTATAGAGCCTCATTTTAAATTTCTCGCACATCATATTCAAAAACACGCGGGCAAGGGTTTTAAAAAGTTTTCACGTTTGAGATGAGATACCCAAAGGTTACTATTCTGTTAGCCACCTTTAATCGGTCCCATTTAATACTGGAAACTTTGGAGTCTATAGCAAATCAAACCTATACCCATTTTGAATGTTTGATAACCGATGATAATTCCACTGACGATACAGAAGTTGTAGTAAATAATTTTATAAAAACTGACTCCAGATTTTATTATTTCAAAAAGCCCAAAAAAAATCCCCAGGGACTTTCTGCCACCCGTAATTTCGGATTGGATTTAGCACAAGAAAGAAATGCGGAGTACATTCAATTTTTTGACGATGATGACATCATGCATCCTCAAAAACTGGAATTACAAATTCAACCTTTTTACGAGAATCCAGATCTCGATCTTACCGTTTGTATGTACAGAAAGTTTCATGAATTAGAAACTATAGAATTTGATCTAAATAAAGCGGATAATCAAGACTGTGAAATTGTTTCGAAAAATATTCTTAAGTCTTTTTACCTGAATCAATTCAACCTTAATTCTCTTGGACCTCTTTGGAAAAGTCGGTCATTAGCAAATTATAGGTTTGACGAAAGTTTGTTTTATGCAGAAGAGCGCGAATTTTATCTAAGAATTTTTCTATTGGAGACTATTTCATATGTCCCGGTAAAAAAAATCTTGTTTTGGTACAGAAAACACCCAAAGGCAATAACTTCAAATCTCTATTCAAACCCCAAGATTAAAGCTGATTCTGAAAAATTGTTTCAAGATGGTTATTTAAAATTAATATTAAAGCAAAGAAAACCTCCATTTTATATTCTGAAATCTTACGTGCAAATTGCAATTAAGAATGGGAGAAATGATTATATTAAGCAGATTCAGAATCATTTAGCAGAGCCTCGGAACTTTTTAATTCCAAATAGATTAGCCTTATTGATATATAGTAAATTGTTTCAATTGGTAAAGGTATAAGATGAATAGTTTAGCCATTGTGATTCCCTATTTTAAACTTAAATTTTTCCAACATACTCTTGAATCTCTTTCGCGTCAAACTAATATGTCTTTTGTTGTCTACATCGGTAATGACGGTTCTCCAGAGAGTCCTGATAGGATAATTTCAGAGTATAAGAAAAGAATGCTAATAAATTACTCAAGTTTCAAAGACAATTTGGGAAGTACCTCTCTTGTAAAACATTGGCACCGTTGCATTGAAATGATTAATGATGAAAAATATCTAATGATTCTAGGTGATGATGATGTTTTAGACCCTGAGTGTATAGAGGAATTTTATAAGGTTATTAATTTGATAGAAAAACAAAATATTAAAGTTCTGCGTTATGCTACAAGAATAATTGATGTCTCAGGCAAGCCAATTAGTAACGAACATTACTGCGTTCAATATGAAAGTTCTTTAAAGTTTTTTATAAAAAAATTGTCGGGTAAAGCAAGAAGCTCTTTAAGTGAGTATATTTTTCTTTCAAAACAAGTCAAATCATCGCTAATAGACTTTCCATTAGCCTGGTATGCTGATGACCTCTTATATCTCAAGGCCTCAGACTTTGGAACTATATATACAATTAATGAGTCTAAAGTAGGTGTGCGCGCGAGTCCATTCAATATTTCGGGAGATAATTTACTTAATAAAAAAAAGAATGTAGCCTCAAATTTATTCTTTCATCATTTGCTAACTAAATATAAGGACCGGTTCTCTGATAAAGAGATAAACTTGCTAATTAACAGACTTGAGAAGTCTGTTATCAATAATAAGACAAATTTGAAATTATTTTCAAATTTGTATCAGGTATATTTTAAGTATGGAGAGTTTAGACGATTGGTGCCTTTTTTTAAAAATGCTTTTAAATCTATTCGCTTTTGAGAAACGGCGTAAATCCTGAAAAACTTAAAAACGAGAAATTACCTGTTTTTTTACATCGGGTGATTGTGCCGGTTTTCATTCCTAATCTGGAAGACGAATATTACCTAAATCATCTGGAGGTTTTTGAGAAATTTTTAGGTCAGTTAATTAGAACCCTCAATCTTCAAACCACCGCAATTACCCTCATCAATAATAATTCCTGCGATGAAATAGCAGGTGTAATAGAGAAATATCGCCCAGCAATCGATAAGCTGGTTTGGTATGCAGAGAATAAGGGCAAGGTCTTTCCGGTATTGCAGGAGGCGCGTTCTGCTGCAGAAGCTTTTATTACCATAACAGATGCCGATGTGCTTTTCTATGAGGGTTGGGAACAGGCTGTATTTAAGGTTTTCGCTTCGTGCCCTAAAGCCGGTGTAGTTGCACCCTTACCTTCCCCGGCTTTAGCTTTCTATGAAAATACAGCAGTTTTTTCAGATCAGTATTTGACCTGTGGTATCGCTTATAAAAAGTTGATGTCAGACGTAGAAGCAGAACTCTACTTGGCAGGAATGGGAAATGACTCCCTCTTAAACCGGGAAAACCGTAAGTATTCCTGGAAAGAACGGCAATATGTACTTAAAAATGCCAATGCATTAATAGGCTGTGGTCATTTTGTGGCTACCTATCGCAGTGAACTCTTTGAAGCTAAGAAGAATCAGCCACTTATTAAGTTCAAAAATGGATTAGAGCGTGAATTTATTGATTCTTTAAGTGACGAAAAGGGCTATTACCGCCTTTCAACGGTTGAAACCTATGCCTACCATATGGCAAACAACTTGGATGAGCATTCCAGGTCGTTTATCCTTGAAAAAGAAAACAAGGTAAGCGAAGACCTGATCCAAAGAGCCGGCTATTCAACCAGATCTCTTTTGCCCTGGAAATTACGCAAATTGGTGTTCCGGATAATTAAGCGACTGTTTAAACTTTAATTGGTGCAAAATAGCTCTAAAAATTTACTTGTTGTTACAGATTCTATTAATCCCGAAGACAGTAGCGGTTCTAAAGCAAATGTGGCCTTTATTAAAAGCCTGATTGGTAATGGATATAAGGTTTGTGTTATACATTACACACAGGTTGAATTACAAATCAAAGGTGCTGAATGTGTTTTAGCTAAAGAGCGAAGAGCTAATTTAACCTATGTGCTAGGAGGAATTCAACGTACTGTGCAGCGTAATCTAGGTGTCAACTGGTCAGTCTTTTTAGAGAATAGATTTGGATTTAGTTTTACATTTTTTAATGATTCAAAATCAATTGTCAAAACCTTAGAGAGGTTTAGGATAACCGATTTTGACTTAATAATATCTCTGAGTAAAGGCGAGAGTTTTCGCCCTCATCATGCTATTTTACAACTGCCCCTGTGGCATCTAAAATGGTTGGCTTATATACATGATCCCTATCCCTTTCAAAATTATCCCAAGCCATATACTTTTGTTCCTAAAGGGGCAATACAGAAAGATCATTTTTTTAATAAAGTAGCTACCCATTGCAAATTTGCAGGCTTTCCATCGCGTCTTTTGGCAGACCACATGGCAGGATTTTATCCAGAGTTTAAAGAAAAATCTGTTGTCATTCCACATCAATACGACAACGTAATTTCCGGGGTTTCCTTACCTTCATTTTTTAAGGACGCTGCGTTTAACATCGTTCATACAGGAAATTTAATAGGAGGCAGATCACCTGAGGGACTATTAAAAGGATTTCAGCTTTTCTTAGAAAGTCAGGAAGAAGCGAGACAGGAGAGCTATTTGTATTTAGTGGGGCCTTCCAGTAATTATAGAGAATTGATGAGCTTATATAAACATGCTCCACAGTTTATTTTTCATCCGGGTGTTTCTTATGCGGAATCTCTAGCACTACAGCAAGCTGCTTCAGTAAATCTTATCGTTGAGGCAAGTGATACCGATTTTAGCCCGTTTTTACCGGCCAAGATGGCTCATTGTGTGATGGTAGATAAGCCTATTTTAGCTTTAAGTCCGAAAAAAAGTGAAGTGCGCAGGCTGCTCGGAGAAGATTACGTCTGTCAAAGTGAGGCAGACGATTCCGAGCAGATCGCCGGTATTCTCTCTGGACTCTACCTCAAATGGAAAAATACAAAGGCAGAATCCTGGCGTTTAAACCGGACCGATTTACAGGACTATTTTTCATCAGCGTATCTTAATAAACAGATTCAAAACATTCTGAATGCCTCTGCTTGATTCCCAAGACGTAAGCATTATAATTACCACTTACAACCGTAAAAGGGAGTTGGTCTTTACCCTGAATACCTTGCGAGAAGTTATTGCTGATGACGGGATTTACATTTGGGATGATGCATCTACAGACCATACTTTTGAATACATCTCGAGTGAATATCCGGAGATAAACATATTTCAGAATACGGTAAATAAGGGCTTGATAGCCAACCGAAACCAATTGATGCAAGCCGCTCCCACAGAATACGTTCTTTCCCTTGATGATGATGCGCACTTTTTAAATCCTGAAGCATTAGAAAAAGCAATGTCGTTTATGCAGGAGAATTTCAACTGTGCTGTGTTATCGTTTAGACTTTTTTGGGGCCTGCAAAAGCCAGCTAATCAAAAAACAACTGAGAAAACCTATCAGGTAGGTAACTTTCTGGGAGGTGCTCACCTGATGCGTAAAAGTGCCTGGGATAACTTTATAAAGTCTTATCCGGAATGGTATCATTTCTATGGAGAGGAAGACTATGCCGCAATGAAATTATTTAGGGCGAAACAGGTAATATTTTATTTTCCAAAAGTGCTCGTTCATCATCGGGTATCTTTAAAGAATCGAAAAAAGAGCGCTGAAGAAACCAGCTTAAGAACCCAATGGGCTTTGCAGGCTGCCTGGAGCAACTATTTGATCTTTTACCCCAAACAAAAAGCCTGGTTGAAGATTATGTATTCTATAAAAGAACAATTAAGGCTGAAATTTTTAAAAGGAGATTTCAATATTTTAATTTCAATTTTTTTCGCTGGGAGTGAACTTTTGAAAAACCGAAAGTATAGAAAAATAGTTGATTCACGATTTACAAAAGAAGAATTGGAATGCTACTCAAATTTACCAGCATCTCCAATTTATTGGAATTACTCTTAAGTTTGAATATTCAATGAATTCATATCTTATACTTATCCCCGCACGTGCCGGTTCACAACGATTTCCCGGAAAAAATATGCGGCAATTAGGAGATAAGCCGCTGGTGGGGCACAGCATTGCCTACGCTTTGAAAAATGATTTGAGCGATATAGTAGTCACTTCAAACGACGCTGCTGTTTTGAATTTTGCCGCTCAGAATAAAATTCAGGTTATTGAAAGACCCGATTCATTAGCAGGTAATGAAGAGCCGGTAATTACAGCCTTGCAGCACGCAGTTAATCAATTACAAAAAAAATACGAAGCGGTTATTTTGCTGCAGCCCACAAATCCATTGAGACCAGAAGGGCTTCTTAAAGAGGCTATCGCAGTCTTTGAGCGAGAGGATTGTGACAGCCTGATGACCGTTTCCCGAAATGAACATAAATTGGGAACTATTTTTAATAATCAATTTATACCTTACAATTATGAAATGGGGCAGCGCAGTCAGGATTTAGAGCCTTTGTATTATGAGAATGGATTGCTTTATATTTTTAAAACAGCCTTACTTAATCAGGGGAAACTTCTGGGAGAACAAAACTATTCCCTGATTGTTGACCATCCTTTTGCCGAAATCGATATTGATACGGAAGCCGATTTTAAAAAGGCTGAATTTTTTTTAAATGTCTATAAAAGTTAGTTGAATACAAGTCTGTGGTGATTAATAGAATTAAAAAAAGAATACCTAAAACGTTGCGTAAGCGTTTTAAAAGAATTCTAATAAAACCCTTAGCACTTTGGTATCGAAAAGACCTTGTCGCTCTTGCCACCTTATTTGAGACAGATAAACACGGTTTCCATAATTATATGCCAGTATATCATAATCACTTTTCGCATTATAGAAAGCAAAAGATAAATCTTTTGGAGATTGGGGTGGGGGGATTTGAAGATCCGGAAAAAGGAGGACATTCCTTACGCATGTGGAAAGTTTACTTTAGAAAAGCGAACATCTACGCAATTGATATTGTTGATAAAAGTAGTATTCAGGAAAAGAGGATAAAAATTTTTAAAGGCAGTCAGGCTGATCCTGATTTTTTAAAGCAAACTATAAATTCAATTGGAAGCATAGACTTAGTTATTGATGATGGTAGTCATTTAAATGAACATGTAATTAAAAGTTTTAAGATTTTATTTCCACTGCTCAATAGTGGTGGTATTTATGTTATAGAAGATACCCAAACTGCTTATTGGTCTAGTCTCGGAGGCGGACATCCCTCTGACCATGCTTTGCAGACGAGTATGAATTATTTTAAGTATTTAATAGACGGTCTCAACTATAAAGAATTTAAGTGGGACTATGAACCTACATACATGGATAAGAATATAGATTCCATTCATTTTTATCATAATTTGATTTTCATTTACAAAAAATAACAATGCCTCAAACTCTAGGTATTTCCGTAGTTATCCGTAACAAAAATCAGAGTCAGGCTCTCGAGTTTCTTTTGAAAAACCTTACTTCGAGATACTTCGATCAAATCAATGAGATAATTGTTTTGGATAATTGTTCCACAGATACCAGCAGAGCCATTTCGGAAAAGCATCGGGTTCGTTTTGAAGTTATCAAAGAATTCAGTTACGGAGGAAGTGCCAATAGAGCAGCAGAAGTTGCAAACTTTCCAATAGTAGTTATGTTTAGTGCACATGCCTACCCGGTTAGTCACGATTTTTTTACTTCGATAAGACTTGAATTTCAGAAAAATCAAAATCTGGCTGGGGTACGCTGTATTCATAATCCCAATGACTATGTTAATTATATTGAAAACATAAGTTCTAAACAGGATCCTAATAAATCAGGACTAATATTCTGTGGTTCGGCTTTTAGTAAAAGGGTTTGGGAGAAGCACCAATTTAAATCAGATATTACAACATTTGAAGATAAGGAATGGTCAGTACGTGTTTTAAAAGCCGGATATGACATTGTTTTAGCCCCTGCTATCTTTTGTTATGATATTAAACGCACCAAAAAACAGGAGTTCTTTCGTTATAAAAATGAACTCATCGGAGCCTATCAACTTTGGCATAAAGATATTAGTCTAAAATATGCGGTAAAGTCGTTTTTGGGATCTTGTCTTAAAATTTTTAGTAATCTATTCTCAGATTTGTATTATGCATTAAAGAAATTGTTTATTCATCTAAAATTCTTGACCAAAAGACCTGATAAATTTTAAATTGAATATGATATCAGTTTCACATAAAAAAACAAAACCTTGAACCCATACATCCAAATCGAAAACCGCAAAATAGGACCAGATTACCCGCCACTTGTCATCGCCGAAATAGGCATCAATCATGAAGGTTCGTTACAGGTTGCCAAAGAACTGGTTGATGCTGCGCACCGGGCAGGAGCGGAAGTGGTCAAACATCAAACGCATATTGTAGAAGATGAAATGAGCGGTGCGGCGAAGAAAGTGATTCCGGGGAATGCAACTGTTTCTATTTACGAGATTATGAAGCGTTGCGCGCTTGATGAAGCTGATGAGATTGCGCTTAAAAAGTACGTAGAAGAAAAGGGAATGTTCTTTATCTCTACACCCTTTTCCCGCGCTGCCGCAAACCGGCTTCAGGCTATGCATGTTTCGGCCTATAAAATCGGTTCTGGGGAATGCAATAATTATCCCTTGCTTAAGCACATCGCAGGTTTTGGTAAGCCGGTTATTCTCAGCACCGGGATGAATACCCTTGAAAGTGTTTCTAAGGCTGTACAGATTTTTAAGGATGCCGGGACACCTTTAGCTTTGCTGCACACCACCAATTTATACCCAACACCCACCCATTTAGTGCGTTTGGGCGCGATGACACAACTGCATCAGGCCTTTCCCGATGTGCCTTTTGGCTTATCAGATCATACCTTGAACAATAATGCCTGTTTGGGAGCAGTAGCTTTAGGTGCTTCTATTTTAGAGCGGCATTTTACCGATCATATGCAACGTACCGGACCAGATATTGTTTGCAGTATGGATGAAGAAGCCTGCGCCGAACTCATCAGGTCAAGTAAGGAAATCTGGCTCATGCGCGGGGGCGAAAAAGCTCCAACAAAGGAGGAACAGGTCACCATCGATTTTGCATTCGCAACCGTTTGTACTATAGCACCCATCAAGGAAGGCGAAGTTTTTACCGAAGCAAATATTTGGGTAAAGCGCCCGGGAACGGGCGAGATTTTAGCTGAACAGTTTGAAGATATTCTGGGTAAAAAAGCAGCAAGAGCTATTGCTGAAGATGCTCAACTCAAGTTTAGCGACATTCAATGAGTTCGATAAAACAATTCCTGAATACCGCATATCAAAGGGTGATAGATTACTATTTTAATCTTCGCCTACAGTGCAATCAACAGCTTATCCTTAAAAACAAATCTAATGGCATATTTGCCGTTGAGGTGTTCTCTAAAATGGGTTTTGGAGCAAACTTTATTTGGTTGCTTGAAATTCTTGAATATTGTGACTCCGCGGGTTTAAAACCTTTTGTGATTTTTAGAAATCCGTCCAAAAGAATTGGCTCAAAAAGCTTTTCAGAATTCGTAAAATTTAAAAATGATTCTCAAAAGCCATTCTTCCTCCATTATGCGGTTATGCGGTCTTTTAAAGAATTGGGTTTGAACACGGCATGGAATTACAATTCGGCTTTAACTTTAGAACGAGCAAATTACTTACTCAATAAATATCTGAAAATTGATGCCGAAGTTACCGAATTTGTACACAAATATAGTGCAATTGAATTCAAAGCAAATCGTATCATAGGCGTACACTTCAGGGGGACAGACAAAATTGCCGAGGCTCCTGCTGTTTCATATGAACAGGTAAAAAAGGTCTTACTTTCCGAGTTTGAAAAAGAATCGCAAAACATTCAATTTTTTCTGGCTAGTGATGATCATACTTTCATCGATTATATGACCCTGGAATTTGAAGAAAACCAGATATTATGTAGAACGATCAATCGTTCTAAAAATGGGAAACCCATTCATATTACAGCAAAGAATCATCGCGAGGTTAACCGCGAAGCTTTAATTGATTGCCTCATTCTTGCGAAGTGCGACAAACTGATCAAAACAGCCTCGATTTTAAGCGGTTGCTCTGTGGTTTTCAATCCAAATTTGGAAGTCGAAATGCTTAATGAGCCATACCCCAACTACCGATTTTTTCCAGAAAAGTTATTTTTAAAATAAAATTCACTTTGAAAAAAATAGCTTTTCTTACCGGGACTCGGGCAGATTTTGGGAAACTGAAATCACTTATTCGGGCAGTTCATGATTCAACTGACTTTGCATATGGAATTTTTGCAACCGGAATGCATCTGCTCGAGCAATATGGCCTCACTGTTATTGAAATTGAAAAAGCAGGTTTTCAAAATATTGAGCGCTTTCCCAATCATACCTCAGAAGCCACGATGGACCTCACTTTGGCTAAAACTATCGAAGGTTTTTCAGCCTTCGTTAAAACAGTTGAGCCTGATTTAATAATTGTTCACGGTGATCGGGTCGAAGCGCTGGCCGGTGCAATTGTGGGTTCGTTGAATAATATTTTGGTAGGTCATATTGAAGGCGGCGAACTTTCTGGAACTGTTGATGAACTTATTAGGCATTCGGTAAGTAAATTGAGCCATATTCATTTTGTATCTCACGAGACTGCGGCGACACGCTTGGTACAAATGGGCGAACTCGAGAGCAGTATATTCAATATTGGTTCGGCTGATTTAGATGTGTTATTCAGTGAGACCTTACCCAATCTCGAAACTGTAAAAACTTATTACAACATTCCGTTTGAAAGCTACGCGGTAGTCTTATTTCATTCGGTAACCACCGCGCATCAAGAAACTGCAACGCACGCATTTGATTTTGTAGCGGCGCTTCTGGAAGATGATCAAAATTATGTGGTGATATACCCCAATAATGACCGTGGTTCTTCCGCTATTTTAAAAGCGTATCGCCAATTTCAAGAGCATCCTCAATTCCGGCTTTTTCCGTCCTTGCGGTTTGAGTATTTCATTACCTTGCTCAAAAACGCGACGTTCTTAGTAGGAAACAGCAGTGCCGGTATTCACGAGGCTCCCTATCTGGGTATTCCTACGGTAAATGTGGGCAGGCGCCAAGAAAACCGGGACTTACAAACCGACAGCATCATTCACGTGGATAATGCTAAAGCAGCTATTTTAAAAGGTATCGCTTCCGCGAAAGCATTAAAGGTTAAACCAAAAGGAACAAAAAGTACTATTACAGCTGCATCTGGATTTTTGGAAGCGCTAAGAACCGAATCTTTTTGGCAAATAGACCATCAGAAGCAGTTTCGGGATCTTTAAAGTGTCACTTCGAGTGAATTAAGTGTAGCGATAGCGAAACTTAATTTGTATCGAGAAGTCATAGTTGTTAGTAAGTTTATAATTTATAAGGGTTCTCGATACAATTTTATCGAGCCCAGGCTCTCAAAAATCACTCGAAGTGACAAACAAATCCTAATTCTTGAAAGTCTATAATGTTTATATTCTAAGATGTCGGGATAAAACCTATTATACCGGTATAACTTCTGATCTTTGGGAGCGGGTTGAACAATATCAATCCGGGAAGTACAACAATTCTTATACATCTAGCAGAAGACCAATTGAATTGGTTTATTATTGTGAATTTACAGAACCAGAGTTGGCAATTGAATTTGAGAAGCGGATTAAAAAATGGTCTCAGGCTAAGAAAGAAGCTTTGATTAATGGGGAATTTGAAAAACTACCTAACTTGGCTAAAAAACGTTTTAAATAATGTCACTTCGAGTGGTTGAAGCATAGCGTTAGCGGAGCTTCAGATGTATCGAGAAGTTTTAGGAGTTATGATGTCTTGAGTTCACTTGGCTTCTCGATACATTTGCTTTCGGCTTGTGGCCTCAATCAAACACTCGAAGTGACAGTGTTCTAGCTTAATTACGTTTTGCATTGGGCCTCAATCAAACATTTAAACTGACAGGCTTCTCGATACACCGGTCTCGACTTGAGGTCTCGACCGACACTCGAAGTGACAGATTTTGATATCTTTAATTTAGAAAAACGAAAAACGAAAAACGAAATATGCATTTTAAACTTATAACTTTGAATCTAAAACCTTGACTTTAGCATCTCAAAAGACCTTAGGAATTGTAATAACAGATGGGGTTGGCTTTCGGAATTTTGTGCTGAGTACGTTCTTGACTAAAGCTGCCCGATCTTTTGAAAAAGTAGTTATATTTTCCGGACTCCCATCTACGGCATATCCTGACCTTGATGCGGCGTTTTTTACCATTGTAGAACTTCCTGTTTTTACTGAAACTAAAAAGAATTGGTTTTGGCGTAAACTGAAAGAAGTAGCACACCTGCAGAAACATAAATCCAATCCGGGTATTGCAGATAATTACGAGATGAACAAAGCCAAGAGCTGGAGTGCGCACGGACTTTTGGTTCGATTTGTTTATGCCGTCAGTTCAATTTTTCATAGCGAAAAGAACATCCTTCGGTATGAAAAGTTCCATGAGCGAAGCTTTGCAGGAGACGCTATTGTAACTAAATACGGTGAAATTTTAAAAGAGCATGAACCAGATATTTTATTCTTTACACATCAGCGACCACCCTTTATTGCTACTCTGGTCTTTTGGGCGAAAAAGCTAAAGATTCCTACCGCATCGTTTATTTTTAGTTGGGATAACCTGGCTTCAAAAGGGAGGATGGCCTCAACTTTTGACTACTTTTTGGTCTGGAGCGATTTGATGAAAAGGGAATTACTTCGGTTTTATCCCTATACTAATCCGCAGGCGGTTTCTATCGTAGGGACTCCGCAATTTGAGCCGTATGTATTGCCAGAATTCGATATGCCAAAGACTAATTTTCTGGAAGCTTTCGACCTAAATGCTGATGAAAAAATTATGTGCTACAGCTGCGCTGATGCCACGATTGGCCCTAACGATCCGTTGGTGATCGCGACTTTGGCTGAAGGTATCCGTTCGGGAGCAATCGATTCGTGTCAGCTTTTGGTACGGACTTCACCGGCAGAAGATGAGCAGCGTTTCGCAGAAACCAAAACCAAATACCCTGAAATAAAATGGAATCATCCCAAATGGGAACTCACCCGGGAAGGGCATCCCGAGCCCTGGTCTCAACGGGTACCTACACGCGAAGACCTGAGCATGCTTAAAGCTATTCTTAAGTTTTGCGATCTGAACGTCAATATGCTTTCAACTATGAGCCTCGACTTTATGTTGTTTGAAAAGCCGGTTGTGAATACGGCCTTTGGCAATGGCGCTAACGGACTTTACAACGATCAGCGGTTCTTACAGTATGAGCATTATGATAATGTGGTTAAAAGTGGTGCGGTTAAAATCGCCAAAAATGCAGAAGAATTGTATACTGCTGTAAACGCATACCTGCGTAATCCCAATCTGGATCTGGAAAATCGCAGGAAGCTTATCGATATGCAGGTGGGTAAACCTCTTAACGAAACCACTCAAGCTTGTGTACAAGCTTTAAAAAATACTTTATGAGCACCAAAAGATTAGCGGTAGTTTGTAATTATGTCCTTCGAGCCGATCGCATCGGCGGTATGGATCGTTTTTTTGTGGCTTATGATAAAGCAGCGAAAGCTAAGGGTTATGAAGTAGATTGGTTTTTTCCGGATGTTTTGGATAAAACATTTTACGAGGGTGTTACCCTTTTTTCTGCGGAAGGAAATTCAAGTGTCGAAGCCTTTTTTCTCAATTACCTTCAGGAAAATGAAAAAACCTATACCGCTCTAGTTACCCATTTTACCGAGTTGTGTACCCCTTTTTATAAAAAAGCCAAACAAGCCGGAAGGATCAAAAACTTAATCGCCATAGATCACAATCCACGTCCTTTAAATGGTTTTCCGCTTAAAAAGCAGTTGAAAAACCGTCTTAAAGGCTATTTACATCATAAAGCTATAGACCGGTTTATAGGAGTAAGCAGCTATACGGCCCGGCATATTGTGAAAGATCTGGGCAAAGTGGTAGCCCGCAAAACCGGAGTGATTTACAACGGTATTGATACTTCGGTCTTTAAAAAAAGAGAAAACCACGATCTTAATCAGGAAGGCAAAGTTCAATTTGTTGTGGTTTCTCACCTGCGGGAATCTAAAGGCTTGCAGGATTTGATAGATGCCCTGGCGCTGTTGAAACCCGATTTGCAAAACAAACTCCACATCACCATTTATGGCGAAGGTCCGCTGGAAGAAGGCCTAAAGCAACAGGCCAAAGACAAAGGGGTTGATCAATTGCTGACATTCAAAGGCAGTTCTTCAGAGATTCCACAACTTTTGGCCGATTACCAGTATCTCATTCAACCTACGTATATGGAATGCTTCAGTCTCTCTATCCTCGAGAGTTTATCGGCAAATGTACCGGTGATTACCACCACGGTTGGTGGTAATCCCGAGATTATCAAAGAAGATAAAAACGGATTTTTAGTTCAACCAAAGGATAAACGGGCCCTTGCAGCCATTATTGAAGAAGTAGTACTTGGGGATCGAAAAATAACTGAAGACACTTCGGTTTTAATTGAAAAGGAATACACGCTAGACCGTATGGTCGCTGAACATATAAATTTACTGGACTGATGCACATTGCTTTTTTAACTCCTGAGTATCCTCATCCTTATTTAAACCGAAGTGGCGGTCTGGGAACCAGTATCAAAAACCTGGCATCAAGTCTGGTTGAGGCCGGGGAACGCGTTACGGTTTTTGTGTACAGTCAGGCCGAAGACCGGGAATTTGAAGATCAGGGAGTCCAAATTCACAGCATCGCAAAACGGAAGTATACATTCGCAGGCTGGTATTTGCATAGTAAATTTTTACAGCGCTATATCAATAAAATTATTCTTCTAGATGGGATAAATGTTCTTGAGGCACCTGATTGGACCGGAATTACGGCTTTGATGCATTTTAAATGTCCTTTAGTAATTCGCTGTAACGGAAGTGACGGGTATTTTTGCCATTTAGATAGCCGAAAGCAAAAACCCAAAAACCGTTGGTTTGAAATGCAGGCACTTAAAAATGCCGATCATATTCTTGCGGCAAGTGCTTTTACAGCAAAATTGACTAAAGCAATTTTTGGACTGAAGAATGAAATACAAGTGATACCTAATTCAATCGACACAGAGCTTTTTAAGCCGGTTCAAATTCCGGAGGTTTCCAATCGCATACTGTATTATGGAAGTGTCATCCGTAAAAAAGGAGTTTTAGAACTGGCTGAAATTTGCAACTTGGTTTTTAAGGAAAACGCAAGTGCGCGGCTTATTCTTGCAGGAAATGATGTGAAAGATGTTTTTACAGGCAGATCAACTCAGGAACTTTTTATGGAAGTAGTAAAGTCTAAATTTCATAATCAAATTGAGTTTAAAGGGCTACTTCCTTATAAGGCTGTTCAGGAAGAGATCGCGAAAGCTTCCGTTGTTGTTCTGCCCAGCTTCGCAGAAGCTTTACCGATGACCTGGATTGAAGCCATGGCGATGGAAAAAGCGCTGGTCACTTCTAATATTGGTTGGGCAAATGAGGTGATGATCGATGGAGAGACTGGTTATGCCGTGGACCCTAAAGATCATCAGGCATATTCAGATGCAATTTTGCAATTACTCGATTCCGAAACTTTAAGAAAAAGAATGGGGATTAACGCCCGAAAACGGGTTTCTGAAAAATTTGCGACTCAGGTAGTTGTTAAACAAAATCTGGAATTCTATAAAAGTTTAGTCTAAGCTTGATTTTATTAATTCATAATAACAAACATCCCGTCGAAATTCTGAAAGACGGGCAGCCTCTTGATATGTATATTCAAAAACAAGCGGTAAGTGCCGCTTGTTTTCTTTTAGCCGAAAAGTTCCCCAAGGAATTTTTTGTTTGGGTGCATCAGGATTTAAAAGGTAACCTCAACATTGATTTTTTCAAAGCACATTCGAATACTATAGAAATGCTTAGTTACGCAGCCAATAAATCTTTGGTTATTTCGGAAGAAATGGGTTATGTAGATCAGAGTGTGTTTTTCCGAATTCAACCCAACGTAAAATATCCCACTTGGTTAATGAGTGGATCTGCTGGTTACATTAGCTGTAAAGCCTTAAATCATTTTAGAAGCTTTCTTCCGATGTATGCTAACTTTGATCTGTTTCTTTGTGTGTTGGCTAAAGTAGGAATGCCTAAGGGCTTGAGAGCTTACAGCGAGCCCCGGCTTATTAAAAAACCAGATTATAGTGGCATTTCATTCTCAAAGAACACAAATGCTACTTATTCTGCAATTGGAGCTTTACTCGGTAAAAAGTGGCTGCTAATATTTGAATTGCAACGTTTAATGTATAGCAGAAAAATGAATCCAATTCAGCTCGCAAAAACATATCTGACCAAATCTCTTTCCTATTCTGAAATTCCTAATTTAGAAATTGATGATGCCAATCAAAACGAAGCGGAATCTAGGTTAAGCTTTGATATTGTAATTCCTACATTAGGACGAAAAGAGGTTTTAAAGCAAACTTTAGAAGACTTGGCTGTTCAATCACTTTTACCCAAGTGCGTAATTATCATTGAGCAAAATTCCAATAGTGATTCGGTATCAGAGCTTGATTATTTGTACACCGTGAGTTGGCCTTTTGAAATCAAACATACTTTTACCCATCAAACTGGGGCTTGTAACGCTCGTAACTTGGCTCTAGACCAGGTTGAGGCAGACTGGGTTTTCTTGGCTGATGATGATTTGCGTATTCCCAATGATTTTTTGCAAAGCGCGAATTCATTTATACAGAATGAAAAGCCTCAGGCTTTTACAGTAAGTTGCTTACAGCAAGGAGAGGTGGAGCAGGAGGACACCGTAATTCAATGGCCTTCTTTTGGTTCGGGTTGTAGTTTTGTAAAAGCTTCGGCATTAAAATCTATTCGTTTTGATATGGCCTTGGAACATGGTTTTGGAGAAGATGCCGATTTTGGTATGCAGTTGCGTAAATCTGGTGTTGATATACTTTATAATCCTTTTTTAAAGCTTTTACATTTAAAAGCTCCTGTGGGAGGTTTTCGAAAATCAGTTGATAAACCTTGGCAAAGCGAAAACCTTTCGCCTAAACCTGCGCCAACAGTTTTAGCATCGATTCTGAAGCACGCAACCCCGTCTCAGATAAAAGGATATAAAACTTTATTATTTTTAAAATTTTACCGCTTGCAAAAGAATAAAAATCCATTTTCCTATTTTCTACACATGCAGAAACGTTGGAAGGTTAGTTTATTTTGGGCAGAGAAACTTTCGAATACAAAATGATGTTCTCACTAATTGTTTGCACGTATCAGCGTGCTGAGGCATTAAATAGACTCTTGGCCTCAGTTGCCATTCAAACTACCTATCCGGATGAGATTTTAATAATCGATGGTTCAAAAGATTTGGAGACTCAGCAAAGTATTTCGTCTCAAACTATTAGGAATCTTAAGTATTTTAAGGTTGAAGAAAAAGATCGCGGACTCACTCTTCAGCGTAATTTTGGGATTGAAAAGTTAAATCCAAAGTCTGGAATCGTATGTTTCTTGGATGATGATGTGATTCTTGAGCCAGATTATTTCGAAGCAGTTTTAGAAGCTTTTGATTCAGACATTGACATAGTTGGAGTAGGGGGAGTTGCTACAAACGAAAATCTTTGGAAACCCTCAAGCCGGAAGCATTCAACAGATAAGGTTTATGTATTTGAAGGCTTTGAACGCAGTGAGTCGCAGCGTTTTTATCTGCGAAATAAGCTGGGCTTACAATCACCCGATCTTCCAGGAGTTATGCCCGACTTTTCGCATGGCAGAACCTATGGCTATCCCTTAACCGGCAAAAATTATGAGGTTGATTTATTAATCGGGATGTCTATGAATTTTCGGCGCAAGGTAATTGAAGATGAAAAATTCAGTCTGTATTTTGATGGATACGGACTCTACGAAGATGCAGAATATTGTCTTCGAGCTTTAAAATATGGGAAAAATGTGATGTGTACTGCTGCTCGGTTGGAACACCTTCATGACCCTTCAGGAAGACCGGATCTTTATAAATACGGTAAAATGGTGATTCGAAACGGGTGGTATGTTTGGCGGGTTAAGTATCCAAACCCTAATATTAAAGCACGAATTAAATGGAATGCAACAGCATTACTTTTGACACTGATTCGGTTGAGTAATGTGCTCACTACTTCAAACAAAATGGGTGCTTTACGTGAAACCATTGGTAGAACTGTAGGATGGTGGAGTTTATTTTTTAATAAGCCAAAGCTTCAGTGAAATTTGCTGTAATCACCCATATTGAGCATTTTGAAAAAGAAGGAGATTTCTACTCTTATGGCCCATATGTTCGTGAAATGAATTTGTGGTTTAAGGGTGTGGATGAGGTTCGTGTTGTAGGCACCTTTAGTTCAAAAAATCCGGGAAGTATTGATCTGCCTTATAAGGCTACACGTCTGCAATTGATCAAAGTCCCATCGTTTGACATTACCAGTATTGCGCAGGCGGGACGAGCACTTTTGGTGTTGCCGGTAATTATTAAGAAAATTTATCAGGAAATGTCGGGTGTAGATCATATTCATCTGCGTTGCCCCGGAAATATAGGGTTACTTGGTGCTATTGTTCAGCTATTTTTTCCAAAGAAGAAAAAAACAGCAAAGTATGCAGGTAACTGGGATCCTAAGTCGAAACAGCCCTGGAGTTATAACCTGCAAAAATGGATTTTAAGCAATAGCTTTTTAACTAAAAATATGCAGGTTTTGGTTTATGGCGCTTGGCCTAATCAAAGCAAAAATATCAAGCCCTTCTTTACCGCGACTTATACCGAAGCCGATAATAACGCGCTTCCACTGCGTAAATACGATTTGCCTTTACGTTTTTTATTTGTTGGTGGTTTGGTTCCGGGTAAGCGTCCTTTATATACTTTAGCGCTTGTAAACGAACTCATCTCCAAAGGTTTTCCGGCAGAACTTCATTTTTACGGCGATGGACCTCAAAAGGAATTGCTTCTCGATTTTATCACGGAGCATCATCTAGAGAAAAGTGTTTTTCTTCACGGAAATCAATCGGCTGCAACAGTTGCTGAAGCCTATAAAAAAAGTCATTTTTTGATACTGCCTTCTAAAAGCGAAGGCTGGCCAAAAGCGGTAGCAGAGGCGATGTGGTGGGGTGTGATTCCTATCGCTACTCCAATTTCTTGCGTACCGTGGATGCTTGATCACGGTAATCGTGGTATTTTAATCAAGGCCAAGCTTGAATCTGATGCAGCTCAATTAGAAGCATTTTTAAAAGATAAAACGGGTCTGAAAGATATGGCGCAAAAAGCATCTGCCTGGTCACGCAACTATACCTTAGATTTGTTTGAAGCTGAACTTAAAAAACTCTTGTAAACCGTGCGCATTCTACAATTGATAGATAGTTTGGCTATTGGTGGCGCAGAACGTATGGCGGTTAATTATGCCAATGCATTATACGATAGGGTTGAAGTCTCTGCTCTTTGTTCTACCAGACAAGAAGGGCTTTTAAGGGAGTTGATTAAACCCGAAGTGCCTTATTTGTATTTAGCGCGGAAACGCCGCTTAGATGTAGCTGCTGTATTTAGATTAAAGCGTTTTATTAAACAACATCAGATTAAAATCATTCATGCGCACGGAAGCAGCTATTTTATAGCTGCTCTGGTTAAGCTAATGACTCCGGGACTTAAATTGATTTGGCACGATCATTATGGGAACAGTGAATATTTGGAGGATCGTAATACGGGGTATCTTAAGCTTTTTAGTACATTATTTGATGCTGTTTTTTCGGTAAATAAGAAACTAGCAATTTGGGCAAAACGAACTTTGAAGGTTGAAAAAACCTTTTACATTAAAAATTTTATTGCTGAAGCTCTACCTTATGACACCACTGAAAATTTTCGAGGGGTGCGCGGAAAACGATTGGTTTGCGTAGCGAATTTGAGGCCTCAGAAAAACCATCATCTGCTCATAGATGCTTTTGAAAAGTTACTTGAAACAGATCCCGAGTATACGTTACATTTATTCGGAGAAGCACCTGACACGCTGTATGCAAAATCCATTTTGCAGCGGTTAAAAGAGCATCCATTTAAAAGTTCTGTCTTTTACCATGGGCTTTATTTAAAAATGTCGGCTGTTTTACCGCATTTTGATGCTGGAGTATTATCTTCAAATTCGGAAGGTTTGCCTTTGGCCTTATTGGAGTATGGACAAGCTGGACTTGCTGTAATCACTACAGACGTCGGGCAATGCAAGCAGGTGCTGGATGATGCTGGGATTTGCGTACCGCCAGAAGATAATGAAGCATTTGCTTCGGCTTTACTTCATTTGGAAGAGAATCCTTTAAAAACGCAGCAAAAACCCAAAATATTTCAAAATAAAGTGCAAGAACATTATGGAGCTCCGTCAATCTTGACTGAAGTACTTTCTATTTATGCTCAAATTATTTAAAAACTATAACAAGCGGTATTTGCAACTTATAGGGCTCCACGTCGCTATTGGTTTTGCTATATACTTGTTTCGGTTTTTGGGTTTATTTTACTTTTTAGGGTCTATGGTCTTTTTCATTTTATGGATTTTTCAATCTGGAAATAAGCAAAATCAGGCACTTTTAGCAGCAGCCTATATGACTGCGGGGGAGGTGTTTTTCAGGATGACTGGTGGAAGTTTGATTCCTTGGGAAGCGGGGAAGTATTCGGTAATCTGCTTTATTTTGATCGGTTTGTTTTTTAGTGGTACTTCAAGGAAATCCGCTCCATATTGGTTGTATTTATTGTTGTTGATTCCGGGAGTATTGTATGCTGCTGAAACCCTAAATTTTGATACTAATGTGCGTAAAGCGGTCATTTTCAATTTGAGCGGACCGTTCTGCTTAGGAATTTCGGCGTTGTATTGTTATGATCGCAAAATATCTAAACAACAGTTTCATCATCTTATTTGGGCTCTATTGATGCCGGTTATTGCCCTTGGAGTTTACCTTTTGTTTTACACCCCTGATACTCGGGAAGTACTAAATGGTACCAATTCTAATTTTGCGCTTTCCGGTGGATACGGTCCTAATCAAGTGGCTACGGCGCTAGGAATAGGAATGTTTGCTTTGGTGGTTCAGCTTTTTGTGAACAGTAAAAACAAGCTTATCTTTTTTATTAATTTGGGTTTGCTGATGTTCTTGACTTATCGAGGTATCATCACGTTTTCTCGTGGTGGAATTTTTACTGCAGCTTTGATCAGTCTGGCATTTATTGTTATGTATTTCCAGGGAGTTTCGAGTAAGAAGCGCAATGCCATCTCTTTTTATTTGGTGATCTTAGGAAGTGCTATCGCAATCACGTGGCTGATTTCCTCGGTGCGCACCATGGGACTTATTGATTTGCGCTATGCCAACAAAGACGCAGCAGGACGAATTAAAGAAGATCTAACTACAGGCCGACAGGAGTTGGTTACCTCTGAACTTACTTTTTTTATGAATAATCCGGTGATGGGTATTGGTGTAGGGAAAACCAAAGAATACCGTGAAGAAAAACTAGATATTTTGGCGGCTTCCCACAATGAGATCAGCAGATTGCTTTCTGAACACGGCGTTTTCGGACTTATAGCACTACTGATTTTACTTGCAGCACCGTTATTCTACCGCATCGGAAACCGGAAAAATTATCTATTTTATTCCTTTTATGGGTTTTGGTTTTTAACAATCAATCACTCCTCTATGCGGGTTGCGGCACCGGCTTTTCTATACGCCTTAGCCCTTTTAAATGTAATGCATGAGCCAAAGAATACTGTACCTCGGCAACAAATTAGCCAATAAAGGTTTTACGCCCACCGGAATTGACACACTTGGTCCAAGACTTGAGGCTGAAGGTTTTCTGTTGCGGTATGCGAGTGATAAGAGAAATAAAGTTTTGCGGTTACTTGCCATGCTTTGGGCGGTTTTCAAAAGTCGAAACTGGGCCGATTATGTATTGATCGACACCTATAGCACACAAAGTTTTTGGTTTGCGTATTGTAGTGGGAGATTATGCTCTTTGTTAGGCTTAAACTACATTCCTATTTTACACGGTGGAAATCTTCCGGAGCGGCTTAAAACGAGTCCGAAGGCTTCTGAAATTTTATTTAGAAACGCCTATATCAATGTAGCGCCATCAGCTTATTTAATGGACTGTTTCAGCAAAAACGGATTCCTTAAGGTTACTAATATTCCCAATACGATCGATCTAAGCCTGTATCACTTTAAGCAACGAAAAACTATTCAGCCTAAACTATTATGGGTGCGCTCTTTTGCTGAAATCTACAATCCGTTGCTTGCTGTACGCTTATTTCATTTCCTACACTTGAAATACCCTGCTGCCGAATTGTGTATGGTAGGACCTGATAAAGACGGCTCACTTGAGCTTTGTAAAGCCGAAGCCGAACGTTTAGGGATCACCGTGCGCTTTACCGGTAAACTATCTCGGGAGGCTTGGTGTACTTTGGCAGCCTATTATGATCTTTTTATCAATACAACCCATTTCGACAATACTCCGGTGAGTTTGTTAGAAGCGATGGCGCTAGGACTTCCTGTGATTTCTACTAATGTGGGAGGGATTTCGAAACTTATAACTGATGATCAAAATGGTTTGCTGGTTGCCGCTAATGATGAAACTGCTTTTGTAAGCGCAATAGAGCGGTTGTTACATCATCCAGAATTGGTAGAACGTCTTACTACCCGCGCATATCAGACTGTGCAAACTTTTAATTGGGAGGAGGTAAAGCAGCAATGGCATAAGCTGTTGTCTTAAAATGCGTTATCTTTGAAAGACCAAACAGCCCCCTTGATGTCTTGGATACCTAATATTCATTTTGAAATTTCAGAGCGCAAGATCCTTTTGCGCATTTTAGATCTGGTTGCTATAACCCTAACTTTAGTTTTGGTGTATAGCCTTTTTCAATTTGACTACCTTAAGATCAGGTACAGTAGGTGGGGTTGGGTGTTTGTATTATGGCTCTATTATACTGTTTTTGCTGCGATTTTTGAGCTTTACGATTTACAAAAAGCAGCTTCCTTTCAGACTACTTTAAAGAATATTCTTTTGACCGTTTCTACAACGGTTTTGTTTTTTATTCTTACTCCGTTTGTAACCCCTGTTTTACCGGAAAACAGATTGCAAATCCTACTCTTTTTTGCTTCGATGGTGGTAGGTTTACTGGTGTGGCGGTTTGCGTACATCAGTTTAATTTCGGCTCCGCGATTCAATAAGCGTATTTTAGTAGTAGGGAACAGTTTTGATATCAATCTCATTGCCGAAAATCTTCATAAGGCAGATCCCAATTATCGGGTAATCGGTTTTGTAAATACTGATGAAATGCAAGCAAAAGATTTTGACCGAAGGTTGAAAGCCATTGAAGTTGCTAACCTGATCAAATCCATTAAAAGATATTCGGTTTCCGAAATTGTTGTGGCAAGCGCTGCGCAAGGTGTAGGGGTTGAGTTGTACAATAAGTTGCTGGTGCTACTTGAGCGTGGTTTTCCTATCCGGGAATACACGCAAGTCTATGAAGAGATCACGCATCGCGTACCCGTACAGCACGTAGAGCGGGATTTTTATAAATATTTCCCGTTTAGCAGAAGTAATAAAAACCGATTTTATCTTTTTATCAGCAGGCTTTTTAATGTGATTTTTGCACTCTGCGTGATGTTCGTTAGTCTGTTTATTATTCCTTTAGTTTTTATAGGGAATCTTATGGGTAATCGTGGTCCACTTTTCTATACTCAAGAACGTGTAGGCCTTAACGGCAAGCCTTTTCACATTCTTAAATTGCGCACAATGATCATAAATGCTGAGGCGGAAGGAGCTCAATGGGCCAGTAGAGCTGACCGCCGCATAACGCCTTTTGGCAAGATCTTACGCAATCTACGAATTGATGAAATTCCGCAATGCGTGAATATTCTTAAGGGTGAAATGAGTCTTATTGGTCCGCGGCCGGAGCGTCCTGTTTTTGTGCAGGAACTTTCAGAGAAAATTCCTTTTTATCAAATTAGGCATACGGTAAAACCGGGTTTGACCGGTTGGGCTCAGGTGCGCGGCAGATATGCAGAATCAATAGATGACACGTTAGAGAAATTGCAGTATGACTTGTTTTATATCAAGCACCGCAACCTCTTTCTTGATTTGAATATTTTGCTGAAAACCATCAGTACAGTTTTATACTATCGCGGTCAATAGCTACACTTGGGTTACTCGACGTTTTATGAAGAATGAAAGTATTAATAGAAGTAGAACAGGAATAAAAGCGAGTCTGGCAAGATAATCTCCAAAGCGTACATAAAAAGTCAACGTCTTGTTGGCATTGAGCGTACCTTTTAAACTTCCACGGAGGCCGTACCCCAATTCTTTGATCAGTTCGCCTTTTTGATTGATGAACGCTGAAATGCCTGTATTTGCACTCCGGGCAATGCTTCTTCGGGTTTCAATGGCACGAAGGCGTGCATAGTTCAAGTGTTGTTTGTGACCTTGGGTATCGCCCCACCAGGCATCGTTAGTGATGATGGCTAAAAATTCTGCTCCCTCCTTAACATAATCGGTAACAAAAGCTCCGTAAACCGATTCATAACAAATCACCGGTCCCACTTTAGTGTCATTACTTCCCGTAAAAGCAACGCGATTATCTTGTGTTGTTTTCATAGAAACCGTTCCGCCCAGATCGAGCATAATATCTCCTAAAAGCGGCTTTAAAACGTTTTGATATGGAAAGTTTTCAACACCAACCACTAATTTACTTTTATGATAAATCTGAATGCTGTCTTGTTGATTTAGCAAAAAAGCCGAATTGAAAAAATCTGCCCAAATGGGATTTCCTATGCGGTCTTTGCCAACATAATTTGAAGTTGGTAAGGTAGCGGCTTTGTCATTGTACACCCGGTAAAATTGAATTCCGGCTAAGTAATTAAGGTTGGGATAGTCTTCTAAAAATTGCTGTGCTTTTTGCCTTTCTGCACTAAAGGCAAAACTGCGAAGATCAACTCCGGCGCCTTCCGCCAGAACCGTTTCAGGTGCGATCAAATAATCGGTTGAGGAGGTAAGCGTCTTGGAAGCTTCCTCAAAAAGCAAGTCGGCTATTCGCTCGTTTGTAGTGTTGTATTTTTCGGTATAGGGGTCAATATTGGGTTGCAATAACACCACCTCAACAGGATTTTCGGTTTCGGTATAATTCAATAAAATTAACTGACTTATCCCTATAGGAATAAGGATCACAGCCGCCACAATGGCTAGTTTGACGCTCAATATTCTTCGATTTTTTCTTTCGGCGTAAGCTAAAATTCCTTTAAAGATCAACGCATTAACAAGCCATACCCAAAGTGTTCCGCCAAAAGTCCCGGTATATTCATACCACTGAATCAATCCTGTATAGGTCGCGAATGCATTGCCCAAATTCAGCCAGGGCCAGGCAAACTCCCAGTTGAGATGCATAAACTCAAAAAGCATCCATAAAGCACCAAGAAAGGTTAAGCTGAGGCTGATTGAAAATCGCTTGCTGATTCGGGAATAGAGCATCCAGACTAAGGTCATAAGTAGGGAATTGGCTAAAACCGCAAACCACATCCCGAATCCCGTAGAGTTGTAAAGCCACCAAGTCGTGATGATGTTAAAAATGAAAAAAGCTAAATAGGAAAGTCCGAAAAGTTTTAGTCTTGGGCGCTTAACGTCAGAAGTGTTCAGATTGCGTGTGGCAAATAATAAGGGTACAAACCCAAAAAATAATAAGAGCGGAAATCCGTAAGTAGGCCAGGCTAGTGCGAGGAGTAAACCGGTAGCGCATGCCAATAAAAGGTTTTTCATAACAGCGTTCTAATGCATAGGCAAGTTAAAGCAACCGCAATTTATAACGTAAATACCAACTCAAAAATATAGATTCACGTGTGTTAAACCTATTTAAAAGCAAGGGCGCACTCTTCTATTTGTGATTAACTTAGAGCAAAAACCAACTATGCGAATTCTTATCACCGGAGCGACGGGATTAATTGGCCAGGCGCTTACTAAACAGTTGCTTCGTGCAAACCACGAAGTCCATTATTTAACTACAAGTCCGGATAAAATTGAAACAAAACCCAATTACAAAGGCTTTTTATGGAATACCGCCAAGGGCCAATTAGATGTAGCCTGTTTAAAAGGGGTAAGGACCATTGTGCATTTAGCCGGGGCGAGTATTGCAGAACGCTGGACCGAAGATTATAAAAAGACTATTTTAGAAAGCCGAACCCAAACAGCTCAATTACTTTTTGATACTTTAAAAAGCAATGAACACGAGGTAAAACATTTTGTTTCGGCTAGTGCCATTGGCGCATATCCTTCTTCAAGAACGCAATTGTACACCGAAGCATTTGAGACGTATAATCCGGGCTTTTTGGGAACGGTGGTAGAAGCCTGGGAAGCTTCAGCAGATCAATTTAAATCTTTAGGGCTTAAGGTTTCTAAAGTTAGGGTTGGAGTCGTATTGGCTGAAAACGGCGGTGCGCTTGAAAAGTTGATTCAGCCTATAAACTATTATGTGGGCAGTCCTTTAGGTGACGGAAAACAGTGGCAATCTTGGATTCATTTAGATGATTTAGCCGGAATATTTAAAACAGTTATTATAAATGCCTATGAAGGAATTTACAATGCGGTAGTACCTGCGCCGGTCACTAATGAAACCTTGATTAAGGAAGCTGCTACGGTTTTAAACAAACCGCTTTTTATGCCTAAGGTTCCTGCATTTATGCTCAAGTTGATCTTAGGAGAAATGGCAGCCATCGTACTAGAAAGTCAGAAAGTAAGTTCGCAAAAAATAGAGCATAAAGGCTACATCTTTAAGTTTACTCAATTGAATAAAGCACTTAAAGACCTTCTTGAAGATTAGAATATTTGGTAGTTTAAGAAAATAGAAGACATAAAAAAACCGGCATTTAGCCGGTTTTTAGATTTTAAGAGCGTTACAAATTACATTTGCTGGTTAGCAACAATTGTAAATTCTAACTCAATATCATCGTTGATGAATTTGTCACCTAAGTTATCAAAAACTGATTTAGAACCGTAGTTTACATTCCAATCAGTACGATCAATGGTAAATGGCTCAGACTTCAACGTCATTGTATTTCCTGATACTTCGTAAGTTACAGGGAACTCAATGTTTTTCTTAGTTTCTTTAAGAGTTAAGTTTCCAGACATCATTTTCTTTCCGTCTTCACCTTCAGTTACACCGGTGATTTCAAAAGCAGCAGTAGGGAATTTCTGAACGTTAAAAAAGTCACCTTCTTTACCTTCAACGGTTCCTTTTAAGTGATCTTCAAGACTTGCTTTCTGGTCTCCTTCTAAATCCTGAACAGTGATAGAAGTCATATCAATTAAAAAGCTTCCGCTGATTTGCTCGCCTTCAACACGAACTACACCAGATTCTAAGCCAACTACACCGTCGTGAGTTCCGGTAGGTTTTTCACCTAACCATTTAATTTCTGAAGCTTCTTTGTCTACCATGTATTTGGTAGCCTCTGCAGTTGCTTCAACAGCAGCTTCTGCTTCTGCAGCTTCGGTTTCGTTTTTATTTTCGTTCTTACAAGATACTACAGCTGTAAATAGCGCAGCCATAGCAAATAGCGATAAAAATTTGGTTTTCATTATAAATACTTTTTTAGTGTTAATTGAGAGGTCAAAAATAGCAGAAACATTGAAAATTGCTCTTAAATAAACTATAAAATATATCGGTGACATTTTGACATTTTTATAGAATTGGCAGTACTTTTGCCTTTTGCAAAGCAAATTTGATATACCATGAGTTCAGAAAATAAAGAAGAAATTCTTCACGAGAACGAAGAGAATAACGCACAGGATGTGCAAGATGCAACGCAGGAAGCTCAAAATGAGCCTGCAGCTGCAGAAGATATAGCAACAGATGAGGACGAATTGGCAAAATATAAAGCCGATTTAGAAAAGGAAAAAGACAAGTTTTTACGTCTTTTTGCAGAATTTGAGAACTACAAACGTCGCACCAGTAAGGAGCGTGTTGAGCTTTTTAAAACTGCAGGTCAAGAAGTGATGCAGGCTATGTTGCCGGTGCTTGATGATTTTGATCGCGCAATGGTGGAAATCGAAAAAGCTAAAGACAAAAACCTTCAGAAAGGAGTTGAGCTGATCAGCAATAAGCTGCGCGAAACGCTAAAGACAAAAGGTCTTAAGCAAATGGAGGTGCAAGCTGGTGATGCATTTGATGCAGATGTACACGAGGCGATCACTCAAATTCCTGCACCGCAGGAAGATCTTAAAGGAAAGATCGTTGATGTGGTAGAGAAAGGCTACGAGCTTGGGGAGCGTATCATACGTTATCCTAAAGTGGTTGTAGGCCAGTAATTGTAGATGAATTTTAAAGATTGAAGAAGAGATAGGGATGAAAGAAGATTATTACGACATACTAGGCATAAGCAAGAATGCGACTGCTGCAGAGATTAAAAAAGCGTATCGTAAGAAAGCGATCAAGTATCACCCAGATAAAAATCCGGGAGATTCTGAGGCTGAAGATATGTTTAAAAAAGCAGCAGAGGCCTACGAAGTCTTAGGAGATGAGAACAAGCGTGCGCGCTACGACCAGTATGGTCATCAAGCCTTTGAAGGCGGTGGCTTCGGCGGTGGCGGAGGTATGAATATGGACGATATCTTCAGTCAGTTTGGTGATATTTTCGGAAGTGCTTTTGGCGGCGGGGGCGGCTTTGGTGGTTTTGGCGGTGGCTTTGGTGGTCAGCGTAGAACTAAGGGAAGCAACCTGCGCATTCGCGTAAAGCTAACGCTTGAGGAAATTGCCAACGGTGCCGAAAAGAAAATCAAAGTTAAGCGTAAAAAGCAAGCTAGCGGAACTACTTACAAAACCTGTTCTACGTGTAACGGAACCGGGCAGGTAACACGGGTTACCAATACGATTTTAGGTAGAATGCAAACCGCTTCGCCGTGTACGGCCTGTGGTGGTAGCGGTCAGATGATAGATTCTAAACCAAGCGATGCGGATGCGCAAGGAATGAGGACCGAAGAAGAAACGGTTTCTATTAAAATTCCTGCCGGAGTAGTAGATGGGATGCAATTAAAAGTTACCGGAAAAGGTAATGAAGCTCCAGGAAACAACGGAATCGCGGGAGATCTTCTTGTGGTTATTGAAGAAGCAGAACACGAGACCTTGAGCCGTGAGGGTGATAACCTGCATTATGACTTGTACATCAGTATTCCAGAAGCTGTATTGGGAACAAGTAAAGAGATTGATACCGTTACCGGAAAAGTGCGTATTAAGATCGAAGAAGGTGCGCAAAGCGGAAAAATATTACGCTTACGCGGAAAAGGTATTCCTTCAATAAACGGTTATGGTAAAGGAGATTTACTGGTACACGTAAACGTGTGGACACCAAAAAACCTTAAGAAAGAACAACGTGAATTTTTTGAAAATATGCTAGACGATGAGCACTTCTCACCGCAGCCACAACAGGAGGACAAATCCTTCTTTGAAAAGGTAAAAGACATGTTTTCTTAAATTTTAAGATGTTATTAAGAAAAAAGTGTATATTTGAATATCACTAATCACTAGTTAGTGATATTTTTCTTTTTCATAGCAATTTTTTTCCCATCCTTGATTCACATTAAGGGTGGGTTTTTGTTTTAGGGCCTTGGTATACCGGTTTTTGATACTAAAAAATTCTTAACTGACCTTTGAGGTCTATGGTTTTCAATATCTTTAGCCTTTATTGGCACAGCCAAAGGGTGTAATGCCCCATCCCGATAGTTATCAGGATGATACGAAATTAAAATTTGTTCGCAACGAATGCCTTATGGGCTTGCCCCGAGGTAGTTTACTACAAACTTCTATGACAGACCTTTTAGTCGCTGACCATATTCATAAAAAATACGGGAAATATACCGCTCTGAACGATCTTTCTATCCAAGTTCCAAAAGGAAGTGTTTTTGGTCTTTTAGGGCCTAATGGAGCCGGTAAGACGACACTTATACGCATCATTAATCAAATCACCATGCCAGATACCGGTAAAGTATATCTGGATGGGGAAGCCCTTGATCAAAAGCATATTATCAATATTGGGTATATGCCAGAAGAGCGTGGGTTATATAAATCGATGAAGGTTGGGGAGCAGGTAATTTACTTGGCGCGACTTAAAGGGCTAACTAAAGCCGAAGCTAAAGAGCGCAGTAAATATTGGTTTGAGCGCTTGGGAATGACGGACTGGTGGAATAAAAAAATCCAGGAGCTTTCTAAAGGGCAGGCGCAAAAGGTTCAGTTTATTGTTACGGTATTGCACCAACCTAAACTGCTCATTTTTGATGAACCTTTTAGTGGTTTTGATCCTATCAACGCGACTTTGATCAAAGACGAAATTCTAAAATTACGCGACGACGGGGCAACGATTTTATTTTCTACCCACCGTATGGAATCTGTTGAGCAAATGTGTGATCATATCGCATTGATGCACAAAAGTAATAAAGTGCTAGATGGGCGTCTTTCTGATATAAAAAGAGCGTATCGCACCAATACGTTTGAGGTGGGAATTCAGACCGCAGATGACAGTGTTCAAAGTCTTGAAGTGCTCAAAAAAAATGTGCTTGAAAGTGCGCACGACGATTGGCAACTGCAACCCGCAAGTTTTAAAACCATCAACGAACACGACTTAAAACTTCAGGTTAAAATTCCGGAAGGCTTAAGTCCGAATGATCTTTTAGGTTTTCTGGCCAATAAAGGGACGATCAACCATTTTGTTGAGGTGGTTCCGACAGCAAATGATATTTTCATCCAAACGATAAATGCAAATTAATGGGTTCTTTAGCATTAATAATCAAGAGAGAATATAAAGCCCGCGTAAGCAATCGCTCGTTCATTATCATGACTTTTTTGAGTCCGTTGATTGTCGTTGGGATGATTATGTTGATCACGTATCTAACGCAACTCAATCAGGCAGGAAAACAAACCATTGTGGTTGTAGATGAAAGCGGACTTTTCTATAAAGATTTTGAGAGCACTGCAGAAATTGATTATCTCGATCTGTCGCCGCAAGGTCTGGATACCGCTAAAGACCTGGTGGAAGAACAAAATTATTTCGGGCTTTTATACATTCCTGAAAATGTAAAAAAGAATACTTCTGGCGTACGTTTTTATGGTAATGAAGCACCGGGAATTTCAACAATTGAAAGTATTGAAGAGCAAATTGAAACCAAACTCACTAACGAAAAACTTTTAGATCGTGGCGTAGATCTTGACTTGATCGACGCCTCAGAAACCTTAGTGTCTATTACTATTGAAGATTTTTCAGGCGAGCGCACTTCAAAAATATCAAATTGGATTAAAGCCGGTTTTGGTGGTGGCGCAGGATATTTGCTTATGATGTTTATCATCATTTATGGCAATATGGTGATGCGCTCGGTAATTGAAGAAAAAACAAACAGGATCATTGAAGTGATCATTTCTTCGGTAAAACCTTTCAAACTGATGATGGGTAAAATAATGGGTACTACGCTGGCAGGGATTACGCAGTTTATGATCTGGTTGCTTATAGGTGGCGGATTGCTCACCTTTTTAACGCTTTTCTTAGGCTTAGATGCCAATACTCCTAATGCAGCGATGGGCGGGATGGCCACAACAGATCTAGATAAAATTGAATTGATTTTGCTAGATGTGCTCAATCTGCCGTTATTGAAACTTGCGTGTTTTTTCCTTATTTATTTTATAGGAGGTTACTTTTTATATAGTTCTATTTACGCGGCAATTGGGGCAGCTGTTGATAGTGAGACCGATACCCAGCAGTTTATGTTGCCTATTATTATGCCGCTGATGCTGGCGATTTACGTAGGCTTTTTTGCTGTGATCGAAAATCCTGACGGTTCTATAGCAACAATTTTCTCGATGATTCCGTTGACGTCGCCAATTGTGATGTTAATGCGTATTCCATTTGGAGTGCCGTGGTGGCAGCTGGCACTTTCCGTAGGGATTCTCATCGCGACATTTATTTTTACCGTATGGTTTGGTTCAAAAATATACCGTGTAGGTATTCTTATGTATGGTAAGAAACCCACTTATAAAGAAATTTTAAAGTGGATTAAGTACTAAAATGATTCAGGAAGAGGTAAAAGAAACCGTAAAGGAAGGCGCTGAAAAAGTAAAGGACGTCATTGAAGAAAATGTGTGGGGAACCATACAAGATTTTCTCAACTTGGGTATCCATTTTAAGACAGGAAACACGCCCATAGATTTTACAGTTGGTCATTTGCTGCTGGTAATTCTTGCATTTATTGTGGCCACCGCCGCTTTGCGCTTGATACGTAGTTTTATCACGCGGAATATGGACCTGGAGAATGAGCTTAAGTTTAAAAGCATTTTTAAGTTCATCAGGTATATTGTGTATGTAATTGTCGTGGTGATCACCTTAAGCGCTTCGGGAATTGACGTTACGGTATTGCTTACAGCTTCCGCAGCTTTATTTGTAGGTTTAGGTCTTGCCTTACAGGATTTATTTACAGACATCATTGGGGGTATTTTTATAATGGTCGATAAGTCGCTCTCGGTAGGAGATGTGATCGAGATCGACGGAAAAGTAGGCCGTGTTTTTGAAATTAAGCTGCGTACCACCCGAGCTTTAACCCGAGATGATAAAGTGATCATTATACCTAATCATCACTTTATTAATGAGATCGTATTCAATTATACCCAAAACCATAAAACCACTAGAGAAACAGTTAAAGTAGGAGTCGCCTATGGAAGCGATACCCAGCTTGTGCGTAAAATATTATTAGACTGTGCCGGCAAACAGAACGGGGTGCTTAAAAACCCAAAACCAACTGTGCTTTTTGAAGAGTTTGGTGATTCTTCGTTGAATTTTGGAGTATTCTTTTTTATCAATGACAGTTTTTCAGACCCGCGGATCAAGAGTGAAATCCGTTTTAGGATTGATGAGGAATTCAGAAAGAACAACATTACGATTCCGTTTCCGCAGCGCGATGTTCATTTTTACCCAACCGAAAACCAATAAGAACCCTTTTTATGACGAAATATATTCTAGTACCTGTAATGCTTGTTGCGATGTTTACGATGCGATCGCAAACCACAGATATTGCCAGGGTAGAATATATGCATATTCCGTTTAGTAATTCGAACAATTCGGTTGGTCGGTTTAGGGCTTTGTTGCAAGTACCGATTCCGTTAGATAAAGAGCTTAATAACATTCTGGTAGCCGGTTTTGAATATCGAAACACCCATATTGATATTAAAGATGCGGTTCCTGATGGTTTCAATGTGCAAGATGTGAGCACACTGCACCGTATTTCGGCGTATGCAGGTTATGTATGGCGGTTTAAAGAGCATTGGGTATTCGGCGTAAAAGCCGGTGCACGTATTAACTCTAATATCGCCGGGACTTTAGTGCCTGATGATTGGATCTATACAGCTTCAATTTATGCGATTAACGATATGAAGAAAAATTCACCCACAAAACCCTACCGCTGGATTTTTGGATTGGACTATTCTTCAACGCCGGGGCGTAATTTTCCGCTTCCGCTAGTCAATTATTACAGAGAATTTCATCCTAACTGGACGTACACTTTGGGTGTGCCTAAGACTAATGTGCGGCATTATTTAAATGACTCGCATAAAGATGCATTGCAAGCTTTTGTGTCCCTAGATAACTTTTTTGCTAATATTCAGAACAATATGATCATTGATGGTCGTACCGCCGAAAACATTTCAATGACTATCATTATGGGCGGGTTAGGCTACGAGCATTATTTTACAGAGCATTTGCTATATTACGCTTACGCCACGCACTCGATTAGCAATGATTTTAGGTTGCGCAATAATGACCGGGACGATATTTACACGATTAATAGTGACAATACGTTTTATTTTAGAACCGGTGTGAAATTTAAATTTTAAGCATGTCAAAAATTTTAATCATAGAAGATGAAGCCGCAATACGCCGCGTGCTTACCAAAATCTTAACCGAAGAAAATAAAGCCTATCAGGTTGAAGAGGCCGAAGACGGTCTCGCCGGAATGGAAAAGATCAAAGATCAGGATTATGATCTGGTGCTTTGCGATATCAAAATGCCTAAAATGGATGGTGTTGAGGTGCTTGAAGCCACAAAAAAAATAAAGCCCGAAATCCCAATGGTGATGATTTCCGGGCACGGTGATCTGGATACTGCGGTGAATACGATGCGTTTGGGAGCCTTTGATTACATCTCAAAACCACCGGATTTAAATAGGTTACTAAATACTGTGCGCAATGCTTTAGATCGAAAAAATCTTGTTGTTGAAAATACACGTCTAAAGAAAAAAGTAAGCAAGCAGTACGAGATGATCGGTGAGAGTGAACCTATTGCCAAGATCAAAGATATAATTGAAAAAGTAGCGCCTACCGAAGCACGCGTCTTGATCACCGGCCCTAACGGTACCGGGAAAGAACTCGTTGCACACTGGCTGCACGAAAAAAGTGACCGCGCAAAGGGACCAATGGTTGAGGTCAACTGTGCGGCGATTCCGTCTGAGTTGATCGAGAGCGAACTTTTTGGTCACGTTAAGGGTGCGTTTACTTCAGCAAATAAAGATCGTGCCGGAAAGTTTGAAGCCGCAAACGGCGGAACCATCTTCCTTGACGAAATTGGAGATATGAGTCTTTCGGCGCAGGCTAAGGTGCTGCGCGCTTTACAAGAAAGCAGGGTGTCTCGCGTAGGTAGCGATAAAGATATTAAAGTGGATGTGCGGGTACTCGCAGCGACCAATAAAGACCTAAAGAAGGAGATCGCAGACGGAAAATTTAGAGAAGACCTCTATCACCGTCTGGCAGTGATTTTAATTCCGGTACCACCGCTTAATGATCGAAGAGATGATATACCGCTTTTGGTAAATCATTTTGCAAATAAAGTAGCCGGCGAGCAAGGCACCGCAGTTAAGAATTTTACAGGTAAGGCGGTAGAAAAACTACAGGAATACGATTGGACGGGTAACATACGCGAACTGCGTAATGTAGTAGAGCGCCTAATAATATTAGGAGGCAGCGAAGTCTCTGAAGAAGATGTACAACTCTTTGCCAGCAAATAAAAAGTAATACCAATACCATCGTTTATGAAAGCTTCAGACTATCAAATCACCGCACCCATAAAACTAGCCGATCTTAAAACCCACGAGGATTTTGGTAAGACCAAAGAACTCGAGCAGGAGTTGGATGAGGTGAGTAAGAAGATTGCAGCTATTCAGAATGCGATGTACGCCCACGGAAAATATGCTGCGCTGATCTGCATTCAAGGAATGGATACAGCCGGAAAGGACAGCTTGATTCGCGAGGTTTTTAAAAATTTTAATGCCCGTGGTGTGGTCGTGCATAGTTTTAAAACACCAACTTCTCTAGAACTGGGACACGATTATTTGTGGCGTCATTACATCGCATTGCCGGCCAGAGGTAAGGTGGGCGTTTTTAATAGAACGCATTACGAGAATGTTTTGGTCACGCGTGTACATCCGGAATATATTTTAAATGAAAATATTCCCGGGGTCAATGATGTTTCAGATATTGATGAAGCTTTTTGGGAAAAGCGTTTTGAGCAGATTAATAATTTTGAAAAGCATATTGCTGATAATGGAACAATCATTTTTAAATTCTTCCTGCACCTTTCAAAAGAAGAGCAAAAGCATCGATTATTACGCCGCTTAAATAAACCCAACAAAAACTGGAAGTTTTCAGCGGGCGACCTCAAAGAGCGTGCGCTATGGGATGAATACCAGCAGTGTTACGAAGATGCGATCAACAAAACCTCTAAATTTCACGCGCCTTGGTATATTATTCCGGCAGATGATAAACCTACCGCACGCCTGATTTTAGCCAATATTCTTCTAGAAAAGCTTTCCTCGTATAAAGACATTGAAGAGCCAGAACTTGATGAGAAAACAAAAAGCAATATTGACGCCTACCGCAAACAGTTGGAATCAGAATAACGGCTGAGAACTTCTAAATATCCACTCCATATTTAATGAAACTATCAAAAATCGGCACGGAAGTGGCGATTTTTCTGTTTAATCGCATAAATACCGCGAGAGAATATTATTTTTAGGACTCATCTAAAAACACAACTAATTTTGAAAAGAATTTTTCTCTTTGTCATGTTGTTTGCAGGGTTTCATTTGGTTTCTGCACAAACAACTAAAGACTCTTTGCAATTGCGCAATTTTTATGATTTATCGCTTTTAGACGGCAACAGTTATGAGTGGCTTGACGAATTATCTAATGATATCGGAGCACGTCTAAGCGGAAGTGCCGGCGCTGAAAAAGCCGTGCAATGGGCAAAAAAAGAACTTGAATCTATCGGACTGGATAAAGTATGGTTACAGCCGGTGATGGTCCCAAAATGGGAACGAGGCGCGCCAGAAAAAGCACACATTAAAGGACCAGATGGTAGCATCGATGTGCCTGTTTGTGCTTTGGGAGGCTCCATCGCTACGACTGCTGACGGTGTCACCGCTGAGGTTGTGGAAGTTCAAGGGATAGAGGATCTGGCAAAATTTGGCGAAGCCCAACTAAAAGGTAAGATCGTTTTTTATAACCGTCCTATGCAGGCCGATCTGATTCAGACGTTTTCTGCTTACGGTGGTTGTGTAGATCAGCGTTATTCTGGAGCGCGAGAAGCGGCAAAGTACGGTGCCGTGGGCGTTATTGTACGCTCCATGAATCTAAGAATGGACGATCTTCCGCATACCGGTTCTATGTCTTACGGCGACTTGCCTAATGACAAGCGTATTCCGGCAGCGGCGATAAGCACTAATGGTGCGGCGCTGTTGAGTAAACTGCTTAAAAAAGACAAAAACACGCAATTTTATCTAAAAATGAATTGCAAAAATTATGAAGAAGATGTGCCTTCGTTTAATGTGATTGGTGAAATCACCGGAAGTGAAAAGCCTAATGAATTTATGGTTGTAGGTGGTCATTTAGACTCTTGGGATCTAGGTGACGGAAGCCACGATGATGGTGCCGGTGTGGTGCAAAGTATGGAAGTATTGCGTTTGATGAAAGCTGCAAATTATAAACCGAAGCACAGCATACGCGTCGTTCTTTTTATGAATGAAGAAAACGGATTACGCGGTGGTACTGAATATGCAAAAGTGGCGAAGCAAGAAGGCGAGAAGCACGTTTTTGCTTTAGAAAGTGACGCCGGTGGTTTTACACCTCGCGGATTCTCTTTTGATGCTGATAAAGCCAATTTTGAGCAGGTTCAAAATTGGATCCCGTTATTTAAACCGTATTTAATTCACTTTTTCGAATTAGGCGGAAGCGGGGCAGATGTTGGTCCGTTAAAAGAAGAAGGCACTGTTCTGGCAGGATTACGTCCTGATTCGCAGCGTTATTTTGATCATCACCACGCTTCTAATGACACTTTTGATGCGGTAAACAAACGAGAATTAGAATTAGGTGCAGCGACGATGACCAGTCTGGTTTATCTTTTTGACAACCACGGTGTGATTCCTCCTATAACTAACGAGAAGCCGCTTAAAGACTAAGATTGTTGTTAAACTTCTACTAAGTAAAGACCTCGTTTTCACGAGGTCTTTTAATTTTATAGCAAACCAAACTAACAACTAAATCATGGCAATTTTAGGTTCGCTTATTAAAGGCATCATTGATATTTCAGATAAGGTAATTCCGGAGTCTAATCCGTTAGATGAGCAGCAGGAAGTTTTAAAATCTTTGCTTAAAAAAGCCAAAAACACACAGTTTGGAAGCTTCTACAGTTTTGAAGCTATTTTAGAGTCAGAAAATCCGGCAAAGACCTTTGCGGAAGAAGTTCCGTTTTTTGATTATAACAGCTTAAATGAAGAATGGTGGTCCAAGTTGCACGATGGGGAAAGTGATGTTACCTGGCCGGGAATACCGCATTATTTTGCGTTAAGCAGTGGTACCACCGGAAAAAGCAGTAAGCGCATCCCGGTGACTGATGAGATGGTTGATGCTATACGTATGGCAGGGATCAAACAGGTAGGAGCCTTGGCGCATTTTGATCTGGAACCTGATTTTTTTGAAAAGGAAATTATGATGCTGGGAAGTTCTACTAATCTACAAGAGCGCGATGGTCACGAAGAAGGCGAAATTAGTGGAATAAGCGCGAGTAATATTCCATTTTGGTTTAGAGGCTATTACAAACCCGGAGAAGATATTGCAAAAATCGATGATTGGGATGAGCGTGTGCAGCATATTGCAGAGAAGGCCGAAGAATGGGATATTGGAGCCTTAAGCGGTATTCCAAGCTGGATTGAGCTAATGCTAGAGAAGGTTATTGAGCATCATAACTTGAATAATATTCACGAGATCTGGCCAAACTTGCAAGTGTACACCTCAGGTGGTGTTGCGTTTCAGCCGTATGAAAAGAGTTTTAATGCACTTCTAGGGAAACCCATTATCGTGATTGATACCTATCTGGCTTCCGAAGGCTTTATCGCTTTTCAAGCAAGACCTGAAACCGATGCGATGAAATTGGTAACCGATAACGGTATTTACTTTGAGTTTGTGCCTATGAATCCTGACTACATCAATCAAGACGGTTCTATAGTGCAAGATGCGCCTGTGGTGGGTCTGGCAGATGTAGAAGAAGATCAAGATTATATTTTAATTATTTCTACGGTTTCGGGAGCTTGGCGTTACTTAATTGGCGATACCATTGCTTTTACAAATAAAGAACGCGCAGAAATTAAAATTACCGGGCGGACCAAATTTTTCCTGAATACGGTAGGTTCGCAACTATCGGTAAATAAGATGGAAGCTGCGGTGCAGGAACTTGAGGAACAATTTGATATTAAAATTCCGGAATTTACTATCGCGGCAAAACGCAATCCCGAAGATGATGAGTTTTACCATTATTGGTATTTGGGAACCGAAACTTCAGTTTCTAATGAAGAACTGGCAGACGCTTTAGATAAAAGTTTGCAGGAAGCCAATAAGAATTACGGTGTCGCACGTAGCAAAGCGCTTAAAGGCGTTTTTGTTAACACGGTGAGTCCTGAGATTTTCTATGAATGGAGTGGCGCCAACAAGAAAAAAGGCGGACAAGTAAAAATGGAAAAGGTGATGAATGAAGAAAAGTTCGCCGAATGGGAAGCCTTTGTAAAAGAACACGCTTAAACTTCGAGTTCTTCTTCTAGATTTTTATTTTCATTAATTAAAAGCATAATCTCTTCCGGAGAAAGGTAGAGGCGTTTGATACGCGCTTTATATTTTGCTGAAATATGGGCGTGATTCAGGATAAAGTCTTTAGTGACTAAAATATATTTACCCATACCGTGCGAGACAGCAAAGGTGTCTGCTGCACGTTCTGCTTCTCTGATGAATTTTGGAAAATATAAATATTTTAAGCCAAACCAAATCAGTCCCAGACTGCTTCGGTTTTTATAATCCATAATATGGCCCAGTTCGTGGCCAATCCATCCAATTAGAACATCAGAAGGAATATCAGTGATCTTGAACGATTCGGTTTCAATCTGAATTTTTTTACTTATAAACACAAAATATTTCCGCTTTGCGCGCGGATTCAATAAAGAACTGAATGCCGGTTGCGCCTGCATCGTAGACTTTTTTATATCCTTCTTAAACCGAAACGCTATAGGTGTTTCTGCTAGTTCGGGGTAATACGAGAGGGCCACTTTAATTTCTTGGGCAAGAACATCTGGTATTTCTTTATGTGTCAGTTCGGGATCGTTGTGCATAGAATGGTAAAGATACTCATAGCGCTCGCCTTGGGCTGTTAATTAGTTTTTAAAATGCATTCCCGGTTAAATTTAGAATAAGGTTCATTTTGGGTACAACTGTTCTTGAACTTAAATCTTACTTTTGCAGTCCTTAAAAAAATACCGTCGTGCTATCAATTTATACTAAAGAATTTCGACAAAATTTAAAGATCGCTTATCCCGTAATGCTGGGACAATTGGGACATATTCTTGTCGCTTTAGCCGATAATCTTATGGTTGGGCGTTTGGGTGCTGCCCAACTGGCAGCTGTTTCTTTGGGGAACAGCCTTATATTTATTGCACTCTCGCTAGGTATAGGTTTTTCATTCGCGATCACGCCTTTAGTTGCTGAAGCTGATGGTGCAGGCGATACACAAACTGGTCGCAATTATTTCCATCATGGGATCGTGATGTGTGCCTTAAATGGTATTTTGCTTTTTGTTTTATTGCTGCTGGCCAAACCTATTTTGTACTATCTCGATCAGCCTGTCGAGGTTGTGGAACTGGCCATCCCGTATATGGATATTGTGGCGTTTTCATTGATTCCGTTGATGGTGTTTCAGGCATTTAAACAGTTTGCAGATGGCTTGTCAAACACGCGCTATGCGATGTACGCTACTCTGGTTTCTAATGTAGTTAACGTACTTTTTAACTTTCTCCTGATCTACGGCTTCTGGATCTTCCCGCGTTTGGAGTTGGTGGGTGCCGCTTATGGAACCTTGATCTCGCGCTTCTTTATGCTATGGATGCTGTATTATATTTTAAGCCGAAAAAAGAAGTTTCAACCGTATTTTGTGTGGACAAGACGGAAAGCGTTTCAGCTTCCTATTTTTAAAAAGCTTTTTGATCTGGGCTTTCCTACGGCAATGCAAATGTTGTTTGAAGTGTCGCTGTTTACTTCGTGTATTTTCCTTTCAGGAATATTAGGGACTAATGCTCAGGCGGCAAACCAGATTGCACTCAATCTTGCGGCGATGACGTTTATGATCGCGGTGGGGCTTGGTGTTACGGCCACTATTAGAGTGGGGAATCAAAAAGGGAAGGCAGATTTTGAAAATATGCGTCGCATTGCATTCTCGCTGTTCCTACAGGTATTTTTGATCGAAGCGGTTTTTGCCGTTGGTTTTATTTTGCTTAAAGATATCCTACCAACTTTTTATATAGACAATGTTGAGGTGATCGCACTCGCGGCTCAGTTGCTTATAGTTGCGGCACTTTTTCAATTGAGTGATGGTTTGCAGGTGGTGATCCTGGGGGCATTGCGCGGATTGCAAGATGTGAATATCCCCACTTTTATTTGTTTTATCGCCTATTGGTTAATTGGCTTTCCGGTGGCTTGGTATTTTGGTCAGGAAGATCAGATGGCAAGTCAGGGAATTTGGTATGGTTTGCTTGCGGGGCTTAGTGCTTCGGCGGTGTTGTTGTATATTCGTTTTATTTATTTAAGCCGAAAACTAATCCATCAAGTTTCCGAAGGAAAAACTACAGCAGGCTAATTATGAACGAACTCCTCACAGACCAAATTTTTGAAAATCACAATTTTGCCGAAAATCCACTTGTAGCAGATTTTGAAGATTGCGTATTCAAAAGTTGTGTTTTTGCTAAAGCCAATCTTTCAAAGCTTACATTTACCAATTGTACGTTTGAAAACTGCGATTGGAGCGCTGCGAAACTAGTACAGACGGCCTTTCAGGAATGCGAATTTTCATCGTGTAAAATGCTGGGGATTGCCTTTGAAGCGTGCAATACTTTTTTATTTCAGATCTATTGTGCACAATGCACACTTGATTTTAGTAGTTTTTATCAAGTTGATTTGAGTTCGTCTCAATTCAGCCAATGTCAACTAAAAGAAGCCGATTTCACTGAAGCTAATCTTTCGGGTGTATTTCTTGACGAATGCAATCTTGCAGGAGCCACGTTTGACCAAACCAATCTGGAAAAAACTGATTTTTCTTCCGCGGTACATTATGAACTCAATCCTGATGAAAACAAAATACGCGGGGCGATCTTCAGCAAAGAAGGTTTAGCAGGATTACTCAGTAGTTACCACATTAAAATTGTTTGATCTTGAACCCGGAAAGCCTTATCGAACTTGCCTATTATAAAATGCCGTTTGGTAAATACCAAGACCGGTATCTTGTAGAAATTCCCGAGTATTATTTCACTTGGTTTAAGCAAAAAGGCTTTCCTGAAGGGAAACTGGGTTTTATGATGCAGCAAATGCACGAGATTAAAATCAATGGCTTAGAAGAGCTTATTTTTAAAATCAAACGACAATACCCAGCGCCTCAGCCTAAAAGAAAACCTTAAAAATTATCCTAAAATCCGCTTAAAAGGTTCGTCAATAAATCGCTATCTTTGCATCCCGTAGACGCGCTCTTCATGTTAAAAAGAGCTTAAAAAATAATCAGGATACAGATGGCAGATACAAAGTACATCTTCGTCACGGGCGGGGTTTCTTCTTCATTAGGTAAAGGTATAATCGCAGCTTCATTGGCTAAATTACTTCAGGCTAGAGGCTATAGCGTGACTATTCAAAAATTAGACCCATACATTAATGTTGATCCGGGAACACTTAACCCTTATGAGCACGGAGAATGCTATGTTACCGATGATGGTGCAGAAACCGATTTAGATCTGGGGCATTACGAGCGCTTTTTAAATGTGAATACTTCTCAGGCTAATAACGTGACCACAGGTCGTATTTATCAAAGCGTTATTGAAAAAGAACGCCGCGGTGAGTTTTTAGGTAAAACCGTTCAGGTGGTGCCGCACATTACTAATGAAATTAAAGAGCGTATCAAACATCTTGGGAATACCGGAGATTATGATATCGTGATCACTGAAATAGGCGGGACCGTTGGGGATATTGAGTCGTTACCGTATATCGAATCGGTACGTCAGTTAAAATGGGAATTAGGTGATGAGAATGCTTTGGTAATTCATTTAACGCTGGTTCCTTACCTCTCAGCAGCAGGTGAATTGAAAACCAAGCCTACGCAGCATTCGGTAAAAACTTTGATGGAAAGCGGAATCAAAGCTGATATTTTGGTTTGTCGTACCGAGCACGAATTGAGCGACGATCTCCGTGAGAAGTTGGCGCTGTTTTGTAATGTACGCAAAGAGGCGGTGATTCAGTCTATTGATGCATCAACGATTTATGATGTGCCTAACTTGATGTTAGAAGAAGGGCTTGATACCATCACGCTTCAGAAGCTTAGCTTATCTCAGGAGAATGAGCCGGAACTTATCCGCTGGAATGAATTCTTACGCAGACATAAAAATCCAAAGGCTGAAGTAACTATTGGTCTTATTGGTAAATACGTTGAACTTCAGGATTCGTATAAGTCAATTCTTGAGGCCTTCATTCACGCCGGTGCTGAAAACGAAGTAAAAGTACGTGTAGAGCCTATTCATTCTGAATTTATTTCGCAGGATGTGATTCAGAATAAAATTTCAAAACTCGATGGTTTGCTTGTTGCTCCAGGTTTTGGTGAGCGCGGTATCGAAGGAAAGATCAAAGCGGTGCAATATGCCCGTGAACATAAAATTCCGTTTTTAGGAATTTGCTTAGGAATGCAAATGGCAGTTATTGAATTCTCGCGCAACGTCGCAGGATTAAAAGATGCCAATTCTACCGAAATGCAAAAAGATACTTCGGCTCCTGTAATCTCGTTGATGGAAGATCAAAAAGACCTAAAGCATATGGGCGGAACGATGCGTTTAGGGGCTTGGGATTGTAAATTGGCTGCGGGTAGTATCGTTGCTGATGTTTATGATGCAGAAATGATCACCGAGCGTCACCGTCACCGTTACGAATTCAACGATTCTTATAGAGAAACGCTTGAAAAAGCCGGACTTAAAATCACCGGGACCAATCCAAAAACGGGCTTGGTAGAGATCATTGAGATGGAAGATCATCCTTGGTTTGTAGGAGTACAATACCATCCTGAATATAAGAGTACTGTGGCGAATCCGCATCCGCTTTTTGTGGCGTATGTTCAGGCTGCAGTAAAATACAGTCAATCAAAAAGTTCCGACAATGTGGCACATAACTAATCTATGGGATTGTTATTGCTTCTAGCCACTCAAGCATTTTAGCCGGGTTTCCCGTAAACTAAATTACACACGAATACAATTAGGCGTAAGCCTCGATGATTATGGAAGAAAAGAAATTTGACAAACAGTCAATGATTGGGTTCCTTTTAATAGGAGCTATTTTATTATTTATGCTTTGGCAAAACCAGCCTTCTGACGAAGAGCTTGCTGCGCAGAAAGCACAAGAGGAGCAGGTGGAAGCTCATGAAGCAGCTGCGGAAAAAGCATCACAAACCGATGCTGTGGTTGAAAGCACCACGCCGCAAAATGATTCTTTGGCCTTGGAGCGCTACAAAGCTACTTTAGGGAGTTTTGCGTACTCAGCAACTTTACCTTCAGCGACAGACGATGTCACCGAACTGGAGAATGATGTGTTGGCGCTTAAAGTGAGTAACAAAGGCGGTTTTATTACCGAAGCGCGTTTGAAGAATTTTAAAAGTTATGATTCGGTTCCTGTTTATCTCATTAAAGATGGAAACAGCAGATTTAATTTAACTTTCAGTACCACTGACAACCGCACGTTGAATAGTGAGAACCTGTACTTTGAACCTTCATTATCAAAAGAAGGAGAGAATCAAGTACTTTCTATGAAGCTCAAAGTTTCAGATTCAGAATATTTAGAATACCGTTATACATTGAAGCCAGACGATTATATGATGGGCTTCGGTATAAAAACTGTTGGTTTACAAAATGTGGTTAATACCTCGCAGCCTATCAATTTAGATTGGCAATTGAAGGGCTATCGTCACGCAAAAAGTATTACTTATGAAAATCGTTACACACGCCTTACCTACGAATATGAAGAAGGCGATCACGATAAATTAAGCCAGACCGGTGACGATGATGCGATCGAGACCAATGTAGACTGGTTTAACTTCAGACAGCATTTTTTCAGTTCTATATTATTAACCGATCAACCTTTTGACGAAGTGCGGTTTTCTTCTAAAAACTTGGTTGAAGATGAAGAAGTGGATACCGTATATACCAAGCAGTATGCTGCAAATATGCAACTGAAGCCGGTAAATGGTGAGCTTAACTATGCGATGGACTTCTATTACGGTCCTACCGATTACCAAATCTTAAACAACTACGATCGTGATATTGATGAAGCGATGCCGCTAGGTTGGGGTATTTTTGGTGTGATCAATAAATACTTGATCATTCCGTTCTTTAATTTCTTGATTGCGTATTTCCCTGCGGGAATTGCTATTATTTTATTGACGATCTCTATCAAATTATTACTTTCTCCGGTGCAATACAAGCAGTACTTGTCTCAAGGGAAGATGAAGGTGTTAAGACCGGAGATCAATGAGATTAATGAGAAGTATGCAGATAACCCGATGAAAAAGCAGCAAGAAACGATGAAGCTGTATAGTAAAGCCGGTGCCAGCCCATTGAGTGGGTGTATTCCCGGATTGCTTCAGATTCCTGTGTTTTATGCTTTGTTTACCTTTTTCCCTTCGGCATTTGCATTAAGACATAAGAGCTTCCTTTGGGCAGACGATTTATCGAGCTATGATAAAATTGCAGACTTACCGTTCCATATTCCGTTTTACGGAGATCACGTGAGCTTATTCCCGATTTTAGCGTCTATTGCGATCTTTATTTATATGACGATGACCACCGGTCAGAGTATGCAGCAAGCGCAGCAACCGGGAATGCCTAATATGAAATTCCTGATGTATCTATCGCCGATTATGATGTTGTTTTTCTTCAACAACTATGCGAGTGGATTGAGTTTGTACTACTTTATTTCAAACCTGATCACCATCGGAATTATGCTTGTGATCAAGAATTTTATTTTAGATGAAGATAAAATTCACGCGAAGATCGCTACAGCTAAGGCAAAGCCGAAAAAGAAAAGCAAATTCTCTCAGAAGTTCTCTGAGATGATGGAGCAAGCTGAAAAACAGCAACGCAATAAGTAATCTTTTTTGTCCCAACTTAAATAGAAAAACCCTTCAAGAATTCTTGAAGGGTTTTTTGTTGCAATTTTTCTTTTTCAATGGATTATAAGCCCGGAAGCAAAACGGTATCAATAGCGTGGACCACTCCGTTAGAAGCTTGTACATCAGTTACTACGATAGTGCTCACTCTTCCGTTAGCATCTGTAAGCGTAGCATTAGAAGCATCTACTTCAATAGCACCGCCTAAAGTAGTTACTGTTCCCGTGGTAAGATCTTCAGCTCTTACATTAGCTCCATTCACCACGTGTAATGAAAGCGCTGCGGCAAGTACGCTTGTATCTAGATCACCAAAGCCTGAAATTTCAAGCTCTGCTAATAGATCAGCAAAAGCATCATTAGTTGGAGCGAAAACGGTGAAGGTTCCGGCAGAAGTCAGCGTATTTACAAAAGAGAAAGACGCATCTGCAGTAAGTGCTGTTTCTAATTGTGTAAAAGTAGGATCAGCCACTGCAAAAGTTGCAACGGTAGGCAATGTGATCACGGCGTCTACAGTATGCACAATTCCATTAGAGAATTCAAAGTCTGTTGCGGTTACATTAGCACCACCCTCAAGTTCAGAACCTCCATTAATAGTAACTACATCGCTATCTACATTGATGTACATACTTAGATTTGCATCTGTATCTGCATAGGTAGCCAAGTTATTTACATACCCGGTCGCCAAACTGCTAGCACGTGCTTCTACTGCTAAAACGTGATTCAATAAGATTTGCGTTAAATCTTCTACCGGAACATCTGCAACGGCAGTTCCGTCCAGATACGCCTCAAATGCAGCGTTATTGGGAGCAAACACCGTGTAAGTACCTTCTGCATCAAGCGTAGCAGTAAGTCCGGTGCGGTCTAGTGCTTCTGCTAAAGATGAATAATCTTCTTCACTTGCTACAAAATCTGCAATAGTTTCAGATTCTTCAGTGATCATCCCGGCATCATCGTCATCGCTACACGATGTAAACCCCGCTAGTAGTGCGGTAAACAGGATTAAATGGATTTTTGTTGTTAACTTTTTCATAGGATTTGATTTTTGATTTTGGTAAAAATAGAAGTTGTTCGCATTCAGAATGTTTAACAGATAGTTAAAAAGATTAAACAAAAACTTATATTTTTATACATGAGCTTCGATGTGGCCAAGCAGAAAAACTCTTTTAAACTTTCGTAATTTTGTACCATAGAATTCGACTTAGCATTCAAATTAAACAGTATGAAAACCGTAGTTGTAGGTCTTAGTGGTGGAGTGGATAGTAGTGTTTCTGCCTATTTGCTCAAGGAAGCCGGATATAATGTTATTGGCCTTTTTATGAAGAATTGGCATGATGATTCGGTGACTATTTCAGATGAATGTCCGTGGCTTGATGACAGCAACGATGCAATGTTAGTCGCCGAAAAACTAGGTATTCCTTTTCAAACGGTGGATTTAAGTGAGCAATATAAAGAGCGTATTGTAGACTACATGTTTCGGGAATATGAGATGGGCCGCACCCCTAATCCTGATGTGCTTTGCAATCGGGAGATCAAGTTTGATGTCTTTATGAAGATCGCCCTAGAATTGGGCGCAGACTTTGTTGCTACAGGGCATTATTGTCAGCGAGGCGAAACAGAGATTGATGGCAAATCGGTTTGTCAATTGCTTGCCGGGGCTGATGCTAACAAAGATCAGTCCTATTTCTTATGCCAGTTATCTCAAGAGCAGTTGTCTAAAACTTTATTTCCTATTGGGCATTTGCAAAAAAGCGAAGTGCGTAAGATAGCAAAGGAACAGGATTTGGTCACTGCAGAGAAGAAAGACTCTCAAGGCTTATGTTTTATAGGAAAAGTGCGTTTGCCAGATTTCCTTCAGCAGCAATTGAAGCCTAAAGAAGGGGTGATCGTTGAAATTTCAGCAGCTCGCGCCCAGGAAAAAATTGAAGATTTACACGAAAGTAGTGCTGCAGATGTGGCTGTAGAAGATGTTACTGTTTTAGCTAAAAAGCCAAAATACAGCTTAACCGATGGAAAAATCGTTGGAAAGCATCAAGGCGCACATTACTTTACAAAAGGACAGCGTAAGGGGCTCGCAGTAGGCGGGACTCCTGAGCCACTTTTTGTTATTGATACTGATGTTGAGGAAAATATCATTTACACCGGGCAAGGTAAAGAGCATCCGGGATTATTGCGCAAGGCACTTTTTGTACAGGAAAGTGAAGTGCATTATATTAGAGAAGACCTCAAGCTAGCAGAAGGTGAAGTTAGAGCAACAAAAGCACGTATACGTTACCGCCAGCCGCTAGAAAATGCGTGGTTGCACAAAGTGGAAAACGGTCTGTTTGTTTCGTTTGAAAATCCGCAAGCTGCGATTAGCGAAGGGCAATTTGTTGCTTGGTACGATGGCGCAGAATGTTTAGGCAGCGGTGTAATCTCATAAAGCTTTATTTTGAATATAATAACAGCACTTTTTGATATTGAATATCCATTAATTCAAGCCGGAATGGTCTGGAATAGTGGCTGGGAACTCGCCAGCGCTGTGAGTAATGCCGGAGGGCTGGGACTTCTTGGTGCAGGCTCTATGTATCCTGAAGTGTTACGTGAGCATATTCAAAAATGTAAAGCGGCTACCACAAAACCTTTTGGTGTCAACGTGCCACTGCTGTATCCTGATATTGATAAATTAATGCAAATCATTATCGAGGAAGGAGTACAAATCGTCTTCACCAGTGCCGGAAACCCTAAAACCTGGACTTCACATCTCAAAGAGCACGGTATAAAAGTTGTGCACGTAGTAAGCAGTGTAAAGTTTGCTTTGAAAGCCCAAGAAGCAGGTGTGGATGCCGTGGTTGCTGAAGGCTTTGAAGCAGGAGGCCATAATGGTCGGGAGGAGACAACGACCTTCGCGTTGATTCCCATGGTGAAAGAGGAACTTGATATCCCTTTAATTGCTGCCGGCGGTATTGCTACCGGAAAAGGAATGCTTGCTGCGATGATTTTAGGAGCAGATGGTGTGCAGATCGGCAGCAGGTTTGTAGCTACGCCCGAAGCCAGCAGTCATCAAGCATTTAAAGATCTGGTGGTGGAGGCAAAAGAAGGCGCTACCGAACTTACATTAAAAGAGCTTGCTCCAGTAAGATTACTTAAAAATAAGTTCTATACTGATGTGAAGCAGCTTTATGAAACTACGCCTACTAAAGAGCAACTCAGTGCTTTACTAGGCCGAGGAAGAGCTAAAAAAGGAATGTTCGAGGGTGATCTTGAAGAAGGCGAACTCGAAATCGGTCAAATCGCCGGACTCATTCACGAGATCAAGCCTGCGGCGGCTGTCGTAGACGAGATCATTTCAGAATTTCAGGCTACAAAACTCCCTGAGTTGTAAACATAGAAAAGGGCGCTCATAGCGCCCTTTTTACTTTTTAATTAATTCTTATTATACCGTTTCTTGCGACCAAGTCATCGATTCAAAAATCTCTTGAATCATCGCCTTATATTCAGCATCTGAATCACCTTTAACCGCCATTGAAAAGTCGGCATAAACCGGTTGTGAATCTCCTGAAGCATTTAATTGAATCAAGTAATGATCTACCTGCGCTGAACCAATACTGTTCAATGCTCGATAAGAATACACCTCGTATTCACCCATTTTCTCAGGGGTGTTGTTTTCAATTTTCTGCTCTAAAGCTTCATCGTTGCTCATTGTCATAGAAACGATGAATCCGTCAGTCAGACCACCGTAAAAGGAGTTGTCTTCTCCGGTGTATCTAATGATCATTTGTGTACCTGATCCTTCTACCGAAGCTCGCTCGGGATGTAAAAAGCTCAACTTCCAACCTTCCATAAGGCTCGGACTCTTATAAACTTCGTACCCTTCAGGAACTACTTCTTCAGCAGGTGGTTGCGGTTTAGTAAGTTCGGTTTCTGCAGGTTTGTTTTCAGCAAGATCTTTTTTAGTTGTTTGCGTATTACACGCCAAAATCGCTAATGAAAAAATAGCTGTGCCTGTATATATCAATAAACGTTTCATCTTTTTAGATTTTAATGTTTAGAGCTAAACTAGGGCTATATTCCACAGCCTAATGCTTAAGAAGTATTAAAAAAATTCAGGTTTTGTTAAGCTCTGTTAAGTGAAAATTCTAAAAATTCACATAATTTAAAATACTAATATGTTGATTAACAGATGAGTGTTTGATGTGCTTAATAAAAGCGGTTATGAATGTTAAATGTGCAAAAAGAAGACTACGCGCGTTCTGGTAAAATCTGTTTTTTAAGCTGAAGTAGACTTTTTCCTGATTGAGTCTTTACAAATTTATGCAGGTGACTTTCATCAGTAAACCCGAAATCAAGACTGAGTTGTTTGGTACTCAAGTGACCGTGTTTTAGACGCTGTTTTAATAAGTTGAAGCGATAATCCTGAATGTACTTTTTAAGCGAAGCTCCAATATTCTTTTTAAAAAGGATGCCGATGTAATTTGGTGAATAGTGAAAATGCTGCGCGATCTGCTTTTGAGAAACACTTTTAGGATCGTAAATGTTGAGCTCAATATATTCTAGCAAGGCTTCGGTGATATCTGAGTCGGCTCTTCGTTGTTGCTTTTTATCGCAATTCGGCCCATTTCTATTCAATACCAATAATATGGCTTTAAAGTGATGATTGACCAGCTTTTTGCTTAAAAGTGCATTACGTTCATATTCGGTTACAATGAGCTTAAACAGATCGTCAACAATACTAACATCCTCCTTGTTTCTTAGCAAATTCCGTTTTCTACTCCATTTTTTACTCAATAATTTATCAATATGTTGATTCCATACCGCCGGATTTTCGCCATCAAAGGTGTCAAAGTAAAGTTTGGTAAACTTAAAATAGACAAAGTTTGTAGTCTTTTCAATAATGAATTCGTGTTCGTCTTCGGGTCCTAGTAAATAAAGGTGCCCGGGCTCGTAAGGTACTAAACTATTGTTGAGATGGTGAATGCCGCTGCCAGACCTGATGAAGATCACTTCATAATGATTGTGGTTATGCAACGGATGCTGCCAAACATCAGTAGTAAAGTCGTCAACGATTAATCTGTTAAACTGAGTATAACGTTTCATAATGTAAAATTACAGTTTAATCATTTGTTTTTACAAGAAAGTTGAGGTCGTTCTGTTGTTATTTCGTAGAAAAGAAAAACAGCTAATGCTTAAAACTGAAGAACTGTCCCAAACAGCAGGACTTCAATATAGCCTTAACCCACCTCACAGTTATGACTAAGAAGCAAGCAGCCTATACGTTGGCGCGATTGCCTATCGGGTTTAGTTTTTTAGGACACGGTTTTATACGTATCCCTAAACTCACGGCTTTTGCGCAAGGTATGACCAACTCCTTTGCCGAAACCTATTTGCCGGTTGAACTCGTTAAGCCTTTCGCCCTTATACTTCCATTTGTCGAGTTGTTATTGGGAATAGCGCTTATCATTGGTTTTAAAGCAAAGGAGACTGCTGCTGTGAGTATTGTACTAGTGTGCGTACTTATTTTTGGCAGCTCGTTTCAAGAGAATTGGTCGGCGGTTGCGATTCAACTTTTTTACGGGTTGTACCTCGCAATCCTCTTCTTGTTTTCAGAACACAATCAAGGCGTTTTAAGCAAAAGCAACTAACAATAAAAAAAAGCTATGGATTTACAGTTAAAAGGAAAGTCTGCATTGGTAACCGGTTCTACTGCCGGAATAGGAAAAGCTATTGCCAAAGGTCTGGCGCAAGAAGGTGCGCACGTAATTATCAATGGAAGAAAAGCCAAGGATATCGCAGAAGTTATTAAAGACTTGAAGAAAGAAACCGGAAACGAAGAAATTACTGGCATCGTTGCCGACTTCGCAAAAAAGGAGCACATAGATCATCTACTAGAGGAGATTCCTGATGTAGATATTCTCGTGAATAATGTGGGGATATTTAATCAGGTTGATTTTGAGAATATCACAGATGACGAATGGTTTGAGATGTTTGAAGTGAATGTGATGAGTGGCGTACGTCTCGCGCGTCATTATTTCCCTAAAATGTTGAAGAAAAATGAAGGCCGAATTATTTTCATCTCAAGTGAATCTGCGCTGAATATTCCAACCGAAATGGTACACTACGGCTTCAGTAAAACTGCCCAACTTGCGATCTCAAGAGGTCTAGCAAGGCTGAGTAAGGGAACTAATGTGACCGTAAACAGTGTATTGCCGGGGCCAACAATGAGTAGAGCAAATGCCAATGATCTCGAGGAAACCGCCAAAGAACAGGATACTTCAGTAGAAAAAGTTGTTGAAGCATTTTTTGAAGAGCGCAGACCAACTTCCCTCATTCAACGATTTGCAGAGACAGAAGAGGTAGCTAATATGGTCGTTTATGTTGCGAGTCCGCTTTCAGCAGCCACAAATGGGGCAGCATTACGTGTAGATGGCGGTGTGGCAAACTATATTGTATAGCTATGAGGAATACAATCACAGTAGCTATTGCCATCCTTTTTGGAGTTTTAGTTCGTGCACAGGAAATGAAGACGATCAAGGTCGAAAACAACTTGTATATGGTGGGCGACCGTACCTATTCTTGTTTTTATGTGACTGATGATCAAGTTGTGGTTATAGATCCCTTAGATGCACGACACGCTGAAGCCACGATGAAGGCTATAAACAAGGTGACTGATTTGCCGGTTAAAACAGTGTTTTACAGTCATAATCATTGGGATCATATTAGCGGAGCTCAAATTTTTAAAGCAGAAGGTGCAACAATCATTAGTCACGAGAAAGCGGCAGAAACAATTACGCCCAATCCGGATGTTTTGATGCCTGATCAAACCTGGACGGGAAGCGATACCATTTATTCCTTTGGAAATAAGCATATCGAGTTATTTTTCTACGGAAGAAATCACGGAGACGGAATGACCGTATTTAGATTTCCTGAGCATAACATCGTTTTTACCATTGATCTCGTTGTGCCAGATCGCGTGCTTTATGCATATCTCCCGGACGCTGACCCTAAAAACTGGGTGGCATCGCTAAAAGAGATTCAGCAGTTGGATTTTGATACTTTATTGATGTCGCACGTGCGCGCCGTAGGTACGCGCAAAGACCTCACGCTGATGCAAAATTACTTTGATGATTTGTATGCGGCAGTTGAAACAGAGCTGGATAACGGGACTAATCTGTTTAAAATTCCGAATAAGGTTGAGTTGCCAAAATACAAACATTGGAAAAATTATGAAGAATGGCTGCCTATGAACGTGTGGCGCATTCTTATGGAAAAATCAATAGGACAATAATTAGAAAATTAAAAGCAATGAAAAAGATACAAATAGGAACCACCGATTTACATGTAGCACCTATTAATTTAGGAGGAAATGTTTTTGGCTGGACCTTAGATGAAAAACAATCATTTGAAATTCTGGATGCCTTTGTAGATCAAGGTTTCAACTTTATTGATACCGCAGATATGTACTCGTATTGGGTAGATGGAAAAGATGGCGGTCAGTCTGAAACCATATTAGGTAAATGGATGAAATCTCGCGGAAACAGAGATCAAATCATAATGGCGACTAAAGTAGGAGGAGAAACCGGAACACATCCTGTTGATACCAGCAAGAAACATATTCTGGAAGCGGTTGACAAATCCTTAAAGCGCTTACAAACAGATTATATTGATTTGTATTATACGCATTTTGATGATGAAAAAACTCCGGTGGAAGAAACGCTTGAGGCATACGATGAAATCATAAAAGCCGGAAAGGTGCGTCATATTGCGGCTTCAAATATTTCACCAGAACGATTAGAAGCTTCCTTTGCAGCTTCAGAAAAAAATAATCTGCCTAAGTATCAAGCCTTGCAACCGCACTATAATTTAGTAGAGCGCGAAGGCTACGAGAGCAACTATGCACCTTTGGCCGAAAAATATAACTTTACAGTATTTCCGTATTGGTCATTAGCCGCAGGCTTTTTAACCGGTAAATACCGCTCTGAGGACGATCTGAATAAGAGCGTACGCGGAGATAGTGTAAAAAAATATCTAGATAAGAAAGGACTCGAAGTTTTAAAAGCCTTAGATCAAGTTTCTGAAAAGCATAACACATCTCAAGCGACGGTCTCCTTGGCTTGGTTGATGGCGCAACCACATATAGGCGCTCCTATTGCCAGCGCGACGAGTGAAAAGCAATTGAAGACCATTTTTGAAGCACCAAAATTAAAATTAGATTCTGAAGATCTTGCTGTTTTAAACACAGCGAGTAAGTAAGTTTAGTTAGTTGTTTTGATTTTAAAAAGGGGAACTTTACACTAAAGTTCCCCTTTCTATTTGGATGGCTAGTTCAAATAAATAATCTTAATTACCGGGCACAATTTCAAAAGAGAAAATATTGCAGAAACGTCCTGGTGTTTGTCCCCATTGTGTGGTGACCTGACCGATGGTAATGGTTGTAGCTTCTTCTATGGTATAAGGAATGCTGTAGACTTCCGGGGTGCCGGAATTAGCAGTAGTATGTATGCGTTCGTAAGCAAGAACTTCGGCAGAGGTTGTTACATCAGCCACGTCAGGTAATGTTGTTCCTTTAGCGATCACAAAATAAGCACCGCCTTCATCACTCTCACTGTGGTTACTGTCTCTTACAGAAACTTCTAACGCAAATTCGCCGGGACCGGTCATTACTGATTGGTAAACTTTTCCATTTGTGATAGCAGGAGCTCCCCAGCCAGATTCAATATTAAAAATATTGTTGTTCCACTCATCCCAACCGCCGTGACCGTTATGAATGAGCACGGGATCTGTAGTAGTCCAATCTTCAAGAATTCCCCAGCGACCGCTTATAGAGCTTGCCGCAAAAGGTACAGCAGCATTTACGAGTTTAGGAAACTCAATAGGCATATAGCTCGCATTGTCTGTATAAAACGTATCGACAGCCACAGGAGAGGGCACAAATACGCTGCGATAGCTGTACGACGTACCCGCTTTGAAGTCTGTGATTTTAAGATCGTTTTTACTTACCGGAATAAAAAGCTCTTCTTGGGAACCTTCGGTAGTTTCATAATTGAGTTGTGTACCGATGACACCGGTACTTAAATCCATCTCACCAAATTCGATAGTTAACGAACTTTCTTCAAGAACATTGGCGTTAACAGGACGATTAAATAAAAGGTTGCTGTAATTATCGCCGTAAACTTCTGAGCCTCCTTTTAAGAGGATTGAGCCATCTCCGGCGGCGGTTACTGTTTGCACCTCAAATGCATAAAATTTTTCATCTAGGTTTTCGATATACGTTGAAATTTGCTGCGCTTCAGAAGAAGAGGAGACCGCAATGGTCTTGGAATCTGATTGCTCATTCCAGTAAATTCTAATTTCAGCAATATTGGCATTGGCAGGAACTGTTCCTTCTACAAAAACTCGGTTTTTTCCTGGTTTGACCGAAAAGGATTGCAGCTGAGCAACCGTAGCTTCTTCTGGTTCTACCGGTAAGGTATCGTCTGAATCACAAGATACCATAAAGGTGCTTCCAAGTGCCAGAAAACTCAAAATGAAAAAAGGATGTAAGCGTAATTTTAATTTCATGTGTACTACGTATGATTAAACTTTATTAGCGATATCGATTGCGAAGAACATGGTGTTCGCTCATATCCCCGTAAAATTAATTAAGGGTTCGCATTTGTCTAACCTGTAGTGTCCTGCTTAAATCAACTGAAATTCAAAGGATTATTTGAATAATAGAAGGAGCGTACTTCAAGCAAGCGTTTGAAAAGTCATTTACTTTTGCCTGATCACGTCGCCCATAATGTAATCTTCGATCGTGATGCTTTGATCATTGCTATGCAATACACTTATTTCTCCGGTAGTTTCTAAAATCACCGCTTTTACCTGACTCAATCTGATCACATTAGCTTCGCGTAATTTAGACTGCAATTCGGCCTGAGTCACTTTACTGGCTTTCATATTTTCTTCTAATATTTGACCGTTTTCCATCAGCAGCAAGGGATCGTTGTCAATAAGGTCTTCAGCTTTTTTTGACTTGAAGCGCAATAGGGTTACCGCGTAATTCAAAGCAAAAAGTGCGAGTAATATAAAAGCCCCCAAAAGAATTGCCGGTTTACTCGAGTTGATGCTCATCCCAATAATGTTACCAATGGCAACTGTGATGACAAAATCAAAGCCGGTCATTTTACTAAAACTTTTCAGTCCAAAAATTCGCGTCAATACAACAACGAGCAAGAAAATAAAAAGCGTTCCCAGAAAAACTTCAGGGATCATAGTTAGGTTTTTAAAAAAGTAAGAAGTATCCATAGTAGCGGTGTTAGGTTGCGTTTGAAGTTACTTATTCAACGTGTTGCAACCGCTTTTAGCGCTATTAAATAATTTCTAAAGCGTAGCTAAGATTTTGCCAAAATTACCGCTTGATACGGTTCAAGCTGGAGCTCGTTAGCTTTTTTATTCAGATTAGAATAATTGTTGATTTTTAGCTCTGAAAAATTGCCGAGCTCTTCAAGTATTACCGAAACTTTTTCTTTGCTAAAATTGAGAATAACAAGAAACTGCTCGTCGCCTAAACTGCGTGTGTACGCATGTACATGAGGATGTTCGGGTAATAAAAGCGCGTAGTCTCCATAAATCAAGACATCTGATCCTCTTCTTAGAGCAGTCATCTTTTTAAAATGATTTAATACCGAATTTTTATCGGCTAGTTCTGCTTCGGTATTTACGTCAACATAATTAGGATTTATAGGCAGCCAAGGATTCCCGGAGGTAAAGCCTGCATGTTCTGAAGCATCCCATTGCATCGGGGTTCTGCCGTGGTCGCGGGAGCCAAAGCGTAAATTCTGTATAAAAGTTTCCATATCTTCACCTTGACTTTTTGCTTTTTTGTATCCGTTAATGGCGGCGATATCCTGGTAATCTTCAATATTTTGAAGTTTTGGATTATTGGTCATTCCCAATTCGTCCCCAAAATAACAATAGGGTGTACCACGCATACTTAAAATAAACGTGTTGAGCATTTTTGCAGATGGAGCACGATACGGCAGACTGTCATTTGCATACCTACTTACCATACGGGCTTGGTCGTGATTAGACAAGAAAATGGAAATCCACCCTTTGTCTGCAAAAGCACTGTCCCATTTTGAGAAGGTTTCTTTAAAAGTTGAAAGTTTATACCCTTCTGCTTTAGGAATATCGACTCCGTCAAAGGCGTATGCCATATTGATCTCGTTACGGTCTGCATCAACGAGTTCGTGTGCTTCTTCAAGCGTTCTACCTGCGCCTTCGGCCACGCTCATCACGTCATATTTGCTAAAAACTTGCTCATTCATTTCCTTTAAATAATCGTGCAGACCATCTTGCATGGCGTAATACTGAATGAAGTTTTTCTCAAAACCTTTAGGAAACTCAGGAAATGTGGTGTCTTTTGCTGCAAACTGAAAAGCATCAAGTCTGAAACCATCAACACCTTTTTCTGCCCAATACGTCATAATATCGTAAACTTCTTGCCGCACTTTTGGATTCTCCCAATTTAAATCAGGTTGTTTTTGAGAGAAGTAATGCAGATAGTAGGCGTCGGTTTTTTCGTCATACTTCCAAGCGTTTCCTTCTGCATCAAAAAGACTGTAACGGTAAGGTGGTTCTCCTTTTTCTGCCGGCCACCAGTGGTAATAATCGCGATAAGGGTTGTCTCGAGAGCTACGACTTTCTTTAAACCACGGGTGTTCATCGCTGCTGTGATTTACTACAATATCCATCACGAGCTTTATGTCTCTGGCGTGCATCTCAGAAAGCATCGTGTCAAAATCTTCCATAGTGCCAAAATCACTCATGATGTTTCTATAATCGCTCACATCATACCCGTTGTCATCATTGGGCGAGCTATAAATCGGATTGAGCCATACCGCCGTAACTCCTAGATCTTTCACGTAGTCTAGCCGGTTGATGATTCCTTGTAAATCTCCTACACCATCACCATCAGTGTCTTGAAAACTTCTTGGGTAAATTTGATAAACGATGGCTTCTTTCCACCATTTTTTGTCAATGGATTGCTCTGGTTCTGTTGAAGTATTTGACGTTTTTTTATTTTCATTACAGCTAATAATAACAGAAAGTAGCAAACTAAAAAGTAGAAGTTTTTTCATAGTTATCTTTTAAACAGTGGTTGTAAATTCAAGGTGTTAATTTTTGTCTTGAACTGATAGTTCATTCAAAATCAGGTATAAAATACTATTTTTAGAAATCACTACAACGCTTTCGATATCTTTTTTTAAGCATTTAAAATTATAATTGCTCGTTTCTTTAAACCCTTTTATAAGCGTATTTTTGCACTAAAGATTCATTTATGACACCAGTTAAGGCGTGGGTTTCTGCAGCCCGAATTCGTACTTTGCCGCTTTCCGTTTCAGGGATTATTGTAGGAAGCTCAATGGCGTATAACTCCGGATTTTTTAGATGGGATATTTGTATTCTGGCGTTATTGGCAACTTTGGGATTTCAGATTCTATCTAATTTTGCCAATGATTATGGCGATGGTGTTAAAGGGACCGATAATCACGAACGCATTGGTCCTGCAAGAGCAATGCAAAGCGGACTGCTTACAGCCAAGCAATTAAAAAACGGAATGGTTTTTACCGCTTCGGTAACGCTTTTGATCAGTATCGCACTAATTTATACCGCATTTGGCTCAGAACGCTTTTTAGAATCTGTGTTGTTTTTTGTGTTGGGTTTGTTGGCCATTCTCGCTGCCGTAAAATACACAGTTGGTAAAAGTGCTTACGGATATATGGGACTTGGAGATTTGTTTGTATTTATCTTTTTTGGCCTTGTCGCAGTAGCAGGGAGTTACTACTTATATGCGGCACAGCTGGATGCTGTTGTTTTTCTTCCGGCATTAACTGTTGGCTTTTTGAGCATAGCGGTCTTGAACCTCAACAATATGAGAGATCGGTTGAGTGACGCTCGTGCAAAAAAGAATACATTGGCTGTTTTTCTAGGGCCAAAAAAATCGAAGTTCTATCACTACTTTTTAATCGTGGGAGCGCTAGTGGCGAGTTTACTATTTTTCCATTTTACCAATACCTATTTGTGGTCTGTAATTGCCTGTGTTGTTTTTATTCCGTTAGGAAAACATCTGGCGTATGTGGCGCAAAATGAAAGTCCGGCGTTGTTAGATCCTGAACTCAAAAAAGTAGCACTGGCCACGTTTTTCTTTTCGGTCTTATTTACCTTAGGTTTTTTATTTTAAATCGTTTTTTAACGAAAACTTATAGTTAGGGATTTTCTGTTGTGCTTTAGCTTATCGAAATTTAATTGCAAAAATTTACAACTATGAAAATTACCTATTACGGGCAAAACTGTTTTGGCCTTGAAACAAAGGAAGCCACCATTCTTACAGATCCCTTTATAACCGGAAACGAACTCGCTAAAGATAAAATAGACATCGCAGATCTTAATCCGGATTATATTTTTTTGACCCACGCACACCAAGATCATACCTTAGATGCTGAGACTATCGCAAAACAAGCGGATGCGATTATCGTAAGTAATTTTGAGATCGCTAATCATTACGGCGAAAAAGGTATTGAAACGCACCCGATGAATCATGGCGGAAGCTGGAAATTTCCATTCGGTAAAGTAAAATATGTAAATGCCATTCACACAAGCTCTTTTCCTGACGGAAGCTACGGCGGGCAACCCGGTGGTTTTGTGTTCAGCATAGATGATAAAACCATTTATATGGCAGGCGATACTGCACTTACGATGGATATGAAACTGATTGGGATGGAGTTTGATCTTGATCTAGCTATTTTGCCAATTGGTGACAATTTTACCATGGGGATCAAAGATGCCGTTTTAGCCAGCGATTTTATAGAATGCAACAACATCATAGGATGTCATTATGATACCTTTGGCTATATAGAGATTGATCATGAAGGCGCTAAAAAAGCCTTTGATGCCGTCGAAAAACAACTTACCCTTTTAGAAATAGGAAGTTCGTACGAACTCTAAACACGTGATTTTTGACAGCATCTTATAAAAAATTCATTTTAAATTTTAAACGCCCCAGCGGAACATCGCGGGGCGTTATGAATGTAAAAGAGACATGGTTTCTTAAAATCGAAGAGCTAGATAAAGTCGGTTTTGGAGAATGCGGGATTCTACGCGGCCTTAGTATTGACGATCGTCCTGATTATGAAGATACCTTAAAATGGGTTTGCGATAACATTCATCTGGGGGAAGAAACGCTTTACGAGCGGCTTACTGACTTCCCGAGTATTCAATTTGGCGTAGAAATGGCTTTTAGATCATTTCACGCTAAAAATCCTTTTGAACTTTTTCCTTCTGCATTTACGCAAGGAAATGAGGGGATCGCCATTAACGGTCTCATCTGGATGGGATCGCCTGAATTCATGCAAGACCAGATTACCGAAAAACTCTCGGCAGGATTTGATTGCATTAAAATGAAAATTGGAGCCATCGATTTTGATGCTGAAATTGAACTGCTTCAGGGAATTCGAGACCGTTTTCCGAAAGAAAAAATTACGCTGCGTGTCGATGCTAATGGTGCTTTTGCTCCAGCCGAAGCGTTACAGAAATTAGAACGTCTTGCAGCATTAGATTTACATTCTATCGAGCAGCCTATCAAACAGCAACAGGAAGATGCGATGGCACAGTTATGCGCAACAACCCCGTTGCCGATCGCGCTAGATGAAGAATTGATAGGTGTTTTTGGCTATGCTAAGCAAAAGGAGTTATTGCAAAAAATAAAACCTCAATATATTATTTTAAAACCCAGCTTAGTTGGTGGTTTCCGCGGATGCGATACTTGGATTCAACTCGCGGAAGAGCAGGGTATAGGATGGTGGATCACTTCAGCATTAGAAAGCAATATTGGGCTCAATGCCATTGCACAATACACCTATACTAAAAGTACTAGTATTCCACAAGGTTTGGGTACTGGTGCGTTATATACAAATAATGTATCTTCCCCATTAGAAATTAAACACGGTGAATTGTGGTATATGCCTGAGAATCGCTGGAGTTTTCAATTTTAATTTATGTTTATAGTACAGGCGTTTAAAGCGTTACACGAGTTCTGGAGATATCTTGTAGGTTCAGTTCTTATAATTGCTGCATCAACTATAGGTCAAATACCATTTACTCTTGCCATTCTAGGAAAACTATGGATGGATAATCAAGGTAGTCCTGAAGAATTAGGAAATGCAATGGGCAGCCTGGATCAAGCTACGCTGATGGGTGTATTGGATAAAAACTTGACCTTGTTCTTATTGTTATTATCTTTTGTGTTTGCTCTAGGTGGTGTTTTTCTTGCTGTAAAATATCTGCATAAGCAGAAGATGAAAGATATTATCACTACGCGGAAAAAGTTTGACTGGGGACGCGTATGGTTTGCGTTTATAATGATTACCATTTACACAATAGGGACGACTTTACTTTCCTATTATATAGCTCCGGAAGAGTTTGAGGTCACCTTTGACTTGATTCCATTTTTAATTTTATGTGTGGTTGCTATTCTTTTTGTGCCCATACAAACCAGCGTAGAAGAGTTCGTTTTTAGAGGATATTTAATGCAAGGATTTGGGGTTTTAGCAAAAAACAGATGGTTTCCTTTAGTGATGACTTCGTTTATTTTTGGAGGTCTTCATTATTTTAATCCAGAAATTGGTGCCATGGGTGACATTGTTATGGTATTTTATTTCGGTACCGGTTTGTTACTTGGAATAATGACCTTGATGGATGAAGGAATGGAACTTGCCTTAGGCTTTCACGCAGCAAACAATTTAATTTCAGCGTTATTAGTTACCGCTGATTGGACAGCCTTTCAAACCTATTCTATTTTCAAAGACATCTCTGATCCCACCGCCGGAATTGTAGATGTATTGCCCGTTTTTATAATTTATCCTATCTTTTTAGGGATTTTGGCTTATAAGTATAAATGGACCGGCTGGAAAGAGAAACTCTTCGGTCTCGTTAAAAAACCAAAAGAAACACAACTTGAAGATAATTTAGTGCCTGATTAAATTTGATGTGATGTCTAAATATCCTGTACACCCCGAATTTCAACTCAACGGAATGTCTCTCAAAGCTGCCAGCTTACGAGAATTTGCTCAAGAAATTCAGAAAACAGGAGAGCTTTATGAGCAAGAACTAGGCGAATTTATTCTAGACTGGCTTAACGATAAAGACTACGTACTCGTCAATACTTCGGGATCTACCGGTGCTCCTAAAAGCATCAAATTGCTTAAAAAACATATGGTCAACAGTGCCAAAGCCACCGGCAAACGCTTTGATCTAGAAGCCGGGGCAACTGCTTTACATTGCTTACCTACTCGATTTATAGCAGGTAAAATGATGTTAGTACGAGCAGTGATTTTAGGTTGGAAACTTGATGTGGTACCGCCTAAATCAAATCCGTTAGATCAGGTATTAAAGCGTTATGATTTTTCGGCAATGACTCCTTTTCAGCTTGATAATAGTATTGCTAGAATGCATCTGCTGGCTAAACTCATTGTAGGTGGCGGTCCGTTTTCACAAACCTTAAAAGAATTGGTTCAGGATTGCCCAACCAAGATCTACGAGACTTACGGTATGACCGAAACGATCACCCATATTGCGGTACGTCGGGTAAATTCTAAAAAAAATAGAGAAGGGGAGCCGCCGTTTAAAACCCTGAGCAAGGTTACGGTAAGCAAAGACGAGCGGGGTTGTCTGGTGATCAAAGCGCCTAGAGTGGCTACAGATCCTATCGTTACGAACGATCTAGTAGATCTTATATCCTATAAAAAGTTTCACTGGCTGGGCCGCATAGATAACGTGATCAACAGTGGCGGGATTAAACTTTACCCGGAGTCGATTGAAAAAAAACTGGCCCATCAAATAGATGTTCCGTTTATTATTGGTGCCGAAGAAGATGCGGTTCTTGGTGAGAAATTGATCTTGGTTATCGAGTGTGATAGTTTTGATGCTTCTCGCCTCAACTTTGAAGTTTTGGGTAAGTATGAAACGCCAAAACGTATCTACTGTACGCCAAAATTTATTCGCACAAATAACGGTAAGGTCAAGCGTGGCGCTACGCTTAAATCCCTCACGGCAGCCGAAGAGATTTAGGCGCAATTTGTGTTTAGGCCTTAACACAGAACATTCTCAGATTTAAAACGAACTTACTATCTTTGGCAAAATTTTATATTATGCGCTATCTTTTTATCATCGCAATCACTTTGTTTTCAATGCAATCTATCTATGCTCAGTACGGTTACGGTAGGGGATATGGTGGTTATGGAGGCTATGGCCGCAGTCGTATGGGAAGTATGATGGGAGCCAGTCAAACGCCACAAGGTCCTACGGAAGAACCTCCAACAGCTGCTGAAATTGCTGAAGAGCGTTTGCCTGATTATGTAGCAGAATTTGAACTAGATCCTTTTCAGACTGAAGTTCTTCGCACGTATTTAGAAGATTATTTCAATAAGGTAATGGGGCTTCAAAAAGATGAAACCAAAGATGCCGAAACGATGCGTAAAGATTTTGAGCGTATGCAAAATGAATTTAAAGCAGATCTTAAATCAATCCTCACCGAAGAAGAAGTAGAAAAACTCATAGCGATGGATTTCTCAAATTCGGCGGTGCGGAAACGAAAGAAAAACCGTGATAATTAAATCATTATAACCAGCATTGAGATTTACCGATTTTTAGTCTAATTGAATCTCAAAACGGAATTTAAAAGGTGCCTAGAGCACCTTTTTTTATTGGGGTTTAATACGTAATTTAGAGTTGATTTTAAACTCTTATAATGCGTAAAATACTTCTCCTACTTGTTTGTCTTTTCTTCTTAAATATACCTTTTTCTTACAGTCAGATTTTACCGGAACGCGACCGGGCAGTGCTCGTTGATAAAATTCTTTCTGAGCGTTTTAAGCGGGTTTTGCCTGATGTGATGTCGCGCAGCGACATTGATATGTGGGTGCTCATTACACGAGAATATAATGAAGATCCGGTAGTGCGTACGATGTTGCCGGCAACGTGGCTCAATGCAAGAAGACGCACAATGCTCGTTTTTTATTGGGACGAAGATCGCTTTAAGTTAGAAAAATTGGCGGTAGCCCGATATAATATTGGTGACAACATTACTTCGGCGTGGGATAAGGAAAAGGAGCCGGATCAATGGAAAGCGTTGATGGAGCTTATCACAAAATACAATCCGCAAAAAATAGGTTTAAATTATTCTGATAACTACGGAATTGCAGACGGAATTTCAAAAACAGATTATGAGCTGTTTATGAATACACTTCCCGAAAACTATAAGAACAAGGTAGTTTCGGCTGAAGATCTCGCGGTAGGTTGGATCGAAACCCGCACGGCTCTTGAAATGCAATTGTTTGAAGAATTGGTGGGGATCACGCACGATATTATTCGAGAGGCATTTAGTTCAAAGGTGATTACACCGGGAAAAACAACCACCGAAGACGTGGTGTGGTTTCTAAGACAAAAAGTTACCGATATGGGACTAGAGACTTGGTTTCACCCAACTGTGGACCTTCAACGTGACAGCGAACCTTTAGAAAGTCATATCACAGCCTTTACTAATCACAGCGAAGGCCAAGTAATTCAGCCGGGAGATTTATTGCATTGTGATTTTGGGATCACCTATTTAGGCTTAAATACAGATTGTCAGCAGCACGCTTATGTCTTAAAAGATGGTGAAACTCAAGCCCCGGAATTTTTAAGGGAAGCGTTTAAAAAGGGCAATCAACTTCAAGACATACTAACCGGTAATTTCGCAACCGGAAAGTCGGGTAATGCAATTTTAAAAGAATCACTTGAAGAAGCTAAACAAGCCGGACTTCAGCCTTCTATCTACACCCATCCACTAGGCTTGTATGGGCATTCTGCGGGGCCAACCATTGGGATGTGGGATGCACAAGAGGGCGTACCGGGATCTGGTGATTACCCTTTATATGAGAATACGACCTATGCGATAGAATTAAACACCACGGTGACGCTGCCACAATGGGATAAAGACATTCGCATTATGCTCGAAGAAGATGGCTTTTGGGGTGCTAACGGATTCAAGTATATCAATCAACGTCAAGAAGCTTTGCTGCTGCTGAAATAAAGCATTCTTTACTTTAGAAGACTGCTTCAGCTTGTTTATGCTTCCTGGGCAGTTAATTTTGCACGCTTTTTTCGCAGAAGCATTACACTAATTGATAATAATATTCCGCCAAAGGCGAGACAAGCACCTACTAATTCAGGAGCCGTATAGCCATAACCCGCTGCAATAGGTAAACCTCCTAAATAAGCGCCTACCGCATTGGCGATGTTAAATGCAGCTTGATTCACAGAAGAAGCAAGCATTTCAGACTCTTTAGCAGATTTGATCATCAACATTTGTATGGAAGGTGCAGTAGAAAACGCAAACGCGCCGGTAACAAACACCATCAACAACATCGCCCATTGAATAGGAGCGATCAGCGAAATGGTTATCAAACAAAGCGTCATCGCGCTCAGTAAAATAGCAGTAGCTTTTATAGGAGAAAATGTATCGGCAAGTTTTCCTCCCAGAACATTTCCGCAGGTCATTCCTAATCCTGCAAGCATTAAAATGAAGATCACCATATCATTGTCAAAGCCACTCACTTCAGTAAGCAGTGGGGTGATGTAGCTGTACCACGCAAAGAAACCTCCGGTACCAATAGCGGTAATCCCTAAAATAAGCCAGAGTTCTGTACGCTTAAAGATTTTCAATGCTTGTTTTATAGGAATAGGTTCAGATTTTTCAATCTTCGGAAGCCAAAATCGTATGGCTAAAACCGTAATCAGTCCTATTACTACTACGATCATAAAAGTGTAGCGCCACGAAATATTATGCCCTACGTAAGTCCCTAGCGGAATCCCAATGATATTGGCAACGGTTAGTCCGCTAAACATCATAGCCACGGCACTTGCTGCTTTTTCCTTTGCAACAAGCCTACTGGCAACAACGGCACCAACACCAAAAAACGCTCCGTGCGGTAAGCCCGAAAGCAATCTTGAGATCAGCATAAGTCCGTAGCTTGATGCAAATACAGATAAAGAGTTAAAAACGGTAAAGGCTATCATTAGCGAAAAAAGAATCTTTTTAGGCGAATAGTTGCCTGCGATTCCCACAAGTATTGGTGCGCCAATAACTACGCCTAGCGCATAAGCAGAAATAAAATGCCCCGCCTGCGGAATGGTTATATTCAAGTCTTTAGCAACGTCAGGTAAAATACCCATCATCACAAACTCAGTCATACCAATACCAAAACCACCTATTGCTAATGCGATCAGACTCTTTTTAAACATGTAAAGTGTTTTTAATTACCTGTCAAACCAAATGACAGGATACAATCTGGCAAAGATAGGATAGTTATTTGGGCTTAAACTATGTTGACTTAACCGATTTAGTCACTAAAAAAGTGCAAAATACAACAGGTTTCTTTTAGAATGTTCAGTTTGTGGAGGTTGCCTGCTAAACTTGAATTACTCCTAAATTGAATTTCTTTTCAATAGGAGCGTGGTTAGCAGCTTCAATACCGGTAGAAATCCATTTACGCGTATCTAATGGATCAATAATGGCGTCAGTCCAAATTCTGGAAGCTGCATAATACGGTGAAACCTGCTCATCGTAGCGTGCTTTAATTTTGTCGTAAAGTTCCTTTTCCACTTCGGGCGTAATCTCTTTACCCTGCTTTTTGAGCGAAGCCGTCTCAATTTGAAGTAAAACTTTTGCAGCGCTATTTCCGCTCATAACTGCCAATTCCGCAGAAGGCCAAGCAGCGATCAGTCGGGGATCATACGCTTTTCCGCACATCGCATAATTTCCGGCACCGTAAGAGTTACCAACTACAATGGTGAATTTAGGAACCACGCTATTACTAACGGCATTAACCATTTTCGCTCCATCTTTAATAATGCCGCCGTGCTCACTTTTGCTCCCCACCATAAAACCGGTAACATCTTGTAAGAAAACAAGCGGTATTTTTTTCTGATTGCAATTGGCAATAAAACGAGTGGCTTTGTCTGCACTGTCGCTATAAATCACTCCGCCAAACTGCATCTCGCCTTTTTTGGTTTTTACGATCTTACGTTGATTGGCCACAATGCCTACCGCCCAGCCGTCAATGCGCGCATAGGCAGTAATGAGCGTTTGACCATATCCTTCTTTGTATTCTTCAAATTCAGAATTATCAACCAGACGCTTTATGATTTCGGTCATATCATATTGGTCGCTGCGTTTGGCAGGCAGGATTCCGTAGATATCTTGAGGATCTTCCTTAGGTTTGGCTGCATCAATACGATTAAAACCGGCTTTTTCAAAATCACCAATTTTACCCATTATATTTTTGATTCGAGTGAGTGCATCCCGATCGTCTGTAGCTTTATAGTCGGTTACACCGCTAATCTCGCAGTGTGTGGTTGCGCCGCCCAGCGTTTCATTATCTATAGTTTCGCCAATGGCAGCTTTGACAAGGTAGCTTCCGGCGAGAAAAATACTCGCCGTTTTATCTACGATCATTGCTTCATCGCTCATAATAGGTAAGTAGGCGCCACCGGCGACACAACTGCCCATTACCGCACTTATTTGCGTAATGCCCATACTACTCATCACCGCGTTATTTCTAAAAATGCGGCCAAAATGTTCCTTATCAGGAAAAATCTCATCTTGCATTGGTAAATACACTCCTGCACTGTCTACCAAGTAAATAATGGGCAGTCTATTTTCGATACTAATCTCTTGCGCGCGTAAATTCTTTTTTCCGGTGATCGGGAACCAGGCACCTGCCTTTACCGTAGCATCATTAGCAACAACAATACATTGCTTACCGCTGATGTGGCCCATTTTTACCACCACGCCACCACTGGGGCAGCCCCCGTGTTCTGCATACATTCCTTCACCGGCAAAAGCGGCGATCTCAATGGCTTTTTCGGCGTCGTCCAATAAAAAATCAATACGTTCTCGAGCTGTTAATTTTCCCTTTTCATGATGTTTTGCGATGCGCTTTTCACCACCACCCAATTGCACTTTAGCAAATCGGCGTTTTAAATCAGAAACTAAAAGTTTGTTATGGTCTTCGTTTTTATTGAACTTAATATCCATTGAAATAATATGTAAGAGTATTTTTTAGATTGCTAAAAAATACTTGTGAAGTGTATTAATGTGTGTGAACGAAAATACGAAATCACGGGCTTATGAAATCGTTATACTTATGTGAAAAACGCGATATTTGCGTTTAAATGGAATTCCCGGTGATGCGTTGTGCGCTTATGAAACTTAGGTTGTAGTATTGCATTCTGGGCTGTAACTTCCCAAAATAGAATAAATAAACGATTATGATGAATAAGAATACAGTATTGGGCTGGGCAACTTTTATAATGATTGTTGTAGGGCTTGGTCTTATTGCAATGGGCGCTTTTAAATATTCTGAGGTTGCCGGTTGGGGTTTTGCTTCGGTAGGTATTGGTTTTTTTGCAATCGCCTGGGTTTTTAATGCATTAAAAGGAAGGGTTTAATGGAAGAAGCACTTTTAAAAGAACAGCTTCTGAAACATCTCAAAGGGGGTGAAGCCTTTACTCCGGTAAGCGAGTTGCTAGATAAAATTTCCTTTAAAAAATCAGGAAAACGACCGTTAGGGCTGCCGTATTCTTTTTACGAAGTTTTTTATCATATGGTCTATGCGCAAAAAGATATTTTAGACTTTTGCATTGCCGAAGAATATAATACGCCTTCTTGGCCTAAAGATTACTGGCCGGGGAGCAATACCGCTGCTACCAAAGAAGAATGGCAGGCATTGCAACAGCAGTTTTATACAGATCAGGAAGCCTTGCGGGAGTTTATCGATACAACAGATTTGAGTCTGTTGGATACCCCTAAGCACGGCAAGGAACAAACTATAGTGCGCGAGCTCGCGTTAGTCCTAGAACACAATGCTTATCATACAGGCCAGCTTGCTATAATTCTTAGGTTATTGGGCTTACTATAACACGTATTTTTGCGTTAGGTTCAACAGCATATTTTTAATTTTAGATTTAAACAAACGACTATGAGTGACGATAAAAAAATAATATTTTCAATGACCGGGGTGAGTAAAACCTTTCCCGGTGCCAATACTCCGGTACTTAAAAATATCTATCTGAGTTTTTTCTACGGAGCAAAAATCGGAATCCTGGGGCTTAACGGTTCGGGGAAATCTACTTTGCTCAAAATCATTGCAGGTATAGACAAGAACTATCAGGGGGATGTTACTTCAGATAAGGAGTTTTCTGTTGGCTATTTAGAACAAGAACCACAACTGGATGATGAGAAAACGGTGCTTGAGGTGGTTAAAGAAGGAGCCGCAGATACCGTTGCGATCTTAGACGAGTACAACCAGATCAATGATCAGTTTGGCTTAGAAGAAGTATATAGCGATCCTGATAAGATGGAAAAACTGATGAACCGTCAGGCAGTGCTTCAGGATGAGATAGATGCACGCGGGGCGTGGGAATTAGACAATAAACTAGAAGTCGCGATGGATGCGTTACGTACGCCTCCTGCGGATCAGAAGATCGGTGTGCTATCTGGTGGTGAGCGCCGCCGTGTAGCCCTTTGTAGACTGTTGCTTCAAGAACCTGATGTGTTACTTCTTGATGAACCTACCAACCACTTAGACGCAGAAAGCGTTCACTGGTTAGAGCATCATTTGGCGCAATATAAAGGGACGGTAATCGCTGTAACGCACGACCGTTATTTCTTGGATAATGTAGCCGGTTGGATTTTAGAACTTGACCGTGGAGAGGGAATTCCGTGGAAAGGAAACTACTCTTCTTGGTTAGACCAGAAGTCCAAGCGTATGGCTCAAGAGCAAAAGCAAGCAAGCAAGCGTCAAAAAACATTAGAACGGGAGTTAGAATGGGTGCGTATGGCTCCAAAGGGGCGTCAAGCCAAGCAAAAGGCACGTTTGAGCAATTATGATAAATTACTTTCTCAGGATCAAAAACAAACCGATGAGAAATTAGAGATCTATATTCCTAACGGGCCGCGTTTAGGTACTAACGTGATCGACGCTAAAGGCGTGAGTAAAGCCTTCGGCGAAAAGTTGCTTTATGAAGATTTGAATTTTGTGCTTCCGCAGGCAGGAATCGTTGGTGTTATAGGTCCTAACGGTGCCGGTAAAACCACGATTTTTAAAATGATTATGGGAGAGACCGAGCCAGACAAAGGAGCGTTTACCGTAGGAGAAACTGCAAAAATAGCATACGTAGATCAGTCGCATAGTAATATTGATCCGGAGAAAACCATTTGGGAAAATTTCAGCGATAAGCAAGAATTGATTATGATGGGCGGGCGCCAAGTGAATAGTAGAGCGTATTTAAGCCGATTTAATTTCAGTGGAAGCGAACAAAACAAAAAAGTAAGTATGTTATCTGGTGGTGAGCGCAACCGTTTACACTTAGCGATGACCCTTAAAGAAGAAGGGAACGTACTTCTACTTGATGAGCCTACTAACGACCTTGATGTAAACACGCTGCGTGCACTTGAAGAAGGTCTTGAGAACTTTGCAGGTTGCGCGGTAGTGATCTCTCACGACCGTTGGTTCTTAGACAGAATTTGTACGCATATTTTAGCTTTTGAAGGAGATAGCCAGGTATATTTCTTTGAAGGTGGTTTTTCTGATTACGAAGAAAACAAGAAAAAACGTCTGGGCGGCGATCTCATGCCTAAACGTATCAAGTATAAAAAGTTGGTGCGATAATCTAAGCACTAAGCGTATTCAAAATCCTCACGTGATTCTTCGCGTGAGGATTTTTATTTTAAGTATTTTTAATCAGAATCATAAATCAATTTAGTGTGAGTCTTAAAGATTTAAAAGTCACTGCTTTTGACGCCGATGACACCTTATGGGTCAATGAAACCTTTTTTAGAGATGCCGAAGTGGCATTCGCCAAACATTTATCTGCTTATGGCGATGAGGATGAGATCGTTCAAAAACTTTTAGATACCGAAATAAAAAACCTGGACACCTATGGTTACGGCATTAAAGGGTTCACCTTATCTATGCTAGAAACTGCGCATAGATTAATGGGAGATCAAATGCAGGCCGATACGATAGATTTTATTCTCAATAAGGGGAAAGAGATGCTCGCCGAGCCGGTAGAATTGCTTCCGCATATAGAAGAGGTGCTAGAGCAACTTGCTAAGAAATATAAACTTGTAGTTGCAACCAAAGGCGATTTGCTAGATCAAGAGCGCAAGTTGATTAAAAGCGGACTGATCGATTATTTTCATCACGTGGAGATCGTTTCTGATAAAAAGGAAACGCAATACAAGAAACTTGTCAAGCATCTGGATATTGCGCCCCATGAGTTTTTAATGATCGGTAATTCGCTAAAGTCTGATGTGATCCCGGTACTGGCTATGGGCGGTTATGCGTTTCATATACCCTTTCATACTACGTGGTCTCACGAGCAGATAGATGATGAAATCAATCACTCCAAATTTAAAGCGCTTAAAAGTGCCTACGAACTTTTAGACCTCTTGTAATTGTTATTGCCTGCGCGGAAGAAAACTGCGCAGAATATAAATAAGCACAGCGATACCCAGACCAAAGAGTAAGCCTTTGCCAAAACTGGGTTGAAAAAAACAGATAATGATCGCAAAAGCGGCTAATACTGCAAATAAAATGGCCGCGCGTTTGTGTTCTTCTTTCATAGAATCAAAGATACAGATATGCGATTTTAATTATAAGGTATTAATAAAAAATTAAAAGAGCTGCATTAGTCTTTTTTGTATGTTTGACCCCGATTTCAAATGCAGGTTTTGCTGTTTTTTACGTTAAAAAACAGTAAATTAAGAGGTCTTTGTGATCGCTTTTGTACACTTTTGAATCAGCTTTAACGTTAATATTTAAAACCGAATCTAATCAAAGCATTATTTATTTATGGAGAATGAAAATAAAAACACAGGTATAAAGATCGTTACCGGTATTCTTGCCGTACTTCTTGTGGTTGCCGGTGCATTTGCTATTAAACTGTACAATCAGGAAAAAAATACAAAAGCCGAACTGACCGAAGAAAAAGAACTGGTTCTTAATGATCTTAAACAAATGGTTACCAAGTACGACGCGGTAATTGAAGAGAACAATCTAAAAGACACCGAACTCAATCAGGCAAGAGATCGTATTCAAGTGTTGATCGATTCTGTACAGCAGATGGATGCGAGTATCTCAGTTTTACGTCGCTACCGCGATGAGGTGTATAAGCTTAAAAAGGAACGCGAATTTTTATTTGCGCAAAACGATAGCTTAAAAGGAATGAACAAAATGCTTGCGATGCGTGTTGACAGTACAAGCTACGAACTTGAAGTGTCCAAAATGAAGCGCGACAGTCTGGCGATGGTAAAAGAAGAGTTGGCTGAAAAAGTAGCCCTTGGCGCAAGTCTTGCTGCTAATAAATTGGTAGGAACGGGAGTAATTGTCAGAAACAGCGGGAAGCTTGTAGAAAACGATAATGCGCGTCGTGTAGATCGCATCAGAGCGTGTTATACTGTACCGCAAAACCGTATCGCCGATGCCGGAGATAAGCAATTGTACGTTCAGGTTTTAGACCCTCAAAACAATATTTTAGGTGAAAATAAAACCGTTAAATTAGATAGTGTTACTTCGGTAACATACAGTGCGATCTCTAAATTTTACTATGAGAAAACCGCTTTAGATATCTGTGAGAACATCGCTCCTAAAGGTGGCGAATTTGCAAAAGGTCTTTACAAGATCAACATCTTTGACGGTGGAAGAATGATCGCAACCACTAACTTGGTTTTAGATTAATCCTGTAATCATTCAGTATAAAAAAAGCTTCGGATAACCTCCGAAGCTTTTCTTTTTTAAGACTGTTTATATAAATCTATTTTCCGCCATTGGCGCGTAAATCTTCTAAGCAGAACTCACCAAAAGTGGGTAGATTATTCATTGCAGTACTGGTCGCATCAGCAACCGTCTGAAAATACATCAGGCAATCTTCTTGATCACAATGTTTATTTGGAGTTTCGCCTCCATCGTCATCTGCAGTTTCATCTTCGTGGTCACGTACCATTTCTGTACCTAGATTCACTAGACCAAATAAATGCCCAAATTCGTGCTCGGTAGTAATGGTTTCCAGTTGTGTTAGGCTAGGTCCTGTAATGCCACGACTAAACTCTCTCAGTGTAGTACCAAAAATAATGCACGACGTATTGCGATAGGCAGTACCTAAAATGCGGCTGTTACCTTCATCGCTTTCAGAATTCTGATCGGCAAAAAATACCCAAACGCCTAAAGCATCGCCTTCGTTAAAAACGGTTCGGTTATCATTTTCGATCGCAACATATTCATCGCGGTTGAGCGATCCTACGCTCGTAGCGGGTACCACAGTTTCTGTAAAAGTCACACCATCAGGTTTGTTTAGGCGCTCAGTAAAAAAGGATCTCAAATTATTCAGCGTAGTTTCTGAAGGTTTAAAACCATCTACATAAGCGATCTCTACATTCATTGATGTGAATTCTTCGGCGCTTAAAAAGTCTCTCGCCGAACTTCCCAAAGCTTGTTTGTTAGCCTGTGTAGGATCAGTAGGGGTGTTGTCGCTATCGCTTCCACTAGAACACGATAAAATTAAAAAGGTGAAAAGTAGGGTGAAGTAGGGGGTAATCTTGTGTAAAGTCATTGTTTAAATTTAAGTGCGGCTAAAATAACTAAACGTTTTAGCTTAAGGTCTTGTTGTATAGGGTTTATGATGTTTTTAATACTTACGTGGTTTTTTACGAAGTAGTTTTTATTAGTCTTGCAAGAAAATCATAATGCGGTCCGTCACAGATTTTTTCACACGTAAAACCTGCTTTTTTTGCTTCGGTTTTCAAGGTTTTGTAATCGAGGTATAACCAGTCAAAAGCAAGAGAAGTTTGCTCTTTGTATTGAATTTTAAAAGTGACTTCGCCATAATAATCCCGGCTTGCATCACGCCAATAACTCCCGTCTTCTTCCTCATACATAAAAGCAATATCGCTAGAGTCTACAAGGATCTGACCGCCGGGTTTGAGTAGGCTGCGTAAATGGCTTAAATACCCTTCGGTATTTTTAAGTGTTTGAAAGATACCGGTACCATTCATCATTAACAAGAGGGTGTCGTAACCGTTTTCATCATAATCCAATACATCAGAAACAACCGTATTTTTAACACCGCGATTCTTGCAAACTTCGATGGCACCTTCTGAGATGTCTAAGGCCAAAACATCAATACCCTTATCTTGAAGATAAAGCGAATGGCTGCCGGCGCAAGCGCCAATATCCAGGGTTTTTCCTTGGGCGAGCTCGAGTGCCTCTTGTTCAACCAGAGGCATTTCTTCATAACTGCGGAAAAGATAAGGTACAGGTATCTCGTCATCTTCGGTAAGCGAGGAGATCACCGTAATGTCTTCTGTATAGTTTTCGTTATAAAAATCAAGAAGTGCTTGACCAAATATATCCGGGTTTTGAGAATCTTTTTCGGCCATAAACTAAGGGGGCTTTAAATGCTTATTTTTACGGTATGGATGAATTTATTGAGCAGCTGCCCAATCTTGCCAAAGATAAGCATAAAGAGACTGCTGCCTATTTTAAAAAGCTGAAGCGAAAACCGCCCAAAGATCTGGATTATCAAATGCAGGAATTGCATGATGAGGAATTTGAGCGTACCGATTGTCTCACCTGCGCAAATTGCTGTAAGACTACTGGTCCGCTTTTTACCGATAGAGATATTTCCCGAATCGCGAAGCATTTTAGAATGAAAGACGCGCAATTTATAGATACTTATTTACGCATTGATGAAGACAACGATTATGTGCTGCAAGAAGTGCCGTGTACATTTCTGGGAGCAGATAATTATTGTATGATCTATGATGTTCGCCCAAAAGCCTGTGCCGAATTTCCTCACACAGACCGAAAGAAATTTCAGCAAATCACAAATATCACTTTAAAGAATGTTGCTATTTGTCCGGCCGCGTATAACATTGTTGAGCAAATGAAAGAACGTATCAAACTCAAATAATTCCTATGAAAAATATTATAAAAATTCTATTTCTAGTCTCGACTGCAACAGGTTTTAGCCAACAGATAGATGCTGATAAAAGTGCCTTCGCTCATACGTTTTCTATTGTGGCACGTGATACTGAGACCGGTGAAATGGCGGTAGCTGTGCAAAGCCATTGGTTTAGCGTGGGTTCGCTAGTGAGTTGGGGAAAGAGTGGAGTAGGAGTAGTTGCTACTCAGTCTTTTGTTAATCCTTCCTATGGGCCTAAAGGTTTAGCATTGATGCAGGAAGGAATGTCTGCGGAAGCTGCACTTGAACAGCTTATCGGCGAAGATGAGGGTAAAGCCTATCGGCAAGTTGCTTTCTTAGATGTTAACGGAAATGCTTCAGCCTACACGGGTGAAAAATGTGTGGTGTATGCGAGTCAAATAACCGGAGACAATTTTTCGGTGCAGGCCAATATGATGTTGACGGATCAAACGGTTCCTGCGATGGCGGAAGCTTTTGAGAAGTACAGCGAACTTCCGTTAGCAGAGCGAATGGTTGAAGTTTTAAAAGCAGCACAGGCTGCCGGTGGCGATATCCGCGGAAAGCAATCTGCAGCATTGATCGTAGTAGGGCCAGAATTGGTTGAGAATCCTTGGGAAGAATATAAGATCAATTTGCGTGTAGATGATCACCAAAACCCCATTGAAGAATTAGACCGTTTACTGAAGGTTGCCCGAGCATACGAGTATATGAATCGTGGTGATCTGGCTGTAGAAGCAGGCGATATGCCCGAAGCGTTACAACAATATAGCACCGCCGAAACGATGTTTCCTGACAATTTGGAAATGAAATTCTGGAAGGCGGTAGCGATGGCCAATGACGGTCAGCTTGAAGAAGCTAAACCAATTTTTAAGGTGATTTTTGAACAGGATGAAAATTGGCGCGAAATGATAGGACGCTTAGTAAAACCGGGATTGCTTACCGTGAGTGCATCTGAAGTAGCGGAAATTCAGAAATTATAATTCAATTTATAGTTTTTAGAACGCATAAAAAATGCCTGAGTACGTTACTCAGGCATTTCTATTTTATATTTAATCGACTCTAGTCGTCTAGACCGCCGCGACGGTTTCCATCACGAGGTTCAGGCCAAGTCATTTGCTCACCTGTTCTTTTGTTAACCGGTAGTACAATTTGCTCACGAGAAGTTTTCTCATCGTCTTCACTCGCCATATACGCTAAGACAGCGGTCAGGATCGCATTGTTTTGCACGTCATCCCAAACGATCTTATCATAGGTATCGCGGTTGGTATGCCACGTGTAGTTCCAGTAATTCCAGCTTAGCGAGCTTAGGTTAAATGCAGGAGCGCCAGCCGCTACAAAAGAAGCGTAGTCAGAACCACCACGACCAGGAGCTCCAGGGAAATGCGTTTCAATTGATGCTACTTCATCAGGAACTGCATTTAACCAACGACCTAGATAGTCGTAAGCATTTAAAAATCCGTTACCTGAAATATTAGCCACGCGACCTGTACCATTATCTTGATTAAATACCGCTTGAACACCCGCTACGATTTCCGGATGATCTTTTACAAAAGAACGCGACCCGTTAAGTCCTTGCTCTTCACTGCCCCAATGTCCAACGAGAATGGTACGCTTTGGGTTAGGGTATACTTGCTTCAAGATGCGCATAGCTTCCATCATTACCAAAGTTCCGGTACCGTTATCTGTTGCGCCTTGGCCACCATCCCAAGAATCAAAATGCGCAGAAAGAATTACATACTCCTCAGGTTTTTCACTTCCTTTTATTTGAGCAATGGTATTAAACGTGGGTTGTTCACCTAATTCTTCAGACTCTGCAACCACTTTGATCACAGGCTTGTCGCCATAATCTGCAAGACGGTAAAGCAGGCCGTAATCTTCTAAAGCGATATCCACCATCGGGATTTCTTCAGTATAGGCAGAAAATACCTTGTTCACTCCAAAACCGCGTGACCAGTTGCTGGTGATCACACCAACAGCTCCTGCTTCTTCTAATATTTTAGGAAGTTCTCTTGAAGAATATCCTGTAGCTTTAATGCGTGCATTCCAGGCGTCATTGAGTGCGTCACGATCTTTTTTCATTTTCTCAAAAGACTCAGGAGTTGCCCATTCTTCCCAATTATCGTCAGGTCTACCGGTAGGTTGTGGCATAGAAACCAAAACAAATTTCCCCGCTACTTGAGACAGCATATTTTTAAAACTAACCGAATCTTTAGCCTCCGGAAGTACTATAACTTCGGCTTCTACACCTTTTGATTTGGTTGCAGGAGACCAAGCCAATTGCATACCTTCAAGGCTTACCCGGCGTGGACTTACCAAATCGATGTGTGTGATCCCACGATCCCAACCTTTCCAAACACCCCATTGTTGATTTTCAGCATCGATGCCCCAATCAGCATAGGTTTCAACAGCCCAATCGTGCGCGTGCTTCATTTCTGGAGAGCCTACCAGACGTGGTCCAACTACATCTAGAAGTTGGTGCGCAAGAAGTTTAAGTTGTGAATTTTCGGTGGCTTCTTTTACGATCGCCTCAACCGTTTCTTCTTGCGTTTGAGCAAAAAGCCCTGTGCTTAGGCTAGCGCCAAGCAAGCATAAGTAAAACGTTTTTTTCATTTAAATAAAATTAAGTGCTAAATAGTGTTAGACCTTAAAATTAAGACTTCGAACGCTACGGTTGACTAAAAAGATGCAATAATAGCAGGTATCTTTTTATGGAATAAAAGAATAGTCCCGAATAGAAAAAAATCAGAATCAATCAGCGATGGCACTTAAGACGATGTTTCTGAATTTCCAGCCGGTTTCGTCACCGCCAACTTTTTGGGTTTGCTTCATAATGATCCCAATGAGTTGCTCTTCAGGATCTGCAAAATACTGGGTGTTGAAGTAGCCGCCCCACTCAAAAGTGCCTGCACTTCCTTTGCCGCCTTTGGCAGCACCTAGATCATCAACAACGCTAAACGCAAGGCCGTGATGCGACCCATTACCTTTCCATATTTCACCTATTTGATTACTCAAAATAAAATCAACCGTTGTGCGGCTTAGTATTCGGTTTCCATTGAATGTTCCTTTATTGAGATACATCTGAAGAAATTGTGCATAATCTACTGGCATACTTGATAACCCTGCTCCACCGGAGAAGAAAGTCATTTTTCCTTTTTTAGGATAATCAGGATCATAAAAAGTTGTCGGGAAATCAATCCATCTTCCATCCTTTTTAGTTTGAACAGCTACCAGTAGATCTTGCTTTTCTTTGGGTAGGTAGAAGTAGGTATTGTGCATGGCTAAGGGCTCAAAGATTTCTGTTCTAAAGAATTCGTCAAGCGGCTTCCCTGAAATAATTTCGATAAAATAACCCAATACATCAAGCCCTTCGCTATAGGTGAAGTTGTCGCCCGGATTGTGATGCAGTGGCAATTTTGCCAGTTTTTTGACACTTTCTTCAATTGTGATTTTTTCGGTGGTAAAAAGATCAGTCACACCAGCAGCATCATAGATTTTTTTGAATCTGGGATCACCATCAATTTGACCGTAACCAATTCCTGATGTATGGGTAAGCAAATGTCTAATAGTTATAGGGCGCACAGCGGGATGAGTGGTGTAGCTTCCGTCAGGTAAAAGGGAGTCCAGAACCTGAGCATCTTTAAACTCCGGAATGTATTTAGAAATGGGATCGTCGAGTTGAAATTTTCCGCGTTCCCAAAGAATCATTACTGCGGTTGAGGTGATGGCTTTGGTTTGAGATGCGATCCTAAAAATTGAATTACTATCAAGCGCTTCGCCCTGAGCATTAGCAGCGCCAAAGGCTTTATGATAAACAAGCTTTCCATTGCGGGCTACTAAAGCTACCATTCCCGGCACTTGTTTTTCTGCGAGAGCTTCAAGCGCCATCGTATCAAGATAAGCGAGTCTAGAACTGCTCATTCCGGCTGCTTCGGGTTGTACTTTGGGGAGCAGATTTTCTTGTGCAAAGAATTGAATATGAACGAGAATTGCGCAAATACATAGCCAGCGCAGGCTAAAAGATTTTTTCATAATGGAATGGGTTAGTTGCAAAAAAAATACCTCAGAATTTCTTCTGAGGTATAAATTTAAACTTAATTCAATTCAAAAATTAATATATCGTTTGCGTGATCACTTAATGCTGCTGTTCGCTTTGCCCAACGTAATCACCCGATTGCTGCCTTTAACCGGCTTACTATTGATGAACTTCTCTTCAACTAAACGTACTTGTTTATTTTGAGTTTCGTACTGCGCTAACGTCAACTTTAAAGTATGATACCCAACCATATTAAAGAGAATGGTGTCTTGCTGCTCCAGTCCGTGTGCCTGCTCGAAGTAAAATATACCGTCGTTTTTAGAAGTCACTCCTTTTTTGATAGACTTGATAAAAACATTAACCCCTTCAATAGGTTCTTGTGTTTTAGCATCGGTAATCGTACCGTACAGACGTTGCCCGTAAAATGGGGCGCTGAAAAAAAAGGCACAAACAAGAATTATAATGGATTTCATAGCTCAATCGTTATCGGATTTGTATTCAACACGGATTCAGAAAACTAAATCAGCGGATAAATATAACTATTTCGTTGTAGATAAAAAGTTAATTCTTCAGATAAGTACGTTAAACCCCAGTTAGCCGATGTTTGCTCTATGGATACAAGACATATTTTTGGCGAAGTACTTTGAAAGCTTCTAGGCCATCCTGCCAACTTACTCTAATCTCCTGCATGGTAGCTCCACTTTCTATTTGCTGTTGTAACTGTGCGGTGCCGGCGTGTGCCGTGAAATTTTTAGTGTTAAAGAATTCCGCTTTCTTTTCATAATTGCGGTAGGCATCTATAATAAAATGAAGATCAACTTTTTGAAGTTTCGGGAGCATTCGCAAGTCTAGACCATTGCAGGTTTCGCCTTTGAATTTTGGGTTTTTAGAGCCAAAATTAGGTTGCGGCGTATAACTAAACGTATATTGTTCTTGTGGAAGAAACGGAGAGCCAATGACTTGAAACTGCATTTCGGTCCCGCGACCAGCATTTAACGTTGTGCCCTCGCATAAGCCAAGACTAGGGTAAAGCATAATCGATTGGTCGTTGGGTAAGTTAGGAGAAGGGCGCACCGGTAGGGAGTAAGTTAAATTGTGCGTATAATTTTGCATAGCGACCACGGTAAGTTTTGCCGGGTGTGCTGTTTGAAGCCAGCCTTCTTGATTCATCATCTGCGCATATTCGCCAATGGTCATCCCATGTACGAGCGGAACACCCGCATGCATTCCTAAAAAACTGGTATGCGCTGCTTCCATAATGGGTCCGTCTACATAGCTTCCATTAGGATTGGGCCGATCTAAAACAATTACAGGAATCGAAGCTTCAGCTGCAGCCTGCATGACATAATGTAAAGTAGCTATATAGGTGTAAAATCTAACGCCTACATCTTGAATATCAAAAACGATAACATCTACTCCGGCCAATTGCTCTGGCTTTGGTTTTTTATTGTTTCCGTATAAAGAAATCACCGGTAAACCGGTTTTAGGATCTTTCCCGTCTTTGACCGCTTCCCCTGCATCTGCAGTGCCTCGAAAACCGTGCTCCGGCGAAAACACTTTTACAATATTGATCTCATGTGCGACCAAAGAATCTACTAAATGAGTATATACTTTTTCGCTTGATGATGAGGTTTTAAGAATAAGGGAACTAGGGTTGCCAACAACTGCAACCTTTTTGTCTTTTAATAAGGGGAGATAAACTTCCGTGCGATTGGCGCCAAGGACGATTGGTGCAGGTTCTGGAGTTTTAGTTTTTGCCAGCGCGTCATTTTGTGACTCGGGAGATGGCAGGCTTTGATTTTTAGTACCGGGCGTGTTTCCGCAGGAAATACTAATTACAAAAACTAAAAAAAAGGTACTTTTGAATAAACGAAACGCCATAGGACGATTGAATTTTGAATATTTTACAGCTAAACGCATAATTGGCGCCAAGAAGTATAAAAGTACTGCTTCAACCCCTATAATTAAAATTGCAATCATCGCAATAATTCTAGGCGTGGTCATGATGATGATTACCATCGCTACCGGCGTGGGGCTTCAGCAAAAGATCAAAGAAAAAGTTTCAGCCTTTAATGGGGATATTATTATTTCTCAATTTGACGGAAATAACAGCGATATCACGCTGAACCCTATTCCAAAAAACCAAAATTTTTATCCCGATTTTGATGCCGTTCCTGAAGTAACTCACGTGCAGGTTACCGCTACAAAGGCTGGTGTGATTCGCACTGCGACTGATTTTGAAGGGATTATTGTAAAAGGCGTAGGCGACGATTACCGTTGGGATTATATGCAGGATTTTCTTATTGAAGGTCATGTTCCTGATTATACCGAAAATCTAAATACAGAAATTCTCGTAAGCCGATATCAAGCCAACCGATTGGGGTTTAAAAATGGAGATAAAGTAATTGTTTTCTTTTTGAAAGAGGATGGCGGTTTTTTAAATCGAAGGTTTGACATCGTAGGTATTTATGACAGCGGTTTTCAAGAATTTGATGAAAGTTTCATTTTTGCAGATATTAGGCACGTTCAAAAACTTAATAATTGGGAGGCAGATCAAGTAGGTGCGTTTGAGGTTTTTGTAAGCGATTTTGATCGGCTCAACGAGATAGGCACAGCGATCTATGAAAACACAGATTCGTTTTTAAATACAATGACCATCACCCAGAAGTACTATTCTATTTTTGAGTGGTTGTCTTTATTTGATTTCAATATAGCACTTATTATCGTGGTGATGATTATCGTTGCGGGGATCAATATGATCGTAGCCTTGCTCGTGTTGATTCTGGAGCGTACACCTATGGTGGGTATTCTTAAAGCGCTGGGGGCAAACAACTGGAGTATTAGAAAGATCTTTATGTATAACGCATTGTATTTAGTAGGCGTTGGTTTATTCTGGGGAAATGTCATAGGATTGGGCTTACTCTTATTACAGCATTATTTTGGACTGATCACACTAAATCCTGAGACCTATTATGTGAGTGAGGCTCCTGTTTATATCGATTGGTATTATATCGTGTTGCTTAACGTAGGCACATTTTTGCTTTGCGCCTTAATGCTGTTGATTCCGTCTTATGTGGTTACGCGTATCTCTCCGGTGAAAACCATCAAGTTTGAATAATGCCGTTTTTACAATTGAGTAGCTCCATACAACAGTTGAGTGTTTTCTAATTGAATAGGTGACTTCTAGCCTTCATCTTTGAGGTGTTAAAACTTCAATTATGGAAACAGCAATACGCACAGCGATTTACATTCACGCTTTTTTTGGTGGAATAGGTTTACTTTCAGGAACCCTCAGTTTAGTCACAAAAAAGGGAGGAAAAGTCCATATACAATCCGGAAAATGGTTTGTAATAGGAATGTTAGTCAGTTCTGGACTGTCGTTGCCTATCGCTTGTATGCCGGGACATCACAATCCTTTTTTGTTCTTAATAGGTGTTTTTACCATCTATATGGTTTTGGTAGGCAAGCGCGTATTGCGCTTTAAGCGTAAGACCGCTCAGGTTTCTAAATTAGATTGGGGGATTACCATCACCATGACGCTGCTTTCGGTTTTGATGATCTTATGTGGAATCTTAAATAGCTTTGGAAACAACGTCCTTTTCATTTTCTTCGGAATCATTAGCTTGATGCTGTGCTTTCAAGATTTTAGATTTTGGCGGAAGCCGAGAAGGTCAAAAACAGGATGGCTGGCACAACATATAGGTAAAATAACCGGTGCCTATATTGCTTCGGTGACCGCTTTTCTCGTGGGCGGTATGAAAATGCAAGGGCTTATGGTCTGGATTCTACCTTCAGTCATAGGTAACACCTTTATCATTTACTATATCATTAAAGTACGCGGAGGTTTCAAAAAGCGAAAAAAAGTCACTTCTTAAATCTTCTTGAGAAAAACTCAAATTGTTGTTAAACCTTCAGTTGGGGTCGGTTTTTATCTCTAATTTTTGAGAATAATTAATCAGTTGTTGATCTTAATAGAAAATCTTCAAATAGCTGAAAAATTAAAAGAAGACCGCCTGTATGCAATACGCCGAAAATATATTAGAAACCATTGGCGAAACGCCTTTGGTCAAAATGAATAAACTCACTGCAGACCTTCCGTGTTTAGTATTAGCCAAATACGAAACCTTTAATCCGGGGAATTCTACTAAAGATCGAATGGCTTTAAAAATGGTTGAAGACGCCGAAGCGCAAGGCCTAATTAAACCCGGCGGTACAATCATTGAAGGAACTTCTGGAAACACAGGTATGGGGTTGGCGCTGGCAGCCATCGTAAAAGGTTATACTATGGTCTGTGTGATTTCTGATAAACAGAGCAAAGAAAAAATTGACATTTTAAAAGCTGTAGGGTGCGAGGTTGTGGTTTGTCCCACAGATGTAGATCCAGACGACCCTGAGTCCTATTATAGTACTTCTAAGCGGTTGGCTAAAGAAACGCCTAACTCGTGGTACGTAAATCAATATGATAATCCTAGTAATGCTCAAGCGCACTTTGAATCTACGGGCCCTGAAATCTGGGATCAAACTGATGGGAAGGTCACCCATTTTATTTGCGGAGTAGGAACCGGCGGAACCATTTCTGGAGTAGGAAATTTTTTGAAAAGTAAAAATCCCGACATTAAAATTTGGGGTGTAGATACTTATGGTTCGGTCTTCAAAAAATACCACGAGACCGGTATTTTTGATGAAAATGAGATCTATCCCTACATCACTGAAGGAATAGGAGAGGATATTCTTCCTGAAAATGTGGACTTTAAAATTATTGATGGCTTCACCAAAGTAACCGATAAAGATGCAGCCGTTTATACACGACGACTAGCACGAGAAGAAGGATTCTTCCTAGGAAATTCGGCTGGTGCAGCGGTCAAAGGCTTGCTGCATTTGAAAGATAAGTTTACTAAAGATGATGTGGTAGTAATCCTTTTTCACGATCACGGAAGTCGTTATATCAACAAAATGTACAACGATGAGTGGATGCGTGAAAAAGGATTTTTAGAGTAACTCTTTTCTAACTTTCTTCACGAGTCATAGTCATCCCTTGAATTTTATAATCTGCGTCTTCCTCGCTACTCTTGACGATCATTGCAGAGCCGTTATACGACATCGTGTTTCCATCTTTGGTAAGAATGGTATATCTAAAGGGTAACTTCACATCTGTGCCATTTGCGCCTTTTACTACTTGAGGATCTGTGGTGTAGCTTACTGTTGCCGTTTCTACATTGGCGTGTTTCTCAGCAAATTCAGAAGGCGTTGTTCTTTCACTATTTGATTGAGATAATACTTCGTAAGCTTCGTTGGTTTCTCCACGTTCTAAGGCGTCAAAATAATCATTAATGACTTTTTTAGCGCTGTTGATTTCGGCTAGATCTTCGGGAGAAGTTTCTCCTTCCTGTCCTGAGGTTTGAAACATATCTTCAGGGGTAACCTGTTGATTTTTTTCTTCGAGTTCAACCTCGCCGTTATCGTTGGTTTTTCGATCTACACAAGAAGCGAAGATCATTGAAGTAGCTAAAGCTAAGGTTAGCATTGAATTTTTCATAGTTGTATTAGTTTTTGATAAAATTAATCAGCCTTAAGTCTTGAGGCTATTAAGGTTATGCTAAAATTGAATTAACTTTAAGCTAATGAAAGAGGCTTTTTTGCACTATTTATGGCAGTTCAGAAAATTTGAAGGCGCTACTTCAACTGGGTTACCGTTGTCTGATGAGCAAAGAAGTATTCAGGTGATTCATCCCGGGAGTTATAACGAACTTGCTGGCCCTGATTTTTTTAATGCGCAGATACGCATTGGCGATCAGTTATGGGCCGGAAATGTTGAAGTGCATTTAAAAAGTTCAGATTGGTATCTGCACCGGCACGAGCGCGATCAAGCATATTCAAACGTAATTCTACACGTGGTGTGGGAGGACGACTGCGAGGTTTTTGATGCAGCAAATTTGCCGATTCCTACTTTGGTATTAAGCGATAAGGTCTCTCCACAAATGTTGCAGAGTTACAAGGCTTTGCTTGAAGCAAAATCCTATAGGTTTATCAATTGTGAGCAAAATTTTGCAGAGGTTGATACAGGTCTTTTTGAGCATTGGATTGAGCGGTTATATTTTGATAGGCTAGAGCGTAAAGTAAGTCATGTTCTAGGCAAATTAGAGTCGGTAACCGGCGATTGGGAAGCTGTTTTGTTTATGACGCTGGCGCGGAATTTTGGGACGGTGATCAATGCGGATGCTTTTGAAGAACTCGCTCAGATTATTCCGTTTTCAATAGTGCGCAAGTTGGGCCAACAACCGGGACAACTCGAAGCCGCGTTGCTGGGACAAGCGCAAATGTTAGCTGATGATCCTATTGAACAGCAACCAAAACTTTGGAAGAAGGACTATTTATATATAAAACACAAATTTGAATTGTCTGAAGGAATTCGGTATCCGATGCAGTTTTTTAAGTTGCGTCCTCCTAATTTTCCGGGCATCCGAATTTCGCAACTTGCGCAATTGTATGAGCAACATCAAGATTTGTTCTCAAAATGTATGGCAGCGCAAACCCGATCAGAACTTCAAAAGTTACTTAAGGTAAGTACTTCAACCTATTGGGAAACCCATTATACTTTTGGAAAACCTCATAAACCACGAATTAAAAAATTGTCTGATGCCTTTATCGATGTGCTTATCATAAATAGTATAATTCCGTTGAAGTTTGCTTATGCTCAGGCTAAAGGCCTAGATGTGCAAGAGCAATTGTTGGATTTGATGCGCAGCATTCCGCTAGAGAAAAACAGTGTTGTAAGCACGTTTGAAAAACTCAAGACTTTTGAGCGTGACGCGTTGCACAGTCAGGCTTTGCTACAATTAAAAAGAGAATATTGTGATCTCAATCAATGTTTAAAATGTGAAATAGGTAATTATTTAATTTCGAATTAAGTTTGATAGAATGATTGTTTTTGAAGTGTTGTATTTTGCAGCAGAATAACAGGAAGGCGATGAAGTTTATATATGCAATAAGACATTTTTTTGAGCGAAACGGCTTTTACGTAAGTTCAAGACTGGCCGATAGGTTAGGGATTCGCGCTAAAAATGTGCGTTTATTCTTTATTTATTTGTCTTTCGCGACTGCGGGTCTCGGGTTTGCTGTGTATCTGGTTTTAGCGTTTTGGCTAAAATTGAAAGATTTGGTGTACACTAAACGCACTTCTGTATTTGATCTATAATCTATGCTGAAAATTTTTAGAAGCCGAATTTACGTAGCCATACTTTTAATCATAAGTATGCTGATGCTTGGTGTTTTTGGGTTTCGGTTTTTAGCAGAATACACCTGGACCGATGCGGTGTATATGACGATGATCACGATAAGTACGGTAGGTTTTGGTGAGGTACAACCGCTTAATGATTCTGCTAAAATTTTTACGGTAATTTTAATTTTAGTTAGCGTGATCGTGCTGGGTTATGCAATATCTATCATCACCGAATATATATTGAGTCGCAGTAATTTTGAACTTATAAAACAACGTAGTGTGCAAAAAAAGATAGACAGTTTAAATAACCACGTGATCGTTGTGGGGTTTGGTAGAAATGGTAAGCAAGCAGCTCAAAAACTTACGACCTACGGTCGCCCATTTGTGGTGATCGAGCGCGATGAAGAAATCGTAAATAAGTTTCACTCAGACCAGATATTGTTTGTGACAGGAAATGCTAATGAAGACGAAGTGTTAGTACAGGCAGGAGTAAAACGGGCATCCACTTTAATTTCGGCATTACCAGATGACTCAGATAATTTGTTTGTGGTGCTATCGGCGCGGCAGATAAATCCTGATCTAAAAATCATCAGTAGAGCTTCAGAAGAAACTACGTATCAAAAGCTAAAATTCGCCGGAGCAGATAATGTGATCATGCCAGATAAAATAGGAGGCGACCATATGGCGTCATTGGTTGTGGTGCCAGATTTAGTAGAGTTTTTAGATAATCTACAAGTCGCTACTGAAGGTCGTGTCAATGTACAGCAGGTAACTTTTGAAGCGGTCTGCCCCGATCTTAAAACCAGGTCTATCAGAGATATTGACCTTAGAAATAAAACCGGATGTTCTATTATAGGCTATAAATCTGCTGATGGTGATTATATCATAAATCCTGAAGCTTCTTTAAAATTAGAGCGAGGCTGTATCTTAATTGTGATTGGAAGACCTGAACAGATTGAAAATTTACATAGAGAATTTGCGATTTAGTATTATGTTTACGGTTCAGTAGTGAGCTATACATATTTTTTTAATGATTGTAAGGCCGCTTCAATCTTTAACTAAACTATTTTGCTTGCGCATGAAACACAAATTATCCCTACTCGTTTTCCTATTTACTTCTTTAATTGGTTCTGCTCAGGAATCAGCTCCTATAGGAATAGATGATCAAATTGATCAGGCATTTGCACCGGTTTCAACGTTCTTTTCTAATGTTGTTTTCTTCACCATTTTTGATATTCCGTTTGTATTAATTCTTCTCGTTTTTAGCGCCTTATTCTTCACAGTTTATTTTGGTTTTCCCAACTTTAGATATTTCTGGCGTGCGATTCAAACGGTACGTGGTAAATATGAAGATATTGAGAATCACGGAGCTAAAGTTCTTTATGGAGAGGACGGAATCGCAAATGGTGTAGATCTTAATAAAGTTGACATCGAGGAGCATATTGAGGCACTTGATGATGATCTGGCTGTTGATGGCGATATCGTAGATACGATACGTGACGAATCTTCAGCAGGTGAGGTAAGCCACTTTCAGGCACTTGCTACTGCAGTTTCAGGAACTGTTGGTAACGGAAATATCGCCGGGGTAGCTTTAGCTATCGCACTTGGTGGTCCCGGAGCTACTTTCTGGATGATCATCTGCGGACTCTTAGGTATGTCTAGCAAATTTGTTGAATGTACGCTTGGGGTTCAGTACCGAGATGTAGGTGAAGATGGTACCGTTTATGGCGGTCCTATGTTTTACCTGACCAAAGGTTTAAAAGAAAAAGGTTTTGCTACTTTAGGAAAAATTGCAGCAGTTGTTTTTGCTATTTTCTGTATTGGAGGTTCTTTTGGTGGTGGTAATGCCGCGCAAAGTAATCAAGCCACCATTGTAATTAAAGAGCTTTTTAACTTAGAAAGTACAGGCGCAGGATTCTGGATTGGTGTTGTTATTGCAATTTTAGTTGGTGTGATCATTATTGGCGGTATCAAGCGTATAGCACAGGTTACTGAAAAAGTAGTGCCTTTTATGGCGGTGATGTATCTGGTAGCTTGTATTTACATCATTGGATTGAATTTTTCCCTGATTGATGATGCAATTGCGCTTATTGTAGAAGAAGCCTTTAATCCTACTGCCTTTGGTGTTGGTTCTGTTATCGGTGTTTTATTAGTTGGATTTAAACGTGCGGCATTTTCTAATGAGGCCGGCGCAGGTTCAGCATCTATTGCGCACTCTGCGGTGCGTACCAAGTATTCTGCAAGTGAAGGTCTTGTGGCCTTGTTAGAACCTTTTATTGATACTGTTGTTATTTGTACTATGACCGCACTTGTGATCATCATTTTTAACTTTGGTGGTTTCTTTGAGTATGGTGGTGATGGCTCTGGTGCAGTGATTATTGATGGCTTATCGTATGAAGGAGCCGGGATCACTTCAAAGGCTTTTGCTGAGTATATTCCTTTTTCAAATATATTCCTGACTGTAGCGGTAGTTTTATTTGCTGTCTCTACGATGATCTCTTGGTCTTACTATGGGATTCAAGCGTGGAAATTCTTATTTGGAAGAGGTAAGGTGGCAGATATGGTTTATAAACTGTTGTTCCTAACTTTTATCGTAATTGGCGCAGCTGCAAACATGAGATCGATCTGGGATTTTTCAGATGCGATGATATTTGCGATGATTTTCCCGAATATGGTAGGTTTATTCTTTTTATTCCCGGTTGTTAAGAAACAACTTAACCGATATCTTGATGCGATCAAATTAAAACGTGAGGCTTTAAAATAATAGAAGGTTACTCGATAATCGAGATTTGACCATATTGAAACCCCCAAACCGGTAACGGTTTGGGGGTTTGTATTTTAGGACTTTTGATATTGGTTTTTCAAGTGTACCAAAGGGACTTAAAATACCTCGTGAAAAGAAGTAAAACCTTTTGGTAATATTACTGCGAATTATGCAACGAAATACTATTTTAACGGGCTTTACCTTTGAAAACGCTTAATTTTTTAGCATCTTGCTGCTTTTACTTCAAAAATTTTATTCAAATACAAAAGTACTTATGAAGAAAATTATGTTTTCTATTTGTTGTCTAATGTTTCCTATTATGACGTTTGCTCAGGAAAGTATGAGTGTGGGGGAATCAATTAACGCAGCTTTCGAAAAATATACTACCCCAATTGTTGAAACTATAATGTACCCTGTGGTCATTGCCGGAAAAGAATTACCTATCGTAATTCTTATTTTACTTTTAGGGGCTTTGTTTTTTACACTTTACTTCAAAGGAGTTAATCTAAGATATTTTAAAGACAGTATAAAAACCGCTTGGGGGAAGTATGATGATCTTGATCATTATGTGCCAGCGGAAGAAGAAATTGTTGTTGAAGATGGTAAAGTAAAAGATACTGTAAAGCTTACGGGTGAGGTGCAAGGAGAGGTAACGCATTTTCAAGCGTTGACCGCTTCACTTTCTGCAACAGTAGGTTTAGGGAATATCGCCGGTGTGGCCGTGGCAATTGCTATTGGTGGTCCGGGAGCGACAGTATGGATGATCATTGCAGGGCTCTTAGGGATGGCTTCTAAATTTGTTGAGTGTACCCTTGGTGTAAAATACCGTGAAGTTGATGAGAACGGTAAAACCTACGGTGGTCCTATGTACTACCTTTCTAAAGGTTTGAATGAGATGAAGATGAAAGGGCTAGGTAAAGTGCTGGCTGTTTTCTTTGCAATTATGTGTATTGGAGCTTCCTTTGGCGGCGGTAATATGTTTCAGTCTAATCAGGCGTCCTCACAGTTGATCCAGATGACCGGTTGGGATAATCCTAACGCAGGTTTATATTTAGGTATCATAATGGCGGTGATCATTGGTTTAGTGATCATCGGTGGAATTAAAAGAATTGGTTCTTTTACAGAAAAAGTGGTTCCTTTTATGGCGATCATTTATGTATTAGCTGGCTTTATAATTATTGCGATCAATATAGATATGGTTGGATTTGCTTTAGGTCAGATTTGGGATGGTGCGATGAACCCTAATGCTGCTTTTGGTGGTGTTGTAGGTGTAATGATCGTTGGGTTTCAGCGTGCGGCATTCTCTAATGAGGCTGGTGTAGGTTCTGCTGCAATTGCGCACTCTGCTGTAAAAACACGTTATCCTGCTAGTGAAGGTTTAACAGCTTCTTTAGGTCCGTTTGTTGATACCGTAATTATCTGTACGATGACTGCAATTGTGATCATTATTACAAATGCTAAACATAACTTGTTTACCTACGGAAATCTAGATGCAGCAAGTAACGTGATGCTTAACGAAACCAATGAGCCTATTAATGGTGTAGATCTTACTTCGGTAGCTTTTGATTCTGCAATTCCTTATTTCTCTATTGTTCTTACGATCGCTGTGGTGTTGTTTGCAATTTCAACCGCAATCTCTTGGTCGTATTACGGACTTCAATCTTGGAAGTTTTTATTCGGAAAAGGAAAAGTAACCGATATTGTATATAAAGTATTGTTCTTGGTTTTTGTAATCGTAGGAGCTTCATCAAGTCTAGGTGCGGTAATCGCTTTCTCTGATGCGATGATATTTGCAATGGTGTTTCCTAACATTATTGGGCTTGTGCTCTTGTCCCCAAAAGTTCGGCGAGAACTTCAAGCGTATCTCAATGCGATTAAAATTGGCAGAATGGACGCTGTCATCGACAAAGACTCTAAGAGTACTAAAAAGGCCTCTTAATTTTAATAGCCAATTATGAAACTGAAATCCCACTTCTTTCTGGACAGCAGACAACGGAGTGGGATTTTACTTTTGGTGCTCATTCTTATGCTGAGCTGGGGCGCTTATTTTTTTAAGAACAGCTTTCAGCAGAAGGAAAACGTTTCGGTTATTGAATTAGTCAACTATGAGCAGCAATTAGATTCTTTAGTTCAATTGAAAGAAGAATTGAATAAGCCTGAGATTTATCCTTTCAATCCTAATTTCATCACCGATTACAAAGGCTATACTTTGGGAATGAATACAGAAGAGGTTGATAAGTTATTGCGCTTTCGCGAAAAGAATAATTGGATTAATTCTGCAGAAGATTTTCAACGTGTTACCGGAGTTTCTGATTCGCTTCTGGCTTTAATTTCGCCCTATTTTAAATTTCCTGAATGGGTGACTCAGCCCGCTACTAAAAAAAGAAGGTATTCTACATCTGTTAAACCCAATCCGACAAAAGATTTAAATACTGTTGACTTTAAGGCGTTGATGGCTTTGGAGAATATGAATGAAGCCATCGCAAAGCGCATTCTTTCTTACCGAAGAAAGCTTGGTGGATTTTTAGAAGATAATCAACTCTACGATGTTTATGGTATTAAAGCATCGCAGGTGAGGAGCATAAAGGAGGTCTATACAGTGCTTTCAAAACCTGAAATCGTAATGATCGATGTGAACAAGGCCAATGCTTCAGACCTTTCAACTGTTCCGTTTGTAACTTTTGATATCGCGCGTGATATTATAGATTATAGAACCCTGCACGGGGCGATAACCAACCTTGACGACTTGCTTAAAATAGACGGAATAACCGCATATAAATTAGAGCGAATTAAATTATATTTGTCAACCAATCAAAACTGAGTAGGCTTAAAGATTAAGTAGTTCCTACTGGCAAAACTTCCTTTCCAACTGCCTATTTATTAATTAAAAGAGATTAAATGAACAACGTTTATTTTTCAGAAGAGCATAAGCTCTTTAGAGAAAGTTTGAGAGATTTTTTACAAAAGGAAGTGGTTCCGCATATTGAGAAATGGGAGAAAACGGGCGAGATTGAGCGTTTTATCTGGACCAAAATGGGGGAGATGGGTTACTTTGGTTTGGCCAGTCCTGAAGAATATGGCGGACTAGATCTTGATATTTTTTACACCGTAATTTTTCTTGAAGAGTTGCAGCGTATTAATAGCGGTGGCTTTGCTGCAGCAATGTGGGCTCATGCGTATCTAGCAATGACGCATTTAAAGGCAGAAGGAGATAGCTTTATAAAAGAGAAGTATTTAGCGCCTAGCATTACCGGCGAGAAAATAGGGTGTTTGTGTATTACAGAGCCTTTTGGTGGTTCAGATGTTGCCGGTATGCGCAGCACTGCAGTTTTAGAAGGAGATCATTACATTCTTAATGGTTCAAAAACCTTTATCACAAACGGAGTATATTCAGATTACCTGGTGGTAGCCGCTAAAACAAGTCCGGATAAGGGAAATAAAGGATTGAGCATTTTTGTGATCGATCGTGACGCAGAAGGAGTAAGCGCCACTAAGTTGGATAAATTGGGCTGGAGAGCGTCAGATACCGGTGAAATTGCATTCAATGATGTGAAAGTACCTGTTGCTAATTTGATGGGCGAAGAAGATAAAGGCTTCACGTATATTATGCAGCACTTTGCTTTAGAGCGCTTGATTATGGGAGTAAATGCACATGCCCGTGCAGAATTTGCTTTAGAATATGCAATGCAATATATGAGTGAGCGAACGGCTTTTGGCAAAACCATAGACCGTTTTCAGGCGCTGCGTCATAGCGTAGCTGAGATGGCGAGTGAGATCGAGATGGTAAAAGCGTTTAATTACAGTATAGCACATAACTTAAATACCGGAGATTATGTGGTAAAAGAGGCAAGTATGTCTAAGCTCTTATCTACAAAAATTGCAGATGAGGTTATTTATAAGTGCTTGCAGATGCTGGGTGGTTACGGTTATATGGAAGATTATCCATTGGCGCGTATGTTTAGAGACAGTAGGTTAGGACCTATTGGCGGCGGTACTTCTGAGATTTTAAAGGAAATTATCGCTAAAATGGTTATCGATAAAAAGGAGTATAAACCGGCTACAAAATAAATATTTTAAAAGCAGCTTGTTAGTTTTAAAGTTTAAACTATCTTTGCGGCCTGAAAACTGAAAAGAATTTTAAAGAAAGGAGGTACCACTATGTTAATTATACCAGTAAAAGACGGAGAAAATATTGATAGAGCGCTGAAGCGTTTTAAAAGAAAATTTGATAGAACGGGAACTATGCGTAAGCTACGTGATCGTCAAGCTTTCACAAAACCTTCTGTAGAGCGTAGAAGAGAGATTCAGAAAGCGTCTTATATTCAAGGCCTTCGTGATCAAGAGAATATTTAATAATTTCCGTCAGTAAGCGCTTAGCTTGCTATGGTTATTAGCAGAAAGACTAATCCTCTTTCAAAATATTGAATCCGCTAAGATTTCTTAGCGGATTTTTTTATGCCTGAATTTTAGCTGTTGCAAAAGCTATGCTGGTAGTATATAAAACGCATTTAGCTAAAACAATTGCTTTGAATAGAAGAGCGCCTTAAACAAGAGATAATTCTTGTACATTACTTATCTTACTTTAAAATTTGCTCTATGTACTTAAATGCATTTATAGATTATCTCGAATTAGAGCGAAAGTATAGTGCGCACACCGTTCTGGCTTATCAAAAAGATCTGGAGGCTTTTTTTCGTTTCGTGAAAGAGCTTTATGAGGTTGAAGATCCAAAAATGATCAACTATACCTTTGTAAGATCGTGGATTGCACAACTTACCGAAGCCGGAGTATCACACCGAAGCATAAATAGAAAGATTTCTTCTTTAAAAGCCTTTTATAAATTCTTGCTTAAAACCGGCAATATCACGCATTCTCCATTAGCCCAGCACAAGTCGCTTAAAATGAAAAAGGAAATCCAAGTACCTTTTTCTGAAGCAGAAGTTGATACGGTTCTTAAAGCACTACAGGCGAGTGAAGAATTTTCAGATTTAAGAGATCTGGCGATTGTTTCATTGTTTTATGCAACCGGAATGCGAAGAAGTGAATTGATTAATCTTAAAATATCAGATGTAGATTTTAGTGCGCACAACATAAAAGTACTTGGAAAACGTAACAAAGAGCGAATTATTCCATTAATTTTTTGGGTTGAAGAAGGCTTGAAAAAATATCTGGAAGCTCGAGAAAATTATGGGGTTGATAAAAATAATCCGTTTTTATTGCTGACCAATAAGGGTGACAAATTATATGAAACGTTTGTTTACAGAATCATAAATGATTATTTTAGTAAGGTGTCCCAAAAAACTAAAACGAGCCCGCATATGCTTAGGCATACTTTTGCGACTCATTTGCTGAATAACGGGGCCGATTTAAATGCTGTAAAAGAATTATTAGGTCACGCTAGTTTAGCTTCTACTCAAGTTTACACACATACAAGTATTGCAGAGTTGGGAAGAGTCTATAAAAATGCACACCCTCGTAATTTTAAAAAACAGTAGATTTTCAATTAATAGTAACCTTTTAACATGTGGATCTATGAAAGTAAATGTGCAAACACCCCATTTTGTAGCAGATCAAAAACTCATCAACTTCATCCAAAAAAAGATGGATAAGTTGGAAAAATTTTATGATCACATAATTTATGCTGATGTTTTTTTAAAATTAGAAAATACCAGTGATCGACAGAATAAAATTGTCGAAATTTTGCTCAGTGTTCCAGGTAACGAGTTGATAGTGAAAAAACAAGCAAAGTCCTTTGAGGAGGGCGCTGACAATTGTGCACATTCTTTAGAGCGCTTGTTGATGCGGCGAAAACAAAAAATTCGTGCTTCAGCGTGAAAAAAAATTGAAAAAAGTTTTGTGAATAGTAAATTTATTCTACATTTGCAGTCCGTTAGAAATAGCGGACTTTTTTATGCCTCACGGGGCGATAAAAAGCCGATGTAGCTCAGCTGGCTAGAGCAGCTGATTTGTAATCAGCAGGTCGTGGGTTCGAGTCCCTCCATCGGCTCTTTTTAAAGCTCAAATTAGAGCTTGCGCGGAGCGCAGTCGAAGCGTTTTTTGAAATATTGAAAATACCAATCGGGGAGATACTCAAGCGGCCAACGAGGACAGACTGTAACTCTGTTGTCATTAGACTTCGCAGGTTCGAATCCTGCTCTCCCCACTTTTATTTTGCTAGAATTAAAATTTGTTTTAATTTTGGCGCCCACAATGCGGGAGTAGCTCAGTTGGTAGAGCGTCAGCCTTCCAAGCTGAATGTCGCCGGTTCGAACCCGGTCTCCCGCTCTTAATTATCTTAAATAGATATTTATTTTAACCGAAGTTTTTCGGTTTTGTTTAAACCAAACCTGATAGGCTTTGGTTTTAGTCATTAGATGACTTTTAAAGCCCTTTAGCTGAATAGGTCAGCCCGGGCAATTCAGACTTCGGTCGTTTTGATAGGGTAAATATAAGCCGACGTAGCTCAGGGGTAGAGCGTTTCCTTGGTAAGGAAGAGGCCACGGGTTCAAATCCCGTCGTTGGCTCAACAGCAGTCGCTGCTACTTAAACTAGTACCCTTGGTGCTCGGTTTTTGTGCGTTTTAGAAAAACCATATAGCTGCGTATCAGGTAAGTTTAAAAATTGAACACTAATAATAACTAAGATTAAAATTATTTAAATCATGGCAAAGGCAACATTTGATCGTTCCAAACCTCACTTAAATATTGGTACTATAGGGCACGTTGACCACGGTAAAACTACCTTGACTGCTGCTATTACTACTGTACTTGCTAACGCAGGTCTTTCTGAATTAAGAAGTTTTGACTCTATTGACAACGCTCCTGAAGAAAAAGAAAGAGGTATTACTATTAACACTTCTCACGTAGAGTACGCTACAGCTAACCGTCACTACGCACACGTTGACTGTCCAGGTCACGCGGATTACGTAAAGAACATGGTAACTGGTGCTGCTCAAATGGATGGTGCTATTCTTGTTGTTGCTGCAACTGATGGTCCTATGCCACAAACTCGTGAGCACATCCTTCTTGGTCGTCAGGTAGGTATTCCTCGTATCGTTGTTTTCATGAACAAAGTTGATATGGTTGATGATGAGGAGCTTTTGGAGCTTGTTGAGATGGAAGTTAGAGATTTATTGAGCTTCTACGAGTACGATGGTGATAATGGTCCTGTTGTTCAAGGTTCTGCTTTGGGTGCATTGAATGGTGAGCAAAAGTGGGTTGATAAAGTTATGGAGCTTATGGAAGCTGTAGATAACTGGATCGAGCTTCCTGCGCGTGATGTTGATAAGCCATTCTTGATGCCTATCGAAGATGTATTCTCTATTACTGGTCGTGGTACTGTTGCAACTGGACGTATCGAAACTGGTGTTGCTAATACTGGAGATCCTGTAGAGATCATTGGTATGGGTGCAGAAAAACTTACTTCTACTATTACTGGGGTTGAGATGTTCCGTAAGATATTAGATAGAGGTGAAGCTGGTGATAACGTAGGTATCTTATTACGTGGTATTGAGAAAACTCAAATCTCTCGTGGTATGGTAATTACTAAGCCTGGTTCTGTAACTCCACACACTAAATTCAAAGCTGAGGTTTATATCCTTAAGAAGGAAGAAGGTGGTCGTCACACTCCATTCCACAATAACTACCGTCCACAGTTCTATGTACGTACAACTGATGTTACTGGTAACATTTCTCTTCCTGATGGAGTAGAGATGGTTATGCCTGGAGATAACCTTACAATCACTGTTGAATTGATCAACTCAATAGCAATGAACGTAGGTCTACGTTTCGCTATCCGTGAAGGTGGTAGAACTGTAGGTGCTGGTCAGGTAACTGAAATTCTTGAATAATCACGAATTATAGATTAATAAATTAAGGCGTTCGTGTAAACGAATGCCTTGATTTTTATAATAAAATTTAGGGTTGCTTTTGTGGTAACTCTAGTTTTACGGGTTTAGCTCAGTTGGTAGAGCACTGGTCTCCAAAACCAGGTGTCGGGAGTTCGAGCCTCTCAACCCGTGCAAAACGAAAATCAAATTTTAATTTGATTAGTATTAGTTAGGCTGCTTTTAGGTAGTCGCTAGAAGACAGAGTGTCTTTTTAAAGAGTTAAACGATATGGCTGGATTAATTAATTACCTTCAAGAGTCTTATAACGAATTGAAAAATCACGTTACCTGGACTCCGCTTTCAGAAGCACAACGTCTCACTGTTGTAGTTGTTGTTTTTACAATTGTATTTTCATTAGCGATTTGGGGGGTAGATACAGTATTTAGTAGAGCAATCAAGGCTTATTTTAATCTGGTAGGAGCTTAAAACAATCACAATGGCTATAGCAAACAATACCAAAGATTGGTACGTGGTAAGGGCCGTAAGTGGTCAGGAGAATAAAGTTAAGGGATATATCGAGCAAGAAATCTCTCGCTTTAATCTTGAAGATTATATCGAACAAGTACTTGTGCCTACTGAAAAAGTGGTACAGATACGCAACGGTAAAAAAATAAATAAAGAGCGTGTTTACTTTCCTGGTTATATAATGATTCACGCGAATCTAGGGGGTGAAGTAACACACATGATTAAATCAATCAATGGTGTGATTGGGTTTTTAGGTGAGACTAAGGGTGGAGATCCTGTGCCGCTTAGAACTTCTGAGGTGAACAGAATGTTGGGTAAAGTTGATGAGTTAGCTGTTAAAACAGATAACGTTGCTATACCTTTTGTTCTTGGTGAGACTGTAAAAGTGATTGATGGTCCTTTTAATGGTTTTAATGGAACTGTTGAAAAGATCAACGAAGAGAAGCGTAAACTTGAGGTAATGGTGAAAATCTTCGGAAGAAAGACCCCGTTAGAATTGAGTTATATGCAAGTTGAGAAAGTATAAGTGTTACACATATATAAGATATCGTTCTTCTGCTTCCACTAAAGAGCATATCAAACTAAATTTTTAAAAATGGCAAAAGAAGTAAGTAAGGTTGTTAAGTTGCAAGTTAAGGGAGGGGCTGCAAACCCTTCTCCCCCAGTTGGACCAGCTTTAGGTGCTGCCGGTGTTAACATCATGGAGTTCTGTAAGCAATTTAATGCTAGAACTCAAGATAAAGCTGGTAAAGTACTTCCTGTAGTTATTACTGTTTATGGTGATAAGTCTTTTGACTTTGTGGTTAAAACGCCACCTGCTGCCATCCAATTGATGGAAGCAGCTAAGATCAAAGGAGGTTCTGGTGAGCCTAACCGTAAAAAAGTTGCTAGTGTAACTTGGGATCAAATTAGAGCTATCTCTGAAGACAAAATGCCAGATCTAAACGCGTTTACTGTTGAGAGCGCAATGAGAATGGTTGCAGGTACTGCAAGGTCTATGGGAATAACTGTAAAAGGGCAGGCTCCTTTTTAACATCCAAAAAAGCAATTTAAAATGGCAAAAGTAACAAAGAAGCAAAAAGAAGCACGTGCTAAAGTAGATTCTGGTTCTACCTATACCTTAGCAGAAGCTTCAGCTTTAATAAAAGAAGTAAGCAAAGTAAACTTTGATCCTTCTGTTGACTTAGCTGTACGTCTTAATGTAGATCCGCGTAAAGCGAATCAAATGGTTCGTGGAGTGGTAACACTTCCTCACGGAACCGGTAAAGATGTTAAGGTTCTTGCTCTGGTAACTCCAGATAAAGAAGCTGAAGCTAAAGAAGCGGGAGCTGACTTTGTTGGTCTTGATGAATATTTAGAGAAAATCAAAGGCGGTTGGACAGATGTTGACGTTATCGTAACAATGCCAAGCGTTATGGGTAAATTAGGTCCTTTAGGACGTGTATTAGGGCCTCGTGGTCTTATGCCAAACCCTAAAACCGGTACAGTAACAATGGATATCGCTAAAGCGGTATCTGATGTAAAAGCTGGTAAGATTGACTTTAAAGTTGATAAGACAGGTATTGTACATGCAGCGATTGGTAAGGCGTCTTTTGATGCTGAAAAAATTGCAGCTAACGCAAGAGAATTGATAACCACATTAGTAAAATTGAAGCCTACTGCAGCTAAAGGTGTTTATATTAAAAGCATTTTTATGTCTAGTACTATGAGTCCTAGTGTTGAAGTAGATTCAAAACGTTTTGCTGAGCAGTAAAAGTTAAATTATGACAAGAGAAGAAAAATCACAAGTAATAGAAGATTTGACTGCGCAGTTGGCTGATAGTGCTAATATTTATTTAGCAGATATTTCAGGTCTTAATGCTGACACTACGTCTAAGTTGCGTAGAGCTTGTTTTAAGGCAAACGTAAAGCTAGCCGTGGTTAAAAATACATTGCTTGCAAAAGCAATGGAGAGTTCAGAAAAGGATTTTGGAGAATTGCCTGAAGTATTAAAAGGTAACACTTCAATTATGCTTTCTGAAACAGGAAATGCACCAGCTAAGGTAATTAAGGAATTTCGTAAGAAATCTGAAAAACCTTTACTTAAAGGAGCATTTATTGAAGAGGCAATTTACATAGGTGACGATCAGTTAGACGCCCTTGTAGATATCAAGTCAAGAGAAGAGCTTATTGGAGAGATCGTTGGTCTTCTTCAGTCGCCTGCTAAGAACGTTATCAGCGCTCTTAAATCAGGAGGTTCTACAATTGCTGGCCTTGTTAAAACCCTTCAGGAAAGAGAAGGTTAATTAACGTACGCACTTAATAATTTATATAAAGACAATTTTTTTTAAAACGATAGAAAAATGGCAGATTTAAAAGATTTCGCAGAACAACTAGTTAACTTAACAGTAAAAGAAGTAAATGAGTTAGCTACTATTTTAAAAGATGAGTATGGTATCGAACCTGCAGCTGCTGCAGTTGCTGTTGCTGGTCCTGCTGCTGGTGGTGATGACGCTGGTGAAGAGCAAACTGAATTTGATGTAATCCTTAAAGCCGCTGGTGGTTCTAAACTTGCAGTTGTAAAACTTGTAAAAGAATTAACTGGAGCTGGTCTTAAAGATGCAAAAGAGCTTGTTGACAACGCACCAAGCCCAATCAAAGAAGGTATTGCAAAAGACGAAGCAGAAGCTATCAAATCTCAATTAGAAGAAGCTGGAGCTGAAGTTGAGCTTAAGTAAGCTTAGCTACTATAAATACAAAGGTTTAGGTCTTTTCGATTTATCGAAATGGGCCTAAACCATTTGTCGTATATAAGGTTTTCCTAATATTTACGACTATTATTGCCTTAGATTTCTTATGTTAAGAGGTCTCAGAATCTGAATAAACAGATTCTCAATCTATTTTAATTAAATTCCGTTCGTTGAAGATGCAAGCAAAACAAGCTGAAAGACTGAATTTCTCATCGGTAAAGAACAGACCTGAATATCCTGACTTTTTAGATATTCAGATTAAATCCTTTCAAGATTTCTTTCAATTAGAGACTAAGTCTGAAGAAAGAGGAAATGAAGGACTTTACAATACTTTTCTAGAGAACTTCCCAATTACGGATACCCGTAATAATTTTGTACTAGAATTCTTGGACTACTTTGTAGATCCACCCAGATACTCAATTCAGGAGTGTATCGAGCGAGGCCTTACGTATAGTGTGCCACTTAAAGCTCGTTTAAAATTATACTGTACTGATGAAGAACATGAAGATTTTGAAACCATAGTACAAGATGTTTATCTTGGTACTATTCCTTACATGACACCTAGTGGTACTTTTTGTATTAATGGTGCGGAGCGCGTTGTTGTATCTCAGCTTCACCGTTCACCAGGTGTTTTCTTCGGGCAGTCTTTTCACGCAAATGGTACTAAGCTTTATTCGGCACGTGTAATTCCTTTTAAAGGATCGTGGATTGAATTTGCGACAGATATCAACAGTGTGATGTATGCATATATCGATCGTAAGAAAAAATTACCGGTAACCACTCTTTTCCGTGCAATAGGTTTTGAACGTGATAAAGATATTCTTGAGATTTTTGACCTTGCTGAAGAGGTTAAAGTTTCAAAAACCGGATTAAAGAAATATTTAGGTCGTAAACTCGCTGCACGTGTATTGAACACATGGCACGAGGATTTCGTTGATGAAGATACAGGTGAAGTTGTATCTATTGAGCGTAACGAGATCGTATTAGACCGTGATACTGTTCTTGAGAAAGAACACGTGGATGAAATTTTAGATGCAGGTGCTAAAACAATTCTTCTTCATAAAGAAGATAATCAGTTGGCTGACTATGCAATCATTCACAATACACTTCAGAAGGACCCTACTAACTCAGAGAAAGAGGCAGTAGAGCATATTTATCGTCAATTGCGTAATGCTGAGCCGCCAGATGAGGAAACAGCACGTGGTATTATCGATAAATTATTCTTTAGTGATCAGCGTTACAATTTAGGTGAAGTTGGTCGTTACCGAATGAACAAAAAATTAGGTCTTGATATTGGTATGGATAAGCAAGTGCTTACCAAACAAGATATCATTACTATCGTAAAATATTTAATTGAGCTTATCAACTCTAAAGCTGAGATTGATGATATTGATCACCTTTCTAACCGTCGTGTACGTACAGTAGGAGAGCAATTATCTACCCAGTTTGGTGTTGGTTTGGCACGTATGGCGCGTACCATTCGTGAACGTATGAACGTTCGTGATAATGAGGTGTTTACTCCGATTGACTTGATCAATGCGAAAACTCTTTCGTCTGTGATCAACTCTTTCTTTGGTACCAACCAGCTTTCTCAGTTTATGGATCAGACGAATCCTCTTGCAGAGATCACGCACAAGCGTCGTCTTTCAGCATTAGGGCCCGGTGGTCTTTCTCGTGAGCGTGCAGGTTTTGAGGTTCGTGACGTACACTATACGCATTATGGTCGTCTTTGTCCTATTGAAACTCCTGAAGGTCCAAACATTGGTTTGATTTCGTCTTTGGCAGTGTATGCTAAGGTGAACAATATGGGCTTCATTGAAACTCCATATCGTACGGTTACCGATGGAAAAATTGACTTAGAGACTAAACCAAAATATTTAAGTGCAGAGGAAGAAGAAGGGATGTTGATTGCGCAAGCAAACAATCCAATGGATGACTCTGGTAAGATTGAAGAAGAACGCGTAATTGCACGTATGGAAGGTGACTTCCCGGTTGTTGAGCCAAATACGGTTCATTATGCCGATGTTTCTCCAAACCAGATTGCTTCTATTTCGGCTTCTTTAATTCCGTTCTTGGAGCACGATGATGCAAACCGTGCATTGATGGGATCAAACATGATGCGTCAGGCAGTACCACTTTTACGCGCAGACTCACCTATTGTTGGTACAGGTCTTGAGCGTCAGGTAGCTTCTGATTCACGTGTATTGATCAATGCTGAAGGTGATGGTGAAGTTGAATATGTAGATGCTAATGAAATTACTATCAAATACGACCGTACTGATGATGAGCGTATGGTAAGTTTTGATGGTGATAGTAAAACCTATCAGTTAATTAAATTCCGTAAGACAAACCAAAGTACTTCTATTAACTTGAAGCCTATCGTAAGAAGAGGTGATCGTGTTAAAAAAGGTCAAGTTTTGTGTCAAGGATACGCTACTGAAGCAGGCGAACTTGCACTTGGTAGAAACATGAAAGTAGCCTTCATGCCTTGGAAAGGGTATAACTTTGAGGATGCTATCGTGATTTCTGAGAAAGTTGTACGCGATGACATCTTCACATCTATTCACGTAGATGAGTATTCTTTAGATGTTAGAGATACTAAACTAGGTAATGAGGAATTGACCAATGATATTCCTAACGTTTCAGAAGAGGCTACTAAAGACCTTGATGAAAACGGAATGATCAGAATTGGTGCTGAAGTTAAACCTGGAGATATATTAATTGGTAAGATTACTCCAAAAGGAGAATCAGATCCAACTCCAGAAGAAAAGCTGCTTCGTGCAATCTTTGGTGATAAAGCCGGGGATGTTAAAGATGCTTCGTTAAAAGCTTCTCCATCTTTAAGAGGAGTTGTAATTGACAAGAAGTTATTTGCTCGTGCGATAAAAGATAAGCGCAAGCGTGCTAAAGACAAAGAAGATATCGCTGCATTAGAAGCAGAATACGATCAGAAATTTGATGATCTTAAAGCGATTTTAGTTGACAAACTTTTCCAGCTAGTTAACGGAAAAACTGCTCAAGGTGTTAAGAATGACTTAGGTGAAGAAGTTCTTCCTAAAGGAAAGAAATTCACGCTTAAGATGCTCAATGCGGTTGAAGATTATACACACTTAAATCAAGGTACTTGGACGACTGATGACGCGACTAACGTGTTGATCGCAGATTTATTACATAATTACCGAATCAAAGAAAATGATCTTCAGGGTAATTTACGTCGTGAGAAGTTTACCATTTCTGTTGGGGATGAGCTTCCTGCAGGTATTATTAAACTTGCTAAAGTATACGTTGCTAAAAAACGTAAACTTAAAGTAGGGGATAAGATGGCAGGTCGTCACGGTAACAAAGGTATTGTTGCGCGTATTGTACGTCAAGAAGATATGCCATTCTTAGAAGATGGTACTCCTGTAGATATCGTACTTAACCCACTTGGTGTACCTTCTCGTATGAACATTGGTCAGATTTATGAAACTGTTCTTGGTTGGGCAGGTCAAAAATTAGGTCGTAAGTATGCAACTCCAATTTTCGACGGAGCTACTTTAGATCAGATCAATGAGCTTACTGATGAAGCAGGAATCCCAAGATTTGGTCATACGTATCTTTACGATGGTGGTACAGGTGATCGTTTTGATCAGCCGGCAACCGTGGGTGTGATCTATATGCTTAAACTAGGGCATATGGTTGATGATAAAATGCACGCACGTTCCATAGGGCCTTACTCATTAATTACGCAACAGCCGCTAGGTGGTAAAGCACAGTTTGGTGGTCAGCGTTTTGGTGAGATGGAGGTTTGGGCACTTGAGGCTTATGGAGCTTCAGCGACCCTGCGTGAGATCTTAACCGTGAAGTCTGATGATGTTATTGGTAGAGCTAAAACTTACGAGAGTATCGTAAAAGGAGAGCCAATGCCAGAGCCTGGTTTACCAGAATCGTTCAACGTATTAATGCACGAACTTAAAGGACTTGGACTAGACATTCGTCTAGAAGAATAGATACTGAGGGTTGCGCTTCCGCGGAAGCGTAACCTTATTTTAAAAAAGTATCAAGCAGTTAAAAAAGAATAATTTTCGACATAAGGTATTATGGCAAGAGATAATGATAAGAATGCAGTAAAGAGATTTGATCAAATCTCTATTGGTCTTGCATCTCCTGAAGCGATTTTGGCTGAATCGCGCGGAGAGGTGTTAAAACCAGAAACTATAAACTACCGTACGCACAAGCCTGAGCGTGATGGTTTGTTCTGTGAGCGCATCTTTGGTCCTGTAAAGGATTATGAGTGTGCTTGTGGAAAATATAAGCGTATACGCTATAAAGGCATTGTTTGTGACCGTTGTGGTGTAGAAGTTACTGAGAAAAAAGTACGTAGAGATCGTGTTGGACACATCAACCTTGTAGTGCCTGTTGCACACATCTGGTACTTTAGAAGTTTGCCAAATAAAATAGGGTATCTTTTAGGTCTTCCGTCTAAGAAATTAGATATGATTATCTATTATGAGCGCTATGTAGTTATTCAGCCTGGTATAGCTAAGAATGAAGAAGGAGAGGAGCTTAAGAAGATGGACTTCCTTACGGAAGAAGAATACCTAAATGTTCTTGAGTCTATTCCTCAAGAAAATATGTACTTAGAAGATAGCGATCCTAATAAGTTTATCGCTAAAATGGGTGCAGAATGTCTAGTTGATTTATTAAGACGTATTGATCTTAATGAATTGTCTTATGATTTACGTCATAAAGCTAACAATGAGACTTCAAAACAACGTAAAACCGAAGCTTTAAAGCGTCTTCAGGTTGTAGAATCTCTGCGTGATGCTAATAAGAATCGCGAGAATCTACCTGAGTGGATGATTATGAAAGTGGTTCCTGTAATTCCACCAGAATTACGTCCACTTGTGCCACTTGATGGTGGTCGTTTTGCGACTTCAGATTTAAATGACCTTTACCGTCGTGTGATCATTCGTAACAACCGTTTGAAGCGTTTGATGGAAATCAAGGCTCCAGAGGTGATTTTACGTAATGAGAAGCGTATGCTTCAAGAAGCTGTAGATTCACTATTTGATAACACCCGTAAATCTTCAGCGGTAAAAACCGACTCAAACCGTCCTTTAAAATCACTTTCTGATTCCTTAAAAGGTAAGCAAGGTCGTTTCCGTCAAAACTTACTTGGTAAGCGTGTAGATTATTCTGCGCGTTCGGTGATTGTTGTTGGACCAGAATTGAAACTTTACGAGTGTGGTCTGCCTAAAGATATGGCAGCAGAACTTTACAAGCCTTTCGTGATCAGAAAATTGATCGAAAGAGGAATTGTAAAAACCGTAAAGTCTGCTAAAAAGATTATAGATAAAAAAGAGCCAGTGGTTTGGGATATCTTGGAGAACGTTCTTAAAGGACATCCGGTATTGCTAAACCGTGCTCCTACGCTTCACCGTTTAGGTATTCAGGCGTTCCAGCCTAAGCTTATTGAAGGTAAGGCGATTCAGCTTCACCCATTAGTGTGTACGGCATTTAACGCCGACTTTGATGGTGACCAGATGGCGGTTCACTTACCATTAGGTCCTGAAGCTATCTTAGAAGCGCAAATGTTAATGCTTGCTTCAAACAATATTCTAAACCCTGCTAACGGTGCTCCTATTACTGTACCTTCTCAGGATATGGTATTGGGTCTATATTATATGACTAAAGCACGTAAGAGTACTCCTGAGCATCCTATTTTAGGAGAAGGAATTACTTTTTACAGTGCAGAAGAAGTTGTTATTGCGCACAACCAAAAGCGTGTAAATATTAACGCTAACATTAAAATACGTACTAAAGATTTCAATGAGAACGGTGAGTTAGTTTACCAAATCATCGATACTACAGTGGGTCGTGTATTATTTAATGAAAGCGTACCGGAAGAATGTGGGTACATCAACGAAGTATTGACTAAAAAGTCACTTAGAGATGTTATCGCACGTATTCTAAAATTAACCAGTGTTCCGCGTACTGCTGAGTTCCTTGACAGTATCAAGACACTAGGATATACTTTCGCATTTAGAGGTGGATTGTCGTTCTCACTTGGGGATATTATTATTCCTGCTGAGAAATACGAAATGATCGAAGAGGCGAATACTCAAGTAGACGGAATTATGTCTAGCTATAACATGGGTCTTATCACAAATTCTGAGCGTTATAATCAGGTAATTGATGTTTGGACATCAACTAACGCATCGTTGACCGAATTGTCTATGAAGCGTATCCGTGAGGATCAGCAAGGGTTTAACTCAGTGTTTATGATGCTTGACTCTGGGGCTCGTGGTTCTAAGGAGCAGATTCGTCAGTTGACCGGTATGCGTGGTTTGATGGCTAAGCCTAAAAAATCTAACGATGGTGGTGGTGCTATTATTGAAAACCCGATTCTTTCTAACTTTAAAGAAGGGTTATCAATTCTTGAATACTTTATCTCAACGCACGGTGCTCGTAAGGGTCTTGCGGATACGGCACTTAAAACGGCAGATGCGGGTTACTTAACACGTCGTCTGGTTGATGTATCTCAAGATGTAATTGTAAACAGTGAAGATTGTGGTACATTAAGAGGTGTTGAAGTTTCTGCGCTTAAGAAGAATGAGGAAATCGTTGAAACACTTGAGGCTCGTATCATTGGTCGTATTGCGTTAAACGATGTGGTTAACCCACTAAACAGTGAAGTTATTGTTGAGGCTGGTGCAGAAATTACTGAAGAATTAGGTGCTGAGATTTCTAAAGCTCCAATCGAAAGTGTTGAAGTACGCTCTCCGTTAACTTGTGAAGCTAGTAAAGGTATTTGTGCTAAATGTTACGGGCGTAACCTAGCAACCAATAAAATGGTTCAAATGGGTGAAGCTGTGGGTGTTGTTGCTGCTCAATCAATTGGTGAGCCGGGTACTCAGCTTACACTACGTACCTTCCACGTGGGTGGTATTGCAGGAAACATTTCTGAGGAAAACAAAGTGGTTTCTAAATTTGATGGTCGCCTTGAGATTGAAGATCTTAAGACTGTTGAAGGGGAAGCTCCTGATGGTTCAACTTCACAAATCGTTATTTCACGTACTTCTGAAGCAAAAATTGTTGATGCTAAAACCGGAATCTTATTAAGTACTAATAACATTCCTTACGGTTCTCAACTCTTTATGAAGGATGGAGATAAAGTTGCAAAAGGAGATACCATCTGTACTTGGGATCCATTTAACGGTGTGATTATTTCAGAATTCGCCGGTAAGATCAAGTACGAAAATATAGAGCAAGGAGTTACTTACCAAGTAGAGACTGATGAACAAACCGGTTTCCAAGAGAAAGTAATTTCAGAATCTCGTAACAAACGAATGATTCCTACCTTACATATTATGGGTAAAAAAGACGAAGTAATTCGTTCTTATAACTTACCTGTAGGTGCGCACTTAATGGTAGATGATGATGAGAAAATTAAAATAGGTAAGATTCTCGTTAAGATTCCTCGTAAGTCTGCAAAGGCAGGGGATATTACAGGGGGTCTTCCACGTGTAACTGAATTATTTGAAGCACGTAATCCTTCAAACCCTGCTGTTGTAAGTGAGATTGATGGTGTTGTTTCTTTCGGTAAAATCAAGCGTGGTAACCGTGAGATTATCGTTGAGTCTAAACTTGGTGAGGTTAAGAAATACTTAGTGAAGTTATCTAACCAGATTCTTGTTCAAGAAAATGACTTTGTGAGAGCTGGAATGCCACTATCTGATGGTTCTGTAACTCCAGAGGATATCTTAGCGATTAAAGGACCTTCAGCGGTTCAGCAGTACTTAGTAAATGAAGTACAAGAAGTTTATCGTTTACAGGGTGTGAAAATTAACGACAAGCATTTTGAAGTAGTTGTACGTCAAATGATGCGTAAAGTTAGAATTCAAGATCCGGGTGACACTATTTTCCTAGAGAATCAGTTGGTTCATAAAGATGATTTCATCACTGAGAATGATGCAATCTTCGGAATGAAAGTTATTGAAGATGCAGGTGATTCTGAAACGCTTAAAGCGGGACAAATCATTTCACCTCGTGAATTACGCGATGAAAATTCAATCTTGAGAAGAGAAGATAAAAACCTTGCAACTGCTCGTGATGTTGTAGCTGCTACGGCAACTCCGGTATTACAGGGTATTACAAGAGCTTCGCTTCAGACGAAATCATTCATCTCTGCTGCTTCCTTCCAGGAAACAACTAAAGTACTTAACGAAGCTGCGGTAAGCGGTAAAGTTGATACTTTAGAAGGGCTTAAGGAAAATGTAATTGTAGGTCATAGAATTCCTGCAGGTACAGGTTTGCGTAGATACGATAAGATTATCGTAGGAAGTAAGCAAGAGCTTGAAGAACTCAATGCTGCTCGAGAAGAGGTTAATTTTAATTAATAATTTATATCAAAAACAGCTTCAGAAATGAAGCTGTTTTTTTATACCTAATAGGGAAAGATGACTGAAGATGAAAAAAATAAAAATGGGCAATTAAATATTGAGCTTGATGAGAATGTTGCGCAAGGTCAATATTCTAATTTGGCTATAATTAATCATTCGGTTTCAGAATTTGTGGTTGATTTTATCAACATCATGCCGGGAACTCCGAAGAGTAAAGTGAAGTCGCGCATTATTTTAACTCCACAACACGCTAAGCGACTTGCCAAGGCTTTACAGGAAAATGTAAAGCGTTTTGAAAAGGCTCACGGTGAAATCAAAGATTATGAAAAGCAACCCATACCATTGAATTTTGGTCCAACAGGACAGGCTTAATCAAAAGTTAATAATTGATCAAAATAGAAAAACCTGAGATTATTCTCAGGTTTTTCTATTTTATAGAGTAAAGCTTTCTAGATGTTAGATGTGTATAAGCTTGCTTTATATTATCATTATTTTAGAACTCGTACGAGCCTATTTAAACAGTCTTTATAGTTTGGTCAACAACTATTGTGTCGTTGAATTTATATGGGTTTTAAAGTCCTTATTTGAACTCAGACACAAAATGCAACTTTACGTTTGGATATTTTTGCTGAGTCATTTGTAGTGTGAATGGGGAATCAGCTAAAAATACTAACTGTCCTCTTTTATCTTTAGCCATAAAGCGTTGCTTTACTCGTAAGAATTCTTTGAACTCCTCACTTTTTGGATCCTTAGGTTCTACCCAGCAGGCCTTGTGTACGCTTAAGGGTTCGTAGGTGCATTTAGCCCCATATTCGTGCTCCAATCGATATTGAATAACTTCGTATTGAAGTGCGCCCACCGTACCAATTACCTTTCTTCCATTAAGCTCGAGTGTAAATAGCTGGGCAACGCCTTCGTCCATTAATTGGTCGATTCCCTTTTCTAACTGCTTAGATTTCATAGGGTCTGCGTTATTGATATATCTAAAATGTTCTGGTGAGAACGCAGGAATTCCTTTGTAATGAATCTCTTCCCCTTGCGTTAAGGTGTCTCCGATTTTAAAGTTTCCAGTGTCGTGAAGTCCTACAATGTCACCGGGATAGGAAATATCAACGATTTCTTTCCGCTCTGCGAAAAATGCATTAGGACTTGAAAACTTTAATTTTTTGCCATTTCGCACGTGTAAATAGGGCGTGTTTCGCTCAAATACTCCGGATACGATTTTCACAAAGGCTAATCTGTCGCGGTGTTTAGGATCCATATTGGCGTGGATTTTAAACACAAAACCTGTGAAGTCCTTTTCTTCAGGTTTTACAATACGCTCTTCACTTTCTTTTGGTCGAGGAGGTGGTGCTATAGAAATAAAGCAATCAAGTAGTTCGCGTACGCCAAAATTATTTAAAGCAGAACCAAAAAATACAGGTTGTTGTTCGGCTTTTGAATAAGCTTGTTGATCAAAATCAGGATAAACACCGGTTACTAATTCTAATTCTTCGCGTAATGTTTCGGCAGACTCGCTGCCAATCAGTTTATCGAGTTCTGTTGAACTTATATCTTCAATCTCAATGGTTTCTTCAATGTTTTTTCGGCTGTCACCACTAAATAGATTGACGTTCTTTTCCCAAATATTGTAAATTCCTTTAAAGTCATATCCCATACCAATAGGAAAGCTTAGAGGAGTCACGTTAAGATCTAATTTTTGCTCAATTTCATCTAAAAGTTCAAATGCATCTTTTCCTTCACGATCAAGTTTATTTACGAAGACAATCATTGGTATTTTACGCATTCTACAAACCTGAACTAATTTTTCAGTTTGTTCCTCAACCCCTTTTGCAACATCGATAACTACGATCACACTATCAACAGCGGTTAAGGTTCTGAAAGTATCTTCGGCAAAATCCTTGTGACCGGGAGTATCAAGAATATTTATTTTAGTACCGTTATATTCAAAAGCCAGCACAGAAGTCGCTACCGAAATCCCACGCTGACGTTCAATTTCCATAAAGTCGCTGGTAGCTCCTTTTTTTATTTTGTTCGATTTTACTGCGCCAGCTTCTTGAATCGCTCCACCAAAAAGTAATAATTTTTCAGTAAGTGTGGTTTTACCGGCGTCAGGGTGAGAAATGATACCAAACGTACGTCTACGGGCAATCTCTTTTTTAATACTCATAACTCCAAATTTAAGTCGGCAAATATAAGCTTTGCCTACGTAATTAAAGATTTATTCTTGTTGATCTAAGTATTGTTGTATGATGGTTTTGAAGACTGTGAGCTTATGATTTTAGTTGTGATTTGTAGGATTAAACTTGTATAATTTAGGGTTAGGCGGTGTTTGTAACTGTTTTTTATCGATGATATTGTGTTTATGTCTAAAATAGATGTGTTAAGCTCTAAGCAGGTAAAACGATTAATATCTTTGTTATCCCAACTTAAATACGTTCTTAAATTCGCTTCAATATATATTTATTGAGTCAGAGTGTATTAAGTTGAATCTTCCCCTAAGGTAAAAGGATTTTGCTGTAATCATTTTGAGTAAAATTTCAATAGAAATATATGTTGTTTTGAAACATTTAATTCTAGCAATACGTATACTCGACGATTTATATCAATAATCATGATAAACAATACCTTACTCAACTTTTTATTCTCTTACCCTAGATTAATCATCACAATTACAATGCTCACATTGTTTACCAATGGGGTGATTGCACAATCATCTGTTTCTTTGACCTACAGTCGGGATTTAGATCATTCTTTGTCAGAAACAATTCAATATTACACTATAGATGTAAGCAATATTAATAGTAGCAAAACGACTTATGAGTTGACAGCTGCGTTGGTTGATTGTAATGATGGAAGTTTAGCGGATAAAGAAGTTCAATTTGAGCTTAATTCGGAAGCTGGTGCTGTAATTAATTCAATCACCGTTGATGCAGCATCCAAAGCTACATTTACTTTAAAAACGACTAAAATTGATCTTGATACAACTTCTTGGAGTTGTGTTGAAATCCAACTTATACCGAAGGGAGGATTGCGCTCTCAAGGAGGTTCTGTTGTGATAAAACAATTGAATCCCGGTAATTCCAACTCCAAATAGATAATACATGAAAATAAAAATTACTCAATCTATTTTTTGGTTTTTATTTCTAAGTTTTTCTTTAACCGCCACAGCGCAGTTAAAGAATTCTTTTGATGTACGTTATTCTGAAACCTTGCGTGGGAATTTTACAGCTATTGCTAACAATATGATGTCTGTAAATGCCACAACTGCATATAACGGGGGCGAGGGTAACCATAACCTTACCGATAATGTTTATGTTGATATTGATGGCGATAATTCAACTTTCAATTCTAGTAGTGCCGATCTAGGCTCTGTTGGTAATGGTAGTTGTGTTCAGATCGTTAAAGCCTATTTGTATTGGACAGCTGGAGATAAAGAAATTATTTATGACAATAATAAAACAGCAGATAATAGACCAGATTGGGATTATGACGATATAAAACTGAAATTACCAGGTCAATCTTCTTATACTACCTATACTGCAGATGAAGTTTTGTATAGAGGAAGGGATGAGCATTTTCAGAACGATCCTTATGCATGTGTTAAGGATATTACTTCTCAAGTTAAGTCCTTGGGAACAAATTATACCGGGACTTATACTGTAGCCAATGTTGAGGCTAAGACAGGGACTATTATTGGTCATGGTGCTGGAGATAGAATTGGAGCATCTGCCGGTTGGCAGATCGTTTTTGTTTATGAGAATAGTGATTTACCTAGTAGGAATATTACATTATTTGATGGTTTTGCTAATGTAACTCGTAATTCAGGTCAAAATAATTATGATATTGTTGTTAATGGTTTTCAAACTGTGCCCAATGGAGCTGTAAATGCTGATGTCGTTTTTGGTGCATTAGAAGGAGATCGTGATCTTACCGGGGATAAATTGCAAATACGCAATACTTCGAATAGTTTTGCAAACATCTCAACAGCAAAAAGGCCAGAGGACAATTTCTTTAATAGTAGGATCACGCGTTATGGTCAAGATGTGACTAACCGTAATCCGGCTAGTACAAATACTCTTGGTTTTGATTCTGGTGTTTTTACCTTAAATAACCCAAACAATTCTCTTTTAGCGAATAATCAAACACAAGCCGTGTTTAGGTTAACTTCTAATCAAGAAACGTATAGCATGTATATGCTAGGTTTTGCTGTAGAAGTTTATGAGCCAGAACTTGAGCCAATGTTATTGACTACAGCATTGGGTAATAATCCTAAGGTATATGTTAATCAGGAGTTTGAAGTAAGTTTTGATGTGAAGAATTATGGTAATGATGATATGCGTGATTTGCGTATTAATTATACATTACCGAGTAGTGTGGAATATGGAGGGACTTCTAATCTACCTTCTGGGGTAACCGCTGCATACAATGCATCTTCAAGAATTCTGACATTCAGTGTGGCTGATAATTTAGTTGAAGATACTGATGATAAGTTTACCTTGTTATTTAGATTAAATGTTTCGGAGAATTGCTCTGTTGCAGGCTCAACTTTTGCCATTCAAACAAATGCTACCTACAAGGGGGTATTAAATTCTACGCAGAAAACGAGTTTGTCTTCGACAGAAACAACTGGTTCTTGTCAAATAGGCAATAATGAGGCGGTTATTGTGAGTATAGCTGCAGATTCTTGCGCAGATTATTGTACAGGTATAGATACAGATGGGGATGGTGTTCCTGATAATTGTGATGATGATGATGATAATGATGGGATTCTAGATGCATTTGAAGGAAATGCTTCCACGGCAGTTTTAGCAAACCCGACTCAGAGTACAGTAAATGACTTAAATACTAGAGGAACCGGAGTTTTTCCATTGAAACCTAATGGTTCTGCAAGTTTGCCTAGTGGAGGTGTTACTCTTGAGGTGATTGAAGGTTTTAGCCCTAGAACTAATTCAAGTCAAGAGCAACAGTGGAGAATTTATCAACCGCCACCAGTAGCAAGTAGTACAATAAATATCAATGGTGGAGAGGTGCCATTTGAAACTAAATATTTAGATCTGCGTGGTGTTCCGCGTAATGCGTACGAGCGAACTATTAAAATTGATTATGGTACCTCTGCCGAAGCATTATCTTCTGAAACTGAAAAGTACACTTTTATAATTGGTATAGCGGGGCTTGGCGGGTCTGAGTACCAAGAGGTAGGTGGTGAAATGGGGTATGATATTTCAAGTGTGCCTTTGCGTGTGATAGGTAATGTTGATGTATATAGTACAGGGCTTTATTCTCAGTTTAATGGAGCTTCGCCTCCAGTTACTAATGATATTGGGAATACAGTTTCTACTAATCCCCCAAGATCTCAAAAATCAAATGGATATACATTTTTCTATGTAACTCGAGAAGTTTCTAATTTTGAAATTGAATTTAAAGGAAACGACCCTCATGGATTTATCTTCGGAGTTCTAACCGAAACCTATAGAGATACTGATAATGATAAGATTGTAGACTCTAAAGATACAGATTCTGACAATGATGGTTGCCCTGATGCTATTGAAGGAGCAGGTACTTTTAATAAATCTGATTTAACTGCTGATTTAAATTTAGCCAACACACCAGGTGGTGTTGATGAAAATGGTGTGCCTACTCTTGCTGGCTCTCCACAAGATAATACACAAGCAGTAATTGATAGTTCTATAACCGCCTGTTTTGTACCCACGGCAGTTGATGATTCACGACAAGTAAGTGTCAATACCTCTCTAAATATAGATGTATTAACTAACGATGATTTTGGTGGGGATGGGCCGTCTTCATCACAACCATTAGTAATAACTCAGCAACCGGTTAATGGTTCTGTTGTTATTAACGACAACGGTACTCCTGCTGATTTGTCTGATGATACAATAGTCTACACACCAAATCAAGATTATGTTGGTACTGATACATTTAGATATAAAATTGTTGATCTTGATGTTGACGAGAGTGAGGCGACTGTTGATGTTACAGTTTCTGATGTTATTGTGGTACCTCCGGGAGAGCGTGGCTGTGACTGTGCGCCCTTATACAGTGAGACTAACTTTAGAGATGCTCAGCTAATTTCGGGTACGGCTGGTCAAGTTGGTGCTGTTTACAGGTTTTCAAATGTCTTTTCTGATAGTCCTGAGCCTATAGATGCGTTGGTGAGAATTGAAGCTTTGAGAAATGGAGCTTCTCTTGCAAGTATAGATGTGAATTCGCAAGGTGTTGAAAATAATTTTCAACCACAATTGAGAAGCTCGAATAATGGAGACCAGAACATAGAGTTCAATATTACTTTTGTGGAGTCTGGAGGTTCTTATGGTAATGAAGTAGTAATTTCATTTTTTGCTACTCCATTTGATATTGATGGTGATAGTGTCAGAACGCGTGAATATGCAGAACTTACACTATCTGATGCTTATTATCAGTCGGCTGCTACTTCAATTGATATTAACAGAAAACCAAATTCTGTAAGAGGTACAGCTAATAATCCTAGTACCGCTCCAGGAGGGGATATTTCGACCGATCCTAGGTACACTTTTAGTACCTATTATGAAGGTAGATCTTCTTTGAATTACACTATAGGTAAAGAAAACGGAAATATTGATCGTTACTACTCTTTAGCTTTTAGTAACGCAAACTATACAGACCCACAATCAACAATTGTGACAGCGCCTGTAATTTGTGGAAATGTTTCTGATGAAGATGGTGATCCTTTAGTAGGTGTAACTATTCAAATAGATGGCACCGATGGAAGCTCAACAACCTTAACTACGGATGCAAATGGTAATTATAGATATGCAACCGCTATACCCTCTGCTTTAGTTGATGTGCAATATACTATTGTTGAAACGGATCTTGAGAATTATGTAAGTATCGATGATGCTGAAGGAGATCCTACTGATAATACTATAATACGCGTTATAAATCTTATCTCATCTTGTCAGAACAATTTTGTTGATGATGGAAGGCCAGTGGCAAATGATGATACAGCCATTGCAAGTCCTATTCGTCCAGTGCAGCCTGTAGATATAGATGTGCTTGAAAATGATATTTTTGGTCCTGATGGACCATCAAATGGAACCATTACTATTTTAACGCAACCTGCAGTTGGAGAGGCGGTACTCAATGATGGCGGTACTCCAAATAATCCTATAGATGATTATATAACGTACAATCCTCCATTACTAAATTTACAGCCGGTTGAGTTTAAATATCAAATTTGTGATGCTGATGGTGATTGTGATGATGCTATTGTTCGTGTAAATATTTTAGATGACGCGCCAATAGCTGAAGATGATGACTTTACGGTTTCAGAGGATTCTCAAAATAATACATTAGATGTTTTAAATAATGATTATTTCGGAAATGATGGTGCTGGCTCAATATCTTTAGTCACTGGTGTATCTAATGGAACATTAACTTTAAATGATAGCGGTACGACTGGTGATATCACTGACGACTATTTTGTTTATACTCCTGATTCTGATTTCTTTGGAAATGATTCGTTTCAGTACCAAATCTGTGATGCTGATACGCCAATAGATAAACGTGAGTGCGATGTGGCTACGGTAAGTATTATTGTTGAAGCAGACCCAACACTTACCGTGGAACCTGTTACTGTTTCAGAAGGAGATCCACTAACTTTTACCTTTAGTATAAATGAGATTTCTGCTGAAGATATTGTTATACAAGTTAATACGTCAGATGATACCGCCGTTGAAGGCTTTGATTATACAGCTGCCGTAAATGAATTGATTGTAATTCCTGCCGGACAATTATCTGTTAACTATGTAGTAAATTCTCTTGAGGATAATACTTACGAGGGTACTGAATCCTTTAATATCTCTGGAGCTGTTCAAACTAATAATACTAGAAATCTTGTTGCAGAAACTATAGGTACCATCTTGGATGATCCGGACGACCTTCCGGAGGTAAGCATCAGTGATGTTACCGTTGCTGAGGGCAGTGAAGCCGTGTTTGTTGTAAGTATAGACAATCCAAGTACAGAAGATGTTGTAGTAGATGTAGTTACAGTACCCGGCAGTGCTTTAGCGGGCGATGACTATACCCCTGTAACGACCACGGTAACCATACCGGCTGGACAGACCAGTGTAGAAGTAGCTGTAAGTACGCTTAACGATGATTTATATGAAGG
>NZ_FQXT01000006.1:0-1610 GCF_900130045.1 Leeuwenhoekiella palythoae
GATACCCCTACGATTACCGGTACCGCTGATTCTATAGATAACCTGACCGTTACCGTAGATGGAATAACTTACAGTGAGGGAGATACCAATCTAATAGACAATGGCGACGATACCTGGACGTTACTGATTCCTGCAGCAAATGCACTGGATGATGGGGTGTATAATGTAATTGCGACCGCTACAGATATAGCAGGCAATAGCAGTACAGACACAACCACCGATGAACTTACCGTAGACACCACAGCGCCTGCAGTACCAACAGTGAATACCCAAGAGACCAGCGATACCACACCTACAGTGACCGGTACTGCTGATTCTGAAGATGCTATTGTAGTGACTTTAAACGGAGTAACCTACACCGAAGGAGATGGGGATTTAATAGACAATAATAACGATACGTGGACCTTAAATGTCCCTGCCGGAAACGCACTTGCAGACGGTACGTATGATGTGGCGATCACCGCTACTGATACCGCAGGCAACACCTCTTCAGATGTTACCGTAGATGAGTTGGTGATCAATTCTACCTTACCAACCCAGCCCACCGTGGTACCACAGGTGACCAGTAATCAGTCGCCTACCATTACCGGAACTGCAGACTCTACAGATGATCTAACGGTAACGGTAGACGGGGTTACCTACAGCGAAGGTGATGGTAACTTAACCGATAATACTGATGATACCTGGACGCTGGTACTTCCGGTAGTACTGACCGATGGGGTGTATGATGTAACAGCCACAGTAACCCAAGGCATCCAAACCGCAACTGATCCTACCACTGATGAACTTACGATCGATACAACCGCACCCGCGGTTCCAACGGTAGACTTTTTAATGACTAATGATACTACACCAACGATTACCGGAACCGCGGATTCAGCAGATGATTTAACGGTGATGTTAAACGGAGTAACCTACACCGAAGGCGACGGCAATCTTACGGATAACGGTGACGACACTTGGACGCTGAACGTTCCAGACGTTAACGCACTTGCTGACGGAACTTACGATGTAATGGCGACTGCCACTGATGCAGCGGGCAACAGCAGCAGCGATGCAACTACCGATGAACTTACGATCGATACAACCGCACCGACGGTACCAACGGTTGATTTGTTGACTACCAATGACAACACGCCAACCATTACGGGAACTTCGGATTCTGCAGATGACCTTACCGTGATGTTAAACGGTGTAACCTATACTGAAGGCGACGGCAATCTAACGGATAATGGCGATGACACTTGGACGTTGAACATTCCAGACGCTAACGCACTTCCTGACGGAACTTATGATGTAATGGCGACTGCCACTGATGCAGCGGGCAACAGCAGCAGCGATGCTACTACCGATGAACTTACGATCGATACCATTGCGCCGACAGTTCCAACGGTTGATCTATTGACAACTAATGATAATACGCCAACCATTACCGGAACCGCGGATTCAGCAGATGATTTAACGGTGATGTTAAACGGAGTAACCTATACCGAAGGCGACGGCAATCTGACCGATAACGGCGATGATACGTGGACTTTAGTTGTTCCAGATGCTAACGCACTTCCTGACGGAACTTACGATGTGATGGCTACAGCTACCGATGCAGCCGG
>NZ_FQXT01000006.1:3487-290618 GCF_900130045.1 Leeuwenhoekiella palythoae
ACCGAAGGCGACGGCAATCTAACGGATAACGGCGATGATACGTGGACTTTAGTTGTGCCAGATGCTAACGCACTTCCTGACGGAACTTACGATGTAATGGCGACCGCTACGGATGCAGCCGGCAATAGCAGCAGTGATGCAACCACTGATGAATTAACGATCGATACTACTGCACCGACAGTTCCAACGGTTGATCTGTTGACCACTAATGACAACACGCCAACCATTACCGGAACCGCGGATTCAGCAGATGATTTAACGGTGATGTTAAACGGTATAACCTATACCGAAGGCGACGGCAATCTAACCGATAACGGTGATCATACGTGGACTTTAGTTGTGCCAGACGCCAATGCACTTCCAGACGGAACTTACGATGTGATGGCAACTGCCACGGATGCAGCCGGCAACAGCAGTAGTGATGCAACGCTTGACGAATTGACTATTGATTCCACAGGACCTGGTATTCCAACAGTAAACAGTCAGACCACAGCAGACGTTACTCCGACGATTACCGGAACTGCAGATTCTTCAGAGAGTTTGACCGTAAGCGTTAACAGTGTAACCTATGTAGAGGGTGATGGGAATTTGGTTGATAATGGCGATGATACATGGACGCTGACTATTCCTGATGGAAATGAGATAGAAGAAGGGACTTACGATGTGATGGCTCAAAGTAGTGATGGTGTGGGGAATACTTCAGTAGATGCTACGATAGATGAGTTGGTAATCAACATAGGAATACCTTCAGGTGATGACAATCAGGTGTTCTGTTCAACAGATCCTGTGACGCTTCAGGATATTGTTTTAGATCAGTCAAACATTGTTTGGTATGATCAACAAACTGGAGGTGTTCAGCTTGATCCAACTACGCCTTTAGCAGATGGAGTCACCTATTATGCAGCTCTTGTAGTAGATGGAGTAGAGGGCAACGGTCGTTTTGGAGTAACTGTTATGCTCACGCAACCTACCACTGCGAGTATCGAAGCTTCACAGGCTAATGCGTGCTTGGGCACTGAGATAATCTACACCACACAGTCTGGCATGTCAAATTATATGTGGACGATCACTTCAGGAGGTTCAATCACTTCGGGAGGTGGCCTAGATGATAATTTTGTGGCTGTAATTTGGGATATCCCAGGAAACAATACTGTAAGCGTGACTTATGACACAACACTTTCTTGTATCGTTGAAACTTCGGCTGATCTGGAAGTTATTGCAGAAGCTTGTTCTGATTTAAGTATTTCTAAATCGGTAAATCTAATGAATCCGGCAATTGGCGAACAGGTAACGTACTTAATTGAAGTAACAAATACCGGCGAAACAGATATTACAAATATCCAAGTGAGTGAAGCCCTTCCGTCAGGTTTAGAGTTTGACAGTTTTACGGCACCAATTGGTAATTACAATCCGCTTACCGGAGTATGGACAATTCCTTCTTTAGCAGCAAATAGCAGCACAACATTAACAGTTGTAGCTACTGTTCTAAGCACAGGAGACTATAGAAACGTAGCTGAAATAATCACTTCTACACCAATTGATAGCAATACCGGAAACAATACTTCAGAAGTAGAGATCGATCCTGATTGCTTGATGGTATTCAATGAGTTTTCGCCAAACGGTGATGGGATGAACGATCTGTTTACGGTACGATGTATTGAAAAATACCCTAACAATACGGTAAATGTGTATAACAGAGTAGGACAGTTAGTCTTTACTGCTAGTGGTTATCTCAATACGTGGAATGGGGATTCTAATGTAGCTAACTCTATAAACAAATCCAGCGGTTTACCTGCAGGAACCTATTACTACGCTATAGAGTTGGGCGAGGGTGAGCGTACCCTAACCGGTTGGATTTATATAGCTCGATAATAAATTAATTCTCTCATTAAAATTTAATAATCATGACAAAAATAGTCACAACCTTAATCAAACTGATGATTGTGGCGTGTAGTGCTGCCGGTATTTACGGGCAGCAGGCGCCCAACTATACGCAGTATATGTACAATACAATGACAGTGAACCCAGCTTATGCAGGCTCATCTGATGCATTGAACATTACAGCAAATTATAAAGCACAATTCACCGGGATTGACGGGGCACCAGAGACCATTAACTTAGGTCTGGAAACACCGGTAACCTATAATGTAGGTCTGGGTTTAAACATAACTCGGGATGCCTTAGGCCCTTCAGAAGACTTGAATATTGACGGAAACTTTTCCTATGCCATTCAGTTGGCTGAGCGTACGTATTTGTCTTTTGGTTTAAAAGCCGGTTTTAGAGTACTGAACGTTGATTTTAGAAAAGGGGTTTTTGATAATCCTAATGATCCTTCATTTATGAATAATATCAACAATCAATTTCTAGGTGTATTAGGAGCCGGGACGTATTTATATAGCGATCAATGGTATTTAGGACTTTCAACGCCTAACTTTTTCTCACAGGAATATTATGATGAGGAAGATGATTTTGTGAACACAGAGCAGTTACACGTGTATCTCATTGGAGGATATATATTTGATATCAGTCAGAATACAAAATTCAAGCCGGCCGCTTTATTTGATTATGTAGAAGGTGCGCCTATAAGAGCAAATCTATCGGCTAATTTTCTTTTTCTGGAGCGCTTTACTATTGGGGCAGGGTACAGTATGGATGCCGCTGTGAGTGCATTGGCTGGCTTTCAGGTAACCAACAATATTTTTATAGGCTATGCGTACGATTATAATACTTCAGACTTTAATCAATACAATGAGGGGAGTCATGAGATCTTAATTAAGTTTTCTCTTGCTAGAAGACGAGGAGCAACTTTTTCACCAAGATTCTTTTAAAATTGAGACCCATGAGAACTATTTATATTTTACTACTATTTATAAGTGTTAATACTTTCGCACAAAGCAATCTAAAAAAGGCAAACGAACTTTATGATAGACATATTTATATAGAAGCTGCTCCGGCTTTTGAGAAATATATGGCTTCAGCAAAAAAAGAGAATGTAACGCCCGACATATATATGAAAATGGGTGATGTTTATTACAATCTTAAAGATTACTACAAGGCAAAAGAATACTATGAAATCTGGTATAAAAAGGTGGGGCCTAACCAAGATAACTCTCAAGGATTTCAGTATTACGACACCTTGCGTTATCTCAAAGAATACGATAAAGCGAGCCAAGTGGTTGAATTGTATCTGAAAGAAAAAGGAACGCCCGAAATGCTCAACGCATATTATGAAGAAAAATCAAGATTTGAAGAATTGATTAAGGGGGACACCCTGTACACAATTAAAAATCTGGAATTGAACTCACAGTATGCTGATTTTGGAGGTGCGATAAGTGAGGGTACATTTGTTTTTACTTCAGCCCGAAATAAAGAAGCTAATAAAATTTACGAGCGTGATAATACACCCTATTTAGCTATTTATAAGGCAGATATGAATGGTCCCGAATCCTTTTCGAATATTGGATTATTTAATAAAGAATTAGAAACACCATACCACGATGCAACCGTAAGTTTCTCACCTAATAGTAAATACATTTATTTTGCTTCGAGTGCTCAAGATAACAATAGAAAGATTTTTACGGGAGATAAGCGTAATTACTTCAATATTTATCGCGTAGATCTCACTGCAAAAAAAATCAAAAAAGAATTACTTCCTTTTAATGGAGAAACGTATTCTTCAGGACACCCTTTTGTAACCGAAGACGGTACCAAACTGTTTTTTGCTTCAGACATGCCGGGTGGTTACGGAAGAGCAGATATTTATGTTTGCGATATTTACGAGGACGGTACGTATTCAAAACCACGAAATTTGGGCCCTTTGATCAATAGTATCGTTGATGATTATTTTCCGTTTTATAAGGATAACACCTTGTACTTTTCATCCGAAGGGCACGTAGGCTTTGGCGGACTAGACGTTTATAAAACTAATTTTCAAGACGGAATTTTTGGAGCCGTTATCAATCTGGGGCCTAACATCAATTCTAATGCAGACGATTTTGCTTATGTCGCTGGTTTAGAACCTGACTCGGGTTATTTTTCCTCGGACCGTGCTGGCGGAAAAGGTGGTGATGATATCTATAGTTTTAAATATAACGTAAAAGAATGTTTACAAACGATCACCGGTACGGTGTATGATCTAGAAACAAAAGAGATATTATCTGGCGCTAAAGTGACTGCCTATATTAATGGTGATCAGGTACATCAAGAAGTGATTACCGATGAAAAGGGATCCTACACTATGATGTTAAACTGTGAAACTACCTATACCTTAGAGGCTACGAAAGCGGGCTATGGAGAAGACGCTTTAGATTTTTCAACAGACTTGATTCCTGGTCATCTAATGGATATGGTTGACTTTAGGCTAAAAGATCTTTCAGAAATTTTTGTGACCGATGGAGATGTCGAAAAGATACGTATAGATCCCATTTACTTTGAATATTATCGGTACAATATAAACGACGTGGCTGCAATTCAGCTAAAGCGGGTCATTGAAGTGATGGATTCTTATCCTGAAATGATCATTAAAATTGAATCGCACACTGATCAGCGCGGAACAGATTATTTTAATAAAACCCTATCCTCAAACAGGGCAAACTCAACAAAAGACTGGCTCATAGAAAATGGTATAGATCCTTCTCGTATAGAGAGTGCTATAGGCTATGGGGAGTCAAGACCCATACATATTTGTGATGAAGACGGAAAAACCTGTACAGAACTAGAATACTCTGAAAACAGGAGGTCTGAATTCATCGTTGTAAGCAGGTAATGAGAGGCGTTAGAATCATTTTTCTTCTTTGATTTTAACGTAGAAACTCCCTCTTTTGAGGGAGTTTCTTATTTTATAGAATTCCAGTTTTAGCTCATAGATTTTAAGAAATACTGTTAAACTTCTTTATTGTTGAATATCACTTAGTATCTTTAGTTATAAATAATGCTAAAGATAGTCGGTTGATTTTGAGAAAAATGTAAACCGAAGCTTTAATACTATAAGCAGGCTAAAACTAAACTTAACTTTGATTCATTAGCTGTAGGGGGCTCATGGATTTGTCTATAATAGTTAGCCTGCTTTTTCATTTCATTGCTTAAACCCTTGTAACCCGAAACTTCCCTCAAAATTTAATAGGTACGTTGGATCAATCTTCGTATTCTTCCTTTGAGATAGTCAACTTTAAAATGTTCATTCCACCTTTAGTTTAAGTAGTAACTAGAGTATTGTTTATAATTATACCTTTCAAAAATAATATATGATTCAAATTACTTTTTTCAATAATTAAATTGAATCCCTTTTTCCTATAGATTTTCAGTAATAAAATTTCTAGTATTTTGTGGGCTTAATGTAACAAAGCGATTTTACCCTATAACGGTCACTACATACCATGAAATTTAATAAGTTTATTTTCTTAGTACTGGGTCCTGTACTATTTTTAATACTGCAACAGTTAGACGCGCCAACCGGCATGTCACAGCCCGCTTACGATATTCTTTGCGTAACAATATGGATGGCATTATGGTGGGTTACCGAAGTTGTACCTATCGCAGTGACTGCTTTGCTTCCTATTGTATTGTTTCCGCTTACGGGGGCGGTAGATATCTCAACAACTACAGCATCGTATGGGCACAAATATGTGTTCTTGTATATGGGTGGTTTCATCTTAGCTATTGCAATTGAAAAATGGAACCTCCACAAGCGCATCGCTTTACACATCATCAAAATCATTGGGACTAATGTCAAAAATATTATTCTAGGTTTTATGGTGGCGACCGCATTTTTATCCATGTGGATTTCTAATACCGCTACTTCCGTAATGATGCTGCCCATAGGGATGTCAATCGTATCTCAATTAAAGGACAATCCCAATACTATTGCAGATGAGAATATGATTTTTGGGAAAGCACTGATGTTGGGTATTGCGTATAGCGCCTCAATAGGAGGTGTGGCAACTTTGATAGGAACGCCGCCAAACTTGGTTTTCGCCGGTTATATTGAAGAGGTTTATGCGATAGATATTAGCTTTTTTCAGTGGTTTAAGTTCGGTTTTCCTATTAGTTTGATCTTGCTCGTTATCAGTTGGTGGTACCTCACAAACATTGCTTATTCTTTTAAACAGAAAGACTTTCCCGGCGGAAAAGCAGAAATCAATCGCTTGCTTAAGGAGTTGGGACCTATGCAGCGTGAAGAGAAAACGGTGTTGGTTGTTTTTACAACTACGGCTATTTGCTGGATCACCAGATCTTTCTTCTTAGAAAATTGGTTTCCCGGCATTGATGATACCATCATTGCAATAGCAGCAGGTATTTTACTATTTACACTGAATGCTTCCGGAAAAGGAAAACGCATTTTACACTGGGAGGAAGCTGTAAATATTCCTTGGGGAATCATTCTTCTTTTTGGCGGCGGAATGGCTTTAGCTTCCGGATTTGAGGTTACAGGATTGGCAAAATGGTTCGGACTTCAGATGACTCTTTTAGATGCTTTACCGCTTTTATTGATTATTCTACTAGTGATTTTTAGTGTCAATTTTATTACAGAATTGACGTCAAATCTTGCCACCACAGCGATGTTGTTGCCTATTCTGGCACCAATAGCGCTAGAGCTTGATCTTAATCCTTATATGCTTCTTGTTGCAACCACAGTCGCCGCTTCTTGTGCATTTATGCTGCCGGTTGCTACGCCGCCTAACGCCGTAGTTTTTGGTTCAGGATATCTTAAAATACCTGATATGGTAAAAGCCGGATTTTGGATGAATATTGTTTCAATAATCCTATTAACCCTGTTTGTATATTTTATGCTTCCTGTTGTTTGGGATTTTGACCCATATGGATTCAGTAAAAAGTTTGTAACCGAAGGAATATCAGGGTAAGAATGCACTAAAGTATTAGTTATAATGTTAAAGTCGCTCTCCATTACGGAATTCCGTACTTTTTTCTGAATGCTTCTTCTTTTATTTGCTACGGATTAGATTTAAGATCAAGAACGAGCAGATTACTGTTACATTCTAATAATTTTGTTGGCTGTAGGGGGCGTTGCAAAGCGATTAGTACAAACAGATCTGCTCTTCTTTTTTCACTACACCCAAAGCGATTGAACCCCAATAAAAAAGAGCTGTTTAGGAGATAAGCTCTTTAATTGTTTTTATGGTTTCGGTTGGATTTTCAGCCTTAAAAATAAAGCTTCCGGCCACTAAAACATCTGCACCACTCTCTATCAATTGTTTTGCATTATGATCTGTCACTCCGCCATCAATTTCGATTAACGTATTGGCGTTATGTGTGAGAATGATCTCTTTTAATTCCCGCACTTTTCGGTAGGTGTTCTCTATGAACGATTGACCGCCAAACCCCGGATTTACACTCATGATTATGACTTGGTCGATGTCAGTAATTACATCTTTTAAAAGGTGTACTGGTGTGTGTGGATTAAGCGCTACTCCTGCTTTCATTCCTTCTGCTTTGATCGCCTGCAAGGTGCGGTGTAAATGGGTGCAAGCTTCGTAATGTACGGTAAGATTAGTGCTTCCTAAAGCTGCAAAAGTCTTGATATAGCGATCAGGATCTACAATCATTAGATGTACATCAATCACTTTTTTTGCGTGCTGCGTTATGGCTTGAACCACCGGCATTCCAAAAGAGATATTGGGTACAAAAACACCGTCCATCACATCTACATGCAGCCAGTCTGCATCACTAGCGTTGACCATTTTAATATCGCGTTCAAGGTTTGCAAAATCAGCAGCCAAGATAGAAGGAGCAAGGTATTTAGGAGTCATATCAAATTTTATTAATAGCGTAAATTTAAGAATTGCTGCTTTAGAAGTGGTGTCAATTTAGATTTATATCAGCTTAAATAGATACCATGAAAAATCCCCGGTAATCAGCCGGGGATTCATTCATCAATCAAAAAACGAACAGTTATGATGAACTGTTGTTACTTTAAATATTTTCTTGGGGTTTCAATATTAGTGCAATTTACTAAAAAGCTAGCGAAACACCCTATTTTTAACGAATTCTTGTAAAATCTAGCCTAAATAGGTTTTTAAAATTTTGCTGCGAGAGGTGTGTTTAAGTCTTCTGATCGCCTTTTCTTTAATTTGGCGTACACGCTCACGAGTAAGGTCAAAAGTCTCACCAATTTCTTCAAGAGTCATAGGGTGTTGATGACCTAAACCAAAATATAAACGCACAACATCAGCTTCGCGTGGTGTTAGCGTTTCTAGTGCACGTTCGATCTCTGTACTAAGGGATTCGCTAAGCAATTCACGGTCAGGGTTAGGAGACTCACCAGAGCGCAAAACATCATACAAGTTGGAATCTTCCCCTTCAATAAGTGGCGCATCCATACTTACGTGACGACCTGCATTCTTAAGCGATTCTTTTACCTCATTAACGGTCATATCAAGCTCTTTTGCAATTTCTTCAGGGCTTGGCGGACGTTCATTAGCTTGCTCTAGAAACGCGTAAGTTTTGTTGATTTTATTGATGCTTCCGATCTTGTTTAGTGGAAGACGCACAATGCGTGATTGCTCAGCTAATGCTTGTAAAATAGATTGTCTAATCCACCAAACAGCATAAGAGATAAATTTAAAACCGCGCGTTTCGTCAAAACGCTGCGCAGCTTTGATAAGACCTAAATTTCCTTCATTAATCAAGTCAGGAAGTGTAAGCCCTTGGTTTTGATATTGTTTTGCAACAGAAACCACAAAACGCAGGTTAGCTTTAGTCAATTTTTCTAAAGCACGCTGATCGCCTGCTTTAATACGTTGTGCTAATTCAACCTCCTCATCGGCAGTAATAAGGTCTACTTTACCAATTTCTTGTAAGTACTTGTCAAGCGAAGCGGTTTCTCTGTTGGTAACCTGTTTTGTAATCTTAAGTTGTCTCATAGGACCATCACATATTTAAAATGTTCCACCGGATTGATTATACCGGTACTCAATGTTTGAATCGCAGCGGCAAAATGCGTAACTGCTGATTTACCTATTATACGTAAAGAGGTAATTAAAGGTTACAGAAATATTTAATTTTTTTTAGAAAATTTTAACAAATAGCTGAACGACTGATTTTTTCGCTTAAAGACCAAAATCTGCTAAACTTCTTTTAGTCCAATCAGCTGAAGATTGACATCTACTAAAGCTTTGTTATATAGCATTTCAAAAGCTTTAAGATGCGTTTTTGCTTCTTCGATTTTATCAGCATTTTTAAGATGCGTTTCAATTTGTTGTAGATGATGACCGTGTTCTGTCATCCCAAGATTCATAAAACTCGATTTCATTTTATGAGCCAGTGTACTCGCTCTGGCATAATACTCTCGCTCAACACAGTTGCGCAGACTGTTGAAATCTTCAGGGGTTTCTGTAATAAACACTTCAAGAAGTGCAATTACAAAATCTTTGTCGTTATCAAAAATGGCAAAGAGTTGGTTTAAATCTATGCAAGAAGGTGCCATTTCAGGTTGTGCTTTTTGAGGTTCCGGTGGCTTAGGATGCTGCTGTTTTTGCTCAACAGATCTTTCAGAGGAAGAATTATCAGAAATTAACCAATATAATACCTCTTTTAGCGCTTCTTCCTTCAAGGGTTTTGTCAAATAAAAGTCAATACCTGCTTTAATGGCATTTTTACGCGCTTCCGGAAAAACATCAGCAGAGCACGCCACGATAGGTACTTTATTTAATTGATCTTGTTCTGACCTTCTAATGGCAGCTATAGCGTCGAGCCCATTCATAACCGGCATATGCATATCCATCAAAATAAGATCGTATTTTTTAGGTGCATTGGTGTAAATAGCGACCGCTTCTTCACCATTCTCAGCAATATCCGCTTGAACTTCTAAACCCTGAAGCAGTTGACGAATGTAAAACTGGTTCATCTTATTATCCTCAGCTACAAGAACGGTCAAGCCTTTTAAATGCTTCGGTTTACCGTCAACAGGTTTTTCGAGATCTTGAAGCTTTTTACGTTTACTCTTTTCAAAGCTTAGGTCAAAATAAAAGGTAGAACCCTCGCCAACGAGACTTTCAGCACTGAGTTTTCCGCCTTGTAAATTAATGAGCTCTTTGGTGATGGAAAGACCCAATCCTGTACCATTTATTTTAGCGTGCTCCGGCTCATCAACTTGATAAAAACTATCAAAGATTTTATTCAGTTGTTCGGCGGGGATTCCTATTCCTGTGTCTTTAACGGTAAACTTGATTTTGACCGATTCAGCAGTTTCTTCAACTAGCTTTAGATCAAGTTGTATGACACCGCGCTTGGTGAATTTAATAGCGTTACCTAACAGGTTTGTAATGATCTGATTTAATCGATATTGATCGCCAATCACAATATCCGGAATGCTTGGGTCAATTTCGGTATTTAGTTTTAACCCCTTTTCCCGAGCCTTTACTTCAAAAGCATTTGAGAGGTTGGAGACCACTTCTGCCAGATTAAAATCAGAAGACTGTAAGGTGAGCTTTCCTGCTTCGATCTTTGAAAAATCAAGAATGTCATTCACAATCGACAAGAGATTTTTCGCCGAAAAAGAAATGCCTTCTAAGTTCTTCTTTAAAAGTTGCTTATCGTCAAAACCTTTCTTGATTAAAATTTCAGAAAGTCCTAAGATCACGTTGAGCGGTGTACGGATCTCGTGACTCATATTAGATAAAAACGTCGTCTTTGCTTCTGCAGTGCGCTCGGCATTCATTTTAGCCTTCAAGGTATCTTTTCGCTCTGTGATATTTCTGATAAAAAGACTAAAAGTATCTACGGGTTCAGAATAGTTATTGGTAAAAGTGACCTCATAAGGCATGAGTTCACCTTGCGTATTTTTAATATCCAGCTCCACACGATTGCCAATGAGCGCCAGAGGTTGTTGTTTATAGAGGTTCTGAATGTCTTTATGCAGCTTTGTACTAATGGCCTCAGGAAATAATTTATAAACGGAAGTTTGCTTAAGCTGTTCCTTCTCGAGGCCAAAAATGCGGGTACTCAAGGTATTCATTCCTTTAATCGCCCCGGAATTATCAAAAAGCAAGTAACCGTCCAACAAATTCTCTAGTACATCTACGTGCGTAGTTTGCGCACTATGCGCCGAAGGTTTTTGCTTAGGTAAAGGGGGTTCCTGAGGTGGAAGGGGCTCTATAGGTGGTTTAAAATAATCTTTGTTGGCCGACTCGTTTAGCAACGAAGTAAAAAGCTGCGGCATCACATCATTGATGGCTACGACTGCATTTAATTTTTCATAATAGCTGAAAAACTCTTCTTTAGTACCCGAGAATGCTGAATCAACAAAGTCTTGCCCAAAGATCTCACCAAATTCTTTATTGATTTTATACGCATCATCCTTAATTCTTCTGAAGCTGTTAATCTGCTGAACAAGATCTGAAGAAGGCTCTGCGTGATATGCTTTTTCTAAAGAATTCAGCCACGAGATCGTAGTATTTAATTCCGGATCTTCATCTTTAAACTTCTTTAAAATCGTAATCAGAAAGAGTTGCGCAAGGCTGATTTCTTGGTTCTTTCCGCTAGTGTAGAGCGGTAAGAATGCATTGGAATTTGCAATTTTTGGAAATTGTTTTTTGATTTGTAAACGCAACTTCTCTTCTGTGTTGATGTAACGCGCATCGTGATTGATGAGGTAAAACTCTAAATCGAGATAAAAGTTGACAACACAGATTTCAGCCAAATAAGCATCTTCAGGAAACTCAAAATTTTCAATCTTCGATTCTAAAAGTTTCAATCTGGGGCCCGGCGTGCCCAAACTGATGAGGTAATTGAAAAAGTTTTTTATAGGATCTTCTGTAGAATCACTTTTAGTAATCCTAGTAGCACGATGATTGAGAAGACGATCTATAAATGAGCTCATTGGGTGTGAGATGGAAAAACAAAAGCTTTATTTCGTTTAAAGGCTAAATTAAATATTTTAAATGAATACTAATGGATTTTACTTGTAGGAAAAGTTTGAATTTAAGGCTTTTACCAAAAATCGAATTTCATTGCTTTTTTGCTGAAAAATTTTCAGTAGATGATTTTAAAACTTGATAAAAAAATAAAAGGGAGCTCAATGAAGAACTCCCTTTTTGAATAATATTTACTGATAATTAGACTCTTACGTGTCCGTCACCAAATACATAGTATTTATTTGTCACCAATTGTTTTAATCCTAACGGACCTCTGTGATGCAATTTATCGGTACTGATCGCTAACTCGGCACCAACGCCCATTTGTCCACCATCTGTAAATCGCGTGGAAGCGTTGTGATAAACCGCTGCTGTATCTATGTTTTCCATAAAGGTTGTCGCAGCCTCTTTATCAGTTGTCATAATCGCACTAGAGTGACCACCGCTGTAAGTGTTGATCTTTTCCATCGCTTCTTCCATACTGTCAACAGCGCCAAGAACAATTTTCATCGCTAAAAATTCTTCATACCACGTATCTTCATTTGGGATCACGGTGTTATCGCTAAGAACTTCTTTTGAAGCTTCGTCTGCTAATACTTCAACACCTTTAGCTTTAAGAATTTGATCTAATTCTTTGATCTTAGCTTCATAATCAGCAATGTTCTTGTCTACCAATACTTTATCTAGCGCGTTACATCCAGATATTTTATCGGTTTTAGCATTGATGATTACCTCAATAGTTTTGGCCCAATCTGCTTTTGGATGTACGTATAAGAAGTTATTTCCTCTACCGCTTACCAAAACAGCACATTTGGCGTGTTCCTTTACAAATCCTATTAAGCGCTCACCACCACGAGGAACAATCAAATCTAAAGGTTGATCAGGATTCTTTAAGAATGCCTGAGTTTCTTCACGATTCATTTGTAACATGGTGATCCAAGACTCATCAAGGTCATTCTCGCGTAAAGCTTGCTTCCAACAGTCTACAAGAACAACATTACTATGATGCGCCTCTTTACCACCTTTAAGCAAAATTTTATTGTTTGCTTTAAAAGCTAGAACTGCAGCTTCAATAGTCACATCAGGACGCGATTCATAAATGATCATAATGGTTCCAAATGGAGCCGTCTTGTTGATGATTTTTAAACCGCTATCAAGTGTTGTATTTGAAATTTCTTGACTTACAGGATCTTCTTGATCGCGCACCTCTTTAATCGCTTGAATCATACCACTAATTTTAGCATCATTTACAACCAATCGGTCGTAAAGGGCTTGATCGTCGCGATTAAAAGCCTCTAAATCTTTTTTATTAGCTTCTAAAATTTCGCTTTTTCTAGACTCAATAATATTCATCATTGAATCAAGAACTTTATTTTTTATATCTGAATTGAGTAATTGCATTTTACTTTTTTTCTTTTATTAATTTGAATTGAATGAACTAATCTATTTCAAACTTAAGCTTGAAACTTAGTACCAATTTCTTTACCTTCCAGAAGGTCGACAATCACATTAGGTTTTTTACCATTAGCAATAAAGCAAGTGATGTCTTTGCGAGCAGTTTCTTTAGCAATTTTAAGCTTAGATTTCATTCCTCCTCGTCCTTCACCTTCAGCTTTGTTATTCTCTTGAACGTATTGTTCTACTTTCTGCTCAGGATGCACTTCCGTTAATTTTTCTGATTCATCATCATCAGGATGCCCTGTATAAAGTCCGTCTGTATCCGTAAGAAGAATCAATGCATCTGCATTGATCAATTCGGCTACAAGACTTGCGAGCTCATCATTATCAGTAAACATTGACATAGTTAATGATACTGCGTCATCCTCATTTGCGATAGGAATAATACCTTCAGACAAAAGACCTTCATAGCAATTGATCATATTCTCGCGGTGCTTCCCTGGCGCAAAATCACGCTTAGTAGCAAGTAATTGAGCGCAATGCATACCGAAGCTATTAAATAGTGTATAATAGTGACGCATCATACGAGGTTGCCCAACTGAAGAGAATATTTGTCTACGGGTAGAAGCATCTTCATAATTGCATTCTCCTAAGACTTCTTTACCTGCAATTGCAGAACCTGAAGAAACTAAAACAGGCTGGTAACCTTTTTCATAAAGCTCTGCGATTTGTCTCACAAGTTCATGAAGAACAGGCCCAACAATTCTGTTGTTTCTATTGGTCATTACATTAGTTCCTACTTTTATAACTACACGTTTTGTGCTCATAATTTTATTTTTCTTTACCGAGTTCTGTTGCACGGTCAAATGCTGCGTATGCAGCTTCTTTAATTAATTCTTTAACGTTATTATCTTCCATTGAATCTAGTGCGGCACGCGTCGTACCACCTTTTGAAGCAACGCGATCCATCCATTTTTCAGGTGTAAGATCAGATTCATTAAATAGTTTCACAGCGCCTTCAAAAGTTTGTGATACCAATACTTTTGAATCGTTTGGAGAGAAGCCCATTTTTAATGCTGCTTCTAACATAGATTGCATAAAATAAAACACATATGCAGGACCACTACCAGAAATACCAGTGGAAGCATCAATAAATTGCTCTGTTTCTACGTGTATTGACTCACCAGTAGTATCTAAAAGACTTCTAACAGTCAATAATTCCACTCTACTAACCTCTTTAGATTCTGTAAAAGAAGTCACTCCTTTACCTACTTTAGCAGGTAAATTAGGCATAGTACGTATAACTTTTTTTACTCCTAATCCTTCTTGAATGGTATTTATAGTTACACCCGCCATTAACGATACAAAAAGTTGATCTTGGTTTATGTAGGGCTTAATACTGTCAAATAATGATTGACTGTGGTACGGTTTAACCGCGATAAAAATAACATCAGCTTGTGGCACACATTCTTCAATGCTGTCATAAGCATCAAACTGCGCCATAGTTGATAAAGCTTCTGTTTTTTGAGGTGAGACATCAAAGATCATAAGCTTGCGCTTATTTAAAAATGGGGAGTTTGCCATTCCTTCGGCATAGGTAAGTCCCATATTGCCAGCACCTAATACTAATACTTTCATTAAATAGTTTTTAATTAATTAGTTCGCCCTATTTAGTGCAAGTATCATGCGAGACTCAGAAAATGAGGAAGTATCCTAGAATATTGATAGGAAAAAGCCTGTTAGCGTACACCCTATGAAGCTTAAGAAAGGTTTGCTAACTAAATGTTAAAAAAGCATTGCGGATTTCGCAGTTCCTTTTTGGCAGTTTTTCTGCCAAATGCTGTACATCTGTCAGTTTTATGTCAGTTTTAGTAGGTAATATCCAAATATTATGAATCAAAGAATATTTTTAAAGGAAATAAATTGAATTAAGCAGGGATTTCAATTTTCAGCGATTTGACTCAAGAAACATAAAAAAAGGGAGCATTTAGCTCCCTTTTTCAATAAAATCTATCAGAAATTAATCTCTTTTGCGATCTTTATTTCTGTTATCGCGGCCTCGATTGTCGCGAGATCCACGGTCCTTGTTGTCATTATTTCTAGGAGCACGCTCTTTGTAACCTTCCGGTTTTGGCAGAAGTGCTTTACGAGAAACTTTTTCTTTGCGTGTACGAGAATCGATTCCGAAGTATTTTACTTCAAATTCATCTCCCATATTAACCACGTCGCTTACATTCTCTGTACGTTCCCAAGCAAGTTCAGAAACGTGAAGTAGTACTTCATTACCCGGAGCAGCAAGATATTCTACAACAGCACCAAAGTCAAGCATCTTGATTACTTTTACTTTGTAAGACTCACCAACTTTTGGTTTAAAAGTGATTGAATCTATTTTAGCAAGAACTGCGTTGATACCTTCAGTTCCTGTACCTAGAATTTCAACTATTCCTTCTTCGGTTACTGGATCTTCATTGATTACAATCGTAGTTCCAGTTTCTTTCTGAAGTTCTTGAATTACTTTTCCGCCAGGTCCTATAAGCGCACCAATGTATTCATTAGCGATGCGTGTAGTAACCATTTTAGGCGCGTAATCTTTAACATCTCCACGAGGTTCAGAAATTGTATCTGTAAGGTGGTTTAAGATGTGTAAACGACCATCACGTGCCTGATGAAGTGCTTTTACAAGAATTTCGTAAGAAAGACCTTTTACTTTAATGTCCATTTGGCAAGCAGTGATACCATCAGCTGTTCCGGTCACTTTAAAGTCCATATCACCTAAGTGATCTTCATCACCAAGAATATCAGAAAGTACAGCGTATTTACCGCTTTCAACATCAGTGATAAGACCCATTGCGATACCAGAAACTGGTTTCTTAAGTTTTACACCGGCATCCATAATGGCCATAGTACCTGCACAAACGGTAGCCATAGAAGAAGAACCGTTAGATTCTAAAATCTCTGAAACAACACGTACGGTATACGGGCAATCTGCTGGGATCATCCCTTTTAATGCACGTTGTGCTAAGTTACCGTGACCTACCTCACGACGAGACGTTCCGCGAATAGGACGCGCTTCACCGGTTGAGAAAGGAGGGAAGTTGTAGTGTAGGTAGAATGTTTCTTCACCTTCGTAAGATGGCATATCAATTTGATTAGCCTCTCTCGAAGTACCTAAAGTAACAGTAGCAAGCGCCTGAGTTTCCCCACGTGTAAAGATCGAAGAACCGTGTACTGATGGTAAATAGTCAGTCTCACACCAAATTGGACGAATCTCAGTAGTCTTACGACCATCAAGACGTAAACCTTCATTTAAAGTAAGATCGCGTACCGCAGCTTTTTCGGCTTTGTAGAAATACTTAGAGATCAAATCTCCAAACGCTTCAAGGTCTTCTTCTGAGAACGTTCCTTTTACTTCTTCTTTAATGGCATCAAAAGCAGTGCTACGCTCGTGTTTAGAAGAACCAGCTTTGGCTACTTCATACACTTTGTCATACGTTAAATCGTAAACTTTTTTCTCAAGTTCTGCGTCTTCAACTTCTGGTTCGTACTCACGGGTTGGTTTTTTACCAAAAGCTTCCGCAAGACGAATTTGAGCCTCACACTGAACTTTAATAGCCTCGTGAGCAGCTTTGATGGCTTCGGTCATTTCTTCTTCAGAAATTTCGTCCATCTCACCTTCAACCATCATTACAGAGTCAGCCGAAGCCCCAATAACCATATCGATGTCAGATTCTGCTAACTGTGTGCGAGAAGGGTTGATGATAAACTCACCGTTTACACGACCCACACGTACTTCAGAAATCGCACATTCAAATGGGAAATCTGAAAGTTGAATTGCTGCAGATGCTGCAAGACCTGCCATCGCATCAGGCATTACATCTTCGTCATGAGACATTAACTGAATCATAACCTGAGTTTCTGCGTGATAATCTTTTGGGAACAATGGGCGAAGTACACGGTCTACAAGACGCATGGTTAATACTTCACCATCACTTGGGCGAGCTTCTCTTTTGAAGAAACCACCAGGATAGCGGCCAGCGGCAGCAAATTTTTCACGATAATCTACCGTTAATGGAAGAAAATCAACATCACTTTGCTTGTAGTTTGAAACTACCGTACAAAGCAACATACATTTACCGGATTGAACAACAACAGAACCATGTGCCTGTTTTGCTAATTTTCCGGTTTCGATAGAGATCTCTCTACCATCACCAAGGTCAATGACCTCTTTGAAAGTCTTTGGAATCATATTTTGATTTTTCATCTGTATCCTAAATCGAGGATACTGTTAAACATAAGCTGCAAACCAAAAAGGTTAGCGGCAAGGTCGTTGTGTTGTTGTGTGTAGTGGTGACCAATGAAAAACCTAAGGATAGCTTTCTTTGCCCTTACGGGACTTGAACCAAAAATATGGTTTTTATTTTACTGAAGCTTCAAATATTATTCTGAAACAACCAGATTTTAAAAATAAAAGGGACTGAAAAACAGCCCCTTTTATAAATAAGAATTATTTTCTTAAACCTAATTCTTTAACGATAGCACGATATCTGTTGATATCTTTCTTAGTTAAATAGTCAAGTAATGCTCTACGCTTACCTACTAACTTTACTAGAGAACGCTCCGTGTTAAAGTCTTTGCGGTTTCTTTTTAAGTGCTCTGTAAGGTGGTTGATGCGGTGTGTGAACAACGCAATTTGTCCTTCTGCAGATCCGGTATCGTTTTTGTCTTTACCGTACTGGCTGAAAATTTCATCTTTTTTCTCTTGAGTAAGATACATGCCAATATTATTTAAATAGTTTTTATGTATTCAATGAGGTGATCTCATTGAGCCGGCAAAGATACAATTAATTTCTAAATACCGGTCTGTTATTTTTAATTGCGAACTGGCTGATTTAAAATCAAGTCTATGTAAAGGTTGATATTCTTTTTCAGTTCTTTTCGGTGTGATATAAAATCAAGGAAACCGTGCTCTTTTAAAAATTCTGCTGTCTGAAAATCTTCTGGCAATTCTTGGCCGGTAGTATCGCGTACAACACGAGGTCCTGCAAAACCAATTAAAGCTCCCGGCTCAGAAATATTAATATCACCTAACATCGCAAATGAAGCAGTGGTTCCACCGGTGGTAGGATCTGTACATAACGAGATGTATGGAATTTTTGCTTCAGCAAGTTGAGCTAGTTTAGCAGAAGTTTTTGCTAATTGCATTAAGGATAATGCAGCTTCCATCATACGTGCTCCACCAGATTTTGAAATGATCACTAAAGGAACGTTGTGCTTAAGGGAGTAATCTGCGGCACGCGCGATTTTCTCACCCACTACAGAACCCATAGATCCACCGATGAACTTAAAATCCATTGCAGCAACAACAAGGTCTTTACCCATACTTTTACCTACGGCAGTACGTACGGCATCTTTTAAACCGGTTTTTGCTTCTGCATCCTTGAGGCGGTCAACATATTTTTTAGTGTCTTCAAACCCTAGCGGATCTTTTGAAGTAAGATTTTTATCTAGCTCTTTGTATTTGCCTTCATCAAAAAGAATTGAAAAATACTCATTACTGCCTATTCTTACGTGATAATCATCTTCTGGACTTACGTAAAAATTCTTAGCAAGTTCATCTGCATCAATGATTTTACCGGTAGGAGATTTATACCAAAGTCCTTTAGGTACATCTTTTTTATTTTCGGTAGCAGTTTGTATTCCTTTTTCTTTCCGTTTAAACCAAGCCATATTTTGTGCTTTTTAGTTTGTAAGCTTTTAGGGGTGCTTCTTAAAAATTAAGAGGCTGTTTTTAAAGGTTGAAAAACCTCAGAATATAAATCCTGAGGTTTTAAAATTTCTTTTCGCGGATGCGAAATTACAAAGTATTTACGTTATTTAAATCTTCAAACGCTTTTTCTAAACGCGCAACAAAAGATTCTTCACCTTTACGTAACCAAACGCGTGGATCGTAAAATTTCTTATTTGGGCTGTCTTCTCCGGTTGGGTTACCTATTTGTGTTTGAAGATAGTCTGCATTTGCATCAAAATATTTGCGAATACCTTCAGTAAATGCCCACTGTAAATCAGTGTCAATATTCATTTTGATAACACCGTAGCTGATACCTTCGCGAATTTCTTCAACGGTAGAACCACTTCCTCCGTGGAATACAAAGTCGATATGGTTTTCTCCAACCCCGTATTTTTCTGAAATATATTCCTGAGAATTCTTCAAAATTTTCGGAGTCAATTTTACGTTACCAGGCTTGTAAACCCCGTGAACGTTACCAAAAGCCGCAGCGATAGTAAACTGATCACTTACTTTGCTTAATTCTTCATAAGCGTAAGCAACTTCTTCTGGCTGCGTATACAATTTAGAAACGTCAACATCAGAGTTATCTACACCATCTTCTTCACCACCGGTGATACCAAGTTCGATCTCAAGAGTCATTTCCATCTTGCTCATACGCTCAAGGTATTTTTTACAAAGCTCGATGTTCTCTTCAATAGGCTCTTCACTAAGGTCAATCATATGAGAGCTAAAAAGGGAATGCCCATGTTCTTTATAGTATTCTTCAGAAGCATCAAGAAGACCGTCAATCCAAGGTAAAAGTTTTTTAGCGCAGTGGTCAGTATGTAAAATAACTGTTGCGCCATAACGCTTTGCTAATTCGTGCACGTGTTTTGCTCCTGCGATTGCTCCTGCAACTGCTGCTTGCTGGTTATCGTTGGCATAACCTTTTCCTGCGTTAAATTGAGCACCTCCGTTAGAAAATTGAAGGATCACAGGTGCATTTAATTTTGCAGCTGTTTCTAAAACACCGTTTATGGTATTAGAGCCGATTACATTTACAGCTGGAAGCGCGTAGCCATTTTCTTTAGCGTGTTTAAAAATTGCCTGAACTTCTTTACCGGTTGCAACCCCCGGTTTGATACTATGACTCATAAGTTGTTGTTTACTTAGTTAAGGGCATAAAATTAATAAATAATTAGGGTTTGACCACCTAATTTGCTTAGAAAGGATAGTTAATACCCACGTTGTAGACCGCATTAGAAAAATTTGTGTTTTTAAACCAGCGTTCGCCGTTAGGTAGCGCGGGATCATAGGTTTTAAATCCTATATCAAAACGCAAAACAAAAAAGCTAAAATCATAGCGTAGGCCAAAACCGGTTCCTACGGCGATATCTTCAAGACTTTTAAGGCCAGTAAAAGTAGCCTGCGGATCTTCAATATTATCTAGAGCGTTCCAGATGTTTCCTACATCGGCAAAAATGGCGCCTTTTAAATCACCTAAAAAGGTAAAGCGTTGTTCTGCATTAAACGCCAGTTTCATATTGGCTTCATTAAAATCGTTAGGGCTATCCGTGCTTCCTGGGCCTAAGCGGTATGCTTGCCAAGCACGGTTGTCGTTAGATCCACCACCAAAAAAACTGCGAATAAAAGGGATGCTGTTTGAATTTCCATACGGAATCGCGATACCTCCGTATGCACGTACAGCCAATATATTATCGTTGCCAAAATCCCAATGTTTAATAAAATCCAATTCGGTTTTTACATATTGCGAGAAGGTCACGCCCAGAACTCTTGAGGAACCGTTTTCATTTTCTTCAAGTCCTATTAGATTACTAATGGCGCTTAGCGTATTACCGGCAACTTCAAGTTTGGCTCTAAAACTGGTAAACTCATCGTCAAATAAATTATCCCGGGTGTTTTTATAGTAGGTAAAACTAGAAGCTAGGATCAAGTTGTCTTCGGTAAGACGCTGGCGGCGTTCTTCAATATTTACAACGTCATTAAACTCTGTTGTGGTAACGGCAATATTTCGGTTTTGCACGGCATTTATAAAGTCTAAAGCACCATCCGGAATATCTAAATTGCCATCTTCATTTAAATACGGAAGCACCTGAGTAGGATACCCAAGAGCGATGGTGTTCAGTTCGTCATACGAATTCTCATAGACATTAAAATAGTTGGAGATATTCAAATTACGCACATACTGAATGTCAAAAAGATCAAAACGGTAATTCAAATTTTCTGAAGGGGTCCACTTATAATTAATCCCGCCGGTGACATTTTGTTTATCTAAACCTATGTTTTGCTGAATACCTATACCGGTCGTGAAACTGGTGGAAGGTGACATTTCAGGTGCGATGAAATTAGTGCGAATAGGGAAGAAGATACGCGGAATCGTCAGACTTACATCGGCACCTATTTCAGTGATATCAAAAAGCTCAGGGCTGTTGCTTCCTGCTGCGGTTCTGGAATCTCCTATACTCGCACGCCCGGAAATTTGCAAAGTTTCCATTCCGCCTAAAACATTTCTAATGCGTAGCGAACCACCGCCAGCAATCCCAAAACGTTGAATATTGGAGGTAGAAATATCAAAATCTGCCCTCAGATTGAATTTAGGCAGTGGGGTAAGCAGAATATTGGCGATAAGATCTGTGCCTTCTGGATCATCAGGATCTTCAGAAAATCGAAGGTCTGGATATCTAAAAGTGCCCAGCTGACTTAACCGAATTAAGGTCTGATTACGTGCCTCGTCGCTGTAGGTTTCTCCGGGCTCAATAAAAATCGCATCGATCAAGCGTTTAGACTTATACCGCAATTTGTCATAAGCATAGAGGTAATGATCATCGCGCACCAGACTATCTGAATAGGTGTCGTTGCGCAAGGCATAACCATAATCTGTTGTGACTTTAACCTTACTTATTTTATGAACTTTTAATGGTAATTCATAAACCGAATCTCTCCCGCGAATCTCCCTGTTTCTAATGTTCATCTCGAGATTAACCCGATGGTTGGTATTCACCGAGTCTCCTACAAAACTTATAAATTCCTGATCAAAATGAAACAAGCCGTTATTACGCATTAGTTCAGTGATGCGACTGGTTTCGGCGTTGATGTCGAGCAGTTCGTATTGCGCATCTTTCTTGATAAAAGACTCATTTTTATGCGCTTGGTAAATAGAATCTGCAGCAGCAGATTTGATAAAGGTTTTTAACGAATCAATGATATACGGTCTTTGCGTATTTACCGAATAGATCACCTTAGCACGTTTGTTTGCGCTGTCTTTCTCGATCTCATAGGTCGTTTCGGCATTAAACCAACCTTTACTGTTGTAGTATTCGGTTAAACGGTCTGCCGATCTTTTGGTAAGATTTTCGGTAATGATCGCGGGCTCTTCCCCAAAATCTTTAAGCACATCGTTAAAACCTAGTTTAAATTTGATGTACTTATCGAGTTGTTTTCGCGAGAGTACGCCAGACCAAAATTTTAACGTTCGCTGGTCGTTGTCGTTTAATTTATGCTGAAGAATGGTGTCTAAGTTGGGGCGCGCCCAATTGTAAATATATAGTCTAACTGGAGTTCCTAAAAGCGGAACTTTTGTATTGGGCTGTAAATACGGAATGTTATTGATGTTATAGGCTTCGTTGACTTCACCGTTAACGACAATCTCATTTTCAGAAAGTAAATATTTTCCTTGCGGAACACGCTTTACCGCGTCACAGGCAGCTAGAACGAGTAGCAGTATGATAAATAATCCTATTTTTGCGGAAAGTTTTTGCAAGGGCTTTTTTATAAAAATAACTTCAAAAATACACATTAGACGTGGTTAGCAAAAGCCAAATAAAATTAATAACGAGTCTGTCTCAAAAAAAGTACCGCCAGCAACACGGCTTATTTGTGGTTGAAGGAATTAAAGGCATTCAAGAATTTCTTGATTCTCATTATACGCTGCACAGTTTGTACGCTTTAAAGGGATATTTTGAAGCACAAAATGCTATTGAAATTGCTGAAGCGGCACTCAAAAAAATCTCATTTTTAAAAACACCACAGAAGGCTTTAGCTGTTTTTGAGATTCCGAAGCTGAGTAGTGAAAAAGAAGCGGGTTTTCAATTGGTGCTAGACGATGTACGCGATCCCGGTAATCTGGGTACTCTGATCAGACTTTGTGATTGGTATGGGATCAAAACGCTGGTGTGTTCTCAGCAAACAGTAGATTGTTTTAATCCTAAAGTAGTGCAGGCCACAATGGGATCACTTACCCGAGTGAAGGTACATTACACAAATTTGGATACCTATTTATCGGGGCAGACGCTTCCGGTGTATGGGGCGTTTATGGATGGTGAAAATGTGTATCGCGCGTCAATGCTCGAAGATGCTATTTTGGTTTTAGGCAATGAAGCAAACGGAATTTCAAGCGCTGTTTCAGAAAAAATTCAGCATAAAATATGCATTCCACAATTTGGGACTTCAACCACCGAAAGTTTAAACGTGGCAATCGCCGGGGCAATTTTAGTAAGCGAATTTAAACGCGGATAAGCCTATTTGATCGCGCAGATACGCAGTCTTTTATAGTCGGCATAATAATGCCCGTCTCTAAACAAAGCTTGATGCACCTGCTCCTGAACCTCTTTGCGAATGGCGTCAGCTTCGGCGTCTGGGATATCGGTAAAATAGTGTTTGGCAAACATATTGAGCCAATCTATAATGCCGGTTTCAGGATCTTTTAATTTTGTAGGTCGCTCGTATAAATGCGCAAAGGTGACTTGAAATCCTGATTTTTCTAAGAAATAACAATATGTCCCCAACTTTGGGAAATACCAATTGATTGTTCGGGATTGTTTGATGTATCCTTTTTCTTTTAGAACCGCACTTAAAGCAGTGATGATGGTTTCAATATTTCCGGCTCCACCCATTTCTAAGAGTAATCTACCGCCGGTTTTTAGGTTGCTGTACATCGCTGAGATCGCAGCCTCAGGATTCAAGATCCAGTGCAAGGTTGCATTACTAAAGATGGCGTCATAGGGTTTTTTATCAATAAAACTCTCACCCCGCGCCGTGATGAATTCAATACCATCAAATTTTGATTGAGCAGCATCAATCATCTCTTGCGAAGCATCAATACCTACCAGTTGAGCGCCACTTTCGGCAATCGCAGCAGTAAGTTCGCCGGTACCACAACCCAGATCTAAAATGCGTTCACCTTCCTGTGGATTAAGCATACTGATGAGGTCTTTTCCGTAGTTGAATACAAAACCGTGTTTTTCTCTATATAAATCTGCTTCCCACATTATTGAAAGGTAAAGTTTAAAAATATGCCGCGCGACTGCATAACTTCAATATTTGAAGTGTACAAACTATTAGGATCTTCATCTCTAACGAGTTCATCAGACAATGCAAATACACCGCGAATACTTGGTGAAAATTTAAAATAAGGTAAATATAAGTCAATGCCGAAACCTACCTCATAATAAAAGGTATTGTTAGTCATTCTAAATTGGCCAGAGCTATTATCGTCCGGATTTTTCTCGTTGCTCGACAGGTTATGCGAATAGCTAAAGCCACCCACTACAAAAGGTTTGAAATTGTTTAAGCGTTTAGTGGAAAACTTAAGCAAGAGCGGAAAATGAATGTAGGTAGAATTTAATTCTCGTATGCGATCGTTCTCATCTCCCGGAATATCCAGATAAAAAAGCGTTCTGGCATTGTAAACGAGTCCGGGTTCAAAACGCAGATCTAGGTATTCATTTATGCGTTTATTTCCCAAGAGCCCAACATTGAAGCCATAGTTTTGTTCCACATAAATATCTGGTCTGTCTTCTTTATAATCAAAATTGAAATCATACCTGTTGATCCCAAAGTAATAACCCCAACTCCACGATTTTTTGTCAAAATTCTCATCGTTGAGAATGCGCTCGCGGGTTAAAAATTGAGCTTGAATTTGAGAACCAGCCCAAATCAAAAAGAAAACAAGTACCAGTTTTTTTTGCATAAGTTACTTTGATGCTGAATAAATTGTGGCTACACCCATTGTTTGTGGGTGATCTTCAACATGTGTAAACCCTGTTTTTCTTAAAATATTGTTGAGTTTTTCACCATAAGGAAAAACAGAAGCGCTTTCGCTCAAATAAGCATATGCGTCGCGGTCTTTAGAAAATACGCGTCCTATGAGCGGAAGTAAGGTTTTGGTATACAACCCGTAACCTTGTTTAAACGGAAATTTAGTAGGTACTGAAGTTTCTAGAATCACAAAAATTCCGCCGGGTTTTAGCACGCGAAGAATTTCGGAGAGGCCTTTTTCTAAGGTTTCAAAATTGCGAATCCCAAAAGCTACGGTGATGGCATCAAAATAATTGTCTTCAAAAGGAAGGTTTTCAGAATCTCCCTGAACCATTTCGATCGTGGTACTCAGGTTTTTTGATGCAATCTTATCCTTTCCTACTTGCAGCATTCCGGCAGAAATATCAAGACCAATGATCTTTTCGGCATCTGTTTTCGCCAGATTAATCGCCAGATCTCCGGTGCCTGTAGCAACATCAAGAATGCGTTTAGGCTGTGTGGCAGCAACCATATTCACCACTTTTTTACGCCATTTTACGTCAATCCCAAATGAAATAACCCGGTTGAGCCCATCGTATTCTTTTGAAATTGTGTCAAACATTTGCTCAACTTGCTCGCGTTTTGACCTGTCTGAATTCTTATACGGATTAACGTTACCGCTCATAACTTACTTTTATTGGCAAATATAGTATTTGTTGCGTGATAGGACGACCTGTTTTAGAAGGCTGTTATATTTAAAGTTATCTCTAGTAAATCTTATATCTTTGCAAGGTTTTGCTCACAAAGTGACAGCAAAAGGCGTCGGTTTTTTATCGATGTTTGAACCTAACTCAAATTGCCTTACACCTCGTGTGGCGGGCTGTTTATTAAAAATTGCTATGAAGATTGTTATCGCAGGTGCCGGGGAAGTTGGCTTTCATTTGGCTAAACTTCTTTCTTTTGAATCGCAAGATATTACGCTTATCGATGTTGATAAAGACAGTATCTCCTATGCGGATACGCATCTTGACATTCGCACCATTCGCGGAGATTCGACCTCTATCGCCGTTTTAAAAGAAGCGCGTATAGACACCACCGATCTTATTATTGCAGTTACCGCAAGTGAGACTACCAATATCACGGTTTGTGTTTTGGCTAAGCAAATGGGCGCAAAGCGCACGATTGCACGGATTTCAAATACCGAGTTTATAGAAAATCAAGAAGTAGCCGGATTTAAGAAATTTGGAATAGACGAACTCATTTCGCCTGAAAGTCTTGCGGCTTCAGAAATAGAATTGCTCCTTAACCAGTCTGCATTTAATGATAGTTATGAGTTTGAAAACGGAGCATTAACAATGGTTGGGACTTCGCTGAGCAGAACAGCTTCTTTTGTAGGAAAGAGCGTTAAAGAGGCGGCGCGTATTTTTCCCACATTGCACTTTATGCCGATCGCAATTCAGCGAGAAGGCACGCAGTATACTTTGATTCCGAGAGGAGATACGATCTTTAAAGAAGGTGATCAGGTTTATTTTATGACGGTAAAAGAAGGGGTTGAAGAACTCTACAAGCTTACCGGTAAAATGAAGCAGGAGATCAGAAACGTGATGATTTTAGGCGGAAGTAAAATAGGTTATAAAACGGCACGTGATCTTTGCTCGCATAATTTTAAGGTAAAACTGGTAGAAAAAGACAATGATAAGGCTTACGATCTAGCCGAAAACCTACCCAAAACCTTGGTGATCAACGGGGACGGAAGAAACGTAGAACTTCTTGAAGAAGAGAATATCTACGATATGGATGCTTTTATTGCGGTAACCGGAAATAGTGAGACTAATATAATGTCGTGCTTGGTAGCCAAGTCTAAGAGCGTAAAGAAAACCATCGCTCTAGTTGAGAATATGGATTATTTTCAGCTTTCGCACAGTATAGGAATCGATACCTTGATTAATAAGAAATTACTCGCGGCGAATAATATTTTTAGATACATACGTAAAGGTGATGTTGTGGCAATGACCAAACTTAATAATATGAATGCCGAATTGCTAGAATTTAGCGCTAAGCCTAATTCTAAAGTTATAGGCAAACGCATTAGAGATTTAGATTTTCCGCGCTCAGCAACCATAGGAGGTATCGTGCGCGACGGAAAAGGAATAATTCCGCTTGGAGAAAACCGCATAGAGGTGGGAGATCGTATTGTTGTATGTTGTTTATTGCGATCGATTAATAAAGTAGAACGCATGTTTATCTAAGTATATGCCTAGCAGACCCAGACTCAATTTTAAAATCATCTTTCATTTAATGGGAGTATTGCTCCTTTTTAATGGAGCTTTTATGCTGGTTTCGGCCATTGTAGGCTATTTTTATGATGCAGTGTCTGTCGCTGTCGGGATCATTTCTGCCGGTTTGTTGACCGTTTTCTTAGGAATGATATTTATGTTCTTCACACGAGATCATAAAAAAGAAATTCAAAAACGAGAAGGGTATATCGTTGTTACTTTTGGATGGATCTTTATGTCCTTGAGTGGTTGTTTGCCGTATTTGTTTACAGGATCTATCCCTTCTTTTACAAACGCATTTTTTGAAACCATAAGTGGTTATACCACCACTGGAGCTTCTATTTTAAATGATATCGAAGCGATTCCTAATGGAGTTTTGTTCTGGCGAAGCACCACACATTGGATAGGTGGTATGGGAATCATTGTGCTCGCGATTGCGATTTTACCTTTATTAGGAATAGGAGGAATGCAGCTTTTTGCGGCCGAAGCCCCGGGACCCAATGCCGATAAATTGCACCCGCGAATCACAGACACGGCTAAGCGGCTTTGGCTTATCTATTTTGGCTACACCGTAGCCGAAACGATTCTTCTTCAGATCGCCGGAATGTCTTTTCTAGATGCTGTCAATCACGCGATGAGTACCTTGTCAACAGGTGGTTTTAGTACAAAAAATGCAAGTGTCGCGTACTGGAATGATAATCCTGCAGTGCAGTACATCATTATTCTTTTTATGTTTTTGGCAGGAACCAATTTTGTCTTAAGCTATTTCGCTTTTAAAGGAAAATTGCGCAACGTTTGGAAAGATGAAGAGTTCAAACTGTATTCTGCTTTTACGGTGGGATTTACCTTATTGGTGGTTTTGATCATAATTTTCCGTGCTGATGTGTCGGTTTCTTCCATCGATCATCCTATGGTTTTAGGAGAATATGAGAGCGCGATCAGACACGGCTTGTTTCAGGTGATTTCGGTGATTACAACTACAGGTTTTGTTTCGGCAGACTTTACGATGTGGGCACCGTTTGCTACAATAATCTTTTTCGGACTCATGTTTTTAGGTGGTTCTGCAGGTTCAACTTCCGGTGGAATTAAAGTAGTGCGACACCTTATGATCGTGAGAAATGGCGTGCTCGAATTTAAACGTACGCTGCATCCTAACGCAATTTTGCCCGTGCGTCACAACGGTAAAGCGGTCAAAAAAGAGATTGTTTTCAATATTCTGGCGTTTTTCATTCTCTATTTACTGGCTTGGATTATTGGTGCTTGTGGACTGGCTTCGATGGGACTCGATTTCCCAACAGCTTTGGGAGGATCAGCGTCTTCTCTGGGTAATGTAGGTCCGGCTTTTGGTATTTTAAGTCCGGTGAATAATTTTGATGCCTTACCGGTTTTGGGTAAATGGTGGTGCGCCTTTTTAATGCTCATCGGTCGTCTGGAGCTCTTTACTGTTTTGATTCTGTTAACGCCGTTCTTTTGGCGTAATCGCTAGTAAGGGTTAACTTTGTTAGTGCTGTGAATTCAGCTGAAAAGCAAAAGTCAGGTCGCTTTTGTTTTTCGACTAATCCCAACCAACCCAAAAATAATTGTTTTGAAAAATTACGATCTCATTATCATAGGTGGTGGCCCTATAGGTTTGGCCTGCGGAATTGCCGCTACAAAAGCCAATCTCAATTATATAATTCTTGAAAAAGGAGTGCTTGTCAATTCGTTGTATAATTTTCCTGAGCAAATGACCTTTTTCTCTACTTCTAATCTACTCGAAATAGGGGATGTGCCATTTGTTGCGCATAATGATAAACCTACACGCAAGGAAGCCTTAGAATACTATCGCCGGGTTTATGATAGTTGGAAATTGAATGTGCAACTCTACACCCCTGTAGAAAGTATGACGCAAAGCGAAGGGGGATATGTACTTCAAACACCAAAAGGAGCATACAACACTTCTGCTGTAATTGTTTCTACAGGATTTTACGATACTGCAAGACGTTTGAATGTTCCGGGAGAAGAGCTTGCCAAAGTGCGCCATTTTTATGACAGTCCGCATCCTTATGTCAACCAAAAGATCTTAGTGGTTGGCGCTGCCAACTCTGCTTGTGATGTTGCTTTAGAAACGTATTATAAAGGAGCCGAAGTGACGATGGCTATTCGGAGCAATGAGATTTACCCAAAAACTAAATATTGGATCAAGCCCAATATTGAAAACCGAATTAAAGAAGGTTCTATAAAAGCCTATTTTGAGTCTACTGTTGAAGAGATTAAGCCGCATAGTGTAATTCTCAATACCCCAGACGGAACGGTTGAATTAGAAAATGACTTTGTATTGGCTATGATTGGCTATACCCCGGATTTCAATTTGTTTGAACGTTTAGGAATACCTGTAGATGAAGAAAATCATAAGAAACCAATTCATAACGAAGAAACTCTTGAGACTCCATTGCCCAATGTGTATGTTGCTGGAGTTATCAATAGCGGATTAAAAACAAGTAAATTGTTTATTGAAAATACACGCGTGCACGCTGATATGATCATCAAGGATCTTAAAAAGAAGCTTGCGGTAACTTCAGAATAGTTAATGAATCCCTAAAGTTCAATTTGCCAAAAACCAATAGCGTTTTTCTTCTCGTAAGTGTAGTGTAACTAAAAAAAACTTACATTATGAAAACGAGAAATTTATTTTCTACAATGCTTGTAGCCTTAATGATGGTTGCAACCACTCAAGTATTTGCACAAGAAACCAAAATGGTAGGCGGTGCAGCGATGTTTCCTACGAAGAATATTGTAGAAAATGCAGTCAACTCTAAAGATCACACCACTCTGGTTGCAGCTGTAAAAGCAGCAGGCTTGGTTGAGACTTTGCAAGGTGAAGGACCGTTTACAGTATTGGCACCTACCAATGCAGCTTTTGAAAAACTTCCGGAAGGAACTGTGGCTAACTTATTGAAGCCTGAAAATAAAAAGGCTTTACAAGGTGTTTTGACCTATCACGTGATTGCCGGTAAAAATTCGGCAGCAGCAATTATTCAAGATATTAAAGATGGTGGAGGAACTGCCGAATGGACAACCGTAAACGGTCAAAAGTTATGGGGTATGCTCGATGGCGACATGGTGCAAATCAAAGATCAAGCAGGTAACGTAGCAACGGTTACAATTGCCGATGTTAATCAGTCCAACGGAGTGATTCACGTAATTGATACGGTACTGCTTCCTGAGATGTAATCGAGATAATATCAAAAGTAAAAAGCGACCCATAGAGGTCGCTTTTTTAATGTTATAAAGCTAATTTTCTTTTAGGAAACCGCTTTTTTAATTCGAGCTAAAGCTTCTTTGATTTGATCTTGACTTGCTGCATATGAAATACGTATGCAGTTAGGATTACCAAATGCTTCGCCGGTTACCGTAGCAACGTTTGCTTGCTCTAGAATATAAAGTGCAAATTCTGAAGCATTGTTTATGGTTGTACCATTAAGCGTTTTTCCGAAGTAATGCGAAATATTAGGGAAAACGTAAAATGCACCTTCAGGCTCGTTACACTCAAAACCTTCAATATTATTGAATAAACCTAAGATCAATTTTCTACGCTCTTTGAACTCATCAACCATATATTGAATTTTGCTCACTGGAGCTTCAAGGGCTGTTATCACGGCACGTTGTGCGATACAGTTAGCACCACTGGTCACTTGACCTTGAATTTTGTTACACGCGCGTGCGATATATGACGGAGCTCCGATATAACCAATTCTCCATCCGGTCATAGCAAATGCTTTTGCTACACCATTCACGGTTACAACACGGTCGTACATATCTTCAAACTGTGCCATACTTGCGTGACCACCTACGTAATTGATGTGCTCATAAATTTCATCACTCACCACTACAATTTGTGGATGCTTTTGAAGCACATCGGCAAGCGCGCGCAATTCAGCTTCACTATAAATAGATCCACTAGGATTACAAGGCGAACTATACCAAAGCATTTTAGTTTTTGGAGTGATCGCAGCTTCTAATTGTTCTGGGGTCATTTTAAAATCGGTGTCCAATGAAGTTTCAATTTCTACAGGCACACCTTCAGCAAGCTTCACAATGTCTGAGTAGCTTACCCAATACGGGCAAGGTAGCAACACCTCGTCACCCGGGTTTAAGCAAACCTGAGCTACGTTGTATAAAGATTGTTTTGCTCCGGTAGAAACCACGATTTGAGAGCGATCATAAGTAAGCTTATTGTCTCGCTTAAATTTGTTGATGATCGCGTCTTTTAATTCTACATAACCATCAACAGGAGTGTATGAATTGTAATTGTCATTAACAGCTTGTATTGCTGCGTCTTTAATAAAATCTGGCGTGTTAAAATCTGGTTCTCCAAGGCTAAGCCCTATAATGTCTTTTCCTTCAGCACGTAGTTCACGCGCCTTTGCGGCCATTGCAAGGGTAGCCGAAGCGGCCAGGTTATTAATTCGGTCAGATAATTGGTTGGTAAGTGTTTCCATTTAAAAAATGTAAAATTAAGCAGTTTGAAGAGCGGGGCGCATGCCCATCTCTTTTAAGTATCTAAAATGAGCAATTACCGCTTTACGTGTGGTCTTATACTCATTATAGGGTAAGTTGAATTCTTGAGCCGTTTCCTTCACGATTTTTGAAATTTTCGTGTAGTGAATATGGCTGATGTGTGGAAAAATATGATGTTCTACCTGATGATTTAATCCACCAGTAAACCAGTTTACAATCTTGTTTTTAGTCGAAAAGTTAACCGTTGTAAACAACTGGTGAATGGCCCAAGTATTCTTCATAGTTCCGGTCTGGTCCGGAAGCGGCATATCTGCTTCGTCGATCACGTGTGCTAATTGAAACACAACACTTAAAATAACGCCAGCTGTATAATGCATCACAAAGAAACCTAATAAAACTTTCCACCAGGCAATGTCTAAAATCAATAACGGAAGAATGATCCAAATGCTTAAATAGATCAACTTTGTGATCACCAGTTTGGTCCATTCTAACTTCGGATTTGGGAATTCACCATAAGATAATTTACGCTTCAGGTAGCGTTTCATCTGAAGAAAATCAGTGGTAAGTGCCCAGTTAAAGGTTAATAAGCCATATAAAAAGATCGAATAATAATGCTGAAAACGATGGTGCTTATACCATTTTGCGTGTTTTGAAAAACGTAGAATGCGTCCTGCTTCGAGATCTTCGTCGTGACCATGTATGTTGGTATACGTGTGGTGCAATACATTGTGTTGAACTTGCCAATTGTAAACATTTCCGGCAAGAATGTAGATGCTGCTTCCCATCACTTTATTTACCCATTTTTTCTTAGAGAATGAGCCGTGATTACCATCGTGCATTACATTCATTCCCACTCCGGCCATACCTACACCCATTACAATGGTCAATAGCAATTGAGCCCAACCCGGCATATCTATGCTGAGCAGTAAGAAGTATGGGGTAAGAAATAGCGAAAACATAACTATTGTTTTCACGTATAATTTCCAGTTTCCGGTGCGTTCTACATTATTATCTTTAAAATAAGCGTTTACGCGCTTATTGAGTGTTCGGAAAAATTTAGCCGAATCAACTCTTGAAAATTTTATTGTTTTTGTGTCTTCCATAGAATAAAGCTTATCGCAAAAGCACTTTTTAAGTGTTTTTTAACGCGACCTCAAAAATAAGATTTATATCGTTTTAAGGTCTGAAAATCCTTTAATTTAACGCCCGAAATCCTAATTTTGTTGCCATAAAATTCTATTATGGAGCTAATCAAGCACTATTTTTCAGATCTTGATGAAAATCAATTGATTCAGTTTGGAAAGTTGAATGAATTGTATCAGGATTGGAATCTAAAAATCAATGTGGTGTCTCGTAAAGATATTGATGAGATCTACTTGCGACACGTTTTACATTCTTTAGGAATCGCTAAAGTGCAAGCGTTTAAACCGGGAGCGCAAATTCTAGACGTGGGTACAGGTGGTGGTTTTCCGGGAATTCCGTTAGCGATTTTATTTCCTGAGACGCAATTTCATCTCGTAGATAGTATCGGGAAGAAAATAAAAGTGGTTGAAGAGGTTGCTGCAGGGTTAAATCTAAAAAATGTAAAAATTACAAATGATCGCGTTGAAAATATTTCGGGCGAGTATGATTTTATCGTGAGTAGGGCAGTAGCGCAAATGGAAACTTTTGTACGATGGATTAAAGGTAGAATCGCTAAAAAGAGTGAGCACCAACTTAAAAACGGAATTCTTTATCTCAAAGGTGGTGATCTAACCGAAGAACTTCAACTGTATAAGTCGGCTAAGATCTATGACTTGAGTGATTACTTTAAAGAAGACTTTTTTGAAACTAAAAAAGTGGTGCATCTTCCCTTAAAATACAAAGGATAACAAGCATTTATACAAAAAAATAGCGGCTCAAGGAGCCGCTATTTTTGTTTAAGTTCGTAGCATATTTAGGTACGTTCGGTTACATCGTGTTCCAAAACTTCTCAAGAAATCTTTTGCTCTGTTGAGCAGCGTGGTGCGCTGCTCCTGATCGATCTCAAGTAAGGTGTCTTCAAGTTCTTTAAGCTTGTCATCAATACTTTCTGGATCGCGAACCAGATAGAGTTTTTCTTTCTTTCGGGTTATTCTGCGTTTGCTTTTCTTTTTTGAAACATCAATAACTGAATATTTTACTTTCAGTACATACATTTTATTATCCTCCGTCGTCATAATCATCGTATTTTGATTACTCAAAGGTAAAAAAAATAGTTCAGATAACCTTAAATTTAAGTTTACGTAACATTAAGTTAACATTAGAAGTAGGGTTAAAAGAAAAGCTACCGTCTTGAAGACGATAGCTTTATGTTAGATTTTAAGAAGAATTTACTCTCCTAAAAATGGATATCTGTAATCCTCTGGGGTAACAAATGTTTCCTTAATCAAGCGTGGAGAAACCCAACGTAATAAGTTGAGAACGCTTCCTGCTTTGTCGTTTGTTCCCGAAGCACGAGCACCACCAAAAGGTTGTTGTCCTACCACTGCACCTGTAGGTTTATCATTGATGTAGAAGTTACCCGCTGCGTTTTGCAATGCATCTGTAGCTTCAACAATTGCATAACGATCTCCTGATAGTACAGCACCTGTTAATGCATAATCGCAATCGTCTACAAGCTCTAGAGTTTTAGCCCAATCAGCATCTTCATATACGTAGATAGAAACTACAGGACCAAACAATTCGGTAGTCATTGTGGTATATTTAGGATCTGTAGTAACGATTACTGTAGGCTCTACAAAGTAACCGGTAGACTTGTCATAATTTCCACCAGCAATGATTTCAGCTTCGCTGTCTTCTTTAGCTTGGTCAATGTACTTGGCTAGCTTATCAAAAGAACCTTCGTGAATCACAGCAGTGATGAAGTTGCTCATATCTTCTGGTGATCCCATTTTAAAAGATTTAATATCTTCCAGTAAGAATTCTTTAACCTCTGACCAGATCGATTTTGCCACATAAACCCGACTTGCTGCGCTACATTTCTGTCCTTGGAATTCAAAAGCACCCCTTGAAATCGCGGTAGCAACTTGTTTTGGGTTTGCCGTAGGATGCGCGAGGATAAAATCTTTACCTCCGGTTTCTCCAACGATACGTGGGTACGTTTTATAAGTGTGAATATTTGCGCCAATTTTTGCCCAGATATCTTTAAATACGTGTGTTGAACCGGTAAAGTGAATTCCAGCAAAATCCGGACTCGCCAAAACCGTGTCTGTGATCATCTCGGGATCTCCCATTACCATATTGATCACGCCGGCAGGAACACCTGCTTCTTCAAAAACTTCCATAATAACCTGAGCAGAATAAACCTGACTGTCACTTGGTTTCCATACCACGGTATTACCCATCAATGCCGGGGCAGCCGGTAAGTTTCCTGCGATTGCGGTAAAGTTAAATGGCGTTACGGAATAAATGAATCCTTCAAGTGGGCGGTGCTCAACGCGGTTCCAAGCAGCAGCTGAAGACTCAGGCTGTTCAGAGTAAATTTCACTCATATATTGCACGTTGAAGCGCAAGAAATCTATTAGCTCACAAGCACTATCAATTTCCGCCTGAAAAATATTCTTAGACTGTGCCAGCATAGTCGCTGCATTAATCTTATAACGGTAAGGTCCTTGAATGAGTTCTGCGGCTTTTAAGAAAATAGCTGCACGTTGCTCCCAAGGCATTTTTGCCCATTTTTTACGAGCTTCTAATGCGGTTGAGATTGCATCTTCAACGTGTTTTTTTTCAGCTAAGCTATACTTTCCTAAAGCGTGTTTGTGATCGTGTGGCGGAGACATCGTACGCGTATTTGACGTTTCGATTTTTTCGCCATTTATATAAAGAGGCACATCAATCGTGCTGTTGTATAAATTTTTATAGGCTTTTAATACTTCTTCTCGTTCTGGAGTTCCCGGAGCGTAGCTTTTTACAGGCTCATTGATCGCAACAGGTACTTCAAAAAATCCTTTTGACATATAATTATTTTTTGTTGTTTTTAGTATTTGTTCGTGCTAAACTTTGAACGTGCTAAAGTTACAAAATATAAAAGGCAATACCTTGCGCGAACGAGATGCGATTTATATACTATTTTAATGGAATTTTGGGCCTAGTTGAGCAAATGGGTAGCGCTAAGCTTAAACGTGGGTATTGAAACTTGAAATTGAGCGGAATTTGTAAAATTGATCATCGTATAATACCCGTTCATTGCCCCAAAAGGAGAACGTAGCAAACAGCCCGAAGAGTAGGTGTGTGTTTCTCCCGGTTTAAGTACGGGTTTCTGGCCAATTACGCCTTCGCCAACTACTTTCTCTTGAATATTTAGTGCATCGTAAATATCCCAAGATCTGCTTAGTAATTGCACGGTGTCTTCGCTGTTATTGGTGATACTTACTTTATAACCAAAAGCATAGAAGAGCATGCCTTCTTTTGTGAAGGAGCCTTCAAAATAAGTGTCTACAGATACCCGAATGCCTTTAGTTACTTGTTCTACCATAATCAATAAAGCGCGGCAGTGAGAAAAAAGAATACGCTGCCGGTAAGTATTCCTAGCATTAAAAATACAATATTTAGTATAAAAAACTTCATTAAAGTGCGCAGGCGGCTTTCTTGGTAGAAGTTTCGCAGCGCTTTGTAAAAATAAAATGGCGCAACAAAACTGATAAAAAGTCCGGAGAGCAAACTGCTGCCCATTAGGAATTCAGGAACGAGTAATAATAGAAGTACGAGAAACAGAAAGGTGAATATATGGAAGATAAAAATGACGTGTTCCATATAGTTATAACTTCTTCTCACAACGAAAACGGACCGTAGTGAAGCCAGGCAATAAAGACAGAAGCCCCCTATGTAAGGTGTCTTAAATAAGGACTGTAACTTCTTGCGGGATGTGGCTCGTAATTTATTCTTGTGGAAGCGAACTGATTCAGATTTATAGTAAAGTAGCAAGAAAAAACACGCAAATAACGGTGCTAGAAAAAATAAGAAAACCGGGATTTTTTTTGCGAGGTACTGGCCAAAGGCTACCGGATTTTCTTGAATACGTTTTAAGCCTTTTTCACGATCATACAGCCAAACATTCAATTTGCTTTTAGAATACTCAAGACTATCTAAAGCCTGATATGGATTTTCAACTTTTGTCTGCAATGAGAATATGTGGAACATTTTTAGCTTAAATGCGGTGCGGCTGACAAAATTGAGCGTGTCTAAACTGCTTTCTCTTCTGTAAATAAGGGGCAGTTGCTCAAGACTGTCTTTGTCTTTAGTATTTAACGCAAGCGTTTTGTAATAGTTGATGGAATCAAGAGGGATCTCCGCCTGATCGTCGTCATCTTGAAAGTTGAAAATGTTTTGTAGCGACGGATTTTCTTCAGACTCAGCATCTGCAATTTGAATGAAATCAAGAAAACCGCTTAGTAAAAAATAAATAATGCTAACGCTCAAAAAAAATCGAAACGGATTAGCATAGCGCATACGCTTTCCGCTAGTGAAATTTCGAGTGATGACTCCGGGTTTAAACAGAAGGTCTTTAACGGTGTATCTAAACCTGCTGTCATAATTGACGATACTGATGATGAATTCGCCAAAATAATCTTGAAGCGATAATTTTTTAGTCGAATTGAGTTGGCCGCAATACGAGCAATAGCGGTCGCTGATTTCCAGCGGATGCCCGCAGTTGAGGCATTCATTACCTCTGTAGCGCAAAGATTTTCTGGAAGTCTGCTCTAGTTGTTTACCCACGTTCTAAAGATAGAACGATTTTCTTAAAGTTAGTCTCTGCGTACATTAGAAATTGAGGTAGAGAGCGCATTCCCTCTGCCTATGAGTTCGTCGTATCTGCTTCCCGGAGCTCTGTAGTACACGAGAACATCGTAAACATTTTCAGTCTGCCAAAAATCTCCATCAACGGGATTGTATTTGAGCATTTTACCGTCCTTAACCACCACATAGCGGTAATTGTAGTAGCCTTGTTTGAGCAAAATGGGCAATTCGTAGCGCTGATTTTCAGGATTGAATTGCAATTTGGTAGCATCTTCAATTACAAAATTATTGAAGTTTCCGTAGAGGTGTATCTCTTCACCTTCAGGTCTTTGTGGGTGATCTAGGCTAAAATGAATCCACGCATATTCCGCATTCACTTTAGGTTGATCTCCTTGTATGGTGTTGATCTGAAAATTTCCGTTAAGGTCAGGATTGTAAGTGTAAACGCCGTCCTTTCGAGTGTTGTTTCCATATAAATAATTGTGGTAAAGTTTAAGCAACTCTATATACTGAACGCGATTGGTCGCAGCCCTAATGTCTTTATTGTCATAATCAAAAAACTCATTTCCTGCGTAAAAAGAGGTTTCGTCATCATAACGGTATTGCAAAAGATTACCTATGCTGTATTGAGGAGGTATGTTGCCCACAGACCTTTTTAGATCGTTATTTTGAATAATCAAGGGTTTTACAGTTTCATCAGGGTTAATTAATATATTTTCACCGGAATCAACATTAAAATTCACCACTTGTTTTTCTTCTATAAATTCCAAATTTCGGGTACGTAAAACCTCGACGCCCACTGTAACTTGAGGATCGTAGATCATAAATTTTCGCGAAAAAATAAGCTCGTCATCGTTGTTAAAAATGCTTAGTAAATAATTGCCAGATTTTAAGATCGCAGTACTGTATTGGTTAGGGATTTGCAATTCGTAATGTGTATACAGCTGAAGCGTGCTCACCGAATTGGTGTAATTCATAATACGCACATCATCTACACCTTTGAGATATTCAGTTTTTGCTAAGACTGAAGTAGTCCAGTCATAATTGTGATGGGTAATGGTGTAATAATAATCAGCTTCATCGCCAATGATGTCGTCAAAACTCAAATTAAGCGGGTCACCCAATCTGATCACCGGAAGCTGACTTTGTGCGGTATTACCATAAAATTGCACAGATTTGATATAGGGTGGGGCAGGAACTTCGGTAGCCACCTGACCAAAAAGAGAACAGATGGCTAGAAGTAAGAATAATGTCGAAAACGTTTTCATTTAGCAAATTAAGGTGTAAAGCGGCATCATTGCAGCACCTAAGTCTTATTTGGAAACAATCTATATAAGTCCGAAAACTAGGTGGTATAAGCGGTTCGCGCTGCTTCAAATGTAACGAAAATTATGCCGCTTTATTTTTATAATCTAGTTTGTGTAAGAACCTTGTAAAATTTGTAAATTCGCACACCTCAATTCAAGCATATAAAGGGTTGAGAATAACAAGAACTTTAACATATACTTCCTATGTCAAAAGACATTAAGATCAAAAAAGGTCTTGATATTAAATTGGTAGGTGAGGCTGAAAAGACACTCGCCGAAGCGCCAAAATCAAGAACTTATGTGATCAAGCCTTCAGATTTTCATCTTGTAACTCCTAAGATGCTATTTAAAGAAGGAGCTAGCCTAAAAGCAGGAGAGCCACTTTTCTTCGCTAAAAAAGATGAAAGTATCAAATTTGTTTCGCCGGTAAGTGGAACGCTAACTGAGATTAAACGAGGAGCAAAACGTGTGATAACACATCTTGTCATTGAGGCAGATGGTAAAGACACGACAGTAGAATTTCCTACTCTTGATGTTGCTACTGCAAATGCAGAAGCGATTAAAGCCAGAATGTTAGAATCTGGTTTATGGCCGTTCATCAAGCAGAGGCCTTATGATATCATCGCTAGCACTAAAACCACTCCGGATGCTATTTTTATTTCTGGCCACAATAGTGCGCCTTTAGCACCAGATTATAACTTTAGTCTCAAAGGAAAGGAAGCTTATATTCAAGCTGCGATTACAGCATTAAGTAAATTAACCAGTGGTAAAATTTACTTAGGTGTTGCTAAAGCTGCAGATTCTGTTTTTGCAAATATTAGCGAAGTAGAAATGCATACTGTATCAGGACCGCATCCTAGCGGAAATGTAGGTACGCAAATCAATAAAATTGCTCCTATTAATAAAGGAGAAACCGTATGGACCATCGCTCCTGAAAATTTAGCGATTATCGGAGAGCTTTTCCTTACAGGTAAATTTAATCCTGAGCGTGTGATCTCGGTTGCAGGTTCTGGAGTTAAAGCACCAAAGTATTATAGAACAAAAATAGGAGCTGAGGTTTCTACTTTTGCGTATTCTGCAGGTGTTGAGGGAGATAATGTAAGAATGATTTCAGGTAATGTATTGACGGGAGCGCAAGTTGCAGCAGACGGTCATTTAGGATATTACCACAATGAATTTACCGTGATTCCTGAAGGTGATGATTATGAATTATTCGGGTGGAATAAACCGGTATTCAATAAGATTTCTTCTTCAAGAGCATTGACTTTTTCTTGGTTATTCCCGAATAAAAAATACGATCTAGATACCAATACAAACGGAGAGCACAGAGCTTTTGTGGTTACCGGAAATTATGAGGAAGTTTTTCCTTTAGATATTTATCCGCTACAATTATTAAAAGCTTGTATGGTGCAAGACCTTGATGCGATGGAAGCTTTAGGGATGTACGAGGTTGCACCTGAAGATTTTGCGCTTACAGAGTTTGTTTGTGTGTCAAAACAACCACACCAAGCCATCATTCGTAAAGGATTAGATTTAATGCACGCTGAAATAGGATAATAGCTATGGGATTAAAAGAAAAACTACACGGAATTAAAGAGGATTTCAAGGGCAAAAAAATGGCGCCGGCTTTTAATGCGCTGCACACTTTTTTGTATACGCCTAATGAAACCACACACAACGGGTCGCACATTAGAGCTGTTGATGATTTAAAGCGAACCATGAACACTGTGATTATGGCGCTTGTACCTGTTTTAATATGGGGAATTTTTAATGCAGGTTATCAGCACTATGCTGCTGTTGATGCTGCAAACGGAGTGATTCGTGAAGCAAGCCTTTTTGGCAACTTCTTCACTTGGGATAATTTTACGATGGGAGCGATTACCGTGCTTCCGCTAGTAATTGTTTCTTATGCGGTAGGACTGGCTGTAGAATTTGTTTTTGCGGTAATTAAAGGTCACGAAGTAGAAGAAGGTTATCTGGTAACCGGTATGCTTGTGCCTTTGATCGTACCAGTGGACATCCCGCTTTGGATGCTTGCTGTTGCGGTTATTTTTGGTGTTGTAATAGGTAAAGAAGTTTTTGGTGGAACCGGAATGAATATTCTTAACCCTGCACTTACTATTAGAGCCTTTTTATTCTTTGCGTATCCTACCTGGATGAGTGGAGATAAAGTTTGGGTACACGGTGCAAAAGAAGCAGTTGGCACTCCGGATGCTATTTCTGGAGAAACTATATTAGGTTCTTATGCTCAGAATTCTTCAGTAGTATATGATTTTACAGATAAGTTCTTTGGGTTTATTCCCGGATCTGTAGGAGAGACTTCAACCTTCTTAATCTTATTAGGTGGACTGTTCTTGATGTTTACTAAAATCGCAAGTTGGAGAATTATCCTAAGTGCGATCGTTGGAGCTGCTGCAATGGGGCTTATTTTCAACGGTGTTGTAGATGCAGGATGGATCACGGAGTCAAGTAAATTCTATGGATTGATGAGCACGCCTTATTGGGAGCACCTGATCATTGGGGGTATCGCTTTTGGTATTGTATATATGGCGACTGATCCTGTGTCAGGAGCGCAAACCAATACGGGTAAATACTGGTACGGTTTCTTAATTGGTTTTATTTCAATTATGATTCGCGTATTCAACCCGGCATATCCTGAAGGAGTATTCTTAGCGATTCTTTTGATGAACGTTTTTGCTCCTACAATTGACCACTATGTGGTTCAAGCCAACGTCAAAAAACGTATGAAACGTTTAAAACTTAAAACTGCTTAATAATGGCAAATACAGATAAAAACAGTTACACGATAATCTTTGCTATAGTGATGGTGCTTGTAGTAGGGGCGTTATTAGCCTTTACAGCATCAAGTCTTAAGCCTACGATTACCGAGAATGAGCGCTTTGAGAAACAACAGAACATTCTTTATGCGATGGGCATCAATGAGAATGTGGAAGGTTCAGTAAATTTTATACCTACCGCAGAAGTTGAAGCAGAATTCTCAAAATACATCAAACAACAATTAGTTATCCAGAATGGTGAAGTAAAGCAAGACAGTGCGGCTTACTTGATTGACCTTAAAGGCGAATTAAGTAAAGATATGTCTGAGCGTAAGCTTCCATTGTTTGTTGGAGAAAAAGAAGGTAAAGATTACTACATCATCCCACTTTATGGTAAAGGATTATGGGATGCGATCTGGGGCTTTGTAGCACTTGATGCTGACTATGTAGTACAAGGTGTTTTCTTTGATCACAAAGGAGAAACTCCGGGTCTTGGAGCAAACATCAAGGAGCGTTATTTTATGGATGACTTCACGGGTGAAGAGATTATGAACGGTACCCAGTATGAAGGTATTACTGTAGCGAAGGGAAATAACGACCCGTTAAACGACAGAAAAGATGATGGTAAGGTTGATGCCATTGCAGGAGCAACAATTACCGGAAACGGAGTAACTGCAATGATTAACAGTACGGTTAAGCTTTATATTCCTTACTTAAAAGATATTAAATTATAATTATGGCACTACTATCTAAAAAAGACAGAGGTCTTATAATGGACCCTCTAGCAGATAACAACCCAATTACCATTCAGGTTTTAGGAATTTGTTCGGCACTGGCGATTACGGCGCAGTTAAAAGCTTCGATAGTAATGGCAGTTTCAGTATTGTTTGTACTATCAGTAGGTAACGTTGTGATTTCGCTTATGCGAAATATCATTCCTTCTAAGATCAGAATTATTGTTCAGTTAGTTGTAGTTGCTGCTTTGGTAATTATCGTTGACCAAGTGCTTAAAGCATTTGCTTACGAATTGAGTAAGACGCTTTCAGTTTTCGTGGGACTTATTATTACTAACTGTATCATTATGGGACGTTTTGAAGCGTTTGCTTTAGGAAATGGTCCATACAGATCTTTTCTTGACGGAATAGGAAATGCTGCAGGATATGGAGCAATCTTAATTATCGTTGGATTCTCTAGAGAGCTTTTAGGTTCAGGTACGTTACTTGGATTTAAAGTACTTGGTGATCCAATCGAAAAAACAGGTCTTTACGCAATAGGTTATGAAAACAACGGTTTTATGTTGCTTTCGCCAATGGCGCTTATTGTCGTAGGGATTATCATTTGGGTTCAGCGTTCTAGAAACAAAACCTTAATTGAAGAAAACTAAAGATTACGATTTGAGTTAAAACTCATTTCTAACTTCTTATTATAAAAAAATGGAACACGTAGAGTTATTTTTTAAATCAATCTTTATAGACAATATGGTATTTGCCACGTTCTTAGGAATGTGTTCTTACCTGGCGGTGTCTAAAAAAGTTTCTACCGCTGTAGGTCTAGGGGCTGCTGTAATCTTTGTATTAGCAGTTACGGTACCTATGAACTGGTTACTTGATCAATATGTATTGCGCCCGGGAGCTTTAACTTGGCTAGGCCCTGAGTATGCAGAGTACGACTTGAGCTTCTTATCTTTTATTCTATTTATCGCAACGATTGCAACAATGGTGCAATTGGTTGAGATCGTGGTTGAGAAATTTGCGCCTGCATTATATACTTCTCTTGGTATTTTCTTACCGCTTATCGCTGTAAACTGTGCGATTTTGGGAGGTTCTTTATTTATGCAGTCTAGAGATATTCAAACTTTAGGTTTGGCTTTTAATTACGGTTTAGCTTCAGGAATCGGTTGGTTCTTGGCAATTCTTGCAATTGCAGCGATCCGTGAGAAAATCAGATATTCTAACGTTCCTGCGCCGTTAAGAGGATTAGGAATCACCTTTATCATTACTGGACTTATGGCTATTGGTTTTATGAGTTTTGGTGGAATGTTAACCGGTGGCGAAGAGAAAACCGAAACTACTGACGAAGTAGCAAAAGTAGAAGTTCAAAGTCAAGATACTGTTGAAGAAGAGGAGTCTTTAGCCGAAGTATCTCAAGAAATAAACAACAAGTAAATATGTTTTTAGCAGCAAGTACAGGAGGAGTTATCGCAGCAACTGTAGTGGCGTTTTTAGTACTAACACTTGTGTTAGTGGGACTACTACTTTTTGCAAAAGAAAAATTATCTCCATCAGGTCCGGTAAAAATTACCATTAACGGAGAAAAAGAAATTGAAGTTGATTCAGGAAGTTCGTTGCTTTCAACTTTAGGTGGAAAAAAAGTATTCTTGCCATCTGCTTGTGGTGGTGGTGGTACTTGTATTCAGTGTGAGTGTCACGTACTTTCAGGTGGAGGTGAGGCGCTTCCTACCGAAACACCACATTTTACACGTAAAGAATTAGCAGCAGGGGCGCGTCTTGCTTGTCAGGTAAAGGTGAAGCAAGATATGGACATCACTATTCCTGAAGAAGTATTCGGTATCAAGAAATGGGAGGCTACTGTAGTGCGTAACTATAACGTAGCATCATTCATCAAGGAATTTGTTGTTGAGATCCCTGAGGATATGGACTACAAAGCGGGTGGATATATTCAGATCGAAATTCCTGAGACTACAGTGAAGTTCGAGGATATTGACATTACCGCGCATCCAGAAGAGCACGAAACTCCTGATAAATTTAAAGAAGAGTGGGATAAGTTTAAACTTTGGCCACTTGTAATGAAGAATACAGAGACTGTAGAGCGTGCGTATTCAATGGCCTCTTATCCTGCAGAAGGACGTGAGATTATGTTGAATGTACGTATTGCAACACCTCCATTTGACCGTGCTAAAGGTGGATGGATGGATGTAAATCCTGGAGTTGCCTCTTCATATATATTCAGTAGAAAGAAAGGAGATAAGGTAACAATTTCTGGTCCTTACGGTGAATTCTTCATCAACGAGTCTGAAGCAGAAATGCTTTATGTAGGTGGTGGAGCAGGTATGGCGCCAATGCGTTCACACTTGTATCATCTATTTAAAACCCTCAAGACGGGTCGTAAAGTGACTTATTGGTACGGTGGTCGTTCTAAGCGCGAGTTATTCTACCTTCAGCATTTTTATGAGCTAGAGAAGGAGTTTGATAACTTTAAATTTTATCTAGTACTTTCTGAACCTTTAGAAGAGGATAATTGGAAAGTAAAAGAAGATATTGATAGCCCAGGAGATGGTTTTGTTGGATTTGTACACAATGCTGTGATCGAGCAGTACTTGAGCAAGCACGACGAGCCAGAAGAAATCGAATTGTATTTCTGTGGGCCTCCATTGATGAACAAAGCAGTTCAAAAAATGGGAGAGGATTTTGGTATTCCAGACGAGAATATTCGTTTTGATGACTTCGGAGGATAGTCAGAACTTAAATTATCAAAAAGCCGTTACGAAAGTAGCGGCTTTTTTTCTGCTATAATTCCACGCGCTGTATCTTTGCTTTATGGCAGAATTATTAAATAAACAGGAGCTTCATAACCTTGCGATGAATATCGTAGGAAAAGATCTGGAAGCTCAGGGTTTTGAATTTTTAGGAGTGAATAGTGAACTCAAACGCAATCCGCAGTTTGTAGCTTTACGCGACAAAAAATTGCATTTTGTGATCGTGCGGGCTGTGAGTTATCCCGAAAATGCTAATGCCTACGACGAAGGTTTTATGAGTGAAATGAAGTTACACGCAGATAAATTTAATGCAAAAACCTTTTATGCAGGAGTGGGTTTAGGTAGTGCAGAGGATTACGGAAAACCCGTAGAAAAGGGAGATTCTTACACAGTTATATATAACGGCTTACAAGAAATAGAATAATGAAGTATTTATTAGGTTTAGTATTAGGTTTGATTGCTATAAGTTGCGATACAGATCCAAAGTTGGTTGTGCTTTCAGGACAGGCATTAGGAACGGGATATCAAGTACAATTTTATGCCGATGAACGCTTTGAGGTTTCTCAGAAGTTTGATTCTACAATCGCAGCAATTAACAAGTCCATGAGTACGTACCAGCCGGATTCTGATATTTCAAAGATCAATGCCGGGAATACAACGGTTGTTGTTGATGCTATGTTTAAAGAAGTGCTCGCGTTGTCTAGAAAAGTCTATCAGGCTACTAATGGCTATTATGATCCCACTGTGGGGATTTTGGTTAACGCTTATGGCTTCGGCCCTGGAAAACCTTTAAAACAACTTGACAGTACAACATTAGACTCTTTAAAAGCATACGTAGGTCTTGATAAAATTAAAATTTCTGAAGAAGGAAAAATAATCAAGGACGATAAGTCGGTGTATCTTGACTTTAATAGTATCGCTAAAGGCTATTGTATTGATAGAATTGGGGCAATGCTTGAGGAGAATGGTGTTGAGCATTATTTGATTGAGTTAGGAGGCGAACTTTTAGCGCACGGAAAGAATTTGTCTAAAGATCAAGCATGGAGAGTAGGTATTGAAAATATCAACGCTCCGGTCACAGATAGAGATTACACTGAAGCTGTTTCCCTAGAAAATAAGGGTATGGCGGGCTCTGGTAATTATCGCAAGTTTAGAGTAGACTCTGTAACGGGTCAGCGTTATGTACATACGGTGAATCCATTAACGGGTTTAGCTGAAAAAAGTGATGTGCTGAGTTCAACAGTCATTGCTAAAACCTGCGCAGAGGCTGATGCCTATGCAACTGCATTTATGGCTTTAGGTTTTGAACGTTCTAAACAAGTTTTAGAACAAGCTGATGCTATTGATGCTTATTTGCTTTACACGCAAAGTGAAGGAGACAGCGTGCAGGTTTATATGTCAACTAAGTTTCAAGAGTATTTGATTCCGGCTAATTAATCAAGCTAAAGTGGCCGGTTACACGAGCTCCTTCGGGTAAAACGAGTTCGAACCAATAGTCGTCCGGTTTAAGAATCTTGTCTAAATACGTTCCATCCCAGCGGGCATCTTGAGCGCTCAGCTCTTTAAGCAATTTTCCATACCTATCATAAATGCGCACATAAGCTCCGGGATATTCATTTAAACCAATAAGTTCCCAAGTATCGTGGTAACCATCGCCATTGGGAGTGAAATATCTGGGATAATCCAGAATAAGAAAGGCTTGGGATTGCACAGAACCACATCCGTTAAGGTCTCTTACTGTAATAGTATGGTAACCTCTGGATAAGCCGGTAAATGAGTTGTTTGACGTATAGCCTCCGTTATCTAATGAAAACTCATAGGCTCCTTGTCCGGTAACATTGATGATCGCTTCATTCTGCGGATAGTTTAGACCTACAACTTCAACATCGACAATTGTTGCGCGCTCTGAGGCTAGCACTTGTGTGGTTTTGGTTGTGGAGCATCCATACGAATTGAATGCGGTTACACTATAGGTTCCAGGTTGATTGACGGTGATTGAGTTTAAAGTAGCCCCGCTTTGACCCGTACTCCATTCATAACGGGTAAACCCTGCATCAATTTGTAAAGTAAACGGATTGGGGTCATCTATACATAAGTATTGAATTTCTTCAAAAGCGTAGTCAGGGGAATCCACAACCAAAATGTCAAAAGAGCCGTCAGTGTAACAGCCGGTTGCTGAATTTATAGTTCTAAAATAAAGCGTTCGGGAATTTGCCGAAGCATCCCAGCTTATCGGAAGTCGGTCAACATCATTTGCCCGATTTGCGGTTGATTCATAAAAATAAGTGTCAAAATCGTCAGGATCTAATCCATTTAACGCCTCACTTTCAATGTCTGACAAATCATAAGTGAGTGTGGTGTTATCATCGCGACAATATATCAAAGGGTCGGGTTGACTCAATATTGGGCCATATTCATAGTCTAGTCTGAAACTATCTGTAATAATGCATCCTGTTGCAGTATTTCTAATATTGAAGAATATTTCAATTCCGCTAAAAGGAACATTGATGTTAGTTATAGCCCCGCGATTTGTAAATGCATCAATTGAAGAACTGTAATAAGTAATATTTAGATCGAGGTCAGAACCTGTGATCTGGTCGTTCAACGCGGCAAGGTCATAATTTTCAACGGTGGTAACATTACAAATATAAAGCTGATTTGGATTAATATAAACCGGATCTCTATTCACAATGAGATCAAATGTTTCAATCGAAGAGCAGGGCCCGGTTCTACTACTAATGCGCGCGTAGATAGTTTGCCTATTTGCAGTGGTGTTAGTGTATGTGTTGGGTAGCGGATTTTGGTCAAGGTTGGCATCACCTAACGAAGCGTGAAAACTAACCTGAGAGTCGGGGTGCCCGCTTGTGATACTTGAAGCTTGACTTGCGAGGTTAAAATCGTAAAAGCCGTCGTTGTTGCCTACAACATCACAAACTTCTATATCTTGAACGGTATTGTAATCGGGCGTTTCAGGAAACGTGGCAGTAACATTTAAATTAATTGAAAACCCTCCGGCGCCTATGGCACGATCAACTAAGAGATAATAGCGCTCTCCGGCATTTACTGTTAATTCTTGCAGATACCCATTACCATTGCCTCCCGGTCCCTCAGTAACATCTGTTTCTGTTGCGTTTAAACCTGTATTTGCACTTACTCCTGCATTTTGAGGATTGGTGCTACTGCAGCGAATAGACCTTCCTAAATTAGCACAATCAGTAACCGGACCATAAACCGCAAAGTCATAATCATCTGTGCCATTACCGGGAACGATATCAAAGCCTAATGTTCCGGCTTGATCAATATTGATCTCAAACCATACCGTAGCTGTGTTAAAACTGTAACAGGGAGGTACAAAGTTTCCGGGGAGACTGAATTCATCAAAGCCAATACCATTTGGTTCTACACCTACCGGAGTGTTGCCGCAAAGAATGATAGCATTGGTACAATCATTTGCTTGACTATATATCCAGTTGTTGAAAGCGAGAAGGACAAACAGAATAAAATAGCTTTTTTGCATAGCGATCATTTAAAACATACGGGCAAGAGCTCTCCTGGTGCTAAGCGGTATTTATCTACAGTTTCTACTGGCATCTTAGCGGTCAGGTCAATTTCTTTTACCTCAAAACCTATAGACCGTAATTTATCAAAATAATCGCGACCATAAATCCTAACGTGGTCATATTGACCAAATACTTTTGCGCGTTCTTTAGGATCTGTTATAGAATCATCAGCAAAGGTCTTGGCTCTACTCAGATCTTGCGGAATTTGTAAGATGGCCATTCCGCCCGGCTTGAGTACACGATATAATTCTTGCATCGCTTTAGTATCATCAGGAATATGTTCTAAAACGTGATTACAAAAAATGATATCATAAGTATTTTCACTGAAGGGCAAATCACAAATATCTGCTTTGACATCCGCGAGAGGAGAATTCAAATCAGTAGTAGTATAATCAAGATTTTGCATCTGCTTAAAGCGCTTGTAAAAGGCTTGTTCTGGTGCAAAATGAAGTACTTTTTTCTTTGCTTTAAAAAAATCAGTTTCCTCTTTTAGGTATAACCACAGCAGGCGATGTCGCTCTAACGAAAGGGTAGAAGGGGAGAGCACATTCTCTCTTTGGTTTTCGTAACCGTACGGCAAAAACTTCTTAAAGGTTTTTCCGTCTATAGGATCTTGATAGGTGTTGCCTCGTAGACTGAAGGCGAGAAAAGGTCTTGCAATGTAACTGAGACGAATTAATAAAGGGCGCGGAACACTATTTAAAACACGCTTAAAAAGACTTGAAATCATACTTGAAGATCTCCCCAGTTTTCTCCGGTTTTAATACGATGCAATTGCATTTCTGAAACACCAAATTGTTTCGCCAAAACTTTTAATCGGGTACGCCTGTTAGGGTCAAGTAATTTTTTCTTAAGTACTTTAGCTTCGGCGTAACTTAATTTAGTGTAGTGACGTTCCCCTGAAGTACGGCGCTTAATATCTAACGGACTCGTTTTTTGATGCGCATAGCGCTCTTTGTGTGTGGCCCATTTTAGGTTTGTAACTCTATTGTCAGTCTTGTCGTGATTGAGATGTAGTACCGCTTTTTCGTTTTCTCCGGCCTTTAAAAACGCTTTTGCCAGCAACTTGTGCAGATAGAAATTACGGCGTTTGCCATTAGCTAATTTGATGTTTACCGTTACATAGCCATTAATGTGTCCGCCTTTAATAATATTCCCATTTGGGTTTTTATTGTAGCTGCGCACTTGACCATAATTTGAAAGCCCTATTTTATAGCCTTCTTCCCAGTTATCTTCACGATAATCAATCCAAGTTTCTAACTGCATGGCACTTGGTATTTAAAAATTAATTGGTAATAGGTTGAGCTCTAAATGCATCTTCTTCATCGCTGGTAATGCCTAAAGCGTCATAAATATACTTAAAAGTTGAAAGAAGCTCAGGTTTTCCGTCTACTAAAGCAACATCGTGCTCAAAATGAGCGCTAGGCTCGCCGTCGCGGGTAGTGATCGTCCAGCCATCGCGATGTTGTTTGATGCGGTGTGTTCCTCTATTTACCATAGGTTCAATAGCGACAACCATTCCTTCAATAAATTTTTTACCGCGGCCTCGACGTCCGTAGTTAGGCATTTCAGGATCTTCGTGCATTTTAGCGCCCAGACCGTGACCTACTAATTCACGTACAATGCCATAACCGTGATCTTCACAATACTTCTGAATCGCATAACCTACATCTCCTACGCGATTACCAAACTTAAATTGTTCAATCCCTTTATAAAGCGATTCTTTAGTGACCTTCAATAATTTTTTAGTTTCAGGAGCTACTTCGCCTACTTCAAAAGTATAGGCGTGATCCCCGTAAAAACCATTTTTTAAAGCACCACAGTCTATTGAAATAATATCGCCGTTTTCAAGCGGTTTGTTATTAGGAATTCCGTGTACCACTTGCTCATTAGGGCTCATGCAAAGCGAATTAGGAAAATCGTAAAGTCCGAGAAATCCGGGAATAGCACCGTGGTCGCGAATACAGGTTTCGGCGATCTTATCAAGTTCTAATGTGGTTACACCGGGTTTTACTTCTGCTGCTAAGGCACCAAGAGTTTTAGACACGATTAGCGCGCTTTCACGCATAAGTTCTATCTCTTCTCTTGTTTTTACGATAATCATAGTCTCCTTTTTGAAGCTGCAAAGTTACAAAGTTTACTTGATAATCTACTTGTAATGCGCGAGGCTTATATAACTAAAATGCTCCTTATATATTATCAGGATTATTAGCGATCGTTTTAAAGAGTTTAGCCTTTGCTTTATAAAGCTTGTACGTGAGTTCTATTTGCTTCAGCTGGGAATCAATAAGTTTCAATTCGCGCGAATTGATCAAGAAAATCGAACTTTCGCCTACTTGATATTTACGCTCTTCTGCGTTGAGCATCGTTGCGTAATTGGTAACCAGTTCTTCGGCCATTGCATTTTGCTCTTGCAAGGTGAACAACTCAGTATTCACAGCTTTTATTTTATTCTGAAGTTGCAAGCGCAAGTTGGTCAGATCCAGTTCGGTGTCTTGTAATTTTAATTTAGCAAGTTCAAGATCTCCACGTTCTTTCCGAAGAAATAAAGGCATTTTAAAATGCAGTCCGGCTTTATAATTCTGAGTATAAAAACTGTCCAGATTCTCAGGTTCTGATGAAATAAAATTATAATTCACATCAATCACCGGAAGCAATTTATTGGCTTTAAGTCGCTTTTCAATTTCTAAACCTTCCACTTTATACGCCAGAGAGCGCATTTTAGGATGCTCGTTGATCTGAAAATCTGCAAGGTCAAAACCGGTAATATCCAATGTTTCATCAATAACAAAAGCTAAATCGTCTTGAGGAAAAACATCATCCTGTAGCTCCACAGGAATATTATTTCCTAACCACAGATAATTAGCCAATTCTAATTTTTTCTGAACGTACTCGAGTTCGACCTCTTTTAAACTCAGCGCTCTGCTTTGAACACTGATTTTAGCTTCAGTCGTATCAATTAACGGAATATCGCCCAGCAACGCACTTTGCTTAATTCCTCTAAAACGAACGATGGTATTTTCTAAAGAACGCTCGTAAAGCAGCACTTTTTTATAGGCTTGTAACCAGTCAAAATAAGCTACAGCCGCATCGTGCAAAATGGCGTTCACTGCCAGATCAAGATCAGCTCGCGCTTGCTGCTGATATACTTTAGCCTGTTTTAATGTGGCCATACGCTCATTGATCCATAAGCCTTGTCCTAAAGAAGCAGAAATCCCCGCAGTATAGAGTCCGTTTTCAGGAACTGTTTTTTGCGGATTTAAATAATATCCTTCGTTTTCTTCAAATTGTGCCTTAAGATCAATTCCGTACCAGGTAGGGATTTTAAAAGTAGCATTGAGCAAGTCATAATATTCAGTTTCTTTAAAAACCTTCTGATCAAAATCTACTTCAACTTTTGGGTCAAAACCACCACGCGCTTTGAGTAGTTTAGCATCTCCGGTTTCTAAAATCAGGTTGGCTTGCTTCGCTACAGGATGGTTTTGTTTCACCAGACTTATATACTCTGAGAAACTTAAAACCTGCAATGAATCTACCTGAGCTTGAAGCCCGGAAACACAACATAGAAAGGCCAGTATGATTATAGCTTTTCTCATTTTTTAGCAGAATCTTTATTAGGTGTTGCTGTTGTTGGGGTATAGTAGTTAGGTGGGAAACCGTTGAGTTTTCGCCACAACTCATACCAGATGGGCACGTCTTCTAAAAGTGCTAATGTGTTTGCACCGGCGCCTATACGCAAAGCTTCGGGCCAAGGCTGCTCATCAGGATCGGGAGCTAGAAGCACACGGTATTTTCCGTTAGGGCTTATGAAGCGCTCTACGGCAACTACCTTTCCTCCAAAAGTTCCGAAGGAATTATATGGCCAACCGCTAAAAACTATGGAAGGCCATCCATCAAACTGAATACGCACTTTTTCACCATCATGAATCAACGGAAGGTCTATGGGTTTTACATAAGTTTCTACCGCAATATCATAATTAGTAGGCATAATACTCACCAACTGTTGCCCTTCTTTAAACGTCTCGCCAATACCGCCTATGATTGCTTTATTAATAAACCCATCTTGTGGCGCTCGCACGTAATACAAGTTATTGCGGATCTCATAATTGGTGCGGGTATTTTCTAATTTGCTCACCGCAGCTTCGGTGTCTAGTTGTGTAGAAAGCGCTGTCGCTTGATCACTTTGAGCTTTGGAAATCTTATCTGCGTAGGTTGCTTCAAGACGGTTAAGCTCTATTTGTGCGTTTAACAATTCATTGCGACTGGCCAATAATTTATTTTCTTGCGAAATGATCTTAGCCTGAGCTTCCTGCAATTTCAAGCGTTTTTCTTCAACATCGGTCACAGCTTTTAAGCCTTCTTGTTGTAAGGCCAGCGTTCGCTCATACTGACGCTCGGCAATCCTAAGATTGGTTTTGGTTGCCTCAAAATCAATACTGTCGCTTTTGATCTTTAGCTGCGCTTGAATACGTTTGTTATCTGCTTGTTTCAGCTTTAAAATACGTTCGCTGCGCAAAGCTTCGATCTGATTACCTAAGGCGTTTACCTTGTTTTTATAGGATTCTACCGAACTGGCTTTAGCACGTACCTGTTGGTCTGTACGTTCTACCAGGTTAGGGTCAAAATATTCATTTTTCACTTCGGTAATAAAAAGGATCGTATCTCCTTTTTTTACCGACTCTCCCTCGCGTACATACCATTTTTCAACACGCCCGGGAATGGGAGATTGTATGGTTTGCGGTCGCTGCTCAGGGGTAAGTGTCGTTACATAACCTATACCAGAAATGGTCTGCGTCCACGGCAGAAAAAGTACTACGATTAAGATCACCGTAAACACTTTGAGAAAGCGATTAAAGTAGGCATAATGCTTTTTCTCTAAGACCTTTTTTGAAGCCTTATAGCCGCTAATATCTACCTTTTCGTTTATTTTATCTTGAGATATATTAAGCATAGGAGTTTAATTTGAAGTTGAAAGTTTGCCGCCGTCTAGCCACAAAGTGCGTTCACAGCAGTTGCGCCAAGCTTCGTCTTTACTGGCAACGATGATTGCCCAGGAGTTAGACTTGTCAAATAAAAAGTTTACGATGCGCTCTTTTTCTTCCGCAGAAAATTTAGTCAGCGGTTCTTTTAAGATCAAAACTTTAGGCTTTCGCACAATACTGCGCGCCATCACAATCTTATCAGCAATGGTTTTTGAAAGTCGCTGCCCTTCTGGTTTTATTAGCGTATCTAAACCTTTTGGTTGATCTTTTACAAAATCAGACAGCCCCATTTTTTCAATTGCCCAGTCTATATTTTCCTGCGGAACCGTTTTGTCACCAAACGTAATGTTGTCTAAAATGGTGCCTTCAAACGGAGTTTCCTCAGGAAAGGATTGCCCTAACAAGGCTCTGTAATGATTGAGCTGAATCCCTTTAACCGATTTGTTATTGATAAAAAATTCACCTGAAGTAGGTTCTAGAATTCCGGCGATGATCTTCAGTAAGGTTGATTTTCCGGCGCCGTTGGGGCCGTTAATCAGTACGTGTTCGCCGGGATTAATTTCAAGCGAAACCTTGTCAAGAATGATAACTTCATCAGCTTTATCTACATAGCTTACGTTGCGTAATTCCAGATTAAGATTGTCTGCATTGTCAAAAGGTTTTGATAACTCTTGATCTTCAAGTTTTTTGTCAACTACCTGACCAACTTTTTCTAAAGCCGTAAGCAGATCGTAAAAATTCTCAAGTCCTAAAATGAGTTTTTCAACCGAATTGATGATCAATACAATTATAATCTCAGCAGCCACAAATTGACCAATATTCATAGTTTGATTCAGTACGAGAAAACCACCAATTAATAATAGACCGGCGGTCACTAGTACTTTAAAAGCGATCATTTGTATAAACTGAATGCGCAAGATTTTAAAGTGACTCTCACGCGCATCTACATAATCACTCACCAAAGCATCATTTTTGTCGAGCGCAAGACTAGATCTGCCGGAAAGCTTAAAGCTCACCAGTGCTCTCGCGATCTCTTGGATCCAATGTGCGATTTTATATTTGTATTTTGATTCGGTAAGACTGGTTTGTAACCCGGTGTTTCCGGTGAATTTAAATACTAAATAAATCAAGAGAATCAGAAGGATTCCGTAGAAAATAAAAAACGGATGGTAAAACGAAAGCAATACCAATCCGAAAACAATTTGAACCAAAGCAGCCGGAAAATCCAGCACCAGTTTATACAAACTCTTCTGTATTGTGAGAATATCAAAAAAACGGTTTGCTAATTCCGGCGGATAATAATCTTTAAGTTCGCTCATCTTTATCTTCGGAAAGCGATAAGTAAATTCAAAAGACGCACGCGTAAAGATCTTTTGCTGCACATTCTCCAGAATACGTATTTGCATCAGTTGCAACGCACCTACAAAGGCAACTCCCAAAGTCACTAATACAACGAGAATAATCCAGGAAGTAGTGATCTGCGCACCTTGAATAAGATTTACGATCGCCTGAATCCCTAAAGGAAGCGATAAACTTACGAGACCGGCAAAAATGGCATAATAGAGAATTTGTAAGAAATCTTTCTTCTCTAATTTAAGTAGCCTTACAAAACGTTGCCAGGGCGTTAATGTCTTAGAATCCATATAGTGTTTAGGAGTTTAAAAGGTTTGAAGTAAGGTGGATAAAGTATTGTGACGGTGAGGTCTTCTTTCCACAATCTGTTAAAGAGGTAAAATGATCCTTTAGAAAATGCTGATGTAATGAGCCCGCTAAAATGGTACTTGCCAGACTTGCGGGGTAAGGATAGCCTTCATTTACATCGGCGATCATTTCTTTCAACCGGGTTGAAAGTCGTTTGTAAATAACAAAATAACCTTCTTTATTTTCATCATCAACCTCTTTAGTAAGGTAAGATTTTGAATATTCATTGATAACGATCTTGTTAAGCGCTACCTCATTAATATGATTAAATGAATGATCTTCTTCAACCTCACGCGTAAGAATCTCGATGGCTTGTTCTAGCTTTTCTTTAGGATCATGAATGTTTGCAGTAGCAAAAGCGAGTTGGTATTCTTTCCATCCCCAATACCAATTCGTTAAATAAATCAAGAATTTATGCTTGTTCTCAAAATACCTGTAGATCGAACTTTCGTTAGATTCAATACAATCGCCTAATTTTTTGAATGTAAAATTATCAAAGCCTAATTCGTTGATTAATAAAATACCGTGCTTAACAATACGTCTTCCTAATAGCGAAGATTCGGGGTCTTTTAAATAGACATTGTCGTTGATAATGATCTTCAAATTGCGAAGTAACTCATCCATAAAAACAAATTTTGATCGCTAAATTAATAGTAATACTATTAATTCTGAAAATTTTACAATTATTTTAGTCTATAACGTTATAGTGGTTGGAAATAGGCTTTTGATTTAGAGTTATTTATGGATGAAAGGCTAAGAGTATTGATGACTTCAGAGGAACAATTCGATTAAAAAAATAGTCTTTTAGGAGTTCACCTTTTGATTTCTTCAAGGAATACCGTGTACGCTTTATGTATCTTTGCGCAATCAAAATTGAAAAATGGCACAGAATTTTAAATCCTTAGGACTGAATAAAAACCTGATCAAAGGCTTGAATGAGCTTGGCATTGTAAAGCCAACTCAAATTCAGGAAGAAGCTATTCCGTTGCTTTTAGAAGGAAATGCGCATTTAGTTGGGCAGGCTCAAACCGGTACCGGAAAAACTGCAGCTTATGGATTGCCAATTCTGGAGCGTATAAATGCGAATCAAAAGAGTATACAGGCGCTGATTCTGTGTCCAACGCGTGAATTGAGTCAGCAGGTAGCAAAGCAGCTTTTTAAATTCACAAAATATACCGAGAAGATTTTTACCGAAGCCGTTTACGGTGGGGAGAAGATAGATATTCAGATCAAAAATTTGAGCAGGCCTACACATATCGTTGTGGCTACTCCGGGACGTTTGATCGATTTGCTTAACCGAAAGGCAATTGACCTATCTCAGGTGCATACCGTGGTGCTTGACGAAGCAGATGAGATGCTGAGTATGGGCTTCAAGCAGCAGCTTGACGAAATTTTAAGCGCGTTGAGAAATGTTGAAAATAAATGGTTATTTTCAGCGACTATGCCGCACGGAATCAAACAGATCGTTAATCAGCATATGGCTGAAGATGCGTACCGTATTCAGATAAGTCGCGATGTGGTGAATAAAAATATCGAGCATAAATTTTTGCAGTGTGAAGAGGTTGATAAACTACCTATTCTTTTGGACTTCCTGAGAAGTAAAAAAGGAGAACGCGGAATTATTTTCTGTAAAACCAAAGCGGCCACAGCAAAACTGGCCAAGCAATTGATTGCCAAAAATGTTGCTGCCGAAGCTCTTCAAGGAGATATGCTACAAAAAGAACGCGATAAAGTGATGCGTGCTTTTAAAAACGAAAGTTTGCGCCTACTTGTTGCAACAGATATTGCTGCCCGTGGGATTGATGTTCAGGATCTCACTTTTGTGATTCATTATCAAATGCCTGATCAAGAAGAATATTATACCCATAGAAGCGGCCGAACTGCAAGAGCCGGTAAAGAAGGCTTATCGCTGGCTTTAGTGACTTCTAAAGAGTTGCGCACTCTTCGTAATTATGAAAAATCTTTAGGAATTGGCTTTAGTGAGGTAAAAGCACGCTAGTAGCTTTCAATAACCTTTTTGATATCGGCACGCGTTAAAACACCGCTTTGTCGCCAAACCTGCTCACCATTTTTAAAAAGCATTAGGGTAGGAACGCCGCGCACCTGAAATTTCTGAGCTAAGGTTTGATTTTTGTCGACATCAACTTTTACGATCTTGACCTTTTCGCCCAGATCTTTTTTTACGTCTTCAAGTATAGGTGCTAACGTTTGGCACGGTCCACACCATGTCGCAAAAAAATCTATCAGTACCGGAGTTTCTGAATCTGTAAGATTACCAAAGCTTGTTTTCATACTGCAAAACTAGGAGTATTCCACTTAAATGTAAAAAGCTTTAACGACATCTTAATACAATGCTAAGAAGCGCTTATATGGGCGTTAAATGCCGTTAATCCTTTAGTGCGCCTTTTGGGCGCTAAGTAACTTTAACCAAGAATACTTGAACCGCAAAAAATACTAATGTTATGGAAACCAGTAAAGAAAATGTTTTAGTGGCAGGCGCAAACGGAACGACCGGAAAATTGATCGTAAGCTATCTCGATCAGTCGCAATATTATAACCCGGTGGCTATGGTGCGCAAACAAGAACAGCAAAAACAATTTAAAATACAAGGAATAGACACCGTTTTAGGGGATTTAGAAAAGGATTTATCTAAAGCGGTAAAAGGTATTGATAAGGTAATTTTTACTGCGGGTTCCGGCGGAGACACTGGTCCTGAAAAAACAATTGATGTAGATCAGGAGGGTGCCAAGCGACTTATAGATGCGAGCAAAGATGTTGAGGTTAAAAAGTTTATCATGCTAAGTTCAATTAACGCTGATAATCCTGAAAGTAGCGAGTCGCTGAAACACTATCTGGAGGCTAAACGTAAAGCAGATAATTATTTAAAGAATAGCGGACTTAACTATACGATTGTGCGTCCCGGAACTTTAAAAAATGAAGAAGGCACGCGTAAAATTGAAGCGGCACTTGATGTAGAGCACGGCGAGGTTACCCGAGACGATGTTGCTTATACGTTGGTTCACGTGTTAAATGATGATGTGGCGCAAAATGCCGTTTTTGAAATGGTCGAGGGCGAGCAAAGAATAGAGGATGCTATTAAAGAATTTTAAACATTTTCCATATGAATCGATATACTTCAATCTGTTTTGTGGTCTTCACGCTCACTTTATTTTCTTGTGTAGAAAGCATTCCTAAAAATCTTGAAGTCGAAAGTCAATCGAAGGAACAAATTTTTGATAAGGGTACCCGCACCTCAAAGGAAAAGTTTGTGGGAGATGTTTATATGAATTTGTTAGTTCCTGAAGATTCGATATACACTACAAAATCGGGTAGCGTAACTTTTGAAGCGGGCTCACGTACCAACTGGCATTATCACCCTAGCGGACAAATTTTAATGGTTACAGAAGGAACAGGGTATCACCAGATTGAAGGCCAAGCCAAAGAAACGATAGTTAAAGGGGATGTGATCAAAGTGCCAAAAAATGTAAAGCATTGGCACGGCGCTTCAGCCGATGAAGCTATGACCCACATTTTTGTGATTCCAAATACAGAGATGGGAGCTTCCGTATGGTTTGAACCTGTAAGCGACGCAGAATTCACAGAGTAGATTACTATTTGAAGTATGAAATCAGGTTAGTTGATTTATCAGTAGAAAACCAAAAAACCCTGTGAAGTGTTAATTTCACAGGGTTTTTTAAATTCTAGTTGTACCCGGGATGGGACTTGAACCCACACGTACGAAGTACACACGGCCCTCAACCGTGCCTGTCTACCAATTTCAGCACCCGGGTCTGTTTAATTCAAAATTACTATAAAATAAAACCAGACGGCAAAATCTGGTTTAAATTCTTGTGACTTGGCTGGGGCTCGAACCCAGGACCCTCTCCTTAAAAGGGAGATGCTCTACCAACTGAGCTACCAAGTCGATGGTGTACTAAAAAACAAAACCAGACGTTAAAATCTGGTTTATGTGGTTTGTGACTTGGCTGGGGCTCGAACCCAGGACCCTCTCCTTAAAAGGGAGATGCTCTACCAACTGAGCTACCAAGTCTTTCCTTAAATGCGGCTGCAAATATACATCCATTTTTTTAATCTACACAAGCCTTTTTGTGATAAATTTGAATAAAATTAAAGAAGCAGGTATAGGCTTCTGAAAATCAGTAATGTTTTAAAATGAAAATCTATTTAATAGGCTATATGGGTTCAGGAAAGTCTACCTTAGGGAAGATCTTGGCCCAAGAGCAGGAGATGAATTTTATCGACTTTGATCATTTTCTTGAAGAAAAAGAAGGAAAATCTATTGCAAAAATTTTTGAGGAGCGCGGTGAAATTTATTTTAGAAAAAAAGAGTCAGAATATTTAAATGAATTGCTTCAGGGGTATGATAACACAATTATAAGCCTGGGAGGCGGTACACCTTGTTACGGAGACGCAATGGAGCGCATTAAAGCGGCCGAAGGAACTTCGGTTTATATAAATGTAGGCGTTGCGGAATTAACACAGCGTTTGTGGTCTCAACGCGATCATCGTCCTGTTTTAAAACATCAAGATACTCCAGAAAAATTAGAAGAATTTATACGGAAACACTTATTTGAGCGCAGTTATTACTACAATCAAGCAGCTGTCAAATTGATGGTTAAAGGAGAGCCTGTAGGCGAACTCGTCGCGCAATTGCAACAAAAACTATTCTAAGATCGCAGAGTCTTTGCCGGGCTTGAAGCGCACTTTAACGCGTTCATTAAGTGAAGTGCTCAAGGAGATACCTTTAAAATCTGCCTTAACCGGATATTTTTTATGATTACGATTGACTAAAACAGCGGTCTTAAATTGTTTTAGAGGTACATCTAGAAAGTGCTTTACACCGTAAATCAGCGTCGTTCCGGAATTCAAGACATCATCTATAAGCACAAGAGATTTATCTTTGTATTCTGATGCATTAAGAGAGGTTTCAACTGTGCCTTGAGGAGCAGTTTTATTCATTGTAACTTTGCACAAGGTACATTGAAGCGCTGAAACTTCCTCGAGAATTGCTTTTAAACGCTCGGCAATAACATAACCGTTAAGTGCGATTCCGGCAAGAATAATTTCTTTTTCGTCTACGTTGCTTTCGTAGATCTGATAAGCAATTCGGCGAATTTTATTCTTAATGTCTTCGTGATCTAAAATGGTTTGCACCTCGATTTTCATCATTTAGCTGTTGTTGATTTTTCAAAGATAAAAAAGAGTTCGTTGCCTTGTCTTGGTTTTATAGAATTATAGCAGGCTTCTAAAGTTCTAAATTCAAAATAAGGCGTAAATAAGTTTTGATATTCTGTTAGGCTTCCGCCAAATGGAGGTCCTTTTTCGGTCAATTCAAAGTTGAATAAGACTCCAGCGATTTTGCCTTTTTCAGCTAATAGATCAAAGCAGTGTTGGACATAGCTAGGTCTTAAATCAGGTTCTAAAGCACAAAAAAAGGTTTGTTCTAAAATAAGATCATACGTGCCGTTATGGTCAAAAAAATCACCTTCGATCAGTTGATAGTTACAGTTTTCCGGCAGGCGCGCTTTAAGATTTCGCAACGCGGAAACTGAAAAATCAACTACCGTGACATTTTCAAATCCTAAATGCGCTAGGTGCAGCACTTCGTGGCCATAACCAGCTCCAGGAACAAGAATTTTTAAATCTTTGTTAGTGATCTGGTCAGTATATTCTTTTAAAGGTTGAGTCACTTGGCCGGCGTCCCAACCCGTTTGATCATTTTGATACCTGTGCTCCCAATAATTTTTATTTAAATCAGTCTTCAAAAAAGTCGTCGTTTTCGTAAAAGTCATCAAGATCACGCCGATCTTTTTTAGTGGGCCGCCCGGTTCCTTTTTTTCGATAATAATCCTGTGAATATTTTAAAAGATCTAGTTTTTCAAGGTTTTCAGCAGGAGTTTTATCAACGCAGTAGAGGCCAACCAATTTGGCTCCCACGCGACTAGGCGGATGGTCTAAGACCTCAATGACATAGTTAATTTGATTTTTTCTTACTTGAATGGTGTCTGATGGAAACACTTCTCGCGAAGGCTTCACTGCAACATCATTAATTTTTACCTGTCCTTTCTTACAGGCATTTGTAGCTATAGAACGTGTTTTAAAGTATCTCACACACCACAAATATTTGTCAACTCGCATAATCTATTGCTTTAAAGCTCGTTTTTAACAATACAAAAATAGCGTAAAATTGTATCTTGCGCGACCTAAAAGCAATATGATGACTATGGTAAGAAAAGTGTTTGTGGCGGTTATGGGCCTTTTATTTTTTGTTTCTTGTAAAAAAGATGACGACGGAACTACAGAGATCGAAGTTCGTGATCGGGGGGAAGTGCAAGTAGAAAGTTCGGCCAACTTGAGAGCTTATCTTGATACGCACTTTTATAATTATGAGGAATTTGAAACGCCTGCTGCTGACTTTGATTTCAAAATTCGTTTTGATACGATTAGCGGAGCTAATGCTGATAAGACACCACTTTCTAGTCAGGTGATCACACGTCAATATACTTTTGAAGATACTGATTACGAACTATACATTTTAAAAGCTCGTGAGGGAGCAGGAGTGCAGCCTACTTTTGCCGACTCAACTTTTGTGAACTATCAAGGAAGTGTTGTAGGCGGAGATCGTTTTGATGCTTCAGTTACGCCGGTTTGGTTTGATTTAACTCAGGTGGTTTTTGGTTTTGCTAACGGAGTAAGTGAATTGAAAGCCGGTACGCAGTTTACTCAAAACGCTGATGGTACATACAGCTTTGGAGATGATTATGGCATTGGAGCTGTTTTTATTCCAAGCGGACTAGGGTATTTTAATAGTTCTGGGACAGGTTTTTCGGCATATTCAGATCTTGTGTTCACCTTTGATCTTTATCGTGCGGTAGAGGATTCAGATAATGATAATGACGGGGTTCCTAACTGGAAGGAAGACATCAATGGTAATCATTATGTAAACGAATTAGGAGATGATACTGATGGAGATAATGTTCCAGATTATTTAGATACTGATGATGATGGTGACGGAACGTCTACGCGCGATGAACTGGATTTTGATGAAGATGGAAATACCATATACATTGACTCAAATAATGATGGTCTTGATGATTATTTAGATCCAGATATAGGGTAAGAAAACCATAAAAGGAAATAAAAAAGCCCGTTATCATTTTTGATAACGGGCTTTTTATTGGTGCCACCAAAGATTTTAGCACTCTGTGGCTTACCTTATGAACATGATTATAAATTAAGTGATACACTTAAAATAAGTTGATCAGGTCGTGTGTCTATTCTTGATCCTGAAGTGATGATTCCGTTAGAATCTAAAAACTCTGCTTCGTTATCACCAAAACCACGCTCATAGCGTAAGTCAACGCCAAGTTTTCCTAAAGCGATTGCTGCGCCCACATTGAGACCTACTGTAAAATCGTTTTTTACATCTCCCAGGGTGATGCCGTCATACTCGGTATCTAAAATGTATTGAAAAGCAGGACCTGCAAAAACTTGTAGTGGCCCAATAACTTCAAGACCTACTAGAACTGGTAGGTCTAGCTTTTGCATGCTAAAATCATCATCTTCATAGGTAGAATTGAGCTTGGTATAAACAAGTTCTGGTCGCAAGAAGAGTTTTTCTCCTGTACGCCCAAAGACCCCCACGTGATAGCCTATATCGCTACTTGGGTCTTGATAAGCGTTTTCGGCAGAGTCGCTAATGTCTCCTGTGCCTCCGTAGTTAAGACCGGCTTTAATTCCAAAACCAGGATCTGATTGTGCGTGTGCAAACGACACGGCTAAAAATAAAATTCCTAAAAATGCTCTTTTCATATCAGTTAAGTTTAGCTCAAAATTGAGCGGTTAAAGTTAAAAGAGATCTGTAAAGATCGCCTTAAACTAGCTGATAGAAGCAAACATTTTTAGGAATAGAATCTATAAAAGTGCTTACTTCTTAGCTAGCACTCTATTAACGGCTTCTACAATAGATTTAGTATTAAGGCCGTATTTTTCCATAAGTTGAGCAGGAGTTCCACTCTCACCAAAAGTATCATTGGTTGCTACGAATTCTTGGTAAACAGGATCGTTTTTAGCAAGCAAGCCAGAAACGCTTTCGCCAAGACCACCTAAGTAATTGTGCTCTTCACAAGTTACTACACAACGTGTCTTTTTTATAGAATTTAAAATAGCTTCATCATCAAGTGGCTTGATGGTGTGGATGTTAATAACCTCTGCGCTGATTCCTTTTTCCTCAAGTGCTTCGGCAGCTTCTAGAGCGTGCCATACCAGGTGACCGGTCGCTAAAATGGTTACATCAGAACCTTCAACAAGGTGCAATGCCTTACCGATTTCAAATTTTCCGTCAGCTTCAGTAAAGTTAGGAACGCTAGGTCTACCAAAACGTAAGTAAACCGGTCCGTCGTGATCTGCGATCGCAATGGTGGCTGCTTTAGTTTGGTTAAAGTCACAAGGGTTGATCACGGTCATTCCCGGTAACATTTTCATTAAACCTAGATCTTCAAGAATCTGGTGCGTTGCTCCATCTTCACCAAGAGTAAGACCGGCGTGAGAAGCACATATTTTTACATTTTTTCCAGAATACGCAACACTTTGACGAATTTGATCATACACACGACCAGTTGCAAAGTTTGCAAAAGATGTTGCGTAAGGTATTTTTCCGCCTATGGTCATACCGGCAGCCATACCAATCATATTAGCTTCTGCGATACCGGTTTGAAAAAAGCGTTCTGGATGGTTTTTAGCAAAGTCGTTCAGTTTTAAAGAGCCGGTAAGGTCCGCACAAAGCGCCACAACATCTTCATGAGTTTTGCCCAATTCGTCCATACCTGCACCAAAACCAGAACGTGTATCTATATTTCCTGAATTTGTGAATTTTTTCATATTTCTGACCCCATTTTATTCGTTATGAGTAAAATATATTCGGGGTAATTTTTAAGGTTAATAGTTTCTTTTTGATGGGTGTCAATTAGTAATCCCCTAAAGTTTCAGGGTTTTGCGCTAGTGCTTTTTCTAATTGCTCATCATTAGGCGCTTTACCGTGCCACGCGTGACCATTCATCATAAAGTCAACACCGTGTCCCATAATGGTATGTAGTAAAATACAAACTGGTTTTCCTTTACCGGTGCGTGATTTAGCTTCGTTGAGACCAGCGATAATCGCTTCGATATCATTTCCTTTTTCAACATCTAAAACGTCCCAGCCAAAAGCTTCAAATTTAGCACGTACACTACCCATGTTCAACACATCGTCAGTGCTTCCATCAATTTGCTGACCGTTGAGGTCAATAGTAGCAATTAGGTTATCTACCTTGTTACCGGCAGCATATAAAATTGCTTCCCAGTTTTGACCTTCTTGTAATTCACCGTCACCGTGAAGGGAATAAACAAGGCTGTCATCACCATTTAATTTTTTAGTTTGAGCAGCCCCAAGAGCAACACTCATTCCTTGTCCTAGAGAACCTGAAGCGATGCGAATGCCTGGCAGGCCTTCGTGAGTTGTTGGGTGACCCTGTAAACGAGAATCTATTTTTCTAAACGTATTTAATTCTTCAACCGGAAAATAGCCAGAACGAGCCAAAACGCTGTAAAATACAGGAGAAATATGTCCATTAGACAGGAAGAATAGATCTTCGTCCTTTCCGTCCATATCAAAACCTTCTTTACGTTTCATTACTTCTTGATATAAGGCTACAAAAAATTCAGTACAGCCTAAAGATCCTCCCGGATGCCCAGAACTCACTTGGTGTACTTGCCTTACGATGTCTCTTCTTACCTGAGAGACAAAATCTTCTAATTGTTTTGTGTTTGGCATTTTAATTAAGTTAAAATTTGAAGTTCAAAAATACCCATTTTAAACACGTATTACAATCAATAACCCATATATTACTAAGCTTTTAAGGAAATTTAAGAAGATTGATATTTTAAGTGTAAAATTCGCACTTATCTTGTGCTTTTCTGTATCAAGACTATCTATTAAATAGTTTTATCTTTGCCGCTCTAAATTATACTATGCTATTTAATCTTGTCACAAAAGACGCTGCCAGTAAGGCGCGTGCAGGAGCAATCACCACCGATCACGGAACCATTGAAACCCCAATTTTTATGCCTGTGGGCACCGTTGCCACGGTAAAAGGGGTGCATCAGCGGGAGCTAGAACAAGATATAAATCCTGATATAATTTTAGGAAACACCTACCATTTATATTTAAGACCACAAACCGAAATCCTCGAGAAGGCCGGTGGCTTGCATAAGTTTATGAATTGGGACCGAAACATTCTAACCGATAGTGGCGGGTATCAAGTTTATTCACTTTCTGCAAATCGAAAGATCAAAGAAGAAGGTGTGAAGTTTAAATCACACATCGATGGCTCATTTCATATGTTTACACCAGAGCGTGTGATGGAAATTCAGCGTAGTATTGGCGCCGATATTATTATGGCTTTTGATGAGTGTACGCCGTATCCTTGCGATTATAATTACGCAAAACGCTCGATGCATATGACGCATCGATGGTTAGATCGCTGTATCAACCACTTGGCTAAAACTCCGGTGAAATACGGTTATGATCAAGCGTTTTTTCCTATTGTTCAGGGAAGTACGTATAAGGATCTGCGGAAACAATCTGCAGAATATATTGCTAACTCGGGAGCAGTGGGTAACGCCATTGGCGGACTCTCAGTAGGGGAGCCGGCGGAAGAAATGTACGCGATGACCGAAGTAGTGACTGAAATCCTTCCGGAAGATAAACCACGGTATTTGATGGGTGTGGGAACACCTATCAATATTTTAGAGAATATTGCGTTAGGTATAGATATGTTTGACTGCGTAATGCCTACGCGTAACGGGCGCAACGGAACTTTGTTTACACAACACGGTACGATAAATATTAAAAATAAAAAGTGGGAAGCTGATTTTTCTGCGCTTGATCCTGACGGAACGACTTGGGTAGATACCGCGTACTCTAAAGCCTATGTGCGTCATTTATTTAGTGTGAACGAAATTTTAGGGCGTCAGATAGGCACCATTCATAATCTTGGTTTCTATATGTGGCTGGTACGCGAAGCCCGAAAACATATTATTGCCGGAGATTTTTACAGCTGGAAAGAAAAAATGGTAAAACAAATGGATAAAAGACTTTAGATGAAAATCCTTGATTGGTACATACTGAAGCGTTATCTGGGCACTTTTATAGGAATGCTGCTCTTATTTATCCCCATCGGGATCACGGTAAATCTCGCCGAGAAGATAGATAAGATGTTAGCTAACGAGGTGCCTTTTGTTGAGGTAGCGATCTATTATCTCAATTTTACCATCTATTTTGCCAATCTGTTATTTCCGTTGTTTTTATTCCTGTCGGTGATTTGGTTTACTTCAAAACTGGCAAACAATACTGAGGTTATCGCATTTTTGAGTAGTGGTGTTTCGTTTTACAGGTTTTTACGACCTTATCTTATAGGAGCAACGCTGGTTTGTATCGGGGCTTATATTCTGGGTACTTATCTTGCGCCTAATGCCAGTAGAGGGTTTAATGAGTTTACTTATGAATACCTCAAAAATGGTAAGGCAGCACGGGAAACCCGAAATGTTTACCGCCAGATCAATGATCACGATTACATCTACGTGAGTAGGTTTACACCGTCTAGCAAAATGGGGCAGAACTTCACTTTAGAACATTTTGAAGACAATACGCTGCAATATAAAATTCAGGCGCGCAGTATCGTCTACCGTCCTGAAGATACACTCTACCGCCTTAATGGTTATAAAAAGCGAATTGTAGGTAAAGAGGGTGATATTTTAATTTCAAAACCAAAATTAGACACCTTATTTTCTTTTGACCTAGAAGATCTCACTCCGCTAGAATATATCGCGGAAACTTTGACGACGCCGAGACTACGAGAGTTTATAGATAAGGAGCGTGCTCGTGGTTCTTCGGCGATCAACAGGTATGAAGTGGTGCTGTACAAACGCTACAGTTTACCGGTAAGTGCCTATATCTTAACCATTATTGCCGTTGCAGTTTCTTCGATGAAGCGCCGGGGAGGAATGGGAATCAATCTGGCGTTGGGGATTTCACTAGCCTTTATATTTATCTTTTTTGATAAGGTTTTTGGGACCATTTCAGAGCAATCAGATTTTTCGCCTATGGTTGCCGTATGGCTGCCTAATGTGCTTTTTGGTATTTTAGCTGTTTATCTTCTCAACCGTGCAAAACGATAGTCTTAAAAGTTACCTTCATTTTCACGTCATCGTGTTCATTTGGGGGTTTACGGCAGTTCTGGGTGCTTTGATCAGCATTGGTGCTACGGCATTGGTTTGGTATCGTATGCTCATCGCTTCTCTGGTAATTTTTGTCTACATAAAAATTAAAGGGATTTCGCTCAAGGCGAAAGGAAAAACAGTTTTAGAGCTTGCAGGTGTAGGTGTTCTAATAGCCTTGCATTGGTTGACGTTTTTCGGCGCGGTAAAAATCGCTAATGTTTCTATCACTTTGGCGATGATGAGTACTGGTGCTTTCTTTACAAGCATATTAGAGCCTATCTTTTATAAACGGAAACTCATCTGGTATGAACTCGTTTTTGGTTTGCTTGTTATTGGTGGCTTATATCTCATTTTTGAAGTAGAAACACGTTACACCGAAGCTATCATCGTTGCGCTTATTTCGGCATTACTGGCGGCCTTGTTCACGCTATTTAATGGTAAATATGCTAAAAAGCACGATTCGGTGATGATCTCTTTTTATGAGCTGCTCACCGGAGCCTTGTTTATTACTGTTTTTCTGGCGGTAACTAATCGTTTTGACGCTTCCTTTTTTCAGGTGCAGCAAACAGACTGGATCTACCTTATAATTTTGGCTACGGTGTGCACCGCCTATGCATTTATTGCTTCTGTGAAAGTTATGAAGCATCTAACGCCGTATACGATTATGCTCACCACAAATATGGAACCGGTTTATGGAATCATCCTCGCATTTCTCATTTTAGGCGACGCTGAACAAATGAATACCGGATTTTATTTTGGAGCGATTCTTATTTTATTGACGGTAATTTTAAACGGAATTTTAAAAAATGCCAGAAGACGCAAGGCCGCTCGTGCATTAAATACGATAAAAACAAACTAAAAAAATGACCGGTTAAAAACCGATAAGGGTTTGGGAGAAGCTTTTTAAAACCTTTATATTTGTCAGCTAACTAAAAATTTCCCCTAAATGGAATATTTAGAATTTGAACAACCTATTAAGGAGCTAGAAGAACAGCTCCAGAAGTGCTCACTTATTGGTCAGGAAAGTGATGTTGATGTGACCAATACGTGTAAGCAAATAGAGAAAAAACTCATTGATACTAAGAAGGAGATTTACAAAAATCTTACACCTTGGCAACGAGTTCAACTTTCACGTCATCCTAATCGCCCGTATACATTAGATTATATCAAGGCGCTTTGTGGGGATACTTTTTTAGAACTTCACGGCGATCGCAATGTCAAAGATGACAAAGCGATGATAGGTGGCTTAGGTAAAATTGGCGACCAAAGTTTTATGTTGATCGGTCAGCAAAAGGGATTCAATACAAAAACACGTCAATACCGTAATTTTGGTATGGCAAATCCAGAAGGCTACCGTAAGGCTCTGCGACTTATGAAAAGTGCAGAGAAATTTAACCTTCCTGTAGTATGCTTTATCGATACTCCGGGAGCTTACCCGGGTCTTGAAGCTGAAGAGCGCGGTCAAGGAGAAGCGATCGCTCGTAATATTCTTGAAATGACCCGTCTTAAAGTGCCAATCATCGTCGTGATCATTGGGGAAGGAGCTAGTGGTGGAGCTTTAGGAATAGGTGTTGGAGACAAAGTATTGATGCTTGAGAATACGTGGTATTCTGTGATTTCTCCAGAATCTTGTTCTTCGATTTTATGGAGAAGCTGGGAGTTTAAAGAGCAAGCGGCAGATGCCTTAAAGCTTACCGCAAAAGATATGAAGAAGCAAAAGCTTATTGATGAGATCGTAAAAGAACCTCTTGGTGGGGCGCACAGCGATCGCGAAGCGACCTTCACTACAATAAAAGAAGAGATTTTAAAAGCGTTTAAAGAGTTTAAAAACTTATCACCAAAGGATTTGGTTGAAAAACGTATGGATAAATATTCAAATATGGGTGTGTTTAAAGGCTAATACACTTAAACATCACTTGCGACAAAATTCCGGAGTTTTGCACTCCGGATTTTTTTATGCTTGTTAACAAGAATGTTTAGTTATCAACAAGCTATTTGTTAACTTATGGTGGACAATGACAGTATTGAAAAGTTGAACCTGCCAAAGCAAATTTTTTACATTCGCCCTCATGGAAAATCTGAAAACCAAGCCCAATTTTATAAATCCTAAAAAAGATGTGATCTCCTTAGAACGCGGTAAATTACCACCTCAAGCTATTGATTTAGAGCAAGTTGTTTTAGGTGCGATGATGATCGATAAGAAAGGTGTAGATGAGATCATAGATATTTTAAGTCCGGAAGTTTTTTATAAAGATGCGCATCAACATATTTATGATGCCGTACGTGCTTTATTTGAAAACGGTGAGCCTATTGACTTATTAACTGTTTCTCAGCAGTTAAAGCAAATGGGGAAATTAGACCAGGCCGGCGGCGATTACTATTTGATTCAATTAACTCAAAAAGTATCGTCTTCAGCACATATTGAGTACCACGCCCGTATTATTCTTCAGAAATACATTCAGCGTAGTTTGATTAAAATTTCAAATGAAATTATCGAAGAAGCTTACGACGAGACCACAGATGTTTTCGACTTACTCGATAATGCCGAAAGTAAACTTTACGAAGTGACTCAAGGTAACATTAAGCGTAGTTCTGAAACCGCGCAGAGTTTGGTAATTCAGGCAAAAAAGAAGATTGAAGAGATCTCGAACAAAGAAGGGCTTTCAGGGATTCCATCAGGTTTTGATCGTTTAGATAAATTGACTTCAGGATGGCAGGCTAGTGATTTAATTATCGTTGCTGCACGTCCGGGTATGGGTAAAACGGCACTCACGCTTTCTATGGCGCGTAATATTGCAGTAGGGCAAAACATTCCGGTGGCGTTTTTCTCTCTGGAGATGGCTTCGGTACAGTTGATTACCCGTTTGATATCTTCAGAAACCGGTTTGTCTTCAGAAAAATTACGAACCGGTAAACTCGAAAAACACGAGTGGGAACAGCTCAATGTCAAAGTAAAGAGCTTAGAAAAAGCGCCTTTATTCATTGATGATACGCCATCGCTTTCCATCTTTGATTTACGTGCAAAAGCACGGCGTCTGGCATCACAACACGGGATTAAGATGATCATTATTGATTACCTGCAGTTGATGACCGCCGGTGGTAGTCAAAAGGGTGGAAACCGTGAACAGGAAATCTCAATGATCTCGCGTAACCTTAAAGCACTCGCAAAGGAATTGATGGTGCCGGTGATCGCATTATCACAGCTATCGCGTGCGGTTGAAACGCGTGGTGGAAGTAAACGACCGCTGCTTTCTGACCTTCGTGAATCTGGTGCGATCGAGCAGGATGCTGATATTGTATCGTTTATCTATCGTCCTGAGTATTATAAGATTGATGAGTGGGATGACGAAGAGCGCAGCCCAACAGAAGGCCAAGCCGAATTCATCATCGCGAAGCACCGTAATGGTGGATTAGAAAACATTAGGCTGAAGTTCTTAGGGCACCTTGGTAAATTTGACAACCTTGATGATTTTAGTACTCCGTATCAGTTTGAATCTGCAATGAATCAAAATGCTGCAGCTAACGATGACACCTTTACTCCAGACAGTTTCCCAACGCCTGATCAGGCTTTTGGAAGCTCGATGAATGATGGAGGCTTTGATCGAAACGGAGAAGATGAGGTTCCGTTTTAGAATTTAAAGAGAATAATTAGAGAAAGGAAGTCGGTTTTGGCTTCCTTTTTTTATTGGAGCCGCTAAGGGGAAAACAGCCAGGTTGTTTTTGGTATAGTTTATTAAATCAACTTAGCTAAATACTAGGCATAGTCTTTGAATCGTTGTAACTTCAACAGCATAAATCAGTAGACTTTTGTTTTGAGCTTGAATATATATTGTACTTTTCGACGGTTTTTTCTATTTCTTTGCTTGTGTGTTTTTTCGCTTCCTGCGAGCGCTTCCTATGTGTTGATCCCAATGGATGCCGAAAGTCAGAAAGAACATTTAAAAGCATACGGAATCACCTATTGGACACTAGCACAGCAACAAAAAGTTAAATGGTTGCTCAATTACAGAGGTGGAGCTTTTTTACTTCCGGATACTGAAGAGCTTCAAAAAGAATGTAAGATACGTGGAGTTTCGTTTGAAGTTCTAAGCGATGCGAAAACCGAAAGTATTTTATCCGAAATTGAGAGTCCGTCGCAAAATATGGAAGCGATCGTGCTAGAAAAAGCGCCTAAAATAGCGGTCTACACACCAGATAGTTCGGTGCCGTGGGATGATGCGGTTACAATGGTTTTAGAATATGCCGAAATACCTTACGATAAAATATATGACCGCGAAGTGCTGGCAGACGAACTCGTGCTGTATGACTGGCTGCATTTACATCACGAGGATTTTACCGGACAGTATGGAAAATTCTACGGCTCGTACAGAGCGACTTCCTGGTATATCGAAGAAAAGAAACAAGCCGAAGCTCTTGCGACGGAATTGGGTTACGATAAAGTTTCTAAAGCGAAGCTCGCAGTTGCTACTAAAATCAGTGATTATGTGATAGGTGGCGGTTTTATGTTTGCGATGTGTAGCGCGACTGATAGCTTTGATATTGCGCTTTCGGCAACGGGAGTTGATATTTGCGAACCTATGTTTGACGGTGACGCTTCAGAGGCTAATTATCAGTCAAAAATCAATTTTGAACGCACCTTTGCTTTTACAGATTTCACGTTGGTTAAAAATCCGCAGCAGTATGAATTCAGTAGTATTGATACGACGCCGTTTAGAAGAGTTCCTGCAGATACTGATTATTTTAGTCTGAAAAGTTTTTCGGCAAAATGGGATCCTGTACCTACGATGCTCTGCCAGAACCACACCGCTTTGGTGAAAGGTTTTATGGGGCAAACCACTGCTTATAATCCTAAAGAGATCAAAGCGAATGTGCTAGTTATGGGCGAGAACAAAGCCAATGGTGAAGCACGCTACATACACGGCGTGAAAGGCAAAGGCTTTTTTACCTTTTATGGCGGTCACGATCCTGAGGATTATCAGCACCGCGTGGGTGACCCCAAAACAGAATTAAAATTGCATCCTACAAGTCCCGGATACCGTTTGATTCTCAATAATATTTTGTTTCCGGCAGCAAAGAAGAAAAAACAAAAAACGTAAATGAAACGTACTGTTCTGCTTCTGTGTTGTCTGTGTTTGCTAGCCGGGCTCCAAAGAAAGTCGGCACGAATGCCGTGGCGGTCCGGGCATACATTAAGGTGGTCAGACTTCCAGGCGTTACCTGATGAGCACAGCGGGTTTTCTGCCAGTGCTAACACAGGAATTAGTCATCGATATACGATTTCTAAAGCGGGTGTGCTTGATCCTTCAAAATCAATTATCAAAGCTAATTTTTATCCCAAACTTTCGTGGTACAAGCCGGAACTCATAGATGAGTTTACGCTGAAACACGAGCAAACGCATTTTGATATTTCTGAAGTGCACGCGCGAATGTTTCGCAAGGCGGTGGCAGAATTTCGATTTACCCGAAACTCTAAAGCTGAAATTCAGAAAATTTATAAGAAGATCGAAAGTAGCCGTCGGAACATGCAACAGCAGTTTGATGCAGAAACAGAACACTCCGTAAATCGGGAGGCTGAACGGCGCTGGGAGTTCAATGTAGAAGCTTTACTGCGTAAGTACAGGCATTGGGCCGATTGAAACGCTTGATTTTAAGGTTTCTTATGTAATAGGCGTTAATCTTGTGTTAGAAAATTTAAGTTTCCCGAAGTTCTCGGCTAACTTTAAAAGAAAAACTATGATACGAGAAGGAAGTACAGTACAATGGAAATGGGGTAACGGTACCGCAAAAGGCGAAGTAAAAGAATCTTACGCTAAAGAAATTACCAAAACAATTGATGGTAGCGAAATTACCCGAAAAGGAGAACAAGGCAATAAAGCGCTTTTAATCAAGCAGGAAGATGGTTCTACTGTTTTAAAATTAGAAAGCGAAGTAGAGAAAGCATAATAACGAATGGCAGAGTTTATAAAACTTTATGACGAAAACCCCAGCGAACGTGAGATCAAACGTATTGTTGAGGTTTTAAAAAATGACGGGGTGATCATTTATCCCACAGATACGGTATACGGTTTGGGTTGCGACATTACCAGCAATCGAGCATTGGAGCGGGTTGCACAGTTGCGCGGAGTAAAATTGGCGAAAGCTAATTTCTCTTTTATCTGTGAAGATTTGAGTAATCTTTCAGATTATGTGCGGCAGATAGATACGCCAACATTTAAATTATTGAAACGGGCATTGCCGGGACCTTACACCTTTATTCTTCCTGGGAACAATAATTTGCCTACTGTGTTTAAAAAGAAGAAAACTGTTGGGATACGAGTGCCGGATAACAACATCGCTCGTGCTATTGTGAAGCATCTTGGGAATCCCATTATTTCAACTTCGATTTATGATGAAGATGATGTGATTGAGTACACTACAGATCCAGAGCTTATTCTTGAAAAATGGGACAAGCTTGTAGATGTTGTGGTTGATGGCGGTTATGGAGGTAATATTCCTTCTACAGTGATTGACTTGACTAGTGGTGAGGCTGTTTTAATTAGAGAAGGTAAAGGAGATCTTACGATTTAGAATTCACTCATTAATTTGAGAGCACTACACGATTCCAGAGCAATTTCTTGAGACTTTGGGTAGAGCTTTAATTTAGATTAGATGTAGACTTTAAATAGGAAATCTTTGGCTGATGCCAATAAAAAACCCGGTCATTTGACCGGGTTTTAATATTTTAAAACTAAAGCTTTTTAGTTTTTAGGCATTCCCTCTTCAATCATTTTGTAGAATTGGTCTAGTTTAGGAAGAACAACGATACGTGTTCTACGGTTACGAGCACGACCTTCTGCAGTATCATTGCTAGCTAAAGGCACGTAGTAACTTCTACCTGCTGCAACCATACGCTCTGGTGGTACACCAAATTCTTCTTGAAGAATACGCACTACTGAAGTTGCACGCTTCACACTAAGATCCCAGTTATCTTCAATTACTGAAGTACTAATTGGTTTACTGTCTGTGTGACCTTCTACCATAAACTCGATGTCTGGCTTGTTTTTAACTACAGTTGCAACTTTACCAAGAACTTCTTTAGCGCGGTTAGTTACATCCCAACGACCACTGTTAAATAATAATTTGTCTGAGATAGAAACATAAACAACACCTTTCTCAACGTTGATCTCGATGTCTTCGTCGTTAAGGTTACCTATGGCTCCTTTTAAGCTGGTAACAAGAGCAAGCGTTACAGAATCCTTACGGTTCATCGCATCACGGAATGCTTTGATCTGAAGGTCTTTTTCTTTCATTTGCTCAAGAGACTTCTCTAAGTTTTCAGCACCTTTAGCTGAAAGTGTAGTCAAGTTTCCTTGCGTATTGATCAAATTGTTATTTGCACTTCTTAGGTCAGTGATCTGCTCTTTCATCGTTTCACTCTGCGCTAAACAAGCGTTAAGTTTTACGGTTGCTGTGTTAAGCATATCCTGCGTTTCTTTTTGTTTTGCCTCTAATGCAGCATATTTCTTTTGAGATACACAAGAGGAAAGAAGTACCAGCGCTGATGCCGATACCATCATTAATTTTCTCATAATTTCAGTTGTTATCTTTAATTTTTAGTAACGTCAAATGTATTAAAATTCGTGCCTAATTGCCCAACCTTAACAATACTTTAGATTTTGTTAAAATATGTCGGTGTAGTGCATATTTTTCCTTATGAAATACTCCCAGACGATAGATTTGACCTTGGCGTAGGGCTGATTTCCTGAAGTGCGCGCACGCTTGTTAAGCAATTTGGGAATTTGGGCATAAAAATTGAAATGCGCTTTGAGCACTGCTGTAAAATGTTTCGGTTTTCCTTCTGTTAAGAATTTAAAAGCGGCGATTCCGTCGAGGCACATTCTCGCAAATAGAATAGGGTAAACCTTAAAACCTGCTACGTTTTTTAATAAAAGCATCAGGTTATTTCTAAAATTCAAAAAGGTTTTTTTCGGATTCATTTGCTCTAGCGTGGCTCCGCCTAGGTGATACACCACACTTTCTCCTATATATTGAATAGAATACCCCAGATTCTTTATTCTCCAGCACAGATCAATTTCTTCCTGATGTGCAAAGAAATCTTCATCAAGAGCGCCGGCCTGCCAAAAAACTGATTTTCGCACGGCTAAACAAGCGCCAGTCGCCCAGAAAATTTCTAAAGAATCATTGTATTGCCCGGTGTCTTCTTCACAGGTGTCAAATATGCGTCCGCGACAAAAAGGATATCCTAAAGAATCTAGAAATCCTCCGGCAGCACCCGCATATTCAAAGTGTGTTTTCTTTTTTAGATCTAAAAGTTTTGGTTGGGCAGCCCCCAGATTTGAATCTGTTTCAAAAGCTTTGATCATAGTTTCAAGCCAACCGGAAGTTGTTTTAATATCACTATTCATCAGGATCAAAAGCTCTTCGTCCAAGTATTGCAAGGCGTCATTATAGCCTTTGGCATAGCCGCCATTTGAAGCATTCTGAATGATTTTTACTTGCGGAAATTCAGCCTGTACAAAAGCGACAGAAGCATCGGTTGAAGCATTATCGGCTACATAAATGGTCGCTAAATGCGCGCTATGTTTGATGACGCTGGGTAAAAATTCTTCTAGTAGTTTTTTACCGTTCCAATTGAGTATAACGATGGCTGTTTTCATAAGCTGTAAACCGGAATATCTCGTAAGAACACATATTTTTTCGCTTCATAATCCATCTGACAATAGTAATGGTTGAGTCCGTTAGTCACCATTAAATATTCTGCTTTTACCGCGAGATTATACCGCGCAATCTGATCAAAAGTTTCCTGTGTGATTTTAACCTTTGGGGCTTTGCATTCAATGATCAAAAAAATGCTTCCGTCAGGATTAAAAACAACGCCATCATAACGTTTTGAGGTGTTATTGATCTTTAATTCTTTCTCAACATTTATAAGCGATAACGGATATTTATACGCGGCTAAAAGATGTTTTACCACGTGTTGCCGCACCCATTCTTCCGGGGTGAGTACCACAAATTTTTTACGAATAGGGTCAAATATAAGCGGTTTATTTTCGCTACTTTTGAGCCTGAAGGCATATGGAGGAAAATTTAATTCTTGCATCGTTTCAAAGGTAATCAACCTACGGAATTTTTTAAGCCTGCATCAGTTTTAAAACTTCGTCCCAATCGGGATATTCATTTATAAAGAGATTCAATACAACCTTGGTAGAAGAAGTTACACGCATTGTAAAGGATATTAAAAAAGGCAATCTGAGACCCATTTATTTTTTAATGGGAGAAGAACCTTATTATATAGATCAGCTTGCCGATTATATTGCTGATAATGTGTTGACCGAAGAAGAAAAGGGATTTAATCAGATGGTGCTTTACGGGCGCGATGTGTCTCTTGATGATGTGCTATCGCAGGCCAAACGTTTCCCAATGATGGCAGAGCGTCAAGTGGTTATCGTAAAGGAAGCACAGGATATGTCTCGTGAAATTCTGGCGCAACCTGATAAAAGCAAGAACAAACTTGAGGCTTACGCCGAAAATCCGCAGCCAACTACGGTTTTAGTGTTTTGCTATAAGTACAAGAAGCTTGATAAACGCAAGCGGGTTTATAAGGAAATTGCCAAGAGCGGACTCATCTTTGAAAGTAAGAAGCTTTATGAAAATCAAGTGGGCGACTGGATTCGGCGTGTGATGTCTGGCAAAGGCTACACCGTAGAACCCAAAGCGGCGCATATGCTTGTAGAGTTTTTAGGAACCGACTTATCGAAGATCAATAACGAATTAGAAAAACTCCGGCTAATTCTTCCTGAGGGCAGCACGATCACGCCACTTGCGGTAGAAGAAAATATCGGGATCAGTAAAGATTTTAACAACTTTGAGTTGCAGCGCGCCATTGGTGAAAAAGATGTGGTAAAAGCGCATCGTATCATCAATTATTTTAGTCAGAATCCTAAGGATAACCCGATGGTCGTAACCATTGCTTTGCTTTTTAGCTTCTTTCAGAATTTATTGATCTATCACGGTTTGCCCAGTAAAGACAAGAGCACCGTTGCAAAAGCGCTAAAAGTAAATCCTTATTTTGTTGGCCAGTATGTAGATGCAGCGCGTAATTACCCGATGAAAAAAGTGAGCCACATTGTCAATTTATTACGCACGGCAGATGTGAAAAGTAAAGGCGTTGGCGCTTATAACCTTTCGCAGGGAGATTTGCTCAAAGAGCTTTTGGTCCAAATTATGTCTTAATTAAACCTCGTTTACAAAAGCAACACTGTGCGTTGCTACAATTGCGGCAGTTTCGGTGCGTAGGCGGCTTTCTCCAAGCATTACAGGGCTGAATCCGGCTTGAATGGCTTGCTCTATTTCGCTAGGCGAAAAATCTCCTTCAGGACCTATTAAGATTAAAACATCTCTTTTAGGCTGAAGTTTTTGTTTGAGCGAAAATCTGTTAGTTTCTTCACAATGCGCGATAAAGCGATCTCCGTTGAAATGTTTTGCAGCCTCTAAAAAATCACTGAAGAATTGCGCTTCATTCAGTTTAGGAATATGCGCTTTCAATGATTGCTTCATAGCACTTTGAATGATACGCTCATAACGTTCTTCTTTAATGACTTTACGCTCGCTATGATCACAAATAATAGGAGAGATTTCTGAAATTCCTATTTCAGTGGCTTTCTCGAGAAAGAGCTCAAAACGATCATTCAACTTTGTTGGCGCAACAGCCAGATGTAAATGATAGGGTAGTGGCTGTTCTGAGGTTACTTCTAAGATCTTAACCGTACAGTTTGACGGACTAGCTACGATGATTTCGGCTTTAAAGAAGTTTCCAGCCCCGTTGGTGATATCCAGCACGTCACCGGTACGTTTACGCAGTACTTTAATAATATGCTTGCTTTCGTCTTTAGGAAACGTTGCTTCTTTAGCTTCCGCAGCAATTTCGGGATGATAAAAGAGTTGCATACTTAAATTTTTAGACGTGATTGCGCCATTACTTTGGTATCTGTATAACCGGTTTCGGCTAGATTTTCCTCAAGGTATTTGAGGTATCCAACGATCCCGATCATCGCTGCATTGTCTGTGGTGTACTCAAATTTGGGGACAAAAGTTTTCCAGCCATATTTCTGCTCTGCGTCTTTAAGCGCTTTACGGATCCCGCTGTTTGCTGAAACCCCGCCGCCGATGGCCACTTGTTTAATGCCGGTTTGCTTTACCGCTTTCTTGATTTTATCCATCAAAATATTAATGATCGTATGCTGAATGGACGCACAGATATCATTGCGGTTTTTCTCAACAAAATCAGGATCTGCGGCGACCTCTTTCTGATAAAAATAAAGCACCGCTGTTTTGAGTCCGCTAAAACTAAAATCCAGATCGCCTACTTTCGGTTTAGTGAATTTGTATGCCTTAGGATTTCCTAGTTGCGCGTATTTATCGATCAATGGTCCGCCGGGGTAAGGAAGGCCAAGAATTTTGGCACTTTTATCAAAAGCTTCGCCCACCGCATCATCTAAGGTTTGACCAATTACCGTCATATCAAAATAACTGTCCACACGAACAATTTGGGTATGTCCGCCGGAAATCGTCATCGCCAGAAATGGAAACTCTGGTTTATCGTAACCCTCTTCTTCAATAAAATGAGCAAGAATATGCGCCTGCATATGATTTACATCGATCAACGGAATGTCTAATCCCATCGCCAAAGACTTTGCAAAAGAGGTCCCTACGAGTAACGAACCCATAAGTCCGGGACCACTGGTAAAAGCAATCGCATTAAGGTCTTCTTTTTTTACATTTGCCTTGCGCAGCGCCTCGTGCACCACAGGAACAATATTTTGTTGATGGGCGCGTGAAGCTAGCTCAGGAACCACACCGCCATATTGCTCGTGAACAGCCTGGCCCGCCACAACATTTGCAAGGGTTTTGTCGTTGTGAAGCACAGCAGCCGCTGTATCATCACAAGAAGATTCTATAGCAAGGATATAGGTGTTATTTTTTGACATTAGGTCGCAAGGTATAGGGAATGTTAATGTACTTTTACTCGAAAATTCGGTAGTAGCTATTTATAGGTTTCCTTTAAATAGTAAGGGTTGAGCAATTCGTCTAAAACAGAAGTTTTGCCGTTCCTAAGTACGTATGCTGTGTTTCAATAAAATTAAGGCTTTAGTTTTGTGTTTTTAAATCTAAAGCGGGACAAAGTTAAAACTTAAAAACGTATCAGAAAATTCAGAAAAATAATTACGCGAACCCTATTTATTTTAATAGGTGTCTTTGCATTGCTTTTAATTATTTTTTCGATTCCGGCGGTACAGACTTCGGTCGCTAAAAAGGTCACTAAGGCGCTTAATGATACCTACGGCACCGCAATTTCTATAAATAAAATTCAGCTAAAATATAATGGTAATGCGCTCATAAAAGAGGTATATATCGCAGACCATCATCAAGATACGCTTATTTATGCTCAAACTGTAGAAACAAGTTTGCTGAGCATTCGATCACTGATTGAGAATGAGATGCCACTGGGCGATATCTATCTTGGAGCGGCAAAACTTTATGTGAAAAAATACCAAGGGGAAGAAAACGATAACCTCTATGTATTTTCTCAAAAATTCAACACCGGGAAAACGGGCGGAACTCCTTTTAAACTTTCGGCTTCAGAAGTTGAAATTGAGGATATGCACTTCAAGTTTATTGATGAAGATCTGGACACTCCGGAAGTTATAAATTACCACAACCTGTATATACGTGCCGAAGATTTTGACCTTGATGATGTGACCATCACGACCCAGATTAAAGATCTGCGTTTTGATGCCGACCGCGACTACCACTTAAGAGGACTAGAAGCTGATTTTAAATACAATCCTGATGAGATCATTCTTAAGGAAATGGTGTTGTCAACTGAACACTCTGTGATACGCGGTGATGTGTATTTAGACACGCGTAATGACGCTTTTCAAGATTTTAATAATCTGGTCAAGATTGATATTGACTTTGATGAGAGTAAAATCTCCACTACTGATCTGCAAGCTTTTTATGCTGAATTTGGTGCGGGAGAAGACATTTTACTTTCCGGAAAATTACAAGGAACACTTAATGATTTTACCGTAACAGATTTTGATCTTACTGGTTTAAGCAACAGTCGCATTCTTGGGAATGTGAGGTTTGAGCAGCTTTTAGGAGACAACAGTACCTTTAGAATCAATGGGGATTACAGACAGCTGAAAACGACCTACCTTGATTTGACCTCTTTATTACCTAATATTTTAGGGAACAATCTTCCGCCGGAATTGGTGCGTTTGGGAACCGTTGATCTTACCGGGACTTTAAATGTTTCTGAAAATACGGTATATGTTAAAAGTAATATTCAGACAGACCTTGGTTTTCTTGAAACCGATATTGATCTGAGGAATACTCAAAATATTCAGAATGCTTCGTATGTAGGAATGTTGCGCGGAGAACAGTTTAATATGGGGCGTTTGCTCAAAGTGCCAGAACTCAAAAATATCACCTTTAATGTACGGGTAAATGGTTCTGGTGTTGAAGCCGAAACGTTAGATACTCGTGTGGAGGGTGTGATCAGTTCGGCGACGTACAATAACTATACGTATCGCGGAATTACCGTAGCCGGAAATCTGCAAAACCCCAATTTTGATGGTCGTCTGACCGTTCGGGACCCTAACGCCAACTTTACATTTGATGGTCTTATTGATGTTTCAGAAGAAATTCACACGTACGATTTTACTGCAGATATCGCACGCATAGACTTAGGGAAGCTTAATTTCCTAAGAGATTCCTCGGCTGTATTAAAAGGAAAGGTTGTGATGGATATGCGCGGGACGAACATAGATGATACTGGTGGGGTTATTGCGTTTAGTGAAGCGAGCTTCGAGAATGCTAATGACCTTTACGAGTTTCAAGATTTTGTGATCACTTCAGGTTTTAGACGCGGCATACGTACGATCACGATGAACTCCCCTGATATTATTTCGGGGCAGGTTTCCGGAGTGTTCAAAATTGGGGATGTAAAGGCCTTATTTCAGAATGCAATAGGAAGTCTATACACCAACTATGAGCCGCAAACGGTTACTGAAAATCAGTTTATGGATTTCAATATTCAGATTTACAGTAAGATCGTAGAGGTTTTGGTGCCTGATGTTGAGCTCGAGCCTGATACTTTCGTCCGCGGAAGCGTAGTTGCTGACGATTCTGATTTTAAATTGACGTTTAGATCGCCGCGCATCAAAGCTTTTGGCGTTATGGCCGAAGCGATCAATGTACGTGTAGATAATAAGAATCCGCTGTTTAATGCCTATGTCGAAGCGGATAGCATTGGTAGCGGCGTGTATGGAGTAAGCGATTTCAACTTGATCAATGTAACTCTGAAGGACACCTTGTTTATTCGGTCTGAATTTAAAGGCGGTCCTGACAAGCAGGATAATTTTGATCTTAGTTTTTATCACACCATTAATGAAGAGAATAATTCGGTTGTAGGTTTTAAGCGCAGCAGCCTTCGGTTTAAAAACAATGAATGGTTTTTAAATGAGCAGGACAATAAAAACAATAAGATCGTTTTTGATAATAACTTTTTAGATTGGGATTTAAAGGAATTGACGTTGTCTCACGACAAGGAACGAATTTCCTTAAAAGGTCAGGTTAAAGACAGTACGTATAAAGACATACAGACTAATTTTGAAAATGTGAGACTTTCGCATATCACTCCATATATAGATAGTTTGGATATGCGCGGACTCGTAAATGGAAATCTTGATGTTCTTCAGAAAGAAGGAGTTTATTTACCTAACAGTAGTGTGAATATCGCCAATTTCACCATTAATGATATCTTGATGGGAGATCTAGATCTGTCTATTGAAGGCAATGAAAGTTTAACCAATTATCAAGTCAATACGCGCCTGAATAATGATGATGTTGAAGTGTTGTCTGCTCTGGGAACCATTGATGTAGGTCAAGAAAACCCGTCTATAGATCTGGATGTGCAATTGCGCAAGTTGAATATGAAAGCGTTTAGCCCATTGGGTGGAGAAGTGATTTCAAAAATAAGAGGTTTAGCAAGTGGTAGGGCGACCGTCACGGGTGATTATCGCAATCCTGATGTGGATGGCGAACTGTTACTACGAGAAGCAGGTCTGGCGATACCTTATTTGAATACCGATTACGACTTTAGAGGTACAGCGAGAATTACGCTAGATGATCAAGAATTTAGATTTGGTTCAGTAGCGTTGGTTGACACTAAATACAAAACCACAGGTACGCTCACCGGAAGCATCAGTCATCAGTATTTTAGAGACTGGGAGATGGATCTTGATGTGAATACAGATCGCCTTGTAGTTTTAGATACCGAGCCAGATGATTTTGCATTGTATTACGGTACTGCGTTTATAAGTGGCGAAGCCAGTCTTACCGGTCCTACCGATGAATTGGTGATTGATGTGACCGCCACCACTCAGGAAGGTACTGTGTTTAAGATTCCGCTGAGTGATACTGAATCTTTTGGTGACAACAGTAATATTTACTTTTTAAGCCCGGAAGAAAAACAAGCCCGACTAGATGGGGAAGAAGTGGTAATCGAAGAGATCAAAGGTTTAGAGCTGAATTTTGATCTGGAGGTGACACGCGATGCTGAAGTTGAGATCGTTGTAGATGAGGTAAACGGAAGTACGTTAAAGGGAAGAGGAGCGGGATACTTGCTGATTCAGATCAATACCAATGGGAAGTTCAATATGTTTGGTGACTTTACACCCTATTCAGGAACCTATAATTTCAGGTACAGTGGGGTGGTGCAGAAGCAATTTAATATCCTTCCGGAAGGAAAGATTAGTTGGGATGGAAATCCTACCGAAGCCTTGCTAGATATTAGCGCGGTATACAACACCCAGGCCAACCCGTCTATCTTATTAGAGAATCCTTCCATAAACCGAAAAATCCCGGTAAATGTGATCATCAATCTTGATGGCGAATTGATTCAGCCTGAGATCACTTTTGATTTTGAATTCCCTAACACGAGTTCGATCGTAACCTCAGAATTAGCATACAGGTTAGACAACAGAGCTACGCGAGAGCTTCAGGCGTTTTCCTTAGTTACGCAAGGTTCGTTCTTCAGTCAAAGCGGAATCGATGCCCAGTCAGCAGCCTACGGAAACTTGATCGAGACGGCTTCGGGTATTTTTAATGACCTGCTTTCAGACGAAGACGGGAAGTTTAATGTAGGCTTAGATTATGTGCAGGCAGACAACCGGCCTGACTTGCAAACTTCAGGACGTTTTGGATTTACCCTTTCGACGCAGATTTCTAAGAAAGTATTGATCAATGGTAAAGTAGGTGTGCCGGTAGGTGGGATCAGTGAGCAGGCTGTAGTGGGTGATGTCGAGGTAAATTTCTTATTAAATGAAGATGGAAGCTTGCGTGCAACAATCTTCAACCGTCAAACTGATATTCAATTTGTAGCCCGAAACAACGAAGGCTATACCCAAGGAGCCGGATTATCTTATTCGGTGGACTTCAATACATTTAAAGAATTAATTCAGAAAATCTTCAAAGGAAAAGCCCGGGAAGTTGAAGAAGAAATTAAGGTGATTCAACCGGATTCTGAAATCCCGTACAACGGTTTTGACCAATAAGGCGATAAGCAATTCTTTTTGTGAATATGATATTTTGAGGTTGTGTAAATTTTTAATCTAATAAAAACACCCTATTTAGATTATAAATCCGCCAATTTTATCCCTTTTTAAAAAATAGTTGTTAACGATAACGATTGAAATTGCGAATGCCGTGAAATTCATTAAGAATGGCTTAGGAAAATGCAATTCAATTGCTATTTTTACTTCTCATTCAACAGTAAATGGCACAAAAAATTAGAAAAATCGGAGTTTTAACTTCTGGTGGGGATTCCCCTGGAATGAATGCAGCGGTGCGTGCAGTTGTACGTACGTGTGCATATCATAAAATTGATTGCGTAGGTATTTACCGTGGGTATGAGGGATTGATTGATGGAGATTTTGAACCTATGGATGCGCGTAGCGTACGTGATATCATAAATAGAGGAGGTACAATGCTTAAATCGGCGCGTTCAGACCGATTTAGAACCCCTGAAGGAAGAAAAATTGCATACGACAATTTAGTAGAAAATAAAATTGATGGCCTCGTTCTTATAGGAGGTGATGGTACGTTCACAGGCGGACTTATCTTTAATAGAGAGTATAATTTCCCGGTAATGGGAATCCCTGGAACGATAGATAACGACATCAGTGGTACAGATAAAACTTTAGGTTACGATACCGCGCTTAATACAGCTGTAGAAGCGATAGATAAAATTAGAGATACGGCTAGTTCACACAACCGTTTATTCTTTGTGGAAGTAATGGGGCGCGACGTAGGTCATATCGCCTTAAACGCAGGAGTAGGAGCAGGAGCAGAAGAAATTTTGATTCCTGAAGAAAATCTTGGTTTAGATCGTCTTTTAGAGTCGTTATTGCGCAGTAAGGCCAGCGGAAAAACTTCTAGTATCGTTGTGGTTGCAGAAGGAGATAAAACAGGTAAAAATGTTTTTGAACTAAAAGACTACGTAGATGAGAACCTTGATGGTTATGATGTGCGTGTGGCAGTTTTAGGGCATATGCAGCGTGGAGGATCTCCTAGTTGTTATGATCGTGTTCTGGCAAGTAGAATGGGTGTTAAAGCTGTAGAATCACTCCTAGAAGGCGAAAGCAATTATATGGTAGGTATTCAGCATGAAAAAATGGAACTCTACCCTATTGAAAAAGCGATTAAAGGAAAATCACATATAAATAAAGAACTCGTTCGTGTGTCTGAAATAATGACCACATAATTAGTAATACAAATCAAATAGTAAATAAAATGGGAAATTTAAAATTAGGTATCAATGGTTTTGGCCGTATAGGTCGTATCGTTTTTAGAGCAACCGTAAAACGTGATAACGTAGACGTTGTAGCGATCAATGACTTATTAGATGTTGAGCACTTAGCATACCTTTTAAAATACGACTCAGTACACGGAAACTTTGATGGTACTGTTGAGGTAAAAGACGGTAACCTTGTGGTAGATGGTAAAACAGTACGTATCACTGCAGAGCGTGACCCTAAAAACCTTAAGTGGGATGAAGTAGGAGCAGATGTTGTTGCAGAATGTACCGGTATCTTTACTTCTATGGAGACTGCTGATTATCACATTCAGGCAGGTGCTAAGAAAGTTGTTATTTCTGCACCTTCTAAAGATGTACCTATGTTTGTAATGGGTGTAAACCATAAAGATGTAACTGCTGATAACAAAATCGTTTCTAACGCATCTTGTACTACAAACTGTCTTGCTCCATTAGCAAAAGTTCTTAACGATGCTTATGGTATCGAAGAAGCTTTAATGACTACAGTACACGCTACTACCGCAACGCAAATGACTGTTGATGGTCCTTCTAAGAAAGACTGGAGAGGTGGTCGTTCTGCTTTAGCAAACATCATCCCTGCTAGTACTGGTGCTGCTGTAGCTGTAACCAAAGTTATTCCTGAATTGAAAGGAAAATTAACCGGTATGGCTTTCCGTGTTCCTACTCCAGATGTATCTGTTGTAGATTTAACTGTAAAACTTTCTAAAGACACAAGCTACGAAGACATCAAGAAGACCTTTAAAGCGGCTTCTGAAGGTGAGATGGCTGGTGTATTAGGTTATACTGAAGAAGCAGTAGTTTCTCAAGACTTTGTAAGTGACCCACGTACTAGTATTTTTGATGCAGGTGCTGGTATTGAATTGAATTCTAAATTCTTCAAGATCGTTTCTTGGTATGATAACGAGTTTGGATATTCAAACAAGTTAGTTGACTTAGCGGAATACGTTAATTCACTTTAATCGTATTAACTGAATATATGCCCTTTAAACCATTATGGTTTAAAGGGTTTTTTTAAACTCTTACAAACACATGATATTATTAGTAGATAGCGGATCGACAAAGACTGACTGGATCGCATTAAATGCTGAAGGTACCGAAATATTTCAAACACAAACTTTTGGACTCAATCCACAAGTTTTGTCTGCAGAAATCTTAACAGAGCGTATCATCAACAACTATGAATTGTACAAACATCGTCACGATGTTACTCACGTGCACTTTTATGGTGCCGGTTGTGGTACTCAAAAACCTAAGGAATTAATCCAGGGTGTTTTTGAAGATTTTTTTGATAAAGCACAGGAAATCGACATTAAAGAAGATACCTATGCTGCACTTTACGCTACTACTAGAAAAGATGAAGCCGGTATTGTTTGTATCATTGGTACAGGTTCTAACTGTAGTCTTTATGACGGTGAGAATATTGAGCAAAAGGTAACTTCATTAGGATATATCCTGATGGATGATGGTAGCGGAAATTATTTTGGACGTCAACTTTTGCGTGATTTCCACTTTAATAAGATACCTAAAGAGCTTGCCTATGAGTTTGCTAAGCAATTTGATTTAACGGCAGAAAGCATTAAAAATCATTTGTATAAAATGCCGAATCCTAATACGTATTTGGCGCAGTTTGCACGCTTTGTGATCACTAATAAAGACCACGAATACTGCAGAAAACTCATCCGTAAAGGGTTTAAATTATTTATTGAGCATCAAATTCTTCAGTTTGAGAATGCTAAAGAAATTCCGGTGCACTTTGTAGGTTCAATTGCATTTTATTTACAAGCTGAGCTGAAAGAATTACTTCAGGAGTATGACCTGAAAATTGGTAAAGTTCTAAAACGTCCTATTGAAGGATTAGTGGCTTACCATAAAAATTATATGATGGTGTAAGTACAACTACACCTATCAACATTAAAAAAGCCTGAACGCATCGTTCAGGCTTTTTTAATGCTATTTGGGCAAGAGCTTATTTTATGGCGATAACCGAAATTTCAACATTTACAAATTTAGGAAGGTTAGCCACTTCAACAGTTTCACGAGCCGGAGCGGTTTCTTCCTTAAAGAAAGTTCCATAAACTTCATTTACTTGTGCAAAGCTGTTCATATCGCTTAAAAAGATCGAGCTTTTAACCACATTTTCAAATGTGAGTCCGGCTTCGGTTAAAATAGCTTCTAAGTTTTGCATTACCATTTTAGTTTCCGCAGCAATATCTCCGCTAACGAGTTCGCCTGTTTTTGGATCTAACGGAATTTGACCACTTACAAAGAGCGTGTCTCCTGCAAAAACCGCTTGATTGTAAGGTCCTATAGGTGCCGGAGCATTGGTGGTACTAATGATTTTTTTCATGGTATTTGGTTTTTTAGATTGGTTTAAAGTTGCTGATCTGGCGTGCGGCGTTGCTCGTATTTCAGATCGCTTAAGACACTAGACTTAATTCCTATAAAGAAGTTCCACGAGGCATAGGTCCCAAATGGAGTCCAGGCAAATGTCATATTAAAACTCTCCAGATCTCGCGCAAAGCGCAACTGGGTGGGGGTAAATTTCCCGGTGGTAAGGTCAATACCAGACGAGGCCCCAACAAACCATTTTTCGCCAAGCTCCACATCGCCACTAAAGTTGATCGCGTGCGAAGTGATCATATTCTGGCGGGCTGCATTACCATAATTCACATTATAGTTTACCCGCAAATTCCACGGAATGGTATAATTGTACAATTCCTGTTCTTTATCAGGATCTTCGTCTGCGCCCTCGGTGTCGTTAAACTTGTTTTGCAATTGCCTGCTGTCTTCACCAAGTAAGTTATCGCGCCTCCCGCCATTACGAGCGGTCTGCGTGTTTTCATCTTCAAGATCGTCATTTTCTTTCCCAAAACTTTTACTGCTGAAGGAGTAACCAAAGTTAGCGCTCGCATTGGTCAGTCTAAACAGGCTTCCGCCATTGGCGATATTCAGTTTATCTATGCGTCGGTTGTTATTATTTAAAGCATAAGGGTCAAGCGTCATATTAAAGTTTACGCTTAGCTTGCTTTGAATGATCGGGATGGTCCCTCGTACCGAAACCGGACTTAGTTTTAAACTGTCTGCTAAAAAGTTATAGTTGGTTGAAATTGCTAAGTTGCTGATCAGGTCTATCTTTTTGGGCTCAATGGCGGTACTGTCTCTATCGCGCACTTTAGCTTCAACAGTGTTGTTTACGCTAAAGCTAATTCCGCTGGAGCTAAAATTACTGGGAGCTCCGTAGAAACCGCCTTCAAAACGAGAATAAGTCACCTCTCGTGTAAGATCGCCATTAGGATCATCTAGTTCAGGTGCTAAGAACGTCTCATAATATTGGTCAAAAGCCGGATTGTAATTGAAAGAGACCGAAGGTTTCATCGTATGACGGATAGCCTGAATCTTTTTATCGTCTCCAAAATTAGCCTGACCGTAAACCGTGGTTCCCACGCTGGTACTAAAATTATACGTATTAAAACGATCAAAACCATTAACGGTATCGAGTACGATCTCGCGGGTGGTGGGGTCAAAACGTTGATCAATAGTTTCAAAAACCCAGCTTTCCTGAAGGTTTGTACTCGCCGAAACACTAAAGTGTTTAAACAGTTTAAAGTTGGTCGTCACAGGGATGCTGTGACGCACGCCTAACTCAGCATCTCTAAACATTTGTGGGGTGAAAAATAAGCTGTCTGTCGTTTCAAAACGGTTTTCACCACTCATACTGTAGTTGAAGTTGATGTTTTGAAAAATTCCTTTTTTGCTTCCGGCTTTAGGAGCAAACGGGTAAATACGATCTACGTTAAGATTTACACTAGGCAAGGTCATATTTATAGCTTGCGTTTGTGTGTTTTGAGAGTGTCTCGCCGTAAGGGCTAAATTTACCTGCGGAACGGTTTGAAACGTCTTAGAATAAGACACCGAAGAACTCAACGTGTTAGTTAATCTACTCGCCGTATTATCAATGTTTGTCGACTGTTGAAAGTAATTACTACTTCCTAGGTTTACCGAAGCAGAAAATCTGGAATTAGGATTTGACTTACTATCTTGACTATGCGACCACTGAATGTTGTAGGTGTTGGTTTCAGAAAAATCAGGAAGACCACGTTCACTAGATAACAAACGCTCAAAACGAATGTTTACGTTACCACTAAACTTATAACGCTTTCTATAGGCACTGGCTGCGCGTAGCGCGTAACTTCCGTTAGTATAGTAATCACCCGTTAGCGTAAGGTCCATATAATCATTCAGGGCAAAATAATAACCACCATTTTGCAGAAAGTACCCACGCTCATTATTTTCTCCCGGAGAGGGCATAATAAATCCTGATACGCTGGTTTCCTTTTCCATAGGAAAATAAGAAAAAGGAACACCTAAAGGAATTGGGACGTCATATACAAACATATTGACCAACCCGGTAACGATCTTTTTATTGGGAACGAATTTTACTTTTCGCGCATAAAAATAGTACTCAGGATCTTCTTCATTTTCACTGGTAGTAAAGCGCACGTTTTTCATAAAAACAACCGAGTCGTTTACTCGCTTACTCACTTCATTTTTGATATAGAACTCTTGCTGCTGGGTACGCGAACCGTAAATAAGTGCTTTTTCGGTTTTAAAATTATATTTGATAGAATCAGGCTCAACGGTATTTGGGCCTTGAACAAAAACCGGAGGTTGCGTGTAGCCGGTAGAATCTGTTATACCTTTAGCAAAAACAGTATTGGTATTATTGTCCACGATGATTTGCCCGGCAGTAATAGTGATATCTGTGTAAGCAACCTGCGCTTCGTTGTAGAGGTAGAGTTTATTTGCTCTACGGTCAAATCTAGAATAATCGGTAGCGGTGTATTTAACAATATCGGTTAGCGCTTCGCGCGGAGCAACAATGCTATCTTGAGCGGTACTGTCTTGAGCGCTTTCGTCTGGCGTCTCAACCAGCAAGTTTCCTTTAGGAATGAGTCGGTTATTAGATTCTGTAGTATCTGCAGGAATCGTTTTTAGCGTATTAACCGGAAGTTCCTGAGCTTGTAAAGACCCATAGTAACTAAGGCTTAAGCCTAAAACTAGCAGTACTGAAAGGATCTTTGTTTGCAATGGGATTAATACTATTTTTGTAAATGTAAGGGCAATTTTCAAAGTGCCAAAATTACATCTATTTTTTAGAAGCCCTAAAGTTATACGCATTAAATATGGCGAAAGAAACTTTACAAATCTTCTGCATTTTAGAAATATGTTGAATAAAACTTTTAAGTACTCCTTAACGTGCAAAAATGATTTCTATTTATAAAATAGGAGCACTTGATTGACGTTACCCAAATATGAGAACGATAACAACCTATATATTAGTATTCCTTTTGGCAGTGACTGGGCAAAATATTTTTGCAAATAAAAAACCTGCTGACACTAAGAAATTTGTGGTAGTCATTGACGCCGGGCACGGCGGAAAGGATCCCGGGAAAAATGCTAAAGGAAATCTGCTGGAAAAAAACATCGCGCTTAAAATTGCCTTGTTAGTAGGAGAAGAGCTCCAAAAGCATAGCGATATTGAAGTGGTATATACCCGTAAAACCGATGTTTTTGTAGAACTCGCAGAGCGCGGCGCAATTGCTAACCGGGCAAATGCAGACCTGTTTGTCTCTATACATTGTAATGCTCATAATTCTCAGGCATTGGGTGCAGAAACTTATGTTTTAGGATTACACCGAAATAAAACCAATTTTGAGGTTGCTAAAGCAGAAAATGAGGTGATTTATCTGGAGGATAATTATGAGGAAAAGTATGCGCAGTATAACTTGAATTCGCCTGAATCTTTAATCGGACTTACTTTAATGCAGGAAGAATTTTTAGATCAAAGCATTCAGTTGGCGAGTTATGTTCAGGATAATTTCAGAGTAAAACTACACCGAAAGGACCGAAGCGTAAAGCAAGCAGGGTTCGTGGTTTTGCACCAAACCGTTATGCCGAGTATTCTTATTGAAACAGGTTTTATTACTAATGATGAAGAGGGGCGTTATTTGAATTCGTCTAATGGTCAAAAAGAAATTGCTCACGCCATCGCTGAGGCAGTAGGGAAATATAAAGACAATGTAAGCACCAATGATTTTCTGGGGATTACTAAGGTTGTTCCGGCGGTAGAGGTTAAAGATGTCATTGTAGACGATGCTATTTTTAAAGTGCAAATAGCCGCAAGCAGTCGCAGTCTGGATACGAAACCTTATAACTTTAAGGGGTTGAGAGGTATTCAGAAAAATAAAGAAGGTAAGTTGTATAAATACTATTATGGCGATACCTCTAACTACACAGAAATTGAACGGAAATTGCAGGAAGCAAAATCTAAAGGATACAAGACTGCGTACATCGTTGCTTTTAAAAATGGGATTAAGCAAAACGCAAATGAATTTATAAATAAAAGTTAGCGTGTAAAGCCTTAATAGAATTTATTCCTAAATTTGAGGCTCATCAAAAAAAAAATTACATTGAACATTTCTAGAGAAGTAAAAACAGGTCTTCTGGCAGTAATTGCTATAGCTCTGCTCATCTTCGGTTATAGTTTTTTAAAAGGGAACAACCTCTTAAATAACGACCGAACCTACTACGCAATTTACGACAATGTAGAAGGCTTGTCACAAGGCTCTAACGTTACCATTAACGGTCTTGTGGTAGGTAAAGTGTTGTCTATTGACTTTGCTGATTCTCGTGGGGATCTTTTAGTGACCTTTAATGTTCAGAATGATTTTCAATTTTCAAAAAACAGTAAAGCCCAGATTTACGGAGGTGGATTGATCGGCGGGAAAAACCTTTCTATCGTTCCTGACTATGAGCGCGGCGATGTTGCAGAATCAGGAGATACGTTGCAGGGGACTATTGACGAAGGTATTTTTGAGCTGGTTAATGAGCGCCTTACGCCATTACAAGCTAAAGTAGAAGAGGTGATCAATAGTACTGACTCTGTTCTCGTAGGTGTGTCAGATGTTTTAGATAAAAAAACGCGTAAAAATTTAAGAGAAACCATTGAGCAGATCAGTCAGACTGCGGCTAACTTTAATCAGGCGTCTAACTCGCTTAACAAGCTTTTAGCTGATAATGACCAGAAACTTACCCGTACGTTTACCAATCTTGATGAGATGTCAGCTAACTTTAATAAAGTGAGCGATAGCCTTTCAAAGGTTGATGTGAACGCTTTGGTGATGCGTATGGAAAGTGTATTGGCAGACTTTGAAAGCATTTCTTCAAAAATTGAAAATGGAGAAGGCACTTTAGGTCAGTTTATCAATGACGATAAAATGTATAACAACCTAGAGCGTGCTACCAAGCAAATGGAAGAATTGATGCAGGACATCAAGCTAAATCCAAAGCGCTATGTACATTTTTCGGTATTCGGGAAAAACCCGGGACCGTATGAAGAGCCCAAAGATTCACTTAGATAATTTCTATGCAGTATTTACCTAATATTTTGTTTGTAATTGCGCTCGCAGCAGGAGTTGGCTTTTTTGTATTCAATATTAAAAAGCTCATTCGCAACATTAAATTAGGTCGCGATGAAGACCGCACAGATAACAAAGCACAACGTTTTAAAAATATGGCTAAGATTGCACTTGGTCAATATAAAATGGTCGTGCGTCCGGTTTCAGGGATTATTCACGTTTTAGTCTATCTTGGTTTTATCATTATTAATCTTGAGGTTCTAGAGATCATCATTGACGGGATTTTTGGTACTCACCGTATTTTTAGTTTCTTAGGTGGGTTTTACGATTTCTTGATCGCGGTTTTCGAAATTTTTGCGCTTTTGGTTTTGGTAGGTGTGATCATCTTCTGGATCCGCCGAAATATCCTTCATATCAAACGCTTCTTGAACCGAGAGATGAAAGGTTGGCCCAAGTTAGATGCTAACCTCATTCTTTATTTTGAAGTGGTTTTGATGCTGTTGTTCTTGACGATGAATGCGGCAGACTTGACGTTGCAGACTAAAGGTGCTGAACATTATGCAAGTGCAGAAGGAATTGTAGGAGCCTTTCCTGTAAGTCAATTTATTGCGCCATTTTTTGAAAACTTAAGCATCCCTACGTTAATCGTGATTGAGCGTGCGGCGTGGTGGATTCATATTTTAGGAATTTTAGTATTCTTAAACTATCTCTATTATTCAAAACATTTACATATTCTGCTTGCATTCCCCAATACGTATTTTGCACGTTTAAAGCCGCAGGGACAATTTGATAATCTCGAGGCAGTGACCAACGAAGTTAAATTAATGATGGACCCTGAAGCTGACCCGTACGCGATGCCTGAAGAAGGGGCGGAAGATGAGGTACCGGCAAAATTTGGAGCTAGTGAAGCTACAGATTTAAGTTGGGCACAATTATTAAATGCCTATACCTGTACGGAGTGTGGTAGATGCACCAGCGAGTGCCCTGCAAATCAAACAGGAAAAAAGCTTTCGCCACGTAGAATTATGATGGCAACTCGAGATCGTATAGAAGATATAGGCAAAAATATAGATGCTAATAAAGGAACCTTTAAGGAAGACGGTAAACAATTATTAGATGACTATATTAGCCGTGAAGAATTATGGGCATGTACTACGTGTAACGCGTGTGTAGAAGCCTGCCCGGTAGGGATAAACCCGTTATCTATTATTATGGATATGCGTCAGTATTTAGTGATGGAACAGAGCGCTGCTCCTACTGATCTTAACAACGCGATGACTAATATAGAAAACAATGCAGCTCCGTGGCCTTTCAATCAGATGGATAGAGCCAACTGGATCTCTGAAAACTAGAAACCAACCAGTAAATATCAAAATAGAGAACTCATGAAAAAAGAGGAAGTAGACAAAATGTTAAGCGACAAACTGCAAGACGGCGAACACGTAAGCCCGGTTTTGCCGGAAGGAGTTAAAAACTACCTCATTGACATAGACGGTACAATTACAGAAGATGTGCCTAACGAAGAGCCTGAACGTATGGCAACGTGCAAGCCATTTCCAGATGCTTTGGCAACCTTAAACAAATGGTATGATGAAGGGCATATTATATGCTTCTTTACTTCTCGTACCGAAGAGCATCGCGAGGTGACTGAAAACTGGCTCAATGAGCACGGTTTTAACTATCATAGTCTTTTAATGGGAAAACCACGCGGTGGTAATTATCACTGGATCGATAATCACCTAGTACGTGCTACACGCTACAAAGGGAAGTTTACAGACCTAGTAGAAAAAGATGTAACAATTGAAGTATTTAAAGATTAAGTTCTTTAAAAAATAGCAAATATTAAAATTATGGCAGAAGCTATCAAGGTACCTACGATGGCAGAATATATGGCGCAAGGAAAGTCTCCAGAAGTACTATTCTGGGTAGGCTGCGCTGGAAGTTTTGACGATCGGGCAAAAAAGATCACAAAAGCATTTGTTAAGCTCTTAGCAAAAGCAGGGGTCGATTTTGCAGTATTGGGTACTGAAGAAAGCTGTACAGGCGATCCTGCAAAACGTGCAGGAAACGAGTTTTTATTCCAGATGCAGGCGGTGACCAATATTGAGGTTCTAAATGCATACGACGTAAAAAAAATAGTTACTGCTTGTCCACATTGTTTTAATACTATTGCTAATGAATACCCCGGTTTAGGCGGTAATTATGAGGTGTTGCACCATACACAGTTTTTAAAAACGCTTATTAAAGAAGAGCGTCTAACTGTAGAAGGAGGAAAGTTTAAAGGAAAGCGTATAACCTTTCACGATCCGTGTTATTTGGCACGCGCTAATCGCATTTACGAGGCGCCTCGTGAATTGCTTGAAAAGCTTGAGGTAGAACTAGTAGAAATGAAGCGCTGCAAGACTAAAGGCTTCTGCTGTGGAGCCGGTGGGGCACAAATGTTTAAAGAGCCGGAGCCAGGAACTAAAGATGTAAACATCGCACGTACCGAGGAGGCACTAGAAACAAAGTCTGAAGTTATTGCTGCGGCTTGTCCTTTTTGCAACACAATGATGACCGATGGGGTTAAAAACAAAGAAAAAGAAGATGCTGTTGCGGTGATGGATATTGCAGAAATGATCGCCTCAGCCGAAGATTTATAGAGCAGAAATGTTCTAATTTTTAAGCCACTCTCAGACAGAGTGGCTTTTTTAGTTTTACTATTCAGATAACTACAGACTTTATATTGGTATTTTGAGGTTCTAAGCCTTCAATTTCAGAGCCTTTTAACACTATCTGTTTTAAAGAGACCTTGAATAAATGTTAAGTTTGTGAGACTAAATATCACGTATTTTATGTTGACTCCATTTTCAGAATTATCAGATACATCAAGACTTTGGATTTACCAAAGCGACCGCAAATTCACCGAAGAAGAACTGCCGCTGCTTCAGCAGTATTTATCAGCTTTTTTAGAAAAGTGGACGGCGCACGGTGCAGCCCTGAATGCAGGTTTTGAGATCAAATATGACCGCTTCATCATCATCGGTCTTGATCAAACACAAAGCTCAGCCAGCGGATGTTCTATTGATGCTCAGGTGCATTTTATTCAAGAGCTTGAAAAAGAATTTTCGGTGACCTTGCTTGATAAAATGAATGTAACCTACATTCAGAATGATCGTTTGCACTTTAAACCTTTAGCAGATTTTAAAAAGATGGCTAAAGATGGCGCTGTTGGCAAGAAAACCATAGTATTTAACAACCTAGTGAATACTAAAGAAGAATATTTAGATCAGTGGGAGGTTCCTGCAATAGAAAGTTGGCATAGTCGTTTCTTTTAATAACTAATGCTCAAATTTTTAATTCCGTAATCGGGGAAAAAGTACATATGCTAAGAGATCGTTTTATACTGGGAGTAGTCCTTTTACTTACAATATCCTGTTTTTCACAAACTAGAAATCCGCTTATCGCTAAAGACTTAACAGAGCAGCAAGCTTGGGTTGATAGTATTTACGACGGGATGACGTTGAAGGAAAAAATAGGGCAGCTTTTTATGGTTGATGTTTTTTCTAGAGATCCCAAATCGGTAACCGATGCGGTAAAAACACTGATCAAGAAACATCACATAGGCGGACTCATTTTTTCAAAGGGTGGCCCGGTTCGGCAAGCCAAACTTACTAATGAATACCAAGCCTTGAGCAAAGTGCCGTTAATGGTTGCTATGGATGCCGAGTGGGGATTAGCGATGCGCTTAGATTCTACTTACGCGTTTCCTTGGAATATGACCTTGGGAGCGATCAAAGATGATAAGCTTGTTGAACAGGTAGGAAGACAAATAGGCTTGCACAGTAAGCGTATGGGAGTTCACATCAATTTTGCTCCGGATGTGGACATCAATGTAAATCCTGAAAATCCTATTATTGGGAATCGTTCTTTTGGTGAAGATCGGGATAATGTAACAGATAAAAGTGTCGCCTTTCTTCGGGGGATGCAGGGAGTTGGAGTTTTAGGAAGCGCAAAACATTTTCCCGGGCACGGAGATACCAATCAGGATTCGCATAAAACCTTGCCAACAATTCCTTTTTCGCGCAAGCGTTTAGATTCCATTGAAATGTACCCGTATAAAAAGGTGATTGACGCTGGGATCGCAAGTATTATGGTTGCGCATCTTAATGTTCCTGCTTTAGACAACCGAGCTGGATATCCCACATCGTTATCCAGCAAGGTAGTGACTGGTATTCTTAAAGACAGCTTGGGCTATCAAGGTCTCATTTTTACCGATGCCCTTAATATGAAAGGTGCTTCTAATTATGACGAGCCGGGAGAAATTGATTTAGCTGCTTTTAATGCAGGGAACGATATCTTGCTGATGAGCGAGAATGTGGCCAAAGCTATTGCCAAAATCGAGGAAGCCTATACTAAGGGTACGATTACAGAAAAACGCTTAGCACGTTCTGTAAAGAAAATACTATTTGCCAAGTTTAAAGTGGGGCTCAATAACTATGAGCCTATTGCGATGCAAAACCTGTATCAGGATTTGAATAGTCCTGAGGACGAAGTAGTGTATCGCAAAGCTATGGCTAATGCGCTGACGGTCCTGAAAAATAATCAGGCCATTCTACCGGTCAAGAATATTGAAGATAAAAAAATCGCTTATGTAGAGCTGGGCGATGATAGTGGCGCTCCGTTTTATATTGCGCTTCAGAAATATGCTAAGGTGACAAAAATTGAAGGAGCTTCGGCATCTGACTATGTCACCAAGTTAACAGATTTTAATTATGTGATTATCGGTTTTCACCGATCTAATGACAACCCTTGGAAATCTTATAAGTTCACAGCAAGAGAAGTGGGTATTATTGAGGCTATTGCTGCCGCAAAACCAACGGTTTTGGATGTATTTGTTAGACCTTATGCGTTGTTTGATCTAAAAAACACAACCAATCTAGAAGGGGTGGTTATGTCGTATCAAAATAGTACGATAGCACAAGATTTGAGTGCGCAGCTTATTTTTGGAGCGATCGAAGCTAAAGGAAAATTGCCGGTTTCTGTGGGGACTGATTTTAAGATCAACACCAGTTACGAGACTGGAACATTACGCCGCTTAAAATACGGTATTCCGGAAGAAGAGGGAATGGACTCTCAAAAGCTCAATAGTATTGAAGGTTTGATGAAAGAAGGCCTTACCGATGTGATGTTTCCGGGAGCTCAGGTCTTGGTCGCGCGTCATGGAAAGGTGATTTATGAGAAAGCTTTTGGGTATCATACCTATACAAAGAAGCAACCCGTGCAACTTGACGATGTGTATGATTTGGCCTCAATGACCAAAATTCTGGCTACTTTACCATTGCTGATGAAGCGCTATGATGAAGGTAAATTGACCTTAGAGGACAAGCTGGGGACGCTTTTGCCTGTTTTACAAGGAACCAACAAACAAAGCATTACCGTTAAAGAAGTGTTGTCGCATTACGGCAGACTCAAACCGTGGATCCCTTTTTATAGAGCCACTTTTGATGATTCAGGGGCTTTATCTAAAGCGTACTACCGCACAAGACCAGAAGAAAATTTTGATCTTAAAGTAGCCGAAGATCTCTACCTACGAAATGATTATCCTGATACGATCGTAAAAATTATTGCAGACTCAGACCTTTTGAGTCGCCGTGTCTATAAATACAGCGATCTGTCTTATTTTTTATTTAAAAAGTATTTAGAAGACTCCGAAGGAGATGACCTTAACGGACTCACGCAAAAGTATTACTACCGTTCTTTGGGAGCCAATAAAATGGGGTATAAACCATTAGATCGTTTAGCAAAAAAGGACATTGTACCTAGTGAGAATGATAACTACTGGCGTATGCAGCAAGTGCAGGGCTATGTACACGATATGGGCGCCGCTATGGAAGATAACATTGGTGGCCACGCCGGTCTTTTCAGCAATGCCAATGACGTGGCCAAAATGATGCAGATGTACCTGCAAAATGGCTATTACGGAGGTAAACGCTATTTTTCTAAAGAAACGATGGATGCGTTCAATACTTGTTATTATTGTAGTAATGGTGTGCGCAGAGGTGTAGGTTTTGATAAGCCTCAGCTGGGAACCGCCGGCCCTACTTGTGGTTGTGTAAGCGACAACAGTTTTGGACATTCTGGATTTACAGGAACTTTGACTTGGGCAGATCCTAAAACCGAAATCATCTATGTTTTTCTTTCTAACAGAACCTTTCCTACCGCAGATAATCGCAAATTGATCTCGTCTAGTTTGCGCACACGCATTCAAGAAGTCATTGAGAATGCGGTAATTCCATAGCCCTGGTTTTCAGATTAAGATTACCTACTTTTTCTAGTACTTAATGGCTGAATAAATTGGTATTTTTACGTCATGAAAATAGCTATAGTTTGTTATCCTACTTTTGGAGGAAGCGGCGTTGTCGCTACCGAATTAGGAATTGCGCTCTCTAAGCGTGGTCACGAGGTGCATTTTATCACCTATAAGCAACCGGTTCGCCTTGATTTACTTAACGAAAAGATCTTCTTTCATGAAGTAAATGTCCCGGAATATCCCTTATTCCATTTTCAGCCTTATGAGTTGGCGCTATCCAGTAAATTAGTCACTATTATCAAGGCCTACCATATAGATGTACTGCACGTGCATTACGCCATACCGCACGCTTATGCCGGGTATATGGCTAAAAAAATGCTTCAACAGGAAGGTATTACGATCCCAATGGTAACTACACTCCACGGAACGGATATCACTTTAGTAGGAAATCATCCGTTTTACAAGCCTGCGGTAACTTTTAGTATTAATAAAAGCGATGTAGTGACTTCGGTTTCTCAAAGCTTAAAAGATGATACGAATCGGCTATTTGATATCAAACGTAAGATTAAGGTGATTCCTAATTTTATTGATTTAAGTACGGTTAAAAATACATTTACAGATTGCCAACGTGGCTTGATGGCCAGTGAAAATGAGCGCATCATCACCCATATTAGCAATATGCGGGAGGTAAAATGTATACCTGATGTGATCAAGACGTTTTACCACATTCAAAAGGAAATTCCATCTAAACTTATTATGGTAGGAGAGGGGCCGGAACGCGCTCCCGCAGAAACTTTAGCCGAAGAATTGGGCATCGCTACAAAGGTGATCTTTTTGGGCAATAGTAATGAGATCGATAAAGTATTGTGCTTCTCAGATCTATTTTTACTTCCTTCTAAAGCCGAAAGCTTCGGTCTGGCCGCATTAGAAGCCATGGCTCACGGAGTTCCGGTAATTTCATCAAATGCCGGCGGACTTTCAGAAGTAAATATCAATGGAGTTTCCGGCTTTATGAGTGCTGTAGGAGCTGTTGAAGAAATGGCTCAGAATGCTTTACGTATTTTGAGTGCTGATGCAGACTTAGCACGTTTTAAGCAACAAGCACGGGAACAGGCAGCGAATTTCGCGATCGAAAAAATCGTGCCGATGTATGAGGAAGTCTACGAGAAAGCCATTCAAAAAAATGAGCCGAAGAAAACTTCGGTTTCCTAATCTAAAGGTGTGTAGCCATAAACTACACGTTAACGCTATCAGTACACTACCTGAAGATAAACTTAAGAGGCATAGCTTGGATACAAATTTTTAATTGCGAGTTTTAAGTCTTAGAATATAGAAGTTTTTGACAGTGCCAAAAAAAAAATCCCGCTCGATAAAGCGGGATTTTTTATTCGGTTCAATATGTTTTATTAGAACTGATAACGTATACCTAATGCAATATCAAAATCAAGATCGTCATTGTCATAATAATCATTTCCGTCACCAAAACCTATCTCAGGTCTGAAATCAAGTGATAACACTAACGGAATGTCAAAATCATACTCAATACCTATGTCACCAGCAGCAAATACAAAGGTATCATCGTCATAGCGATTGTCGTCATAACCATATGATGCAAGACCACCACCTACACCGGCATACCAGTTAAAACCACCGTCAATATTCCATACCCATTGGTACAAACCGGCAAGTTTAAACCCATCGTAGTTGTCTCCATCTCTCAACCCAAGGTCAAGCTCTAAACGGTTGTTTCCGCCAAGTGCACGCTGATACGAAATTTCAGCACCAAAACCGTCACTGTCTCCTAATCTAAGTCCTAACGCGTTAGGAGCAATATCCTGTGCTTGGGCAGAAAATGAAAATCCTGCGATAACTACAAAAGCTATAAGTAATTTTTTCATAAGTGTTTTTTTTAAATGTTAGTACTGCAAATGTAATCTTGAATAGCATCAGTGTTTACAGGGGTTGCGCCAATATTTTGTTAAGCTTGTCTAAGGTTTTGTTAACGATAAAGACCGGTAATAGTTGTACCTTTAGCCTATGATTACACATCTCACAGAAGCGCTAACTGAACTTAAAGAATCCCTTGACGGCGATTTATTTTTTGATGATTTGCATAAAACCTTGTATGCGACTGATGCATCAGTTTATCGTCAAATTCCCGCTGGTGTTGCGTTTCCTAAAAGTGAGCAGGATATACAGCAGCTTATTCTTTTTGCTGAAAAAAATAAGATTGGTCTTATTCCGCGTACGGCCGGGACTTCTCTTGCAGGACAGTGCGTGGGTGATGGTCTTGTGGTAGATGTGTCTAAATATTTTACTGAAATAATTTGGTTAGACGTTCAGAATAAAACGGTTACCGTTCAACCGGGTGTGATACGCGATGAGTTGAATCGCTATCTTGAACCACACGGTTTATTTTTTGCACCGAATACTTCAACCTCAAACCGTTGTATGATCGGTGGAATGGTGGGTAATAATTCTTCAGGAACTACTTCTATTCAATATGGCGTAACACGCGATAAGGTGTTGCAATTGAAAACCATTTTAAGTGATGCCAGTACCGTACGTTTCCAAGAAATTTCAGCAAAAGCATTCCATAAGAAACGCAAGCTGAATACGCTTGAAGGAAAGCTGTATAGCCGAATCTACAACCAACTCAACAATGCAAAAGCGCAAGAGGAAATTCGATCTAAATTTCCCAAACCTGAAATCCATCGCAGAAATACAGGTTACGCTTTGGATGCTTTGCTTGATAATTCGGTTTTCAATAAAGAAAGCGAGCAGCTGTTTAATATGTGCAAGTTGCTTTCGGGAAGTGAAGGGACGCTCGCATTTACCACAGAAATTACGTTGCAATTAGACGAACTTCCTCCAAAACACGGAGTGATGGTCGCGGCGCATTTTGAAAGTATTACGGCCTGCCTAGAAGCTGTAGTGCCCGCGATGCAACATAAGCTGTATGCGTGCGAGATGATGGATAAGGTAATTCTTGATTGTACTCTTAATAATCGGGAGCAGCAAAAAAACCGCTTTTTTATTGAAGGCGATCCTGCTGCGATCTTAATGCTAGAAGTGCGTGCAAATACGCTAGACGATGCGCGCAAACAAGCTTTGGAATTAATTGCAACCATTGACAATTCTGGTTTGAGCTATGCTTATCCTACCCTTGAAGGTTCGCAAATAAATCAAGCTTTGGAATTGCGAAAAGCGGGTTTAGGTTTATTAGGAAACATTGTAGGCGACCGTAAGGCGGTAGCCTGTATTGAAGATACCGCCGTGGCATTAGAAGATCTTGCGCCTTACATTAATGAGTTTAGCGCGCTGATGGCCGACTTTAAACAGGATGCGGTGTATTATGCGCATGCAGGTGCCGGAGAGCTGCATTTGCGACCTATTCTTGATTTAAAGAAAGCAGATGATGTGGAGCTTTTTAGAAAGATTACCACCGCAGTAGCAAACTTGGTTAAAAAATATCAAGGTTCGATGAGCGGCGAACACGGCGACGGACTCGTGCGTGGGGAGTTTGTAGAACTGATGATTGGCAGTGCCAATTATGAGCGTTTAAAGCAGATAAAGACACTCTTTGATCCACATAATATTTTTAATCCCGGAAAGCTGGTGAATGCTAATCCGATGGACGAGAACCTGCGCTACACTCCAGATCGAGAAGAACCGGAAATAGATACGCTGTTTAACTTTGACGATAGCCAAGGAATTTTACGCGCAGCAGAACAATGCAACGGTACGGGCGATTGTAGAAAACTACCGGCTGCCGGCGGCACGATGTGTCCCAGTTATCGCGCTACACGCGATGAAAAAGATTCCACGCGTGGAAGAGCAAATGCCTTACGCGAATTCTTAACCAAATCTGAACGTAAAAACAGTTTTAACCATAAAGAGTTAAAAGAGGTTTTTGACCTGTGCCTAAGCTGTAAAGCTTGTGCGAGTGAGTGCCCCAGTAATGTGGATGTCGCAGCCTTAAAAGCCGAATTTGAATATCAATATAAAAAAGAGAACGGGAGTTCGCTACGCACACGAGCGTTTGCATTTAATGCTTATTTAAATAAAGTAGGAGCAGTGCTTCCGGGGGTTACTAACCGCTTATACAAAGCTAAATTGAGTGGAAGATTTATCAGGAAAACACTCGAAGTTGCTCCAGAGCGCAGCCTTCCGCCGGTATCTAAACGAACCCTGAGAGCGCGTTTTAAAAAATTGAAAGCTTTCAACCCTAAACAATCGATCAAGACAGTCTATTTATTTGCCGATGAGTTTACCAATTATCTGGATGCTCAAATTGGTGAAGACGCCGTGATCTTATTACAGCGACTCAATTATGAAGTGCGTATAGTGGCGCACGCCGAGAGCGGCCGTTCTTTTATTTCTAAAGGTTTTTTGAAGGAAGCGCGCAAAGCTGCTCAAAAAAACATCACTATTTTTAAAGATCTTATTGATGAGGAGCATCCTTTAATCGGAATTGAACCCTCAGCGATTTTAGGCTTTCGGGATGAATATTTGCGTTTGGCAAAAGACGTTGAGGAGGCAAAAGCTTTAGCTAAAAACACCTTTACTATTGAAGAATTTTTAAGTGCGGAAATCAAAGCAGAACGCATTAAAGCGACTTCCTTTACCACCGAAGCCAAAAAACTGAAGATTCACGGGCATTGCCATCAAAAGTCCTTAAGCGGAATAGAACACACCTTTTCCGTTTTAAACCTTCCGGTAAATTATACGCCTACGATCATTCCGTCTGGTTGTTGCGGAATGGCAGGATCATTTGGATATGAAAAGGAACATTATGCGTTGAGTATGCAAATAGGAGAGCAAACCTTGTTTCCTGCGGTACGCAAGGCTTCAGAAGATACGCTCATCGCCGCGCCCGGTACGAGCTGTAGGCATCAAATAAAAGACGGGACACAGCGCCAAGCACAGCATCCCGTTACTATTTTAAAAAATGCATTGGTTTAGATTTCTAATAAAACAGAAAAAGTTACTCCTTCTTCTGGTAAGGTTTGAAAGCCTTCATTCAGGTTTTCTTGTGCTACTGCGTATGGATAGAAGCTTACCGGTTCTACACAAACCATATTAGTGACTTCGGTCCACAGCATAAAATTGCCAAAACCTTCAGACTTAAGTGTGATCGATTTTTCGTCGTTGAGCGTAATTTCAGTACAGTCGGGCACTTGAAAGGCTCGGCTTCCTACCGCCATAATTTCGGCTAAGGAAATCTCTTTGTTAGGATGGGTTACCGTAGGTTTTTCGGTACGCAATTTAAAGGCAGGATGATACCCCAGCATGAAAGGCATTTCCGGTTCTCCACTAATGACGAAATCAATTGTAAGCCCATTTTCACTAAGACTGAATTGCTTTTTAAACACAAAATCATACGGCCAGCTCAGCCATTCTTCCGTAGATTTTTTAGGGAATTTCGAATTTTTAATCTTGGTTCCCGCAGTATACTGTTTTTCAAAAACCGCTGTGGTGGTGGTTGAAGAAGTAAGCGTGTAAGTGAGTTCGCGCAACAATCCGTGTTGATCTAGGATAGCCTCACCTTTGGGCGTTTTTACTTTAAAATTGGCTTCGTCTGTAGGGCCGATTATAGGAAACATCTCATCGTCAGATTTTCCCCAGCCGGGACTTCCCACTTGGTGAATATACTCATAGTCGTCTTTCTTAAAACTTGAAAGTTGACCTTTATCAATGCTTACGTTAAGGTTGTTTAGTTGTAGTTGTGTCATTTTAGTTCAGCTTTTCTAAGGCGTTATAATAATCGAGATGTAAATCTTCGTGTAAGGCTCCGATCTTTTTATGAATGTATTCCAGTTGGCGTAAATACAAATTACGCAACGTATTGTTATTGCGAATCGCAGGGCGTACGGCTTGCATTTTTTCACAGAAATAAAGCAAAAGTTGTACTTCGGTCTCTTTATTTCCCGAATAACGGATGTACTTCTTGGTCTCGCGCAAAATCTTTCTGATCGACTTTTTCATCCAGTAATAATTTCGCGTGTTGAGTGCTTCAAACTGCTCATCGATGTTTTCTTTGATAAGCGTAACGTAACCCGGTTCATAATCTGATTCAAAAAGCAAATAGGTGAGCAGTTCTTTGTTCTCTTTTTTGAATTTTGAGAGCCTTAAACAAATGTTGAGAAGTTCGTCTTCATCTTTGTGTTTGAGTTCTTTTTTTAACTGCGTAACCGTAGCTGCTTTCATATCTGCAAGTTAACCAAAATGCTGTTAAAGCCCGTTAATACTTGGGTTTTAAACGCTAAAATATATCTAAAGTACTAGGATGCGGTGCCGTTGATGCCTACTTTTAGACTAAACAAAAAAAAGAAAAATAATTATGAAATTTTCAAGAAAAGCATCAGCAAACTGGAAAGGGCAAATCAAAGCAGGAATGGGAACCATTTCTACTGAAAGTAAAGTCCTAGACGCATCAAAATATGGTTTTGCAACTCGTTTTGAAGACGGAAAAGGAACAAACCCAGAAGAATTGATTGGTGCTGCACACGCAGGTTGCTTTACGATGCAATTGACCGCATTTTTAGGCGAAGAAGGCTACACTGCCGAAGATCTAAAAACGGACGCTAACGTAACTTTTGAGGATGGTGCAATCACCAAAATCGACTTGACCTTAGTAGGTAAAGTACCGGAATGTGACGCAGAAACCTTTAAAAAGATCGCAACCAAAGCAAAAGAAAATTGCCCGGTCTCAAAATTGTTAAATGCTGAGATCAGTCTTGATGCAAGCTTAGAAGAATAACAAAATCTTCAATATAAATTTAAAACCTCCCCACCGGGAGGTTTTTTTATGCGTAAGAAGCAAAGGTGTAAAGTGTATCTTTGACGAACAAAACAATAAGAAGTGTCTCCTTTAGTCCTTTACATTTTACCGGCAGTGATAGCGTTTTTAACCAGTTTCATGGTCGGGAGATTGCTATGTACACAGAAGTTAGCGCGGTATTTTATTGATGATATAGGTGGAAAAAAACTACATCAAAGGGCGGTACCTGCCTCAGGAGGAATAGCATTGATAATTGGTGTTGTGCTACCAATTGTATTATTTGACCAAATTATAATCAACAGTGCCTATTTCTATTTTATGATGGGAGCAATAGGGATGTTTTTATTGGGCTTAGTTGACGACCTCAAACCCTTGGGATGGTTGCTTAAGCTTCTTTTTCAGATCGCAATTATTACTGCAGTGGTGGTTTTAGGAGATTTGCGGTTAGAGTCGGTATTGTTAGAACACAGTTTTTTTCGGTTACCTTATGCTTTGAGTGTTTTGATCAGTGTCGTGATGATCACTTTTTTAACTAATGCTTTTAATTTTATCGATGGCGTTGACGGGTTGGCGACGGCAGTAGCACTCGTATTTATATTAGGGTTATTGTATTTTCAGACGCCATTTTCGGGAGTCTTTTTGATGTGTCTGGCTGCTGCTTTATTCGGATTTAGGCAATTGAACCGCGAGCCGGCGGCGTTGTTTATGGGGGACAGCGGTTCATTATTCATTGGTTTCTGCTGTGCTTGTTTAGGAATTTTCTTTTTAGAAGCAGATCTGAATATCAACAACACGCAATTAGACTCATTTCAGCAACGTTTACCAGTTCTACTTGCGCTTTTTTGGTTTCCCATTGCAGATACGATTCGCGTCTTGATTTTGCGACTAAGCCGTAAACAATCACTTTTCAAAAGAGATAAATTACACAGTTATTCTTCGCTCCTGCGATTGGGACACAGCCATTCTAGAATTGTAACGCTTGTGGTGATTTTGACATTATTAAATGTATTTGGGGCTTGGTATTTAGAACCTCTTTTAGGAGTGTCGTTATTTCTGGTGGTACAAGTCGCATTTAGTATAGTACTGCATTTCTATCTCAATAGTTTGATCAAGAAGTTCACTTATCAAAAAGAAAGCAGCAATGGATGAGCCAAAAAAAATAGCGCTTGCATTGCCTTCTATTGAGGCCACGGCGGTAGATTATCTTGCTGAGGTTGTCAATCAAAATTGGGTAACTTCCGGTGGGCCCACGGGGACAAAATTTGAAAAGCAACTTCAAGAATTTCTTCAAACGGAGCGGGAAGTAGTGGCTTTAAACTCAGGAACGGCAGCCTTACATCTAGCTTTAAAATTAGCCGGAGTGCAACGCGACGATTTTGTGCTTTGCCAAACGATGAGTTTTGTGGCTTCGGCAAATCCTATAGACTATTTAGGTGCGATTCCTGTATTTATTGATAGTGAAAAGAGTACCTACAATCTTGCTCCTGAATATGTAAAGGAGGCTATTAAATGGTGCCTAAAACAAAACAAAAAGCCGGCGGCTCTGGTTGCGGTTCATTCCTTTGGGATTCCCTGTCAAGTAAAAGAAATAGCCAGGCTTTGCAAAGATTATGAGATTCCATTGATCGAAGATGCTGCCGAAGCTTTAGGGAGTAAGTATAAGAATCAACCTTGTGGACTTTTTGGCGATTATGGAATGCTATCCTTTAACGGTAATAAAATCATCACGACCGGTGGCGGTGGTGCGCTGATTTGTAAAGATACTCAAGAGGCCGAGGAAGCCCGGCATTTGTCGCGTCAGGCAAAAAGTACGGCAATAGGATTTGAACACGATGCGGTAGGCTTTAATTATGCAATGCCGGGATTAAATGCAGCGCTTGGTTTAAGTCAGTTACAAACGCTCACAGAACGAATTCAAAAGAAGCGGGAGCTTTATCAGTTTTATCAGGAATGCTTTGCCGAAATAGAAGAAATTGAAGTACTCAGCGTTCAAAATGAGGAATATTATGCGAATTATTGGCTGACTGTAATTCGATTTACAGGAAGTAATTCGACCAAAAATCCGGAACAATTTCAAGCTTTTTTAGCCAAAAAAGGTATTGAATCCCGTTTCCCGTGGAAGCCCTTGCATCTTCAAGAGATTTATGATGAACAGCATTATTTTGGAGCGCAGAACGCAGAGACCTTATGGAAGACCGGATTGTGTCTGCCATCTGGATGTGGTTTGATAAAAGAGGATCTTAACCGAATTCAGCAGGCAATAAATGCTTATTTTTCGGCTTAATTATGGAGATTTCTGAGCTTAAAAACCAAACCATTCTCATAACCGGCGCCGCTGGAAGCATTGGCCGCGAACTGGTTTTAGGCCTAGCGCAATACGAACCCCAGCAATTGATTCTGGTAGATATCTCCGAATTGGGAATGCATAGCTTACTACAAGAAATGGCGATACATTTTCCGAAGGTGAAGTTGACCTATTACCTAGAAAGTATTTGTGATGCTACTTTTATTGCGGCGTTATTTGAAAGACACCTCATCGATCTCGTTTTCCACGCAGCGGCCTATAAACACGTTTCTTTAATGGAAGTAAATGTGTGTGCAGCGGTGAAAACAAATATTAAGGGCGCCAAATTACTTATTGATACTTCCTGCAAACATAATATCTCAAGATTCATCTTTATTTCAACCGATAAGGCTGTTGAGCCGGTGAGTATAATGGGAATGACGAAAAAAGTGGTCGAAGAATATTTGCTTTTTAAAAAGACGGAAAATATAACGACACAGCTTAGTATTTTGCGTTTGTGCAATGTATACGATTCTTCGGGTTCTGTGGTTCCTGTGTTTAAAGAGCGAATAAAGCAAAATCTTCCGTTGGAAATAAAAGGGAATGATGTTCAACGCGCTTATATCCACAAAGATCAGTTATTACCAATGGTCCTTGCAATTCTTGATAGTGAGCACAGCGATGGAGTTTTTATCCCAAAGCATTTTTCGGTGCAGACCGTAGCACAAATTGCAAATCATTGGGTTCAAGAATTGTTAGGTAGTTCTTTGTCAGAGTATCCGGTAGTAAACAAAGCGCTTCCGGAGTATGAAAAAGAAAAAGAACTTCTGCACTTAAAAAGCGATACGGTACATTCAATGGATAATGATGTCTTGCTACGTATCGCCCCTTCCACAACGCAAATTGATATAGAAATGCTAACGCAGAGTATTAAGGCAGCTGAAGCATTTAAGGACGCTGAAGCACGTGTATTACTTCAGAAGCTTGCCATAGCTTAGCTAAAATTAGCATTGGTATTGCTAATGATTCGATCGAGATCTTGCTCGTATTTTCCGGCAAATTTCACCTTTTTCAAATTCTCAACGTGACGCATATGGTGCGTGTCTGTACCGATAAAATCATACATTCCTTCGCTGAGTAATTTCAGCGCGATTTTAGCAATACCGGGTCCGTAGTAACCGCTAATAGATAAAGCATTCAACTGAAATTTACAGATATTCTTAAGTTCGTTATAAGTATCGTATTTGGCGTGATAAAAAGCATAACGCTCAGGATGCGCCAAAACAGGTACAAAACCAGAATTACCTACTTTAAAAAGGATTTCTCTAAGGTTTACAGGGGGTTGTAAATACGACATTTCAACCAAAACATAGTTGTCTTTTAGCGGTAAGATCTGTTTGTTCTCCAAAAGATCTACAAGGCCGGAATCCATCATATATTCTGAGGAAGACCGGATGCTGAACTCCGAGTGGCCGTTTTCTTTTAGAAAGGTTTTCAGCGTAGCTTCAGCATCTAAAATAGTCTCAGGCGTATTGGGGTAATAATCACTCATCGTATGCGGTGTGCAAATGAGGTTGGTAATACCCATTTCCTTAAACTGCGTTAATAGCTGAAGAGAATCTTCGGGAGTTTTAGCTCCGTCGTCAATTCCCGGTAAAATATGATTATGAATATCGGTGAATTCACCCAGTTTAGCGGCAAGAAATTTTTTCGAACTGAAAATAGAGAACATTAAGCTGAAATTTTTGGCAAAAGTAAACAATTCTAAGCGGAGATAAAGAACGTAAAATTTAGTTTAATTTAAAATGCTATTCCGCAAAAAGAGGTTCTCTACGTTTCAGATGTGTGTACTGGAGGAAAGAATCAGCACGCTTCTTGATGTGGTAGAACGCATAAAAAGATTGCAGCTAATTGAGTATATTGCCCGGTGATGCGATTTACGAGACCCTTATATATGCTGTTTTGGTTGTGTTTTATTTTTACAAGCACTGCCCAAGAGTTGCCGCCTGTACTTAATTTTACTCCCGAGCAATACAATGCGGAAAACCAGAATTGGGATATTACACAAGGGGAGGATAAGCTTATCTACGTGGCCAATAATTCGGGATTGCTCGAGTATGATGGCGCCAAATGGCGTTTGTACCCTACTTCTAATAAAACCATTATGCGGTCCGTTGCGACTCAAGGTGATCTGATTTACACAGGGGCGTACATGGAATTTGGCTATTGGGAGCGTGGCAGTAATGGCTTGTTGCAGTATACGTCGTTAAGCGATAAATTAGATGAGCCACTTATTGAAGATGAGCAGTTTTGGAATATTATTTTGGTTGATAACCTCATTCTTTTTCAATCTTTAGATCGCATTTACAGCTACAATACAGAGACTTCAAATTTTCAAATCATTGATTCAGAATCGGCTATTGTACGGTCTTTTCTAGTTGGGAAATCCGTTTATTTTCAACAGGAAGGTTTGGGTTTGTACCAACTTCAGAACGGTCAACCCGTATTGATAGCTGACGCATTGCCGTTTTCAGACTACTTGTTGGTCGCATTGTATAGCAAGGATAATACACTAATGGTAGTCACCCAAAAACACGGGATTTTTCAGTTAAAGCCTAATGGCGAAATGTCGTCTTGGAACTATGAAGCACAAGATGCGATTGCTAACGAAACGGTGTATGCAGCGCTTCAACTATCTGATCAAACCCTGCTTTTAGGAACAATATCTAACGGCCTGTACCATCTTGATGCCTCGGGAAAGATAAAGTATCAAATTGATCAGGTTTCAGGACTTTCTAACAATACGGTACTGAGTCTTTGGGAAGATCAGGAGGCACACGTGTGGCTTGGTCTGGATAACGGGATCAGTGTGGTTAATAGCAATTCGGCTTTTAGAGTGTATACCGATTATGACGGGAGTTTAGGGGCGGTCTATGCGGCAAAGAAGCATAAGGGCTATTTATATCTGGGAACCAACCAAGGACTTTTTTATAAAAAGGATGCTGCTGCCAGTGAGGAATATCAACTTATTCCGGATACTAAAGGGCAGGTGTGGAGGTTGAACATTTTGGGTGATGCGCTTATTTGTGGCCATCACGAAGGAACTTTTCGTGTAGAAGAGAATAGAGTGATTCCCATAGCTAATATTGCCGGAACCTGGGATGTGCATCAATTGAACGATACGCTCGCGATTCAGGGTAATTATAGCGGACTCTATATTTTAGAGCGAAAGGAAACGGGATGGCAGTTACGCAATAAACTGGAAGGCTTTGATATCTCGAGCAGGTATTTTGCTTTTAGCGGTCCACAGGAGCTTTATGTAAGCCACGAATATAAAGGGGTTTTTAAATTGAATATTGATGATAGCTTTAGAACGATCACTGAATCCAGACTCCTGAAGCAGCTCCCTAAAGGTGCTAAGTCCAGTATTTTTAAATACAATAATGAAGTGCTATACGCCTATGAGGAAGGGATTTTTAGACTGAATAAGTCCGCGAAAGTTTTTGAAAAAGACAGCTTACTTTCTCGTACGTTTTTAGAATCAGGAGGCTATTCTTCGGGTAAACTTACCTATGACACCGGCAATAATAGGCTGTGGGCTTTCAATGAGCAGGAAGTGCTGTATTTTGAGCCCGGAATTCTTGCAGATCAGCTTAAAGTAAGAAGGATCGCCTTGCCTGCAAAAACAAGAAAGGATATTCCCGGTTTTGAAAACATTACCTATCTAGACGCAAATACCTATCTGCTGGGTAATGCAACGGGTTATATTGTTTTAGATACCGAAAAGCTTAGCGATGAAAAGTACTCTATAAAGCTTAGAACAATGAAGAACGGTAGTCGCGAAGGAGAATTGGTCACACTAGATCAAACAACTACCGAAGCATTTCATTACAAACAAAATACATTCGCTTTTGATTTTAGTGTAGCAGAATACGAGAAGTTTAGAGCAGTCGTCTATCAGTATCGTTTAAAAGGATTGTATGAAGAATGGACCAATTGGTCAACCAGTGCTACGGCCTCGTTTGAAAATTTACCACCGGGAACGTACACCTTTGAAGCTAGAGCACGCATAGGGGATCAATTATCAGAAAACACGCTGCACTATTCTTTTACCGTAGCACGCCCGTGGTATTTGTCTGTGGTTGCGATTATAATTTACGGAGTACTTCTTGTTTTAATATTTATAGGGATTCAGGTCGTTAACCGTAAGTTTTATAAAAGGCAAAAAGAACGGCTAATTGAGATCAATCAGCGTAAGTTGGAAGTAGCAACCTATGAGAATGAGCGCCGAATCATGAAACTGGAGAATGAGAAACTGCAACAAGATGTAGAAAGCAAGAACCGTGAATTGGCCGCTTCCACGATGAGTATTGTTAAGAAAAACGAATTGCTCAATGCTATTAAAAAAGAATTGGATTCGGATACTCAAGAAAATGAATTGAAATCCGTAATTAAGATTATAGATAAAAACCTGAACCCTAAAAAGGATTGGGAGTTTTTTAGAGAAGCATTCAATAATGCAGATAAAGACTTTCTAAAGAAAATTAAAGAGCAGCATCCTAAACTTACTCCAAACGATCTTAAACTCTGCGCATACCTTAGACTAAATTTATCCTCAAAAGAAATAGCGCCTCTTTTAAACATTTCTGTGAGAAGTGTAGAAATCAAAAGATACCGTTTACGCAAGAAAATGGAGTTAGAACACGAAGAAAGTCTTGTTGAGTATATTTTGTCGATTTAGATCACCTCATCAATTCTTAAAATCACCTATACATTACCTATACGAAAACGATAGTAATTTTATTTACAGCTATTTATAGCCTTTACATTTCTAAATTTAACAACTGCTAAAAAGCCTTATAGCGAAAGCGTTTGCGCTAAAAATTGAAGCATTTTCGATTTAATTAAGCATCTGTATATTTTTTGTTGAGGTCGTTTTCTCGAATACGATATAGTTATAAAATAGATTTGATTTCCAAATTAAAATTTATGAAATCATTTTTATCCTTGATCTTATTCGGGTTGCTCACTTCGGGGCTCTTTAGCCAGACCGGTACCGAAGTGCGCGTTACAGGTACTGTGACAGATATGTCAGGAATGCCACTGCCGGGAGTGAATGTCATTGTGAAAGGTTCTTCCTCAGGAACAAGTACAGATTTTGACGGTCTTTTCAGTTTAGATGTCCCGTCTTCGAGCATTTTAGTGTTTTCCTATTTGGGCTTTCAAACTCAGGAAATAGCCGTAAATGGGGCTGCAGACCTTAACGTGCAATTGGTTGAAGATACCAGTGCACTAGATGAAGTCGTCGTGGTTGGTTACGGAACGCAAAAGAAGAAAGAAATTACCGGTGCGGTAAGCGTTGTAGGTTCTGAAACAATTGAGGAGCAAAACCCTGTGCGGGTAGAACAAGCCTTACAAGGTCGTGTGGCCGGGGTAAATATCAGCTCCAATTCGGGATCGCCGGGTAGTGCTTCTACGATATCTATCCGTGGTATTTCTACCAACGGAGACAACCGACCTTTAATTTTGGTTGACGGTGCGGTGATCGAAGATCTTAGTGTGATCAACCCAAATGATATCGAGAGCATCAATGTTTTAAAAGATGCTACAGCCGGTATTTACGGGGTGCGAGCTGCAAACGGTGTGATCTTGATCACAACAAAGGGAGGTCGTAAAAACAGTGACCTCCGTGTAGACGTTGATACGTATGTAGGTCTGCAAGAAACCACACGTAAACTTCCGGTGCTTAATGCAACCGAATATGGTGTGATCATTAACGAGGCTTACGCAGCGGGCAATCAGGCGCTGCCATTCCCTAATCTTGCGGTTCTTGGTCAAGGAACCAACTGGCAGGATGAGGTGTTTAGACAAGCCTTACTCTCAGATATAAATGCTACCGTATATGGTGGTGGTGAAAAATCGGCGTATTCTGTAGGTGCAGGATATTTAGATCAGGATGGAATTGTTGGAGGCGGAGCGGTAAACTTCAACCGTTTTACAGGAAGAGGAAGTTACGATTATGATATTTTAGAAAATCTCAAGTTTTCTTCAACAGCGATCTATACGCACTCCAATAGAAAAACCCTTTCTGAAAATGCATTGGGATCTGTGTTGTTCAATGCGGTGAATATGGCGCCTACGTTCAGTGTTCGTGATGCCAATGGGGATTTTACGATTGCAAACGGTCTAGGGAATGAGGTGATCAACCCTATCGCGCAAATTGCGAATACCTTTAATACCAACGAGGTAGATAAGCTTACTGGGACGGTTGGACTTTCGTATAATTTCTGGAATCATTTTACGGCAGAATCACGCTATCAGTTCAACTATTCTGAAGTGCGTGGGCGTAGTTATTTACCGGCAGGATTGAATTTTGGAGACGGAAAAGTCTTCAACAATCTGGGGGTAAATCAATATTTTGTAAACGACAGTTTCTTTAGAGATTATACGTTTGATAACTTCTTGACTTATCAGAATACGTTTGCAGATGATCACAACCTTACCGTTTTATTAGGGATGTCTGCATTTAAAACCAGTGGTGAATTTTACAATTTCACAGGACGAGACGTGCCGGGAACTGCTTTTGGCGAAGCTACACTTGACGGTGCAGGCGAGGTGATCGATGCTCGTGACATCAGTGGCCCTGCTGAGTTTGATCAGCGCTTGCTTTCTTATTTTACGCGTGTTCAGTATAACTACAAAGAGCGTTATTTGCTTTCAGCAGTGTTACGCCGTGACGGTTCTTCAAACTTCGGACCGGAGAATAAATTTGGTTACTTCCCTTCGGCTTCTATTGGTTGGGTGGCGAGTGATGAACCCTTCTTCGGTTCTAGCGATTTGCTCAACTTTTTAAAGCTTAGAGCGAGTTACGGTATTTTGGGTAATGACCGTATTGGAGCGTTTGGTTACGTTTCTACACTTAATGCAGAAGGAACTTACGTGTTTGATGACGAACTCGTGAACGGAGTTGCTGCTGGTCAGCTTTCTAACCCTGAAATTAAATGGGAGCGTCAGAAGACCTTTGATGTCGGTTTTGATGCACGCTTGTTCAATAATCGGATCGATCTTACGATGGACTATTTTAAGCGTCGTACCGATGATTTATTGCTAGTGCCTCAGGTTTCGGGAATTTTAGGAGTTTATGCGCCGGGTGCAGGAGCTCCAATCGTAAATGCCGGAAGTGTTGAGAACCAAGGATTAGAATTCTCGGTTTCTTATGATCAGCCAATTGGTGACGATGCGGGATTCAATTTGAGCTACAACTTCACCACACTGAAAAACGAAGTGCTTGAAGTAGGAAATGAAAGTGGCTTTATTCCGGGTGGAAGTTTTGGTTTCGGTCAGGAGCCGCCTGCACGTATGGAAGCCGGCTTTCCAATCGGGTATTTCTACGGTTTACAAACCAACGGTATTTTTCAATCTCAAGCTGAAGTTGATGCGCACGCAACACAAACCGATGCTACCTTGGGAGATTTACGCTACGTAGATCAAAACGGAGATGGTGTCATTAATGGCGATGATCGTGTGAATATTGGCGACCCAATTCCAGATGTTACGATGGGTCTTAATTTAGGATTCAACTATAAGAATTTTGACTTTACGGCTTATGCATTTGCTTCCATAGGCAATGACATAGTACGCTCGTACGACCGTAATCAAAACCTGACCAATAAAACCAATTATGTCTTAGACCGTTGGACGGGACCGGGATCTACAAACAGCTATCCACGCGTAACCGTTGGGCCTAACTCTAACCTGTTGTTCTCCGATTTTTATGTAGAAGACGGTTCGTATGTAAGATTACAAAACGTGCAGTTAGGTTATAGTTTAGGCAATGAAGTCTTAGATCAATTAGGCATTAGAAAACTACGTTTTTACTTGGCGGTGACCAATGCGTTTACGCTAACAGAGTATAAAGGATACGATCCTTCAGCTTCTTCGGGAGCACCGATTGGTGGCGGAATCGACCAAGGGTTTTACCCGGTGCCACGTACATATACTGCAGGAATGAACTTCAAATTTTAAAAGAAGAGCGATGAAAAAATATAATATACAACGTGCATTTTTAAGCCTTTTAGCCGCAGTGCTCATGGTGGCTTGCGGGGACGACTTTGTAGAAGTCGACCCTATCAATGAGAATTCAGAAGATTTTTTCAATACTGAAGAAGATTATCAGGAAGCCTTAGTTGGCGCGTACGATCTGTTACAAGCAACCTATTTGAATGTAATGGTCGGTGAGATTGCTTCAGACAATACCCTTGCCGGTGGCGAGAGCGCTACCGACACGCCGGGGATTCAGGAAATTGATAATATGACCCACACCCCGGTCAATCAGCAACTACGCGACATCTGGGGATGGATGTTTGCCGGAGTAAACCGTGCAAACTACATTCTGGAATTTCAGGATAAAATCGATTTTTCAGGAAAAGATCAAATCATTGCGCAAGCGCGTTTTTTACGTGCTTACTATTATTTTGAATTGGTAAAATGGTTTGGTGATGTGCCGTTAGCGGTAGATCAACGTCTTTTATTTGGAGATCAATTTAATGTTGATAGAACTCCGAAAGCAGAGGTTTACGCCCAAATTGAGCAGGATCTCATTTTTGCTGCGGAAACGCTTCCGGCAACTCAGGCAGAAGAAGGCCGAATCACCAGTGGAGCCGCAAGAGCATTGTTAGGGAAAGCCTATCTGTATCAAGATAAATTTACCGAAGCTGCAAGCGCTTTAGACCAGGTGATCGCCGGTCCTTATGACTTGGTAGACGATTATTCCACCATTTTTGAGTTGGAAGGAGAGAACAATATCGAGTCGGTTTTTGAAGTACAATACACCGATAAAGAAGGAGCAGGTTTTGGATGCTTGCAGTGTAGTGAAGGAAATGTCGCGGTTGGTTTCAACGGAATCCGTAATTACAGCGGACCTTTATTTGACTCAGGATTCAGCTTTAACGTTCCTGTACAGGAAGCTTATGATGCTTTTGAGCCGGGAGATATGCGTCGCGATATCGCTATTTTGAATATCGAAGAATTTGCCGCTGCAAACGGCGCTACGTACAATGAAGGTTACGAGCATACCGGCTTCTATAACCGAAAATACATTGCGCGTAAAGGGGATGCCAATTTGGGAGATGCCAATCTTACCAATCCTAACAATTATCGTTCTATTCGTTTTGCAGATGTGTTGCTTATGGCAGCAGAGGCACACAACCGTAAGGCAAACGCTAACGATGCCTTGGCAAGAGAATACTTAAACCGTGTACGTCGTCGTGCTTTTGGCGATACCGATCACGACATAGCTGCAAGTGGCGCCACGCTTACCGATTTTATTTTAGAAGAAAGAAGGCTAGAACTTGTAGGTGAAGGACACCGCTTCTTCGACTTGGTACGTACCGGCAGAGCGGCACAAAACATACCGGGCTTTACAGCTAATAAAAACGAATTATTCCCAATCCCAACAATAGAGATTCAGTTGGCTGGAAATCGCTGGGAACAAAATCAAGGATACTAATTAATACACTAGGATACGATGAAAATTTTACGATTACTAATAGCATTTTTGGCAGTAGCCCAAATCTTTACCGCTTGTGAAGATGATGTAATTACAAATTATGCATTACAAGAAATTTCTGCACCTACCGGTGTTACCGCAAACTTTGCGATCACACAGGACGATACGGGGATGGTAACTATTACTCCGGTAGGAGAAGGTGCTTCAACCTTTACCATAGATTTTGGTGTTGAAGGGGAAACACCAATTACTATAAACGCAGGAGAAAGCACGACTTATACCTATGCCGAAGGGGAGTATCTGGTGCGTATCACGGCAACAGGAGCAACAGGTTTAACCAGCGAGTTCAACCAGATGATCAAAGTATCGTTTACGGCACCAGAAAATCTGGATTTTGAAACTACCGTGAGCGGACTTACTGCTGTGGTCACACCATCAGCAGACAACGCAACTATGTTTGATGTGTATTTTGGTGCAAGTGATGAGGAAGAAGCAGTTACGGTTATGGCTGGTAGCGCTGCAGAGTTTACTTATGAAGAACCCGGCGATTATAGGGTACGTGTTGTGGCTAAGGGCGCGAGTGTAAATACTATTGAATTGACTAAAACAGTAACGATTACCGGTGCTGTAGATCCTATGGCATTACCAATCACCTTTGATGATCCTACTGTAAATTACGCGTTCGGAACCTTTAACGGTGCTGCTTTTGAAGTGGTAACCAATCCTGATCTTTCCGGAGCTAACACTACTGAATCTAACGTAGGAGGGATCACAAATTCCGGTGCACAGTACGAAGGTGGAGCATTCACTTTAGGTACTCCGGTTGACTTCAGCGGAGCGAATAAAACCATCACTCTGAAATTCTGGTCTGATGTTGAAGTTCCGGTATTATTGAAATTTGAAGGAGGCCTTAACGGAGAACGTCAAAACGAGATCACCAAAACCCATAGTGGTTCAGGATGGGAAACTTTAAGCTTTGATTTTGCTACCGAAGCTGTAAAAAGCTACATCGACGGAAGCCAGGGTGTAGGTGAACCTTTTGTACCTACTGGGCAATATGCAACGATGGTGATTTTTGTGGATGGTCCGGGTACCACAGCAGGAACCTTTTACATCGACGATGTAGAGCAAACCGGCGGTGCGACTGAGCCAATGATGGCTGCGCCAACTCCGGAAGCTGCAGAGGCAGATGTGCTTTCGATTTTCAGTGATTCTTATACAGATCCTACTTCGGTAAATTATTTCCCAAATTGGGGACAATCAACAACCTATGAGCAAGTAGATCTAGCTGGAAACGCTGCAATTAAATACGGAAACGCAAACTATCAGGGAATCGATCTTGGCGATGAGTACGATGCTTCCGGATACGAATTTGTGCATATCGATGTTTGGTCTGCAGATTATGCAAGCATTCCGTTTTTCATCATTGATACTTCAGGAGAGCGTCCGGTAAACCTAGAGGTAACCGCAGGAGAATGGACAAGTATCGATATTCCGCTTTCAGCATTTACTGATCAGGAAATTTCGGTAACTAATGTATTCCAATTCAAGTTTGATGTGCAGCCTGATAACGGCGGAACCTTCTACATAGATAATTTATACTTCTACAACCAAGCGGCTGCAGCGCCAGAAAACCCAGAAGCGGCAGCACCGGCACCCACTTTTGATGCGGCAAATGTGCTTTCGATCTTTAGTGACTCGTATACAGATCCTGCATCAGTGAACTATTACCCGAATTGGGGGCAATCAACAACCTATGAGCAAGTAGATCTAGGTGGAGACGCTGCAATTAAATACGGAAACGCAAACTATCAAGGAATCGATCTTGGCGGAGAGTATGATGCTTCCGGATACGAATTTGTGCATATCGATGTTTGGTCTGCAGATTATGCAAGCATTCCATTTTTCATTATTGATACTTCAGGAGAGCGTTCGGTAAACTTAGAAGTGACTACCGGAGAATGGACGAGTATCGATATTCCTCTTTCAGCATTTACTGATCAGGGAATTTCGATAACTAATGTATTCCAATTCAAGTTTGATGTGCAGCCTGATAATGGCGGAACCTTCTACATAGACAACGTATACTTCCACAACTAGGAATTAAATTATAAGATATCATGAAAAAGATAATTCAAATAACATCCTATTGCTTGCTGCTGTTTTTAGCAGTAGGCTGTCAGGATGATGACAATACTCTGGAGCAAATTCTGGTACCCCAAAATCTTGAGGTGACTATGGATGTAACGGAAGATGGCTCAGGAAACGTCACCTTTACCGCAACCGCAGACAATGCGGTGACCTACAGATTTGCTTTTCCTGACGGAACCACAGCGGTTGCGCCTAGTGGAGTGTACACAAAGCGCTTTACAAAATCCGGACTCAATACGTATCAGATAACGGTAATGGCGTACGGTCAGGGAGGTGTGAATAGTTCGAAGCTAGTAGAAGTAACGGTAGAAAGCGATTTCTCAGATCCAGAAGCGATCGAGTTGTTAACCGGTGGCGGAAGCAAAACCTGGTATTGGGCAGCAAGTGAACCCAACCATTTGGGTGTGGGGCCTAATAATGATGATGCTACGCAAAACTACTTTTGGGCGTATTTTTCATTTACAGAGCCTTTTGCGTTGGCCAATATTCCAGCGGCGACCTGTGCGTATGACGATGAGTTTATTTTCAGTACCACGACCGGTGAAGATTTGACCTATGAGTATGATAACAACGGGGCAAGTTTCTTTAACAGAAGCTATGCGAGCGTGGTTAATGGGCAATCACCAGACGATAGCTGTTATGAGTTTGATACCTCTGGCGAGCGTGCGGTGAGCTTAGCACCATCAGAATCTGTGGTTGCTGCAGAGCGCAAGCGTGGTACCACGATGACCCTTACAAACGATGGTTTTATCGGGTATTATATTGGCACCAATGAATATGAGATTCTTTCACTCACCGAAAACCGTATGCTACTTAGAGCAATACAAGGCAACGATCAAGGTTTGGCGTGGTATATCATTTTAACTGCTGAAAAGCCGGTGCAAGGTAGCGGACCGCAAGCGGAAGAAGATGATTTTCCAAACTTAGTTTGGTCAGACGAATTTGACACTGACGGTGCTCCTGATCCTGCAAACTGGACCTATGATTTAGGCAATGGTCAAGCAGGTTGGGGAAATAATGAATTACAATATTATACAGACCGAAGCGACAATGTAGTGGTTGAAGACGGAGTATTAAAGATCACTGCGCAACGCGAAAGTTATATGGGATTTGACTTTACTTCGGCACGTTTGAAGTCTGAAGGTTTACAGGAATTTACTTTTGGTCGCTATGAGATCAGAGCCAAGTTACCGGAAGGTGTTGGTACTTGGCCTGCGATCTGGATGTTGGGAGCAGATTATATGACCAATCCGTGGCCGGGAACGGGAGAGATCGATATTATGGAGCACGTAGGTCGCAATCAGAACGAGGTTTTATCTACGCTGCATTTCCCCGGGAATTCTGGAGCAAATGCAATTTCAGAAGCAACAACAGTAGAAACGGTAAGTAGTGAATTCCACGTGTATGCGGCAGAATGGACTGAGACGCAAATTCGTTTTTATGTAGATGACGAGTTGTATCACATTTTTCAAAATGACGAAACCAAGCCTTTTAACAAGGACTTCTTTATGATCCTCAATGTCGCTATGGGTGGAAATCTTGGAGGTGATGTCGATGCCTCTTTTTCTCAGAGCGCTATGGAAGTAGATTATGTACGCGTCTACCAGCGCGATTAATTTGAAAGAAAAAACGATGAAACAGTTCAAAATTGTATTGATCGCAGTTTTTGCACCGCTCTTTGCGTCAGAAGCCCAAACCAAAGGAATCAACGATTTGGATCCTGTGGTAGAGCACAAAATTGATTCGATTCTAGAATTGATGACGGTAAAGGAAAAGGTAGGTCAAATGGTGCAATACAACGGAAGCTTTGATGTAACCGGTGCGCCATCTGATATCGACTCCAAAACCAAACTTCAAAAACTTAAGAATGGTGAAGTTGGTTCTATGCTGAATGTACTCACTGCTGAAGCTACCCGCGAAGCACAACAGGTCGTGATGGAAAATTCAAGACTGAAGATTCCGTTGCTTTTTGGCTATGATGTGATTCACGGTTATAAAACCATGTTCCCGGTGCCTTTAGGAGAAAGCGCAAGCTGGGATCTCGACGCGATGGAATTAAGTGCAAGTATCGCCGCTAAAGAAACAGCCGCGGCCGGAGTGCACTGGACTTTCGCACCAATGATCGATGTGTCTCGCGATGCACGCTGGGGTCGTATTATGGAAGGTGCCGGTGAAGATCCTTATCTCAATGCGGTAATCGGTGTGGCACGCATTAAAGGTTTTCAAGGCAGCGATTTGGCAGATGTTGCCACCATTGCCGCTTGTGCAAAACACTTTGCAGGTTATGGCTTTGCCGAAGCAGGCAGAGATTACAACACGGTAAACGTAGGGACTTCTGAGTTGCAAAATGCGATTTTGATGCCGTTTAAAGCAGCTGCCGAAGCTGGTGTAGCGACCTTTATGAACTCGTTCAACGAGATCGATGGGGTGCCTTCAACTGCATCGACTTACTTGCAGCGTGATATTTTAAAAGGCGTTTGGGACTATAAAGGTTTTATGGTTTCAGACTGGGGTTCTATTGCCGAGCTGATTCCGCACGGCTATGCTGAAGATAAAATGCAGGCGGGCGAATTGGCTGTAGTTGCCGGTAGTGATATGGATATGGAAGGCCGTGTGTATGAAGAAGCACTTGAGCCTTTGGTGAATGAGAATACTATTGACGAAGCCCTTCTAGATGATGCGGTACGACGTATTTTAAGAGTGAAATTTCATCTGGGACTTTTTGAAGATCCGTATAAATACAGTGATGCACAACGCGAACAAGAAGTATTACTTGCAGAAGCGCACCTTGAAGCTGCCCGAGATATAGCACGTAAATCCATCGTCTTGCTCAAAAATGAAAATTCGGTTTTACCACTAAGTAAAGCGTTAGAAAGTATTACCGTGATCGGTCCGTTGGCAGACGATAAAGATTCCCCATTAGGAAACTGGCGCGCTCAGGCCGATAAGAATTCCGCGGTTTCTGTTTTAGAAGGAATTCAAAACGCGGTGGGCAAAGAGGTTCAAATCAATTATGCTAAAGGTGCTGATTTAGGAATGGGAGAACGTAGTTTCTTGATGCCGCTAGAAATCAATGATACTGATACTTCCGGCTTTGCTAAAGCTATTGAAGCCGCCAAGAAGTCTGAGGTGGTTGTTATGGTTTTAGGTGAAGATGCCTTTCAAACCGGTGAAGGCCGCAGTCAAACCGGGATTCAATTGCGCGGTGTTCAGCAGGAATTGCTTGACGAGGTCGTCAAAGTAAACCCGAACGTGGTGCTGGTATTGATGAATGGCCGTCCTTTAGATATAAGTAAGCCTAACGAAGAAGTTTCAGCGATCGTAGAAACTTGGTTTTTAGGTTCGCAAGCGGGTAATGCCATTGCAGATGTACTTTTTGGAGCCTACAATCCGTCAGGGAAATTACCGATATCTTTTCCACGAAATGTAGGTCAAGAACCTTTATACTATAATCAAAAAAATACAGGAAGACCTGCGAGCGATATGGTGACCTATTCAGGTTATCAAGACAGTTCGCGTGAAGCCTTGTTTCCTTTCGGTTTCGGGTTGAGCTATACAACTTTTGAATATGGAGCGATCAGCCTAAGCGCAAGTGAATTTTCAGGCGAAGAAAAACTAGAGGTTACTATAGAATTAACCAATACAGGAGCTGTTGCCGGTAAAGAAACGGTACAGCTGTATCTTAGAGATTTGGTTGCAAGCCGAACACGTCCCGTCAAAGAATTACGAGACTTTAAGCAGGTAAGCTTAAAGCCCGGAGAAACTAAAAAAGTGACGTTTGAAATTTCAGCAAAAACTTTAGAATTCTATACTGCTAACAATACTTGGGAAGCAGAGTCAGGAAGCTTCAAAGTGATGTTGGGAAGCAATTCAAGGGATTTAAAAGAAGCAAGCTTTCAATATAAAAAGTGATGAAAAAAGTTCTAGTAGTTATAGCAATAATCAGTTTCGGAGTTCACGCACAAGAGCGTGAATTGATGTGGTCTGATGAGTTTAACGGCGATGCCTTAGACCTCACTTCGTGGAATTTTGAACTTGGAGACGGTTGCCCTAATCTTTGTGGTTGGGGAAATAATGAGCGTCAAGTTTATACCAAAGAGAATCACCGCTTAGAAAACGGCAAGTTGATTATTACCGCAAAAAAGGAAGGAGATCTTTACACTTCAACCCGCATAACCTCACAAGGAAAACACGAATTTCAGTATGGAAGAATGGAAGCGCGTGCAAAGGTAGCGGTGGGACAGGGGATTTGGCCTGCATTCTGGATGTTGGGAAGCGATATTAAAGAAGTTGGCTGGCCGGCTTGTGGCGAGATCGATATTTTGGAGTACGTGGGTAGAGAGGAAGATATGGTGTACACCACCTTACACGTGCCTGCGGGGCACGGCGATAGTGCTTTCAGTAAAAAAACGAAGTTTGAGGATATTGAAGAGGGCTATCACGTGTATGCAGCAGAATGGTCACCGGAGCAAATTGAGTTTTTCGTAGATGATCAATCGGTCTTTGTGTATAGTCCTGAAGATAAGACCAAAGCAGTTTGGCCGTTTGACCAGCCTTTTTACTTCATTATTAATCTGGCCATCGGCGGAAACTTTGGTGGGCCCGAAGTAGATGATTCGATTTTTCCGCAGGAATATGCGATAGATTATGTACGGGTATACCAGTTAGAACCTTAGTTTAGTTTCATAAATACGTTGTTTGTTTTAAGGTCTTGTGTGATGCGCAAGGCCTTTTTTTATCGAAGCACATAAGATGATCTAAATAGCAAGTATATTTGCAGTCTATGAGTACACTTACCTCAATTACGATTAGACCAGAACTGCTGGAAAATCGAGAATACATTCTTCAGCAAGCCTTGGGGAAAACGAAGATCAAAGCGGTATCTGTGATCGATTGGCGTATTAGAAAGCGCTCTATAGATGCTAGAAATAAGCCTATAAAATTACAATTGCAGATTGAAATTTGGCAGCAAGGTGAACAGCGCGAACCTTTAAATCGTTTTGTACCGAAAGAGGTAAGTAATGCACCAAAGATTGCCATTATAGGCGCCGGTCCTGCCGGATTGTATGCTGCATTGCGCGCTATTGAAGCCGGCTTGAGGCCCATTGTTTTTGAACGTGGTAAAGACGTGCGCGAGCGCCGAAGAGATTTAGCAAAGATCAATAAAGACCAGCTTGTAAATCCGGAATCTAATTATTGTTTTGGGGAAGGTGGCGCCGGAACTTATTCTGACGGAAAATTATATACCCGTTCAAAAAAGCGCGGTAATGTGCTTAAAGGATTAGAATGGCTGGTGCATTTTGGTGCAGACGAAGATATTTTGGTAGATGCGCATCCACATATCGGGACCAATAAATTGCCAAAAGTAATTTCTGCAATGCGGGAAGCGATCATCGCTGCAGGCGGAGAAGTGCATTTTAATGCAAAACTCACCGATATTCATATTGAAAATAAGATCTTAAAAGGCATTGTGATCAATGAAGAAAAGCAATACACTTTTGATGAGGTGGTTCTGGCGACTGGGCATTCAGCTCGAGATATTTTTTATTTAATGCATGAGAAAGGCGTGAAGATCGAAGCCAAACCTTTTGCGCTGGGTGTACGCGCCGAACATCAGCAGGAAGTGATCAATTATATTCAGTATCACGGGGAAACTGACAATCCGTACTTGCCGCCTGCCGCTTACAGTCTGGTGGAGCAGGTGGATGGGATGGGTGTGTATTCATTTTGCATGTGCCCCGGTGGGATCATCGCGCCTTGTGCTACCCAACAGGAAGAAGTGGTCACCAACGGCTGGAGCCCCAGTAAACGAAATAATCCGTACGCCAATTCTGGAATTGTAGTAAGTGTAGCACCTAAAGATTTACCCAATTATGCTCCAGATGATCCTTTTGTTAGTTTGAATTTTCAGAAGGAAGTTGAACGTGCCTGCTGGATTGCGGGTGGGAAAACACAACAAGTTCCGGCTCAACGTATGACTGATTTTGTAAATGGAAGATTAAGTAATGATTTTCCAAAAACCTCCTATCAACCGGGAATTGTGAGTGCCGATTTGAATAAAGTACTTCCAAAATTAATAGCAAACCGACTCAAGAAAGCGTTTGTGCTTTTCAATAAGAAAATGCCGGGATACCTTTCTAAAGAAGCGGTATTGCACGCGCCCGAAAGTCGCACCTCATCTCCGGTTTCTATTCCTAGAAACCTGAAAACTTTAGAACATATTGAAGTTAAAGGATTGTATCCGTGTGGAGAAGGAGCAGGCTATGCCGGCGGAATTATGTCTGCTGCCATCGACGGTATTAACTGTGTAGATGCGATAGCCAAGAAATACCAGTTGGTATAAAATGACAAAGCTCTGCATTAGGCAGAGCTTTGTATGTTTTAAAAGCTGAAAAACAGACTTGATTATTCAGCTTCTGGAGTAGTAACAGCAGCGCTGTCAACTACAACTTCAGCAGGAGCTTCAACAGGAGCTTCTTCTAAAACAGGAGCTTCAGGAGTTACTTCCTCCATTGAAGTTTCTTGCATAGACTCATCAGTAGTTGCTTCTGCAGACTCTCTACAAGAAGAAACAGTGATCATTAAACTCAGTGCGAAACCAGCTAAAATATTGCGTTTCATAGAATGTGATTTATTGCGTTAAAAATGCGAGCGAATGTAATTTAAATTCTAATTCGTGCAACAAAATCAGATACTATTTTTTCAAAAAAATAAACGTTTTTTTAGCGGTGTATTTTTGAATTTAATTACCTGATAATTAAATTATTGAGTTGTTTTTATTCTTTTGAATACGCAATAAACAACCCTTACTACGCATACACATTCGCTAATGACGAAATTCTGGACGCCAAAATCTCATCACGAGAAGCATTTTCGGTAAAATTTGCTTTCAGTTTTTTAAATTCTAATAGGGTATAATTACGCACTATTTGTTCTAAAATAAGTCCTCTCGATTTTCTAAAATGCGCCAAGTTGATGCGCAAGGTATCAGGGTTTGTGGTTAAGGTGATTTTATCGCGTTTTAAAACATTCCAATACGTATGTATGATCAAATTCTCATGGGTTGAGGTATTGATGTGATGCAATAATTGCTGAGTCAATTGTGCATCGTCATTATTTAAATGCTCTAAAAGATGTTTTTGAAAAAACGAACTGTTGATGACTTGAGTAGCACGGCGCACCGCACTATCTACAAGACTGTTATTTCCTTGATAAACTAAATTCATTCGGGTTAGGCTTAGGTTTAAAATTCTTGTTGGTTGCTGTGGTTAAACGAATTACAACGTTTTCTACAGCTAAAAATTTGAACGCGCAGTAAAACATTATATATTAGGGTTTTAGTTGAAATGATAAAATATTCGTTGTAATGAACGTGTAGGGTAATGTATTCTGAAAGTTTAAGTTTCATGCCCTCTGCTAACGTATTAATGTATTCGACTTGAGACTAGGTCGTTTATAATCTTCGAAGTACAGGTAAGAACAGGATAAATGGAAGCGTGTAGATACGTACTTTTCCAACAAACTATTAAATATGAAGCTCTTAAAATCCACGCTACTTGTAACACTCCTCATCAGTTTGTTCTCTTGTAAAAATCAAAAGGAAACTAAAACTTCCGCAGAAAATTTCTTAATTATCGATACGCTGAATGTCACGGCTCCTTTTGGCAACTACAACATACAAACTCCGGATTTTAAGAACGCGCCGCAATTTTTAATCACCGACTTTGGTGCAGAGCAGGCTGATCAAGACAAAACTTCAAAGGCTATCGCTACTGCCATAGATAGTGCGCACGCGCGTAATGGTGGAACGGTGGTCATTCCAAAAGGGGAGTGGCTTACTTCAAAAATTCATTTTAAGAGTCACGTAAATCTACATTTGGAAGAAGGAGCTACATTGCTCTTTTCAGAAAACCCACAAGATTATTTACCTGCGGTGCTGAGTACTTGGGAAGGGATGGAATGCTACAATTACTCCCCATTGATTTATGCTTACGATTGTGAAAATGTTGCCATCACTGGCAAAGGTAAATTAAAGGCCAAAATGGATACCTGGAAAGTATGGTTCGCACGTCCATCTGGTCATATGCAAAACCTGAAGCAGCTTTATGAGATGGCTTCTAAAGATGTGCCGGTAGAAGAGCGCCAAATGGTCAATGATTCGGCTAATTTCAGACCGCAATTCATTCAGTTTAACCGTTGTAAAAAAGTACTTTTAGAAGGTATTTCGATAGAAAATAGTCCGTTTTGGGTGATTCATCCCTACCTATCTTCTGATGTAGTCATCAGAAATGTAAATGTGTATGCGCATGGTCATAACAATGATGGAGTGGATCCTGAAATGAGTCAAAATGTACTTATTGAAGACTGTGTTTTTGATCAGGGCGATGATGCCATCGCAGTTAAAGCAGGTCGTAATCAAGATGCTTGGCGTCTCAACACTCCGGTAAAAAATGTGGTTGTACGTAATTGTCTGGTTAAAAACGGGCACCAGTTATTAGCCATAGGAAGCGAACTTTCTGGAGGGGTTGAAAATATTTATATGGAAAATTGTGAAGTTGAACCCAATGCAAAACTCAATCATTTACTCTTTATAAAGACTAATGAGCGCCGTGGTGGTTATGTGAAGAATATTTATATGGAAAATATCAAAGCCGGAAGAATTGATATGGGCGTACTGGGTATTGAGACCGATGTGCTGTACCAGTGGCGTGATCTCGTGCCTACCTACGAGCGCCGTTTGACGCAGATTGAACAAATACATATGAAAAATATCAAAGCCAAAAATGTAGATTTTGTCTCGCGCATTTTGGGTGAAGCAGAATTACCGGTGCGAGATATTCAGTTAACTACTATCCAGGTTGATTCTATTCGGGATACCGAAACGACTCATCAAAATGTTGAGAATTTTAAACGTACGGAATAAAACTAGTTGCGTTGCTTAGCGTTTAGAGAGCTTACCAAGCCCGAATTTTCATTCGGGCTTTTTTATTGGTTTAGGTAAATGTCAATTTGGTAAAATCAAAAGCTCATAATTTTCAACTTCTTATTTAATGATACTTAAATTGCGAATTGTGCAGAAACATTAGCACATTCCTAAAACGCCCACTTCTTTTTGTTAAAATTTTAAGTTTTTAAGCTTTTTTTAAGATAGTGAGAAAATTATATCGATTAGTTTAGGGCTCGTCTCTCACTGGATTTACAGAAGATTTACTGATTTTGAATCTTGCTTTTTTAGCAGAATTTTAAAGGTTTAGGCTTTAGTGGTGGGATATAGTTCATTAATCAAAAACTCAAACCGTTTTTATGAAAAGAAGAAATTTTGTGCAATTAGCAGGATTGGGAGCGGGAGCGTTGATGGTGCCTTCAGCAATGATGGGAAACAACATCGCCGCCGAAGCATTATTAGAACCTGGTCTTGATATTGCTACCAAAAAATCACTAGCCGATGTGGCGCTAAACACCGCACGCTCCCTCGGCGCTTCGTATGCCGATGCGCGTATAGGTCGCTACCTTAATCAATATGTATTTACCCGTGAGGATAAAGTGCAAAATGTAGTAAATACTGAATCTTTTGGTATTGGGGTACGCGTGATCGCTAATGGAACCTGGGGCTTTGCATCAACTAACGATGTAACCGATGCGGGAATCAAAAAAGCCACACAACAAGCAGTTTCTATAGCAAAGGCAAATTCTAAAATTCAAACGGAGCCGGTAACGCTTGCTCCTGTAGAAGCACACGGTGAAGTAAGCTGGAAAACACCAATTGTAAAAGATTTTAGAGAAGTTCCGGTTTCTGAGAAAGTAGAACTCTTGTTAGATGCCAACGCAGCTGCAATGAATGCAGGAGCCAACTTTGTGAATTCGGCCTTGTTTATGGTGAATGAGCAAAAGTATTTCGCTTCAACCGACGGTTCTTATATCGACCAAGATATTCATCGCATCTGGCCCACCTTTGGCGTTACAGCCATAGACCGCGAAGCCGGGAAATTCAAGTCTCGTGATGCGCTCAGCGCACCGATGGGAATGGGATATGAATATATGGACGGTCTGGAAAGCGAAAAACTGAAGAGTCCGGCAGGATTCAACCTGTACCGCAACAGCTATGATATCATTGAAGATGCAACCACCGCAGCAAAGCAGGCAAAAGAAATGCTTACTGCTGAGTCTGTGATGCCAGGCAAATATGATTTGGTTTTAGAACCCAATCATCTAGGCTTGACGATTCATGAATCGGTAGGCCACCCGCTAGAGCTTGACCGTGTATTGGGTTATGAAGCCAATTATGCAGGAACCAGTTTTGCTACCTTAGATAAATGGAAAGCCGGTGACTTTAAATACGGTAGCGATATTGTAAACATCGTAGCCGATAAAACCCAACCGCATTCTCTTGGTGCTGTAGGTTATGATGATGAAGGTGTGAAGACCAAGAAATGGGATTTGATCCGTAATGGAACATTGGTAAATTATGAAGCGATTCGTGATCAAGTAAGCATCTTAGGGCAGAATGAATCCCACGGATGTTGTTATGCACAGAGCTGGAATGACGTTCAGTTTCAGCGTATGCCTAACGTTTCACTCGAGCCGGGCAAAGAGCCGTATTCAGTAGAAGAAATGATCAAAGACGTAGAAAAAGGAATCTATATCGCAGGGCGCGGTAGTTATTCTATAGACCAGCAGCGCTATAACTTTCAGTTTGGCGGTACGGTATTCTACGAGATAAAAGATGGTAAGATTGTAGGGATGTTAAACGACGTGGCCTATCAATCAAACACACAGGAATTCTGGAATTCGTGTGCAAAGATCTGTGACGAGAAGGATTACCGATTATTCGGTTCGTTCTTTGACGGAAAAGGGCAACCTTCACAAGTAAGTGCAGTTTCTCACGGAAGTTCAACGGCGCGTTTTAACGGTGCTAATGTCATCAACACAGGCAGATCGGTCTAATTCTTTTATCTAACAATTAATACAAAGTACAATGGCAATATATACTGAAGAAGAAGCACGAGCGATCTTAGAGAAGGCGATGAGCTTTTCTAAGGCCGATGCGTGTGTAATGAATCTAGGCGGAAGCGAAAGCGGAAATATCCGTTACGCGCGAAATACCGTTTCTACCGCCGGCCACCAGTCTAACCAAAGCTTGGCTGTAGAGTCGAGTTTCGGAAAGAAATCGGGAACAGCAACCATCGACGAATTTGACGATGAATCTCTAGAAAAAGTAGTGCGTCGCTCAGAAGAATTGGCGCAGCTTTCACCGGAAAACCCGGAATATATGGAACCTCTAGGTCCGCAAACCTATGACAAATCGATTACCTATGTAGAAGCTACAGCGAATGTAACCCCCGAATATCGAGCGGAGGTTGCTGCAAACAGCATCAAACCGGCCGCTGTGCAGGATGTGACGGCTGCCGGATTTTTGGACGATGGCGCTGGCTTTAGCGCGATGCTCAATTCTAATGGGCTTTTCGCCTACAACAAATCGACCAATGTTGATTTTACGGTTACCATGCGTACCAACGATGGTACCGGGTCAGGATGGGTGACACGAGATTATAATGATATTACCAAGTTTGATGCAGAAGAAGCATCAGCGATTGCAATAGATAAAGCGGTGATGTCACGTGAGGCGAGAGCAATCGAGCCAGGACGTTATACCGTGATCTTAGAACCTGCTGCGGCAAGTGATCTGTTAGGAAGATTCCGTGGAGCGTTCAACGCACGTACTGCTGATGAAGGCCGAAGCTTTATGTCTAAAGAAGGTGGAGGAACTAAACTAGGTGAGAAAATTGTTGATGAGCGCGTGAACATTTGGTCAGATCCTTTGCATCCTGATGTACCTGCTTCAACCTGGAGCGGCGATGGGTTACCACGCAAAAAAACACAATGGATTGAAAACGGAGTCGTAAAAAATCTCGCTTACGACCGCTATTGGGCATCACAGCAAGGCGTTGAGCCGGTACCATTTGCAGCTAATATGATTATGGAAGGTGGCGATACCTCTTTTGACGAAATGATCAAGAGCACAAAACGCGGAATCTTAGTGACCCGTTTCTGGTACATTCGCTCGGTTGACCCGCAAACCCTCTTGTTTACAGGACTAACCCGCGACGGAACTTTTTATATCGAAAATGGACAGATCAAATATCCTGTGAAGAATTTCCGATTTAACGAGAGTCCGATCATTATGCTCAACAACCTTGAAGCCTTAGGCAAACAGGTTCGCGTCAATGGAAATCTCCTTCCGTATATGAAGGTCAGAGACTTTACGTTTACCAGTCTTTCAGACGCGGTTTAAACAAAAACAACTAGAAACTGGTTACTTCTTAAGTAGCCAGTTTTTCTTTTCCTTTAAAATGTATTGAAATTTGGCTGCAGCCAAAATAAAACAGCAAATCCCTTGAACTTCCGTTGAATACCGAATTTTTCTTCACACGATTGCAGTACGAGTCGGGCGACTGGGATGTAGACCAGCGTATGCCCTCCAATTTGCTCAACTCGCTTGTGGAATATACTACGCTTAAGATCAGTACCACCGAAAATATCATCTCGCTAAGTAGTGATGCGATATTTGAATGCCCGTTTTGTTATATCTCAGGACATAAACTGGTGCAGTTTACACCCAAGGAGCGGGAAAATTTTGAGAAGTATGTGCGCAATGGCGGTTTTGTATTTGCAGACGATTGCAATCACGATATCGACGGACTCTTTGCAAAATCTTTTGAGCGGCAAATGGAAGATATTTTTGGTCCAGACGAACTCAAAAAAATCCCTAACGATCACGAATTGTATTCTTCCTTCTTTGAATTTGAAGACGGTCCGCCGGCAACCTCACAGGAGCTGAACGGCTGGGGAGATGACTTGGTGCACGAGTACTTAAAAGCTATTGAGATCAACGGCCGCATCGGGGTGCTGTACAGCAATAAGGACTACGGCTGCGAGTGGGATTACGACTTTAGGAACAAGCGATTTTATAGAATAGACAATACACGATTTGGGGTGAACATCGTGATGTATGCCCTGACCTCATAACTTAAACGTATGGATAACAACTTGGTAAAAATCGAGCAAGAAGTAAATAGCCTTACGGCGAAAATTAAACAGCTCAAACAAGAAATTGGCAAGATCATTATTGGTCAGGAAGAAACGGTCGAGCAGTTGCTGATTACCTTTTTGGCGGGTGGACACGCCTTGCTTGAAGGAGTTCCCGGACTGGCAAAAACCTTGATGATACGCACTTTGGCGCAAGCCATAGATTTAAAATTTAAACGTATTCAGTTTACGCCAGATCTGATGCCCAGCGATATCATAGGAACCGAAATTCTCGAGGAAGATCAAACTACGGGGAAGAAATTCTTTGAGTTCAACAAGGGACCTATTTTCTCAAACATCATCCTTGCCGATGAGATCAACCGTACACCACCCAAAACACAGGCGGCCTTGCTCGAGGCGATGCAGGAATTTGAGGTGACCTATTCCGGGAAAACCTACGCGCTGGATAGACCCTTTTTTATACTCGCAACGCAAAACCCTATCGAACAATCAGGAACCTTTCCCTTGCCGGAAGCACAACAAGACCGTTTTTTGCTCTACATCCGTATTGGCTATCCTACCGAAGCAGAGGAAACCACGATTTTAAAAGCAACTACAAGTTCTAAAAAAGCAAAAGTAGAATCCGTGCTTAGCGGCGAAGAGATCATACGCTTACAGCAACTCGTGCGTGAAGTGCCCATCAGTGATGAACTGATAAGCAAAGTGAGCAAGATCATTAGAGCTACCCGCCCTGAAACTACGAGCGACGAATACGTCAAACAATGGGTGAGTTGGGGTGCAGGTCCACGTGCAGGCCAGGCAATGATCTTAACCGCAAAAGCCAGAGCGCTTTCGCAAGGCCGACTATCCGTGACTCCAGACGATTTGAAGTTTGTGGCTTTTCCGGTGTTGCGTCATCGCGTGATTGTTAACTTCAAGGCGGAAGCTGCAAATATTACGACAGATACCGTGACTCAAAAACTATTGGAAACCATTTTATAAATCGGGATGCAAACCAATTATCAAGAACTCCTCAAACCGGAAATCTTACACGAAGTGTCAGGACTCAGCCTGATTGCTCGGGTGGTTGTTGATGGCTATTTGCAAGGTTTAAATCGCAGTAAAAGTCTCGGTAGCGGTATGGAATTTAGTCAGTACCGCGGTTACGAGCCGGGGGATGATTTGCGTTTGCTCGACTGGAAAATGCTGGCGCGTTCCGGGCGTTATTACATCAAGCAATCAGAGATTGAATCTCAGGTTTCTGTAAAGTTTATTCTTGACGCGAGCAACTCGATGGCGCACAAGGAAGGCGAGCTGACCAAAATGGATTATGCTCGGGTTTTGACTGCAAGCCTTGCGTACCTCGCACATCAACAAGGAGATGAGGTGGGGCTTTTCGCGTTAAGCGAAAACCACATGACCACCATTTATCCCAAAGCCAGCATACAGCATTTTAACCGTTTGCTCCAGGAATTGCTCACGGTAGAAACCACCGGAACCTGGCCGATGAGTGCGATAAGTAATGAGCGTTTGCACGAGCGTGGCCGTAAAGAACTTATCTTTTTTATTACCGATATGTATGAGCATAGCGACGAACTTTCAGCATTCATAAAAGCGTTGAAAACGTCGCGGAATGAAGTAGCGGTGTTACAAATAATGGGGCAGGACGAAGTGAATTTTGATTATAAAGGGACAGTGACTTTTGAAGATCTGGAGACCGGGAGCAAGTTGAAGATTTCTGCAAAGGAGGCCAAGAAGCACTATCTGGAAAACCTGCAAAATAAACTCAAACAAACGGAAGAATTGTTACTGAGTCAGGGCATCAGCCATCAAGTATTTACGATGGGCGAACCGCTGGGAGAAACCCTGAACTTGTTCCTCAAAAAACGCATAAATCTCGTTTAATATGTTTTTTGCCAATCCGATGTATTTATGGGCTTTACTGGGACTCGCCGTTCCTGTAGCCATACATCTATGGAGCAAAGACGAGGGCAGAACCATCAAAGTAGGCAGCATTGCAAACCTTAGAGAATCTGAAAACGCGCAAACGAGAACACTGCAGCTCAATGAATGGCTGTTACTGCTGTTACGACTGCTGGTGATCGCTTTGTTAGTTGTTATTTTGGCGGAACCTTTCGTTAAAACAACAACCAAAAATCAGGATTTGGTTTATCTCGTAGAACCGGAATTATTAAAGATTGACACGTTTAAAACTTCTATTGATAGTCTTGCGGAAAGCAAAACGGTAAAATTATTTCTAGAGGATTTTCCGGAGTATAATGCAGCCGATTCGGTGAAAACCGTTGCGGCGAACTATTGGCAATTAGCACAGGATTTTGAGATGCTAAAAGCCGATAGTTTAGTGGTTTTTTCTCAATCGCTTGTCAGGGGTTTTAAAGGGAAACGTCCTGAAATTACCGAAAATGTAAATTGGGTGACTATTGATTCCATTCAGACCGTTGAAGGTATTGTCGCCTTGACCCAATTGCAAGATTCGGTAGAAGTGCTTGAAGTAAAAAGCACGAAGGAACAGCTACGCTTTAAAAAGTCTGTTCGTGAAGCTGCAGCTGTACAAAACCTGGAAACGGATCTCGAAATTGAATTCCTTGATACGCTTCAGGTTTACGCATTCGCGGAAGACAGTCTACAAACCAACCTGAAATTCCTCAAAACGGGTTTTGAAGCTTTATCCACGTATTTAAAGCGCCCGATAACAGTCACTGAAATTACTCAGAATGAAACACAGCAGGAAGGAATTTTGATTTGGATTAGCCTAAGCGATACGCCTGAGTTTACGGGTACGCTGCTCAAATATCAGCCGGATGCATTCGATTCTGATTTGATTGCACAAAACGGTACCCATTTTTCACTGACCCTAAACCTTACCCGTAAAAATGTGGTCGAACAACATCTAGCAGAACAGTTGTTGCCATTGTTAAATCTATATCCGGAGTTGGAGAAAGCGGTTCAAAAATACGACCGTCGCGTGTTGGCCGATGCATTTGCAACACCCTTGCGTACAGCAAAAGACCAAGAACTAAACCACGCCTCAAGCATCCCGCTGACACACTGGTTTTGGTTGGCTTTGCTCATTGCCTTGATTGTTGAACGTTTGTTATCCCGAATTCGAAAGCAATGAGCAATACAGGAAAACATAGCGTTCTAAAATTTAAACAGCGTTGGCAAAGCCAATTATGGCTGTTGGTGCTTTTATTGGCGCTGCTTCCGGCGATGTTGTTGTTTATTTTGACCAAGGGGATTGTGATCAGTCTTCTCCTTTTTGTGGTTTTAGCGACGGTAGGATTTTTGCTTTATAAACCTTTAGCGCTGGGAATTTCAAAAGTAATTGCATACATCGATGCGCGCATTCAGCATTCTGAATACAGTGCAGGACTGGTGTTTCAACCTACAGAAGAACTGAGCAGTTTAGGTCAGATTCAGCGGTATCGCACCGAACAGAAACTGGCAAACGAACTCAAAGCATTAAAAACGCCTATAGATTTTAAACATTTCGGTTTTTTACTTTTTGGAGTACTGGTTGGTACTTTGATTTTGGGTGTTTTGCTAAACACGAACGATAGTCTTTTTGATGAGGAAGCAATCCAACCTGAAAACGAAATGGTAATCCGCGCAGTAGATTCCGCGGAAGCGAAAATAATTCCGCCTAAAATCATCCAACAATCCGTCACTGTGCGTTATCCAGGATATACCGGCATTGCTGCACGCACAAGCGAGAAAATGGATATCAAAGCGCTTGAAGGTTCGCAAATCACTTGGATTTTGACGTTTGACCAGCCCGTCGATTCTGTTTTTATGGAAAGCCAATCGGCGCAGTATGAGATGAAAACCAACGCCAAAACCTATCAAAGAACCCAGCAATTAACAACCTCAGGGTTTTACAGTTTCCGCTTTGTGGATACCTTGGGTAATGCTTACGTTTCCGATTTGCACAGCATCGAGACATTGGTTGACGCGCCGCCACAGGTAGATATCTTGAATCTCGATCAGTTCACTTCCTTTGAGCCAGGAGACGAAAAAAACATTGCTTTTGACACTCAGATCATTGACGATTACGGTATTAGTGCTGCTTATATTGTGGCGACGGTGAGCCGCGGTTCGGGAGAATCGGTGAAGTTTCGGGAGGAGCAAATAGCTTTTAATTCTGCTATAACGAAAGGAAGCAAGCAGCAATCCCTTTCGCAACAGCTAAATCTGGATCAGTTAAAAATGGAGCCGGGTGACGAACTTTATTTCTACGTGCACGCGCAGGATTTGAAAACACCAAAGCCCAATGTAGCGCGTAGCGAAACCTATTTTGCGGTGATCAAAGACACGACCGAATATGAGTATGTCGAAGCCGGAGGAATGGGCGTCGATCTGCTTCCGGATTATTTTAGAAGTCAGCGCCAACTCATCATCGATACCAAAAAACTGCTTAAAGACAAACCGAATTTAAGTACTAAAGAATTCAATTCAACCAGCAACGAACTCGCTTTTGACCAGAAAAGTTTGCGTTTAAAGTACGGCGAATTTATGGGTGATGAAGCCGAAGGTGGTCTTGCTGCACAAACCGAAGATCCCGGGATGCTGAGCGACGATGATGCTGATCCGCTTGCTGAATATTCGCATCGGCACGACAGTTCCAATGAGCATAATCTAGTGGAAGTGGAGCACGAGCACGAAGGTGAAGAGGCAGAGGAGGAAGACCCGCTGGAGAAATACGTACATAACCACAGCGACCCCGAAGAATCGACCTTGTTTGCAAAATCTCTAAAACAGAAACTGCGCGAGGCGCTCAATATTATGTGGGATGCAGAATTGCACCTGAGAATGTTTGAGCCCGAAAAATCCCTGCCGTATCAAAATGAGGCGTTGAAATTGATTCAGGAGATCAAAAACAGTTCGCGTATTTATGTGCATCGCATTGGTTTTGATCCGCCGCCCATCAAGGAAGATAAACGCCTGACCGGCGAGTTGAAAGAAGTTTCAAGCACCACAAAACAGGAGGATATGGAGCAAGCCGCCCGTTTTGATGCGATTCAAAAGACCATTTCAAGAATAGAAGAATTGATTGCGTTTCAAGTGAAACCAAATTCAGAAGATCAGCAATTGTTTGAAGACGCAGGCAACGAACTTGCAGCATTAGCCATCGAGCAACCTGGGAATTATTTGGAAACTTTACAACAACTCAACTGGATCTCGCAAACGCTCGATGCCGATGTCGAAGCCTTGAAAGAACTACAAAACGGATTGCTCAAAGCCTTGCCCGTGGAAGAAGCAAAGCCCAACACCCAAAATGCCAAATTTTCTAAACTGGATGCCGTGCTGGTGAAAAATCTGGATGCCGATGAGTGAGTTGACCTTTGTACATAGTGCCTATTGGATTTCGGGATTGATTGCTGCGGTAATACTATTGGCTATTTTTGTAGTGAAAGAATGGCCACGCAAAAGCAGGAATTTTGTGTTGCGTCTGGCAGCAGGATTTGTAGCTATTTTGGCACTCCTGACAATCGCCTTAAAACCGGCACACTTGACCTCAGTGGATGGAAAGCAAGGGGTTTTGCTGACTTCAGGATATCAAGAAGCACAGCTGGATAGTTTGCGGGAAACAAATCCGGAGTTAAAAGAGTTGATGTATCAAGATCATATTGATCGCGACGAATTGGATTCAATTTCCCAACTTTTTATTCTGGGAAGTGGAGTTAAACCGTATGATTTTTGGCAGTTGGAAGGAAAGACCGTAAAGCTTTTAAAGACGGAAATCCCCAATGGAATCAATCAGTTGAGCTATTCAAAAACACTTACAGAAGGAGAAGAACTAAACATTACGGCCTATTACTCAAAACCAAAACCCGGAAATCAAATCGTATTGCAAGCCCCGGGAAATCTAGGATTGGATTCGATTCAATTTAAGGCTGCTGCAGATACGGTGTTTTCGCTTCAAGCGAAAGTAAAAGCGCCCGGTGATTTTGTATACAATTTAGTTGAGAAGGATTCTTTTGGAAGGGTTTTGAACAACGAAGCTTTACCCGTCCACATAAGCCCCGAAAAGCAGTTGAGCGTTGTGATGCTATCGGCATTTCCTTCGTTTGAGTTTAAATATTTAAAAAATTACTTGGCAGAATTAAACCATCAGGTTTTAGTGCGCAGTCAGTTGACGCAAAACCGTTTCAAGTACGAGTACTTCAATCAAGAGCGGAAGCCTTTTAATGCATTGAGTACTTCCGGTTTGAACCATTTAGACTTGCTGATTCTCGATGCGGGAGCCTGGCAATCCCTTTCGCAAAACGAACAAAATAGCATTAAAGATGCGATAACACAAGAGGGGCTGGGCGTGTTTTTGATGGCTAGCGAAGAGCTATTTTACGGCAGTCAGCCCTTGATCGATTTTAAATTCACCCGAACCGCACAGACAGAAGTAGAGCTACAAGACGGCACAGTAGTTTCGACTTTTGGATACTACTTAAATCCTGCAACCAACTTTAATGCAACGCTAAAGTCGGGAAATCAAATTTTAGCCGGACAACGCTTTATCGGCTTTGGAAGTGTGAGCACCACGGTGTTGTCAAATACCTACGCTTTGCAGTTAAAAGGAAATCAAGAGCGGTATAAATCCCTGTGGAGCGAGATATTAAAATCGGTGCTCAAACCGGAAAGCGGTGAGGTATTTTGGGAAGAACGGGATCAAATTCTTACGCCTAACGAACCCTACACTATAGAATTTCGAACTGCGGTTTCAGAATTCATCCTAACTGATACCGATGGGAATTCCATTCCTGTCATACAAGATCCAGACATCCCCGAGTTGTGGTCTGCTACTTTTTATCCCGAAGATACCGGTTGGTTTACCTTAAGATTTTCCGCTGGAGATACGATTTCAGAATATGCATATTATGTGTTTACCGAGGCGGATTGGAAAGCTAGAGCAGCGCAGGGGCTCACCAAAGCCAATCAGGACTTTTTTAGAAAAGGAGATGCTGAAGTAGAAGAACTTCAAGTTAAACGTCCTATCAATCCAATATACTTTTTTGTTCTCTTTGTGCTGGCTATGGGCTATTTATGGTTAGAGCCAAAGCTGCGAAGTTAAATTCTAATACGATTTCTTAAAATATATCATTTGGGCATATAAAATTTAGAAAGCCTTAGCATATGATGCTAAAGTACTTTTAATCTTTTGCTGGTGAGCGCTAATGCTTTGTAAATTAGAATTATAAATTTTAAACGATGAAAACTTTACTAAGCATATTCAGCATAATCACACTAAGTTTAAGCACCGCGGTAATACCGGTGAATGATGATCCTAGCACCCAACAACTCACCTTTGATGGCTATGAAGGCGGGTACTATTTTTTCTCAGACGAAGCCTATCAAGCCGTGGTTCTGGAAAGTGATTCAGAACTTGTGATGGACCTAAAAAATAATGATGCGGTAGGTGAGCAATTTGAGGTAGCTTACGAACCTAAAGCACAAACTGAGACTTCTTCAAGTCAAGGTACCATTGAAAGCATTAAAAAAATTAAATAATTTATTTTGATTCCCCTCAACGAGAAAGTCCGGATTGTGAATCCGGACTTTTTTTATGGCTACACTTTTCGGAAGTTTAAATCCTGAAAGCTTTAGTGTAGAATGCTTCGGGCTGTATGCTTATTTAATTTCGGTGATGAAATCTTCTTTAGGCGTACGCACTTTTTTCATATTTACTAACCAATCATTATCGGCATCGCGATAGCCCAAAGTGAGCAACAAGGTACTTTTATAACCAGAACCTTCCAATTCTAATAATTTATCTACTTCCGCAGGAACAAAACCTTCCATTGGCGTTGCATCAACTTTTTGTTCTGCCGCAGCAGCGATGGCCATCGCAAAAGAGATATAACTTTGTTTTGAAGCGTGATCTGCCTGCCACTCTTTACCTAAAGGTTCGTACAAACTCATAATATTTTGCTTGTAATCATCCATAGTTTCGTGAGGTAAGCCGCGCTGATCCATCGTATAATTAAATACTGCGCTTACACGCTCGTTGGTATAACCATCCCAAGCAGCAAAAACCAATAAATGCGAGCAATCAGTAACCTGACTTTGATTCCACGCAACATTTTTGATTTTTTCAAGCAATTCTTTGTTGGTAATCACAAACACTTTATAAGGTTGTAATCCTGAAGAAGAAGGTGCTAAACGGGCAGCTTCTAAAATATAATCCAGTTTTTCCTGAGGTACTTCGGCGCCATTCATGCTTTTAGCTGCATAACGCCATTTTAGATCGTCTAATAAACTCATATGCTAGTATAATTTTTAAGCAAAATTAGCAAAGGGAGGTTACATAAAGTAACTTTGTAACAAAATAGCTAGTAACATTAGAGTAACCGGGTTATGTGTGAGGATGAATTAAATTGTAACGAAAAAATTAGGGCCATTCACGATACGATGGATGTCTTGAGCGGTAAATGGAAAGTTTCAATTATTGCTTGCTTGTGTTATCAAGGTATGCGTTTTTCTGAATTACTCAGGGAGGTAGAAGGTATTTCCGGGCGTATGCTGAGTAGAGAACTCAAAGATCTGGAGATGAATAAACTCATTGAGCGTACCGTAGTTGACACTAAACCGGTAAGCGTGTTTTACAAAATTACAGACTATGGTGCTTCTCTAAAAGAACTCACCGATGTCATTGCCGAATGGGGCATAAAGCATCGCGCTCTGATCACTGAAGATTTTAAAAAGGTAACGCTGTGAAAGAGATCGAAAGCACACTGCAAAATAAAGGCATTCGGCCTACGGCGATGCGTATGCTGATCTATAAGTTTATGGCCGAAAAAAATTCGGCACAAGGCTTGTCAGATCTGGAGTTGGCGTTTACTAAAGCGGATCGCACCACGGTTTATCGCACGCTAAAAACTTTTGAAGAAAAAGGGGTAGTTCACCAGATTGACGACGGTACCGGCGTGCTCAAATATGCGCTCTGTGAACCCGGCTGTCGGTGCGATATTGAGCGTGATCTGCACCTTCATTTTCATTGTAACGCTTGTGATAAAACCATTTGTCTAACCGAGCATAAAATTCCGCATATCAATTTACCTGATGGTTTTATTGCAGAAGATGCTAATCTGGTAGTCAAAGGTATTTGCGATAGCTGCAGCACCTATTAAAATGCACTTCTGTTGCACGGCTTTTTTAGTGAACTTTCCATTATGAAAGAACACACGCATACGTCAGAGCACCACGTTGAAGAAGGTTGCTGCGCAAAACATAGCACATCAGGAACTTCTGAACATCACCATCACGGTACGCTAGCGTTTAAAACCTATGCGCCCGGACTTTTTAGTTTTTTGATGCTGGCTTCAGGAATGTTGCTAGACCATTTTGAAGCATCTTTTTTTAAAGGTACGTGGCGCTTGATTTGGTATATTATTGCTTATATCCCGGTGGGGGTTCCCGTACTTCAAGACAGTTGGGAGAGTATTAAAAAGGGTTCGGTATTTACTGAATTTCTTTTGATGAGCATCGCAACGCTGGGTGCTTTTATCTTAGGCGAATATCCCGAAGGTGTTACGGTAATGTTGTTTTATGCCGTGGGCGAATTGTTTCAGCACGCTGCGGTAGATAAGGCCAAGAACAACATCAAAGCCTTGTTAGATGTACGACCCAATGAAGCTATGGTTTTTAGAGAGGGGAAATTTGTTCCGACGGCTCCTGAAGATGTTAAAATAGGAGAACGCGTTCAGGTGCGCAAAGGTGAAAAAGTACCTTTAGACGGAACTTTGCTAAGCGCGAAAGCTTCTCTAAATACGGCTGCATTAACAGGCGAAAGCAAACCGGATTCGGTTAAACAAGGAGAAACCGTTTATGCCGGAAGCATTAATCTCGATGGAGTTATCGAACTGGAAACTACTGCGATTTTTACAGAAAGTTCCATTGCACGTATTCTTGAACTGGTACAGAACGCCACTACGAGAAAGTCAAAAACCGAATTGTTCATCCGCAAGTTCGCTAAAGTCTACACGCCTATCGTCGCCTTTCTGGCCTTAGCATTAACCTTTTTACCTTACTTCTTTGTTGCCGATTATGTTTTTAAAGAATGGTTATATCGTGCCTTGATTTTCTTGGTGATCTCTTGTCCTTGTGCTTTGGTGATCTCTATTCCGTTGGGGTATTTTGGAGGTTTAGGAGCAGCATCCCGTAACGGAATTTTATTTAAAGGGGCCTCCTTTCTTGATGCGATAACCAAAGTGAAGTTCGTGGTTACTGATAAAACGGGAACGCTTACGCAAGGAGTTTTCCGTATAAAAACCATAGCAACTGAAAACGGCTGGAGCGAAGCAGAATTTATGACTTATGTAAAGGCCTTAGAAGCACAATCAACGCATCCCATAGCTAAGGCGATACAGGAATATCAAGTAGAAAGTTCAAGCGTAGAAGCGCGCGAGGTTCAAGAGCATAGCGGTAAAGGCTTGCAAGCGTTGATCAACGGCAAAACGGTGCTTGCCGGTAATGCGACTTTACTGAAAAGCCATAACATCGAGATTCCGAAAAGTCTTGAGGATATCGTAGAAACTCTGGTACTCGTTGCCATTGACGGTGACTTCGCCGGTTATATTGTAGTTGCCGATGAGCTCAAGCCTGATGCTAAAACAGCTATTCAAAAGCTGAAGGAAGCCGGTGTACAGCAGATTGTGATGCTATCGGGAGATAAAGATACCATTACCCAAAAGGTTGCTAAAAGTCTTGGAATTACTTGGGCAAATGGCGGGCTCCTACCCGAAGATAAACTGCGGGAGGTTGAGCAACTACAGGCGCAAGGGAGTACCAAAGTAGCCTTTATAGGCGATGGAATCAACGATGCGCCGGTTTTAGCAACTGCTGACGTCGGGATTGCTATGGGCGGTTTGGGAAGCGATGTGGCGATAGAGACTGCCGATGTGATTATTCAGACAGACGAACCTTCTAAGGTGGCGCAAGCGATGCGAATAGGAAAAGCTACCCGCAAAATTGTTTGGCAGAATATCGCGTTAGCCTTCGGCGTAAAAGCTGCGGTATTGATCCTTGGTGCAGGCGGACTCGCAACGATGTGGGAAGCGGTGTTTGCCGATGTGGGCGTGGCGTTTCTCGCGATTTTAAACGCGATTCGTTTACAGCACATGAAGTGGGACTAAGCTTAAGGCTGAAGATCGATTTGGTAATCGGTTATTTTTAGTTTCAACACGCCGGTTTTGGTATCCATATTCCGCATAGTTTTGCGGTCAATTTTGGTGTCACTTCCCATAAAATTTAGTGGGATTTTAAGCTTTTCGATAGCAAATGCAACTTCCACATAATTGGGCAGTATGGTCAATGCCTGATCATATTGCATCTTCAGTTTGTAAGTGCCGTTCTTTTTGGTGGTGATCTCTGAAGCGGCGATGCGCTGTTGTTCGGTATCTAAAAACAAGGTTGCCAGCGCCATATCTGAGTCGTCACCGGTAGGAATCACATTGAGCACTTTTACTTGGTTTCCGTCAAGGGTTTGCATTCCGCGATCTACAGTGATAAAAGGATGTTCAAACAATTCAGAAAGCGTAAAATCAAGACCGCGTTTGGGTAAGATCACAAAGTCATCGCTCGAGAATTTGAGGTCTTTTCCACGCTGATATTCCATCTCAGCGCGTTTGGTGGGCATATTGATAAACGGCGCGTCGAGATCTAGTTGAAGCTTTGCCGAAAAGGTATTCACGGCGTCCATCTTTGCTTTTATAGCGAGTAAATCGGCATCTATTTCCTGAGCATTGCAGTTCAAACCGAACAGTAAAAAAGCGATTAAATACAAGGTTTTTATCATCCTACATCTTGTTTGGTAAACAGGTACATTCCGCCAAGGGCGACTAAAAAAGTATAAATAGTCAACGCGATATTATCGATTAGAATCTCCTGTAATTGCAATTCGTAATCAAAAAAGCGCTGCCAGGAATTGGTGAGTTTAGCGAAGAAAAAACGTTCCATACTACCCAAACCAAAATCGGCTTTTAAAAGCAGCGAACTCAAAATAAGAAAGAATGCTGAGGCGATCCAGGTTTTTGCAGGTTCCTTCAACAGTATCCCAAGCGTAACGCTTACCGTGGTAAAAAAAAGCATACTCAAAGTTCCCGAAGCGAAGGCCATCAGGATGCGTTTAAATGCTTCTTCCGCAGGGAAAAAATTGAGCGTTCCCAAATAGACCACCAGATCACCGCTACCAAAAATACCGTAGGCGAGGAGGAAGGTACTCGTCATTAGCAAAAGCAACATCAACAATGTGAAAATCGCTGAGGTAAGGTATTTAGCCAGCATTAATTTACGCTTGCTTACAGCCTGAAGCATCAGCGTTTTTAATGTGCCGTTTTTGTATTCTTCGGTTATAAGGGCCGAGCTGACGATCATTAAGATGAGCGGTAGATTAAACCACAGCGAGTTGAGAATGATGTAGAGCAGCAAATTTCCGTTTAAAAGTGTTCCCTCAAAATAGAAGGATTGGCGTAGATTGTCGAGTAATAATTCTAAGATCGTTGCCCCTTGAAAGTAGGCGGCGATAAGAATGATAAACTCGATAAGCAAGACCGCAGCGACCGCATACCAGGTTTTACTTTCTCTAAAAAGTTTAAATAATTCAGCTTTTAATAAAGGTATCATGCGTTAAGCGGAATTATAAGTTGTTCTAATGAAATGTTGGGAACACAAGAATGTACCTCAAACCCTTCTTCTAAAGTGCTTCGGAGTACGACTGAAACCGGAATATGTTCACAATTGATGGTCACCGTGTTTGTCTCGGCGTGCAGCACATAGGGTTGAAGACTTTGAGCTTTTTCAATAGCTGTTCCGGTGAGTGTATACACCGAAATAAGTGCGTTGAGCAGGGTTTGCGTAGGACCTTCATTAACGATTTTACCTTGATCGATCACATAAAGATAATCGCAGGACTTTTGAAGTTCTGCCATCAGATGCGACGAAACCAAGATTGCGATATTTTGTTGCGCAAGCGTTTTAATCAATTGAATTAGCGAAGCCACTCCCGTAGGATCCAAACCAGAAAAAGGTTCGTCTAAAATGAGTATATCAGGCGCATTGAGTAATGCGATGGCAATCCCTAGACGCTGTTTCATCCCCATCGAAAAGTTGCGCACAGGATCTTTACGATCTAGTGGAAGTCCCACTTGAGTTAAATAATTTTCCAGCGAAGTGCGATCTGCCGGAGCAGCTTGAATTTGAGCAAAAAGTTTGAGGTTTTCGTAAGCGTTGAGGTAGGTGTACAGTCCCGGTTCTTCGATCACGGCACCAATAGGTTTAGCTTTTTTGGAGTCTTGCTGTACCGCTCCATCATCTGGTGTGATCAAACCGCAAAGTATTTTAAAAAGTGTGGTTTTTCCGGCACCGTTGCGACCTAAGAGTCCGCTGATTTTTCCGGGTTCAAGAGAAATCGAAACCGCATCGAGCACCTTTCCTGATTTATAGGATTTGCTCAGCTTGATCGCATTTAGCATTCCGTTGTGATTTTTTGCGCGTTTCTAAATTCAAATTTTGGTTCGTAATATTTCTCTAAAAAGGTACGGGACCAAAAGTATTTTTTAAAAGGAAACAACGGATCCTGAATCATAAACTGCGGGATAAAGTGATACCATTTTATACCCGCTTGCGCATAATGCTGTTCGATCTCTGTTTGCATTCCTAATTCTTTAGCAGCAGCGTATAACGCCATGCGCTGGCATTTACTGCCTTTGTAATGTTCTGCGATTTTAGGCGTAAACCCGTGCTGAAACAAGTGATCTTTGATGCGTTTGTAGTTTTGAAAACGCGACCAGACATCCATAGTCACCAGAAAAATATGAATGAAAGAAAACATCAGGCACCACAACCAGAACGCGATGATAAGTATTGTTTTTTCGGTATAGGCTTCTACAAATTTAGTGTAGTAAAAAACCGTTTCCAGAATAAACAAAAACAACGCGCCATATAAGAGTTTGCCTACATTCCAATAGGAAACAAAGGTGCTGGGTTGTTTGGGTAAATCACTAAAGTGCATGAATAAACGGGCTGAGTGCTACAAGTATACGCATTTACAGGTTTTGATAACAAGAAAGGCTTAGGATTAACTGTATTTTTTAGAAAAATACAGTTTAACCTGACGGAATTAAAAATCTGATAGTTATAGCCTAAAAAGAAGCAGATTATTAATCCACCTTCATCACCTCAGTTTTTTCGGAGATCCCATTTTCATTAAAGGCTTCGATGGAAAAATAATAGGTCTGATCCCGATCTAAACAGCGCATAAAGAGCTCGTGGTCGTTATAAACCAACCACGACTGATACAGTTTATCAGGAGCAATACCCCAACGAATGTTATAGCCTTGTGCGTTTTTGATAACATCCCAAGTGAGTTGTGCATCCCTGCGGTCAGGTTGTCGAGCTACTTTAAAAGCTTTGACCTTTGTAGGTTTTTTGCCAAATCCTTTTCCAAAGACACGAATTTCAGAGAGTGCGAGATTATTGCCGGGAACTTTGATGTTTTTGTAACGGATGTACTGTGCTTTTACCGGTTGGTTTAACACCAGATAGGCATTGGGCGTGTCTTTATAACTTTTAGAACGATCGATAACGGTTTCCCAGGTTTTGCCATCCTCTGAAGCTTCAATGATAAAGCGATGCTTTAAGCCCTCAACACGCGTGTAGATCCCGCTTTCGTGATCGTGAAAATTCAGTTGTAGTGCATATATATTTCCGGGCTTATTCATTTCGATACTAACCCATTGCTGTGCATCATTCGCTTCAGCAACCCAAAATGACTTTGGGTTTTCGTCAGTCAATACTTCAGAAAGAATACTTCCATTAGCATTGGTTTTTTGAGGGATTTCGGTGACTTCAAAATCCCCATCAGTAATCGTGCTTTTGGTGATTTGCAATTGCGAGGACGAAACGGTCACCTTCCCTTTATAGGACAATAACATCCAGCCGTTATGTTCACCGGCTTTAGTTGGGTGGCTTGGCGCATGACGCGGATAATCGCCATAACTGGTATTGGAATACATGAGTCCGTCTTCATCAAAATAAGTAGGAAACATACACAGGCGGCGCTCCCAATGCGAGTTAGAAGCCAGAGCCATCGTTGCAAAATGCCAGTACTGCCCGTTGGTTTGCTTTACCGTGATCCCGTGGCCCGCCCCGTTGGTAAAGCCTCCGGGTTTAAAACTCATCGGGTTGTTGGGCATATATTCAAACGGACCTAGCGGCGTTTCGCCCACATAAACTCCGTCTCCGTAGACATTGAATTGTGTGCCGGGCGCAGCGTATTGCAGGTAGTATTTTCCATTATGTTTGGTCATCGAAGCGCCTTCCATATAGCCTTCTTTTAGGGTAGGGTGGAAGTTGTTTTCGCCAAAACGCTCCCAGCCGTGCGCTTCTTCATCCAGATTGATGAGATCCTTGGTTACGCCGGTTTCTAACATACGATCATTTTTATTGAGCATTTTGACCCGAATGGGATGCACATTTGACGAACCCCAATACAAATAGGTTTTGCCATCGTCGTCAATAAACAATTCAGAATCCTGAATGTTGTTGCTTATGGAAGCTACCGGATTCCATAATCCTTCCTTGGGATTATCGGTATATAAGATACTACCATATCCTGCAGGATCTCCGGCAAAATAAACCAGCGAATCTTTATAATTAAATGCGGTAGGAGCGTTGCTTCCCTCAAAAAACCATTGTTTGGGTTTGATGAATTCCCAATTAACCAGATCAGTAGAATGCCAATAACCAAAGGAGCGGGTGACAAACATATAATACTCCCCACGAAACTCGATCACCGCAGGGTCTGCACCCGAGCGGTACGATATGTTCTTACTCGAATTATAGACCATATAGGTATAATCAATATCTAGGGGATTGATATAGCTTTCAGGGATCATCTCTTGCGCTCTGCTCAACGAATTTAGGAGCAAGAAAATGAATACTGGAAGTAACTGTAGTTTTTTCATAGGAGTTATTTTTTCAATAGGAGGCTTACTTTCCAATACAAAAATTAGCAAAAATATTGCCCAGCAATTCATCGTTAGTGACCTGACCTGTGATTTCGCCAAAGTGATACAAAGCTTCTCGAATATCGATTGCCAACAAATCACCGCTTAAGCCGGCATCGATGCCCAGTTGTACTTTTTCAATTTCTTCTAAAGCTTTGAGTAGGGCGTCGTAATGACGGGAGTTGGTTACCAGAGTTTCATTATTGCGAAGGGCTCCGGTATTCACAAACTGAAGCAACTGCTCCTTAAGTGCTTCAACACCAGTTCCGGTTTTAGCTGAAATTAGCAAAACCGCCGATTTGTTACCTTCTGAGACCAGTTTGGCAAGTTGGTTGTTGATCGATTCTTGTTCAGCTTCCGTGAGGTGATCGATCTTGTTGGCTACTAGGACCAATGGCTTGTCTGGGAAGCGATTTCTTATCTTTTGTATTTCCACCGTAAATAATTCGGCTTGATCTTTAAATTTTTCAGAATTGATCAGGTAAAGAACCACCTGAGCTTGTGCGATCTTTTCAAAGGTTTTTTTAATCCCCAAACCTTCAATAACATCTGCGGTTTCGCGGATTCCCGCCGTATCTATAAACCGGAAACCAATACCACCTATTGAAATTTCATCTTCGATAGTATCTCTAGTAGTACCGGCGATATCACTAACAATAGCACGTTCTTCGTTGAGCAAGGCGTTCAATAAGGTTGATTTACCCACATTAGGTTCGCCCACAATAGCCACAGGAATTCCGTTTTTGATCACATTTCCGGTTGCAAAAGAGTCGATAAGTCGTTTAAGAACGCGTGTAATTTTTGATATTAATTGCTGAAATTCTTCGCGATTGGCAAATTCCACATCTTCTTCAGCAAAGTCAAGTTCGAGCTCGATAAGCGAAGCAAAATTGAGTAATTCTTGACGCAGCTGAGCAATTTCGTTTGAGAAACCGCCGCGCATTTGCTGCATAGCGATCTGATGCGCTCCAGCGTTATCACTGGCGATGAGATCTGCTACAGCTTCCGCCTGACTCAAATCCATTTTCCCGTTGATGAACGCACGTAGAGTAAATTCGCCGGCTTTTGCTGCCCGGCAGCCATTTCTAAATAAAAGCTGAAGAATTTCTTGCTGAATGTAAGAACTACCGTGACACGAAATTTCAACCGTCGGCTCTCCGGTATAGGAGCGTTTCCCTTTAAAAATAGAAACTAAAACTTCATCAATGATCCGGGAACCATCAATAATGTTGCCCAGATGAAGCGTGTGCGAATCTTGCTCGATCAGCTTTTTTTTGCTTTTCGCTTGAAAAAGATCAGAAACGATCGAAAGCGCCTGAGTTCCTGAAACCCGAATTACAGCAATTGCTCCAGCGCCTGGCGCAGTCGCTAATGCAGCTATAGTGTCTTGAATTTGCATGCTGCAAAATTACAAAATAAGCAGCTCGCAACAGCCCATAAAAAATCCCCGATACACTAAAGTATCGAGGATTTTCAACTAACTAACCAACCAAAAAAATCAAACTATGTCCCACGATCGTGGGGTTTATCATTATGACCTACGACTACGCGTACTATAAACCGTTTGCGAGCGTACACCGTGTACTTTATATGCTTTACTGATAGTCCCCGTTTGCTTATAAATACGCCCGCTTCTATCATAGTGCATTTTTAAATTTCCTATTTTAGCTAGGCGTCCTTTTTTATAAGTAAGCGCTATATCACCTATCTTTTCAACACTTCCATTACGATGATAATCAATGTTCAAATTACCTATTTGTGCTACTTGACCATTACGGTTGTATTGAATATATCCTTTACGATACGCTTGATTTGAACCATAAACCGAATTGGGATTGTAATAAATCTGGTTTACCCTTCTACCATTCAAGCTTATCGACGCTGGTGGGAGATTAAAATCTAATGTTCCGTCAGGATAAACTAAAAATTCAACACCACGTTCTATAAAAACTACAGGTTCCAATTGCAATTTGCTTGCAGTATTTGCTGTACGCGTTTGCCCTTGTAAACGTTCATTTGCCTGTGCAGAAACTCCGACTACGAAGCTTACTGCTAAAAAGAGTAAGGTGCGTTTCATAATTTTTAGTTTTTGAGATAACGCGCGTTGCGTTGTCTCGGTTCTGATAAGTATAAACCAAACCGCGTGCCAAAAATTAAAATCACGTATTTGTGATAGTACTGGGAAGAGTTTTGTGGAGTTTAAGTATATGAAATTGAATAATTTTAAATAAAAAAAAGAGGTGTGAAAAAATCACACCTCTTGACTGTTTTACAATTTTATGGGCACTACAAAGGGTTTATTACTCCGTACCGAAGGTTATCGAGATGCCTAAAAATTGAAAATTGGTTTCCAAATAATGCTTTATAGAACTGCCCGGTCGCGGGAGACAAACTTGCCTATGATATGTTATTTTCCATTAAAGTTTGTCTTTTAGATAAGGAGCAGTATATGATTTTTTATTTTTAGCAACCTCTTCCGGGGTTCCTGAAGCGATGAGATATCCGCCGTTTTCGCCACCTTCAAGACCTAAATCAATTACGTGATCTGCACATTTGATCAGGTCTAAATTGTGTTCAACAACAAGAATAGAATGTCCTTTTTTGATCAATGCCTGAAAGGAAGTAAGCAATTTCTGAATATCATGAAAGTGCAAACCTGTAGTAGGTTCGTCAAAAATAAATAGATTCTTTTCTTTGGAAGTGCCTTTGACTAAAAAGGAAGCGAGCTTGATACGCTGTGCCTCGCCACCAGAAAGGGTAGACGAACTTTGCCCTAAAGTGACATAGCCTAAGCCCACATCTTGCAAAGGTTTAAGCTTGCGGGTGATTTTATCTTGCTTGTGCTCTTTAAAAAAGGCAATAGCATCATCGATGGTCATATTAAGTATGTCATCAATATTCTTGTCTTCAAACGTAACCTCAAGCACCTCTTTTTTAAAGCGTTTGCCTTTACATACTTCGCATTCTAGATGCACATCTGCCATAAACTGCATCTCAATGGTGACTTCGCCTTCGCCTTTACAATTTTCACAACGCCCCCCATCAACATTAAAGGAGAAATGTTTGGTTTGGAAATTTCTGATTTTACTCAATTTCTGACCAGCAAAAAGCGAACGAATATCATCATAGGCTTTGATGTAGGTCACAGGATTGGAACGTGAAGAACGACCAATAGGATTTTGATCTACAAATTCAATATGATTGATATTATCAAACTTTCCTTCAATCCCGGTCATTTGGCCCATTTTCTCACCATAACCGCCGGTTTCTTTAAGTAGGGCAGGGTAGAGCAGTTTTTTTACCAGCGTACTTTTACCACTTCCGGAAACTCCGGTTACTGCGACAAACATTCCTAACGGGAAACGTACATCTATATTTTTCAGGTTGTTTTCTCGTGCGCCTTTGACCTCAACATAATATTTAGATTCCCGGCGTTTTTCAGGGACTTTAATTTCAAGATCACCATTGAGATATTTTGCGGTAAGTGATTCACTTTTTAGAATCTCATCATACGTACCCACAGCAACAACATCACCGCCAAAGGTTCCGGCTTCCGGACCAATATCGATAATCTCATCTGCTGCTTTCATAATGTCTTCATCATGTTCTACAACGATCACCGTATTTCCTAAATCTCTAAGATTTTTAAGAACTTCTATAAGACGTTCGGTATCTTTCGGGTGGAGGCCAATGCTGGGCTCATCTAGTATATACATAGATCCCACAAGGCTGCTTCCCAATGAAGTCGCAAGGTTGATTCGTTGAGATTCTCCTCCGGAAAGGGTATTTGATTTTCGGTTTAACGTAAGGTAATTTAAGCCTACTTTAGACAAGAATTCTAATCGACTCTCGATCTCAGTAAGCAGACGTTTTGCGATTTTGCTATCGTGTTCACTCAGTTGAAGATTCTTAAAAAAGTCAGCCACTTTATTAAGCGGAAGCCCTACAAGGTCTGTGATTGTAGTTCCACCAATTTTGACATAATTCGCCTCTTTACGCAGACGTTTGCCACCACAGGTTTTACAACGCGTTTTTCCGCGGTAGCGTGACAACATCACCCGATTTTGAATTTTATATGCTTTGGACTCCAAAAATTCAAAAAATTGATGAATACCTTCAAAATACTGATTTCCATTCCATAACAACTCTTTTTGCGCGTCGCTGAGCTCAAAATAAGGTTTGTGAATAGGGAAATCAAATTTATAAGCGTTGTTTACCAGCTGGTCGCGATAGTAACTCATACTATCGCCACGCCAAGGAAATACAGCATTTTCATAAACTGAAAGTGCTGTGTTTGGAACGGCCAAATCTTCATCAATACCAATCACATCACCGTAACCTTCACACGTAGGGCAAGCGCCATAAGGATTGTTAAAACTGAACAAATGCACATTAGGCTCTAAAAAGCTCATGCCGTCCAATTCAAAACTATTGCTAAAGTGACGTTGCTTGCCGGTATCAAGATCTTCAATAAAAGCTTCTCCTTTACCCTCATAAAAGGCCGTTTGCACGGCATCAGCTAAGCGATTGTAAAAGTCTTCATCATCTTTTTTGATAATTCGGTCTACCACTAGAAAGAGTTTGTCTGTTTTTTTGATACTTCCGGCTTCATCAATACGTACGACGGTGTCATTGACTTTAATCCGTGCGTAACCTTGCTGCTGAAGGATATTAAGTTTTTCTTCAATTTTGCGTCCTTCTTCAACTAGAAAGGGAGCAAGTAATAAGAGTTTGCTACGCTCATCAAACTGCTTTACATAATCTACAACATCGGTCACGGTATCCTTCTTAACCTCATCACCAGAGATAGGAGAGTAGGTCTTCCCAATTCGGGCAAAAAGCAATTTGAGGTAATCGTAAATTTCAGTAGACGTTCCTACGGTTGAGCGCGGATTAGTACTGTTTACCTTTTGCTCGATAGCGATCGCGGGTGCAATACCTTTTATATAGTCAACCTTTGGTTTGTTAAGTCGGCCCAAAAATTGCCGTGCATACGACGACAGGCTTTCTACATACCTGCGCTGACCTTCGGCATAAAGCGTGTCAAAAGCAAGACTTGATTTTCCTGATCCAGACAAACCGGTTATCACAACCAGCTTGTTACGTGGAATAATGGTATTTATATTTTTTAGGTTATGAAGCTTGGCCCCTTTAATGATAATATTCTCTTTAGGGTTGGCTTTTGAAACGTCAACAATCATAGCAATTTGTATAGGTATGCAAAGATAATTTATAGGATTGATACGCGCTCAAAGATTTGGCCAACGTCCTGTTAATGTTAAAATTGTACAGGACGTGTTGTTTATTTGGAATGAAAGTTGTTATATTTGGTTTGTATTAACATTAACAGAACGCCTATACCTTAAAATTACTTTTTAAAATTTTTACCGGCCCTAAGGCCAAATTTAACCTACAAAAGTAATTTTATGGAAGAAATGTTAACTACAGACGCGACTCTGGTGAGCAGCTATATTAAAGGCGACGAGTCGGCACTTTCTATATTAATTTCGAGACATCAGCAACGAGTATATAGTTTTATTTATTCAAAGGTTTATGACCGTGATGTAACCGAAGATATTTTTCAAGACACCTTTATCAAAGTCATACGCACGCTAAAACGCGGTGGTTATAATGAAGAGGGTAAATTTTTACCCTGGGTAATGCGCATTTCGCATAATCTGGTTATAGACCATTTTAGAAAGAATAAGCGAATGCCAAAATTTGATAACACGGGCGACTTCAATATTTTTTCTGTTTTAGGAGATCCTGATCTAAATGCTGAAAAAAGAATTATCAAAGATCAGGTGGAAGAAGATGTACGTAAACTTATTGACGAACTTCCTGAAGATCAGCGCGATGTTTTGGTGATGCGCATCTATAAAGATATGAGTTTTAAAGAGATAGCAGAGCGCACTGATGTGAGCATCAATACCGCCTTAGGTCGTATGCGTTATGCACTGATCAACCTGCGTAAAGTGATTGAGAAAAACAATATAGTTTTAACAAATTAAGATAGACTAAATCCAGAAAGTGTGCGTTATATAGGGACTATTAACCAAACGTCATTTATATGGAAAACATTTACTCAAAAAAAGCGTGCGCGCTTGACAACAATTTAAAACCGACCCAAGAGACGGTTGACCGCATTTTAAATTATTCTAAGGCTTTAAGTGTTATGAATACCAAATTTGGGAAGTTTGAGAATCTTCTCAATTAAAACTGAAAAGACCCGCAACTTGCGGGTCTTTTTTTTGGCGCCGCCAAAGGGTATAATCTCCTCAAGGCTGGCTCAGAATAATAATTTTCTCAGAGAATGCTTTTAAGAGTTGCCCCGAGTTTATGTGTTAGTATTCTGTAATGACTTCTCGTGCATCTGGAATTGTTGATCTTAATTCGAATTGTGTTTGCAGGTTTTTCTCTAATTGAGCAAAACGTTCTGATTTATTAGCAAGTTGAATTTGATTGAAACTATCTGTGAATGCTTGCATACTGCGTTTACCCACTCTCAAATTCTGAAAAACATTGGAGATGAACGCATTCATTTCTGCTTCTCCGATTTCGTTTTCCAAAATTTTAAACTGTTCAGGAGAAATAAGCAACGCGCTAAGTTCGCGTCTCTCTGAAGCCAGACCGGAATTAGAAGTGTTTCCTTCTAAGAAGGAGTTTAGGTTATTGTATTGATCAACACTGTATTTTTTCAGATAACGCAGTTTTACATATTTCGCTAAAGATTGAAGAAGCATACGGTCTAACTGACTTTCCGGTTTAAAAGCACTTGCCATATAAAAGTAGGCATCACCTTCTTCTATGGCATCGTCTATTTTCTTAACGTCAACTTGCGCCCCTGTGTTGATGATTGTATTGTATGTAGATTCATTACCATATACCGGCGAACTTACTTGCGCATAGACTACTTTGTCATTGGGTGATACTTGGGTCAATTCTTCTAGAAATCCGCGCGTTTTAGCAAACTTAGCCTCAAGTGCGGGGATGGCTTCTTGAGGAACATTTATGTAATTAGCATATTTTCCGGTTTGATATTCAAGATTACCGGCCAATAAAACTAAATCTCCTTCGGCCTGGGCATTTGTAAATTCAGTCCCACTTGGCTGCGGTTGCCCTTTACCTATATAAATTTTATCACAATCTTCGCAATTAGCGGTAATGCTGTAGGTATAATTAAAAGGATCCATGTAATCTGAGATATTACTCGATTTATTGACGATCTCAGGATACCATTTATCTGAATTGGTCGCTCTTAGAACACCGTTAGAATATACTAATTGCCCTTTGTAACGTTTTGCTCCACCTTCGCTATCAAAATTTTTAAACTTTCCCTCGGTAACAATCGTAAGTGTAGATTGTGGCGTGATTACCACCTCGCAGCCTACCAGAACGGTATAGATCAAACAATCAGTACAGTTTTGAGGAACTTTGCTAGAAGCAATGCGCTCACCATTTAGGGAGATCGATTTTACCTTGATAAACTCATTGAGTCTAAACGACAAGGTCTGTGTATCCACAGGTAGATTGCTTAATGTGTATGTGGCATCGATGGTTTCATCTTCTAAAGAGATGTTCACCGTACCATCTAAGTGACTTAAAGCTTGACCAATACTCAGGTTGGCACACATCATAAGAAAGAAAAAGAGTAGCGTTCTGCTCATAAAATTCTAATTTCTAGTTTAAAATTAAACAAGCAGAAATTAAACTTTTTTAAAACAGCATTTTGTGGTTGTTCATCTATAAAAATGAACGTTAATCCGAAAGTCGATTAAAAGCCTAGATAAATTGTCAATTTTTTAGACTAACAGCCTTTGATATAATCAAATTGAATTTTAGAATTAGAAAATTGAGGCGCAAATGACTTGAAAATGAGTCGAGATTGACTAGAGCACTATTATTGAAAATAATTTTTTAAGAAAAAATTAACGAATAGGAGTTTGATAAACGATCGCTTCGATACCTGAATCTAATTTAATCAGGACTCTCTCATAAGCTTCACTCTCATAAGTGTCAGTGAACTTTAATTCGTGCTCTGATAAGTAGAAAACAACACCTTCAACACTATCCTGCGGATTACCGGTTGGTTTTGCGATGGGGTAGGCGATATAATTGAAGGAAGAATCCAGAAGATTAATGCGTTCTAAAATATACCCTGAAAGGCGATCAGGTTGCCCCTCTAGCACGCGGTTATAGAGTTCCTTTTGAACTTCAGGATCTTGAAGGGTGCCATAACTAAAAACAGCGATTTGATTTGGGGAATCCGTTTCCATTTAGCGCTTTAATGTTACGTGACCTTGATAATTTACAATAGATCCGTCTGTTTTTGTCAAAAGCACTTTGTACCAATAATCGTCTGCCGGAAGATTGCTGCCGCGTGTACTGCCGTCCCAGCTCGAATTGAAATCGTAAAGCGTTTTTAAGAGCTTTCCGAATCTATTAAAAATAAGAATTTGAATCGCAGAAAATTCATTTGAAACAACACCTTGTGCTCCCCACGTATCGTGATAACCATCATTATTTGGCGTGAAATACTTTGGGAAACCTAGGACAGGAATTTCAATACTGCTTATTCCGCAACCGTTCTGGTCACGCACGTATAAAGTTTGCAAACCAATAGCAACATCGTCAAATGTCGGGTCTGTCTGATACGGACCTATGGGATCGCCCAATGCAAATTCATAATCCCCAATTCCCAGCAGGCTTAAATCAGCAATATGTATACTGTTGCTCCCATTTTCCTGAATAACTTCAATATTCTCTAGCTCGAGTAGCGCAGCTTCAGAAGCGATAACTTCAATTTGCTTAGGTTCAGAAATGCATCCGTAAGCTGTAGTTGCGGTGACTGTATAAATTCCCGGAGTGGTAACGGTAACCTGAGCCGATGTGCTTATACGTGTGTTTGAAGCATCATACCAACTGTAATTATAAACACCTTGTGCATTTTCGGTTTCTAGGGTAAACGAACTCGCGTTACTGCAAAATTTGCCCTCATTAACGACATCAAATATTGGGAGTGCTTCTACTTGAAGCTCTAAATGCGGACCCACTCCGTAACATCCACCAGAATCTTGATCTTCAACGCGTACGTATACGATTTGATTGTAAGCAACCTCGTTTCGGTAGAAGCTGGCGGTGTTTATTTCATTTTGAGCTAAGAGAGCATCCTGTTCAGAACGGAAATAGGAAACCTCAAGATTAGCCCCTGACGGAAACACATTCAGCATTGCTGAAGAAGCTTCGTTGAGGTCAAAATCCATAAAACCATCCTGTTGAGCATCGGTGTCGCAGCTGGTTAAATTGTATAAAAAACCAGTGGGGAAAGTGGTGGTGGAAACCTGTAGCTGCACTTCAGAAACTGCAGAACAGCCCGCACTATTGAAAATATACGCATAAATTGTATTGCCAGAAGCATTGTTATAGGGCGTTGTCAAAACATTACTTCCAGAATTGGTATCCGCGTCAAAACGCGTGCTGTAAAAGGTTACATGAACAGCAGGATCAGCTGTTAAATACGGAATGATTTGTTGTAAATTAAAATCTACAAATCCATCAGGCGTTCCATCTTCATCACAATTAGAAAATGTGATCTGATTGGGGGCTGCAACCTCCGGAAGAATTTCTGCCTGAACCGCTCTTCTTTTTCCGGAAGTACATCCTGCAGGTTCTGCGGCCACATAAAAGGTTTGCGAACTTGTTAAATTTGGAGTGAATTGAGTGCCCGTAAATAAAATATTTCCTCCACTTTGACTATCATACCAGTGCAACTCACCGGCATTTGTAGTCGCATCCAATGTGACAACGCCGGGACCACACCGCGAATCTCCGGTAGCTGAAGTGACAGGAATACGAATTTGAGTAGCTGCTGCAATTTTTAATACAGGATCACCCGGCATTCCGCCATATTCAACAATATATCCTTTTGCCTGAAAAAGCGGATTGGTTTCTCCCGTGGTTCTTAAATCATTCCAAGAACCTTCAATGCCAACTCCAGGAGCGGTGATATGCGCATAGTCTTCTCCACCGTTAGTATTGTTTGGTTCTCCCGGATTCCAATATGCGAAAGTTGTGGTGCTACCGCCGGGGCCACCTCTCCAAAATTCTAAACCGCCAGCTAGACCTTCTGGTCCTGTAACCCATTCCCAAACGCCTTCTACAGCTTCATCGGTGCCACCAATCCAGCCGGCACCTTGGGTTTGTTCTCCGCACAAAACAGCTTCATCAAGTGTTGTAATGGTTGCGAGATAGCCTTGAAGACCGTAATAGGTTCTGTTTTCTGCTGCTATCCTTGCATCTTGCCAAGTAATAAGATTGGCAGGTACATACTCATAATAATGATCAGATGAGGGGAGGTAATTGGCTTGACCAATACTGATAGAAAACTCTTTTTTTCCGCTCACCGAAGCGTCATCACTTCTAAAGGTTACTGCTTCAACCGCCTCAATTATTTCAGCGTTGGTTATAGTTGAAGAAAAACGAAGTGTAAGTTTTCCATCTGCTGCATTGAAACTTTGGGTGATATTAGGATTGAGGTTGGGAAACTCTAAAAAGTCGTTTCCTTGCTCATAGCCCGAAGAAATTTGAATGTAAAGCGCATCGATCACCGTCCCTCCAGGGTTATTGAGCTCAAAATCAGTAGCAATGGGAATTGAAGTCAACGGACAATACACTTGATCTCCCACAGCGGTGAGTTCAGGAGCTTGCCCGAAGATGGAAGTGTATGCAAAAAAAAGACTTAGTAAGAGGTATTTATAATTCATACACTAATTTTCGTTGTCGGTTGCTTGATAGGCTCCGGAATCTATGTGTTCTTCTCGGGCAATGCCTAAAAGGTCTGTGGGCACCTGAATTGCACCGCTTTCATTTCCCAAAGCCCTAGCGGCAGAAGGAGCGATGATTTTATAATTGTTTAGAGAAGTATTTTCAAAATTAGGGTCTTCATTTAAAAGTATATCGGTGTACAAAGTTTCGTTAGCAAACTGATATAAAGGGTTAGCAGTAAAATCATCAAAGGGATCTTCAAAGCGCACTAAGCTATTTGAAAAATTATACTGAAATGTTGCTGCATCTACTGCTTCGAGTCCTAATTCTCTTGTTGCGTTTCCGTAGATGATACTATTGGTAAATTGGGCTTTAGTAAGGTCAGCGATTAATAATTCGTCTTCGGTTTCTAAAAAATTCGCTAACTGTACCGAAGGCGTATTTCTAAAACTTTGATTCCAATAATTAGCAAATGTACTGTGTACAAACTCATAACTTCCACCTTGCCGGGCCCAAAAATTCGAAATTCCGGAATTTCCTATCACGAGATTTTCTCCTAAAATGGAAGCATTAACACCGTAAAGCCCCACCGAAGCTGTGTTGTAAATCTGAACATTTTTGAGGTAATGGTCAGGGGTGTTGGTGTTAGAATGTCCCTCAGCCAAAATGCCAATCGCATTATTTTTAATTGTAACATGCTGCATACGTGCAGTGCTTCCCGGGGTGAACCACAGCGTGCCCCATTGACCGGGAACAGCACTAAATTCAGGCTCCAGCCGATCTCCTTCCAAAATGATCTCACCTTCTAAACGATCAGGATCTTGGCTTAAACTTCCGTCAGCTTCCAGCCTGGCGCCGTTACTCAGTATGATCCCGCTATTTTCGTGAAAATGAATACGCGCTCCTGCTTCAATACGCAAGGTTTGTTCGTCTGCAACACCGGCATAGCCATAAATCACGTAGGGTTTTTGATTCGTCCAAACAAGCTGATCTTCTTCTAAAATAAAACCTTCAATGGTGATTGCATTGCCATCTTCGTCAGTGCCTAAAGTCAAGGTTTCTTTGATACCTTGAGCATTCCGTTCAGGAAATAAAAAAATAGCGTCTTGAATAAGGGTGACCAATGCTACCCGCTGCTCGTAAACTCCAGAATCAAAAAGGATTTGATCTGTGTATAAAAACTGATCTTCGTCTTGCTGTGAAGCGTTAACTGTGGTTTCCACGAAAACATAGATACTGTCTTTAGCAGGCAGTTCTACATTTTCAAAAGTTTTTCCCGGAATTCCATCAATATTAAGCCGGTATTGCGAATTTTCGCCTTGCGCGAGTCGCACTTGAGGAATGCTAATGAGTTCGTTAGATCGGTTGTAAACCTTAAAACTATAGGTGCTGCTACCAATGTTTGAAAAAACCGTGTCTAAAAAAATAGTATCTCTTGAGAATTCTAAATTCCCCGTGCTTAGGCTGGGTTCAAAATCTGTTCTGCACGAATGAAGCAGGAGCAGCCCGAAACCGACAAAAGCACTTAAAAGACTACATTTTAGGAGGTTTTTCAAAGTAGTTATTTCTTAATCAAACGAATTTCAAACAGCTTGTCCCAGTGTTTACCGGTAACATAAAGTTGCTTTGTTGCTGCGTTGTATGCAATACCATTAAGCACTTCGTTATCAGCATCGGTAATGGAACTGATTTCCTTTTTTAGCGGACGTAGATCAACCACACCCTCGATCGCTCCCGATGTTGGATTAATTATTGAAATGCTATCAAACTGATAACTATTAGCGTAGATCTTACCATCTACCCACTCCAGTTCGTTGTATTTAGAGCGTAGTTTTTTAGAATCTACAACCTGAATATACTCTTGTTCAGCAAAAGTTTGCGGGTCAAGCAGCCATATTTTTTCAGTGCCGTCAGATTTATAGATCACCTGGCCGTCATTACACAATCCCCAACCTTCTTTGCTTTTTCCGTAGTTGAAAGTGTCGGTTTTTTCAAAACTGTTGAGGTCATACACAAAACCTACATTCTCACGCCAAGTCAATTGAACAAGCTGGTTGTTAATCACCGTTAAGCCTTCGGCGAAATATTTTTTCTCAAGATCTTTGCGCTCCAAGATTTTTCCGGTTTCTAATTCTGTTTTGAGCAGACCAGATTCACCATATTCTCCCACGCTTTCATATAAGATGTTATCGTGAAATTCTAAACCTTGTGTGTACGAACTTTTGTCATGTGGGTAGGTATTGACAATCTCATAGGTATATAACGTAGGAGTTTCAGAAGCTAAAAAGGTAAGTTTAGAATTTAGCGTGGCTTGTTTTCCTTCGGCATAGACCTGCGCGCTCAAATTTTTGGCTCCTAATTTAGTTACATCAAAAGCGATCTCCAGAGCACTTAAATCTGTTTTGGTTCCTAAGACTGCACCATCAAGTTTATAAATTACAGAATCTATAGGGATTTCTCCTTTTGATTTCAGGCTTATGCTTACCTGATCGCCATTTTTAAGACTGTTTTCGGCCTTATTTAGGGTGAGTTTAAAACTTTTACTTAAATCTTTTCCGTTGCCGCAAGCCAGTAAAGTAAGGCTTAAAATAAAGACAGCGAGAAGGTTATAAATGCGCATGGGATTGTAAATTTTGTGGTCAAGTTAAATCAATAAATTCAGTTTAAAAAACGTTTGGTATACTGTTCTATTGCTGTATATTTGCAGCCGGCAAGTCCTACACAACCAGCTCCTGTCGAATTCCCCCAGGGCGGGAACGCAGCAAGGGTAGATGGTCGTAGCGGTGTGATGTAGGTAGCTTGCCTTTTTTTATGCCCTAATATTACGTATTTTCCCCGCTCTAAATTATTAATATGTCTCAAGTAGTCTTGATCACAGGAGCCTCTTCAGGAATCGGGAAATCTATCGCAGAATTTTTAGTTACCAAAGGTTTTATCGTTTATGGCACAAGCCGAAACCCCAAAAATGAACTCGTAAATGGGGTGCATTTTCTTGCCTTAGATGTAACACAAGGTGAAACGGTTAAAGCTGCGGTAGCTGCAGTGCTCGCCAAAGAGTCGCGCATTGATGTACTTATCAATAATGCCGGAAAGGGAATTACCGGTCCTTTAGAAGAAATTCCGGAGGAAGAGCTCAAATCTATTTTTGAAACAAATTATTTTGGTCCGTTAAAAGTCATTAAAGCGGTTTTGCCTGCAATGCGTGAGCAACGCAGCGGACTGATAATTAACGTGACGTCTATTGCGGGTTATATGGGGCTGCCGTATCGTAGCGCGTATTCTGCGACTAAAGGCGCATTAGGTTTGACCACCGAAGCTTTAAGAATGGAATTGAAAGAGTTTAATATCAAACTCACCAATGTAGCTCCTGGAGATTTTGCGACGAATATTGCTTCCGGGCGCTATCACGCACCTTTAAAGGAAACGTCACCGTATAAAGAAAACTACGGCAAATCACTCGCTTTAATGGACGAACACGTAGACCACGGTGAGGATCCTCAGAAAATGGGTAAAGCCGTTTATGCAATTATTACCGAAAAAGAACCTAAAGTGCATTACAAAGTAGGTGCATTTATGCAAAAGATTTCTGTTTTTCTCAAAGGTGTGCTGCCGAGCAAAATCTATGAGCGTTTGCTGCTCAATCACTATAAATTGTAGATTGAAGGTTAATTTAGTGTAAAATCAACACTTAACAGGTTTTAAACGTCTTGTTCTTAAATATTAACGATTATATTGCGTAATTTTGAACAACAAATATTAGATAATCTAAATTCTTCACATGAAATTTTTTATTGATACAGCAAATCTTGATCAGATTAAAGAAGCTCAAGAACTAGGTGTTCTTGACGGGGTAACTACTAATCCATCTTTGATGGCTAAAGAAGGTATTACCGGGAGAGAAAATATTTTAAAACACTATGTTGACATCTGTAACTTAGTTGACGGTGATGTAAGTGCAGAAGTTATTGCTACTGACATTGACGGAATGATCAAAGAAGGTGAAGAGTTAGCAGCACTTCACGAGCAGATCGTAGTTAAGATACCAATGATCAAAGACGGTATTAAAGCTTTAAAATACTTTAGCGACAAAGGAATTAAAACCAACTGTACATTAGTGTTTTCAGTAGGGCAGGCGTTGCTTGCTGCTAAAGCTGGAGCTACTTACGTATCACCATTCTTAGGACGTCTAGATGATATCTCAACAGACGGACTTCAATTGATTTCAGATATTCGTTTGGTTTATGATAACTATGCGTTTGAAACACAAATTTTAGCAGCATCTGTACGTCACACTATGCACGTAATTGATTGCGCTAAATTAGGATCAGATGTTATGACCGGACCATTAAGCTCTATTGAAGGTTTATTAAAACACCCTTTAACTGATATAGGTCTAGAGAAATTCTTAGCAGATTATAAGAAAGGGAATAGCTAATCCTAGCTTTTAGATATACTAGAAAAGCCTGCATCACGCAGGCTTTTTTTATGAATTTTCTTTAACGGAGTAAGATCTTTAAATTGATTGTTTCTAATGTTCACTTGCGTGATTCACTATGCGCTATTGATTCAAAGCTTCTAAAAGTTCTTGCTCAAAGTTAGAGCTGAATATGTTGGCATGCGCGTTGATGATAATCCCATTGCGGTCTACGATAAACGTTTTCAGCAAGCTGTTTAGCGCTAGATCTTCTGCTAATTCATCAAAAGAATCTTTAAAATAATACTGTTTTGCACTATCAAAATTATAACGAGAAACCGTGTTCTGCCAATTGTCATAACTATCATTGACATTTATGGCGAGGTAAGAGTACTCGGGATATTTTTGTTGTAGTGAAGAGGCAAGTTTCTGCGCTCTGATGGCGTGCGATTTTCTGGAAGATGACCAGAAGAAAATAAATGTTGGTTTATTGATAATACGTTCAAAACTTAAAGTATCATTATCAAAATTTACCAGTTTTTCGTTAGGGATACGCTTACCAGTCTCTATATTCTTATTGGATTCGTATAGTTCCTGTATAATCACTTTATCATCTTTAGAAGCGATGCGCTCCATATACATGTCATACAAGGTTTGTCCACCTTTTTTGTCGTTACTGTTTGCCAGGTAATCGCGTATGGTTCTGGTGAGTAGAAAGCTTTCAACAGAGTCGTTTTCGATTTGAGAATCAATCAACCGCAACTTGTGCAAATTATGTGTAAAGGATAACGGATCGTAGGCCTCTTGCTTATAATAGTCTTTAAAGGCTGCCTGATTGAAATAATTGATCAAAAAACGCTGATAACTGTAAAGCTCTAACAGACTCGCATCATTAAAATCTGCATCCTTTCGATAATCGAAAAACGACTGCGGAAGACTTTCTAAAAATGCTACCCGGTCTACACCAAAATGTGACATTGGGTAAACTTCTTTACGCGCGTAAAAATCGTAATTTACTACGGTTTCGGCTATTTTTTCAAAATAGGCATCTGCTTCATTTTTCTTTAAGAAGTCTTGAAGAATCTTCTCACGCTCTGCTTTGAGCAAGGCGATGCTTTTGCTAAAGGTTTCCGGGTCTTGCTGATAAATCTCATCCTGAAGCATGAGCTCATTCTCGTGTTCATTAAGCAAGAAAAGTTCGACTAGTAAGTTGTTGCGAGGAGCACCAAAACCCGAAAAGGTCAAGGTTTCGTCAAACTCGTAGGTGTTCACCCGTAACATTAAACTGTCGTTGGGCTCGATAAATATGATTTGCCCTTCGTTATGAAATATTTGATAGAGACCCTCTTGTGGATTTTCAATCTTGTATAAAAAACGGTTGTTTTGATCTAACTTAATGCTGTCAATAAGCCTGTCGTTCTTGCGCAGAAGCACAAAATTAGAAGTGGGATTTACGATTTCTCCTCCCAAGTACGTTCCGGATTTTGCTTTATGCGTTTGCTCAGAGCAACCTAGTAACGATAGGGATAGAAAGGTGGCTAAAAGTAGCTTAACGCTCATAAAAGATTGAGATAGAGGTAATGCAATAGGTTAATTTTTAAAAATTGCTCAAATGTATAAGGGGCGATTAATCTAGGCTGTTAATTGCACGTTAAATCACAATATTAAAAAGTTAATGTTTCTTGTTTTACGGTAATAGCTGTACTTTTGCAAATCACAATAAAATCAGGCTTTAAGCATATGTTATCAGTATCAAATTTATCTGTACAGTTTGGAAAACGCGTATTGTTTGACGAAGTAAATGTCTCGTTCACTCAAGGCAATTGCTATGGAATTATAGGTGCAAATGGTGCAGGAAAATCTACATTTCTAAAAATTATTTCAGGCAAAGAAGATCCTACAAGTGGTCACGTGCACTTGGAGCCGGGCAAAAGAATGTCGGTTTTAGAGCAAGATCACTATGCTTACGATGAGCATACTGTTTTAGAAACGGTTTTGATGGGGAACAAGCCCTTATTTAAGATCAAGACGGAAATTGATGCGCTGTATGCTGATTATTCAGACGAAAATGCTGAGCGTATCGGGGAGCTTCAAGTAGAGTTTGAAGAGATGAATGGGTGGAATGCAGACAGTGATGCTGCGGCTTTATTATCAAATCTAGGGATAACCGAAGATTTGCATTACAGTCTGGTAAAGGATCTTGATGGTAAGCAAAAGGTACGTGTGCTTTTGGCGCAGGCACTTTTTGGCAATCCAGATGTGTTGATTATGGATGAGCCTACTAACGACCTTGATTATGAAACGATCAACTGGTTAGAGAATTTCTTGGCGAATTACGACAACTGCGTCATTGTGGTATCTCACGACCGTCACTTTTTAGATGCGGTATGTACACATATTTCTGATATAGATTTTGGAAAGATTTCCCATTTCAGCGGAAATTATACTTTCTGGTATGAGTCTTCTCAATTGGCTGCTCGTCAACGCGCGCAACAAAACAAGAAGGCTGAAGAAAAGAAAAAGGAGCTTGAAGAGTTTATTCGTCGTTTTAGTGCAAACGTAGCAAAGAGTAAGCAGGCAACGTCCCGTAAAAAGATGATTGATAAGCTTAATGTAAATGAGATCAAGCCATCTAGCCGAAGATATCCTGCTATTATTTTTGAGCGTGAGCGCGAAGCAGGAGATCAGATTTTAAATGTGGAGAAACTAGCATCTTCTATTGATGGAGAAGTTTTGTTTAAAAACGTTAATCTCAATCTAGCTAAGGGTGATAAAGTTGTAGTATATTCTAAAGACAGTAGAGCAACCACTGCATTTTATGAGATCCTAAACGGTAAGCAAAATGCGCTAGAAGGAAAGTATGAGTGGGGGGTGACTACGAATCAGTCTTATCTTCCTGTAGATAATCAAGAGTTTTTTGATAACGAATTGACTCTAGTTGATTGGCTGCGTCAATATGCAAAAACCGAACAGGAGCGTGAGGAAGTTTATTTAAGAGGTTTCTTAGGGAAAATGATCTTTTCGGGAGAAGAAGCGCTTAAAACTTCAAATGTATTGTCAGGGGGTGAAAAGGTTCGTTGTATGTTAAGTCGAATGATGATGCAGCGTGCAAACGTATTGATGTTTGATGAACCTACTAACCACTTGGATCTTGAATCGATCACGGCGATCAATAACAGTCTGAAGAATTTTAAAGGGACTATTTTGTTGACCACAAGTGATCACGAGTTTGCGCAAACAGTGGGTAATCGTATTGTTGAATTAACTCCAAAAGGTGCAATAGATCGTTATCTTACATTTGATGAGTATATGAATGACCCAAAGATAAAAGAGCAACGCGAGCAGATGTACGCTGTAGAAGCGTAAGCTTTCAGTTGAATAAGAACAAAAAAAGATCCGTGGTCTGTACCACGGATCTTTTTTGTTTTAAGAGAACGTTTGTTCTTACTTTTTTATGAAATGTCGTACGAGCGTATAACCGCAGAAAACCGCAATAAAACTACTCAAGAGTATACGATAAGTGGGCAAATCTTCTCCTTGAGTGAGCGGATACAAGCGCCATAGTGAATAAATAAGTAAACCGGCATTTAATGCGAGATTGAAAAAAGAGCGCTTCGGCTTTTCTTCTTTTTGAATTAATGGCCGCTCGCCTTTACGCTCAGTGGTTTGCTCTTTCAAGCGGCTTTGCGTAGCCTGCTCTTCTAATTCGGCATCGGTGAACTTAGGTTCTGAAGTGGATTTTTCGATAATATGTTTCGCTCTTAATAGGTTATCCTTTTCTACAAATAATAATACGCCGCGATCATAGTCACTGCCAAAACCGGCACGGATGGCACTCTCGTGATCATTGCGAACGACGCTGCTGATACCGGCGCCTTCCAATTGTGATTTTAGGTGGTTTACATTGATTTCAGAGCCTGTATATACACGCTCATACTTTGAATCTTTAATCATTGTGCTTTATCATATTGACACTTCCAGATGGCGGTGTTGAAGTTTTTTCCCAACGCAAAGCCGTAGTAGATCACCACAGCGGCGATAGATTTAAACATAAAAAAGAAAACCATCGCATCTTGACTTAAGCTTTGCTCCGGCGCAAACAGGCCATCAGGAACTAGTACCGTAGCTAAAATACTCGAAAGCATAATGGTAAAAACCAGTGTTTCAAAAGTTTTAAAAGGCCACATTAGCAATTTGCGTAACGGGTGCAGGTCATTGCCCCATTTATGAATAAGATAATAATACCCATTACCCATTGGTGCAAATAAAAGCGGATCGTCTGTTTTGCTCAAGACAAACATTTTTGACGGAGCCATTATTTTGAAGTTAGAAAGGCTAGTTTCATGTGCTTCTTCCAGATGTTTGATTTCGTCAAGAGCTTCCTGAGGATAGGTTCCTTTAAAAAAATGCGTGTCTAAAAACCGAAGCCTGTAGTCCACGCAAATTCTTTTAATGCTTTTTTCGTGAAATATGCGTTCTGTATCAAGTTTGTCAAAAACAAAAGCAGTTGCCGTAGTATCACCGTTTTGTTGCTTGAGCTTGTCTAAAATAGGCGCATTGTTAGCGGGTGTGTTCTTAAGAAATTGATTAACCCAGTTTATGATTTTTGATTCTCCAGCATTGGTGTTTAGACGTTGTTCACGAAGCAATTTTTCGTGAATGTTGGTTCTTTTTAACAGCATCATTCTTCTTTTTAAGTCTTAAAGTTAACTATTTGAAGACTAAAGCACAACACGCGAAATGCTAAAAAATCTAGCGCAATTCAGCGTTTAAGCTTTTCTCAAAGCGCTGCTGCAATTTGTTCATGATTTTATCAATTTCTTTATCAGTTAGGGTTTTGTGTTCGTCCTGAAGCGTAAAACTCACAGCATAACTCTTTTTCCCTTCCGGAAGGTTTTCACCCTCGTACACATCAAACAAGGCTACATTTTGCAGTAGTTTTTTCTCTACCATAAAAGCTTCCTGATAAATCTGATCAAAGGTCACTTCCTGATCTAAAAGCAACGCAAAATCACGTCGTACCGCCGGATTTTTAGGTATTGGCACAAATTTGATCGAATTCTGTTGAACCAGATCTAAAATGGTATCCCAATTAAAATCAGCAAATAGGACTTCTTGCTCAATATCAAAATGCTTACGAATAGCTTTAGAAACCAAGCCAAAAGAAACCACTTGCTTTTTCTGTACAGTGTACTCTAACCCTTCAGAAAATTGAGCATCTTTTACTGGTTTTACCTTCCACTGGGCAATACCTAATCTTGAAAGCACAGCTTCAACACTTCCTTTTAAATCAAAGAATGTAGTGTTTTGTTGTTGCTGAAACCAGTTTTCGGCATTTTGCTTTCCGCTTAAAAGCAGCGTTAAATGCTTATATTCTTCACGGCCACCCGGGAAGTTATGATAGCTTTTTCCGAATTCAAAAAGTTTTAAATCCGGTTGTCTGCGGTTGCTGTTAAAAGCCACAACTTCTAATCCGCTAAACAGCAAAGATTGACGCATTACCGAAAGATCTGTACTCAACGGATTCAGCATCGTTACGTTATAATCTTCTTTAAAAGCATCGTTTAAAGAAGCGTATACCGGAGAGGTCAGAGAATTATTCAGAATTTCGTTAAATCCTAAGGACGCCAATAACGTACCGGTTACTTGCTGAATTTTATGATCTGCAAAGCGGCTGCTTTTTGAAACCGAAGCATTAAGCTTTGACTTAAATTGAATTTTGTTGTAGCCGTAAACGCGTAAAATTTCTTCAATAACATCTACCTCACGGGTAACATCATTACGGTATGCTGGGATGGTCATTCCAATACCAGATTCTGTAATATTATTGATCTTGATATCTAGAGAAGACAAAATAGATTTTATGGTCTCTTTTGGGATTGCTTCTCCAATGAGTTTTTCAGCACGATCAAAATTGAGCACTACTTGATGATCTTCAATCTTTTTAGGATAGAAATCCACCACGTCACTTGTTACTTCGCCACCAGCACACTCTTGAATTAACAAAACGGCACGTATTAGTGCGTATTCTGTAATATTAGGATCAATACCGCGCTCAAATCTAAAAGAGGCATCGGTATTCAGTGCGTGACGCTTAGCCGTTTTACGTATGCTTACAGGGTCAAAATAGGCACTTTCTAAAAATATAGAAGTCGTTTCTTCGGTTACACCGCTATGCTCACCACCAAAAACACCGGCGATACACATAGGTTTTTCAGCATCGCAAATCATTAGATCTTCCTCGTGCAGTTCACGCTCAATACCATCAAGAGTAGTGAATTTTGTACCTGCAGCTACCGTTTTAACATTGATCTGCTTTCCGGCAATTTTTGCCAAGTCAAAAGCGTGAAGGGGTTGCCCTAGTTCGTGCAACACGTAATTCGTGATATCAACGATATTATTTTTTGGGGTAAGTCCAATCGCTTTAAGCCTGTTTTGAATCCAGGCCGGTGATTCTTTTACGGTTAAACCGCTTAAGGTGATTCCGCAATAGCGAGGTGCTTTTTCATTATTTAAAACCTGCACGCTTATTTTTTGGGTGCGGTTATCAATTCTAAATGAACTCGTAGAAGGCGTGATGAATTCAGGATGCACACCAGACTGAATAAGTCCTGCACGTAAATCGCGCGCGGTACCCATATGACTCATCGCATCTGCACGGTTGGGGGTCAAGCCAATTTCAAAAACATAATCATCTTCAACTTCAAAGATTTTAGCAAGCGGAGTCCCCGGTTTTAGATCTTCTTCTAAGATCATAATTCCATCGTGACTTTCACCAAGACCAAGTTCGTCTTCAGCGCAAATCATTCCATTACTTACTTCGCCGCGAATCTTTCCTTTTTTAATTTTCCAAGGCTCACCTTTATCATCATAAAGTGTTGTACCCACAGTTGCAACAGGAACTTTTTGACCGGCGTCAACATTGGGTGCTCCACATACGATTTGTACCGGTTCACCATCACCAAGATCTACAGTGGTAAGTTTTAGACGGTCAGCATTGGGGTGTTTAACGCACGTAAGCACGTGCCCAACCACAATACCTTTTAATCCTCCTTTTACACTTTGAAAAGCTTCTATTCCTTCAACCTCAAGACCTAAGTCTGTCAATAAATTACCGGTTTTTTCGGCTTCCCAATCAATATTAATAAACTGTTTTAACCAGTTGTAGCTTATTTGCATTCTTATAATTTTGAAAGGGCAAATATACTATTTACCCTGCTTTTTTACTCAAATACTTGGGGTTAATCACGACTTTATCTACCGTGTTTTTCAATAGAAAAATCTTGAAAGGTGTTAGGAAATATAGTTCCAGATATTTTTGAATTTCATGACCTGCGCATAGGTTTTGCGTATGGGTAAATTTTCGGGCTGTGCCAATTGCGGATCTTCTTTAAGCAATGCCGAAGCATAATTGCGCGCAATTTTCATAACTCCGTTATCCTTCACAATATCAGCGATTTTAAGGTTAAGCACCCCACTTTGTTGCGTGCCCATAATATCGCCGGGACCGCGTAGTTTAAGATCTACTTCGGCGATCTCAAAACCGTCATTAGTTTGCGTCATCGTTTGCAGGCGGGTTTTTGAATCTTCAGAAAGTTTATGGCCGGTCATCAAAATACAGTAACTCTGGTCTGCACCGCGGCCTACACGCCCACGTAGCTGATGCAGTTGTGACAGCCCAAAACGCTCTGCACTTTCAATGATCATCACCGAAGCATTGGGGACGTTTACACCCACTTCGATCACGGTAGTGGCGACCATAATTTGCGTTTCACCGTTTACAAAGCGGTTCATCTCATAATCTTTGTCTGCAGGTTTCATTTGTCCGTGCACGATCGAGATTTGATAATCGGGCATCGGAAATTCACGTGCGATGCTTTCATAACCATCCATCAGATCTTTATAATCAAGCGCTTCACTCTCTTGAATAAGTGGATAGACGACATAGATCTGTCGGCCTTTTTTGATCTCATCGCGAATGAAGCCGAAGACTTTCAAACGGTTGTTATCATAGCGATGCACGGTTTTAATGGCTTTTCTTCCCGGAGGTAACTCATCGATCACCGAAACATCAAGATCACCATAAACACTCATCGCTAACGTACGCGGAATGGGGGTTGCTGTCATTATCAAAATATGCGGCGGCAGTTCATTTTTGTGCCAAAGCTTGCTGCGTTGCGCTACACCAAAGCGGTGTTGCTCATCAATAACGGCAAGTCCCAGATTTTTAAACTTTACTTTATCTTCAAGCAGCGCGTGTGTTCCTATTAAAATATTCAGGCTGCCATCTTCTAAACTTTCATGAATTTCTCGGCGTTCTTTGGTCTTTGACGAACCGGTAAGAAGGGCGATTTTAATATTTAGTTTTTCGCACAATTCACTGATTCCCTGAAAATGCTGAATGGCCAAAATCTCGGTAGGAGCCATAAGGCAGGCTTGAAAATTGTTGTCTAGCGCAATCAGCATCGTCATCAAGGCAACGATGGTTTTGCCGCTTCCCACATCTCCCTGAAGCAGGCGATTCATCTGTGCAGGTTTTCCCAGATCGTTACGAATTTCTTTTACCACTCGTTTTTGAGCGCCGGTGAGTTTAAAAGGTAAATGTTTATTGTAAAAAGTGGTAAAATAGTCTCCGATTTCCTCAAAAGCGTAGCCTTTAATTTTTTGTTTATGCAGTTGGTTTTTTACTAAAAGCTGCAACTGAATAAAAAAGAGTTCTTCAAATTTCAGTCGAAATTGCGCCTTTGCCAGTTTTTCTTGCTGCTGCGGAAAGTGAATATTAAGATAGGCTTCCCGACGCGAAATCAACTTCAATGTATTTCTAATGGATTCAGAAAGAGATTCTTCAATACTCTTATGCACTTCTTGAAAAAGCGTTTGCATCAAGCCATTCATCACGCGGTTAGTGATTCCTTTATTGCTTAGTTTTTCAGTTGAAGGGTAAACCGGTTGCATCGCAATGCGCAGGCCTTTTTTATGTTCTTCAAGTAATTCCAGATCGGGATGTGCGATCGAGTAGGAGCTGCCAAAACGTTGCACTTTTCCAAAGGCGACATAGGGCACGTTTATTTTTAGGCTTTCTCGTATCCATTTTAACCCTTTAAACCATACGAGCTCCATTGCGCCGGTTTGATCGATAAAGGTTGCGACCAAGCGTTTTGACCTTCCTTCTCCTGCGGTTTTGATATGTGTGACTTTGCCAATAATCTGTACATCGGCGCTTGTAGGTTGCAACTGACTAACCGTGTAATATTGCGTTTTGTCAATATAACGATTAGGGAAAAGGTTAAGCAAATCCTGATACGTATGGATCCCCAATTCTGAGCGCAACAAATTAGCCCGGTTGGGGCCAACGCCTTTGAGATAATCTATAGGAGTCTGAAGTTTACTACTCATGAATTAGATAAGCGCTTGTATATTTTTTTTCCGATGAAAACTAAAGTGATACCTGCTAATAGCGCTACAAATAATCTGATGCTGTTTAGTATTTTGATAAGCATAGTCGTAGCTTCATCTGCGGACTGCATTTCATGTAAAGCACTCAAAAATTGAGTACTGAATACTAGTAGTACTCCAGAAGCAATGATAAAGAAAAGCACTGTTGCGATTTCTGATTTTTTCTGAATTAAGAGTTTTAATCCGTTTCCTGAAAAGAGTAAAAGGCAAAATATTCCCGGGAAAATGTATAGAACAGAAACTACATAATAGGTATCGTCAATGTTGATAGCGGTAGTTTTTTCTACACTAAAACCCGAAGCGCCAAAGAATAGCAATTGAAGCGCGGCAGCTATCACAAGTAGTAGGATTAAAAAAAAAGGTTCGCGTTTTAGCATTGCTACTCATTTTAGTTTGCTCTAAGATCAAACCGTTTGAAAGATAATGTACTCTAAAAAGTTTTCCTTTCAGGCTATTTTCAGCCTAGAATGATCTTGATAAACGAAGATATAAAACCCAATTATTTTATTCTCGTATTCGGTACACTTAAAACAAGCAGGTTTGAATTCAAATCCTTAATTTGGCAGCCTATTCATTAGATTGATTTTATGAGATTGATTTTTTCGCTTATCGCAGCATTTTTGATAAGCACCACGTACGCCCAACAAACCGAAACGGTTGACTTTGAACGCATATATGCACTGCTTGATTTTGACTTTGCCAAGTCTAGTGTTACCGGTAAAATGGAGATTAAATTTACCATGAAAGCTAATGCAGATTTTGTTTATCTGGATGCTAAAAACATCGCAAAATATGAGGCACTTCTTAATAGTAAGATCGTCCCAACACATACAGATGAAGGTCGCATCATTTTCACCCAAAGTTTTGAGAAGGGTAAAACCTATAATTTGATGCTTAATTATACGGCACAACCTAATAAGGCGCTATACTTCGTGAATAATGGCGGTTTTCAGCAAATCTGGACACAAGGTCAAGGGAAATATACTTCTAATTGGTTGCCGAGTATTGACGATATGAACGATAAGATCGAGTTTGACCTTTCTATTGTAGCGTATCCGGGGCAAGAGGTGATTGCCAATGGTGTTTTAAAGGAAAAAGAAGAAGTTGAGGATAAATTCATTTGGCATTATGAAATGTCAGAGCCTATGTCTAGCTATCTGGTAGCAGTTGTGCTAGGCGATTACCGCAAGCAAAGCCGTAGATCTGATTCTGGTGTGCCCATTGATTTGTACTATTATCCTGAAGATTCACTTAAAGTGATGACCACCTACAAATATTCTGATGATATTTTTGATTTTTTAGAGGAAGAAATTGGGGTCCCTTATCCGTGGCCGGTGTATAAGCAGGTGCCCGTAAAGGACTTTCTATATGCAGGTATGGAAAACACTACCGCAACCATTTTTAGTGATGCCTATATGGTAGATCGCAGCGGTTTTACAGATCGTAATTATGTGAATGTAAATGCGCACGAACTCGCGCATCAATGGTTTGGAGATTATGTGACTGAAACTTCAGGAACACATCACTGGCTGCAAGAAGGTTTTGCAACCTATTACGCGTTGTTAGCCGAAGCTGAAGTTTTGGGAGATGAAGTATATGCGTGGAAACTGTTTCAGTCTGCAATGCAACTAAAAGCAATGACTGATAAAGGAAACGGCGAAAGCCTGCTCAACCCTAAAGCAAGTTCGCTTACGTTTTACGAAAAAGGTGCCTGGGCACTGCATATGTTGCGTAAACAAATAGGAGACGAGGCATTTAAAACTGCTGTGAAAAATTACCTTAATGCGCATAAATTCAGCAATGTAGAAACCGAGGATTTTCTAGCGGAAGCACGTGCTGCAAGCGGTCAGGATTTACAAGCATTTGAACAAAATTGGTTGCAAGCAGCCGACTTTAGATATGAGGAAGCGATCGCGACCTTACAAGATTTTCCGGTGATTCAGCGCTATAAGCGCACGGTAGATTTACGCAAGCTTTCTTATGGGCAAAAATCACAGAAACTTTTTGATCTGCTAGCATTGCCTGATAAATACTCGGGTCCTGAGGCTATTTACCAACTCGCAGATGTTTCTCCAGCTGCTGCCGGTCGCATTTATGAGCGCGCGTTTTATACTAATAACCCTTGGGTACGACAAGCCATCGCGCAAACGGTGACTAAAGTTCCCGCTGCTATGAAAACCAATTATGAGCGTTTACTGAATGACGATTCTTATATTACGAGAGAGCTTGCTTTTATGAACTTATGGACGTCCTTTCCTTCAGAAAGACATAAATACTTAGATAAGATGAAGGGGGTTCAAGGGTTTTCTAATCACAATGTGGAGATCTTGTGGTTGGCTTTGGCGATTTCTACTTTAGACTACGAAGAGGCTTACATTAGAGATCATTTTTTCCGATTAACACGTTATACGGGTAATAGATACTCTTTTGAAACCCGTGAGCAAGCTTTTACTAAGCTGTATCAGTTGCAGTTGTTTGAACCCAAAAGTTTAAAAAACCTCGTGGAAGCTTGTTTTCATCACAATTGGCGTTTTGCACAAACTTGTCGTCAAATTCTTGATGAGGTAGTGAAAAATGCAGATTATCGCAGAGAGTTGAAAAAGCTAGATATTTCTGATGAAAAAGAAAAACAACTTTTAGCCGAAAAATTGACCTGATGCGCGCATTAGTTATTTCAGGAGGAGGTAGTAAAGGCGCATACGCCGGCGGTGTGGCTCAACATTTGATTGAAGAGCAGGGACACAAATATGATTTGTTCTTAGGCACTTCAACCGGTAGTTTGCTAATCTCTCAACTTGCAAATAACAATATCAAGCGTGCGTATGAAGTATATACGCAGGTCAACCAAAACACAATTTTTAATGTCAATCCTTTTAATATTAAAAAGCGTGGTGATCGGGAGTATGTCTCCATTAACTATTGGAATACGGTCTGGCAATTCATCAGACGGAAGCGTACGTTTGGGGAGAGCAAAAACCTGCTGAAAAATATCAAGAAAAATCTCTCTAAAACCGAGTTTGAGCAGATAAAAAAACAGACGGCAGATGTGGTCGTGACCGTTTCAAACCTCACCAAAAATACTGTGGAATATAAATCGATTCGCAATTGGGATTATGAAGATTTTTGCGAGTGGATCTGGATCAGCTGTAACTACATTCCGTTTATGAGTTTGGTGAAAAAAAATGGCTTTGAGTATGCTGATGGTGGTTTTGGGTGTATAGTGCCTATTCGTGAGGCTATACGCCGCGGAGCGACCGAGGTGGATGCGATTATTCTGGAGTCAGAAAATATGGAGTACAACAAGGTCTTGGGCAACAATCCCTTTTCATTGATGGTCAATCTTTTTGGGTTTTTGATGGATCAGGTAGAATACCACGATGTGATCGTAGGTAAGTTAGCTGCAATCAACAAAGACGTACCTTTGAATCTGTATTATACCCCGTCAAAACTAACGGAAAACAGTCTGATTTTTAATAAAAAGCTGATGACCAATTGGTGGCAGCAAGGTTGGGATTACGCAGCCGCAAAAGCCAAACAGGCTCAGGAGAATAAACTTCGCGAGTTGCCCGAAACAGAATAACTTCTCTTTCTAAAGCGCTAGTTTACAGTAATTGTTTTGGTGATAAATTCTGTTTCTGAAGACTTGAATTTTAAAGTATAGCTTCCTTCGGTTTCCGCTTGAAAAGTATAGGGCGCTGTACGCGTTGGGATATCCATCGTACACATACTGCAGGTGTCATAAATAGCTTCAACCTCAATTGTAATTACGTTGCCGTCTTCAGTTTCTGTAAAAGCATTAAACTGCCCACAGCCATTATTCACCGGGAACGAAACGCTTAGCTCAAGTTCATCGCCTGCCGCAACTCTAGAGTCCCCTGTTACTTCAGAAACATAGGCAATATTAGTTTCGGTGCAGCTTTCTTCATCGGTTGCTTTTGAGGAAGCGTCACAACCAGAAATAAATAAAAGTGCTGCAAGTAATAAAGTACAGAAGAGTTTCATAGGCTTCGTTTCTTTTCAGATGCCGAAGCTAAACAAAGGTTGCGTGGTGCGTATCTCTATTTTGAATTAATTAACGCATTTAATTACATCGTCTAATCCTTCTTCATCTTCGCTCAAAACCACAAGCGTATCGCCGGCATTGATCACTGTTGAGCCTTTTGGAGTCAGGAATTTATCATTGCGTTTAATCATAGCAATGATCGCATTTTTAGGAAAGCCCAAGTCAATGATCTTTGTGTCAGCCGCTTTACAGTGCGGCGAGATCTTGATTTCCCGCATCGCTGTTTTTGGAATTTCAGAAATAAGATGATTCATATTACGCTGTGCTTTGCTTTCTTCGGGCAAGCCTACTTTAAGCCATTTTGCCACCACCGAAAGCGTGGTTCCTTGAATAAGCACGGAAGTCAGTGAGATAAAGAAGACAATATTAAAGATCATATTGGCCTTGTCTATTCCGGCGAGAAGGGGATACGTCGCAAATACAATGGGCACAGCCCCGCGCAATCCCACCCAGGAAATATAAAATCTGCGGCGCATTTTCATCTTAAAAAATGCTAGACTGATAAAAACTCCAACAGGTCGCGCGACAAAAATGAGGAATAGCGAGATCATTAGACCAATCCCGATATAAGGGATCACTTGCGTGGGAAAGACGAGCAGCCCTAACGTAAGGAACAATACGATCTGCATCAACCAAGCCAATCCATCAAACATTTTTAAAATGGTTTGTTTATGAATTAAATCTTGGTTGCCTAGATAAACCGCGCAAATATAAATAGCAAGGAAGCCGTTACCCCCAATAAATTCAGTTGCTGAAAAGGTGATGAACATTAAAGCGATCACTAAAACAGGATAAAGTCCTTCAAAACCTAATTCGATCTTATTGATTATGAGTTTACTGAATTTCCCAAAAAGAAACCCGGCAATTCCACCAATGACCATTTGCTTTAAAAGCATAGGTATAACAGAAATCAAACCTTGATCTTGATTGATCACTAAAGTTAAAAACGCAATGGTTAATACATATGCCATCGGGTCATTACTACCGCTTTCAAGTTCAAGCGTTGGGCGCAAATTGGTTTTTAGCGCTAGACTTTTTGATCGCAAAATGGAAAACACTGCTGCAGCATCAGTAGACGATACAATAGAGCCGAGGAGCATACTCTCATAAATGGTAAAATCTGTAACATAATACACAAAGCAGCCTAAGGATACCGCTGTTAATAGCACGCCGGCTGTAGATAATGCCAGGCCTTCCCGCAAAATAGGTTTCACTGAAGACCACTGCGTGTCTAATCCCCCCGAAAATAAAATGAAATTAAGGGAGACAATACCTATAAACTGTGCTATTTGCGGATTGTCAAACTGAATGCCTCCAATTCCATCAGAGCCCGCGATCATCCCGATTCCTAAAAATAAAATCAGCGTAGGAACCCCAAATTTATACGAGGTTTTACCAACTATAATACTTATTAGGAGTAAAACAGAGCCAATGAAGACAATATTTTCGATGGTTAAATTCATAGGGTATCAGTTTTGGAGATGCGTTTGTTAGCAGGCTAATTTAAGCGGAAGTCATTATTCTATACGTTTTCCTTCGGTGGTAAAGGAGAGGCCTTGAGTTCCTCGGGTTGAGATCATTATTCCTTCAAAAAGCGGATCAGTAACTGAAGCATCATCGAGCCAGTTAAAAATGAAATTTCCTCCGGTGCCTCCGGTTTTATCGCCTTCTTCAATTATGATTTCTACAGTTTCCAAAGGTTTTAAAACAATAGGGAAATCAAAATAGGTATGAATGAGTTTGCCGGTAGTATCATAATAAGCACCTTTGGTCAAATATACAGCCGCGGTCTCGCTCGTATTTCTTAAACTCACGGTTACCGTTAAATCGTGCGTGAGGTGTTCTGAAGTACTATAAATCTCAGAATAAATGCCCAGATAGGTTTTTGCGGGTTTTAGGCTGTCTTGATTAGTAATAGTAGCACGACGTTTTTCCCAATTTATGGGATTGATTGAGCTGCTTTCTTTTTTTTGCTCATCACATCCCACGAGCAAGAAAACAATGGTAATTAGGGAAAGAAGGTAGCGCATAGCATAGTTTTTTAACCGAACAACTCTTGAACTTCAGCCTTAAGATAGTCTAAAGCAAGCGAAGTAGGATTCTGTGACTCGTCAAAATTTGTTAAAATATACTCGCGAATATCTTGAGCGCTCTGGAGCTGCGTATCAGCAAGTGTTTTTCTCAGTTGTTGGATCAAGGTATTTTTAGCAGATTTAATCGCGGCCCAACATTCGTTAGAAACATAAACCTGCTGCGTTAGATTATGTTCAAATTCTTGCTCAATTGTCGCTGCAAGCAAATCTACATACGCCTTTTTATCCTCGCCGGTGGGTTTTACTCTGATGAGTAATTGCAAAGGTGAGATACGCTCTAAAAATAAGGTGAGCCGCTCATAAGCTTGTAGTCTTATGGGTAAAGCTTCGGTTTGTGCTTCCTTATGCAAAATAAAGCGCCTTCTGTTTTCTTCGTTCTTTAAAAATCCATCAAAAAAGTAATAGGCGAGTAAGCCTACAACCACCGCCGGAAGCACCGGTATCAAAATGTCTAAAATATCATTCATAATTAATAGCGTACGTCTTCAAATTGTTTTTGGCCACTTTTTTCAGATTTCACGGTTTCTCTATCGTAATGCCCACCTAAATACTGGCAGTTTAATAAAGAAGACATACCTTCAAAAGGGACTTCAACTTTATGATAGGTAAAACAAGCCGCCAGCGTCTGACTCAAGTTTTTATCGCCTAAAGTTAAGTCAACATCTTCAGTTGTCAACTGGCATGGGTGTTCATAACCACAAGCGTGCGTGATCTCAAGCAATTCTTTTCTAAAGTTTTTAAAGTAGAAGTTAGTCCGTACTGCTTTATCTTCGATATTGATTCCTGATTGCAACCACTTATTTTGTGTAGCAACGCCACTAGGGCAGGTATTGTTGTGACATGCTTTTGCCTGAATACAACCTATAGAAAGCATAGCTTCACGAGCCACATTGATCACATCGGCACCCATCGCAAAAGCCATTGCACCTTTTGCCGGAAGTCCTAATTTTCCACTTCCTATAAAAACAATACGATCTGTAAGATGGTGTTTTTTAAAGATCTTATACAGATCACTAAACGCATACACCCACGGAAGCGAAACGTGATCGGCAAAACTTGGAGGAGCCGCACCGGTACCTCCTTCACCACCGTCAACCTGAATAAAATCTGGACCTTTATTGGTTTTTACCATCAGCTGAGCCAGCTTTTCCCAATCTTGAAGTTTTCCTATCGCAGCTTTAATTCCAACAGGAAGACCGGTCGCTTCGGCAATTTGTTCTACAAATTCGATCAAGCCTTCAACACCATCAAAAGCCGTGTGAGTCGCAGGTGAGATCACATCTTTGCCCATAGGCACGTGGCGTATTTCAGAAATTTCCTGTGTGATCTTAGAGGCCGGAAGCACGCCTCCTTTTCCGGGTTTTGCGCCTTGCGAAAGTTTTACTTCAATAGCTTTGATCTCAGGGTTGGCTTCAACAAGAGCAACCATTTTTTCCAAGGAAAAATTTCCGTGCTCATCACGAACGCCAAAGTATCCTGTACCTATTTGATAAACGATATCAGCACCTTTTTTGTGATATGGAGAAAGACCTCCCTCACCGCAGTTATGGTACGCGTGAGCCAGTTTACACCCTCGATTAAGCGACTCGATCGCTCTGGCGGAAAGTGAACCAAAACTCATTGCAGAAACATTGATCGCCGAAGCTGGGCGATAAGGCTTGCGCCGCTTGTTATAGGCTCCCATCACTTTTGCACAAGGAAGAAAATACGGATTCTTAGCATTGGGATGTTCCGGTGGAACTTTAAAGCCCATCATCGCATTGTTGATGAAAATATAGTTGGCTTCATAAATGTTTTGGTCGGTACCAAAACCTTCATAGTTGTTTTGGTTTTTTGCCGAAGCATAGATCCAGCCGCGTTCGATACGGTTAAACGGAAGTTCTTCGCGGTTGTTGGCCACAATGTACTGCCGCAATTCTGGACCTATACTTTCTAGCATATAGCGTATGTGGCCCACGATTGGGAAGTTGTGCGTTATAATGTGTTTTTTATTGAAAAAAACATCGCGAATGCCTATGATCACTAAGACGATGAGTATCCAGGCCCACCACGGAATCTGCGCTAAAAAAGTAAAAAAATCGTTCATATCGGGTATCAAAATTCAGGGTTCAAACTTACTATTTCGGCGAGTATCTAAACGCCGAAATGCGTAGAATTTAAGAATTTTTAACCCAAAAGCATTACTTGCCTACATGTTTCAAATAGAAGGCATAATCTTCGTGTGCAACGTTGCGGCCCAGTTCTAGACCGGCGATATTATCGGCTTGTATGTGATAGCCACCCATGACTCTGGAAATTCCAGCCATTTCTCCTGCTTTAGTAAAAGTTGGAAATTTAAGTGTGATCGTATCGCCTAGATGTTTAGGTTCGGTAAGCGCTCCGGCAACAAGTGTGGCTTCAGCACCAAAAGTATCACTTCCGGTCCAAAGTTTTAAAGCTTCAGCACAACCACCACTTATAGTACTGTGACCAGAAGTATAACTGGGAAAGGGCGGACACAAAAAGTTATCCGGAGAGTAAGGGCGCCACTGGCTACCATCCATCTCTATCATTCCAATATCTTTTCCGCCCCAGGCGGTGATTGTTTTTCCGCTGTAATATTCGTGCACTAAAGCATAGGGACGGGCAAAATCATAAAACATTTTAGAGTCCCAAGAGGCGATAAATGCATCCATTGCTACCATCTGATTATAAAAGTACATTTTGATATCTTGGTCAAGAGTGTGCTGATCCCGGCGTGATACAAACTGAGCAAAATTGAGCCAGTGTCCGGCTTGCTGCACAGATTTTGGTCCGTCACGCATAAATTCAACGAGTGCTTTGTCTGCATCGCTTAAATTGGCCTGAAGCATGACAACCTCATCTACTTGAGTTTTTAATTCCTCAGAACCGATAAGCGGAGGAGGTCCGGGTCTGAACTGATCACCAGATTTTAAACCAATAGGTTTTACTTTATCCCAATACGGAGTTAAGCATCCGGGTGCATATTTTTTACCGTTATTATCGGTAAAATATTTAGGTTGCCAGCGGTTGGGATCTACCATAATCGTATCTGAATTTACCGGCTTATAGCCAGTGTAATCAAAATAGGTAATTCCGTCTGAGCCGGTTTCTTCTCCATATTGATTGGCGCCATCGCCGGTACGGGCTTCAATCACTGCTTTTGCTGCTAGATTTCCAATACCTACGGGAGTTGATGCATCTGTACTTTCATCTTTAGGATCTAGGCCTAGCGTGTTCATAAATTCAGCGAACATCGGTTGGTCTTTAGGATAGTATTCGCACATTGCGCGATAGGCAGCATAACTGATAGCGATCTCTTTGCTGCGAAGATTGTGTTCTTTCGCAGGCGTGCGATCAACATTTTTAAGGTAAACTGGTGTAGCCGCCGCATCATATCTCGACCACGCGTCAAAGGTTGCTGTAAAAATTAATCCTAAAAACCGGGAGGTCACCGTGGGTCTGGGATTAAACCATTCAGTGTCGTGAGCGGTAGCTTCAAGCGCAAGAAAACCCCATTGGTAAGCGATATTCTCGCTACCTACAGGGTTTTGTAGTTGAGTTAATGATAAGGGTTCAGCTTGTTTACATCCTAAGATATTTAAAAGCAAAAAGCAGAGCAATAAGGGTACTCTTTTCATAAAAGGTATGCGTGTTACTATTAAGAAGCACTCAGATAATCAACTACCAACTGTGACATGGTTTTTACACCTAATAGCATTCCGTCATCGTCGATCTGGAAATCTGGCGTATGATGTGGATAAGCTTCGGTATTGCCGGGAGTCATTCCGCCTAAGAAAAAGAAGAATCCCGGTACTTCTTCTTGAAAATAACTGAAGTCTTCCCCACCGGTAGTTGCTTTAACCAGTTTTACATTTTCTGTTCCTGCCACTCCTTGAAGGGTAGGTAACATTTGTTCAGTAAGTTCAAGGTCGTTATAGGTGATGGCGGTATTGCTTTGGAATTCAATAGTTGCGCTTCCGCCGTAGGCTTTTGCTAATCCTTCGCTCATTTCGGTCATACGTCTGATGATCAACTCGCGCATATCAGGATCAAGCGTGCGTACCGTACCTATAAGTTCTGCACTTTCAGGAATAATATTAAAACGTACACCGGCGGTGATTTTACCAACGGTGATTACGGCAGGTTCTACAAGCAAATTGGACTCTCTACTGATGATCGACTGAAAACCATCAACGATTTTTGATGCAATGTAAATAGGATCAACACCACCCCAAGGTTGCGAGCCGTGGGTTTGTTTTCCTTTGATATTAACCACAAAACGCTCAACGGCAGCCATCGTCCCGCCGGGTTTGTATGCGATGGTTCCTACCGGAGTCGCGCTGTTGATGTGCAACCCAAAAATGGCATCCACATCCGGACTTTTTAAAACGCCTTCTTTGATCATCAGCGCAGCACCGCCTTCTTCTCCCGGAGGCGCTCCTTCTTCAGCCGGCTGAAAAATAAACTTTACGGTCCCGTGAATTTTGTCTTTATTTTGAGCTAAAACTTCAGCAGTACCCATAAGGATCGCAACGTGTGTGTCGTGACCACAGGCGTGCATCACTCCGGTTTCAGCACCCATAAAAGTTGTGGTTACTTCACTTTTAAAGGGCAAATCGTTACGTTCGGTAACCGGAAGTGCGTCCATATCTGCGCGAAGCGCAACCACTTTTCCCGGATGGTCCCCTTTCAAAATACCTACAACTCCGGTTTTAGCCACTTCAGTTTGAACCTCAATACCTAAAGACTCTAGGTGTTTAGCAACCTTAGCGGCAGTTTCAAATTCACGGTTGCTCAATTCAGGATGTTCGTGAATATCGTGACGCCAGTTGATCACTTTAGGCTCAATCGCTTCAGCTGCTGCGATCAAGTCGGGATTTGCAGATTGAGCAAAAGCACTCAACCCTAAAGCGAAGAAAAACAGTGTGTTTAGTTGTTTCATAAGATAGAATTTAGAAGGAAATTAATGCGTAATCCATATTTTGATACTGTATCAATGCGGTCATGGCCGAAAGTGCTAGCTGCGTTTTTCCCCAGCGCTTTTCAACTGAAATATCGCGCGCACCGGCGGTTTGACCACATAATATTACCGGGATCTTTAGTTTGTGTAATGTATTGAGTAATTCAAGATTGGGGTTGTCAACGCCAAATTGTTCTTTGTAGAATTTATTTTTTAGCAGACCAAAAGCAGCACTTCCGTGGACTACAAGTACCGGCTGAAGTTTTGATTTTTCTATTCCGGCGTGGGCGTGCATATTTAAAAAGCGCGCCACAGTGTTGAAATATGGGTTAAGTTTAGCGGGATCTTCCGGCGCATTTGCAATATCAAAAACAACCTTATAGTCGGCTTCTGTATCAACAGCCAAGTCGGGTTGCGGAACGGCAAATGTCTCGCCATACCCGTGAATGAGTGGTCCTTCAACCTTTTTCTGAGCTTCAGCGTAAATAGAAATCAGTAGGGAGAAGAGCCCAAAAACAAAACGTTTTAGTTTCATAAAAAAATCTTAACAAAGAATAAATATATTGAAAAGCTCGGGAAGCTAAAACGAATAGGCCACGAATTGTGGTTATGTGAATTTTCTGATGAAATGATACTAAATTGATAATTTACAGCGCGCATCTTTTCACTTTGAATGGATTTAAAATAAAAAGGACGTGTTCTCGATCTAACGAAAATCACGTCCTTTTCCTCTCCAACATCTATTTTTACGGGCGTCACCAGAGATGTTATCTTTCCCAGGTTCGCTACCCGGTAATTTACTCGGTGTATTTAGTGATTAAACGCACCATCAAATCTTTTAAATATTCTACTTCATATTCCCCAACAGTAGGTTCTAGATGGTCGTTACCCACGCCGCTGTCGTTTGTAATAAACACGTAAGTCCCGTTAGTGGTAATGCTAAAATTTCGCATCAGGAATTCGGTTTCTTTATTGATGCCACTGGCAACAATAGGAATGATCTTTATTCCTTTTTTTGCAGCTTTTTGAATGGAAGTATGCATATCGTCTTTGATCTGAGATTCGTTATGCGGTGGCGCATCAAGCAGCAGAAATGCGATTCTACTTTTGGCTGAGGTAGACCATTGCAATTGATCAACTCCCGTTTTTAAAGCGGTATGTACAGCTTCTGGAAAATCGCCACCACCTTCAGCTTCTTGGTCGCTTATAAAACTTAGCGTACTTTCGAGATTTGTGGTAAATGCCGACTCTTTAACCACATAAGCATCACCGGTATCCCGGTAAAAAACTGTGCCAGTGGAAATTTGTAAGTTACCATCGTTGCTTTTTACATTTTGAATAACCTGTTTAAGATCATCTTTTAGAAAGTCCATCTCATCACCCATTGATCCAGTTGCATCCACAATAAAAGCCAGGTCAACTTTAGATTGCACCGGCACACTTACGTTTAGTTTAATGGTATTTACACCCTGAGAAAAAGCGTGTACCGAAGAAGTTATAGGAGTGTTGTTTATATAAAAACTGTACGCCGAAGCATCAGCGGTTTTCTGCGCGTTATTTTTAAGATCGATCCATAACTCTGCGGTCCCCTGGTTATCAGTTCGCGCCTCCCAAACGATATTGTTGCCTTGTTTTACACTGATAGGAATATCAACAGCAGGAAGGTTGCTTGCATCTGTAACCTTAAAAGAAAATCTGTTAGTAGTGTTAAATTGCCAATCAGAAGTAAAAGCATCGGCTTCTTCTTGGTTGAGTAGATTTTGCCAGAAACTCCAGTTGGTGAGGTCATTCCACTCTCCGGCGGTTACGATACCAGAGTTGTCTTGCGAACCATCACCATCACCCACTCCAGAGGATTCGCCGCCAGGCTCAGAAGAGGCTAGTCCATCTTCGGTAAAACTGTCTTCAGATTCAGAAAGTGCTCCATCTTCGGTACAGGATATAAAAAGTAAGGAGCAGAAGATGAAAAGAAAAAGGTAATTAGTTTTCATGCTGTCGTTTTTTGATTGATTGTTACTTCATAGATGCTTTATTTTAAAAAGGTTGCGTCTATTCAGAAAGTTTTTTTCAATGAACTAAAATTCTTTTCAAACCTCTTTAGGGAACAAATACTGCTGAAAAATTCTTGATAACTAACACGGTTGGAATTCTGCTAAAAAAATAAGTTTCCTTAATTTTCGCCCTTTGGCAGATATTGAGATTCTTGCACGCTCGTTTGGAGGTGCACGCTCTCTTTTAAGTCCCATTATTTTAAAAAATTGAATTGATTTGGAGGCACTTTTAGCAGGATTAAATGAAGCACAACGCGCACCGGTTTTACAGAAAGAAGGTGCAATGATGGTGATTGCCGGTGCAGGTTCGGGGAAAACCAGAGTACTTACGATGCGTATTGCACACTTGATGCAGCAAGGGGTGGATGCGTTTAATATTTTATCGCTCACGTTTACAAACAAAGCGGCGCGTGAGATGAAAACCCGTATCGGGACTATTGTAGGGAATAGCGAGGCAAAAAACCTGTGGATGGGAACTTTTCACTCGGTATTTGCAAAAATTCTGCGTATTGAAGGACATCACCTTGGTTTTCCGCCCAACTTTACCATTTATGATTCTCAGGATTCGCAGCGTCTTATTTCTACGATCATCAAAGAAATGGGACTAGATAAGGATATCTACAAGTACAAGCAAGTGCATAGCCGTATTTCTTCTTTCAAAAACAGTTTGATCACGGTCAAGGCTTATTTTCAAAATCCTGAACTGATGGAAGCCGATGCTATGGCTAAAAAGCCACGCTTGGGTGAGATTTATAAAGAATATGTGGATCGCTGTTTTAAAGCGGGAGCAATGGATTTTGATGATTTATTGCTGCGAACCAATGAATTGTTGGCGCGTTTTCCTGAAGTTTTAGCAAAGTATCAAAAGCGTTTTCAATACATTTTGGTAGATGAGTACCAGGATACAAACCACTCCCAATATCTTATCGTAAAAGCACTCGCAGATCGTTATCAAAATATCTGTGTGGTAGGAGATGATTCACAGAGTATTTATGCTTTCCGCGGAGCGAATATTAATAACATTCTCAACTTTCAGCGGGATTATGACGATGTAAAAGTCTATCGCCTGGAGCAAAATTATCGTTCTACAAAAAACATCGTAGAGGCGGCAAACTCAGTTATTGAGCACAACCAGACTAAACTGGATAAAGTCGTTTGGACCGCAAATGATAGCGGACCCAAGATCGTTGTGCATCGCTCATTAACAGATGGGGAAGAAGGGCGTTACGTAGCGAGCAACATCTTTGAGACCAAGATGAACCAGCAGCTTAAACACAGCGATTTTGCGATTTTGTACAGAACCAATGCACAATCGCGTGCTATGGAAGACGCCTTACGTAAGCGCGAAATTCCCTATCGTATTTTTGGTGGTTTATCGTTTTATCAGCGCAAAGAAATTAAAGATGTGCTGGCGTATCTGCGTATTTTGGTTAATCCTAATGACGAGGAAGCGCTTAAAAGAATTATTAATTATCCCGCTCGAGGAATAGGAGCGACCACGCTTGATCGTCTGACGATCGCTTCTAAACAATACAACCGTTCGATTTTTGAGGTGATGGAAAATATTCAGCATCTGGATATCAACATCAACAACAGCACAAAAAACAAGCTCTATAATTTTGTGAATATGATTCACAGCTTTAAAATTATGAGCGAAAATCAAGATGCTTTTGCAGTTGCAGAAACAGTAGCACGTAAAACCGGATTATTACAAGAACTCAAAAAAGACGGCACGCCGGAAGGGATCGCGCGAATTGAGAATATTGAAGAATTACTCAACGGGATGCGCGATTTTGTTGAAGGACAAAAGGAAATCGCTGACGCCACCGGAAGCTTAACCGAATTCTTAGAAGATGTTGCTTTGGCAACAGATATGGATAAGGAGGTTGATGATATTGACCGTGTTTCGCTCATGACGATTCACTTGGCAAAAGGACTAGAATTCCCATACGTGTATATCGTTGGGATGGAAGAAGATCTGTTCCCCAGCGGAATGAGTATGAATACGCGTAGCGAACTCGAAGAAGAACGTCGCCTGTTTTATGTGGCACTAACGCGCGCAGAAAAACAAGCCTATCTCACCTATACCGAATCGAGATACCGATGGGGAAAACTTATAGATGCAGAACCCAGCCGTTTTATTGAAGAGATCGATGAGCAATACTTAGATATCCAAACACCAATGGATACCTATCGCTACAAACCGATGATTGACAGCGATATTTTTGGCGAACCCGATAAGAGTAAATTACGTCTTAAAAAGCCAGTGAGCGGGACGCCGCCTACGATGGGTAAACCTTCTGAAGAACAGCTGCGAAAATTAAGAAAGCTTCGTCCTCAAGCTGCTTCGGCGCCACAAACCGATGAACTTAACGGAAAACTTCAGAAAGGGATGCACGTAGAACACAGTCGTTTTGGTCGTGGGCAGGTGCTGAATTTAGAAGGCGCAGGACAGGATCAAAAAGCAGAAATTCAATTTCAAACCGGCGGAATCAAAAAGCTCTTATTGCGTTTTGCAAAGCTGAAAATTCTGGATTAAAAAGTTTTAATCGAAGCCAATAGCGCAACAGGATCGATCTCGGTGTTTACCGATTCATCCTCTTGAGTTTCCGGTAGGTTTTGCTTTTCATATTCCATTAAAGACCAGATGCCTTTGTCGTATTCTAATGCGGTAAGATTTTCGATCCAATCGCCGCTGTTAAGATACAGGCAGTCGCCTTGTGGTGTTTCAACCTTACGCATTTGCGGTTGATGAATGTGTCCACAGATCACATAGTCAAATTTATTTTCGATCGCGAGTTCAGCAGCGGTTTCTTCAAAATCAGAGATAAAGCTCACAGCTTTTTTGACGCTGTTTTTGATCTTTTTAGAAAGTGAATATTTCGGTCTTCCTAAGCTTACCAAGCACCAGTTGATAAAACTGTTGAGAATGATAAGAAAATCATAGCCCCAACCGCCTAGTTTCGCGATCCACTTGGTGTGCTGTATCGAAGCGTCAAACACATCACCGTGAAAAATCCACGCTTTTTTTCCATCTAAATTCAAAACCAACTTATCTAGAATTGAAATGTTTCCAAATTCTACCGGACTGAATTTCCGCAGTTTCTCGTCGTGATTTCCTGTGATGTAATAGACTTTGGCTCCCTTAGCAGCCAACGAAATGATCTTTTTGATCACTTGTAAATGCGATTTTGGGAAATACCGTTTTCTAAATTGCCAGATATCGATAATATCTCCGTTTAAAACAAGCGTTTTAGGTTTTATACTTTGCAAATAACTTACCAATTCTTTTGCGTGGGCACCGTAAGTACCCAGATGCACATCAGAAAGAATAACGAGTTCAACTTTTCGTTTCAAAGAATATGATTTTTAACAAATTACATGCATAGGTGTTACGATAGCTTTATGTGATTATTAAATAATTTTAGTCTTTTAAGATTTTTCGTTTCAATTAGCGCATTCTAAGCAAGGCTTTTAGCCAAAAACACATTATTTTCGCCACACAACATGATGTTATGGCAGGGAATACTTTTGGAAAATTATTTACACTTACCACTTTTGGAGAATCTCACGGGGAAGCTATTGGTGGTATCATAGATGGCTGTCCGGCAGGGATTGAAATCGATTTGGATCTGGTTTATCGCGATATGGAACGCCGCAAACCGGGACAATCTAAAATTGTAACTCAGCGTAAAGAACCGGATTCGGTGAATTTCTTTTCAGGGATTTTTGAAGGAAAAACTACAGGAACACCTATAGGGTTCAATATTGTGAATACCAATCAAAAGTCGCACGATTACAGCCATATCAAAGATACCTATCGTCCTTCACACGCAGATTATACCTATGACCAAAAATACGGCGTACGTGATTATCGCGGCGGCGGAAGATCTTCAGCACGGGAAACGGCGAGTAGAGTAGCGGCAGGTGCGATCGCTAAGCAATTTTTAAAAGACATCAAGATCAATGCGTTTGTTGATTCGGTAGGTGAAATTCATATGACGACGCCGTATCAGGAATTGGATTTTGATAAGATCGAATCCAATATCGTGCGTTGTCCTGATGAGGCTTTCGCAGAAAAAATGATCGATAAGATCAAAGAAATACGTAAAGCAGGAGATACCATTGGCGGGACCGTGATGTGCGTGATTCAAAATGTGCCTGTTGGTCTCGGCGAACCGGTTTTTGACAAACTGCACGCTGAGCTGGGCAAGGCGATGCTCTCTATAAATGCCGTAAAAGGTTTTGAATACGGAAGCGGTTTTCACGGGGCTTCTATGCTAGGTAGTGAGCACAACGATCTATTTAATGCAGATGGAAGCACGAAGACCAATCTGAGCGGTGGTATTCAAGGCGGAATCAGTAATGGGATGGATATTTATTTCCGAGTAGCTTTTAAACCGGTTGCGACCATTATGCAAAATCAGCCCACGATTGATAAAGAAGGAAACGCCACCGAAATGCAAGGTAAAGGACGCCATGATCCGTGTGTTGTACCTCGTGCAGTGCCTATTGTTGAAGCAATGGCAGCATTGGTTCTGGCAGATTATATGCTATTAAACAAAGGCTCAAAGATTTAGCCTTTATTAATTTATATGTAAAAGCTTCAGTTAATCACTGGAGCTTTTTTTTTGACGATATTATAGGGGTATACTTCCTCAAAATTGAAATAGGTTTCGAGCGGAAACCTTGTGCTTTTACCACTAGAGGGTGAACTTAAAATCTTCTTATTTATTTTTCGACAAAATCAAGGATTTACTAACAATTCCGCATCAAAAGCGCGCGGAAGCTTACACTAGATAGGGATTTTGTTTATCTTTCAGCTCAAAGTAACAAAGCACTTATTTATGAAGAAAATCGCACTACATTGGAAGATAATTATTGGTCTCGTTCTCGGTATAATTTGGGCCTTAATTTCTAGCCAATTAGGATGGAGTCAGTTTACCATAGATTGGATCGCTCCTTTTGGAAAGATCTTTATCAATCTTCTAAAACTTATTGCGGTTCCGCTAGTGCTTTTTTCGATAATAAGTGGTGTTGCTAATCTAGGTGATCCTGCAAGTTTGGGTAGAATGGGAGGGAAGACCTTACTCGCCTATCTGGTAACAACCGTGCTCGCTGTTGGGATGGGGTTATTTCTCGTAAATCTTATTGGCCCTGGTAAACTAGTTGATGAGCAAAGCCGTATTGACAACCGTATCAGCTATGAGATTTGGGCTGCCGAAGAAGGCTATGTAATCAAAGACGGTATCAACTACCTACAAGATCCTGAATTTATGGATCGCGCGCGGGAAATTTCAGACCTTACTAAAAGCGATCTGAAAGACGCTTCGATGAATGATAAAATGCAGGCCGCAGATGCTACCAAAGATGCCGGACCATTGCAGCCGTTAGTTGATATTGTACCGGATAATTTTTTCAGTTCGCTGGCAGATAATGGCTTGATGCTTCAGGTGATTTTCTTCGGTCTATTTTTTGGGATCAGTATGCTGTTTATAGATCAAAAGAAAGTGGCACCGGTCACCAAAGCAGTTGATGGTATTATGGAAGTCTTCTTAAAAATGGTCGACTTTACTATGCAAGCTGCGCCATTTTTTGTATTCGCCTTACTTGCCGGTGTGGTCAGCCAAATGGCCGGTAATGACATTGGTAAGGTAGTAGAGATCTTTAAAGGCCTGAGTTGGTATTCGCTCACTGTTTTTGGAGGGCTAGGGCTTATGATCTTTGTGATCTACCCGCTGATCTTTAAAATATTTGTGAGAAAAGTTTCGTATTTCGGTTTTTTCAGAGCGATGGGCCCTGCACAAACCTTGGCGTTTTCAACCTCGAGTAGTGCAGCGACACTTCCCGTAACTATGGAATGTGTTGAAGACAATCTAGGTGTCGATAAAAAGGTGACCAGTTTTGTATTGCCTATTGGTGCCACGGTCAATATGGACGGTACCTGTTTGTATCAGGCGGTGGCCGTTGTTTTTCTTGCGCAGTTGCATATGATTGACCTTACCATTGGCCAACAACTTACTATAGTATTGACCGCTACTTTAGCGTCTATTGGGTCAGCAGCGGTACCTAGCGCGGGCTTAGTGATGCTAATAATTGTATTGGAGTCTGTAGGTTTAAATCCGGCGTGGATTGGTATTATTTTCCCGGTAGACCGTATTCTTGATATGTGTAGAACTGTGGTAAACGTTACTGGTGATGCTACGGTTTCTTCGGTGATTGCTAAAGGTGAAGGGATGTTCAATTATAATCCTAACAAAGAGCCTGATGCTGCTTTTGATATTGATGAAAAACAGTAATCCGTTGATTTTCAGATTATAATTTGTTTTGGTGTAGATTTTTTCTAATTTAGATTGACCCAATCTACTGTAAGCTGTCCCCTATCAGCAGCTTGACTTACCATTTAATTTTAAATGTGTAAGTATGAAAACATTTTTACTCCTTTTACTTTTCGGAAATTACTTTCTTTATGCTCAAGTAGGGATTGGTACTACAAGTCCTAGCGAATCTTCTATGCTGGAAATTAACAGCGAAGCGTCGGATGGAAGTTTTAAAGGTATGATGCCTCCGCGGGTTACCATAGCCCAACGAGATTTGATCAATCCTACAGATGCAGATACCGGGCTGATGGTTTTTGTGAACGACCCTGATGCTTCTATTTATGGGCTGCAGGTTTACAATGGAACCTTTTGGGAAAATATTTATCTACTTCAAAGCTCTATTCAACCCACTGAAGTATCCTTTACGATAACAGAAACTTCGCAAAGCGAAAGTGATGTAGCTATTGACTTGGAGTTTAATATCACCAATCCTTCAACAACTAACGGACTCACCCTAACTGTTGCGGCATCATCATATGCTGATTTGGCCGAAACTACTGCTCAAGTAATCACGATTCCACCGAATACTCAGGTTTTTAATGCTACCGAAGTCTTCACCTTGGTAGATGACACAGAGGTTGAGGGTAATGAGCAGATCTTATTTTCGATAACCAATGCGAGTGGCGGCTCAGGCGCACCGACTATTGGTGCGAACTCGATTTTTGATCTTACAGTAGTAGATAATGATGTGAACCTTTGGATTAATGAAATACATTACGATAATTTAGGAGGTGATGTTGAAGAACGTGTTGAAATTGCTGGTTCTGCTGGGATAGATTTAACAGGATATAGTATTTACCATTATAATGGATCTGGAGGAACGATTATTTCAACTGAAAATATATTAGGAATTATTGTAGAAATTTCTTCGGGAATAGGGGTTAAAAATATTGACTTTACCAGTCTACAGAATGGTCCTGATGCTCTGGCACTAGTTGACCCTTCAGGTAATGTAATTCAATTTTTAAGTTATGAAGATGAAGTGATCGCAACTGAGGGGCCTGCAGCAGGAATGACTTCTATACTATTGTCAATTTCTGAAGAACCTGCAGTAACTATTGGTTTATCCATGCAGCTTACAGGAGCGGGTAATCAATATACTGATTTTACTTGGACTTTAGCTCCAGACACCATAGATGCTATCAACTCAGGTCAAACGTTCAACTAACTCATTTAAATCCGTGCAATCGTAAGTGGGCTGTTCTGCAAGGGGATATTTGAATTTTCCTTCACGAGCAATAAAGCTGGTTTGAAGTCCGGCGCGTTGAGCGCCGGTGATATCCCACCCGTGGGCTGCAACCAACATAGCATTTTCGGGATCAACTTGCATCTCGCTGAGCACAAATTGATAAGGTTTTGCATTCGGTTTAAAAGCTTCGGCTTCATCTACGCTAAAAATGCGATCAAATAATGGTGCTATTTCGGCAAAATTCAATTGTTCTTTTGCAACTTGACTATTTCCGTTAGTTAAGGCCACTAAAGTGTATTTATTTTTCAGCTTGGCTAAAGCTTTAGCAACATCGCTGTGTGCCGGAAGCTGCGTAATTAAACCCAGAATGCTGTCAATTTCTTCTTCCGCCAGTACTTTTTTGTATTTGGCTGCTGTCATTTCAAACGTGGCTTTGGCAATCTTACTAAAATCTTGATGTTTTCCACTTACCGTTTCCACTAAAGAATAGTGTAACAGCGTGCTAAACCAAAGCTCAAAAGCGTGCTCATCGCTTAATACAGCATTGATTCGGCGTGCTAAGGGTTTCAGATCTAGAAGCGTTTCATTAACATCAAAAATAAGTAGTCGGGGTTGCGTCATAATTATAAGTTTATATAGCGGTCTTTAGGGTAGCGCACTTCGTACGAGAAATTTTTAGTTGCTGAAGCTTTAGGAGCCAATTCCAATTTCCATTTAAGAATTCCTGTTTGTTCATCATAATCGGCATCAGCAGTTTCTTGGTCAGAGATTTTAATCTCCTTATTTTGAGAAACAGGTATGCGATCTTCTAAGAGCAAATTGATCGTTGAACTTTTAGAATTTCGCACCGAAATTTCATAAGCGTTTGTAACCACACGAGTGCCGCCCAACAAAGATTTGCTTTTAAAATTGTCTTTTTTCTCGCGTTTGACAATAATGTTAGGATCGATGCCCAGAGAGATTTCAAGACTGTCTGTTGTAGCTAACGGACTGATAGCGGTTTTACCTGCGTAGCTTCCTTCAAAATAAATATTGGCTTCGCCTTGCAGCAGATCATAACGCTCCCAATCAGTCACGGTCGCGGTTAAAAACACATTCTCATTGAGCTCTGGTGCCGCGTAATGTTGATAGTTTGCCGGAAGGTTGAACGCATCAATCTCTATAGTAGTGATGTCTGAATTAGAAACGATCGTATAGCGCTTTTTGATTTCAAAACGAGTGTTTGTTAAACTTTCTTCCTTGGCCTGAACATTTTCATTGTAAGAAGCAGGAGCCACAGAATTTGAACCTCTAATATTAATCCCAGCAGCTTTACCTGCCAAGGCTCTTGATACATCTGTCGTCTCATAGCCAACTATAGCAACTTCCTCTAAAACTTCCTGATTTGCTTCTAATCGCACATTCATCATCGATGCATAAACCGGGATCGATTGGGTCTCAAATCCCACATAAGAATACCTTAATTCATTACCTCCAGAATTGTTTATGGCAATTCGATACTTACCATCAAAATCACTAGTTGTACCATTAGTCGAACCGGTTTGAGCAATATTAACTCCCGGAAGCGGCGCACCTGAATCGTCGGTAACGATACCAGAAACACTTCTTACTGTAGGATTGTGTTTAAAATTATTTCGGCTTACCGCGCTTGAGGGTTTGTAATTTCTATTAACGAAATTGAGGTATTTAGGTTGCAAGTCGGGTTTTAGGTTATTAGTATTTGGGTCACCTGTAGACAACACGAGATTCACGTCGTCCCAATCTATACCGCTTTGCTGGTAAACACTAGCTTTATAACTGAGTTCAATGGGGTCTATCGTATTGTTGGCACGAATGTCATAAAATGGAAACCAGCCTGCATTTTCAATGTTATAAGAGAGCTCCATATTTAGATAAGAAGCGCTTTCCGCTTGAAGTTTTACGGTGATCTCGCCGCGCATTTCTTTACGAGAATCTTCAAGATTATTCATTTGCTGGCGATGATCATTAATATCGCGTTCTAAGTCTTGCAACGCTCTTTTTTGTTTGTAGATCGTATTCTGAATTTCGGTGCTGCGTTGCCGATAATAGGTGCTTATTTGTTTGATTTTTTCTAAGGATAAATCGGTGTTATCGCTATTGATGCGCTGATTTTCTGAAAGCAATTTAAGCTCACGCTCGTAACCTTCAATCGTGCTTTGAATAGCATTTCTTTCAAAAAGAAGTTCGTCTAATCTCGTTTCTAGTGATTCATATTCTGCGGAAACATTTTTTTTATCCAGGTAATCCAGATTAAAAGCAATAGACAAAATACTGGCGTTTTTAAGGCCTCTCAGCTGAATGCTGTTTTCGATAATATCTGGGGATAGATTGTCAAAAACGAGTTCGTTAACACCTGTTTTTAGCTGTACCGAAGCACTACGTTCAATAGTTGCGCCTTGCAAAAACACAGTGACTTTTTCAATTTTAGAGTTTTGAGCGATCAGTGGTTTTTCTGAGGCGCTAAGAAAATTTGAGCAGAGCAGGGCGATAAAGGCAATCGCGTAGTATTTTTTCATAAACGATATATTAAACGATCATCAAGTGCAATGGCTTAGTGATTGATCGCGTTGTGAGCAGGTTTTTAAATTGAATTGACCTAAATCAAAGTAGTTTAAATATAAGCGAAAAGTTTAAGCTAAGCGCCAATAGTATTATTAATAGCAATTATTTAATCTAGAAAGCGAGAGCGCAACTCGGGAGTTGGAAGCATACAACTTTCTTTTTTGCCAAACCACTTGTAGCGGTTTGCAGCAATAAAATCATACACGCCATTTCTAATAAAGGTTGGAATGATCATAAAACCAAAAAGTAATGGATAACCCTGATTGAGATTTTTTGCAATGCGCAAGGCCGCCGAAGACTTCACAGAAACCTTATCATCATCGATTAATACAATAGAATCAGTCTCTTGCGGATCTATATTGTGTTGAGCAAGCAGCTTTTGGCCGGTTTCCTCTTGTAGCGAAGCAAATTTGAAAATACCTTTAGGATCGTGCTTGATTATAAAATTGATAGCGCCGTTACATAAATTACAAACGCCGTCAAACAGAATGATTTTACCTTTCATAGCTACCGTTGTTTATTAAAATAAAGCACTTGAATCATAGCCAAGATCAACAATAGGTTAGCGGTAACACTTAAAATAAAACCAATATCTGTAAAGCTAGCAGTAAAAAGTATATTGAGAACCAGTAATAAGGCTCCTAGAAATAGTAATGATTTAGCTAACCCACGATTCATTATTTAGCTTTAGGTCTTTTTACAAATTCAAGCGTGTCAACGTCCACTTGGGTGGTAAACATACCATAATCTACGGTTGCTTTGCCTTTTTCAATTTTGTCGATACTGCCTACAGCTCTACCGTCTGGCAGGCGTACTTGATCGCCAACTTGCAAGCTTACTTTAGGTTTTGCTTTTTCAACCTGAATTTCTTTCTGTTTTTCCTCCTTCTTCTTCTGACGGATTACTTCGACCTTCTTTTCTGCTTCTTGCTGAATGCGACGCTCCTTAGCCTTCTGAGCGCGTTTTTGTTTTGCATTCTGCCTTTGCCGTTTTGAATTCTCAATCTGAACCACTTTGTAGAGTTCGTCTAGAAGCAATTTTTTATTCTTATTGCTGAAAAACTTCTCACTCAGATCATCTAGTTTTTGACCCAAATAGATCAAACGCTGGTTACTGTCGTAAAGCTCTTGATAGCTTTCTAACTTCTCTTGAATGCGCGCATTGGTTTTATTCAGCTCTTGCTGTTGTTTTGCCGCTTCTTGCTCTTTGGTTTTTAAAGAAGTAGTGGTTTTGGCTAGCTTGCTGCGTTCTTTTTGCAAGTTGGCTATACTTTTATCAAAACGTATTTTACCTCGTTCTACTTTCTTTTTAGAGCGGTTGATAAGCGAATAGGGAATCCCATTTTTCTGTGCCACTTCAAAAGTAAACGAGCTTCCGGCTTCACCTACATATAATTTATAAAGCGGCTCAAGCGTGCGCGAGTCAAAAAGCATATTGGCATTGGTGATCGCTTCGGTCTCGTTTGCCATCATTTTTAAATTGGCATAATGGGTTGTGATAATTCCATAGCTGTTGCGCTCATAAAATACTTCGAGAAAGGTTTCGGCTAAAGCACCACCCAATTCAGGATCACTACCGGTACCAAATTCATCGATCAGGAATAAGGTCTTGTCGTCACATTTCCGCAGAAAATAGTTCATATTTTTCAGACGGTAACTATAGGTACTCAAGTGATTCTCTATACTTTGATTGTCACCAATATCAGTAAGAATTTTGTCAAAAAGGCAAAAACGAGAGTATTCGTGTACAGGAATCAAGAGTCCGCTTTGCAGCATCACTTGAAGCAAGCCCACGGTTTTTAGAGTAATACTCTTTCCGCCGGCATTGGGGCCGCTGATGACAATGATACGATTGTCTGCATCCAGTTTGATGTCCTGCGGATAGGTTTTCTCCCCGCGTTTTCTGTTGTTTAAAAGCAAGAGTGGGTGATAGGCCTCTTTGATCTCTAGTTCGCGATCTTTAGTAATTTTTGGCAGCACCGCGTCAAGCTTCTTGGCGTACTTTGCTTTTGCCGCAATGACGTCTATAGTACTCAGTAGCTTCTGATACTCTTTTAATAACGGACTAAAAGGCCGCACAAAATCGGTGAGTGCTTTTAAAATGCGTTTAACCTCTTCCTGCTCATCATAAAGCAAATTGTTGAGTTCGCGCTGATGTGACTGGGTTGCTTCCGGCTGAATGTAAACAATGCTTCCGGTTTTTGAATTCCCAAGGATTGAACCTTTTACCTTGCGTCTGTGCATTGCAGAAACCGCCAGAACACGTACGTTATCTACAATTGACTCGCGTATTTCATCTAGATAACCATAAGAGGCGTAGCGCGATAGCGCCGAAGCAAAGCTGCTGTTGATTTTACCCTTTACCTCATTGATGGCTCTTCTGGTTTGTAAAAGTACCGGTGAGGCATCATCTTTAATTTCGCCATAGCGATCAACGATAGTATTGATCTCATCGGTCAAGGCAGTGGTATATTCAGTATCGCGAACGGTTTGATGCAGTACCAGAAATGTTTCCTGAAATTTTCTAAAGTATCTTAAGTGTGTATTTACCGTTTCTGAAAGGCTACCTATTTTTCTAAAACTACCCACCTCAAGCACCGTATCTTCTATCCCCAGCATCTTGAGTTCGTGATCAAGCGCATCAAAACCATGATTAGGAATGGGCGTTTCGTGCGTATCGGCGTTAATGTATTCTTGGGTTTGATCAAGAACAAATAGGGTCTTTCTATAATTGCGCTGAGGTGCCAGTTTTAAAGCTTTGACTTTGCCTATATCGGTGATGCAAAGCGCACTCAATTGTGCACAAACCGTGTGGAATTCTAAATCTGAAAGGGTTTTAGGATGGATCTTTATCATAGTCTGCCGTCAAGGCTTAAGAGCTTAATTAGCTTTTTTACAAATTAAAAATGGAAAAGAGTGTCTAGAACACGATGTTCACTAGTCTTTAAACAGGCTCAAATATTTAATGAGTATTCTGCTTTGGTTCTAAAGCTCCTTTACCGACTTTTACTGCAAATTTAAGATTTTCATGAACGTTGACATACACCCAAGCTGGAAAGCACTTTTAGCTGAAGAATTTGATAAACCGTATTTTAAGGATTTGGTAGACTTTGTAAAAACTGAGTATACACAGCATACGTGTTATCCCAAAGGGAAAGATATTTTTAAAGCTTTTGATCTGTGTAGTTTTGATGATCTTAAAGTGGTCATCATAGGTCAGGATCCCTATCACGGTCCGGGCCAGGCGCACGGACTTTGTTTTTCGGTGCCCAATGGAGTTGCGCCACCGCCGTCATTGATCAATATTTATAAGGAACTTGAGACAGATCTAAGCATAAGTGCTCCTGCAAACGGAAATCTGGAGCGTTGGGCTGAGCAAGGTGTTTTGCTGCTTAATGCTACGCTTACCGTGCGTGCGCATCAGGCGGGATCTCATCAAGGCAAAGGCTGGGAGCAGTTTACAGACCGAGTAATTGAATTGATCTCAGAACAAAAAGAAAATGTGGTGTTTTTACTTTGGGGAGGTTTTGCAAAGAAAAAGGCTGCAAAACTAAACAAGCAAAAACATCATATTTTAACTAGCGGTCACCCATCACCCTTAAGTGCAAACCGCGGGTATTGGTTCGGGAATCAGCATTTCAGCAAAACAAATGCACTTTTGCAGCAGCAAGGTCTAGTGCCTATACAATGGTAGTGATTAACCTCAATGCTAGTTCTCTAGTTGGTGTGCAGAAATACCATTTTAATTTCAAAGCAAGCCTAAGGATCAAGTTCTTTGGCAGAGCCAAATAAAAAAAGCAGCTTTCAAAAAAGCTGCTTTTCTAGATGTTGGATTTGAGGTCAAAATTAAGACGCTTTGTTAAAAGCTAAAGGCTGTCTTAAATCCTTTTGTTTAGGGGTTACATGCTTTCGTGGTTTTTCAGCCACCGGACCCCCTGCTACACTAAATTTGAATAACAAAACATTAATGATCAGCAGGGCACCCAAAATAATTAAAAATGTAACCATAGTTCAAAAATTTTGATTGCTCAATTAATTCGGGGGTAAAATTGTACATTTTTTTCCAGCTAATCGCTAAAAAAAAGATAAAACTTATATTAAATCTTTTTTAAATATTGTTGAGAATCAGACGTTTTATCGACCATATCCAGTTTTTTAAGGTATTTCAATACCAGATCGCGCTCAGAATTTTCTAATTGATTTTGAGACCAACTCGTTATCGATAACCACTTTTTAATGTCTTCTAAATTTTGCTGGTACCGCTCAGCAAGTTGCGTTTCTATACGGCTGAGGCCTTTAAACACACTTGTTTTTGCATTTATAACTTCTAAGACAATACGCAAAATTTCTGATTGATCTTCAATGGCTTTATCGGTGGCGGCAATCACAAAACTAGACCAAGGTGTGGGGAAATCTCCTACGCGTCTAAAGATTCCCTTATCGACTAAAGGTTTAGTCGTGAAGTGTTCCCACATAAAATAATCAGCATCTTTTTGAGCTAATGCCTCAACAGCAGTATCTATGTTGTTGACGACTACACATTCAATTTTTGAAGTATCCCAACCTAATTCATTGGCCTGTACGTAAGCCATCACGTGACTTCCGGAGCCGTATCTGCTTATGGCAGGACGCTTGTCTTCAAGATCTGCGATGGTGTAAAAATCACTTTTTGAAGCCACGTGAACTCCCCAGCGCAACGGACTAGAAACATAATTCTGAATGATTTTAGACGGATTTCCGTTTGCGATATCTTTGATAATCCCTTCGGTGAGAATGATGGCAAGGTCAATTTCATCATTGCGTAAAGCCGCATTCATAGCGCCGGTTCCTCCAGGAAATTCAACCCATTCTACGTGAATTCCTTTTTCGGCAAAAAGCCCTTCTTCAATGCATAAATGAATAGGAAGATTAAAATGTTCTGGTACTCCACCAATACGTATCGTGGTCATGCTAGTGATTTTTAAGTTTTAGATAATCATAAATTTCATATTGCGACCGTATGCGCTTATCTCCAGATTTCTGTTTTACATATACATTACTTTCGGCTTCATCTTGAATTCTAGCTTTGACATTATCAGCCAGTTGAAGCACTAAAATATCTTTAAGCTCAGCAAATAGATCTTTATCATAAATAGGTGTAAGCACCTCAATCCTACGGTCAAGATTGCGCGTCATCCAGTCGGCAGAGCCCATATACATTTGCTCATCTCCACCATTATAAAACAGGTAAATACGGCCGTGCTCTAAATAACGGTCAACAATTGAAGTCATGTATATATTTTCACTCAGGCCTTTCACTCCCGGAATAAGGCACGTGAATCCACGTACAATCAGTCTGATTTGTACGCCGGCCTGACTCGCTTTATACAACAGCTGAATCATATCTGGATCTTCAAGACTGTTCATTTTTGCAGTAATCTGAGCCTTTTTACCGGCTTGAGCGGCCTCGATCTCATTGTGAATGAGTTTCTCAAAAGTTCTACGCGTCGTAAAAGGAGAAATCAAGAGGTGTTTATTCCGTGGAATAATTAGCTCTCCCTCAAGCACTCTAAAAACACGGCCTAGCTCTTTAGTGATTTTCTTATGCGCAGTAAATAAACCGTGATCACAGTATATTTTAGACGTTTCGCCGTTAAAATTTCCTGTGCCAATGTAGGCGTAACGTACCGGTTTGTCTTGCTCTTCACGAATGATCATCAAAATTTTTGAATGAACTTTAATCCGCGGATAGCTATAGATTACGCGGGCTCCTTGTTCTTCAAATTTGCGTCCCCAAGTGATGTTATTCTCTTCATCAAAACGCGCTTTGGCTTCAATGAAAATCGTTACTTTTTTTCCGTTTTTGATGGCTTTCAGCAGTGCCGAAGTAAGAACAGATTCATCAGCTACGCGGTATAAAGAAATTTTAATATGCGTCACGGCATCATCTGCTGCGGCTTGCTCTACAAAGCGTTCTACGTAATTAAAACTCATAAACGGGAAGTGTACGAGTTGGTCTTTTTCGGCAATTGCTTTGAAGAAGTCCGGGACTTTCTCGAGAGTACGGTGTTTTATAAAGGCTTTGTTTTCGTAATGCAGCTCAGGATTATTGGTAGGGTCTGGGAATTTAAAAAAGTCATTAAAGTTGTGATAGCGCCCGCCAGGCATCATATCGATCTTCCCTAAATTTAACAGTTTACGCAAGCGCTTAGCTACCGGTTTAGGCATTGCTGCATCATAGAGCAACCGTGTGGGTTGTCCTTCCTGGCGTTGTTCTAAAGATTTATAAATACGTTCGGCTAAAATTCCGCCTAATTCATCATCAATGTAAAGTTCGGCATCACGAGAAAGTTTGATCTCATAAACACCATCAATGGTCTCAGAATTAAAGATATTATGAATTTCGTACCTAATGATATCATCTAAAAATGTGATGTGATAGGTGCCCTCAACTTTTCCTAAATCTACAAAGCGATCGTTAGTTTGCGTTGGGATTTTTACAAATCCTATATTTTTTGAATCAGAAAAGGTTACGCATAGATACAAGCTCTGATTTTCAAGAAAAATCTCTTTTTCTTTTGAAGGATCAATGACTTTGGTTTCCAGATTATTCTTGATGTGTGCAATGAACCAAATGTTAGCCAATTGCGCCTGAATGTTAGTGTACTGCTCTGAAGGAACCAAAACAATATTGTTCTTGGCAAGTTCAGGTAAAATCTCATCATTGTAAATTTTACCAAAAGCCTCTTGTTGCTCTTTAACTATTGCGAGAATTTGTTTTACGGTTCTGTTAGGCTTCAGCGCAAGCTTTTTTCTGATGCTTTTTTCAACGCGTTTCATTTGGCGAAGCTGACTAACACGTACCCTAAAATATTCATCAAGATTTGAGGAATAAATGGCTAAAAATTTCATCCGCTCATAAAGCGGGTTGTTCTCTTTATCTTGAGCTTCTTGTAAAACACGAGCATTAAAACTGAGCCAGTTTAAATCTCTGTGAATTAAATTATCAGCCAGATCATTTTCCATATTTTGATAGGTTTTCTTCAAAAATACGAAAGCCCTTAACGGTCTGAATTAAGCTTTTGTTAAAAGAGGTTAGAGCAACGCAATACGGTCTAATGCTGCTATGATCATCTGATTTACGGTGTTGGCAGGATTTTTACTGAAAACACCGGTAGCTCTGTTGGCTAAGATCGCATTTACAGAAAGTGCCTGATGCCCCAAAAGTGTACTCAAGCCGTAAATCCCTGAAGTTTCCATCTCCAAGTTGGTAATGCGTTCTCCTTTGTGCTTAAAAGTTTCTAGTTTATTATTGAGCGCGCTGTCTTCGGTTTTTAATCGAAGTTGTCTGCCTTGAGGGCCATAAAACCCAACATTAGTAGCTGTGATTCCTGTATAATGCGCTTTTGTTTTAAAATGATTTAAGAGGGAAGCACTTGCCGAAACAGCATACGGAATACTCTTTTCCGGATTCCACTTGGTATGAGCAACAAAAGCTTGTTCAAGATGTTGATCTCTTACAGTTTTACTTTGGTAAAAATGAAGTAAAGCATCAAAGCCCAAAGCTTTTTCGCTCAACAAAACTGCATCAACCGGAATATCTTTCTGGATAGACCCACTAGTACCCAGCCGAATAATTTGCAGTGCGGTATGCTCAGGTTTAAGCATCTGCGTTTTAAAATCAATGTTGACAAGCGCATCTAATTCATTTAATACGATATCAATATTGTCTGTGCCAATTCCCGTTGAAATAACCGTGATTCGCTTGCCTTGATAAACACCGGTTGTGGTCTTAAACTCCCGCTTTTGAACAGAACATTCAATGCTGTCAAAATGTTGTGTAACCGTATCCACCCGATCTGGATCTCCAACGGTGATTATGGTTTGCGCGATTTGATGGGGTAGGAGGTGAAGGTGATAAATGCTACCATCTTCATTGAGTATAAATTCAGAAGGGGCTAGCGTCATTCTAGCTGTATTTTAAAAGTTCGTGACTTGCAGGATTGTATAAAAAAGAATATTTGTGAGTTCCGCCATAGGTAGATTGGTCTTTTACGATGTCATAATAATTCTCTGATCCTTCCAGCACGTTTTTACCTTTGGTACTTAAAACTAATTTGCCTTCGTGCATTCTAAAAAAGGGCTTGAGCGCCTTGATCATTCTACTAATTTGCATATCGCCGTAGCCGTAATAGCCTTGATAGTTCAGGACAAAACCGCAAAGTTGCTGCTTAGAAGTAATATCGTGTAGATCTATGAGTTTTAAAATATTAGTCTCAAGGGTGTTGAGACCGGTATTCTTGTTGGGAAAACGTTCAATATGTGCTCTGATGCAGCTGGACAAATATTTGAAATTAGAGCTTTTTTTAATCTCTGCTTTAAGTTCAATGGGTTTCTCATCACAATACAACTGCCAGATGTGATGCGCAATTTTTAGATCTTCGGGAGCTAGTCTAATCTTCTTATCATAATGCATAAAAAGCTGCTCGTCTGTCAACTCCGAAAGACCTTTTAATTGGGATTGTCCTTTTACCCAACCGCTACACACAATATAAATGGGCATCGTACTTTTGTGCTGAATAAGGTAACTTATCGCAGCTAGCATATTGATATGACAAAATAAGTCAAACTCAAACCAGAGAATCACTTCGTCGTACGAGTTGATTGCATTTAGCTTATTCAACTGACTCACAAATTTTTGCTCGTAGTCTGCTTCAGAGATTTTATAGGTTTCCTTAAAGAATTTCTTTCGCGCTGCGATAAATTCAGGAGAACCTACTTTTTCAACCGTAGGACCTTCACAAAGCATTTCACGCCAAATAACCAGATCACCGTCTAAATCCAGCGTGTTTAAACGATCAGTAAGACTGTCACCATTGGTGATATGCAATGTGTTTTTTTTCATAAGAAAGGGTTCTTAATTAGCCGCCTACACGTTTCACTTTAAAACCCTTGTCTTTTAAAAACGTCATGATTTTATCGCGATAATCTCCTTGAATTATTATTTGTTCTTTTTTAAAACTTCCGCCTACGCCTAACATTTTTTTGAGCTCTTTAGACAGAATTTTAAAATCTGAATCGGCACCGGTATAGCCTTCAATAATGGTAATGGGCTTTCCTTTGCGTTTTTCATATTTACACAGCAGCGGATCTTCTTGCATCCAGATCCCTAGATCATTAGGATCTTCCTCGTGTTGATCCGGTTCGGGTTCGTGATCAGGAAATAAGTTTTTGAGCTGGTCTTGTAAGTCCATTCAATTATTTTTTAATCAAGCCTATTTCAACAAGACGTTGGTGTAAAAATTCGCCTGCTGTAATATCAGGATAGGCTTTTGGATGAGCATCATCAATACATTCCTCTAAACAATTCAATGGCATTTCACTGCGCGGATGCATAAAAAACGGAATGGAATAACGCGGTGTATCCCACTGCTCTTTAGGCGGATTGGTAACGCGGTGAATTGTGGATCTTAATTTATTATTGGTGTGACGCTCCAGCATATCACCCACGTTGATCACCAGTTCGTCTTCGTTAGGAATGGCATCAATCCATTCGCCATCATTTCTTAAAACTTGCAGTCCACCTGCTGAGGCACCCATCAACAATGTGATTAAGTTGATATCACCGTGAGCACCGGCACGCACAGCGCCTTTAGGTTCTTCAGTAATGGGAGGATAGTGTATAGGGCGCAAAATACTATTGCCATTTCTTGCCCATTTATCAAAGTAAAACTCGTCTAAACCAATGTAAAGAGCCAAAGCGCGTAATACATAAATTCCTGTTTTTTCAAGCATTTTATACGCTTCCATCCCGGTTTTATTGAAGTTTTCTAGTTCTTTGACTTCAACATTTTCAGGGTATTCTTCGATCAAATTAGCATCAGCATCCGGTTCTTGACCAAAATGCCAAAATTCTTTCAGATCCCCTTCTTTTTTGCCTTTAGCGTGTTCTTTTCCAAAGGAGATATAACCGCGCTGGCCACCAAGACCGTCAATTTCATACTTCTGTTTTGTTGCTTCGGGAAGGTCAAAAAAGGATTTTACTTCACTATATAGAGCATCGACTAAAGCATCATCAAGAAAATGATTTTTTAAGGAAACAAATCCTATTTCTTCGTAAGCTTTACCAATCTCATCAACAAATTTCTGCTTTTTTGCCGGGTCTTCACTTAAAAAGTCTGCGAGGTTAACGCTGGGTATATTATTCATAATTTAGAGGTACATTCAATGTTTGCATTATGTAAAGATATTAAATATTTACGGCTCCAATTTTTAAACAATCCTTAAAATATAAGTCGCTCACTATCATTTGTGTATAAATTAAATTCTAGGGGCGAAATATATAAAAGCAGGTGAAGTTTAGGTGAAACATAGGCCTCAGTCAAAAAACAATTATTTTTCAAAGCACCGGCATTGTATAAATTTAAAGTATGAATATAGAAGAAAACCTGCAGCGCGCATTACAGTCTTATGATTTGAACAGCGAGACTTTATTAAAACTGTATGAGCATGTGTTGCGACCAAGACGCATTGAAGAAAAGATGTTGATTCTTTTACGCCAAGGAAAAATTTCTAAATGGTTTAGTGGAATTGGGCAAGAAGCGATTGCGGTTGGTTTGACCTTGGCGTTGCATAGCGATGAATATATTTTACCTATGCATCGCAATCTGGGGGTTTTTACGAGTAGGGAAATTCCGCTAGATCGTCTTTTTAGTCAATGGCAAGGAAAATCTAATGGATTTACTAAAGGCAGAGACCGCAGTTTTCACTTTGGAACACAAGACTATAAAATAGTGGGTATGATTTCGCATCTGGGTCCACAACTTGGAGTCGCAGACGGAATCGCTTTAGCACACAAGTTGAGCAATGAAGCAAAGGTCACCGCCGTTTTTACGGGCGAAGGCGGTACCAGCGAAGGTGATTTTCACGAGGCTTTAAATGTAGCCTCGGTATGGGATTTACCGGTGCTATTTTGTATTGAGAACAACGGTTACGGACTTTCTACACCCACATCAGAGCAATACCGCTGTGAGCATCTGGCAGATCGGGCAAAAGGTTATGGGATGGAAAGCCACATTATAGATGGCAATAATATTCTTGAAGTGTATACGAAGCTTAGCACTATTGCGCAATCAGTAAGAGAGCGATCACGACCGGTTTTGATCGAGTTTAAAACTTTTAGAATGCGTGGGCACGAGGAGGCGAGCGGTGTTAAATATGTACCGGAAACTTTATTAGGCACTTGGGCATTGCGCGATCCTGTGACTAATTTTGAATCGTATTTAATAGAAAAAGGTCTATTAACCGAAGCCCTAAAGCACGAGATCGAGGATAAGATTCATCAAGAAATTGAACAAGCTTTGCAAAAGGTTGCTACAGAACCAGCTGTAAGTGCTGATCTGCATACCGAACTCAACGATGTTTTTGCTCCAGTTGAATTTACCCAAATAAAACCCGGTGAGGCTACACAGCAGGTTCGGTTTATAGATGCCATTCAAGTAGGACTTCGTCAAAGTTTAGAGCGTTTTGCGAATCTCGTTTTAATGGGGCAAGACGTAGCTGCATACGGCGGTGTGTTTAAAATAACCGAAGGTTTTGTGGAGCAATTTGGCTCAGAACGCATCAGAAATACTCCTATTTGTGAGTCGGCAATCGTTGAAACTGCAATGGGCTTGGCCATTAATGGATACAAAGCCATCGTAGAAATGCAATTTGCAGATTTTGTAAGTAGTGGTTTTAATCCTATTGTTAATTATTTGGCCAAAAGTTATTACCGCTGGGGCCAACCGGCAGACGTGGTGATCAGAATGCCGTGCGGTGCAGGAGTAGGGGCAGGACCGTTTCACAGCCAGACTAACGAGGCGTGGTTTACCCATACTGCCGGCCTTAAAGTCGTATATCCCGCTTTTCCATATGATGCCAAAGGCTTACTCGCAGCAGCAATAGAAGATCAGAATCCTGTGTTGTTTTTTGAGCATAAGGCTTTGTATAGAACCATTACTCAAGAGATTCCTGAAGACTATTACACCTTGCCTTTGGGAAAAGCTTCGGTGGTGCAGGAAGGCTCAAAAATCACACTCATTACTTACGGCGCTCCGGTGCATTGGGTGATAGAAGTTTTGAATGATCATAAAGATTGGTCTGTTGAGCTCATAGATTTACGTAGTTTGATTCCATTAGATTACAATACGATTAAAGCTTCCGTAGCAAAAACAGGAAAGGTTTTATTGGTGACCGAAGATGTAAACTTCGGAAGCATAACTGCTGATATTTCGGCCTACATTGCAGAGGAGTGTTTCACTTATTTAGACGCACCGATCAAGCGATTATCAAGTTTAGATACGCCCGTTCCTTTTGCGCAGCTCCTTGAAAATCAGTATCTGGCAAAGCGTAAATTAGCAGAGGCTATCAAAGCATTACTTGCGTACTAATGTTAAAATTTTATCGGAATCAAAAGGACGGAAACTATTCCTTAACGCATTTTAACAGCGCAAAGTTAAACACTATTAATTCTAAAAAATCGACTGTGGCTTCTCTATATTTTTGGACTATTACTAACCAATAAATCTTAAAAATTATGTTGAAGTGGACAGTTATATTTATCATTATTGCGATCGTAGCAGCAATCTTTGGATTCGGTGGAATCGCATCTGGAGCAGAGAGTATTGCTAAAATACTTTTCTTCATTTTTATCGTTTTATTCTTGATTAGTTTACTTTCAAGACTATTTAGATAAAACTTAGTTTAATCAATATTTAATTTATGAAACGGATTATCACAGTATTGCTTTTAAGTGTGTTTTTGGTCTCTTGCGGAAGCAGCGATCAAGTTGTAAAACAATCTAGAAAAACCCTTAAAGGTTATTGGAATTTAGATAATATCAATTACAACAACGCTCCGGGAGTTTACGATGTGACGCTTTTTGGCGACGCTTCATCTGAGTGTATGGTGGGAAGTACCTGGAGGTTCATCCCGAATAACAACTTTGGTAATTATGAAATTACCGATGGAAGTTGTGCATTAGGCAAACGCTATTTTGTATGGAGTATTCCCGCTCAAGAGAGTGCGACTTCTTATGATATTTTGCTAAAGCCCACAGATGAGAAAATGAAATCAACAATGAACAATGCTGGTTTTCGTTTAAATATCAACTATTTGTCTGATAACGAATTAACCTTTACGCAGACGGTTCAAGTAGATGGAAAACCATTTACGATTGTAATGAACTTTTCTAAAATCTCTGAATAAGTTTAATAAATTGATATGCTTTTAGATTGAACCTAAAACTTCAAGCTAAAAGCATATTTTTATATAAATAATCAATAAAACAATTATGAAAAATATACTTAAAAATGTTTCGGTATTTGCAATCGCTATTACGATGCTAACGGGATGTGAGGCCACAAGAAATGCAAATAATCAACAAAAAGGTACCGTAATAGGTGCAGCCGGTGGTGCTATTTTGGGCGCTGTAATTGGTAACAATGTTGGTAAAAAAGGTGATGGTGGTGAACTAGGAGCTGTTATAGGTGGTGTTGTAGGTGGTGCTGCCGGTAACGTGATCGGTAAAAAAATGGATAAGCAAGCACAACGTATCGAGGAAGAAATTCCTGGAGCCGAAGTGGAGCGTGTAGATGATGGTATCGTAGTAAATTTTGACGAGAATAGTGGGGTGTATTTTGCAACCAACAAGTATGACATCAACAGCGCATCTCAAGAAACTTTAAATGGTCTTGCACGCGTAATGCAAGAATATCCTCAAACCAATGTTTTAGTAGTTGGGCATACTGATAGTACCGGTTCGGCGGATTATAATATGACGCTTTCTAAAAACCGTGCGCAAGCGGTTACTAACTACTTGGTAACACAAGGAATTGCTTCCGGTCGTTTCACTACACAATGGTATGGTGAAGAGCAACCAAAATATACTAATGATACTGCGGAAGGACGTTCTAAAAACCGTCGCGTAACTTTAGCAATCGTACCTAACCAAGAGATGGTAAACGAAGCTAAGCAGGAAGCGGGTGAAAATTAAAAGGCTTATACTAAGATTCCTTTTTTAGGATGCTTAATTGAGAGAACTCCTTATATTGATTGATGTAAGGAGTTTTTTTATACGCCTAATTGTCCGAGGCTTGCCCTGATGTTGTTTAAATCGTAATTTGAAACTCGATTGAAAAAGTCGTTTAACATAGCAATTATTGGTGCAGGACTGGCCGGTTTAACTGCCGCAATTCATTTGCGCAAGTCTGGATTTGATGTGTTGCTTTTTGAGAAAGAGCACTTCCCAAAACATAAAGTTTGCGGTGAGTACCTTTCTAACGAAATTTTACCGTATTGGAACTATCTGGGCGTTGATCCTCTACAGTGGGGCGCGGTCGCAATTGATCATTTAGCGTTGTCTGCGGTCAATGGAAACTCGCTTGATATTAAATTGCCTCTAGGCGGTTTTGGGATAAGTAGATACGAGCTTGATCATCATCTTTTAGAATATGCCCTTAGTTTAGGATGCACTTTGATCCCTCAGACTGTTGAGGATATTCATTTTGCTGAAAATACATTTTCTGTTTCAACTAAAGATCAGCAAGAGTTTAAAGCTCATTTGGTGATTGGTGCCTTTGGGAAACGTTCTAATTTAGACTTTAAACTGGACCGAAATTTCACAAATTCTAAGAACAATTGGTTGGCGGTTAAAGCCCACTATGCTGGGGAAATTCGTTCAGATCAAGTGAGTCTGCATAATTTTAAAGGTGGTTACTGCGGAATTTCTAGGGTTGAAAATCATAAAATAAATGTTTGCTATCTAACCCGTACCGAAGCGTTCAAACCTTTTAAGAATATTGAAGAGTTTCAACAAAAAGTGCTTTGTGAAAATCCGCATTTGAGGAAGTTTTTCTCCCAAGCAGAATCTCTTTTGGATCAACCGTTAAGTATCAGTCAGATCGCTTTTCAATCAAAACCGAGCGTAGAAAATCATATGTTGATGTGTGGCGACAGTGCCGGACTCATTCATCCCTTATGCGGAAACGGAATGGCGATGGCGGTTATTTCGGCTAAATTAGCTTCAGAATGTATTTGTGAGTACGTGAATCAAGATTGGTCTCGTAGCGAACTAGAGCAACATTATGAGCAGCTCTGGAAGCGTACGTTTACAAATCGCTTGCGTGCCGGAAACTTGTTGCAGCGCGCTTTGCAAAATGACTCGCTCACATCCACAGGAATACAAGTGCTAAAACACCTGCCAAAAGTGACACAAAAACTCATTCAAACAACCCACGGAAAACCTTTAAAAATTTGAAGTATCGCAAATTAACCCCGGAATTGATGGACGACCCCCACGTGGATGAAGCTACTTTGAAAGCCGCCTTGGCCGAGGTTACTCGCGTAAATAAATACTTGGGTGGTCAGCAGGTCACTTTAGAGGGGTTACGCTATTTTTTTGATCGGTTTCCGCAAAAAAGTTACACCATTCTCGATGTAGGATGTGGCGACGGAGCAATGCTGCGTAGTATCGCCAACTTTGCCAGAAAGCGCTCTATTGCTGTAAAACTGATAGGGATCGATATCAATCCTAAAAGCATTGCTTTGGCACAAAAACGCTCACAAGATTTTCCGGAGGTGTCGTTTCAAGTTCAGGATGTTTTTAAGCTGAATGAAACCCATCTGGAAATAGACATAATCACTTCAACCTTAACCATGCATCACTTTACCGATACTGAAATTTTAAAGTTCCTAGCGCAGTTTTTAAAGTTGGCTAACTTAGGAATAGTGATCAATGATTTACAGCGAAGTACGATTGCATATCGATTGTTTCAGGCGTATAGTCGTGTATTTATGAGAAGCGCAATGGCACGACACGATGGTTTAATTTCTATAGAACGCGCCTTTACAAAAAACGAATTGCTATCTTTTACATCAAAACTCGGGGTACAGTCGTTTAATATAAAATGGCGCTGGGCGTTCAGATATTTATGGATATTAGAAAATCAAAAGTAGCAATCGCAGGTGTAGCTAAAGCTGTCCCGCAATATAGCCGGGAAACCCAAGAGATTCTCCCTTTGGTCACACAATGGATGGCAGGGCAGCAGGAGCGTTTTCAGCGTAAAGTAAAAAAGATTTTCACCAATGCCGGGGTAGACAAACGCTACAGTATTATGGCTCCCGATGAGGTGTTTACCGCGACTTCTTTTGAGCATAAAAACAACATTTATAAACGCGAAGTAATCCAACTTGGAGAAGATGCTCTGCGCTCAGCACTTGAAAAAACAGGTTGGGAACCGCAATCCCTAGATTATATCATCACCGTGAGTTGCACGGGAATTATGATTCCGTCGCTTGATGCCTATCTCATTAACCGCTTAAAGCTGAGACAAGATATTACCCGATTACCCGTCACCGAAATGGGTTGCGCCGCAGGAATTTCAGGGATGTTGTATGCTAATGATTTTCTAAAAGCCAATCCCGGTAAACGTGCTGCGGTAATTGCGGTCGAAAGTCCTACGGCGACTTTTCAGCTAGATGATTTTTCGATGGCAAATATTGTGAGTGCGGCGATTTTTGGTGATGGCGCGGCCTGCGTATTGCTTTCTTCAGAAGAAAAGGCGTTAGGACCAAAAATCATCGATACCGAAATGTATCATTTTTACGATGCCGAACAGATGATGGGATTTGACCTGACAAACAACGGACTCAAAATGATTCTTGACAAATCGGTGCCGGAAACAATAGCAGCGCACTTTCCGCAGATTATCAATCCGTTTCTCGCAAAGAATGACATAAGTATTTCAGAAGTCAATAATCTGGTATTTCATCCCGGCGGAAAGAAAATCGTTCAGACCGTAGAAAGCTTGTTTGGCGCTTCCGGAAAAAATATTGACGATACTAAAGAAGTTCTTCGGCTTTATGGCAATATGAGCAGTGTAACCGTGTTGTATGTTCTAGAACGCTTTTTAAATCGAAAAATTCCTGCCGAAGATTATGGATTGATGCTTAGTTTTGGTCCCGGTTTTTCAGCACAACGTATATTGTTACAATGGTAAATACTTTTGAATTTAATACCGAAGAAACGGCTAACAGCTGGGCCCTGATCTTGGGTGGAAGCAGCGGTTTAGGTTTTGCTTCGGCAAAAAAACTCGCCGCTAAGGGTTTACATCTTTGCATCGTGCACCGCACGCGCAGAAGCAAACTCGAGGAATTTAACCCTACGATTGAAGCCTTACGCGAAACAGGAATTCAGATCGAAAGCTTTAATCTCGATGCGCTCAACCCGGCAACTATTGATAAGGTGAAAGATTTTTTTACAAAGCAGAATGCTTCAGTAAAAGTATTATTGCACAGTATTGCCAAAGGAAATCTCAAACCGATTTATGCAGAGGACGCTTCCGTAGCTAAACTTTCCGGGAAGGATTTTATACTTACTGCCGAAGCGATGGCGGTGAGTTTATACGACTGGGCGAGCGCATTTGCAAACGTTGGTTTATTTGAAGAAAACGGGAAAATCCTAACTTTTACCAGCGAGGGAAGTACGAAACCGTTACCCAATTACGCCGCAGTTTCCGCAGCTAAAGCAGCTTTAGAAGCCATAATTCGCAGTTTAGCATTTGAATTGGCACCATTAAAGATCACGGCAAATTGTATTCAAGCCGGCGTAACCAATACCGAAAGTTTACAATTGATCCCGGGAAGTGATCAGATTATAGCTCAGGCATTGGAGCGCAACCCGCAAAAGCGATTGACCACTCCGGAAGATGTTGCCAATGTGGTGTACTTGTTGACCAAACCCGAAGCCAACTGGATCAACGGAGCGGTGATTCCGGTAGATGGCGGGGAACATTTAAGATAATTAAGAAAACATAATATAGAATGAAAATAGACCTGCGTAGCGATACGATCACGAAACCCACTCCGGGAATGTTAGATGCAATGATGCACGCCGAAGTTGGGGATGATGTATATAAGGAAGATCCCAGCGTTAATAAATTAGAAGCGCATATTGCTGAATTATTTGGGATGGACTCGGCGCTGTATTTCCCAACAGGATCGATGACCAATCAAGCGGCGATTAAAATTCATACGCAACCCGGCGAGCAACTTATCGCAGATAAATATGCGCACGTTTACAATTATGAAGGTGGTGGCGTTTCGTTTAACAGCGGCGTTTCGTGCAAACTCGTTGACGGGCATCGGGGGATGATCACGGCAGATCAGGTAGAGGAACATATCAATCCGCCAGATTTTTATCACAGTCCGTTGACGTCTCTGGTGTGCCTTGAAAATACCACCAATAAAGGAGGCGGAGCCTGTTATGATTTTAGAGAGATTTTAAAAATCAGAAAGATCTGTGACGATCACGGTTTAGGTTTTCATCTTGACGGAGCACGTCTATGGAACGCGCTCGTAGTAACCGATGAATCTCCTAGAGATTATGGGGCTGCGTTTGATACGATTTCAGTGTGCTTGTCTAAAGGTTTAGGCGCGCCAATGGGTTCTGTGCTCGTGGGTAAACAAAAATTTATGGATAAAGCGATGCGTGTACGCAAAGTTTTAGGAGGAGGTATGCGTCAGGTAGGTTTTGCTGCGGCGGCCGGGCTGTACGGTATTGAGCATCATTGGCAGCGTATGGCAGATGATCACAAACGTGCTCAGGAACTTTCAATTGCTTTAAATCAGCATACAGAAGTAGCACACGTAGAGCCTGTAGAAACCAATATTTTGATCTTTAACCTGCGCGCAGATGCAGATGAGTTACAGTTTATAGAACGCCTAAAAGCCGAAGATATTCACATCAGCGCCTTAGGAAAAGGTAAACTTCGTATCGTAACACATTACGATTATACCGAAGCGATGCATCAGCATTTCTTGGCATTTTTAAAACAAGGATAAACCACACTTTTTGGTTTTTGATATTCTGATTTTTAGAATAAATGCTGGTAATTGATTAATGATATAAGTCTGATGCAGGCTTAAATTATTAATTACTCAAAAATAGGTCGTAAAGAATTAGTTTTTTAAGCTTCCTGCTTAATTTACTGTGTGGTATGCTATCTTAGTATATAGTTAACCCGCGGGCGCTTTGTGCGTTATTCAATATAAAACCAGTTCTTTATGGCCTTAAAAGTTGCGATCTCTCATAAGACGAAATACAAGTATGATAAACGTATTTCGCTTTCGCCACATATTTTTAGACTGCGCCCTGCGCCCCATAGCAGAACTCCCATTGAGGCTTATTCGCTTAAGATAAAGCCCGAAAATCACTTTTTTAACTGGCAGCAAGATCCCTTTGGAAATTATCTGGCGCGTGTGGTTTTTCCTGAAAAAACAGACGAACTTTCTATAGATGTTGAAATTATAGCTGACCTCAAAACGATCAATCCGTTTGATTTTTTTGTGGAAGATTCGGTGGAAGAATTTCCGTTTAAATACAAAGATTCGCTAAAAAAAGAATTACTTCCGTATTTAGAAATAACAGACGACGGCCCGTTACTCAAGAAGTTTTTAAAAACCATTGATGTTTCAGAGCAGCTCACGATTTACTTTTTAATCGGTCTCAACCGCCACATCAATGAGTACCTCAATTATACGGTGCGTATGGAGCCGGGAGTACAATCTTGTGAAGAAACGCTCGAGAAAAAATTGGGCTCTTGTCGGGATTTTGCCTGGTTACTCGTGCAAAGTTTACGGCATTTAGGATTGGCAGCACGATTTGTTTCGGGCTATTTGGTACAGTTAAAATCTGACGAAAAATCGTTAGATGGTCCATCCGGTCCAGAAGAAGATTTTACCGATTTACACGCTTGGGCAGAAGTCTATATTCCTGGAGCCGGCTGGATTGGTTTAGATTCCACTTCGGGTTTATTGGCTGGGGAAGGACATATTCCGTTAGCGTGTACGCCTTCTTTTGAAAGCGCTGCGCCGGTGGTTGGTTTTTCTGATCCTGCGGAAACGGAATTTGAATTTGATAATTCCGTTACCCGAATATTTGAATCTCCGCGAGTCACCAAGCCCTATACAGAAGCGCAATGGAACGCAATTTACGAGCTAGGTTTTGAGGTTGAAAGGGAATTGCAAGCAGGCGATGTGCGTCTTACGATGGGAGGGGAGCCGACTTTTGTTTCTATAGATGATATGGAATCTGAACAGTGGAATACCGCTGCAGACGGCCCTGAAAAGCGTAAACTTTCTGAAGGACTTTCTAAACGTTTGCTGCATAAATTTGGTCAAGGTGGAATGTTTCACCACGCGCAGGGAAAATGGTATCCGGGCGAACCTATTCCACGCTGGTCTATAGGGTTGCATTGGCGTAAAGACGGCATTCCTATTTGGAAAGATGAGTCACTTATGGCATCTTTTAATGAGGAATATGATCTGCCGGAAGGAATCACCAAGACTTTTTTACAAGAATTGGCGCTGAACCTCGGGATTCGTTTAGAATACATCACCCCGGCGTATGAAGACGTGTTTTATTTTATGTGGGAAGAAGGAAGGCTGCCTGTAGATGTTGATCCGTTAAAAGGCGATGATGTTGCGACTTCGGTGCGTAATCGTCTCAATAAAGTTTTAGAGCAAGGATTAGATAAAAAGATCGGCCACGTAATGCCATTGGCCAATATTCAAGGAAAATGGGTTACGAGTCCGTGGCGTTTCCGAAGAAATCATCTTTTTCTCATTCCGGGGAATTCACCGGTAGGTTTACGATTACCACTTAATTCATTGATTGAAGAACCCGATGTGCCTACACAACCCATTGCAGATCCTGATCTTTTTGACAAGCGACAGCCTTTTGGGCCGTACGGTGAAGCCTTAGAAAAACGTAAAGCCGCCGAAAAGCCTAAAAAGAAAAATGGCAAGGTTGATTACAATGCAGATAAGCAAGAGAAGAATCCGTTTGCTCGAACTGCGATTTGTGCTGAGGTTCGGGATAAAAAGCTTTATTTATTTCTTCCGCCTTTAGATAATGCCGAAACGTTCATAGACCTGATGGCTTCGGTGGAAGCAGCAGCAAAAAAGCTAAATGTGCCTGTATTGATCGAAGGTTACGAGCCGCCAAGAGATAATCGTCTTGAGGTGTTGAAGGTGACGCCAGATCCCGGAGTTATTGAAGTGAATGTTCACCCGGCGAAGAATTGGGACGAACTTACCAAAAACACGCTCACGCTGTACGAAGAGGCTAAAAAGAGCCGTTTGGGTACCGAAAAATTTATGCTCGACGGAAAACACACGGGCACCGGTGGCGGAAATCACGTGACCTTAGGCGGTGTCACTCCGGCTGATAGTCCGTTGTTGCGCCGACCTGATTTGTTGCGCAGCTTGCTTACATTCTGGCAGCATCATCCGGGACTTTCCTATTTGTTTTCAGGCGGATTTATAGGTTCTACGAGTCAGGCTCCCCGTGTAGATGAAGGCCGCCAGGAAAATTTATACGAACTGGAAATCGCATTCAATCAAATTCCGGAGGATGAAGATGTGCCGTTTTGGTTGACCGATCGTTTGTTCAGGCATTTGCTTACTGATATCACCGGAAATACGCATCGTGCAGAGTTTTGTATCGATAAATTATATTCGCCAGATTCGTCTTCCGGCAGGTTAGGAATTCTTGAATTACGGGCGTTTGATATGCCGCCACACGCCCAAATGAGTTTGATGCAAATGTTGCTCGTACGCACGCTGGTCAGCTGGTTTTGGAACGAACCGTACAAGCACAAACTCACCCGTTGGGGCACACAATTGCACGATAAATTCCTGATGGAACATTATGTGCGAGAAGATATTAAAGATATTGTTGCACAGCTTAACGCAGCGGGATATCCATTCAAATTAGATTGGTTTGATCCGTTTTTTGAATTCCGTTTCCCATTGTACGGTTTGGTCGATATTAAAGATATGAAGGTCGAATTGCGCGCCGCGATAGAACCGTGGAATGTACTGGGAGAAGCAATGACGGGTGGCGGGACTTCGCGTTATGTTGATTCGTCTTTAGAACGTGTGCAGATCAAAGTTTCAAACTTTAATGATGAGCGCTATGTGTTGACCTGCAACGGCGTGAAAGTACAACTGAGCAACACCGGTGTTAAAGGAGAATATGTTGCCGGCGTGCGCTATAAAGCTTGGCAACCGTGGTCTGCTTTGCATCCAACTATTCCGGTAGATACGCCTCTGGTTTTTGATATTGTTGATTTGTGGAATCAACGCTCCATAGGCGGTTGTACGTATTTTGTATCACATCCGGGAGGGCGCAATTATGAGACGTACCCAATTAATAGCTTAGAAGCTGAATCTAGAAGAATTAATCGTTTTTGGGATATTGGTCATACGCAAGGAACTTTAGTATATACCGAAAAAGAACCCGACACCAAGCTGGCAGGCCGAACTTTAAAATCAACTTCTTCAGATAAAACCTTTAATTTTAAGGAAATTCCGGTGAATCCAGAATTCCCACATTTGCTAGATTTGCGAAAGAAATAATTATTATTTACAACCCTGAATATGACCGTGGCTACTAATGCTTGGTTTACCAAGTATTTTACAGATTATACCTACGATGAGATGTTTACCCCAGATCTCAGCGTTAAGGAAGATTGGCAGGAGCTTTTAGAGAACTTTAAGCGCATAGGGATTGATGGTTTGACACAACGTCAAAACGATATCAACTGGCTGCTGGAAGAAAACGGGGTGACTTATAATGTGTATAATGATCCCAATGGCTTAAACCGCCCTTGGAATCTCAATGTAGTTCCTTTAATTCTTCAGGCTAAGGAATGGCAGAAAATTGAAAAAGGCCTCAAACAACGGGCGCACTTGTTAGACTTAGTGCTAAAAGATGTTTATGGAGAGCGCAAGTTGATCAAAGAAGGCATTGTCCCGCACGAAGTGATCTACGGGCATCGCGGGTTTTTAAGGCAATGTGATAAAATTCAGTATAAGATTGATAAGCATTTATTGCTGTATGCTGCAGATCTCGCCCGCGGAACTGACGGTAGAATGTGGGTGGTAAATGATCGTTCTCAGGCGCCCTCAGGAATGGGATATGCCCTCGAAAACCGCTCAACGGCAAACCGGGTGCTCTCTGATATTTTTGCTGAGATGAACATCAAGCGACTTTCAGAATTCTTCAAAGAATTCAACGAGTTGTTGCTTGAAGCTTCTCCTGATAAAGTCGAAAATCCCAATATTGTTATTCTCACTCCGGGCTCGCATAACGAGACCTATTTTGAACACGCCTATTTAGCGTCCTTTTTAGGTTATCCGTTAGTTCAGGGAAACGACTTGGTGGTGCGTGATGGATTTCTCTTTATGAAATCACTCAAGGGGTTGAAAAAAGTACACGTGGTTTTACGGCGCGTTGACGATGTATTTACAGATCCTTTGGAGTTGCGTGAAGATTCTCACTTGGGAGTCGCCGGCTTACTTGACGTGGTACGTAGACAGAATGTGGCGGTGGTAAACCCTATTGGCAGTGGCGTTTTAGAGAATCCGGGGCTTATCCCATTTATGCCGGCTATTTGTAAATATTTTTTAAAGGAAGATTTGCAGCTTCCGCAAATTGCGAGTTGGTGGTGTGGGCAAGAAAAAGAGAAAGATTATGTGCTGAAGAATTTAGCAAATCTGGTTATTAAGCCGATTGATCGTACCAACCGCGAACATATACATTTTGGTTCTCAAATGACCGAAGAAGAGCTGGCAACACTTCGGAAAGAAATTTTAAAAAAGCCTTATCATTTTGTGGCGCAGGAACGTATAAGTTTTTCAACAGCGCCTAATTATTCAAAAGGAACTTTTGAACCGCGTAATATGGTTGCACGTACATTTACTATTGCGGGTAAAAACGGTTATAATGTGATGCCCGGCGGACTGGTGCGTGTGGCTCCTGAACGTGGTAAATTGAGAGTTTCTAACCAACGCGGAGGGACTAGCAAGGATTTTTGGATCATCGGCGATCTTAAAAGTGAAGAAACCGCAAATTACAGCTGGAATCGTAAATCTGCTGTGTCGGCTAGTGGTCTTGATGATCTCCCCAGTTTAACTGCAGAAAATTTATATTGGGCAGGACGTTATGTGGGGCGCACTTTAGTCAACGCCCGTTTTCTAAGAATGGTGCTCAAGCAAATGAACACGCCCGAAATATCTTCAAATCAGCAAACCTGCTCGGTAAAGATGAATATTCTCTATAAAGCAGTGACGCAGATGACCGGTACGTATCCCGGCTTTATGGAGAAAAACAAAGAGGGTGTTTACGCTATAGATAATCCGTTGAAAGAAATGATGGCCGTAGTGCTCGACCGAAATAAAATAGGAAGTCTGGCCAATTCGATGATGATGTTCAGCAACAGCTATTATTCGATCAGAAATCTGTGGAGCAGCGATATGTGGCGGGTTTTTGAGAATATTCAAAAGTTGTGGCGCAATCTTGAAAATGAGAAAGAGATCACCGTCAATAAAATGATCAAAACCTTAAATCAATTGATCACGCGCTTGATTGCTTTTATGGGACTCATTGAAGAAAGCATTATGGTCGAACAAGGCTTATTGCTTTACTTTATAGGCCTTCAGTTAGAGCAGAGTATGCTTACGATTACAAAATGCCGTTCGCTTCTGGTGATCAAACAATCTGGGCAAACCGAATATGAAGTGCTGGAATCCTTGTTAAGCAGTCACGAAAGTTTAAACATTTACCGCTACAGTTACAGATCGTATATACGCGTAGAACCGGTAATTAGCCTTTTGCTGATGGATTTAAAATATCCACGATCGTTGACCTTTCAGCTTGGGCGGTTACAAAAAGATATTTCGCGCTTACCGCATTCACAAAAGTCTGATGCGCTTATGCATTACGAGAAATATGTATTTGAAGCCTTTTCTAAACTACGTTTGGCGAACTCAGATCAGCTGGCAACAGTAAAGGAGAATGACGGAAATATTCGAAAAGATCTGGATAAACTTTTAGAAGAATTGAGCGATTTATTATTTTCCACTTCTCAGACAATTTCTAACACCTACTTTAATCATACATATAAGCAGAGTCAGCTTGTAGATCAAAACTTTCCGCTCTAATGTTGTATTCCGTTACGCATACCACAAAATATGATTATGATGCGCCTGTGAGCTACTGTCATAATATCGCAGTATTAAAGCCAAGGCGTTCGCTAGGGCAGGAGTTGCTAGAATATAAAATGAGCATAGCGCCGGAAGCCGATGAGGTTTCTGAACGTGTAGATTTCTTCGGAAATTTCATCACGCGCTTTTCGATTCAGAAAGAGCACAAACAGCTCAAAGTAACTACTAAAAGCAAACTGCGAAGAGAGTATGAGCAGTACAAAACCGAATTTAGATCAGACCGTTGTACTAAAGTAAGCCTCGAGCAGGCTAAGGAAAATTTATTGAAAACAGATCTTGAAATTCTTGATGCAAAGCAGTTTGTTTTAGATTCTATTTTTATCAATAAAACTGGTGAAGCCGTTGAAAAATATGCCCGCGAAAGCTTTAAACCCAACCGTTCTGTTTTTGAAGCTGCAGAAGAATTAATGCAGCGCATTTATACAGATTTTAAGTTCGTATCTGGCTTTACCAGTGTGTCAACGCCCATAGACGTGGTGATGCAAGAACGCAAAGGCGTTTGTCAGGATTTTGCTCAAATCGCTATCGCTTGCATCCGAGCAATTGGCTTACCTGCGCGATACATAAGCGGGTATATTGAAACGCTTCCGCCGCCCGGTCAAGAAAAGTTAATAGGAGCAGATGCGTCTCACGCGTGGTTTTCTATTTTTATTCCGGGTTTTGGATGGGTAGATTTTGATCCTACCAATAATCAAATCCCCGGCGACCAGCATCTGGTCGTAGGTTGGGGAAGAGATTATTATGATGTACCTCCTTTAAAAGGAGTGGTTTATGGTAGTGGAAAAAGCAGACTGAGCGTTGAGGTTGATATCGCTCGTGTGGTTTAACTCGCTGCTAGATATTTTAAGAAACACATACTGCCGCCAACACCGCTGTATTGCCCGTAATTGGGGATTACATCGTACTGGCGCTTTTTGTATAAAGCGATTGCAGGTGGCTGAAAAATTCCGGTTTCAAGCACGCATTTATTGTATCCTATTTCTATAGCCCAGTTCTCTAAAGCCTCAAGAATGGCGCTGGCATATCCGCGTTTGCGGTACAATGGCTTAGTATACATGCGTTTGATCTCAACGCTTCTGGGACCATATTCTCTAAATGCGCCACAAGCAACAGGAATTCCGCTGTCATACGCGACTATTACATTTTTAATTCGGTCTAAAGCATTAAACTGATTGTAAAATGCGTGATCATCACCATCAGTGACTTTGAGGGTTTGATCCAGTTCTTTTACCATTTTCAAAAAATCAGGATTTTTTGAATCGGTACGTACAAGATTTAACATAGTATTGTTTTTCGGGTGGTTGAATTCGAAAGATACATTTCTCTTGTTCCAAAAAAAAGATTTCAAATAAGAATTTCTTAAACGCTTTTCAACATAAAAGCAAAATCTGGTTTTTTGTACAAATGTATAAGCAAACGCATCGTTTGCAGATTTCTGAATTTTGGAAATGGAAGCAATTTATGGACACCGCCGAAGGGTTTAGTACTCAGTCCCGGTAGTTATCGGGATGCCTTAAAATTGAAAATTTGTTGCCAAGTACATTACCTCACGGGCCTGCCCTAATATAGTTTACTTGGAAGAAAAGCAATCACAGCCTGCTCCATCTTACTCACTCACTTCGAGGTAGATATTAATAAAGTTCTCCAATTTCGATTGAAGGTCTAATTGATCTTCGTTGCTCCAGTTGCCGTGGCCTCCGTTATAAATAGTTAGGCTATTGACTACGCTGAATTCCTCTAAGCGTTCTTGCATAAATGTAGCGTTGGTTATTGGCACTAAAGGATCATCGTTGCCATAAAACATTAGCGTAGGGCTGGTAGCTGTACTTACCTGATATGCCGGACTCACCGCTTGTGCCAACGTATCTGCTTCGGGATATGCGTTTGCATCAATGAGTTGCGGGATGGCGACGCTATATTCAGGATGATTTTGATAGAATTCATCGTCAAGGTTTGTAGGACCTACAATACTGCAAACGCCTTTGACCTGATCATTTTCATCATAAACCGAATCATAATACAGTGCGAGATGTGCTCCTGCACTCACCCCAATTAAGATGAATTCTGCACGTACTTGAAGGGTTTCTACGTTTTGTGAAATTTCTGTCAGTGCGAGACCAATTTCTTCAAATTGTTGTGGAAAGGCCGTAGTCTCCGGCGGATTGGCCAAAGTATAATTCATATTCAGAATGGCATGCTCAGGAAAATTCTCTTGTAAAAAGGGAATATACGCTTGCATATCTCTTTTGTCACCGTCAATCCAGCCACCTCCGTGAATCAGCACAAGCACTTTGGTTTTATTGCGGCTACGTGCTTCGGGAAGATACAGATCATAGATTTGCTGATTTCCCGGCCCATAAGAAGTGTTGGACAACGTTTGGGCTGGCAGATCTGTGGCTACATCAATTGTTGCCGGCACTTCCTCATTAGTACAGGACCATAAGATACAGACAAGAACTATAAGCAAAGCATTTTTCATAATAGGGCAAGGGTTTAAAAGTATAACGTGAAAACGAGTAATTAGTATAAAAAAAGCCTGCTAAAAAGCAGGCTCAGATATACAGTGATTTGGGTTAATTGGCACCGCCAAAGGGTTTTATACTCAATCCCGATAGTTATCGGGATGCCACGAAATTAAAAATTTGTTCGCAATGAAAGCCGAGTGAGCTTGCCCCGAGGTAGTTTACTTGATTGGTTTATATTCTCCAACCGAAAGCCCTAAGCAATTCAGTTCATTTTTAATGCGTTCATAAACGCTGGGTTTTGCATAATCAACAGCGATAATGTTTTTTTTGAGGTTGATCTCTAAAACGCGAACCTCCATAATTCGGTTTAAACAGCGGCTGATCGCATCTTGCGAACCGGTGAAGTTCTTTTCGGAAATTTGAAGCGTAGCTTTCATAAATTCTTAAATAATTGGCGGTTAGACTGAAGCGGTCTTATAAAAGTACAACAGGTTTGTTTAAGTAGTGTTAATAAAACGTTGCAAAAACAGTGATTTACAAGGTTTTAGTGTTAAAATTTTAAGCTAAACCGGTTTAGCCGAAAAGCACATTTTACAAGTGTTTGGCTTACACTAGAGCACTTTTGCCGCTAAATAGCGTTGAATTGCATAAACATCTATTTGTTTGGTGAACTTTTTGCTTACACTAGGTACATTTTCACTGCTGATCCATATTTTTAATTCGGCATCTAAATCAAAAGTTCCTGCTGTTTCTAATGAAAAGCGTGAAATATTCTTATATGGTAAGCTTTTATATTCCACTTTACTACCGGTGACACCCTGCACATCAATAAGAATTAAGCGCTTTGTAGTAAATATAAAAACGTCTCTCAGCAGTTTAAAGCCAAGCTCAACCTGTTCACTATCGGTAAGTAAGCGTTCATATTTAGTACTTAATTCTTCCGCCGGGATCTCACTGGCGTTCCCTAATATTCTTCCTAATAAACTCATAGCGCTAATTTTTGAGCTAAAGGTTATAAAAGAAAATTTTAAGAACTGTGAGCGTCTAGCCAATTAACAGCGATTTAATAGTAGTGAACCGTGAACATAAAAATTGAAGTAAATAAAAAAAGCCTCCGGATGGAGGCTTTTCAATGCTTTTGAGGAAATCCTTAAAATGCATTAGCAATAAGCTGCTCGAACAACTCTTGCTTTCCGCTGTATGGTTTTGGTTCTCCGGTTTGGTGTCCCAAGGTACTGAGCGCTTCTAGCGATAAAGCGCCAGATTCAAATTTTGCACCATTCCCCTGATCAAAAGAAGCATAGCGGTTTTTGCGTAGTTCTTTATAAGAAGTATGCTGAAGCACGTGATCTGCAGCGATCAGTCCGCGGGCAAAAGTATCCATACCGGCGATGTGGGCGATAAATTTATCTTCAAGATCAGTAGAATTACGGCGCACTTTAGCGTCAAAGTTGATGCCGCCGCCTTGAATTCCACCACCTTCAAGAATAACCAACATTGCTTGAGTCGCTTCATACACATCAATAGGAAACTGATCTGTATCCCAACCGTTTTGGTAGTCGCCACGATTGGCATCAATACTGCCTAGCATTCCTGCGTCAACAGCTACTTGTAATTCGTGCTCAAATGTATGACTTGCTAAGGTTGCGTGATTCACTTCAAGATTCAGTTTAAAATCATCTTGTAGTCCGTATTTATTAATGAAACCTAAACTCGTTGCTGCATCAAAATCATATTGATGCTTGGTAGGTTCCATAGGTTTAGGTTCGATTAAAAAGTTTCCTTTAAATCCTTGTTTACGCGCATAATCACGCGCAATGGTAAGAAACTGCGCCAGATGATCCAGCTCGCGTTTCATGTCGGTATTCAGCAAGCTCATATAGCCTTCACGACCACCCCAAAACACATAATTCTCACCACCCAACGCAAGAGTTGCGTCAATGGCAATTTTAAGCTGCGCACCGGCATAGGCCACTACATCAAAATTAGGATTGGTTGCAGCACCATTCATATAACGCGGATTACTAAAGAGGTTTGATGTTCCCCAAAGCAGTTTAATACCGCTTTCTTGCTGTTTGGTTTTTGCATAGTCTACAACCGCAGCAATGCGTTTTTCAAACTCCCCAAGACTAGGAGCTTCATCTACAAGATCTACATCATGAAAGCAGTAATACGGAAGACCTAGCTTGGTCATAAATTCAAATGCGGCATCCATTTTATCCTTAGCACGTATTACAGGATCGGGGTTGGCATCCCAGGAAAAAGTTTCGGTGGGAGCGCCAAAAGGATCTCCACCTTTATTGTTAAGCGTATGCCAGTAGGCCATCGCAAAACGCATATGCTCTTTTAGTGTTTTTCCTGCGACTACTTTGTTTTCATCGTAGTATTTAAAGGCAAGCGGATTATCGCTTTCTTTTCCTTCAAATTTGATTGGGTCTATGTTTTTAAAATAGGTACTCATTATGCTATTATTTGAATATTATTTTTCCAGGTTTGATATAAATCGGTGTATTGTTGTTTTAATTCGGGTTGAGGCTCCTGAGTGCTTAATAACTCTAGTCCGTGGGCGGCATCATCCAGACTGGTATAAAATCCATAGCCGTGGGCTGCTCCTCGCGCAGCACCTTCAGCGCCATTGGTTTTGTACAGCGCTAAGGTAGTTTGCGTGGTATTTACAAAAATATCTCTGAATACCGGACTCAGGAATAAATTGGCTTTTGTAGCCTTTACGGAATGTCCACCGGCGCCAATATGCTGCATTACCTCAAAGCCGTAGTTCATGGCATAAACAATTCCTTCACAAGCAGCGCGAACCATATGGGTGGCTCCGTGCCTGTTGAAATCTAAATTCTGCAATCCGCTGAAGGATTTCTTGTTATTAAATATACGTTCAACACCATTGCCAAAAGGATAAAAGTTAAGTCCGGCACTACCCGGACCAGCTTGCGCTGCTTGCGCATTTAAGAAATCGTAGGACAAAAACTTATCTTTTCCGGTGGAAAGTATTTTACGCAACCACTGATACAAGATCCCTGAACCATTAATACAGAGTAACACGCCGTTGCGTTTTTGAGCTTCGGTGTTATTCACGTGCAAAAAGGTGTTGATGCGATTTTCGGTATCAAAAGCATCTTGATCGGTCACCGAATAGATCACTGCGGAAGTTCCGGCAGTAGTGGCGATTTCTCCGGGTTGATTTACGTTAAGTGCGAGCGCATTATTGGGTTGATCTCCGGCGCGATAGGTGATTGCTACGTCTTTAGAAAAGCCCAAACGCTCAGCGATATGAGGTGCAATAGTCGCCTGATGACTAAAATTAGCCACGACCTCAGGAATCACCGCACGCGGAAGATCTAAAGCATCGAGGACTTCTTCGGCTAAGGCATTCTTTTTAAAATCCCAAAGCGCTGCTTCAGAAAGCCCTGATTTGCTGGTTTGTGCTATGCCCGAAAATTTAGCGGCCAGATAATCGCCCGGAAGCATCATATGTGCGACCTGATCAAAAAGCTCTGGTTCGTGTTGCTGAACCCACTTTAACTTCGCTGCGGTAAAATTCCCCGGACTTTGCAAAACCCGGTCTTGAAAAAATGTTGCTCCTTTTTCCTGATAGTATTTTTCGCCAATAGGCGCAGCACGGCTATCACACCAGATGATAGAAGGCCGCAAAATATTTAGATCTTTGTCGGTAAGTACCAGACCGTGCATTTGATACGAAATCCCAATGGCTTTAATTAGGCTAATGTCAACACCATGATCTTTTAATTTTTTTACACCCGTACAAGTGTACTCCCACCAGAGTTGCGGATCTTGCTCAGCCCAACCGCTTTGAGGGGCTTTGATGATCATCTCGTGATCAGGAACCGTGCAACTGCCTACTGATTTGCCAGTGTTGGCATCAAGTACGGCAAGCTTGATTGAAGAACTGCCCAGATCGATTCCTAAAAAATACATATGCGTTTAAATTAAATCTCTTATTTTAGTCCAGAGGACAACTTATGGTTTGTATGACTACAAGTATACTTATAAAATATGGAATCTCATAACCGCTCTAAAAAATTTATCGATATTAGCGATTGATAACCAGAATTATGGCAAAACAATACGAAGCGACCATTTTAGACAGTATAACCATTGATTGTGTCATATTTGGGTTCAATCAAGGGGCTTTAGAAGTGCTTTTAGTCAAGCACGCTGATGGTATTAGTAAAGATAAATGGGGGCTCCCCGGAGGATGGATTTTTACTGATGAAAGCACAGATGCTGCTGCTAACCGTTTACTGCTCGAACTTACCGGAATTAAAGATGTTTATCTCGAGCAGCTGCGCGCTTTTAGCGAACCTGATCGTTTTCCGGTTTCTCGAGTGATTACAGTGGGATATTACGCGTTAATTAAAAAGCAAGACTGGACGGGCTTAAAACCCGGAGCTACCGCTTCTGAAGTAGCGTGGTTTAAAGTTTCTGAAGTGGAAACGCTAATTTATGACCACCGTCATATTTTAGGGGTTGGCTTGCGCAGACTGCGCCGCAGAATTAAACAAGAGCCTATTGGATTCAATTTATTACCCGAAAAATTTACGTTGCTTCAGTTGATGCATTTGTACGAAGAGATTCTAGGTTACGAAATGGACAAGCCCAACTTCAGAAGAAAAATTCTTAGAATGAATTTACTAACGGCGCTAGATGAAAAACAGAAAGACGTCTCGCATCGTGCCGCCACACTTTATAAATTCAATCCTGAAACCTATCAAAAGCTATTAGAAAAGGGATTTAATTTTGAGTTTTAAACTAAAAAAAAGCCGCAATCACAAGATTACGCCTTTGCTTTTTGTAAACTTCAGTTTATTGCCATCCACCACCAAGACTGCGGTAGAGTTCAATGTTTGCAATTAAGATCTGCTTTTTAGTATTGATTTCATTCAATTCACTTTCTAAGGCATCGCTCTGTGCGGTGATCACCTCGAGATAATTGGCAAATCCACCTCTAAATAACAAAGCAGCATCTTTAAGTCCTTTTTGCGTAACCTCGATACGCTCTTGTGCGATCTTATATTCCTGAGTCAGTTTATTGATTCGGGTAAGCGAATTAGATACATCTTCAACAGCACCAATTAAATTATCCTTAAACTCCAATTGTGCGATCTCGCGTTCTGTAAGTGCGACACGATAATTGGTTTTCAGTTTACGGTTATTGAAAATCGGCTGAAAAATAGAACCGTTGAGCAATGCAAACGCCGAACTAACCGGATCGAAAAAATTTTCCAATTCAAACGAATTTAAACCCAATCCCGCACCAATACTAAGCGATGGATATTTTAAAGCTTCGGCTACGCCCGTGCGTGCATTTTGAGCGATAAGTTCGTACTCCGCCATCGCCACATCGGGACGGTTTTTAACCAATTCGATAGGAACACCGGTTTTATATTTTTCCTGAAATTGAATATCATCAAAATTTGCAGTAAGCTCAATGGCACGAGGCGATCTTCCTAAAAGACGGTTCAGTTTATTTTCCTGAACGGTATATTGACGCTCCAATTGCGGAATTAAAGACTGTGCTTTTAACTGCTGCGACTTGGTTTGTTGCAGCGCTAGCGAAGTAGTCTCGCCCGCATCGTATTGCAGCTTTACAATATTATAGGTACTATCATTAAGTGCATAGTTCTTTTCGGCAACTTCAACCTGAGACTTCAGCATTATTAAATTATAATAGGTCGAAGCAACTTCGGCGATCAATTCGGTTTGTACTGCTTTTTTAAATTCCTGGCTTTTCATAAAGTCGGCACGAGCCGCTTCTTTTTGCCATCTCAGTTTGCCCCAAATGTCAATTTCCCAATCAGCTTGCAGTGCAGAAGTATATTCTAATCTTTCGGTATACAAACTGGTAGGCGGCGTTTCACCGTGGTTACGTCTGGCGCGGTTAGAACCGTAATTATTGTAGTTCTCAGAATAATATTCTCTTCTAAAGCCTGCCGGAGTCGCGTTTACCGATGGCAAAAAGTTTGCTTTAGATTGGGCTAAATATTCCATCCCAATATCCATATTGCGCATTGCTTTTTGCAAGTCAATATTGTTTACCAAAGCGGTATCTATAAGAGCAATCAAGGTGCTGTCTTCTATAAACTCTCTCCAAGGAATGTGTGACATCATCAGGCTATCGCGCGTAATTGCAGCTTCGGCCAAAGAATCATTAAAAATAGAATCTTTCACATAAAACTCTTCAGAAACATCGTCAAATTGAGGACGCTCGTATTGTTGACCTACTTTACAACTTCCGAGGATCAATAAGATCAACAAGATGCAACTCGCAATCAGATAGCGTTTTATATTCGGTTTTCTTTTTATCGTATGTATATCAATTATCTTTTTCATTGTGGTTAGGTTAGGTTATTCTTCAATTTCTTTATCTCCGTAGCGCTCTAAGTTATACTTATCGTGCAACATCTGGAAGATGTAAGCCATTACAGGAATCACAAAAATTCCTAAAACAATACCACCTACCATTCCGCCGGCAGTACCTATACTTACAGAGTGGTTTCCTTGCGCCGAAGAACCTTCAGCAAACATAAGCGGAACAAGCCCCACGGTAAATGCCAGCGACGTCATAATAATAGGTCTGATACGCAGCGCACTCGCTTCGAGCACCGCATCAAAAGCTGAAAGGCCGGCACGTCTTTTTTGCGCAACGAATTCTACAATTAGAATCGCATTCTTTGCCAAAAGACCTATCAACATAATAATACCAATTTGTACGTAAATATTATTGTCTAGTCCGGCTAAATTGATCGCAGCAAATACACCAAAGATCCCAACAGGAAGCGATAACATTACCGCTAGCGGAAGTAAGAAACTTTCGTATTGTGAAGCCAAAATGAAATAAACCAGAAGAATAATGATGATGAATACAATGATGGTATCGCCTCCTGAATTTTTCTCCTCCAAACTCATACTGGTCCACTCATAACTTAAACTCGCAGGCAGTTTTTCGCTGGTTAATTCTTCAATCTTTTTCATTACGTCACCAGTACTGTATCCTTTTGCCGGAGTCACGTTAATTTTTGCTGCGTTATACAGGTTATAACGGTTCACCACCTCAGGACCATAAGCCTGCTCCAGACGTACAATAGTGTTAACAGGAACCATTTCACCTTTATCATTCTTCACAAAAATACTGTTGAAGGATTCCGGTGATTCTCTATATGGTATATCGGCCTGCATATACACACCGTACTGACGGCTAAAGCGGTTAAAATCCCCCGGTTGTACACGCCCAAAATAGGACTGCACCGTAAACATCATATCCTTTACACTTACGCCTAAAGCCTTAGCTTTTTCATAGTCGATCTTAAGACGATATTGTGGGAAGTTAGGATTGAAAGAGGTAAATGCGTTATCCACTTCTTTCTGATTGCTCAGGGTGTTGATGAACTCATTTACGATCTGCCCAAACTCTCCCAAGTCACCATCAGCACGGTCTTGCAGCATAAACTGAACCCCGTCAAAGTTACCAAAACCTTGAATGGTAGGTCTGGGATACATATTAAAGTCGGTTTCAGGGATTTGATCTAATTCCGATAGTAAGTGTTTAATTACTTCTTGAATCTCTTGAATTTCACCTCGTTCTGCAGCGTGTTTCAATTGCACATATCCTAATCCGGAAGACGGACTGTTTGCATTATCTACAACATTGAAACCAGATACGGTATTTACGCCTTTTACAGCGGGATCACGTTGCAAGATAGAATCTGCTTTTCTCAAGGCAGCATTAGTTCTGTGAAGTGAAGAACCCTCAGGCATTTTCATTGAGAAAATCAAGAAGTTATCATCTTCAGTAGGAATAAATGCACTTGGTGTAATTCTAGAAAGCAACACCGTAGCAACGATGATCAAGACTAGGGATCCTACACCAATCCATTTATGATTTAAGAACCAGCGAACCACGTTAAGGTATTTGCCGGTGAATTTGTCAAAACCACTGTCAAACTTACGCAGTCCTTTACGCTTCGCTACTTTAACTTTACGTACCTGGCGCAGTTCAGAAACGGTTTTAGCCATTCCGCGTTTTTTCTTGTTACGTTTTTTCTTTCCGAAGAAAATTTTAGTCAGTACCGGCGTTAGCGTCAATGCATTAATCGCAGAGATCAGTACGGCAAAAATGATGGTGTACGCAAACTCCTGATAAAATACTCCCACAGGACCACTCAAGAACGCAACCGGTAAAAATACTGCAGCAATAACCACTGTAATAGAGATAATTGCGCCTGTAATTTCATCCATTGCGGCAGAAACTGCTTTTCGGGCAGAAAGGCCGTGATGCGTCATTTTCTCGTGAATTGCTTCCATCACTACAATCGCGTCATCTACCACAATACCAATGGCTAGTACCAGCGATAACATACTAAGTACGTTCATCGAGGCGCCAATTATATTTAGGAAGAAAAACGTACCTAAAAGGGAAACCGGAATTGAAATAGCTGTAATAATGGTTGCACGGAAGTCCTGCAGGAATATAAATACTACAATAAATACCAGAATAAAAGCTTCTACAAGGGTGTGCATCACCTGGCTCATAGATTCATCGATCTGGTCACGTACACTGTAGGTAATCTCATAATCGATACCTTCAGGGAATAATTTTTTCTGTTCTTCAAGTATTTCTCTAATGCGCTCATCAATGGTTTTTGCGTTTGCACCATTCATTTGCACAATATCAATAGTTACCGAAGGTTTACCGTCAAGACGGTTTTCACTGGTGTAGTTAGAAGCACCAAATTCAATACGCGCGACATCTTTAAGACGTAATTGCGCACCATCTTTATTGGTTTTAATGACGAGGTTTTCATATTCTTCGATCTCGCTGAAACGCCCGTCATACTTCATTACAATTTCAAAAAGCTCATCTGAATTTTCACCGAATTTACCCGGCGCTGCTTCAAAGTTTTGATCTTTTACCTGATTGTAAACCTCTCTCGGCGTGAGGTTATAAGAAGCCATTTTTTGTGGATTCAACCATATACGCATCGCATAATCACGCTGACGCAGTATTGAAGCTTCAGCTAAACCTTCTACACGCTTAAGCTCACGTCGAATATTGATTCGGGTGTATGCGTTAAGAAAAGTTTCGTCATAAGTAGAATCACGACTAAAAATATTGATGGTCATAATACTACCTTTCATCCTTTTGGTCACCGAAATACCGGCCTCCGTAACTTCCGGCGGTATTTTTTCAGTAATTACTGAAATTCGGTTTTGGATATCTACAGCTGCCTGATCGGGATTGGTTCCCGGTTTAAAGTAAATGGTAACTCGACCACGACCGGAGTTGGTCGCTGTAGAGTTAGCGTAGGTCATATTTTCGGTACCGTTTAAAGCTTCTTCAATAGGTAACAAAACTGATTTTGCTACGGTCTCGGCATTACCGCCTGGGTAATACACTGCAACACTCACACTAGGCGGTGCAATTTCCGGGAAACGTTCAACGGGTAGAGAAGTGATACTGGCGGCTCCCGCAAGTACCAATACTATCGTGATCACCAGCGTAAACACCGGCTTTTTTATAATCTTTTTAAACATAGGTTAGTTGTTTCGGTATTAGACTTAATACGAAATAAAAACTCTTAATATGGGTCTGAAATGTTACAGACTGCTGGTAAGTTGACCTCTTTGAAGCGGTTTAACTTTGATGCCTGAAGCCAATTTATCTAAGCCCGAAACAACAATGCGATCTTTAGGAGATAAGCTTTTAGAGTCTACAATATAGTTGTCACCTGAGCGTCCTTTTGTAATGATCTCACGGCGTTGAGCAATATTGTTTTCATCAAGAATAAAGACGAATTTCTTATCCTGAATAAAGGTAGTGGCACTCTGAGGAACAAGTATGGCACTTTGATAAATTTCTTCCATAAGAATTTTACCGGTGTTCCCTGATCGTAATAAAGTATCCGGATTGTTGAATTTTGCTCTCAGTGTGATCGAACCTGTAGAACGGTCGATCTGACCTGAATTTGCATCAATTTTACCTCCGTGCTCATAGATTGAACCGTCGGCCAATACAAGCTTTACCTGATCGTTAACTTTGTTCTTTTTAGAAAGCGTATCATTTTTAGCACGCTCAAAATAAAGATAATCAGATTCACTCATAGAGAAATACACATAAATGTCATTTACGTTTGAAAGATTCGTCAAAGGCTCAGAATCTGTTTTCTTAACCACGTTACCAATAGATTTTGGGATACGTCCCATAAATCCGTTTACCGGCGCTTTAATGGTTGTAAAATCAAGGTTTATACGCATATTGGCCGCCTGAGCTTGCGCTTGTTGCAATGAAGAAAGTGCTACCTGATAATCTGCTTTTACAGATTTCATACGCACCTCAGAAATTACCTCATTATCAATTAATGGCTGTAAACGCTCGACATCACTTTGTGCTTTTTCAAGTTTAGCTTTCTCTAGGTTTACATTGGCCATTGCGTTTTTATAGTCTTCCATATACGGTTGACTGTTGATTTTAAAAAGAGGCTGTCCTTTTTCAACAAACTCCCCTTCATCAACATATATTTCTTCTAGAATTCCATCTACTTGAGGTCTGATCTCAACAGACTCAACACCTTCAATGGAGCCGATGTATTCAAAATTTTTAGCTGCGCTGGTTTCTTGTAAACTGATTACCGGAAGTGGCAATCCTTCATCTTCAACTTCTTCTTCACGACAAGAAGCAAAAATGGTAAGACAAAGCGCTAGGAGTACAGCAAACTTTGTATTAGGGTTATTCAAATAATTCATTTTTCAATTTTTTAGGTTTCCGAATAGAATTATTCAAGAATAAGACCCAAACTGAAGAATTGAATGATTTAATCTGTTTTGCTTGTAAAACAAGAGTTTACGGGGAAAGGCGTTCAAGCGCCGTGTGTGCTGTTGAGGGCAAAAGTGTGGACTTATTCTACACTTTTGTAGAATTTTATAGAAGTCAACACTCTACTTAAGAAGAAGCATTGTTACAACGAAAACGTTATTGTTGTAGGGTTTATTGTTGGCGGAATTTACATGCAGAGCAAAGGCTTGAATACTAGAAGTAGTTATTTGGCTTGAAGCAAAATATTTTGTGCGTTTATAAATTTTAAGATACTCAATTCTAGTATTTTACTATATTTCGACCAAATTAAAAATTATGAAAACTACATCTAGAACATTACTTAGCTTTTTTACATTCTTACTGGTATTAGTAGGTTGTGAGAATACTCAAAAGAAAGAACTTGCCGCAAAGTTTGACAAGTTAGAAATGCAACACGACAGTCTTGAGCAGGTGCATGCCGAGTTCAAAACGGTGCATAGTGAAATGACTCAGAAACATCAGGAGTTCACGACAGCACTTGAAGAGATGGAATTACAAGATTCTACCATTCTTGAAGATGTTGCTAAACACGAGGCAATTTTGAAAAAACACGAGGCTACTATTGAGGGTCACGACGCAATGATTGCAGCACATGAAGAACTAAAAGCAGGTTTTGAAGAAAAATCTGAAGCTGAAATGGAAGCACAACTTGAAGAAATGATGGATAATCATCAGCAACTTATGAGTGAGCACGAAGAAATGGAAAGCGAACACAAAATGATGATGGATGAGCATCAGGCTATTCTGCCTAAAGTAGATACCACTACAACTGCAGAAATGTAAAAGCTTGCGATAGCAATTGTAAAGACCCGCCAAGAGTGCTCTTGGCGGGTTTTCTATTTTTAGGCTATAACTTTAATTTAAAACCACCGTTGATCACAAAGCCATCAACGGGAGCGTAAATATCTCTGAAATTTGGATCATTCAGTGTACCGGTATAAATCGTATCAAAACGGGATTGCCGGGTATCTAAAAAGTTTTCAAAATTGAGGAATACTGAAAATTTCTCCCCGAGTTTCTTTTCGGTCATCACGCCTAAAATCCAATAGGATTGACCGGTGGTGCCGTCATTCAACTTCTGCGGACTGTAATAATAGCCTTCTAGACCTATCCAGAAGTTGTCGTGTTTTTCATACATCAACACATTATTAAGACGATGCTGAGACACCAAAGGGTATTGCTCGCTTGCCCCATTGTAATGCTGATTGACATCGGCCAGCGTATAACCTACAAACAGTTTAAAATCTTTGTACTTCCAGCGCATATTTGCCTCGATGCCCTGACTGCAAATATGACCGCCCGGTTGAACAAATTCATATAGTGCTCCTGAGGTGCGGTTGAGAACCAGCGGATCGTCAATACGTGTGTAAAACAGAAGCACGTTAGTTGACAAATTCAGTTCATTGGTGATTGACCATTTGTAATTTCCGTCCAGGTTGAAGCCTATCGAGCGTTCAGCGTCAGTCTCATCGATATTAATGGGTTGCACACTTCTGAACTGTAAGCGCTCCACATCTTCAGTAAAAACCGTGGGCGTTTTATAACCCATACCACCACCTATTCTAAAGGTGAGCAAATTAGTAGGTTCAAACATTAACGATAAACGCGGCAAAACAAACACCCCATAATCGCTCTGATAATCGGTGCGCAAGCCGGTTTCCAGCGTCCATTGTTCTCGAATATCCCAAATATTTTGTGCAAAAACTCCGGCGGTATAATTGGTAAAACTTAAGTCCTGTGCGGGATCACCTTGCTGTTGTTTAAAATTTTCGGTCCATAAGTTGGCACCGGCAACCCATTCAGTTTTGGTAAGGCTTGTTGCAATATTAATTTCAGAAAATGATGAGGTTTGCCTTCCGGCGAAAGTATAACTGGGAATATCAATTTCGCGTTCAAAAAAGCTGATACTGTTTTTTACCGTTAGCGCCGTGTTATCGCTTAACTGATGACTTCCCAATATTTGTGTTGAAAGTCGGTCTGTTTTATTCCGCTCAAAATAACCGGTTTCACTATCGCCTTTTACATAATCCATCGCGCCACCCAAACGATCCTCGTTTACATAGTTAAAACCTACATTCAAATTGGTTTTCTCATTGAGATACAGATAAAACTTAGGATTCAACGTAAAGCGCTCAAATTTTGGAATAGCCGTCAGTCCGTTATCTGCGGGGTCGTAAGGTGTTCCCAGATTATAGGAAGCAAAAACCGTTGCTCCGGTCTGGCCGTATTTTTGGGAGTAAAACCCACTAAGGTCAAGACCTAGCGCAGAAGTTCCGTTCGCCATAAAACTCAATTCGGGTTCGTCTTCCGGAGTTTTAGAAATCAGATTGACGAGTCCGGCAATCGCACCGCCACCGTAAAGGGTAGACGAAGCTCCTTTTATCACTTCCACTTGCTTGAGGTCAAGCGGAGCGATCTGCATTAAACTTAACCCGCCGGAATATCCCGAATAGAGTGGGAGTCCGTCCCGCAATAATTGCGTGTATTTGCCGTCTAATCCCTGAATACGAATGCTTGAATTGTAACTCGTCGCAGAGGTTTGCTGCGTTTGAATACCTGTACTTTCATTGAGCAACATCCGGATATCGCCCGGTTTCATATTGCCCTTTTCAGCGAGTTCCTCACCGGCAATAAATTCCAGACGTGTGGGAATATCTTGAAAGGTACGCGAACTACGGGTAGACTGGATCACGACTTCTTCCATTTGTTCTTCTGCGTGATGCAGGTAAAATGTCTGATTGTTTTCTTCTGCACTCAACGGAAAAGTTCTGGTGATGTTTTGGGTTTCAAAACCCACATAGCGCAGCTCAAGCAAATAGGTTCCGTTAGGAATATTCTCGATGCGCACGAGTCCTTCAGCATTAGAAATTGCGCCTTTATTTAATGTTTTGATACTTACCGAAACGCCGTAAAGCGGTTCTTGCGTTTCGGAATTTTTAAGGGTTGCCACAAAGGTATTTTGGGCAAAAGCCGCACCGCAACACAGCAGCAACAGCCATAAATGAAGATGTTTCATTTAAAGAATTTAAGAGAATTAAAATGAGATTTCATTTCGCTTAAAGCGAAAAAAACAAAGTCAATTTTAATCACGCCCGGGGAGGCCGAAAGGAAGAATCGTGAAATTCTCCAGCTCTTAAATAACTGATGGAAACGATTTTTTGAGTAGGGATTTGTTCTTGCTGAAAGTCAAGATTTTCAAATTCTTGCACCGAAAACCCTGTACAAGTACCGCAGTTGAAAAAGGGAGAGCAAGGCTCATCACACGGACCATCTTCACAATCATCCTCATCGTCTTGATGATACTCAACGCCCGTAATATTCCCCACGCAGCAGGTAACCGTCGAAAGGGAAAAAGTAAGTAGCGCAAAAAGTATCACTAGGATTTTCATCACTTCAAAAGTAAAACTTTTTGCGCCACTTCATCATTAGTTCAATGAATATCTAAAACACATTTTCAACCTCTGCGGCTTTGAGCATTAAATAGTGTAGATCTGTATTTTTTACAAAAGGTTGCAAAAGTTCGCTACCCGGGCCATACATCGCGAGTTCAACATAATCTGCTGAGTGCTGCATACTGATCCATCCTACGGAGTTGTAGCGTTTTTGAATATCTGCAAGCACGCCAAAAGGTAAATGCCGCGGATTGTACAAACCATCTTCAGCAACCAAATCATCATAATACCGCACAATAGTCTGCGCTTCTTCATCGGTGATACCTATTCCATTAGCATAGTTGATACGTTCTTTGATTTGACTTAAGGTCGTATCCGGATTGAAACCATTTAAGATCCATTCGTTGGAATGTTTATAATTCTGTATAGAATCAAAATGGTCATTGGCATCCCCGCCATAAATCACACCGGGATTGGCATTTCCGTGGTCGGTAGTGATGATCACGAGGGTTTCTTTATCCTTTTCGGCAAAATCTATTGCTGTCTTAATGGCTTCGTCAAAAGCGATCTGGTCAAAAATAAGACCGGCAATGTCGTTACCGTGTGCGGCCCAGTCCACTTTTCCACCTTCTACGAGTAAGGTAAATCCTTGTTTGTGGTCTTTCATCGCATCGATTGCCGTTTGGGTCATTTCTGCGAGAGATGGAGTTTCCTTTTTTAGCGTTTCCTCATTTTCACGGTCAATGGAATAGGGCAGGGCATCATTGCCAAAAACGCCAAGAATTGGTTTTCTGCGTTTAGCATTGAGCATTTCCTTACGGTTTTTAAAAACTTGATAGCCGGCATTTTCAAAAGCAGCGAATACATCTTTTTTATCTTTTCTCGCTTCCGCGGAAAAATACTTTTGAGCACCGCCCATCACCACATCAAACTGATGTTCCAGATACATTTCGGCAATGTCTTCCATCGCATTTCGTGATTTAGAATTCACACAAAAACCAGCCGGGGTAGCGTGTGTCGCCGGCACCGTCGTCACGGTTCCCGCTTTTTTTCCTGCTTTTTTAAATTTTTGCCATAAGGGTAAATGCTGTTCTCCGTTTTGGCTCACGTTGAGTGCGCCATTGGGCACGCGCACACCGCCGCCCCAGGAAGAAGCTGCCGCCGCCGAATCTGTTACTATTGAACTCGCCGAAGCGGTATCCATCAGTGCGCGGGTCACTTTATTGTCGCTATACAATTGCATCCAGTTACTGCTTTTTCCGGTGTGTCTACGCAGGTGTAAATCGGCCATATTTAGCGTTCCGGTGCTCATCCCGTCACTCACCAGCATAATGATGTTTTTAGCCTTTTTGTTCTTGAAACTCAAGGCGTGCTCCGCAGCTTGTAGCGAGTCAAAAGGGGTAAGTAACGATGTACCTAGCGCTCCTAAAGTCGTATTTCTAAAAAAGTGTCTTCTGTTCATTTTTAATTGATTTTATAGGGGGTTATTTAGCACGTTTTACGGTGCAATCGGTTAAAATGTAATTGAAATGGTTGATGTCATCGGCGTTGAGGTTAAGTACGCCTGTAACTGTCACCACGTCATCAGTTCTATACTTTGATGGATTGTCAAACTGTAATTCTATGGCAGTCTCCGGGCCTGCAGCCCCACAGAAAAAACAAGAAGCCATTGGTGATTTTGAGAGAATATAAATGTCGTTTTCCGGATCGATATTTAAGAAGAAGCCGGTAATGGTCACTTGTTTTCCTTCCATCGCTTTGAGTGAATCTTCAAAATGTGGATACAGAAAATATTCTCCATAAGTTTCAAAATATTTCTCTTCAAAGTTCACTTGGGCAAGATCCTGCCAGATGATGTTTTTTTGGCTATAGCCAAAGAATGAAACCAGAAGGAACAGGCCTAAACAAATTTTATTGGCGCCGCCAAAGGCTTTAATACTCCGAGGCTTGCCTCGAAATTGAAAATTCGTTTTCAACCAATGCCTAACGGGATTGCTCTGAGGTTGTTTACTTTTCATTGCTTAATATTTTTGAGACGTTCATTTTTAAAATGGGGAGTATGGCGAGTAAAATGGCGATGCCTACCATTACGAGTATTAAAAGCACCGTTTTAACCATTTGCGTATAGGGTAGTTTTAATAGTATGTCTTGATTGTAGCCACTCTTAAATGCCGAAAATGCAAAGTGCAACCCAACTTGCGACAGCAGTACCCCGACTAATAGAGAAACAAACACAAGCAAAAAGCCTTCATATGCCACGATGCGTAACAATTGAAAGTTGCTCGCGCCGTACGTGCGCATCAATGCGAGGTCAAAAGCACGCTCGCGCACCATTTTAAACAGACTGATAAAAATGGTGACACAGGAAATCGCTAGGATGATATAGGCAATCCACGATACAGCCCTGACACCAACCCCGGTGAAATTAAACAAGCGCTCCAGCTCATAATTGGGTAGCGCCGCCTGCATATTGGTTTCTTTATTAATGCGTCTGGGCATGGTTAACATTCCCATCACATTCCGAAAGGAAACAAGCATAGCGGTAATTTCCTTATCAGATTCCTCGTGATGATGTCCTTCTTCTTGATGGGGAGCAGTACTGACGTGTGCTTCCTCATTATGTTCTTCCTGAGGCTCAACTTCGTCGTGATGTTCATCTCCCGCTTGTTGCTCATCCTCTTCGTGGTGATTTTCTCCGTGCTCGTGAACATCCCAGATGCTTTCTAACCGGGTCACGATAAGTTTATCAATGACCTTGTAGGTAGGTTTGTAGATACCCACAACGGTCAACGGGTGGTTGTGCACTTCTACCGTGTTTTCTGTAAGTCCGTGCGAACTCATAAACGTATCGCCTATTTTTAAATCGGTTTCTTCGGCCACGGTGCTGCCCAGAGTGACTTCCATAGACTTTGACGGTTCACGGCCTTCAGCAAGTTCCGCTTCATACAAACCGGCAAATTCTTCATTGCTTCCTAAGATTCTAAACCCTTGATAATTGTCGCCGTAAGAGATGGGTACCGCTTTTTTTATCAGCGGATTTTTGGTGATTTTTTCGGCTTCCGCCAATGAAATATTTCCGGTAGGATTGTCCATATGCAGTACACTAGCAAGCACCAATTGTAACGGACTCCCTTTCGCGCCAAGCACCATATCAACATCACCCAAACTATTTTCAAATTGATATTTAATGGAAGCATCCAGCTGCTGAATTCCCAACAACAACCCAATACTGATGGAAAGCGAAAGTACACTCAGCAAGGCATAAAGCGGTTTGTGAAAAATATTACTTAAGCTGATTTTCCAGATATTCATAGGATAATTTGGTTTTGAAATAGGGGTTTTACTCGGGCGTCGTGGGTGATAACCACCAGGTTGGCATTTTGCTGTTCAGCTTGCTCTAAAAGCAATTGCATCACTACTTCGCAATTTTCATCATCCAGACTTGAAGTAGGCTCATCTGCGAGAATCACCTGGGGCTGATGCACCACCGCAAGAGCAATACCCAAACGCTGCAGCTGTCCTTCGCTCAACTGATGTATTTTTTTGTTTTTATGTGCTGCTAAATTCAGTTGTTCAAGCAGGTCGTGTAAGCGCTCTCTTTTGGATTTAAGCCCGGCAAAAAACAATCGGGCTTCTAAATTTTGCATCACATCAAGCGAGCGAATTGCATAGTTTTTTTGAAAAACCACCCCTATATGCTGGCCCACAAACCGGTCTCTCTTTTTGGCAGAGAGCGAGTGCAGTGCAATATTATCAAGGTTTACGGTCCCTGTTTTAGGCTGGAGCAACCCTGCTAAAAGATGCAGCAGGGTTGTTTTGCCTATTCCTGATTTTCCCAAAATCAGTAGATTTTCCTCTCGTTCCAAAAGAAGATCCGGAAACCGCAAAGTTTCAAGAGTAGGGGCGTGTTGAAAAGAGAGGTTATGCGTTTGAATCATATAGCAAGGGAAATCATTTATTTAAGAGTCACAGTACGTTCTACGGTGTTGAAAGCTCCGGGAAGCACTTGGCCATCTTTGTCAAGCAGCTCCAGTTTTACGGTAGCTTCACCTTTAGGAAGTCCTTTTACTATGTAAGGCACCCATTCGGTCAACTTGAATTCTTCACCGTTGATGGTGGCTTTTACATAGTTTCCACCCTCAGAAAGTGTGGTGTTTAAGAGGTAGAAATCTAACAGAAGGTTTTCAGTAACATCACCGGTGTATTCTCCTTTAGGACGACTGTAAATCAAAGTAGGCTCACTCAGGTCAACCTCTGGAGCATCAACAGATTCAGCACCTACAACCACTTTTTTAGCGATAAAAGCATTCGGGTTTTTTACGCTCTCGTGATATGAACGGCTCAAAAAAGCAACCAGATAATGCGTGCCATCTTCTAATTCCTTTTTAAAAGTAGGCTCGTAATGCGCTGAATACGGATCGTTGTCCACGATAAAGTGAATGTGCTGTCCTTTGTCTGAGTTGGCTAAGTTCCCAGTCAAATCAGAATCGGTTTGTGCGCCCAACTCATAGTTTTGCACATCAAAAGCAAAATCAATTCCGCCTTCAGCAGCTTTTACAGTTTCGGCAGTAGGTTTTGTGATTTTGATTGAAGCTTCTGCATAAGCCGGCGATCCTTCTAATTTTTCAATAGTGATAGGGGTTTCAGCAGTTTCTTCAACCACTTCAACTTCGGTTTCAGTTTCGGTTTCTTTTGGCTTGTCTTTGCAGCTAATGGCTAAAACGGCTAAGAGGGTGAAAAGGCTTACAAATTTGATTTTCATAATGTTTAGTGTTTAAAATATTAGTGTTAATTAAGCGACCACACGGTTTGGTATCCCGTGTTTTTTATGGTCAGGTTTTTAAAGGTTATAGTGCGGTGATCTGGCGCATTGAGCGTTGCAGCAATCGTAGTAATCTTACTTTTGTCTAAGGTCTCATCAAGTCTAATGCTCAGCTTGATACCGTCAACCACATAGAGCAGATCATTGTTGTTTTTACCCGCTAGGGTACAGCCCAACAATTGCAGTTCGCGCGCAATTCTAAAGTGATCGGCAAGATTGCAATGCATTTCTATACCGGTAATCTCATTGAATAATTTATTGGGGTGATAGGCAGTTTTTAAAAAGGCTTCACTGGTATATTCTGAGATTTCCTCATGGTGCAAATGCCCTAAAAACTCAGGATTATAATAAGCGTACCAAGTGCTGAGATTGGTGGCCATTCCATAAGTGTAAAAGGCCTTGTACCACACCGCAGCGGTATTGTCGATATTGAAAGAAACCGTATCTGCCGCTTTGAGAAACTTGGTTCCGGTCTCGTGAAGTTCAGGAGCATTGGAGAGTGAGAAGCCCTTTTTTTCGCTTAAAGCGAAACCAATACCGCTTTTTCCTACGGGTTCGTTAAATGCATTTTGTGGACCTAAGATTTCAATGTATTGACGTTTTCCCCGTAAGTATGCCGAAGTTGAATTGGCGTTGATAGGCGTAAAATCAGGAATGCCTTGATCTAGGTTGGCATATTGTGAATTGATGAAATCACTGCCTTTTAGTTGGGCAAAAGTCACGCTGTCTAGCGTGATGTAAAAATGGTCTAAACTGACGGTATTTAGCGCTTTCTTAAACGTGTCAACGATGCGTTTTTCGTTGATAATAGATACATTATCTTGTTTCGCAGGATTATTACAACTTGTACAAAACAAATGAGGAGTGAGTAAAAAATATAATAAAAGTCTGGCCATAATAATGCCATTTTGAAACCTGAAAATACGGTTCTGTTCTACGGAAAATCAAATAAGTGTTTCAAGCAGTTTTGCTTGTAAAGGGCTCTTTAGGATGATGAAATTGATTATACGTGTAGTGTTTTCGCGTAGTGCGAAAATCAAAAAATGTCAACACTGCGTATAAAACGCAACTATCTTAAAACTAGAGTATTATGCCTGAGCCGGAGGAGGGCGGGAGAAAAGTGGATTTGCGATGAAGTTATCGCAAAAAGTAAAAGCATAGCGGTCAACAATTTGGGTGGTTGCCGGAGCTTGCGGAGTTAAAACTTGAAATGCTGTGTTATCAGAAAGTAACGCAGGATTGTAATGGTCGCCCACAACTGCGTGCTCGCACAATTTACAATGCACAAAATGCTCTTGATCACCGTCGTGCGCAAGTACGTGCAGCCCTAGCATTTTCATCGAAATGAAGAGCGCCAGCAATACAAGCGAAATTCTATGTTTTACGGTTTTGTGCATATCGAGTATCTAACAAATGTATAAAACGATTTAATAGAAATCTCAGATGCCTCTAAAAATCTTCTTGCGTCAACTCGTTATTAACCATAGCGCCTACGATATTCCCTGTTGAAACAGCATAAGCCACAGAGCGCATTCTGCTGGTGTTGTCGCCACAGGCGTAAATTCCCGGCACTTCTGTTTTTTGAAATAGATCTACTTTGAGGTGACCCGTTTCCGTAAGGGAGCAGCCCAATTGTTGTGGAATATCAGAATGTTGCTCAAAGGGCAAACCGGCATAAACGGCTTTTAAAGTCAGGGAAGTACCATCTTCTAGAATCACTTTTTCGAGCGAACCGTCTTGATGTTCAAACTTTGTAACCGGAGTTTCAATAATGTTGATGTCGTGCTTTTTAAGTTTTGCACGTTGGTTTTCATCAAAATCTGGTGTTCCTTGCGTAAGAATTGTGAGATCATCTGTGAGGTTATTCACCAAACTTGCAATATGAAAAGCGTGCTCGCCGTTGGCCATGATGGCTGTTTTATCAGATTTGAATTCGTACCCGTGACAATAGGGGCAGTGAATGGCTGTGATTCCCCAGCATGCTGAAAACCCTTCAATATCCGGCATCACGTCTTTGATTCCAGTAGCAAAAATGAGCTTTCTGGCTTTGAAGGTTTTCCCGGATTTGGTGCTGATTTCAAAACCGTTTTCAGCTTTTTTTCCGCTTAATGCGAAATCTTCCAAGAAATGAACAGTGTCATAATTGAGCACTTGTTCTTTAGCTTTTTGGGCAATGACGTGCGGTTTTTCGCCATCGTGCGTGATAAAATTATGCGAGTGTGGCGTTTGTTTATTGCAAGGATTTCCACCATCGATGATCAATACCGAGCGTAATGAACGCCCTAGCGCCATTGCGGCCGAAAGACCAGAATAGCTTCCACCAATAATGATGACTTCGTATGTAGTTTTGAATTGGATTTTCATAGTGTCGCTTTATAAATTTTGATATTTTGGAATGGGCCAATTATCGATGGCATCTAAGTTACCGGTTTTCCATTGGGTTAATTCGTCATCTGCTAATAAACACGCTTCAAGTTGTTGCTTAATACGATCCACCTCAAGATGCTGCCCGATGAACACGAGTTCGATCTTTCGATCTCCAAAATTCGTATCCCATTCACTTTCAATAAGCGCTTGATTATTTACAAAGGATGCATAGCTGATGCGCTCGGCAAAAGACATCGATGCCCACCAAACGCCGGCAGGATCTGTTTTTAACGAACCGCCAGCCGAACTCCATATGATCGCCTGGTCAGGTCTTGAAGCTAACCAGAATAAGCCTTTGCTACGGATGATAGTACTTGGAAATTGATGCTGAACAAATGCTAAGAAACGTTCAGGATGAAACGGTTTTTTACTACGGAAAACAAAAGAGCCAATGCCGTATTCTTCGGTTTCCGGAGTGTGCTCATTTTCTAGCTCACGAATCCATCCCGCCGAAGCTTCGGCTTTTTCAAAATCAAAAAGTCCGGTATTGATCACTTCGCGTAAATCGATCTCCGAATTTTTGGTAGGTATAATGTGCGCTTCAGGATTCAGCTTATGTAGAATATCATATAGGTTACGGAGTTCGGCTTCAGTAACGAGGTCAACTTTGTTCAATAAAATCACATTGGCAAATTCAACCTGATCGGTTAGTAAATTTACAATGGTGCGGTTATCTCCGTCAATATCAGTAAGATTGCGGTCTACTAAATATTGCGGACTGGAAAAATCTTTAAGGAAATTAAACGCATCAACTACGGTGACCATCGTATCCACATAGCTGAAGGTACTTAGGTCAATGCTGCCATCCTCACTTTCAAAACTAAAAGTTTGTGCCACAGGGATAGGCTCTGATATGCCGGTGCTTTCGATAAGGAGGTAGTCAAACTTTTGGGCTTTAGCTAGTTTTTTAACTTCGATGATAAGATCTTCTCGTAGGGTGCAGCAAATGCAACCGTTGCTCATCTCCACCAGTTTTTCTTCGGTACGAGAAAGCGTGTTTTCATTTTCAACCAACTGAGCATCGATATTCACTTCGCTCATATCATTGACGATCACGGCAACCTTTAAACCTTGTTTGTTGTGTAAAATATGATTGAGCAGAGTGGTTTTTCCAGCTCCTAAAAATCCGCTAAGTACAGTTACCGGGAGTTTTTTCATAATCCTTAATGTTTGTGGTTGCTATAATTGATAAGATGCCCCGTGATGAGTCCGCCGGCACCAAAAAAGATCAGAATAGATTCTTTATGGAATACGCTTTCTAACAAGACCGCTACCAATACAGCAACCCAGGAAATGGATAGGAGCACTTTAATATACAGGGGCGCCGCGCTGCGCATCACCTTTATTACCGGAAAAATCCCAATGGTTAAAAAGCTAATGTCAATTATGGGATTGTGCGAAAATCCTAAAGGAAGTAAAAACAGTACCGGAGCCAACACACAGTGAATAAGGCATAGAAAGGCGGCATAAACGCCAATCATATCAAAATATTTTTCTTTCATTGAAATGGTTTTAATGTATCTATTTTCACGACACCTGCGCCCCAATCTTTCTGTGCGCTTAACACGTCTTCTTTTGTGATCATCAGTTGTTCTTTAAATGTTATTCTATTGGGTTCAAGCAAGCCAAAAACTCATTACGGATTTCAGTATTTTCAAAGGCGCCGCCATATTCTACAGTAATGGTAGAACTGGTTTTATCTTTGATTCCGCGGGAAGAAACGCAGAGATGTTCGGCATTAATCATTACGATCACGCTTTGTGTATTGAGTGTTTCTTGTAAATCTTTTAAGATTTGCAAGCATAAGCGTTCCTGTACTTGAGGGCGGTGCGCATAATAATTCACCAAACGGTTGATTTTAGAAAGCCCTATTACCTTTTCCTCAGGAATATAACCCACATGAGCAAAGCCGGTAATGGGTAAAAAATGATGCTCGCAGGCAGAGTCTATACTGATGTTTTGTTCCACAAGCATTTTACGATAACCATATTTATTGTTGAATGTGGAAAGCTTGGGTTTGTTAGCAGGGTTCAGCCCATAAAACAATTCTTTTACATACATCTTGGCTACGCGATACGGTGTCCCCGAAAGACTGTCGTCTGTGATATCGAGACCTAATTCTTCCATGATTTTTTTAAAATGCTTTTGAATGGCTTCAATTTTCTCTTCGTCAGATTTTACAAAGGCATCCGGGCGCAGTGGAGTATCTACATTATCAGAGTAGTGTGAATCTCCAATGTCTTCTAAAAGATCGAGGTCAGTGTATTTCATAATATTGAATTAATAAGGACTGATATATATTGCACTAAGGGCACATTTAATCTCTTATTGCAATTAAGTTGCAAAAGTAAATAATTTGGTTGTCAATGCAACCTAATTGCAATAAATTTGTAATATGGCAATTGTTAGAAAGACAAAATCTGTACACACGCTGCTTGAAGTAATGAAGCAAGCCGGGGAGGCCTTGTCTGTGGTTGATCTGGTAAACAGATTAGATCAAGAGATGAATAAAACCACGGTGTACCGCATTTTAGACCGGTTAGAAGATGAAGGGCTTTTGCATTCGTTTCAAGGAAAAGACGGCTTAAAATGGTATGCGCAGTGTCAAGACTGCTCGACCGAGCATCATACTGATATGCATCCGCATTTTCAATGTGTGCAATGCGGAAAGACTACATGTCTCCCACTGGAGGTGACCATCCCTAAAGTTCCCAATGTCAAGATCCAGTCAGCTTCTTTGCTGCTGACGGGCTTGTGTGAAGAATGTTTGACTTGATCACAGCTTGAGCACTATAGATAAAGCGCACGTGTTCCTTGTGAACACTTATTTTAAAACTCAAAATTTGCGACACGCAGAAAAGCAGGCCTAAGCCTGCTTTTCTGCGTGTTATTGTGGCATTATCAATTATTCAACAACATCAAGTTTACTGATAGCGGTAATGGTACCACCTACAACCTCTTTACCTTGAGTAGCCGTTGCACTTGCTACATCAATATTATAGATCCAACTTCCGGTTTCTGTGGTGATTCCTACGCTTACGGTGCTTTTATTGTCAGAAACGTAGTTGCTTTTGCTTGAAGTGAGCACTACAGTTTCAGGATTTGGTGTACCACTTACAGGAGTTACAGTTTGATTGTAAACATCAATAATGGCATACTGATTTCCGCTGGCGTAAGCAGATGTTCTTTCAGAAGCCATAATTCCTACAAATTTACCGTTACCTACATAGACCTGGTCTGTAACATACAAGCCGCCACTCGCTTCCTCTATGTTGAAGTAGTAATCGTCAAATTGAGTACTTCCGCTAGGAATACGAGTTACCGCAGAAGGTAAAGTAGAAGAAAGTTCGCCGTTTGTTGTAGCTACCGAAGAAGAAAATGCATATGCATCTCCATTCTCATCAACACTTAATCCGTTTACGAAATAACGCCCAATAAAGCTGGTACGCTCATCGTGAATAGTAGTCTCATATTCCATTTCTGGATAAGAATAAACTGCAATGTTTGCTTCGTTAGGATAGATGGTTCCAAAAGAATCACTACAGCATCCTTTCATTGTGAAATAAGGTAGATAAACTTTATCACCCACCTGCGTAATCCAAGTAAAGAAAGCTAATTCGCCAGATTCTTTATCAGCAAGTTCTTGTGTGTTGATTTGCCCTTCAGCAACAAATTGTAAAGTATTTGTATCAAAACGATACCAAGAAGCGATAGGAGAATCTGCATTTCTTGAAATTTTGATCAACAAGATTTCGTCATCTACAGCAGCAAATGCCTGAACAGTTTCAGATTGAAAATCAGATAATTTCTCAAGCGAACCTTCAGCGTTCAATTCGTATGAAGTTACCGCACCAGGATTCCCCTGACCGTAAAGCATACTGAAGAATTTGTTATTTGTAGTGATGTAATATCTGTATGTACCATCTTGTTCGATACCGTTTCCGGCAGTACTTATAGAACCTTCATTAATTGCATCTGTAGTTAAAATATAATCGGCAACACCTTCTGAACCCGCGGCAGTAGGCGTAGCAGTAATGATGTATTTTGATTCAACACCGGCTTCAGGATTCTCAGGAGATGTACCGTCATCATTGCTATCACAGGCTGTAAATAGCAAGCCCAATAGACCTAAAGTTCCAAAGATTAATTTTTCTTTTTTCATTGTTTACTTAATTAAGAGTTGTTGTTTATAGAATTGTGTATTTGATTTTTCCGAAGAATGCACGACCGGGTTTCTGCAATGAGAAATTATCATAGAGGTTGCGATCGGTTATATTTCGGCACTCCAGCGTGAACTGTAGTTTTTTATTAAGCGTGTAGGTAAGGGTTACATCGTGCGCTAGCTGTTCTGGGATAACCAGTTTTTCACTTCCCTGACTAGGCCAGTACAGATAGAACTCGTGCACATAAAGCAGGTTATAGCCTATATTGAAATTGTCGTCCTTTCTTAAGACGTTAAAAAAAGTATAGTTGGCATCAGCATTTCCGTAGAGGTAAGGCATATTGGGAATTCTGTCGCGGTATACGATGCTTTCTACAGTTTGATCTCCCACAAAGCGGGTATCATTTCTGAGCTCTTGGTAGGTGACGCTAAGACCTGCAGCAAAAGATTTGCCGTGCTGATAGCGTATTTCACTTTCGATACCGGCATTGGTAACGCTGGCAAGATTGCCCATTACCTGCATCGTCTGATTTTGATTAAGTTCAGGACGAATAAAGTCGCTAGCATCGCGATAAAACGTGTTCAGATTAAAATTGATGAGATTCTGCTTAAAAGTTAGCCAATAGCTCGTACCTAAGTTATAGTTGTAACTGTATTCTGGTTTAAGATCTGTATTACCCTGAAGGTTGATCACATCCCCAAAAAGTTCGTTAGCTGCTGGAAGTCTGTATGTTTTTTCAAAAGAAGCTTTAAACTGAAGATTCTTATGTAAGAAATAGGTTAGTGCAGTACCATAACCTATATGGTTAAAAGTATTGATGGTATTGTAATACGCCACATCACCATAGTTACCCGTAGGATTGTAAGAAGCGGTAAACTCATTTTGCTGAAAGAAATTCTTCATAAATACCGAAGCATTCCAGTTCTCTTGCTCATAAGTATAACCAAGCCCCAATACGTTTTTCATCGTTTTTCTGGGTTCATCATAACGATCATTGTCAGGGTTGGCTTCGTCTTCTCCTTTTCGGTTAAAGGTGTTAAAGGTGTTGCTTAAAGCAATAGTTTGATGGTCATCTATTTTGTAATTAAAAGACGCGGTAGCAATACCATTATTATTGCGATACTTGTACAAGGAGTAGGAGCGCTCTCCACCGGCACCATCATATTCTTTAAATTGCCCTAACCAGTTGTATCTGCGGTTTAGCGTATCAATATTTTGTTCAGAGCCTAGGTTGTAGTTGGCGCTAATACGCGCATTTAATTTCTTGATGATAAAATCATCCTTCTTATATTTTAAACTAGGCATCACAATATTGGCTCTACTGTGCCAGCCTCCAAAAACACTTACCAAACGTGCTCCGGTTTGAATTTCCTGATAACTTTTGCCTAAAGTAACCCCTAACAAGAGCTGATCTGCATACGATTTATTAGCCACCCCAACATTAATAATAGCAGTCTCGTTATGATACTGATCATTAAAACGCTCTACTTCTTGATTAGGGTAATACTCTCCCGTATTGATATCTGCGACATCTACGTCAACTTTATAGGTGTTATCAGAATAATTCTGAAATGCATTGACCTGAGCGGTAAAACCAGAATCTGAAACATAAATAGCATTTACAGTGCTTCTATGGGTATTAAATGAGCCGTAAGAATAGGATGCTTCTAAATGATTCTGTGTGTATGAATTAGTAACAATATTAACCGCTCCACCTAATGCATCAGCACCCAGACCAATGGGTACTACCCCTTTATAGACTTCAATGCGATCAGCGAGATTTACAGGAATATTATTCAGTTGAAAGGCTGAACCGAAATTTTCCATAGGAATTCCATCAAGAAAAAATTTGATCTGTCTTCCTCTGAATCCATTTATCGAAAAATTCATTTGTGATCCAACTCCTCCGTTTTCACGCACACGCACCCCGCTCACTTTGTCTAGAGCGTGACCCAAATCTAAAGTGGTGTTGCTCAACTTTTTTGTGTCCACTACACTTACATTAAAGGCTTTATCACGCACTTGCTGAACCACGCTTTTTCCTGTAACCGTAACTTCATCAAGAGCGTTTGTAGCTTCTTCGAGCGTAATGTTTAGCGTTAATTGCGTACTTCCGGTAAGTTCGATCGCTTTGCTAAATGTTTTAAAGCCCATAAAAGAGGCTTCTAAAGTAAACCTGCCTTTTTGCGATGATTTTAATTGGTACGAACCATTGTCTGCGGTTAAAGTACCGGTGGTGGTATTCTTGATTAAAACAGTAGCTCCGGGAATAGGTTCTTGATTTTGATCCAAGATTTTACCTGTGATCACATTTTGAGCATTACCTGCTACACCGATGAGCACTAAGGTAAAAGCAATCACAAGATTGCGTAGTTGTTTAGACATATGGCGTCGTAAATTGATAGTTGAAAATTGAATTATTTAGTAACCTTGAGAATGGTATAATCGCGTTCTACTGCGGTTCCCATTTTACTCAAGACTGAATCTGTATGCACTTTTAGTTGAAAATTAGAGAAGCCGCACTTTTCCAAAAGGCTTAAGAGCTCTACTGAATCATAAAGCTCAAACCCATGCTGAGTAAAAGGCAACTGCTCCATAAATTTGCGTTCTGCATAACCTAACACCAGTGCACCACCTTTTTTTAAGAGCTTATATAGTTGGGAGATTATTTTAGTAGGTTCCTGCCAGAAATACAGTGTGTTTACAGCAATAATCTTATCAAATTCAGCTTCTGAAAAATCTAAGAGTTTGCCATTATAGGCTTTAAACTCTAGTGCTTGTTGTTTAGCGAATGTGCTATTGTATTTTTTTGCTTCTTCGATCATTAAAGTTGAAATATCGAGGCCTGTATAGGTGAGGTGCTTTCTGTTTTTTAATACGTGAGAAAGGTGCCAGCCATTTCCCGGACCCAATTCTAATATGTTATTGTTATGTTGTACATCAAGCGCAGTGAACGCGTTGATAACCATTTCTTTATTTGATTCTTGCATACGCCGCGCAACGGCTATTCCCTGAGGTCCTGAAGGACATCCCAGCTGGTTAGAAAGCTCTATTAAATCTTGTGTACTCCATTTTTTATATGTTTCCATAACTTTGTTATTTAGATTGAATATAAATTAGAGCAAAGCTAGGAGCATTCTTTTTATTCCAACTACGCAAGACGGAGAATGAGCTACGTCATACGGATTATATACTAGTGTTTCAGTTTTAGATTTATGCCGGTGAGCGTTTAACAGTTGAAGCTTTTGAGGTGTCTTTATTTTTCAGTTTAAAGACCACAGCGATAGAGCTCAAACTCATTAAGATCCAAAAGAGATCAACCACAAAAATCTGACTGAAGCCTGAACTCCAAGATACCCACGGCCAATTCCCGGTTACAAGTCCGTTGGCGACAGGAACACTTAGCGCTAGGATACTTCCAAGAATGAGACAAATTTTGTTGATGAGGTAATTATTTCTAAGCGCAATTAAAACTAAGCTTAGGCCTAACCAGCTGTAAAAGAATACGTGATACATAAAGATCTGGCGCGTGTCACCTAGATCAGTACCAAAAACTTTGATCGCTGTGAATGTAGCTGCAGTAACAGGATATAGACTCAGGCAGGCAGCCATATAAATATGAACTAACCATTTATTAAATATGCGTTTTGCGGGGGCAACGTGTTTTTTATCTCGAGCCACAAGCCAAATGAGCACACCACTTAGGATTACAAAACATGTAATAAACCCAAGTAGGAGGTAAATAAGTTTCATGCCGTAACCTCCAAAATCACCATAATGTAACCTGCGCAGCAGATTGAGTGAACCTTCGGCATAAGAGATTTTTCCGTAGGGATCTTTAGTATTTACCACTTGACCATCTTGAACACGATAAGTGATATGACCGGTACCTAAAAGCTTTTGGTCAAAATCTGGCGCCCCATAGATCTTTACATGCATACTTTGGTCACCGTAGTTAATGACATCAAGCGCGGTAAGCTTAATGTCAGGCCATTTGTTAAGCGTTCTGGCAACAAAATCGTTTATAGATGGTACGGTTTCTAATGGCTGGTACGTAAACTCATAAGTTGGATTTTCTTCATACTGAATATCCTTGGTAAAAGCCTGTACATCATCACCATAAATAAAGGATTGCACTGGTGGAAACATAACCATATAGCCTATAATCAAGAAGCAACCCGTAAGTGCAAACATAAACTGGTACGGCAAGCCAATCATCCCAAGGGCTACGTGAGCATCAGTCCATATATTTTTCCATTTTCCTTTAGGACGGAATACATAAAAGCTAGGAATAATCTTTTTCCAGTGTACAATAACACCGGTGATTACAGCAAACAAAAAGAAAAACGCAACAAAGCCCGAAAGGTAGTACCCTGATCTGCTAAAAAAATTAAGCTGTGCAAAAAAATGCAACCTGTAAAAGAACTCTCCAAGACTGTAATTAGAAGTGTAATCTTCCTTTTTAAAGGTATCCATATCCATATAAAAGAAGTTTCCTCTACGACCGCGTTGAGGTGCATCTTGTATGGTGGTATCTTTAGATTTAGTCATTGTCGCCCCTAATCTGCGCTCAAAATAGCGGTGATTGAACATCAAGTCTCTACCATATAAAGGCTTGTCTGTGCTCAATTCGTTTAAGGCCTGATCAAAATCTATCGTACTAAAATAAGCAGACTTAATGGGTTCATTGCGTTCCCAAGCATTGATCTCATCTCTTAAAAATGAAATGGATCCCGTAAAAAAGATAACATAAAGTAATGCGCTTATTACAATACCGCTAATGGTATGCGTATGAAAAAACACATTGTATAATCGTTGTCCCATAGAAGGAGTTTAGCGTTAGATTAAATTGATGAGACTATATAATACTGCACAGAGTAGTGCATATAGGGCTAGAATTTTATATCCGTTCTCAACGAGATAGACCACTAAAAAGAGCGTTACCCAAACCGCAAAACCAGCGTACTGAAGCGTTATCAGTGTTTCGGTAGGTGCGGCAAATTTTAGAATAAGCATAAAAAGCAGTTGCGTGATGCAATAGCCACCTACAAATCCGGCAATAAGTTTAGCGAGTCGTTGCCAGGGGGAACGGGTAAGGTGTTTTTTGTTAGCCGGCATAGTTATAAGAATAATTCAAGAATTAGCGCTAGTACAAAAACTACAGCCAGTTGTTTACTATTGGTAATAAATAAGGGCCCTATCAGCACTTGAATGCTTGCGATGGTCATTAGAATTACGAGAAAAGAAAAACTTCCGGATCCAAGCCCTAGATTGATCACACATAAAATAAGGCCAAGCGTCAACAAAAATAGCCCTAAGTATTTACTGGTTTTTGTATTTGAAGATGCCCATAGGACTACCGGATTTCCCTTTGGCAGTATAGCCCGTTTTGACGTGCTGTAGCAGCAATAAAAGCCAAGAGCGGTTAATAGAATACTTAAGCTGAGCATAGCAGGTTATTAAAATTTACTTTTTGCGGCTGCAAATATGTACGGAATTAGAATGGTTCTAAATACGCGAGGCGGAGAAATAGATACGTCAAACGGAATTTAGTCTCTAGCATTTCGCTAAAGCTGTTCAAGAATCGATCTCATGATTCTTTAGAGTTTCCTGCATTTCAATGTGAAACGTAGCTCCTACAAAAAGTTCTTCAAAATCAGCTAAAAGCAGCGGGTCTACCATAAGACAGAGTTCGCTATTGGTGTCAGGTAAGTATAATTTATCAGGTAGTTTGCCTTGACAATTTTCGCAGTAACACGGCTGAAAATAAGACCTCACAATATTTAGTAGGGAATAAATATCCTTTTTAGACATAAAAATTCCCATCGAGTCGATTACCAATTGATAGTTGCATTTAGGATTGGGTGCATCAGAAATTGTGAAGACTGAACCGTACGGATTCTTGTAAATCAATGACATATATGACATAACTAAAAGCTTTTAGTATATTTACTATTTAGATTAAATAAAAATAATATTTTTGTGGTTATTACATCGATTTATAAGAAATGATACATACGCGAGCGGGAGAAATTAGATCAAGGGTTGAGGAAGTTGCGCGTAGTATTGTTTTAACATCGCGAAACGAAATTGAACAAGCTGGAGCGCGTTTTGCACTAGAGCGCATTAATGCAGCGCATCTTGAGAGCACGGCTACCTTACAGGAAAATGATTTAGATCTTAAAATTACAGATGCCTTTCTTGAAGAGTTTGCGATAACCCGCGTACAACTTACAACGGATAAAACGGTATCCCTTCAATGGCCGCAGCAGGATGAAGCTTCGGTAAAAATTGTTCTTTTATTAAAAGGGAAAATAGTGTTGTCTGTAGCTAATAATCTTGTTGCGCTGCAACCAGATCATCTAAATATGATTTATCAGCGCACAGATGCCTTATCATTGATACATGAAACAGGTGCTACCGATTTTGTGGTGTTGACCTTATCTGAAAATTTCATAAAAACGCTTATTCCGCAAACAGAGCACGATGTATTTGATAAGGATACCCGGTTAAAAATATTCTTTGAGTCTGGATTTAAAAAGTCTGCTGTGATGTCTGACTTAATCAACCATATTTTAGATTACAAATGTCCTAAATATCTTAAACGCATTCACTTGCAATCTAAAATAACCGAGTTGTTTTTCCAGTTGTTATTGGTTTATTCAAAGAAGCAGGCAACCGTTACACAGATGCCCGTACATATAGAAAAGCAAATGTATGAGGCTCGGCAACAAATTATTGAGAACATCAGAAATCCGTATACATTAAAGACGCTAGCCAGAACTATAGGGACTAACGAGTATGAACTAAAACGCAATTTTAAGCAAACCTTTGGGATGACGGTTTTTGGGTATATCAATGAAGTACGTATGCAACGCGCTCAAAAGTATTTAAAAAGTTCGCATTTGAGTATTGCCCTAATAGCAGATAAAATAGGCTACAAAAATCCCCAGCATTTTTCTACGGCTTTTAAAAAGAGTACGGGTGTGACACCAAGTGCCTATAGAGATAAACTTAATTGAATTTACCTGAATTATATCCGCATAAAAAAGCAGCTACAAATTACTGTAACTGCTTTTTTTAGTAGCGAGAGGGGGGCACGATCCCCCGACCTCCGGGTTATGAATCCGACGCTCTAACCAACTGAGCTACCTCGCCAAATTTTGATCTTAAAAAGAAAGCCGAAGCTTTTTTCCTAAGCGGGTGCAAATATAATAACATTTATCAAGTTGGCAAGCATCTTAATATTAAAATAAAAAATTAGTGCTAATCTTTTTTACTCTGTAATTAATATTTATATTGGCAGCCCAACCTAGTAAAGAATCAATGGAAGAAAAAGTAAAATTTGAAATAGAGTTCCCTATACAGGCCTCACCGTCGTTATTATATCAATATATGTCTTCACCATCAGGAATGTCTGAGTGGTTTGCCGATAACGTGAATTCACGGGGCGAGTATTACACTTTCATCTGGAATGGAAGTGAAGAAAAAGCAAAGTTATTAGGAAAAAAGAGTGATGAGCGCATCAAATTCAGATGGATGGATGACGTAGAAGATGAGAATCTTTACTTTTTTGAACTGCGTATTGTAGTGGATGAGATCACAAAAGATGTGTCTTTGATCGTTACAGATTTTGCCGAGGAAGATGAGATCGACGAGGGGAAAATGTTTTGGGAAAATCAGATTTCAGAATTGAAACATATCATAGGTTCAAACTAAATAACCTATTCTTAAATTATATATTTGTCCCTTTGAAAAAAGGGACTTTTTTTATGATCAATTTTAACGGAACACTTACCGAAACACCACAATTTTCTGCACACAATAGGGGAATGCTTTACGGAGATGCAGTTTTTGAAACCATTCGGTATTCTGGTGGAAAATTATTTTTTTGGGAAGATCATTACTTTAGACTTATGGCTTCTATGCGTATCCTGCGTATGGAAATCCCAATGGGTTTTACGCTTGAAGATTTACAGGACGAACTTCTAAAAGTAGTGGAGGCTGAAAATTTAAAGGATCAAGCAGCAAGTCTCAGACTCACAGTGACCCGCAATGAGGGCGGTAAGTATTTGCCCGAAGATAACAATGTTTCTTTCTATATTTTTGCTAAAGAGCTAAAGGATCCTTTTTTTACCCTAACGGAAGACCATTACGAGGTAGAGCTATATAAAGATCATTACGTCAATGCAGATCTTCTTTCTACATTAAAAACAGCAAATAAAATCATTCACGTCACCGGAAGCATTTTTGCCAAGGAGAATGATTATGCCAATTGCTTATTGCTCAACACGAACAAGTCGGTAGTTGAAGCATTAAATGGAAATCTATTTCTTGTAAAAGGATCTACGATTAAAACGCCGCCTCTTGAAGAGGGTTGTCTTCGCGGAATTATACGTAAGCAATTGATTGAGATCATTGCTAAATTAGACGAGTTTACAATAGAGGAAGCAGCGATATCTCCTTTTGAGCTCCAAAAGGCAGATGAGTTATTTATTACAAATGCTATCGTAGGGATTCAGCCAATTAGCAAGTATCGTAAGAAAACGTACACTAATACAGTAGCTAAAAATCTCTTAGGCAAATTAAATGCAAAAGCGCGCTTAGGTTAAGAAAGCAACTAGTTATTACTAGGATTTTCAGGAGCGTTAGACCATAATAGGTATTCACCGCCAAGCTCTAACATTTTTTCCTTCCATAATTCAGGAAAGCATTTGTTGATGATTTCTTTATCATAGGTATTATCAGTGACGATCCAGGCGTTTGCATCCAATTCACTATCCAGCTGATTGCAATCCCATCCTGAATAACCTAAAAAAAACCGAATTTCATCGGTTGATATTTTATTGGAAGCGATTAGATCTACTACGGTGTCAAAATCACCGCCCCAATAAATGCCGTTAGAAATCTCAATACTCTCAGGGATGAGGTTTGGTACTTTGTGCAAGAAATAAAGGTTGTCTTGTTCAACGGGACCGCCATTGTAGATTTGCATAGCGTCACCTTTGATTTCCGGGATTAATTCGTTGAGGGTAAACGTCAGAGGCTTATTAAGGATAAAACCAACAGAGCCTTCTTCATTATGATTGGCAAGAAGTACGACAGATCTATTAAACGAAACATCGCCTATAATCGCCGGTTCTGCTATCAAAAGTTTTCCTTTTTGAGGCTTATTGGTCGTCATGAACATCTTTTGTTCTAAACTAATCTATTTTTTTTAATTAACAAAAAAATAACACTTAATAAAAAAGCCCCGATCACTCGGGGCTTTTAAAAGTATATAAACTGTAAGAATTAGTTTACAGCGTCAGATAAATCTGAACCAGCTTTAAACTTCACTACATTTTTAGCAGCGATTTGGATTGTTTTTCCAGTTTGTGGGTTTCTTCCTTCGCGAGCTGCACGCTTAGATACAGACCAAGAACCAAAACCTACAAGAGAAACGCGGTCGCCACCTTTCAATGATTTTTCGATATTTCCTAAAAATGATTCCAATGCTTTTTTAGCTGCTGCTTTTGTGATTCCAGCATCTTCTGCCATTGCATCAATTAAATCTGATTTGTTCATAATTTTAAAATTTTAAAAAAATTAAATGTCGGTTAAACTTTTGTTTATTGTCCTAACAAATTTAGACGGATATTTCGTTCACGCAAGCAATAGCGCAGGAAATCACGGTTTATGTTGATAACTTTAACGTTTTGTTGATAACGGCAAGCATTTTTAACACAATTAAGGCAAATTCCCCGTAGGTCTAGTATTACAACGTTTTAGCTTCGCTTTGGATGCTAAAACCATTTAGCAAATCTTTGACCGGCATGCGCTTTTTGCCAGAGAGTTGTACTTCATCTAATCGAACCCATCCATCTTCGGCTGAAACATACAGTTTGTCGTGATTTACTTTTATTTTACCGACACTAGGGTTGCCTAATTCATTTGATTCTTCCACAGAAGCCAGTGTCGCCTTATAGACTTTTAATTGGTGCTCTTGAGCATCTCCATTAGTAAAAAGCGTCCAGGCCACAGGATATGGACTCAATCCTCTTATGTGATTGTATACTTGTTTTGAAGGTTGATCCCAATTGATTCGCGTGTTTTCTCGATTGAGTTTATAAGCTGTATGCAATTGTTCTTGTTTAGGCTGAGCGACCGTTTCAACCGGACCTTCCGCTATTAGTTTTACAGTTTTAAGAATAACCTCGCTACCTAAATGCATAAGCCTGTCGTGCAATTCTCCCGCATTTTCTGCTTCAGAAATAGCTACTTTTTCTTGAAGAATGATAGCACCGGTATCTATCTTTTCATCTATAAAAAAGGTAGTCACTCCGGTTTCTTTTTCCCCTTTTATAATTGCCCAGTTAATAGGTGCAGCCCCGCGATAATCGGGCAGCAGTGAAGCGTGCAAATTAAAGGTGCCGTATTCCGGCATTTGCCAAACCACTTCAGGAAGCATTCTAAATGCGACTACGATGTGTAGGTTAGCGTTGAGACTTTTTAATTCTTCTAAAAAAGCTTCAGACTTTAAGTTGGTAGGTTGTAAAACCTTAAGGTCTTGAGATAAGGCATACTTTTTTATTGCACTCTGTTGAATTTTTTGTCCACGGCCGGCAGGTCTGTCCGGAGCCGTAATGACGCCTACAATCGTATAATTATTTTCGACAAGATTCTCTAAACCGGCAACGGCAAAATCTGGTGTTCCCATAAAGATTATGCGTAAATCTCTCATATTCGTTGATATAAATTTGAAGGGGTTATTTTAATTTTCTTCTGCATTAATAGCAGTTTTAAGCTACTTAATAGGTCTTCTTCACGCTTTATTTTTAAAACTTCTAAGAGCGTTTTAGACGAGCAAGCGCCCTGATTCAAATAGTGTAAAATTTGATCCTCGAGCGCTCGGGGAGCTTTAGTTTTTAATTTCTTTTGGCAAATATCGCAGATTCCGCAGGCTTCTTGTTGATGTTCTTCGAAATAAGCTAGCAATTGTTTACTGCGACACACCGGCGTTTCAATATAGCGCAACATACTTTTTACCTGATCTACTTTACGCGTGTTTTGCGCGGTTATCGCTTTTGAAATGCGATTGATCACAAGATCATCTTCACGCTGCACTAAAAAAGTTATAGCAGTATCTGCGTGGGAGTGCTCATAAACAGCCACATCATCTTTATGTAATTGCAAAAGCGTTTGATGAATTTTAACCAGAGGTACCCCCGCCTTTTTTGCGATCAATGCATGATCAATGGTAATGGCGTTATCATAAATTCCACTATAGGTGCGCAACAAGCTTTTTACGATGGAATCAATTCCCGGATTGCGAATTAGATAATAGGTAAGATTAATTGCAGAAACCGAAAATTGAAGCGTAGCTCTTCGATAAAATTCTTGACTCAATAAGAGCACGCTATTGCGATCGAGTAACTGAAGCGCATTATAGGTTAGCAATGTATTGAAATCATAGGTTTTGCAGAATTCGGTAAAATCAAACCGAAAGGTTTCGTGCTCACCTTCTCCGTAAGAAATTTGAAAATAGCTATTGAGTTTTTTGTATACCTTTTTAACAAAAGAAACCGAAGGTAATACCTTCAAAAACTGATTGGTTAAACGGTCTTTATCGCTGTTATTAAATAGAATTACACTGGTTGCTTGTTGACCATTTCTTCCGGCTCTACCGGCTTCTTGAAAATAGCTTTCGAGACTTTCGGGCAGTTCTACGTGTATTACGGTTTGCACATCAGCTTTGTCAATACCCATCCCAAAAGCGCTGGTTGCTACCATTACTTGGGTTTTGTTTTGAGACCAAGCTGCAAAACGTTCCTGGCGCTCCCCATTGCCTAATCCACCGTGGTAAAAATGCGCCGAAATCCCGTATTCGTTTAGAAACTGGGCAAAATACTGTGCACTTTTTCTGCTACGTACATAGACAATTCCGCTTCCGGGATGTTGCTTAAAAAGCTGAACGATGCGCTGTTGCTTGCTTTCTTCGTAGAGTACTTTATTAGCGAGATTCTTCCGCTTAAATGAATCTCTAAAAGTAGTTACCTCTTTTAGTGCCAGCTGGGTGATGATATCTTGCTGTACGGCAGCCGTGGCGGTTGCAGTAAGCGCTATACACGGGATTTCTTGAAACTGTTCTCTAAACGCTTGAATATTTCGGTAAGCCGGTCTAAAATCGTGACCCCATTGTGAGATACAATGAGCTTCATCAATTGCCAGCAAATTGATGTTCATTTGTTTTAGGCGTGCTAAAACGAGTTCGTTTTGCAAGCGCTCAGGAGAGAGGTACAGCAGTTTGTAATTGCCAAAAATGCAATTGTCTAATAAAACATCAAGCTCTTGATATTTAATTCCGCCGGGAATGTGCAAGGCTTTAATTCCTCTTTTTTCAAGCTGAACCACTTGATCTTTCATTAAAGAGAGCAGGGGAGAAATCACTAAGGTAATTCCCTCTTTGATCACTGCCGGAATTTGATAGCAAAGTGATTTTCCGCCGCCGGTAGGAAGCAACGCAAAGGTGTCTTTACCGTTTAAGACACTTGTAATGATCTCAAGCTGTTTTGACCGGAATGATGCATAGCCCCAGAACTTTTGTAAAGCTTCTTGAGGAGTGGTCATCATAGGGTCATATGCTTTAAAATAAAATCCAGGCGATCTTCGACCGGTACTTTGGGCACTTCAATAGGAGTATAACCACAAGAACGATACGTTTTTAAAAGTTCGTCTTGAATTTTTACCGCTTCCTCAAAACTTTCATAGCGCTCTTTGTCAGTTACGTGAATATCGCGCCACAAAGGAAGTAAGAATATCTTATCGTAGCGATACGTTGAGTTCGCTTTAGTAAATCGGTCAGGATACTCCTGCCCAATAAAATCCATATAAGCAGACACATCAGGAATACCACGGTCTATAAAAACATATTCAGCATCAAGGGCACCGGCATCCAAGTATTGCTGTATACGACGTTCTAGCAGTTTATCGCTAAACAGCAGGGGTTCTGTAAGAAATAATTGCTCAATACCTTCTTGCTGTGCAGCTTTGATCACCTCGCGCGACACTTCATCAAGGCAAGGATATCCCTTTTCTTTTAAAGCGTTGAGTAAAGTTGTTTTTCCGGTACTGGGGCCTCCTATTAAAACAATGCGTTTTGCTGTCAAGATAAATGCTTTAGGTCTTTCGTAATTGGCGGTAAAAATACTCAAATACAAACCGATTAAAAAATTAGCTTTAGAATGGTATCTTTGCACCTCAAAAGAAGGCTATGAGCACAGATAAAAACTCTGAAGAATTTTACAAGAAATTAAAAGGCAGACTCGAAGAAACCACACAGTGGCCATCTGCCTACCTTTATAAATTTATCGTCCCGTCTGATAACCAGAAGATTGCTCAAATTGAAGAGATCTTTGATAATATGGGAGCGGTGATCAATACAAAAGAATCAAGCAAAGGTACTTATACAAGTGTTTCTATAAATGTGCGTATGCAGGACCCTGATGCGGTTATTGCAAAATATAAAGAAGTAGCAAGCGTTGAAGGTGTTATTTCGCTGTAATCGCATAAAATCAGCTTTTAAATTACATTAATTTAATTTTGGCCTGTGGGCCTTTCTACAATTTTTAGTACTTTGCCTTATCGTTTCTTTTTAAGAAACTACTTCACTTAAATTTTTACAGTTGATAGATCAATTAGAATATAATACAGAGCGAGAGAAGCTTATTATTCCCGAGTATGGGCGCCATTTACAAAAGATGGTTAATCAAGCCGTTGAAGAAGAAGATGAAAAAAAGCGCAATATCATAGCACGCAGTATTATCGCAGTGATGGGTAATTTACAACCACATCTGCGTGATGTGCCTGATTTTCAGCATAAGCTTTGGGATCAATTGTTTATCATGAGTGATTTTAAACTAGATGTGGTTTCTCCTTATGATAAGCCTTCTAAAGAAAAACTAGAAGAGCATCCAGATCCTTTAGATTATCCGCAAAATCATCCTAAATACCGTTTCTACGGAAACAACATCAAACGTATGATAGATGTGGCGGTGCAATGGGAAAAAGGTCAAAAGCGAGAGGCATTAGAGTTTACCATCGCAAACCACATGAAAAAATGCTTCCTGAACTGGAATAAGGATACCGTAGATGACGAAGTGATCTTTAAGCATCTGTTTGAATTGAGTGACGGGCAGATCAATCTTGCCAAAAAAGACGAAGATCTCAAAGAAGCGCAAAAACTTATGCGCAACAAAAAATCAGGTAAGTCTTACCGAAAAAAATCTGGACGCGGTAAAAAGCGTTACTAATTTTTAGCAACACATTTTAATGGGAACATTTCAGATAGAAGGAGGGCATCAGCTCAAAGGATCCATCCAACCTCAAGGTGCAAAAAATGAAGCCTTACAAATACTTTGCGCGGTTTTATTAACTCCGGAAAAAGTAGTCATTGACAACATCCCTGATATTGTAGATGTCAATAAGCTCATCACTATTTTGAGCAATCTGGGAGTAAAAATTCAAAAACTAGGTAAAGGCAAATACTCTTTTAAAAGTGATGCACTGCACTTAGAGTATTTAGAAAGTGAACAATTCAAAAAAGAAGGTGGCGGTTTGCGCGGTTCTATAATGATCGTTGGGCCTTTACTAGCACGCTTCGGTAAAGGATATATTCCGCGTCCGGGGGGTGATAAAATTGGGCGTAGACGTCTGGATACCCATTTTGAAGGAATGATCAAACTGGGTGCAAAATTTCGATATAATAAAGAAGAGCGCTTTTACGGCGTAGAAGCTCCTGAAGGTTTACGCGGAACGTTTATGCTTCTGGATGAAGCTTCGGTAACCGGTACAGCAAATATTGTTATGGCTGCGGTAATGGCCGAAGGAGAGACCACAATTTATAACGCGGCTTGTGAACCTTATTTACAACAGCTGTGTAAAATGCTCAATAAAATGGGCGCAAAGATCAGTGGTATTGGTTCAAATATGCTTAAGATCGAAGGTGTAAAAGCACTTAATGGCTGTGAGCATAGCATTTTGCCTGATATGATCGAGATCGGTTCTTGGATCGGGCTGGCAGCAATGACTAAAAGTGAGATCACTATTAAAAATGTAAGCTGGAATGATTTAGGACTTATTCCTGCTACCTTTAGAAAGCTGGGGATCACCGTTGAAAAACGAGGTGACGATATTTTTATTCCTGCGCATACTGAAGGCTATGAAATTGAAACTTTTATTGACGGCTCGTTTATGACCATCAGCGATGCACCTTGGCCGGGATTCACTCCAGACTTATTGAGTATTGTTTTGGTAGTGGCAACGCAAGCCAAAGGTGAAGTATTAATCCATCAAAAAATGTTTGAAAGCCGTCTGTTTTTCGTAGATAAATTAATTGATATGGGGGCGAAGATCATTCTTTGTGATCCGCATCGCGCTACGGTTATTGGGCACGACTTTAAATCAACTTTAAAAGCTACCACGATGAGTTCGCCAGATATTCGGGCGGGTATTTCTTTGTTAATCGCGGCATTGAGCGCCAAAGGCACTTCTACAATTCATAACATTGAGCAAATAGATCGCGGTTATGAGAATATTGATGAACGTCTTAGAGCGATTGGTGCAAAGATCATCAGAACCGCTTAACATCGTAAACGTATACAAACAAAAAAATCTCGGTATCAAGCCGAGATTTTTTTGTTTGTATATAGTTCTAACCGGTTACAGTAATAAATCAGCGATATCCTGCCAAGTATCGGCACGGTCAAAACCGTTAGTATTTACATTGTGTGGTGAGGTAAATTGAATACCACGACCTTCAAAAGCTGCTAAATTGTAAGAGCGATCATCTATTAAAACGTCACCGCGTAGCACGTGTTTATGACCGCACAAAATACGATTTTGCCACGGAATAAAAGGGAAATGTTTATCAAGCCAATCTGCTTTTTCCTCAAGGCTGGTTTTAAATTGCATGGCAGCAGAAGCGATATATAAGTCGTGTTTGTCGTGTAGTTCACGCATAACCTCCTGGCTGTCTTTCATCACTTTCAGATCAATAAAAAAGCCACGCTCATTGGCGTGATTGCGCACGTAACCTTGATGTGGTTCGGGCACCATTTGCCACACTTCGTGACCTAAGCAGTCTTCTTTTTTAAGAGTTGCGTTGTATTTGTTGTTGTAGAGGTCAATGTGCGCCTGATAAGTATCGGCGATCACCTCGTCCATATCTACGAATATTGTCATTGTGTAAGGGTTTTGATAAAATGCCAAAATACGGCATAGCATTGAAAACTAGTTTAAATTCACCTTAAAAAATCAGTAACCCTTGGTAACGCAAAGGTTTTAAATAGTTATTTTTAGAAAGAAGCCAATTTATGTGGAAATTTTATCGCGATATTACCCGTTTTGCCGCATTATTTGCGTTGGTCTGCATTCCCATTGGAAGTTTGACGAGTGCAACCGTGCTCTTTGGGATCTTAGGCACTCCTGTAGGATTATTGATGTTTCACTATTTTCAGAAGGAAGAATTCTATGGATATTACAATCTGGGATATACTAAGCTGAAATTGATAGGGACTACTTGGTTGGTTAATTTGGCGCTGACCCCCGTACTTTTACTACTTTCATTTATAATTTTAAAATTGGTACGCCTTGGCGCTATTGCAAGTTAATAACATCAGCAAAAGTTTTGGGAAGAAGCAAATTCTAGAATCTGCAGATTTTCAGTTGGCAACGGGAGAGATTTTAGGAGTTTTTGGGCGAAATGGTAGTGGGAAAAGCACGTTGCTCACCATTCTATTCGGTACTCAAACTGCTAAAACCGGAACTATAAAGATCAACGAAACGCAGCATTCCGTCAGGAAACACTTTTGGAATAAAAATCCTATCGTCGCTAATGAACTTATTGGGTATTTACCACAATTCAGTTTTTTATCGCAATCCTCAAAAGTTTGGGATTTAATTCCCAGATATTTTGAAGGGGCAGCACAAGATTTAATTTTTAGAGCGCCACGAATGTCTAAAATCGCAAATCGTAAAGTAAACGAACTTTCTTTAGGCGAGCGGCGCTATCTCGAGGTTTTGATCGTTGGTAATTTAAAGCATCCATTTCTTTTACTGGACGAACCTTTCTCGATGGTTGAGCCTTTGTTCAAAGGATTGATTCACGAGTTTTTAAGTTCGTTAAAATCAAAAAAGGGTATTTTACTCACTGATCATTACTATCAGGATGTGTGGCAACTGGCAGATCGCAATCTTGTTTTAAAGGATGGAAAATTAAAAACTGTAAATGCTTTAGAAGATCTGGTTAACGCCGGTTATTTACGAAGTATGTAAACGCTTAATTATGAAAGATAATTTTTCAAACCACGCACAAGATTATGCTAAGTTCAGACCTACGTACCCAAAAGCGGTATTCGAATTTTTGTATGAATTAATTCCGGAAAAATTAAATGCTTGGGATGTTGCGACCGGTAATGGGCAAGTCGCTGTTGAGCTTGCAACAAATTTTCAAAATGTTTTGGCAACCGACTTGAGTGCGCAGCAACTCGCCGAAGCACCACAGCTGAAGAATATAGCGTATCGAGTTCAAACATCAGAAACAGCATTTGATTACGATGCAAAATTTGATCTTATCACTGTTGCTCAGGCAATTCATTGGTTTGATTTTGATAAATTCTATGCGAATGTAAAAGCACACTTAGCACCTCAAGGTATTTTAGCGGTGATAGGATATTCGGTTTTTGAAACTTCAGGAAAATTAAACGAAGTGATTCAGCATTTTTATAAAAACATCACCGACAAGTATTGGGATCCTGAGCGGCGGTATCTTGATGAACATTACCAAACGATTCCTTTTCCTTTTCAAGAAATTACCGTTCCAAAATTTGAGATGGAAGTCCGATGGACAAAAGTTCAATTTCTAAATTATTTGAACACATGGTCTGCGGTTAAGCATTATGAAAAGGCAAACGGTCAGAATCCGCTTGAGCTGATTAAGGCAGATGTTGAGGCCAATTGGGGAAATGCGGTCATACGCAAGTTTAGTTTTCCGTTACTTTTTAGACTAGGGATGAACACCTAATTCTTCTTATTCTTGTTTTTCTTTTTTTGTTGTCCCGGAGCAAAAGCTTTTGCACTTTGAGCTCCATATACTTTTTTGACCTGGCCGGGTGCACTATTATTAGCATTTCTAGAGGTGCGATAGCTAGAGCAAGAAGCTGAGGATAAAATCATTGCGCCTAGCGCCAATAGTAAAACAAGCTTTTTCATAGTAGTTTTCTTTTAGGTAAAGATAAAAGTGCAAAAGCGTAGTTTTTTGCGATTTAAGTATTGCTTAATAAAGGTTTAGGAATTTTTAGTATTAGGATACCGCAGCTTTATACGTTTTGAGACAGCGCTCTCGAGCCTCTTTATGGTTTACCATTTTTTCAGGATACTCCTCAGTATCAAATTCCGGCACAAACTCTTTGATGTATTTTTTGTCTTTATCAAACTTATCTACCTGTGTCATCGGGTTGAAAATTCTAAAATAAGGCGCTGCATCTACACCGCTTCCGGCCGCCCATTGCCAGTTACCTACATTGCTTGATTGCTCATAATCCAGAAGTTTTTCTGCAAAATAGGCTTCGCCCCAGCGCCAATCGATCAACAGGTGTTTGCATAAAAAACTTGCTACCAGCATACGCACGCGATTATGCATATAGCCGGTCGTGTTCAGTTGACGCATTCCCGCATCAACTAGCAAATAACCGGTTTCTCCTTTTTTCCATTTTTCAAATTCCTTTTTATTGTTGCGCCATTCAATACGGTCATATTTTGATCTAAAGGCATTGTTCACCGTTTTAGGATAATGATATAGAATCTGCATAAAGAATTCGCGCCAAATAAGTTCGCTCCAGAAAACGGTGTTTTTTTCGGCAATTGCTTTTTTTACCATTTTGCGAACACTCACCGTACCAAAACGCAAATGCGGACCCAAATGCGATGTGCCATCCTGCGCAGGGAAATTACGGGTATCTTCATAATTCTGTATTAAGGTCGGGGTAACATCATACTCCGGTATTTCAATAGAAGATTTTTTAAAGCCCATATCGCTCAGATCGAGATTGGGCAATCTGCTGTTCTGGATTAGATTTTTTAAATGCTGACTGGTGTAATGAATTTTTAGATGCTCGTCTTCGTCAAAAATTTCCTGCCATTTATTTTTATAAGGGGTGTACACCACATAAGGATCTCCATCGCCTTTGACCACTTCGTCTTTTTCAAAAATCACTTGATCTTTGTATGTTTTAAAGTTGATATCTTCCTTGTTAAGCAACTTTTTTATGTGCTCATCACGCTCAAGGGCATAAGGTTCATAATCGTGGTTGGTATATATTGTGTCAATATCGTAGTCCTTAATGAGTTGTTTCCATACAGTTTCAGGCTTACCGTAAAATAACGCTAGTGAACTGCCGTGATCTTCCTGTAATTCGTTGCGCATTTTCTGAAGCGTTTCATAAATAAACGTTACGCGTGCATCGTCTTTTGGGAGTTCGTTTAAAATTTCCTTGTCAAAAATGAAAATGGGTAAAACCGGATGCGAGCCTTTTAATGCTTCTAAAAAACCTACATTATCATCTAGCCTTAGATCCCTGCGAAACCAAAATATTGAAACTGTACTCATAAATTATTTTTTAGGCTTTTTTAAGGCTTTAAGATCCTTTAAGTCGGCCTCGAAATTAAAAATTTGTTCCTATCGAAAGTCTTGTGGACTTACTTTAGGATTATTTTAGTGAATGTTTAAGGTAGACATTCCGCCATCAATACCCAGAATTTGACCGGTTACCCAGCTGCTTTCTTCACTGAGTAAAAATGCGGCTACCTTAGCAATATCCTGTGGTGTTCCCACACGTTTTAGTGGATGACGTTCATCCATCTTTTCTTTTTTCTTTTCATTGCCCAGTAGGCGAGAAGCTAGTGGTGTATCGGTCAGGCTGGGTGCGATCACGTTGACCCTATATTGTGGTGCATATTCTGCCGCAAGCGCTTTGGCGAAACCCTCAATAGCTCCTTTGGCTGCTGCAACGCTGGTATGAAAAGGCATTCCCATTTTAACTGCTACCGTACTGAAAAACACCAAACTCGCCTGATCTGATTTTTTCAAACGATCCTCAATTGCTTTCAACGACTTAATAAGTCCCATAAAGTTTAACTGAAGATCTTCGTTAAAGGTTTCTTCAGAAAGCATTTTAAAAGGCTTAAGGTTGATAGAACCGGGACAATATACAAATCCGTCTAATACATCCGGAAGCGTTTCGGTTTCTAAAGTGTCTTGAGTTACATCGTATTTGATGTGGGTAACATTTTCGGGTAAATCTTCTTCAGTACGTGACGCAACATAAATCGTGTAGTCGCTGTCTAGAGTTTCAATGATGCTCTTTCCGATTCCATGAGAGCCTCCAATAAGTAGTATATTCTTTTTCATAGCAATTTTAATTTAAGATATCTTCTCTTGAAATGCCCTCTAAATTCCCTTTCGGTTTCGTGTAGGTACCAAATAGTTCTGTGAGTTTTTGTTCTCTGTATTCAAAAATCTCCTGCAGTTTGGGTTTCACTAAAACAGGACGCACCAATTGTCCTAAGATCCCTGCCGGAACCTTATAATCAACAATATCTTCCATTTCTACACCTCCTGGAATTTCTTTTAAAAAGTGTTTGTGATGCCATAACGAATAGGGGCCAAAACGCTGCTCATCTACAAAATACTCCAGATGTTTTACGTGCGTGATCTCGGTCACCCACTTCGTATTGATACCCGCAATAGGCGTCACATTATACTGAATAATCTGACCCGGAAACATTGGGCGATCTGCGCCCGATAAGATTTCAAAACCCATATAATCTGGTGTGATTACTTTAAGATTTTTAGGATCAGAAAGAAAACTCCACGCTTTTTCTAAGCTAATGGGAAGGTTTTGTTTGGTGTGTAAGGTGTAAATTTTCATAGCATTTTAAACTTTTCAATAAAACGGATTAGGAGTAAACTAGCTTCTAAACCGTTTCTATTGATTTTGAAGTAAATATAAAGGCTATTTTGTTTAACAAAAAGACTATTGAGTTAAACAAAAATTAAAGTTGATTTTAAAAGGTTCTTCGGAAATACTTCAAATTAATATCTGTTTCAAGAATTTTTGAGGTTAAAGCTTGTCACGAACTTTAATTATTTTTCAATTAAAAGCCTCAAGGAATTGAACTTTCGGAAGCAATTTAGATTCAAAAAATAAACAAATCTTAAATTCTAAAACCGACTTAAATCGTAATTTGGTAGCTCAAGTTATAACGTTGTAATTCTATTTATTTTTTAAGTAAATTACAGGTTAATGAATTGAATTTAAACACACTACTAATTAATTGTTTTAAAATGAAAAAAATAATCCTTTCTTGTTTTCTAGCTTTGAGCGCTTTGACTCAGGCGCAAATTCAAACCCCGGCTGCGAGTGCTCACGCCACGTTGACCCAAACGGTGGGACTTACCGAGGTAACTGTAGACTACTCTAGACCTAACAGACGCGGCCGCGAGATCGTGGGTAACTTAGTTCCTTATGGAAAGATCTGGCGTACCGGTGCCAATGCAACAACAAAGTTTACTGTAGATAAACCTGTGCGTATCGCAGATAAAGAGTTGGCTGCAGGTACTTATAGTGTTTATACCGTTCCCGGTGAAGATATGTGGGAAGTAGTTTTTTATACTGATCACAGCAACCCGTTGATCACTGAGTTTGAGGATAGCAAAATCGCTTTGCGTACGATGGTAGAACCCATTGAAATGCCTATGAATATGGAAACGTTTACCATAGTGATCGATGATGTAATGGCAGATAGCGCTGTAATGAGCTTTTTATGGGACAACACTATTGTACCGGTAAAATTCTCTGTGAATACAGATGCAGAAGTTATGGCCAATATTGAGCAAGCGCTTCAGGGGCCATCGGCGGGAGATTATTATAATGCAGCAGTGTATTACTTAAACAGTGGCAAAGATATTCAACAAGCAAAGACGTGGATGGATGAAGCGATGGCAAAAACCGAAACTCCACGATTCTGGCAATTACGTCAGCAGTCTTTGATCTTAGCCAAAGCCGGAGATAAAAAAGGAGCTATTGAAGCGGCGAAGGCATCCTTAGCAGGAGCTAAAGCAGCAGGCAATGCTGATTACGTAAAAATGAATACCGATTCACTTAAAGAATGGGGTGGGATGTAAGCAACATCTAATGCTAATTATAAAAGCCGGGTAATCCCCGGCTTTTTTGTTGGTGCTATTTTCAGAATTATTTAGATTTCGCTCTGCGGTTTTTTAGAGTTGCTTTGAGTCAGTTTATGCGTACTGAAGATTGATCAGCTCACGGACTTCATCAAGCGTACTGATGAGTAACCTGCTAAAGGCGTAACTCATTAACGGACTCTCTTTTTTCTCCTGCCGAAGTAGCTCAGCAAAATGTTCGATTTCAAAATAATAGCCTTTGCCGGTGTATGCAAAATCGTGTTCGATCTTAGTGCCTTCAAGAATTGTGGTTACCTTATCAGTTTGATGAAAACGGCTGTTTAAGATGAGCATTCCTTTTTCGCAAACAAGTGTTGCTGTGGTTGGGGTTTTCTTTAAAATACTAGAACTTAAAAAAGCTGAAATTCCGGAGTTGTATTTAAAGGTCATTTCGGTTTCTTCATCAACTCCTGTCTTTCCAATTTTGGCTTTTGCTTCGATATGATCAGGTTTTCCAAAGAGCGCTAGTGCGCAAAAAATAGGGTAGATGCCAATATCAAGCAGCGATCCGCCCCCAAGTGCTTTATTAAACAGGCGCCCTTCCGGGTTAAATTCGGCTTCAAAACAAAAATCAGCTGCTAGGGTTTTAACCGTGCCATAGCGTCCGCTTTCCAATTCCTGCTGGACAAATTTATAATGAGGCATAAAGCGCGTCCATAACGCTTCCATCAACAACGTATTATTTGCTTGAGCTGTTGTGATCATTTCTTCAACTTGTTTGCGATTCATGGCAAAAGGCTTTTCACATAAAACCGCCTTTTTATGCTGTAAACAAAGTAAGGTGTCCTGATGGTGACGCACGTGTGGAGTAGCAATATATACCGCATCTACATTAGGATCTTTTACCAGTTGCTCGTAGCTGTTGTAACACTGTGTGGCATTGTATTCAGCGCCAAAATGATCTGCTTTTTCTTGAGAACGTGAGGCAACGGCATAAAGCACAGAGCCTTCAACCTGTTGCAAATCTGTGGCGAAGCTGTTGGCAATTTTTCCCAAGCCTAGGATTCCCCATCTAATGATTTTCATAATATTGATTTTTTTCGTTAAGCGGCAGTCGTACCAGTTTTTGAGGTGCTTTGAATCAAAAGGCTCCAAGCGATCACCGAAGCACAACCTACAACGTTGAGCCATAAATAAGGCAGTCTGATGATTTCAAATTTATCAAGACCAAACAACGCAAATACGATAAATTGGGTAACGATAGCGCCAATAAATACTGCACGGGATTTGATCTTTTTGATAAAGAATGCAGACATAAAAATCCCTAAAATGGTCCCATAGAATAGAGAACCAATGATGTTAACCAGCTGAATGAGATTATCAAAAAGGTTTGCCGTACACGCGATCAAAATGGCGAGAATCCCCCAACTGAGGGTAAACCATTTTGCAGCATCTACAAAGTGGGCTTCATCCCGATCTTCTTTAAGATTACGCCGGTAAAAGTCAACCGTTGTAGTAGCCGCCAGCGCATTAAGTTCTGAAGCAGTAGAAGACATTGCAGCAGATAGAATAACCGCAAGTAGCAATCCGATTAATCCCCGCGGAAGATTGTTGAGGATAAAATGAATGAATACATAATCTTTGTCGTTAGTCTCCACATTTTTATCGGCAAGGCCAATGAGCATACGTCCTTGATCCCTCAATTTATTTTCCTCGTTGTTGATATTAGCCAGTGCTGCTTTAGCGCTTACAGTGCTACCTGTTTGCGCGGTAACTTCTGCCTGCGGGTCAGTCGCTAACAGATGACTCAATTCTGATTTATCAGAACGTAATTCATTGAGCTTAACCTGTAAACCATTATATTCTTTTTCAAATGGAGTCCCGTGAACAGCTTTGGTCGCTGCGGGGTTAAAATTAAGCGGTGTAGGATTAAATTGATAAAACACAAAAACCATCACTCCAACCAGAAGAATAAAAAACTGCATAGGCACTTTTAAGAGTCCGTTGAAGATCATACCCAGCTGCATTTCGCGTAGTGATTTTCCGCTGAGATAGCGCTGCACTTGGCTTTGGTCAGTTCCAAAATAAGAAAGCATTAAAAAAGTTCCGCCTAGAATTCCGCTCCAAAAAGTATATCTGTTTTCAAAATCAAAAGAAAAATCCAGCACGTTAAGCTTTCCGCTTGCGCCGGCAATTTCTAACGCGTTGTTAAAGTTGATGTCTTCGGGTAGATAACTTATGATCAGAAAAAACGCAACGAACATTCCTGAGAAAATAATTCCCATTTGTTGTTTTTGGGTAACCGTTACGGCTTTTGTTCCGCCGGAAATCGTGTAAATAACCACGAGCAACCCGATGATGATGTTCAGCGTATTTAAATCCCATCCTAAAACCGCCGAAAGAATAATTGATGGAGCAAAGATCGTGATCCCTGCTGCCAAGCCGCGCGATAGCAAAAACAATGCAGAAGCTAGCGACCGTACTCTGAGATCAAACCTGCTTTCTAGATATTCATAAGCCGTATAAACATTCAGCTTATAATAGATGGGAATAAAGAATATACAGATAATAATAATGGCTATGGGTAACCCAAAATAGAACTGAACAAACCCCAGACCATCATTGTAGGCTTGCCCGGGAGTAGATAAAAATGTGATCGCACTGGCTTGAGTAGCCATTACTGAAAGCCCTACAGACCACCATTTTGATTCGTTACCACCGCGTATATAATCCTGAACATTGCGACGACCGCGGGTTCTGTAAACCCCATACAACACAATAAATGCGAGTGTCACTACCAGTACAATCCAGTCAATTGTTTGCATATCAAGCGGTGTAGTAATTCATTAATAAAAAGAACAGCACGATATAAACGGCATTCATCACCAAAACCAAGGTGTAATATTTTGACCAGCCTTCTTTTTTAGGTTGCATCATTGTTTTATTTTCTCGTTGTTTTTACCCACTGAAAGCATATTAGCAAACAATCTATATGCTCCGGAAACGCCAGCGGGAAGTTCTCTAAAAAAACTCAAACCCGTATAAATATAGTGACCTTTCCCGTATTTTGAGATGAGCAAGCTTCCCTCGCTGGGATCTTCGTTTTTATCGTGTATAGAAAGGACAGGCTTATACGCCTCATCATAGGTGTCAGGAAAATACAAACCGCGTTCTTGTACCCAACCTTCAAAGTCTTTATCTGTGATCTTGTTGGGATAATTTAAAATTTCAGCGTCAGGATCTAAAATAGTAACATCGGCAAATTCATCGGTTACGCGATCGCTGCTTAAATGCAGTGGGTACGGACCTAAATTTTCAAAGCTAAAACCACGTGCGGTGTTGTATTGTACGACCATAGTTCCGCCGTTTTCAACATAGTTGAGTAAAATACGCTGTTTGTATTGTAGTTCTTCAACGACATTATAGGCGCGCACGCCCATCACCACCGCATCAAAATTCTTTAAATTTTCTGCGGTTATTTCTACCGGAGCTATTTCGGCAACTTGATACCCTATCTGACGCAAACTCTCTGGAATCACGTCACCGGCGCCGGCAATATAGCCGATGTAACTGCCTTTTTTTGCAATATCCAGACGTACTAATTTGTTCTGTGATGGTAAAACCAAGGTTTGTAGCGGGATGTGATCATAATCAATTTTTACGACCTTATCAGTAATTCGTTCACCATTAATGGTCAACTCAGGTTGTAATTCGCCTTCACTGGCATTTTTAGGCGGAGTGACGGTAAAGGATAGACTTTTAGTTTCTCCTTTTTGACTTATTTGTATTTTTTGAGGAGCGCTTACTTTCCAATCTGCAGGAACATTTAAGGCAACGCTTGCTTCCAAATTATCAATAAAAGCAGTTACATCTGTTTGAATGATTTTTGGCTGCGCATCCGCGAAAATAATAACCGGGTCTTTTACTGCTACCGAAGCTTTTGGCACAATTTCAAAAGGTTCATAGACTTCGCCATCCACACGATCATTGTATTTGTAGACTAATTCAGTTGTGACTGGAATGCTAACATCATTCATAGTCAATTGAAAAACCGCTTTGAATTTTCGTGGTGTTTCGGGTAAACCTATCAGTTTTTGATCGTCTACATTGTACATTCCTACTGAGCCTTCTTCCGTAAGCCAATAGGCAGTGGTGAGCGCAGCATTTCCGGTATTGATATTCAAATCTGTTTTGAAGGTTTCATTTTGATCGAGATCAATAGCCGTCTTAAATTCTTTCTCTTCAGGAAGCAGGGAGATCTGTTCTAAGCGTATAGGAAAGGGGCTTCGGTTTATAGCTTCAATACTTACCACGATATTTTGTTGCGCAATGGCTGTTTGGGTGTGTGTAGCGGCTTCGAGGTACAAACCGGCACAAGCTTTTATAACTTCGGTGATTTGTTTGGTTTTTAAAGTGCGCCAATACGAATCCTCTAATTTTGTAATCAAATCATAGGCTTTGATCAACTGCGGAAGGCTCGCTGATGGATTCTGAAAATCATAGTTCTTTTGAACATTCATCAAGATAACACCGATAGCCGCTCCGCCCTGAACACGATTCCAGCTGGTATCAATTCCTTCAAAAAGATTTCCATTTGCCGGAAGATCTCCTTTAAGAAGTTCGAGGTACTCAACTTGTTCTCCGCGAGTCCCGGTATTACCAAAACCTTGTGATTTGTGTTGACTGCGACTCAATGCAGAAATCTCCGTATTGCTGAGTCCGTATGCAGGATAATAGCTTCCTACATCAACTGAAACCAGATTGCTTTTGTCTGCTGCTTCAAACTTTTCACGGCTTCCATAAAACCACCAAGAGGTGTTGAAAAAAAGACGTTTAGGCTGCCAAGTGTTGGTCAATTCCAGTTGCTCGGGAAATACATTGGGGTCGCCAACCTTATCAAAGGCAGCAACGCTCAGCATCGCAGAAAGCGTATGATGCCCGTGCGTGCTTCCGGGAGAACGATGGTCAAAACGATTGATAATGATATCCGGCTGAAAATTGCGAATGGCCCAAACCACATCCTTTAAAACTTCATCCTGCTCCCAGAAGGTTAATGTCTCCTCTGGATTTTTAGAATAGCCAAAATCATTTGCGCGGGTAAAACGTTGTTCGCCGCCGTCTGTACGGCGTGCTGCAAGCAGTTCTTGTGTACGAATCACTCCGAGAAGTTCTCTAATTTCTGGACCAATTAAATTCTGACCTCCATCACCACGTGTAAGCGAAAGGTAACCCGTTCTTGCGTGAACCTCATTTGCGAGATACGAGATCATTGCGGTATTCTCATCATCGGGATGTGCCGCCAGATAAAGTGCGGTACCTAAAAAATTGAGACTTTTTATTTGCTCAAAAATCTCAGAAGAAGTGGGCTTTTTTGGCTTTTGAGCTTGTAATTGCAGCGAAATGCAGCATAGAAAAACGAATAAAAAGCGCATATTTTAGGATGTTTTGTAGTTGAAGGATCACGTTCAAAGATAGCTAAAACGCTACCTCGATACTTTGGTTTTCGGTTTGTTTAACAAAATACAAAACTTCAGTGGTATCGTAGAAATCCTTAGGTTTTTTGCTGAAGCTGTATCAAAAATTACGCCGCAAGAAGCTCCTGAAGCAAATCGTATAATTTTTGTGTAGGTAAGCCCATAACGGTGTTATACGAACCTTCTAATTTCTGGAGGGCGATGTGGCCTATCCATTCTTGAATTCCGTATGCTCCGGCTTTGTCAAAAGGTTTATATGTTTCAATATAATGCGCTATTTCAGCAGCGGTAAAGGCTCTGAAATACACCTTAGCAGAATCGTGTGCGACTAATTGCTGTTGCGCGGTAGTCACACAAACCGAAGAGATCACCTCGTGATGCGTGCCGCTCAACAACTGAAGCATTTCTTTAGCTTCGATAGCATCTTTTGGCTTTCCTAAAGCTTTATTGTTTTTAAAAACTAAAGTGTCTCCGGTGATCAAAATCTCATCTGCGGTAAGCTGCGCACTAAAAGCTTCAGCCTTTTTCTTGGCGATATATTCAGCGATCTGTGCAGGCTGCATTCCGTCAGGGTAGCTTTCGTCAATAGGTTTTAGCCTTATTTCAAAAGGAACTTCTAAAGATCTGAGCAGTTCTTGACGACGCGGCGATTGCGAGGCCAAAATGAGTTTTTTGTTGCGAAGTAGGGGTTGTAACATATTAATATTTTAAAGTAAGTGTAAGCACACCCAAAGATAGAATTCCCAGAAGCATAATCAACTTTAATAATTTTGAGAGAAAGCTGTAGTGTTTATGTTTTTCGGCATAGCGTGCTTTAATACAGAAGAAAACTAAGGGTATGACGACCGCGATAACAAGATACAAGGAGATCCAGACGTTGGCTTGCAAATACACATATATATAACCCAGAACGGTAAAGATGTAAGTGACAGCAATATATGCCGAAAGCTTCGCCGTGCGCTCCAAACCTAAAAGAATGGGTAACGACTGAATACCTGCTGCATAGTCGCCATTAGCGTCTTCAATATCTTTAATAATTTCCCGAAGAAAGTTGAGCATCAACGCAAATACTGCATAATCTTTAAGCACCGAAAGCGGATTGACAAGTTGTTGTTCGTTGCCCTGAAGTACGGGGATGACATCAAAGACCATCACGATACCAATCGCCGAAGCCACAATTACGCTTACGATAAGATTACAAAGGAGCAGTACGCGCTTTAGAAAATTAGCATATACATAGAGTAGGGCAGAGATCAGTACAAAAAGCGTGGCAAAATTACCAAAGCCCATTCGGTAGCTTAAAAGAAATCCTAAACCTACGCCGCTGATATTTAAAACCAAATAATAATTGAAAGCACTATTTTGAGAAAAAGGTGCAGGGATAAAGGTTTTATTAGGCTTGTTAATACGGTCTATCGCCACATCTTGAATGTCATTAATGATATACCCGGCAGCAGCGATGAATAGGGTCGCAAGACTAAGTATAAAAAAATTGAGATCAGAAAGTGCAGTAGGAAGATCAAGTGCTTTTAAAAAGCCATAATGCACCAAAATCTGCGTAAGTGCTATTAAAAGCAAGTTTTTATAACGTATAAATTTGAAGAAGGTCAACGGTGTATTTTTGAAAAGCTTCAAATATAATAAAATCCCTTATGGACGGTACCAAAAGGGATTTTACATATTGTTGGGTTTCTGCTAATCCTAGACAATTTGTCTAATAGGCGTAGATCGGCGTTATTAGCAAAACAGATTGCTACTTTTTACTAACGCTTCCTCCCGAACTCTCGTTAACCGCAACTTGTTGAGGTTCGCCCCAATAGTCAATATCTCCACCGCTTGAAGCATTTGTGGTGATTTCTTTTGAAACATAGGTGCGTATACTTCCTGCGCTAGAAGCTTCGGCATTGCAAAATTCAGCTTTAAGATCTTTTGCATTGATCGTAGCAGCAGAGCTTGCATCAAAATCTAGACGTTGTGCCTGACCATTTAGGCTAAGCGTTCCGGCGCTGCTAGCATCTGCTTCAACATCTCTGATATCTAAGCCTAATTTAACCGTAGCTGCGCTAGACACATCAAGATTGATCTTATCGCCGGTAAGCACCTCTGCTGCGGTTATATTAGAGGCGCTACTTGCTTTAATGGCTTCTAAAGGTTGTACATAAGTTACGTGAATGAGTCTTGAGCTTGCATTACCAATATTTGAATTGTCTGTAGATTCAATACGTAAGGTGCTTCCTTCATAATGCACGTCAAGATATTCTAAAAGATTGTCGTCTACTTCTGCAACTACTTTGTAGCTGTTGCCTTTTTCAAGTACTACATCCCAACCATTACTGCTGTGCACACGTGTAAAATCTTGGGTAAGATTTAGATCTTGAGTAACTACGTTACCGTTACCTTCAATTTGTCCCATTTGCAAATTAAAATTGCAAGAAGTGAGCATTAGGGCGGCAAAACCGCTGATGAAAAGTTTAATTAATGTAGTCATAACTGTTGATTTTTGATTGATATTATACTGGTTTCGTTAAAGGATACGATACTCCTTGAGTTTGCTTAGTTGATTGTGTCTAACACTTTTAAAACTGTATCGTTTTGAACTTCTGGTCGTACAGCAACCCCATCTTTTTTGGGCTTGGCTTCAGATTTATATTCATATACAGTTCCTGTTGTTAGCGTGTCTTGTTCTGCCTCATCAGCTTTCCATTGAGATTCTTCAATCTCCTCTAGTTCTTCGAACTCCTCAATAGGTTTTTCGGGGCAATCAAGGCAGGTCAATTCAGCATCATTCATAAGTGTATGGTAACCCACGTGCTCATAATTTAATAAATCTGAATATCTGTTTCTGTGATAACTCTCGATGTTTTTATCGGTGAATAATACAGTGCCTTCAGGAATGGCAAGAATTAAATCTACTTCCTGACTGCGGTATTTATTTTTGATTCCGCTAATGAAATAGTTATCAAGAAGCAACGTGTTTCCATCCATTTCAAAATGATATACAATATTGGCAGCACGGTCTTGAGCGGCGTCGTAAGAATTTCCTTGAGCAGACTTTCTGATCATAAGTTTTGCCTCAGGAGAGTCGCTTTTTTGAACACTTAAATTCACATCACGGTTATACAATACTTTGCTTCCTTCGGAATCAGTACGAATTTTCCAGCTGTCGTTATGGTACTTGTACGCCCCATATTGATTTTGAGTGATCATTTTTACGCTTAGGGTGTCGCCGGCTTTTATAGGAAGTACTTCAGAAACCACAGACTCGCCTTCTACTGCTGTAGCCATTCCTTGTCGTACACCTAAAACTGCAAGTGCCATTATCGCCACAAACCAAACACCAAGCATCGTTAATTTAGCAACAACAGGAATACGTTTTAATGTATTTACTAAAATGCGCAGCCCCAGATAAAAGAGCATGAAAAAGGGAATTCCCACTGCAAAAAAGGTTAGTAAACTCAATAACCATAGGGGAGCGCCTGAGGTGTTGACCATATCTACGTAATCTGCAATACTACCATCAAGAAAATCTAACGTTCCTGCAGAGAAAAGGCCAACAAATAAACCAATAAGTGTTGAGCCACCTATAAGTACTAATAGAATACCTATGAACTTTACAAAGACTTTTAAGATAAACATGATGATCTTGCCCAGCGTACCGGCAAGGGAATTTGCTCCTTTACGAGCTTTGTTTCCATACTTAACATAGTCAACATTTTTAACAGAATCTGCAACGGTGTCAAATCCTTCTTTTACTTTACGCTGAATATTGTCTATGTTGACGGGCTTTCCCCGCATTTCCAATTTTTCGGCAGTGGTACGCGCTTCTGGAACAAAAATCCAGAAAGCCGCATAAATCAATATGAATCCGCCCCACGAAAATATGGTTAATAATACCAGAGCGATACGGATCCAAACAGCATCTATTTGTAAATAGTGGCCAAGACCTGTACATACACCACCAATCCACGAAGTATCTGTGTCGCGATACAGCTTTTTTGAAGATGATTTAGTGCTGCTATAAGTATTGTGTACTGGTTCGTCTTCAAAAAGTTCCTCGTCAATACGGTAATCTTCAGGTTGCCCCATAATATTGATTACTTCATCAACTTCGGTAATACCAATGACTTGACGTTCATTTTTAACACGTTCATTAAAAAGCTCGGCGATGCGGGCTTCAATATCCTGAATGATTTCTTCACGGCCTTGTGCATCGGTAAAAGAGCGTTTTATCGCATCTAAATAGCGCTGCAATTTTGCATAGGCGTGCTCATCTACATGAAAGAAAAGGCCTGCGAGATTAATATTAACTGTCTTATTCATTGTTTTTTGATTTTTGAGTGGTTACCAGTTGAACGGCTTTCTGAAGGTCGTCCCAAGTTGATGATAGTTCATTTAAGAAGAGCTTTCCGGTTTCGGTTAAACCATAATATTTACGCGGTGGTCCGCTGGTTGATTCTTCCCAGCGATAACTCAATAAACCGGCATTTTTAAGTCTGGTAAGTAGGGGATAAATAGTACCTTCAACTACCAGCAACTTAGCGTCTTTAAGTGTGTCTAGTATTTCAGCTACATAAGCATCTTCATCCTTTAAAATAGAAAGAATGCAATACTCCAGAACACCTTTACGCATCTGCGCCTTTGTGTTTTCAATCTTCATAGATTCTCATTGTTAAGCGATTAATAACTGTTCGTTTTTTGTCCACATAGTGGAATAATTAAATTGATTGTTTTGAGTGATTTTCACTCGGTATTAAAATGAACCTAGCTGACTTCAGTTGATGAGTCTGAAGCTGAATCTACAGGAGAAACAGAACGAGGTTTTAAAAAGTTTATAGTTAATGGGTACTTGTAGTCTTCACCATTGCTGGCGCTTACCGCTGCAGAGATTACAGAAAAGAGGGTGACTACAAATAAAGCCAATAGTAATAGACCAAAGACTAAGGCTGTAATGATCAATCCGCTAGCAGCGGCATTGGGCAATACAAAATGGTCAAATTGAGTCTCTAGGTCAAAATAGCCTTGAGTGTCTACAATGTTTACTATCTGATAAATAATAAAGGGTATCGAAATAATAACAATACCTATTGCGTAGACTAAAGTGCTCATTTGAAAGTTAAGAGCACGTCTGCCGTGATTATCTACAAATATCGAATCACGCTTTAAAGCCGCCCAAATAAGTAGTGGCGCAATAAAATTTCCTAACGGAAATATAAATTGAGTAAATACAGATAAGTGAATAAATGTGGCTGTATTTTTTTGTCCGGTGGTTATGCTGTTTTCCATTGCTTATTATTTTCTTATGCAAATATATATACAAAAGCAGGTATTTTGCATTGCATAGTACTTAAATTTAACTATTTATTAACAAAATAAAAATTTAGCAAACTCATTTCTTAAGCCTATTTTTGAAAGAACTAATACTTTAATTATGGCACTTACCCCTAGTAAATTCAACAGTTTTATAATGTTTAAGCTTCCTTCTGCCTGGTTGTGCGGTGTGCGTGTGAAAGAGATTTCAGAAACTACGTGTAAGACGAGCGTTAAGCATAAATGGATTAATCAAAACCCATTCAACTCGATGTTTTGGGCAGTACAAGGGATGGCTGCAGAGTTAAGTACGGGAGCGATGGTGATCAATCAAATTAAAGAAAGCGGTAAAAAGATCTCTATGCTTGTAGCCAACAATAAAGCTTCTTTTACCAAAAAAGCTACTGGCAAGATCATATTTACCTGTAATGACGGTCACAAAATCGCCGATGCAATTGAAAAGACAATTGCCACCGGCGAAGGGCAAACATTCTGGATGCAAAGTATAGGAATGAATGAAGATGGAGTAGTGGTAAGTACTTTTGATTTTGAGTGGACAGTAAAGGTGAAGAGCTGACAAAAGTGCACGGTTGGTTTAAAGACTTTAGATTGCTTGTAACAATTTAATCGATTCACTTACGTATTAAGTAGTATCAATCAAATCAAAAAAAATCAAATTACAATGACAGCACACGAAATAGATTACCAGATTTACGGCGAAGAAATGCAATACGTAGAAATCGAACTCGATCCTCAAGAGGGAGTTATCGCTGAAGCCGGCACGTTTATGATGATGGAAGACGGGATCAGGATGGAAACTATATTTGGTGATGGTTCTAAAAACGATTCAGGCTTACTAAATAAGATCTTTGGGGCAGGCAAACGGTTGCTTACCGGTGAGAGCATGTTTATGACGGTGTTCTATAATGATATTGTAGGGAAGAAAAAGGTAAGTTTTGCCTCACCGTATCCCGGTAAAATTATCCCTATTGATCTGACTAAAAATGGAGGAAGGTTTATCTGTCAAAAAGATGCATTCTTATGCGCTGCTAAAGGCGTGTCTATAGGAATTGAATTTTCAAGAAAACTAGGTCGCGGACTCTTTGGTGGAGAAGGGTTTATTATGCAAAAATTAGAAGGCGATGGGATGGCCTTTGTTCATGCTGGCGGAACAACTTATAAAAAAGAATTAGGTCTTGGCGAAAAACTAAAAGTCGATACCGGGTGTATCATTGGTTTTGACCACACGGTTAACTATGATATCGAGTTTGTTGGCGGGATTAAAAATACCATTTTTGGTGGGGAAGGAGTATTCTTTGCAACCTTGACCGGGCCGGGAACGGTTTACATTCAGTCGTTACCTTTTAGCCGATTAGCAAAACGCGTTTGGGCTGCTGCTCCACAAATGGGAGGTAAAGATAAAGGAGAAGGCAGCATCTTAGGAGGTTTAGGGGATTTGCTTGATGGGGATAATAGATTTTAACTTCTAGGAAAGCGATAGGATTTTAAATTTTTAACATATTATTTTGATTTAAAGCCTTATTTTTAACGGAATTCCTAAAAAAACCTGTTTATAGCCCAAAATTACCTAACAAAAATTTTAACCTAAACTAATCAAATATGGCAAGAGCAATGTTTGAGTACACCAAAACTATTCTTAAAAAAGTAAGTTTTGACAGTGTACTTTTTTGCAAGGAACTACAAAAAGCAGCAAAGCGATTACTACCGTATGAAATTGAGGAATTGAAAGAATGGATTGAAGATTTGGTAAAAACAAATCCAGACCTTAATCAATGTATGATTTATCTCAACGCTTAGCACTAAATATTAAAAAAGCGACTCAATTTTGAGTCGCTTTTTTAATAACTAATAGTTTCTTTATTTTCTAAACGCTCCCTGCGTTTGTGGCAACGGACTAATAATTTGTACGTTTTGAAAGGTTATAGCTCCTTTAACTACCCCGGCAATTGTAGCGCGCAACGCTTCAATAATTTGCATTTTCAATTCGCTTTTATGATACAAGAGACTCACTTCGCGAGCAGGTGCTGGTTCTTTAAAGTGATGCAGATACTTTTTCTCCTCGTCTTTAATGTCTAAAGTATGCAAGTAGGGTAAAAGTGTCATACCAAGTCCTTCATTCGCTAGCCTTACTAAAGTTTCAAAACTTCCGCTCTCTAATGAAAAAGTCTCCTCTTCATAATTGCGATTGGTCTTGCATAGATTGACAACTCCATCCCTAAAACAGTGTCCATCTTCTAATAACAGCATGTCATTAAGATCTAAATCTGCGGTAGTTAATTTTTCAATATTATGCAGTGCGTGATTTGCAGGAACGTAAGCAACGAAAGGCTCATAATATAAAGGACGCTCTTTTATATCTTCAAGCTGAAGCGGAGTAGCTGCGATTGCCGCATCAAGATGACCTTCGGCTAAGCGTTCTACAATAGTATCTGTAGGCAATTCTTCGATTTTCAGTTTAACCTTAGGATATCGGTTAATGAAATTCCGAAGAAACATAGGGAGTAAGGTGGGCATCACCGTTGGGATAACACCAAGTTTAAACTCGCCACCAATAAAACCTTTTTGCTGGTCAACGATGTCAGAAATACGATTGGCCTCATTGACAATATTACGTGCCTGTGTAACGATTTTGCTTCCTATATCAGTAAGTTCTATAGGCTTTTTGCTTCGGTCAAAAATCAAAATGTCCAGCTCATCTTCTAATTTCTGAATTTGCATACTCAACGTAGGCTGCGTGACAAATGTCTTTTCCGCAGCCTTAGTAAAGTTTTGATTTTCGGCGACTGCCAAAACATATTTCAATTGTGTGATCGTCATAGTGTCTAATTATATTTCAAAAATAGGGCGACATATTGATTTTCTCTATATAATTATAAATGAATTTCAGACCATAATAGTTACCTGCCTTTTTTTAGAATCTAATTTCTAACTCCACAGGTTTTTCAGTCAATTCAAATTTACAATCCTCCCATCGTGGAGGTCCCATAGTCATGACGTTATTCGATCCTCCGTAAGCTTCGGTAGGCATTCCGTTAGTTTCAAAATCCATTTTGCCGTTTCCGTTACTATCGTGATAACATAAGATAGCGTAAGTGCCCAGCGGAACATCTTCAAAGGTCACAGTAGTCTTACTGTTGGTGATGTTGCTCTCTGCTGCTTTAACCGGAGCAGCTACCATAAAATTATCTTTTGAATAAAGTCCATAACCTACAACGCCTTTGTCGTTGGGGACATTATTAATAGTAACCGTGATAGAGCTAGTTTCTTGAGAGTAGCTGATTAAGCTAATAAAAGTCATTAATAGTACAACTGTTGTTTTCATGATTGTGATTTTTAAATGAATACTGAAACAAATGTAAAAGCGCTGTAGAATTATGAGTAAATAGAACTACCCAGTTGTCATATTATAATGATGAATTGTTTTTTAGACCCAAAAAGGTGAAAATACCCTAGCGGAAGAGTTTTGTTTTGTTATTTGTTCGACTGCCGAAGCATTCCAATTGCAGCAGAAAGAACTTTTTTCAAAAACTTTAAGAATGTAACTTCTTGTAAACAAGGTGTTAGAAAATTATTTTAAAAATACTTAAAAAAAGTGCTTGTGGGGTTAGATAATCGTTCTATATTTGCGCCTCCAAAATCGGATATAAAAAACGGTTTTATGTTCATAGAAATATAGATCAAGTAAACAATCTTAAGGTAAGCTTATAGGTTGTTTGTTGAAAACAAATGTTCGCTTAGAGGTTATTGATACCTTTTGGCGGCGCTAAGAAATAAAGTTTAAAAAAAGCTTGTTTTATAAAGGAAAAGGGTGGTATCTTTGCC
>NZ_FQXT01000008.1 GCF_900130045.1 Leeuwenhoekiella palythoae
TATATTTGCCGTCCAATATCGCGGGATAGAGCAGTAGGTAGCTCGTCGGGCTCATAACCCGAAGGTCACTGGTTCGAGTCCAGTTCCCGCTACTAAGCAGAGTAAGGCTTTCGAGAAATCGGAAGCCTATTTTTATGCATTGGGTACAACATAGGTACAACATTTTACAGTTTTCCAGTCCCTAATTCATAATGATACTATACGGTATCAAATGAATATAAAGAACATTTTTTATGCCTTATTTCCATAGCATTTATAGCTTCTAATAAAGAATAAAAGCGTTTTCTTGCCCTACATTAGCAAAACAAATAAATGTTAATCTTAATAATAATTGTTAAATTTTTGTAATTTTACAATAAATGAAACAAACTATCCACAAATCAATGGCAATGGTAATGGCTGTTGTGGTTCTACTGACCACAATGTCATTTACTGTGGATATGCACTATTGTGGGGATACGTTAGTAGATTTTTCATTCATCCAAGATGTTCAGACTTGCGGAATGGAAAAAGCTGAACCTGCTAAGAGTTGTTCTAACTCAATGATTTCTAAAAAATCTTGTTGCTCAGATGAACAATTAATTATTGAAGGTCAGGACGATTTAAAACAGGATTTTATACAACTTACGTTTGAGCAACAAATATTCGTTGCCTCTTTTGCTTACTCATATATTAGTCTCTTTGAAAGAACTGAATCTAAAGAGATTTCTTTCTCAGATCACTCGTCCCCATTCATTAGGCGGGACTTGCAGGTATTGCACCAGACATTCTTAATTTGATTTATTAAACAGCACCAGTAGCAGTCTAATTGCAACTGGAAAAGCCCAGCGATACATTCGTTTTGGGCCCGTTTTGTTGTTTCTCATTTGTACTGTGAGCAAACCAAAGCATATTTCTATAACTGTTTAATAATCATATCGTATGCTAAATAAGAGCATAAAATTTCTCATAGAAAACAAACTTGTTGCCGTTATACTACTCGCCCTATTCGTAGGTTGGGGCATTGTCAATGCACCCTTCAATTGGGAAACAAGCATTTTACCAACTGATCCTGTAGCGGTTGATGCCATTCCAGACATCGGCGAAAACCAGCAAATCGTTTTCACAAAGTGGCAAGGGCGTTCACCGCAGGATATCGAAGACCAGATTACCTATCCACTTACAACTTCATTGTTGGGAATTCCTGGGGTCAAGACCATCCGAAGCTCTTCAATGTTCGGTTTTTCAAGTATCTATATCATTTTTGAAGAAGATGTAGAATTCTATTGGTCACGTAGCCGTATTCTCGAAAAACTCAATTCCCTTCCCGCAAACTTATTGCCCGATGGTGTAAACCCTGCATTGGGTCCGGATGCTACGGGATTAGGTCAAATTTTTTGGTACACGCTGGAAGGTCGTGATAAAGATGGCAACGTAACTGGCGGTTGGGATCTACAGGAATTACGAAGCATACAGGATTACTACGTAAAATATGGTCTGTCTTCGGCAAGCGGTGTTTCTGAAGTAGCATCAATCGGTGGTTACGTCCAGGAATACCAAGTGGATGTTGACCCTGAAAAAATGCGACAATACAACATCGGCTTGACCGATATTGTAAAAGCTGTCAAGGAAAGTAATCAAGACATCGGTGCGCAGACTTTGGAAATTAATCAAGCTGAATATTTGGTTCGTGGTCTGGGATACGTGAAATCGGTTTCAGATATCGAAAATGCGGTGGTCACTTCTGAAAATTTCACTTCTATCCGAATCAAGGACATCGCAAATGTTCATTTAGGACCACAAACGCGACGTGGTATTTTGGACAAAGAAGGTGCCGAAGTGGTAGGCGGTGTGGTGGTAGCTCGCTATGGCGCAAACCCATTGGAAGTCATCAATAATGTAAAAGATCAAATAGCCGAATTATCATCTGGACTACCCACAAAAACCTTGGCAGATGGTCGTACTTCACAAGTGACTATCGTTCCCTTTTATGACCGCACGCAACTTATACAGGAAACACTTCACACGCTCAATGAAGCCCTTACACTTGAAATCCTGATAACCATTTTGGTCATCATCGTAATGGTGTTTAACCTACGTGCATCCATTCTAATCTCTGGTCTGTTGCCTGTTGCCGTTTTAATGGTTTTCATAACAATGAAACTCTTTAATGTAGATGCCAATATTGTTGCCTTGTCAGGAATTGCCATTGCTATCGGTACGATGGTGGACGTGGGCGTCATACTCGCCGAAAATATGATTAGGCATCTGGAAGATGAAAAATTACGCTTTCGCGAAAGCGGAATAGAATACACTACAAATGAAATCATCTACAACGCCACTGCGGAAGTTTCTGGTGCAATTTTAACCGCTGTGCTCACAACGATTATCAGTTTCCTACCTGTGTTTACGATGATAGGTGCTGAAGGAAAATTATTTCGACCACTCGCATTTACAAAAACAATGGCACTTTCTGCATCGCTTGTAATCGCGCTATTTTTAATACCGCCATTTGCCGCGTTCCTTTTCAGAAAAACAAACATTCGCCAGCGATCTAAACTGTTTTTGAATGGTCTTTTAATCGCACTCGGTATCACAGCACTTGTATTTGGTTACTGGCTCGGGTTGATTTTGATAGCTTTTGGATGTAGTGGTTTATTCTTTTCGCTTAAAGCGAAAAAGGAATACAACCATACCATTGCTGGCTACAGGCTCAACATCAATCAAAATGTAGTAAATATCATCATTTCCTGTATTGCTATCGTCGTGCTGTTAGCCGAATACTGGCGACCACTTGGTTTTGACCGCAGCATTCTAATGAATTTGATTTTTGTAGCAATTATCTGCTTTGGACTGCTTGGTGTGTTTACTGTTTTCCGAAGATACTATGACAGCATTTTGCGCTGGGCGCTTCAAAACCGGTACCTGTTTCTACTAATTCCAACCACGGTGTTGATTTTAGGCGTGGTCATAATGCGTAACACAGGTAAGGAATTTATGCCTGCACTTAATGAAGGTTCATTTCTTTTGATGCCCACATCCTTACCGCACGCAGGTGTCGAAGAAAACAAGCGTGTACTGCAACAGCTTGATATGGCTGTGGCGAGCATACCAGAGATTGAAACCGTGGTGGGGAAAGCGGGTAGAACAGAATCTGCTCTTGACCCTGCGCCACTCTCGATGTATGAAAATGTCATTCAGTACAAGTCTGAATATATGCGAAATGAAAATGGCGAGAGACAACGCTACCGTGTAAACGATGATGGCCTATTTGTTCTGAAAGGTGACAAGTTCATTATCAACCCAAATAATGAAATCGATGATGATGCAAACTATGAAGCGTCACAACTCAAAACAAGTGCAACACGCAATGATTTGATTGAAGATAGCGATGGGGAATATTATCGAAACTGGCGCCCCGAAATAAGCAGTCCTGATGACATTTGGAATGAAATCGTAAAAGTGACCAAATTCCCAGGCGTGACTTCTGCGCCCAAGCTGCAACCCATTGAGACGCGACTCGTGATGCTACAAACAGGTATGCGAGCACCTATGGGAATTAAGGTCAAAGGGCCAGATTTAAAAACCATAGAAAACTTTGGATTGCAATTGGAAGACATCCTAAAACAAGCCGAAGGTGTTAAAGAACAAGCCGTTTTTGCAGACCGCATCGTGGGTAAACCCTATTTGCTAATTGACATTAAACGAGACCAGTTGGCACGCTATGGGATTTCAATAATGGATGTTCAGGAAGTGCTTCAAGTAGCTGTGGGCGGTATGCCACTTACCCAAACAGTAGAAGGCCGTGAGCGCTATGGTGTGCGTGTACGCTATCCACGTGAGCTGCGTGCAAATCCAGAAGACTTAAAAAGTATCTATGTGCCTGTGTCAACTGGAAGTCCGGTTCCTTTGGGCGAACTGGTCGATATTCGTTACGAGCAAGGCCCACAGGTCATTAAAAGTGAAGACACCTTCTTGATTGGGTATGTGCTGTTTGATAAGCTCGATGGCTTTGCTGAAGTCGATGTGGTGGAAAATGCACAAGCGCTCATTCAACAGAAAATCGATAATGGCGATTTGGTCGTGCCACAAGGAATCAGTTACCGATTTACAGGAACATACGAAAATCAATTGCGAGCAGAAAAAACGTTATCGGTAGTTGTGCCACTTTGCTTGCTGGTCATTTTCTTGATTTTGTATTTCCAGTTCAGGTCGGTTTCTACGTCGCTAATGGTTTTTACTGCCATCGCTGTAGCCTTTGCAGGTGGTTTTATAATGATATGGTTATACGGTCAGGATTGGTTTTTCAATTTCAGCTTTTTTGGCGAGAACCTACGGGACTTGTTCAATATGAAAACCATCAATTTAAGTGTGGCCGTGTGGGTCGGTTTTATTGCCCTTTTCGGTATTGCGACAGATGATGGTGTTGTAATGGCAACCTATTTAGACCAATCATTTAAAAGCAACGAACCAGACAGTAAAAAAGGCATACGTCTCGCCACATTAGAAGCCGCAGGAAAACGCATACGTCCTTGCTTGATGACCACTGTGACCACAGTTTTGGCATTGTTGCCAGTACTCACATCTACAGGAAAAGGAAGCGACATTATGATACCGATGGCCATCCCCATTTTTGGCGGAATGATAATCGACGTCACATCCTATTTCCTCTTACCAGTATTATATAGCTGGAAAAAAGAATACCAACTTAAAAGAGCAAACAAATGAAAAATATAAAAATCATAATCTGTCTTTTGTTTGTTTCCGCTTTCGCGAAAGCGCAACAATTACAATCCTATATTGATGAAGCAGAAAATAATAATCCAGAGATTCAGGCTTTTGAATTGCGCTACAATATTGCCGAAGAAAAGGTCAATGAAGCAAACTGGTTACCCAATACTGAAGTAAGCGCAGGCTATTTTGTAAGTGAGCCAGAAACAAGGGTGGGCGCACAACGAGCACGGATAGGCGTAAAACAGATGTTGCCTTGGTTTGGCACCATTAGCGCACGTGAAAATTATGCGACTTCTATGGCCGAAGCTGAATACGTGGAAATCACAATCGCCAAACGGAAATTGGCGCTTTCAGTAGCGCAATCCTATTACAGATTGTATGAAACAAGAGCAAAGCAAAAGGTGCTTGACGAGAACATTCAACTATTAAAAACTTATGAGCGTCTTGCCCTGACTTCGGTAGAAGTAGGCAAGGCATCTGCGGTAGATGTATTGCGGTTGCAGATTCGTCAAAATGAATTACAGCAGCAAAAAGAGGTGTTGGAAGAAGAATTCAATTCAGAACAAACAACCTTTAATAATCTTCTCAATCGGGATGAAAATAGCACGGTTGAAATAGTTGCAACAATGGAAATTCCAGAGGATGACCCCACATACGGAACAGACGCACTATCGCTCAATCCTGAACTGCTCAAATACGATAAATTGTACGAATCCATAGCACAATCAGAATTGCTCAATCAGCGTGAGAGCCTACCTATGATTGGTTTTGGTGTTGACTACCTGCCAGTTACAGAACGTAGCGATGTCAATTTTAGCGACAACGGTAAGGATGTGTTGATGCCAATGGTTTCGGTTTCCATACCCATTTTTAACAATAGGTACAAGTCCATTTCAAGGCAAAATGAGTTGCGCCAACAGGAAATTGAGACGCAGAAATCACAACGATTGAATGTTTTGGAATCCGCTTTCGCGAAAGCGATATCTCAACGCAACCAAGCCCGAATTAAATTTAATACCCAGACTATGAATTTGAAACAAGCCAAAGATGCCGAGCAAATTCTAATCAAGAATTATGAAACGGGAACGATAGATTTCAACGATGTGCTCGATATACAGGAACTGCAATTAAAATTTCAGATGAATCAAATAGAATCGGTTCAAATGTATTACGTGCAACAATCCATAATCAATTATTTAATTCAATAGCAATGGTAAAAGATTTTTACATAAAAAATATGGTGTGCGACCGTTGCATCAAGGTCTTAAGAGATGAATTGCATAAGGCAAAGATTAGTCTGTTGGATATTGAGTTGGGAAGACTTCGATTGGATATGAATGAAAAAGAACAATTGAGCATACTTACCGAAATTTTAAAAAGAAATGGATTTGCACTCATCGCTTCTACAGAGGATAAATTGACCGAGCAAGTAAAAATTGAATTGATAAAGTTATTGAAAGTAATACCGCTTGAAATTGATGGGAAACTATCAGATTTTCTTGCGGATAAATTACAAAAGGACTATTCCAAAATCAGCAAGGTGTTTTCTATAATCGAGGGCATCACTATTGAAAAATATTTTATCAAACTGAAGATAGAAAAAGTCAAGGAACTTATCCAAACACCTGATTATAATTTCACAGAAATAAGCCAATTGCTCGATTACAGCAATGTCAATCATCTAAGCAAACAATTTAAAAGTGAGACAGGGATGAGCCTAAGCGATTATAAGGATGGTCATAAAAATTTTAGAAATCCTTTAGACAAGATTATATAGATATGAACCAGAATTATAACACAACAAACTGAATATCAATAATATTTTTGTTAAACAATAACAATAAGAAAACTATGAAAATGCTAAGAATTATTACATTACTGCTATTTTCTTCAACAGTATTTGCCCAAGTGGGAACTAACGGACAAGACAGAAAAGAAGAAGGAAGACCTGTTAAAGAGTACAACCTTACCATTGAAGAAAATGAAATGACACTCGCAGGTGTAACCGCTAAAGGAATGACTATCAATGGTAGTATTCCTGGACCGGTTTTGGAATTTAACGAAGGCGACCTTGCCATCATTAATGTAACCAATAAAATGGATGAAGAAACCTCAGTACACTGGCACGGGTTGATACTTCCCAACTTTTATGATGGCGTACCGTATTTAACAACACCGCCAATAAAGCCCGGTACAACATTTCAATATAGAATTCCTATTAATCAATCAGGAACCTATTGGTACCATTCCCATACGATGCTACAGGAGCAAAGCGGTGTTTATGGTTCAATAGTCATTCAACCTAAAGAAAAAACATTGGATTATGACAAAGATTTGGTAGTTGTTCTATCTGATTGGACCAACGAGGACCCAATGAATGTATTGCGAAACCTTAAAAGGGGGAATGAGTGGTATCAAGTTAAAAAAGGAACAGCAGTTCCATTAAGTAGAGTCATCAAAGAAGGTGCCTTGGGAGCACAATTTAAGTTCTGGCGCGATAGAATGGAAGGTGCTGATATAGCAGACATTTATTATCCCGCATTCTTGAGCAATGGTAAATCACTTGCCGAATATCCAGAATTTAAACCAGGAGAAAAAGTACGTCTTCGCTTTATCAATGCCTCGGCTTCTACTTACTACTGGGTAGATTTCGGTGGTGGTAATCCATTGTTAGTTGCAAGTGACGGTGTTGATGTGCAGCCCGTTTCTAAAAGTAGATTTCTCTTTGGTATAGCTGAGACGTATGATGTTATCGTTACTATTCCCGAAGGTACTTTAGAGGTTACCGCTACGGCTCAAGATGGCTCTGGTCATACTTCTATACAATTAGGTAATGGCACTCTCTATCCAGCCAAAAGAATTGATAGACCTGATAAGGTAGCGATGATGAAGCAAATGGCCAAAATGGATATGAAAATGGGTGCACCTGCAATGGTAGGAAACAAAAAAAAGAATACACCTGAAGTTTTAATGCAGAAGTATGGAATGAAGATGAATATGAAGGACGGCGAGATGAAAATGGGGATGAACGATAAGATGTCGATGAAAGATGGTAAAATGAATGACCAGATGGATATGAAGATGGATGATGCAATGGGAATGAAAATGGATTCAATGGCAATGAATCACAAAGGAGATTCAGATAAAATGAAAGACCATATGCAGCACGATATGTCAAAGATGCAGAAGGATTCTTCCTCATTTGATTACGAAACTCGTAAAACCTATTTTAATTATGATTTTTTAAAAGCAAAAGAGAATACTACTTATAAAGATGATTTGCCAGTAAACGACATCCTGTTGAACCTAACCGGCAATATGCAACGCTATGTTTGGAGTTTGAACGGTGTGCCATTATCAGAAACCGACAAAATTAATATAAAAGGAGGTGAAGTAACCAGAATTACACTTAATAACCTCACGATGATGCACCATCCAATGCACTTGCACGGCCATTACTTTAGGGTCATCAACGAAAATGGTGAACGTTCCCCATTAAAGCATACGGTAAACGTACCGCCAATGCAGAAAGTGGTCATAGAATTCTATAACGAAGAATATGGAGATTGGTTCTTTCATTGCCACGTACTATACCATATGATGGGTGGTATGGCGCGTGTGTTTAGTTACGATACCCCAAGGGACGAAAGAATGAAAGATTATCCAGTTCAAAAGCTTATCAATGAGACAGACCATTACTATTCTTGGGGATTGTTGCGTGCAGGCTCAAATTTTAACGAACTCTTTTTGATGTCAAGCAATATCAGAAATGGATTTGGTTTAAGGGCAGAGTTCGACTATGACAAGAACCTTGAGGCCGAAGTGAACTATGATAGATATCTAAATGATTGGTTGCGTCTCTATGTAGGGGTAAATACAGAAACAGAAATACCTAATTCCTTCGATGAGTTCAATACTGTAGGATTGGTCGGTGTAAAGTACTTTACGCCATATAGATTTTATGTAGATGTGAGTATGGACCATCAACTGCGCCCAAGAATTCGTCTGGACAGGGAAATCTTGATTTTTCCAAGAATTTTTCTGGAAGGCGAATATGAATATAGGGCAGACTTTGGATGGGTAAATGATATAGGGAATAGCTCTTATGAGAGTGAAACCCAATGGTTGGTTGGACTTTCCTACATCCTATCAAGAAATTTTTCAATACAAGCAAACTATAACAACCGATATGGCTGGGGTGGCGGCTTATTAGCCCGTTTTTAATGTTTAATCAAATACTATATACAAATGAAAACACTAATGAAAACAACAATCGCAGCTTTTGCACTTATAGCGTTTATAGGCTGCAAGGAAAAACAAACTGTAGAGATTAACACACCTGAAGAGGTAAAGACCGCAAAAGAAAACACTGCAGATGTGGCAGACCAAGGCTTTATAGACGGGATGACTGGGAAGGTGTGGCACAATTACCTTGAAATCAAGATGGCGCTGGCAAAAAGCGATGAGAGCCAAGCAAAATCCATTAGCAAGGATATGGCCGCATCATTTGGTGAAGAACGAATGGAGATGAAACAGCTCGCACATCAAATGGCAGATGCTCAAGATATAGAAGAGGTAAGGGAACTTTTTGCACAGTTCACGGAAAAGGCGGGGCCTATGTTTGAAGATGCCTTATCTGAAGGAACCATATACAAAAAATACTGCCCAATGGCATTTAACAATGAAGGAGCCTATTGGTATGCAGCGGTAAAAGAAATTACCAATCCCTATTTCGGAGAGAAAATGCTGAAGTGCGGGTCGGTCAAGAAAACCATTAATAAATAACCCTTAAATATATAATTATGAAAATGATGAAACAAAATGTAATGATTGCCGGACTGGCATTAGTTCTATTAAGTGCTACTGCCTGCAAAGACGGAAACAAAAACGAACCCGCAGCGCCTATGAGCAATGAGATGCATCAAGAATCGATGGATGATATGATGGATGATAAACCAATGAATGAAGATGATGAAATGGCAATGAACAATGGTCAAGACGCAAAAGCAGAAGCTATTTTGACCGACTATTTTAAACTTAAGGACGCTTTGGTGGCTGATGATAATGCCAAAGCCAAAGAACTTGGGGCAAGCCTCGCAACAACCTTAGGAAAGCTCGATATTTCAGAATACACCGATACGCAGCAATCAGATTTAAAGGACATCGTTGAGGATGCGGTAGAACACGCAGAGCACATTTCAGAAAGCGATATAGCACACCAGCGAGAGCACTTTAAAGTATTGAGCAAGGATGTAACAGATATGGTTGCTATTACGGGAACAGAAAACACCGTGTACCAACAGTTTTGCCCAATGTATGATGGCGGTAGCGCTTGGTTGAGCACGAGCAAGGACGTGAAGAATCCGTATTATGGTAGTAAAATGTTAACCTGCGGTAAAGTCCAGAAAGAAATCAACTAAATGAAGATTGTAAAAATCATAGCGGGAATTTTTTTGGTGGCGCTTGTGCTCATTCAGTTTATTCCAGTGGACTATAACCAAAACGATACCGTGCCCCAAACAGATTTTATGGTGGTGCATAAGGTTCCGGAGGCTATTCAGAAAAAGATACAGGTTTCCTGCTATGATTGTCACAGTAACAACACCCAATATCCTTGGTATAATCGAGTTCAACCAGTTGCTTGGTTTTTGGAAGACCACATTAAAGAAGGTAAGGCAGAGCTCAATTTCAACGAATGGGATTCATTGTCAAGTCGCAGAAAGACAAGTAAATTAAGGTCTATCATCAAGCAAATTGAAAGTGGTGAGATGCCCTTGGATTCATACACCTTAATTCATAGAGACGCCAAGTTCTCGAAAGAAGAAACGGAAGAAATCATCAATTGGGTAACACAATTAAAAGACAGTTTATAAATAACCTAAAAATTAGAATTATGAAAAAGATAAAAATGAGTATAGCAGCAATGCTATTGTTAACGGTTTCTTTTGCTTATGCACAGGAAAAAGATAAAATGGACCACAGCAATATGAAAATGGACCATAGTAAAATGATGGATACCAAGACTGATGCAAAGGCAGAAGTGATTTTAAATGACTATTTCAACCTAAAAGATGCCTTGGTGGCTGATGATACCAAAAAAGCGGCACAATTAGGCACTACATTAGTGGCTTCCTTAAAAGCATTTGACAGCAGTCACTATACAAAAGAACAACAAAGCGAGCTGGCAGATATTATAGAAGATGCCACCGAACACGCCGAGCATATTGCCGAAAGCGCCATAGACCACCAACGCGAACATTTTAAAACGTTAAGCAAGGATATCACGGATATGGTGGCCATTACTGGAACAAAAAATACACTGTACCAACAATTTTGCCCAATGTACGATGGTGGTACAGCTTGGTTGAGTACAAAAGAGGAAGTGCGTAATCCCTATTATGGTAGCCAGATGTTAAAATGCGGTAAAGTACAACGAGAAATAAACTAATTGAAAGTTTTAAAAATCATAGCGTGGATAGCATTAATTGCTTTTGTGGTCATTCAGTTCTTTCCGATGGATTATAACCAGAGTGAGACTTTACCGCAAACGGATTTTATGCTTGTCAATAAAGTACCTGCAACGGTCGAGAAATCGTTGCAGGTTTCCTGCTATGATTGCCATAGCAACTATACAAAGTACCCTTGGTACAATAAGGTACAACCCGTTGCTTGGTTTTTGGAAGACCACATTAAAGAAGGAAAAGCAGAATTGAATTTCAATGAATGGGACACCTATTCAGACAGAAGAAAGAACAGTAAACTGCGCTCTATCATTAAGCAGATAGAAAATGGCCAGATGCCCTTGGATAGCTACACGCTTATTCATAGGGATGCCATTTTATCAAAAGAGGAAAAGGAAGCAGTATTGAATTATATGAAAACTTTAAAAGATGATTTAGAGTAAAGTCCTGATACGGGAAGGGAATTTTTTCATTGATGGTTGGTTAGTTAGAACCCCTTCCTATCTCAGGCAAATATTAAGTCCTAATAAGAGAGAAGGCTCATATTTATGATTAGTTACATAACGCCTTTTCTCTTAATTAGGCACAATAAATTTATTGAAAAAGAAAAGTTGATTTGGTTAATAGTAGCCCGAATATGGAAGAGACGATGCATCAATTAGTGATGATGAAGCTCTTCCCTTTCGGGGCAAAATAGAGGATTATTGAAAAAGAGAAGTTTAGTGAAGATTACTTGATTTTGGGAGGTGAGCATTTCAGATTGGTTTATTGGTTAATACCAGTTGGTCTCTCATTTTCAAGTATAGCCTAATAATTTCAGTTCCATAATTTCAAGCTGAAAAATAAATAAAGTTGATGAAGGATTGCTGCAATACAAATAATGGCAAAGCGCAAAATAAAAGTCCCTTAAAGAAGTGGACTAACTATATAGTGTATACTATTATTGCTGTCATAGTTATAGGAGCATTGGTGTTGCAATTATCAGGTAAAAATTAATAACCGTAACAAATGAAAACAATAAAAATCTTTTCAATTATTTTGGTCATTGCCTTTTCAGGCAGTTTCACCAATGTTTTTGCCCTAAATGAAAAACGAAACGATTCAGATAAAATTGAATTATCGACTAACATAACATCAATTGCACAATCGGATGACGTAAAAGCAGATTTTGATGCGTTTCCCAACCTGCATCCTATGGTGGTACATTTTCCTATCGTACTGCTCATTATTGCAGTTCTCTTGCAGCTCATACAGCTTTGTACATTGAATCGAACAATGGATTGGGTTATCCTTTTAATGGTAGGGGCAGGGTTTATAGGCGCATATGTAGCCAGCACTTTGGTGCATCCGCACACTGCAGAATTGACCGAAATAGCCCAAAGAATATTAGACCAACACGATAAATATGCGGAATGGACACTGTGGTCCAGCGCTCTTGCTGCGATTTTAAAAATAGTAAGTCTGTTCTGGGTCAAATTAAAGCGCGGTTTCGAAATAGCGGTTTTTTTGGTTATGGCATTTTCGGCATATTCGGTTTCTGAAGCGGGACATTATGGTTCGCAGCTGGTATATATAGAAGGAGTTGGTCCACAAGGAAAATATATCGAGATTGAAAATGAAGAAAGCCAAGGCGAAAGTAACGAACATTCACATTAAACAATACCAATGAGAAGAGGATTTATTGTTACGAGCATCATCTTGATTTTGGCATTAGCTGCCATAATCATTCTATACCCACTTTTGTGGTGGTTGGCTTTGATACTACTTCCAATCCTCGTTTTGGGTCTAATAGATTATTTTCAAAAATCCAACAATATAAGACGTACCTATCCTTTGCTGGGAAGAATTACCAATCTATTGGAAAAACAACGTCACGTCGTTCAAGAAACGGTTTTATTGAATAGAACAGAGGGAAAACCTTTCAATTGGATACAGAAAGAAATTGTTTATAAACGTGCCGAGGACGCGGTCAAAAACCAACCCTTTGGAACGCAGATTCCCTATGACGAAGTTGGTCGCGAATGGTTTACCCATTCCACGTATCCTGCAAAGGAAATCAAAGATGATTTTAGGGTTACCATAGGGAGTTCAAAATGCTCAAAACCCTATTCAGCGAGTATTCTAAATCTGGCAGGGATGAGCTATGGTTCCATAAGCAAAAATGCGACCCTTGCCTTTAATGGCGGTGCAAAAATCGCAGGCTTTGCCCAAAATACTGGCGAAGGTGGATTTACGCCCTATCATCAGGAATATGGAGCCGATGTTATTTTTCAGTTTGGTACTGGATATTTTGGATGTAGAACAGAAGAAGGGGATTTCGACCCTAAAAAATTTGCTGAAATCGCATCCAATGAGGTGGTCAAAATGATTGAGATAAAAGTCTCACAAGGTGCAAAACCCGGTTTTGGGGCCATTCTTCCTGCCAAAAAAAATACCGAGGAAATCGCAAAGTACAGGGACGTAGAAAAAGGAACCGAAATTCTATCGCCACCACATCACGCCGCATTTAGCAATGATTCGGAAATGATTGCCTTTATACAAGAATTACGAAAACTTTCTGGAGGAAAGCCCATAGGGATTAAAATGTGCATCGGGCAGAAAGACGAATTCGAACGAATGGTTCGCACTTTTGCTGAAAAGAAAAACTATCCAGATTTTATAGCCATAGACGGTGCAGAGGGTGGTTCCGGTGCTGCACATATGGAATCGCTACATTGGGCCGGGCTTCCCATAATCGAAGCGATACATTTTGCAAACGGCATCCTTAAAAAGTATGGATTGCGCGATGAAATAAAGGTAATGGCGGCAGGAAAAATAATATCGGCTTTTGATATCTATAGAATGTTGGCACTCGGCGCAGATACTTGTTATAGCGCAAGAGGGATGATGTTTGCCTTGGGCTGCGTACAATCCTTAAAATGCAATCTGGATACCTGCCCTACGGGAATCACCACAATGGAACCTTCAAGGGTCGCATCATTGGTAGTAGAAGATAAAAAGACCAAAGTAGCCAACTACCATAAAAACACCATTGAAGCTTTTAAGGAGCTGCTAAAATCAATGGGGATTGAAAATAGAAGAAGTATCGACAAAAAGTATATAATAAGAAGAATAAATGAGAACGATACAAAGACGTATGATGAGATTTTTATAGATAACAAATAAGAATGGATAAAGAAAAAGACATAGAAACCACAAGGGCGTTTTATGGGCAGCTTTTCAACAGCTCAAGGTATGTTCTATTGGTGCTGCTTATTGCTTCAGTAATCGAACTGTTTGCTCTACCAACTTTGGAAGGGTCTTATGCTATAATTATCCTTCTGGCCCTAACATTACTAAAGATAGGATTCATTATAGCCTTGTCCTTTAACCAACTAATGAAGATAATTGGTCAAAGCCATCTATTGAGCCACGTACTGGTTTTGTTCGGATACCTGATTGTGTTGATAGTTTTCTCGTTTGCAATAGATTACACAGCGTTGCAGTTTGTGGATGCTATTCATTTTAAAATGAACAACAGTATTGGCAATGATGGACTGTCGGTATTTTTTGATTTATCCTATTTCAGTTTGATAACATTCTCATCAGTAGGATATGGTGATATAGTGCCCATTTCCCTACCTGCAAAAACCTTGGTGGTACTTGAAGTGGCACTGCGGTTTTTCGTCCTTGTCTTTGGTATAGCAAATGTGAATAGAATTCGGGTAAATAAATAACCCTTAAAACTTAAAGAATGAAAACAATAAAATTAACTACGGTGGTAATGTTGCTCATAATAGCGACAAGCCCACTATTTGGACAAGATGCAAACACGGAAAAAGAAGCAGTGCTTACAGTAATGAAAACCTATAAGGGTGCCCTACAAAACCTTACGACCGATGGAACTTTCGAATTATTTACCGAGAATTCCGAGGTTTTTGAATCGGGAGGTGTCGAGGGTACGTACAGCCACTATATAGAGCATCATTTAGGACCGGAATTAGGTCATTTTGAAAAATTTGAATTTACAGATTATGAAATCAATGTAAAGGTAGATGTGCCCTACGCCTTTACTACCGAAACGTATATATATACAATTGTCCTTAATCCGGACGATAAGGGAAATAACCGGACTATAAAGAAAAAAGGGGTAGCAACGTCAATCCTTGAAAAAATAGATGGAAAATGGAAGATTACAAAAATGCATTCGTCTTCCAGAAACGTGAAATAAATTGAATATATGACTGATTTCCTAAAACAATGGGGCGAAGCCGCCTATACGACTACCGGATTTTTCTGGATGGCGCTTTGGGCATTCATTTTGGGTTATATCATCAGTAGTATGATACAGATTTTCGTGACCGAAAAGAAGATGCAAAAAACAATGGGCGAAAACGAAGGCAAAAGTGTGCTTTTGGGCACGTTTTTCGGCTTTATAAGTAGCTCGTGCAGTTTTTCTGCTTTGGCAGGTACAAAATCCATTTTTAAGAAAGGGGCAAGTTTTGTGTCTTCCATTGCCTTTCTGTTGGCATCGACCAATCTCGTCATAGAATTGGGGATTATCATTTCCATCTTTTTGGGTTGGCAGTTCGTGGTGGGCGAATATGTAGGTGGTATTCTCTTGATTGGTATTTCGTGGATTCTGATACGACTCATCAATCCTAAAAAACTCATCGAAAAAGCCCGTAAGAATCTCGAAAATGAAGATGATGATGAGATGGACGGTTCCAAAGATTGGAAGAAACAAATCAAGAACGAAGACAGTTGGGCGCGTGTTGCCAAAAAATATAAGATGGAATGGCAAATGGTCTGGAAGGATGTAACCGTAGGTTTTACCGTTGCGGGTATTACAGCGGCTTTTGTGCCAGATTCGTTCTTTCAGACCTTATTTATCAATAGCGGTCAAGGCAATACAGATTTTACTTTTCTCGAAATTCTGGAACATATCGTGGTCGGTCCAGTTGCCGCATTTTTGACTTTTATCGGTTCAATGGGTAACATTCCGTTAGCAGCGTTACTATTCGGAAAAGGCGTGAGTTTTGCTGGCGTAATGGCCTTTATTTTTAGCGATTTGGTGGTTTTTCCAGTACTGAGAATCAATGCAAAGTATTATGGTTGGAAAATGTCATTGTTTATCACGTTTTTATTGTTTACAGCATTAATTGGTACGGCATTGGCACTTCATTATGGATTTGATTTATTGAATATGCTACCAGATTCATCACAAGTGAAGATTCAGGATAGCGAATTTTTCAAGATTGATTATACCTTTTTCTTGAACGTTGCTTTTCTCATCATTTCGGCCTATCTCGTTTATCTGGGTTTTTTCAAGAAAAAAGATGTAGAACATTCAATGAGCGAGATGGCACCCAAAAGCCCTTTACTCGAAAAGATTTTAAAATATGCAGCCTTCATCTGTTATATATGGCTCGCTGGAGGACTGATTGTAAAATTTTTAGTGAACTAAAATTAGTGGCTATGAAAACATTCGATACCCTTTCCCAAACAATGACCCACTTGCAAGAGCAAGGTTATACTTATGATTTTAATTTATGTTCGGGACACATTGAATGTAATGCGCTAAAGCTAAAATTACATCCAGAGGATTTCGATGTAGATGAGATGCATCGTTATGAAGGAATGAGCAGTACCGATGACAACAGCGTTCTCTACGCTATTTCATCAAAAAATGGAATTAAAGGATTATTGGTCGATGCCTATGGCGTCTATGCAGAGAATATTTCTGAAGCAATGCGAAAAAAATTAAGATAAAATGAAACATACCTATCACATACACGGAATGACCTGCAAAGGTTGCCAGAATCACGTCGAAAAAACCCTTTCCAATATAGAGGGAGTAACCAGTGCATCGGTCAATTTGGAAAAAGCAGAAGCCACCATCGAAATGGAATCTCACATTCCTATCGAGACTTTTCAAAAGGTATTAAATGATGACGGCGATACGTATTCTATCCACAAACCGGGCGAGCATCATCATAAAGATGATTCCGCTTCCGCGAAAGCGAAAAAACCACAACCCAAAGGCAAAGGAACAGGAACCTTCTACTGTCCAATGCATTGCGAAGGAGATAAAACCTACGACAAGCCAGGCGACTGTCCTGTCTGCGGAATGGATTTAGTCGAGGAACAAAATTTAACCGCCACCACTTCCGAGCAATGGACCTGCCCTATGCACCCTGAAGTTGTTAAAGACGGACCTGGAGACTGCCCTATTTGTGGGATGGACCTGGTGCCGATGGAACCAGACCTATCGGCAGAAGAAAAGACCTATAAAAAATTGCTCAAAAAGTTCTGGATAGCAGTCTCTTTTACATTGCCTATATTTTTCATAGCAATGTCAGAAATGCTGTCAAACAATCCCTTGGAAAGTATTCTCGAAATAAAATACTGGAACTGGATTCAGTTTGTGCTTTCCCTTCCCGTTGTTTTCTATGCCACGTGGATGTTTTTTGAACGTGCGTATCGCAGTATCGTCACCTGGAATCTAAATATGTTTACGCTCATTGGGATAGGTACCGGAGTGGCTTGGGTTTTTAGTGTTTTCGGGATGCTGTTTCCGCAGCTTTTCCCCCAAGACTTTTTAACCGAATCAGGAACTGTATTTGTTTATTTTGAGGCGACCACAGTTATTTTAACGCTGGTGCTACTCGGACAGGTACTTGAGGCCCGTGCGCACAGTAAGACCAATTCTGCGGTCAAGGAACTCTTAAAACTTGCGCCCAATAAAGCTATTAAGGTAGTCGATGGAAATGAAGAAGAAGTTTCCATCGACCAGATAGAGAAAGGAGATATACTACGAGTAAAACCAGGAGATAAAATTCCTGTTGATGGCAAAATTACCGAAGGAGAAACTACTGTAGATGAATCGATGATTTCGGGAGAGCCCATTCCAGTTAATAAATCTGTAGATGACAAAGTAAGTAGCGGTACCATAAACGGCAACCAGTCGTTCTTGATGGAGGCCGAAAAAGTAGGTAGCGACACATTACTTTCCCAAATCATCAAAATGGTAAATGATGCCAGTCGCAGTCGTGCCCCTATCCAGAAATTGGCCGATACGGTTTCAGGCTATTTTGTGCCAATAGTCATATTTATTGCGGTCATAACCTTTATCGTTTGGGCAATCTGGGGTCCGGAACCCGCTTATGTCTATGGGTTTGTGAATGCCATTGCCGTATTGATTATCGCCTGTCCGTGTGCATTAGGATTGGCAACACCGATGTCCGTTATGGTGGGTGTTGGTAAAGGCGCTCAGAATGGCGTACTTATCAAGAATGCCGAAGCCCTTGAAAAAATGGACAAGGTAGATACCCTTATTGTTGATAAGACCGGAACAATTACCGAGGGAAAACCCACGGTGGAGAAGGTAGGTTCTTTTGATGATAAACAATTTAGCGAAAGCGAAATTCTACATTTTATTGCATCTCTAAACAGTTCCAGCGAGCATCCATTGGCCGAAGCTACTGTGAAATACGGAAAGCAGCAGAATGTTGAACTATCAAAAACCGAAAATTTCAGCGCAATAACGGGAAAAGGCGTAGAAGGTACTGTTGATGGCAAGAAGCTCGATTTAGGAAACGATAGGATGATGGAATATGCCAAGGCTACTATTTCATCTGCTATGGAAGATGAAGCACAATCCTTTCAAAAACAAGGGAAAACCGTTTCGTATTTAGCTATTGATGGTAAGGTTTCAGGCTATGTCGTGATAGGCGACAAAATCAAGAAAACAAGCGCTAAGGCCATCAAGGAATTACAGGACAAGGGGATTGCCGTGATAATGCTCACGGGCGATAACCACGATACAGCACAGGCCGTAGCATCAGAGCTAAACCTTGCTGACTTTAAAGCCAGTATGTTACCTGAAAATAAGTTGCAGGAAGTTGAAAAATTGCAGAATGAAGGGAAGGTGGTCGCAATGGCAGGTGATGGCATCAATGATGCACCAGCACTGGCAAAAAGTAATGTGGGAATCGCTATGGGGACAGGTACAGATGTAGCCATAGAAAGTGCGATGATAACCTTGGTAAAAGGTGATTTGCACGGTATCGTAAAAGCTAAAAATTTAAGCCATATGGTTATGCGAAATATCAAGGAGAATCTCTTTTTCGCTTTCATCTATAATACCTTAGGTGTGCCCATTGCGGCTGGAGTCCTATTTCCGTTTTTCGGTTTGTTATTATCACCTATGATTGCAGCTTTGGCAATGAGTTTTAGTTCCGTATCGGTTATTACAAATGCCTTACGATTACGTACCAAAAAAATCGATAGCTAATGGTCAATAGAAAAACAGCAAAATGGATTCGAAAAGCCCACCGCTACTTGGGTATCTTCCTGGGTATTCAGTTCCTGATGTGGACGATTAGCGGGATGTATTTTAGCTGGACGGATATTGACGAGATACACGGCGACCATTTCAAAAAAGAGATTCCTGAACAAACTGCATTTTCAGGTTTGGTGGGAAGTTCTCAACTAAATATTCAGGAACCGATTAAGTCATTAGAATTACTTGAAATAGCGGATGCGCCCTATTATTGGATTAATGAGACTGTGCTTTATAATGCACTTACAGGAACAAAGAAAGACGAGCTCACAGAACAAGAAGCAATCAAAGTGTCAGAACGCTATATGTTGGCAGATTTAGAATTTGACCAAATACGAAGAATTGAATCTGTTGGCGACCACCACGAGTACCGCGGACGACCATTACCTGCTTATGAGATTTCATATAAAACCGATGAAAATCTAAAAGCCTACGTGGCGATTGAGAATGGCGCTTTCCAAACCGTACGTCATCGCGATTGGCGCTGGTTCGATTTTTTATGGATGACCCACACAATGGATTATCAGGGAAGGGATAACTTCAACACTATTGTTTTAAGAGCTTTTTCACTGTTAGGCTTGATAACAGTATTGAGTGGCTTTATCCTTTGGTATATTTCATCACCAACTCTTAGAAAATTAATTAAAAACAATCGTAAATAAGTAACATTAAAATCAACTATTATGGAAAATTCAATGGAAAACAAAAAGAAAAATCAATACACAAAATTTGTAGGAATGCTCGCTACATCCTTCGTGGCTATGTACATCACAATGTACCTAAACACTTATGAGTGGGACCACGTATGGTTTAGCCTAACCCGCTTTTATATGGTCTGTTTAGGGATTGCAGCGATGGCCATTATTATGTTTGTTGCAATGCGCGGGATGTACAAAAACAAGAAAAAGAATATCGCAATTGTTTTAGGAAGTATAGTATTGTTTGTAAGTGCTTTGACCTTGGTGCGTGAACAAAAATCAACTGTGGGCGATGTGCTCTGGATGAAAGCAATGATACCGCACCATTCAATAGCAATTTTAACAAGTAAAAGAGCAGATATCAAAGACCCTGAAGCTAAAAAATTGGCAGAAGAAATTATTGAGGCACAATTACGGGAAATCGCACAGATGAAAAAAATAATTTACAGATTAGAAAACGAAAAAGAGGAATAGTACGAGTACTAATTTCTATAAAATTATTATTATGAAAAAGAACATTAATTATATAAGTATTGCAGTTATCGCAGGCTTATTGGCAGGATATCTCATATTCGGAAATTCAGGAACAGAACAAAATGCTGTTAAGGATTTATCCGATATGTCAGATACCCACGACCATTCCGGCGAGTCGGAAAACCAAATGTGGACCTGCTCAATGCATCCACAAATTATGCAACCCGAACCTGGCGACTGCCCTATATGTGGAATGGACTTGATACCTGCTGAATCTGGTGCAGATGGTCTTGCAATGAATGAGATTAAAATGACAGAGAACGCAATGGCGCTGGCCAACATTCAAACTACTATTGTGGGTAATGGCTCTATGTCAGAAGATGATGGAATGATTTCGCTTTCGGGCAAAATCGATACCAACGAAGAAAACAATGCCGTACAAGCAAGCTATTTTGATGGGCGTATCGAACGTTTGAATGTCAATTATGAAGGCCAAAAAGTAAATCTTGGTCAAACATTGGCCACCATTTATGCACCAAATTTGGTCGCTGCACAGCAAGAATTGCTCACAACAGCTTCACTAAAAGAATCGCAGCCTGAACTGTATAAAGCAGTGCGCAACAAATTGAAAAATTGGAAGCTTTCCGATAACCAGATTGATGCCATAGAATCCTCTGGAAACGTGCGCGATAATTTCCCTGTATATGCCACCGTTTCAGGAACGGTTTCAGAAGTGATGGCACGTGAAGGGGACTATGTAAAACAAGGTCAGCCCATTTTGAAGGTAAGCAATTTGAATTCGGTTTGGGCAGAATTTGATGCCTATGAAAATCAAATTTCAGATTTAAAAGTAGGTCAGAAAATAAAGGTAGTAACCAATGCCTACGCCAATAAAGAATTTGACGCCACTGTTTCGTTTATTGACCCCATACTCAACAATGCGACGAGAACGGTTACCGTTAGAGCAACACTTAAAAATACAGATGACCTCTTTAAACCAGGAATGTTTGTAACGGGTAAACTCAAAGGGGAAATGATGATGACCAACGAAGTTATAACAGTTCCTGCAAGTGCCGTAATGTGGACAGGCGAACGCTCATTGGTCTATATAAAAACCAATCCCAACGAACCCGTTTTTGAAATGCGTGAAGTAACCATCGGAAACCGAAATGGCGAAAATTATGCTGTAACAGAGGGCTTACAAAATGGCGATGAGATTGTGACCAACGGAACCTTTACAGTAGATGCAGCAGCACAGCTACAAGGCAAAAATTCAATGATGAATCAAGAAAAGAAAGAGGATGCTATGATGCCAATGTCTGAAATGAATATGGAATTTTCAGAGAATTTTCAGAAGCAATTTAAAAAGGCGCTCAAGCCTTATTTACAGATGAAAGATGCTTTGGTAGCGAGCGATGCAAATCAGGTTTCCGCTTTCGCGAAAGCGACATCAACAGCCTTAAAATCCGCAGATATTAAAAGCCTCGGTAGTATGGAACAATCACATATCAAGAAAAGCATCGAAATGCTCGATGCCATCGCGGAAAATGACATTCTGGAAAATCAACGTGACCATTTCGTGATATTAAATGAAAATATGGTGCCCATTGCGATGAGTGTAAATGGAACCGATGCGATGCTATACGTTCAGAAATGCCCAATGGCAAATAATAATAAAGGCGCGGTCTGGCTAAGTGCTGAAAAGGACATACGCAACCCCTATTATGGCGATGCGATGCTCACGTGTGGTAGTGTGATTGAGGAAATTAAGTAGTTTTATTCCTTTAGTATTTTAAGAAGCTAAATACCGAAAACCTTTAAGATACTTTTCAATTTTTTTATAACCCCTTTCGATAGAGAGGGGTTTATTATCATACAATATTCCCGAAAGTTAAACTCGTAAAATACTTCCATCAAAAGACTACGGCATAAAGCCATCGCTTCTGCCACTACTCATTTATTCCGTTTCCTTTTGAGCCAAGATTTTATCTTCCGTTTGGTTTCTGCTCAAATATTGTTTAATCAAAAATTTGAGTATTATGACAACAAAAGCGAGTACCACAAAGAAGCGCAGTAGAGCGAAATCTACTGCCACGAAAGAAGTAAACGGAAAGAAATCACCCGTACTTCAAATTCAGAACTTACCATTGGGCAAAATTAAGACTGACCCTGAACAACCAAGAAAAACTTTCAAAAAAGATGCATTACAGCAACTTTCTGAGAGTATCGAAGAGCACGGTGTATTGCAGCCAATCACGGTAAGGCAGTTAAATGGCCATTATGTCATCGTGATGGGCGAACGCCGGTATCGTGCAAGCAAGCTGGTAGGAAAAAAGACCATACCCTGTATCGTGAGGACTTATGAGAACAATGATGTTTTGGAAGTTCAAATCATAGAAAATCTACAGAGACAGGATTTAGAACCTACAGAAGAAGCTGAGGCGATTGCCTACCTAAGTGAGAAATATGCACCGACAGAAATTGCAAAACGATTGGGCAGAACGGATAACTTTATCAGGCAACGCCTAAAATTGGCAGGTTTGATAGAAGGCTTCAAGCACTTTGTCCGCAATGGCGAAATGACCATTTCGTTGGGTGTAGGTGTCGCACTTTTTGCACCAGAGGAACAACAGATGATGTTGGAAACGATGGGCAAAGATTTTAATGCACATCAAATCAACAGGATGATAAAAGACCAGACCTACGACTTGGAAAAAGCATCTTTCGATGTAACCGATAAGAAATTGGTACCGAAGGCAGGGTCTTGTGTAGAATGTCCATTTAATGCAGCCAATCAAGGCAATCTGTTCGGCGAGGGTAAAATGGTCTGCACAAAATCAGCTTGTTTTGAAACGAAGAAAAACAAAATCGTTCTTGAACTTGATTGAAAAGGCTAAGAAGCAAAACATCCTACTAATTCCTGAAATACGACAGTATTGGGCAGATGACGAAAACAATCAGCTCATTATTTCACAGTTGGAAAAAAGTGGCTTGAAGGTCTATCTGCTGGATGATGTTGAAATCATTGAAAACCCGATTAAGCCAACAATCGAAGCCATCAGGAAAGAGTATCAGCATTACGACTATTCCGAAGATGAACTAAAAGCTGAATTTAAGGAAGCCATTGAGAACTACGAAGAAGAGTTGAAAAATTACAATTCAGCTTCGGACAATGGATTTGTAAATGGTATCGTGTTTCATCCAGACACGTATCAACACAAAACAGTTTTCGTCAAGATAATCGAGAAATCAAAACATAAATCGAGTGAGTATTCAGCACCATTGGCCAACAGAAAAATGGCAGATTGCACACCTGAAGAACAGATAATTAAAATCAACGAAAGAGAAATCCGCAAGAAGCAAATTGAGAACAACAAGCATTTTGAAGAAGTTGTTGAAATGATACGAGAGACCAAATATATAGCTACGAAGAAGACACTTTCGACAGATGAAATGGTGGCATTCTCGATATCGCTCTTTGAAAATAATGTGGACTATATGAGCCAACAAAAGTATTTCTCAAAGTTCTTGGGCGACACTTCCAAAATGACCAAAGTTGAAATGGTCGAGAATTTTAAAAAGAAGTTCAAAAAGGAAGTCTTTCACAAGTTGATACGCTATATGATTACAAAACAAGTGCATTTTGGCGAAAGCAATCACTTAAATAACCTGACGAACATTTCATTCTACAATGCGATGCAAGGATATTACAAATCCAAGATTGCCAGTATTGAGAAAGAATATACCGAGAAGAGAGAAAAGCGTGAAGCACGTTTGAAAGAGCGAATTGCAGTTCTTGAAAAGAAAGTCAAAGAGCTTAACAAGTAGCTTTTGTTGTTTGAAGAAGAGTCGGCATTCGTGCTGGCCCTTCTTCTTTTTTATGATAGTGCCTAAAAATGTATTTACGAGGAAGGGGTTATCAATCAATAGATAGCGCAAAGGTAAACTCGTAAAATACACCCATCAAAAGACTACGGCATAAAGCCGTTGCGCGCATTCCACTTCTCATTTATTCCGTTTCCTTTTGAGCTGAGATTTTAGCTTCCGTTTGGGTACTGCTCAAATATTGTTTAATCAAAATATATCATTATGAAACGAGTATCTGAAAAATCTAAAATTTCGCCACAGGAGGCTGAAATACATTATCAATCGAGTAAAGAAAATTACAACATCGAAGGTGCGGAAAGTCACTTGGCTTATTACAGAGAAAAGCATCCAATCTATTATGCGGTGTTATTACAAAACGTTTAATCTAAAATTCAAAAGCTATGTATTTACAAAATTTGCAACAGGATGAAATCTTCGTTCCATCAGAAATGAAATCCTTAAAAAGTCTGACACAGATGGAATCCCGAAGAGGGCTTGAAAATGCCATCATCTCAAACGGTAAAATCGTCAATGTGGTATCGAACAGCTATGGCCACATTCCGAACCAATTGTTCTTCAAGAAAGCCGAAGAAATGCTGACCGATGCACAACTGAACTTCCACAAGCGTACCATCAACAAAAATGACAGGTCGTTCATTACAGATTTCATTATTGACGATAAGAGTCAGTTTTCTGTAAAAAATAAAGAGGATTTGATACTGCCGATGCTTCGGTTTAAGAACTCGTATGACGGTAGTGAAAAGACCTCTGGTAATTTTGGGTTTTATAGAAAAGTATGTTCCAATGGCTTGCACGTTTCTCAGGCAGAAATTGAGTTTTCCATCAAGCATAGTAAGAACAATACACACCTCATTATGCCAAGACTGAACAACTTGTTCGATAAGTTTCTGGACAACGAGTTTTATACCATCACAAAGAAATTTGACAAGATGAAGGAATTTAAAATCATCGATACCAAGGAATTTGTAAGAGCCATTCTCGACAGAACAAAGCTGTTCCGCTATGAATGTAGCGACAAGAACAACGACCCGTCGAAGAAGTCCCGTGAAGTTCTTGAAATTCTCAATTACGAAGCCCTGTTACTTGATGAGCAACCCAATCTTTGGTTAGGTTACAATGCCTTCAATTCGGTATTGCACAATGTCTTGAAAAAGAGCTTTTGCCAACAGGAACGATTGGACAAAAAACTGTTCGATGAAGTGTATGCCCTGGCATAGATTAAAAAGGTTTATCCAGTACCTTAAACTGGATTTTTAATAAAACAAAGCCCCTTCAACAAAGAAAGGGCCTTGCAATTAAACTAACTCAAACTAACTACTCAAACGAAGTTTCCCCTTCGTTAGGGTTGTATACATAATTAAAAGTATAGTAACGGCTCTCATCGGTCTGCGGGTCCGGTTGCGAGGGGTTGTCCTTATAGTAGCTTAAAATCTCAACCTTGGCATATCGTCCGTCACGGGTGCGGAACACCAAGACCTTGCCCGGAATGGGTGTAACGACATTGACCATCGGGTTGTAATTGTACCAGCCATTGTCACTTCCAGTTGGGATGGCAAAACTTCCATCGGCATCTTGGTCAAAGGTCAAACCTTCCGCAGTCGTTACACTGGCAAAAGTACCAGTTGCTATGGTCGCACCAGCATCGCCATTTCGCGCTGGCTCGTCATCGGTGCCGGTAACTGTTCCACCATTTACGGCAATGGTCGTACCTCGAAAAGCAATGTCCCAATCCGTATCGCTGGTAGTCTGCATTCCCGTTTCAAAATCGAATTTTGCAAATTCGCCACCTACGGGCTGTCCCTGCCCACCTGTTTGGGGCGCAAATAGATTACTGACCAACTCGGCTTCAATCGGGTCTGGGGTTGGGGTATTGTCATCATCGCTGCTACAAGATGTGAATGCTATACATACCGCAGCAAGCGCGATGGTTTTAAGTGTGTTCATTGTTTTAATTTTCATTGTATTTAAATTTTAAAATTGGTAATTGAGTTTAACGTATCCTTGAATTCCCGGTAAGGTCGGGATGTTGTTGTCCGTATAGTCCAAGAGGTTGTTGGCACCTACCTGTAAAGTGAAATCGTCATAAAAGGTCTTGCTGGCCGCTATATTCGTGGTTACATACCCATCTATAAAACTGGTGTCGTAAGTGTCGATAAGTCCATTTCCGTTTGTATCGAATTGGGCATATTTACTTCTGTATAGCAGACGTAGATTTATGTTCGCTTTCGCGGAAGCGATATCATAGAACACCTTAAAGTTGGCATTGTGCCGTGAGCGGTTCACGAGGCCGAAATTATCGGACTGCGTGACCGCCACGGTCTGATTTGTCGCCGGGTCGCGGGCAAATACCTGACCATCTTCTACTTCTTGTTGTTTCTTTTTATCGTAGGCATATAATAACTGATAGCCTGCACTCAAGTTCAAAGCATTAGTAATTTTATAACCTGTGTTTATTTCAAATCCCGTAGTGTAGATTTCATCGAAATTGACATAGCTGAAAACATTCTGACCATTGGTCTTACGAGCAATAATTCGTGTGTCAATGAGGTTTTTAATATCATTTCTAAAGAAATTCAATTCGCTGTTCCATTTCCCTTCTTTAAAAGTCAATCCTACATTATATCCTACGGAACTTTCCGCTTCCAGCGGATTGTTCAAATCGTCTTCTGAAACCACTACATCGAGGATTTGCCCTTGTTCCCGAAGTTCCCGTAGTTTATCCAACGCCACATTATAGCCCAAAACAGTATACCCCACGGCCGAATTGGTAAAATCGAAATAGAGCTGCCTGAAATCTGGTGCTTTAAACCCATAACCTACTGAACCCTTTACAGAAATGGCATTTGTCAATTTGTAGCGCATCGCCAGTTTTGGACTGAACTGATTGCTGTATTCCGAATGGTTGTCAAAACGGGCACCGGCGATGACGTTCAACCTTTCGACAGGGTTAAAATCATATTGGGCATAGGCATATTGCGAATTGAAACTTACCGTCTCGTCAAAGAATGTCCTGTCGAGCTCATCGTATTGAAAGCCGAATCCCGCTGTGAGCGTTCCTGCATCAGCAAAAGCATAATTCCCGCGAATTTCAGGACGAAACAATTTCTGGTCAAAATCACTATCGCTCAAAACATCTTCGGAAATGGGGTCGGCCAACCGCTCGTTGGCCGTATAGTTGGTATAGTAAAGCTCGTAGGACGTGTCCAACCTATCGTTCCATTTCTGGTCTATCCTTGCGTGGGCGTTCCATTCCCGTTCCTTACTATCGCCTTCAAATGCGACATCATTAAATGTGAACCCGGCGTCTTGCACCTGGTCATAAAATCGAGCGGACGTGAACAGGGACAATTTGTCATTAAAATCATAGTAGATACGCCCATTGACCGTGTAGTTCTCGAACGGATTTACCGTTTGCCCATCCACATCGGGATTGAGGTCATAGCCCTCACTCGAAAAACGATTGGCAAAAAAGACGTAGCGTAATTTTTTGTAGCGTTGTTTGATATCAACATTGATATCCTGTTGGGTAAAACTGCCGAAGCGATAAGATGCATTTCCGTGCAGTTCTTCTGATTTTGGTTTTTCGGTAATAATATTGATGACACCGCCCAAAGCTTCAGAACCATAAAGACTGCTCGATGGTCCTTTGACCACCTCAATCTGTTTGATGTTGCCAACGGTCAGACGGCTCAAATCAAAATTCCCTGCGCTTCTTCCCACCAAGGGTACGCCATCTATGAGAATCAGGATATAGTCCGATGCGATACCTTGAATCTGTACCCCTTCAAAACCGCTTTCGTCCGTCACGGTAATGATACCTGTTTGCTCGTTCAATATTTCATCAAGGCGTATGGTACCCGATTGTAAAATCTTCTTTTTGGAAATTAATGTTACCGGTAATGGTAAGGAAGAAAGTTGTCTTTCGGTACGTGTGGCGGTCAATATGACTTCTTCCAGCTTCTCTACTTTCAGGGAATCCCTAACAGTCTTTTGCTCGTTCTGGCCAATCGAAGTTTGGTAACAAAAAGTGAATAGTATGAAGCAAAAAGTTAGGCGCAAAATCGAGATTATTATTTAGATTTATTCTTAATACGGTGCAAATATATATGTTATTTTTATTCAATCTAAATAAAAGTTATTATTTTTGTCGAAGAAATTTAATAACGTAAAACCAAAAAAAATGAAAACACCCGCGTACATCGTATTGGCACTGTTATTTTCAATAAATGCCATTTCCCAACCCTCAAAAAAGCAAGAAGACAGGGAAGCCATCAAAAAAATGTGTGGCTGTTACGAAGTGACCTTCAACTTTGCAGAAACCTTCAATTACAGCAATGATTCCCTGTATAAACCATCCAAAACGAAAGTCGATAAAGGATTGGAATGGGCACAGTTGGTTACCGATGAAGACGATAAAATCCAGATTCAGCATTTATTGCAAGTAGGCAATCCGGCCGACCCACATATCGTAAAGCATTGGCGACAGGACTGGCTTTTTGAAAACACCGATTTGTACACGTACAATGCCGACAATGAATGGACTTTTAAAAGAATGCCTGCTTCCGAAGTAGAAGGGCAATGGACACAAAAGGTCTATCAGGTGGATGACAGCCCACGTTACGAAGGTTCTGCTACTTGGGTACACGTTGACGGGAAAAGTTATTGGGAAAACACGACCCCTGCACCTTTGGCACGACGGGAATATACCACCCGTAGCGATTACAACCTGTTGATGCGCGGCAACCGTCAGGAAATTACGGATTACGGTTGGTTGCACGACCAGGACAATTCTAAAATCATCCGCGAGGATGGTAAGGAAGATGTACTATTGGCAAAGGAAAAAGGCTATAACACCTATAAAAAAGTAGATGACAGCCGTTGTGCCGCCGCTGAAAAATGGTGGCAGGAAAATGAGGAAAAATGGGCAAAGGTACGTGCCAAATGGGACGAAGTATATGGTCGTAACAAAGACCTTGTGCTCGAAGAAAAAGTGGACAACAAGGTGCTCTACAAATACCTCTTTGATGAGGGATATGAAGAAGTGGCCAAAATTGATGAAGTCATAGAATCCTTTGTAAAAAGACCTTGATAATGAAACACCTAACCATTATATGGCTGTTTCTTGCCCTGCTGCTCTCGGTGGGGCAGGTTTCGGCCCAAGAAAATATATTTCTTGACCGTTCCTTTTGGAAAGGGAATCCCGATTTGGAAACCGTAAAACAAAAAATTGTCGAAGGGAACGACGCCACCGCACTCAACCAATTCGCCTTTGATGCCACCATCTATGCGATGCTTGAGAAAGCGGATGATGATATCTTGAAATATCTACTGTCCCTGGAAGGTAACCCCATCGATAAAAACACCCACGACAGCCGAATCTATTTGCATTGGGCCGCTTATGCTGGACTTACGGATATTGTTGAACATCTCTTAAACGAAGGCTCATCGGTAACCAAATTGGACAGCCACGGCTACACACCCCTTGCCTTTGCCGTAAACGCTGGACAGACCAATCCCGAATTATTCGAGGCTTTTGAGAAGTACGGTATAAACCTTTTGGAAGAGAAGAACGACAGCGGTGCCAACCTTTTATTGTTGGCGGCACCGTCATTATCCAATGAGGCTGAACTGGATTATTTTCTCGAGAAAGGTTTTGAACTGGGCAGTAAAGATGACATAGGCAACGGTATCTTTAATTATACCGCAAAAAAAGGAAATGCCGAATTTCTTGATTTGCTCATAAAAAAAGGCGTGGACTATAAATCTTTGAATGCAGCCGGCGGGAACGCTTTCTTATTTGCCGTTCAAGGCGGTCGGGTATATAGTAATCCCCTTTCGGTTTATGAATATCTGCGAGACCTCGGTATCGAACCGAATGTCGTGACCAAAGAAGGCTACACACCGTTGCATCGTCTGGCCTACAGCAATACCGACCCAGCGATTTTTGAATTTTTCTTAGCTGCCGGTGCAGATGTCAACCAAAAAGATGCTGACGGAAATACGCCGTTTCTCAACGCAGTCTATCGCAATGAGTTGGCTATGGTGAAACTACTTTCCAAAGACGTAAAAGATTTCAACATCGCTAATAACAATGGCGAGACCGCCTTGATGCTTGCTGTACAACGTAACAGTCCCGAAGTAGTCAAATTTCTTTTGGATAAGGGCGGTAACGCTTTCGCGAAAGCGGAAAACGGTAACACCGTTGCCTATTATCTTCTGGAATCTTTTGACAGTGGCAATCCTTCAACATTTATTGATAAGTTGAAACTGCTTCAAGACAAAGACGTTCAATTTAATACAACCCAAGCTGAGGGGAATACACTATTGCATCTGGCTGCCAAAGCAAATGATTTGGAACTTTTAAAACGTATTGCTGCTTTTGATATCGACATCGACGCCAAAAATGATGAAGGACTGACCGCATTGCACGTTGCAGCAATGAAAGCTGCAGATGACAAAATGATGAAATATTTAATCTCAAAGGGTGCCGATACCAAGGTAAAAACCGATTTTGAAGAAACGGTCTATGATTTGGCCATTGAAAATGAAATGTTGCAAAAACAAAATACCTCATTGAATTTTTTAAAGTAATATGAAGAATTTATTTAAAATCATTCCTGCAATCGCATTGGCAGGATTCTTACTCACAGCATTTACAACTTCCAATTCCAAAGCCGTAAAATGCCTGATACAAATGACCAACTACACGGGCGAAGGTGCTTATGTAGTAGTATCCTTATTAACCCCGGAAGGGGAATATGAAGAAACGCTTTATGTTCAGGGAAAGGACAGCGAATGGTATAGCGAAATTCCAGAATGGTGGAAATTCTACGGAAAATACCGCCCCGATATCGATGCGATTTCCGGTGCGACCATAAGTGGTGGCGAGCGTACCGTGACGGTATTGCAAATCCCAGAAGATAAAATTGATAAAGGCTACAGCCTGCGTTTTGAAACTTCAGTAGAGGACCAAGAATATTATGCAGACGATATACAGTTTGAACTCACCACCGAAAACCTAAAAGCCAAAAAAGAGGGAAAAGGGTTTATTCGTTATGTACGAATGCTTCCAAATTAACGATGGCCTATGACCCTTTCCATCTGGCGATATAGTCACCTAATACTTGCTGTTGCTTCATCCCTGTTTCTGCTCATTGCGGCTATAACAGGTTGCATTCTGGCGGTCGAGCCCATTTCGCATCAAGCAAAAGGCTATGCCGTGCAGGACTTGGACCAAGTCTCATTGACAACCACCATTGACGCCTTAAAGTCAAGCTACGACGAAGTTTTCTCGCTCGAAGTAGAATCGTCAGGATTTGTAAAGGCTTCGGTGCTTACTTCGGAAATCGAAACGCTGGACATTTATGTTGACCCGAAAACGGGTGCGCAATTGGGCGTGGTCAAAGAACGACCCTTTATTTACAGTTTTGCCACCAATCTGCACCGCTCGTTATTTTTGAAAAGCATCGGGCGGTTTTTTGTCGGCTTGATTTCGTTGTTGCTATTACTCATTGCAATTACGGGACTATTGCTTTTGGCCAAACGGCAGGGCGGCTTTAAACGCCTGTTCTCAAAAGTCCAAAAAGATTATTTTGAGCTGCGGTATCACGTGATTTTAAGCAGATGGTTCTTTGTTCCCATTGTTATACTTGCATTTACGGGTGTATATCTTTCTGCGGAAAAGTTTGAGTTACTGCCTGACGCTTCGATTGCACATCAGGAAATCGAAAGTTCCAATGAAACCCAAAATTTTGAAAGCCTCAAGGATATCCCATTTTTCAAACAAACCACCCTTAATGAAGTCCGAAAAGTGGAATTCCCGTTTTCCGAAGATCCTGAAGACTATTTTCATATTGCGCTGAAAGACAAAGAAGTGAGGATCAATCAACAGTCGGGACAGCTCATCAGTATTGCCGAATATCCTTTTGTGCAGTTGGTTTCCCGGTTGAGTTGGGTGTTGCACACAGGGGAAGGAAGTGTGCTGTGGTCCATCGTGCTTCTGCTTGCAAGTGTATCCATCCTGTTCTTTATGTATTCGGGTTTTGCGATGACCTTGAAGCGCAGGAAAAAAGTAATCACAACCGCAGCAATGCCGGATAAGGACGATTGTGAATTTGTGATTTTGGTAGGTTCGGAAACAGGAACGACCTATGATTTTGCCAGACGATTTTACGATAGCCTGACAACCGCAGGCAAAAAGGTGTTTCTGACTGAATTGAATGAATATTCCGCTTTCGCGAAAGTGAAATATATCATCATCTTAACTGCAACCTATGGGGAAGGCGAACCACCTACGAACGCCCGAAAATTTACCACCCTCTTCCCGAACATCAAGCAGCCGAATAAAATTCAATATGCCGTGGTAGGTTTTGGTTCTTTGGAATACCCGGATTATTGCAAGTTTGCGATACAAACCGATGCCTTGTTACAATCCGATTCGAATTTTCAGCCGCTACTGCCACTTTACAAAATCAACAACGCGACCGCAGCAGATTTTAAAAATTGGGTCAAACAATTCAGCGAACGATTGGGGATTCCACTATCTTTTGAAGTCCCAAAAACAAAGAAGTCAAAGAATAAAAAATTCGCTTTTGAGGTAATGGAACGTACCGAATTAAATACAGACGACACCTTTTTAATCAGACTCAAAGCTAAGCGAGACATCAAATTTACCTCAGGCGATTTATTGACAATATTTCCTGAAGAAACCGAGGTTGCCCGTCAATATTCCATCGCAAAAATGGATGATGAAGTTTTATTGAGTGTCAAAAAGCATCCCTATGGCAAAGGGTCGTCATATTTGTTCAATTTGAATACGGGCGACACTATAAAAGCAGTAATTGATGCCAATACTCATTTTCACTTTCCAAAGAAAACATCTTCCGCAGTATTGATTGCCAATGGAACAGGTATCGCACCATTTTTAGGAATGATGAAAGCAAATAACAATACCAAAATCAATCTGTTCTGGGGTGGCCGCACACACAATTCAGCTGACATATATGATGCTGTCTTAAATAGACTGCCTTCTCGATATCAAAATGGGATTGTCCACAAATGTTATTCAAGAGAGGAACAGCGGCAATATGTACAAGATTTAATAATAGACAAAAAAGAGATTGTTCTTGATACAATTGACAACAACGGGACGATTATGATTTGTGGCTCATTGGCAATGCAGCACGATATTCTGGATGTATTGGAAAGCCTGCTCAATGGACATAACATAATCAGATTGGATGAGCTTCAGCACAATGGACAGTTGAGGATGGATTGTTACTAATATAAGCCTGATATTCATAACCCCCTCAGCACATTCCCCTGCATTCCGCGCTTGCCTGCCGAAAAGGCAGGCAACCACTTCATTTCGGGAAAAGAGCTTCACTACAAATATCTTGGACACAATCCCCAATTTCAGCTTTCCATTCCGTTAACCCTTCCCGATGCTCTGGGAAGGAACACTTCATTCCCGAGCCAAAATTGGGAATAGAGTCCGCTTTCTCATCGGAAAGCCATCACTTCGGTTTTCTTAACGATATTTTCGGCGAAGCCTTCTTGAGCCCTCACTCGAAAATCCTTAAAAACCGAACCGCTGTCTTACACATTTTAAGGGGTTTATAATGGATAGAGCCTTTGTTGTTTTTCGGGTCGTCGAAAAACAGGCACGACATAACCAATTCTACATTAAACCCAGCTACTCATTTCGCTTAACTGTCGGTACGCTCAAATCGTAACCGGTTTTAAAATAATTGCTAATGCCCTTATGGAACTTGTCAAGACTGTACGAGTTTTAGTGAAAAATAAGGTATCTACTTCCTTGAATCCGCCTATGGCGTGATTACTACGTCGCAAACACACCTGATTTATTCCCTAAAAGTCTTGACAAAACCCACTCTATCCATTGTGCGATGCACGAAAGAAAAGAACAAACACCCCTTAAAATTTAATCTGAATTGAAAAGGGAAATATTAATCAAGCCTAAAAAGGGCATTTAAAACCATTGTATTATGAGTACTATTAGAAATCACGTACAGTTAATTGGAAACGTTGGTCAAGAGCCAACCGTTACGAACCTTGAAAGCGGAAAGAAAGTAGCCCGCTTCTCACTCGCTACGAACGAGTATTACAAAGACAGCAAAGGCGAAAAGCAAACGGACACCAATTGGCATACCGTTGTGGCTTGGGGCAAGACCGCTGAAATCGTTGAGAAATATGTCGAAAAAGGCAAAGAAGTTGGGATTACGGGAAAACTAAAGACCCGAACCTACACCACCGACGATGGAAACCAACGCTATGTTACCGAAGTGGTAGCCGATGAAATCCTATTACTTGGAAGTAAAAACGACAAGTAATCTTCAAAATTAAAGAGGGCGTTACCCTAGAAAGATGCGCCCTCTTTTTCATTATTCACACATTAAATATATGTACAATGAAAGCACAAGTTAATGAAATAAAGATTAGCTACAAAGGTGGTTTAAAATCATCTATGTGGAAAAAAATAGGTAATTCAAAAGATGCAGCTGAACTGCTTTTTGAAGATTGGGATAAAGACACCATTGGTATTCAAGAAACATTTAAGGTAGTCTTACTAAACAACAGTAACAAGGTTAAAGGGGTGTATCAACTTTCGCAAGGTGGAATTACAAGTACGTTGATAGATATACGTTTATTATTTGCGGTAATTCTAAAATCTTTGTCAGTAGCCATTATTTTAACGCACAACCACCCGAGCGGAAAATTAGAACCGAGTGATGCAGATAAGAAACTTACAAATAAGATAAAAAAAGCATCCAAACTTTTTGATATTACGATTCTCGACCATTTGATATTTGCGCCTGATGGGGATTATTATAGTTTTTCAGATAACGGAATTTTATAAAACCGAAAGCTATGGTATATCTCAATTTTACAGACTTGAGCGAGGAAGCTCAAAACCGACTTTTGGAAACGTCCAAAGAAGATGTGAAACGAAAATTTGGCGATAGTATCCGCAAATATGTAAAAGAAAATTATGGCTGTTTTGAAACGATGATTGAAGAGGAAGCACTTCGGAATTTATATTCCTATACCTACGTTTTCAATATATAGTTTTCAGCAAAAATGAACCAAGCACCTCTAAAATTTTAGGGGTGTTTTTGTGTGCAATTAATTCTATATCAAGAAAAAATCACTATCTTTATTTTGCTGAAATTCAGCATTCAAAATTAAAGTAAGGATATCCACTTTTCGACTTTCGCCGATAGCCTTACACATCGAAAAATGACATATCGGAAAATCATTTTCCCTGAAAATGGCAATCGGCTTTTTAGCTGGATTGTATGGATTTTTGTCACGCTTGCGCGTGACGAAAAGGAATAGCAAGAGGGTAACGGGCTGCGCCGCGTTACATATTCCATTTTCGTTTTAATCCATTGGTTTTTAATTACTTAAAATCAAACAGGGTTTAAAAATTCCAACAATTTGCGTCAAATGGTCTTGAAACACCAGTAAATAGGGATGGATTTACGTCAAATCTTTAAAAAAGCGAAAGGAAATGGATTCATTCATCACTATCAGGTTCAAACGAAAAACAGCCAAGCGATTTCAGGAATTTTCCAAAATGCACTTTAAAACGCACACCGAAGCAATGGAAAACATACTTGATTTTTTTCTCTATAACGAGATTTCCCCACGAGAAAAATTAGGTCCTACAGGTAGAACCATTGAAGCCAAGCTCTTAAAAAGAATCAATGCGGTCATCGCCATAATGCGTGATGTCGAAAAGACACAAACCAAACCTACGGTCGCAATGTTGCAATCCCTTTTTGTGATGGAAGAACCCAACAAAAAACCATTGATAGTTGAAAAGAAATATGCCGAAGAAAAGAAAGAAGTTCGCCTGCCTGCCGGCGAGGCAGGCTTTCGCGAAAGGCGAAACATTAAGAATGAACTATAATTTTTTCAGCTATGTACATCACAATAACACCTCAAAAAATGGGCGGTAATTTTTCCAAAAGTTCGGCAGATTTTGTTGGCTATTTAGAGAAAGAAAATCAAGGTCTTGAACAACAGGATATGGAACATTTTTTCAATCAATACGGCGATGAGATTTCTGCCGAGGAAGTCATTAAGGAAATCGATGGGAATACCGCAAAATTGGAAAAACACGAGCCAAGATTCTATTCAATTACCGTGAGCCCTTCAAAATATGAATTGCAAAAACTTCAGAACAGTAGCGAAGATTTAAAAAAATATACTCGTGAGCTGATGAAAGATTATGTGGCTTCATTCAATAGGGAAATCAAAGGGCGACCGGTTAACATCGATGACATAAAGTACTATGCAAAAATAGAGCACCAACGTACCTTCAAGGGGACAGATTTTCAGGTAAAAGAGAACCAACCGTACGCCACCAAAATTCTTCAGCTCAAAACGGAAATCCGAAATATTCAAGAAGGACGAGCTGAAGGGAATATTAAAAGGATGAAAAAGGAAATCGCCAAACTGGAACGCCAAGCGCCATATCAGCAAAATGGAAAACGGATTGTCCAGGGAATGCGAAAAGATGGAAACCAGAGCCACATCCATATTATCGTGAGCCGTAAGGATGCGTCCAACAGATTCAGCTTATCGCCCGGAAGCAAATACAAAGCATCCGACGTGAAGTTGAATGGGGAAATTGTAAAACGGGGATTTGACCGTGATACATTTTTCGAGAAAGCAGAAAAAACATTCGATAAGACTTTTGGCTATAAACGCAACTTTGCCGAGACCTACAAAGCCCGAAAGGATTTTGTAAAAAATCCCAATCTCTATTTCGCCGCCTTGATGAAACTACCAGCTAACGAAAAAGCATTGGCTTTCAAAATGATAGCAAAAACGGGACTGCCGATAGTGCCAAATATTCCAGTTAGTCAAACACAGATTGCACTTCGGATTCTTAAACGGTTGAGACGTGGTGCTGAAATAGCGATTAAATCAAGTTCCATAGGAATTTAATATGTATGCAGTTGGATAATCTCATAACGATACTTTCAATTATTGGTCTGGCCAGTTGTATTTTCTGTGCAGTTTTTCGGATAAGTCGGTATGCATTCATCGTTAATTTTCTTGTGCTTGGTGCGATGGTGTTCTATTTGAACGAGGAAAACCGACTGATTCTGATTTCTCTCTATCTGGCTTGCCCTCTCATATTAATTAACATAGGAATGTATGTTTTTCTACATAAAACTGACAAGCCGTTAAATGGCGATAGCAAATATCAAGTCAGCTTTGCCATCACTAAGGGAAATTTCAAATTGGATAACATCAAACGAGGTGCATCCATCATCGGTTCTGCCGGAAGTGGTAAGACCGAAAGCGTTGTCTATGGATTTCTGAAACACTTCCGGAAAGAAGGGTTTTGCGGAATTATCCACGACTACAAGAATTTTGAACTGACTGAAATGGCGTACCCACTTTTTAAGGATAGTGACATCCCGTTTAAGGTTATTTCCTTTGATAAAATTATCCATAGAGTAAATCCTATCGCGCCACGCTATTTAGAGAATGAGGAAAGCGTAAACGAGGTGTCGCGGGTATTAATTGAGAACCTTTTAGAGCAAAGAGAAAGCGGAACAACTGGCACGACAAAATTCTTTAACGATGCCGCTGAAGGATTGATTGGCGGATTGATTTGGAAACTGAAAACCACCTATCCACAATTCTGTACACTTCCTCACTTGATTGCTATATACCAATATCTGGACACGGACAGCCTTATTCAATTTTTGGAAACCAATACGACATCAAGGGCAATGGCAGATGCTTTTATAAGTGGCAAGGATTCGGATAGGCAAACAGCTGGTGTAAAAAGTACCTTGGCCAATGCACTAAAACGAATTAGTACACAACGCATTTTTATGGCATTATCCGCAGATGAAGTGCCACTCAATATAAACAATGAGAAAAATCCAGCGGTCATTTCAATAGTCAATAACCCAAAATTTGAGACGTCATATTCGCCAGTAATTGCAACTATCATCCACACTATCACAAAGCAAATGAGTGTGCGTAGTTCAAAACCATCATTTCTGCTTATGGAAGAAGCGCCAACCATCCGATTACTAAATATGCACCGCATTCCGGCGACACTTAGAAGCTATGACATTGCCACCATCTACGTTATGCAGGATAAAATCCAGAATGATATGATGTATGGCGATAAAGCCAGTAAAGCTATATTAAGCAATTTATCCTATCAGTTTTTCGGCAAAGTCAACGACCCAGATACCGCCAAATATTATGAACGCTTTTTTGAAATTATTAAGGATCCAACCAAGAGTATAAGTCGTGGTCATAACCTCGATTTTGATACTCGCATTACCACGGGCGAAAAGGAAATTCCCAAGATTAGAGCGGAAGTGTTTTTTAGATTAAAGCAGGGCGAATTTATTACCTATGCGGATGGGAAGGATAAGAAAGTGCAGTTCAAACTATCGAAAATCAACAGGCAACTTCCAGAAGTAGCTAAGCAATATTCAAGTGCTGATATGAATGCTAATTTTGAGCGGGTTTATGATGAGGTGAGGTCAATTTTTAGTTAATAAATCTTCAAAATTAAACTATAGTTGTCATTATGTAAATAATAGTTTACATTTGGTGTTATAAATAGCAGTCTTAGCGCAATGAAAAACACCATTAGGGTTGAGCGAGCAAAACTTGAGATATCACAACAGGAACTTGCCGAGAAAGTAGAAGTGTCAAGACAAACTATCCATTCTATTGAAAGGGGCAAAAAAACACCTTCTGTTGAATTAGCTATAAGAATGGCGCGCTACTTTAAGATTCCTGTAGAAGAACTGTTTATAATAGAATAATCTTTTAAATACTTTTTTATGAAT
>NZ_FQXT01000009.1 GCF_900130045.1 Leeuwenhoekiella palythoae
GGTTCATCGTACGTAGTAAATGACTTTTACGCGCGCTATGTTAAACCGAAAGCCTCTCAAAAAGAACTGGTAAATGTAGGCCGAATTTCAACAGTGCTGTTGATGGTGGTGAGTTCTGGGGTTGCGTTACTATTGACTAATGCATACCAACTCTTCAATATTATCTTGATGTTTGGAGCAGGTACCGGATTGATATTTATTCTACGTTGGTTTTGGTGGAGAATCAACGCGTGGAGTGAGATCTCTGCAATGTTCTCTTCAGGAATTATTTCCATTCTTTTCAACTTTACTTCTTTAGGAGTGGTGCTCTTTGGTACCGCCGAAGCAGATGGTATTTTACCTAACTGGTCAACCTATCCTGTTGTAGTGCTCTTAACGTCAATTGTTTGGTTAGCAGTCACCTTCTTGACACGTCCTGAAAAGGATAAAACCTTATTTGATTTTTATAAACAAACACAACCCGGTGGTCCCGGTTGGGAGAAAATTATAATTAAAGCACGCGCCCAAGGTGCTGCTTTAGTTATGACCAATCAGAAATGGTCTGTTCCTGCGGGAATTTTAGCCACATTAGTAGGTTGTGTGACAATATATGGTGCGCTCTTTAGCACCGGATACTGGATTTACGGGTATTATACCCAAGCCAGCATCCTAACGTTACTCACGCTGATTGCAACCATAGCCCTGGTGAAGCTATGGCAGCGCATAAAAACGAGAGTTTTTTGAGTTTTTTTAAATTGTTTCTGGTGAAAAAAAAGGCGTTTTTTTACAACTAATCTACTTTTTCTTAAATGATTTAATTGCTGAAAATGTTACTGGCAAATAATTGCTAAAATTAAGTCTGTCCTAATTTAATGATTCAAGTAAAAGGTAATCTTGATACTATCGCAGAACAGGTACTACTCAACTCAGTTTCAATAGTAATTTAGGAAAGTTATCAACTGCTGTTTTATTGATGGAACCAAAATAATTCAGAAAAACTCTTAATTAGAATATACATTAGTGGCCGAGGTAATGAGAATACAATTGCTAAAGCATTGCTTAAAAAAACCCTATTTTAATTAGTTGATGCCGGTAACACTTCAAGCGAGTTCGAAGCCAATTTTACTCCGTAATTAGAATGATTTCGATACAATTATATCAGGGAGCGTTTGCCAATAACTATCTGGCAGGGTTTGCCAGATTTGCTATAGAAAAAAGGTATGAGCCTTAATAACAGTGATGTTAAACCATGAACTTAAAAAATTTATAGCTAAGCAATTGTAAGCCTATCAGGCAGAGCTCAAAAATACCCTAAACACTTCATAGGATCTATGAGGAGTTTCAAAATAGGAATTATCAAATATGTACATTTATTAAAAATCCTATATACCAATTAACCCAATCTATTATTTAGGATTAAAAGGAAGCTATACCTGAGGGTTTGACATTTTTAATAAGTCCGTCTTTAGTAAAGTTTAAACTATCAACACACAATTCTCGAAGCAAACCTGTTGATTGCGGTGAGTTTGCAGAATGCCTATGGTAGAGGATATAATTCTGCCCTCCTTTCGAAAACACCGTATGATGCCCCGGGCTATAGGTTATAGAATCTGAAGCCGTACTTAAGATAGGGCTTGTTTCAGCCTCCTTAAATGGACCAAATGGATTATCTCCTATTGCATAACGCACTTTGTAGGTGTCTTCAATCACTTTTCCGTCAGAATACATTAAATAGTAGATACCATTTCTTTTTATCATTGCTGGAGCTTCGAAATAATTTTCTGGTGTAACATCCATTATCTCTCCATCAAATGTGATCATATCTTTTTTGAGCTTAACCACAAAACAACGACCGTTCATCCAATTCAGCCCAGAGCCCCAATATAAATAAGCTTGCCCGTCATCATCGATAAATGCTTCCGCATCTATCATATGATAATCCGGAAATAGATCTTGTGTAATCAGAGGTGTATTATCATCCATTGCATTTTTCCAAGGTCCTCCGGGGCTTGTAGCCACTCCAGCCCAGACTTCACTACCTACAGAAACATACATATAATAATTCCCATTTTTAGCTTTAACAACAGAAGGTGCCCAGACCATTGATCCGTTTGAAGTAGGACTGGTACAGTCTTCTTTAGTAGGCCAGTTTATTTTTTTTAATTTCCAACTCTTAAAATCTGAAGATTCTAAAAAAGCTAAATCATCTTTTCCCCAAGGATCTTTAGTAGCATATATATAGAATTTACCATTTTCTATTATTATAGAAGGGTCTGCATAATAGCCATCAACAATAGGATTTGAGATGTTTGTTTGAGGTAAATTAAAACTATTCTTTAATTTCGTAGTTTCATCCTTACAAGCAAACAAAAAGTATAAAAAAAACAGTTTAAATGCTAATCTTTTAAAATTTATCATCGATAAATCTATGTTAGTTTTATTGTAAATACTCTAATTCAACATACTAAATTTATAAAATTTATTTTTTAAACTACAAAAGTAATTTTATTACTGCGTCAAAGCTGGGATATTGTTTAAGTTGAAATGTAAGCATACATTATCAGTAAAGTATTGGATAAAAGATCTTATGAGAACAATGTGGAACTAGACTTCTCAAGACCCGGAAAACCTACTGATAATCCCTTTATAGAAAGCTTCAATGGGTCTTTCAGAGATGAATGTTTAAATACAAACTGGTTCTTCTCTTTGGAAGATGCTCAAGAAAAGTTCGATATTTGGAGGGAAGACTATAACGGGTTTAGACCACACAGCTCATTGGGTGACATGTAACCCAATGAATACATTGAAATCAATGAAAATAGCCCAGATTCTCTAGTTATGACCAGTACATAAATATGGGAGAAGCTCAGTAGAATGAGAATAATTTAATTTTTAACTATATCCTATAATATTGTGTATTTAATCATAATATTTGACAAGTAAAATTCTATGTACAAATTTTAATCCCTTTCAGTAAAAAGAGTGATCTTAAAGATTTATAGGGTTTTAGTATTTGAAATTCTCCATTTATTCAATGATAATATGAATTATCTAGTTTTTCAATTGCTATATTTTATTTTAAAGGAGCTCTCTATGAGAGCTCCTTTCATTTAAACGTAACACACACTTTATAATAAACGTCTAAACTATATTTTAAAAATACAATCCATCAAAATCCATTTTTCATCAGGATTTGCTTTGGGCAATGCTTGTTGATACTTCCACATTAATTGCTCCCATTCCTGTATTATAGGATTTTCTTTATCCATTTTTTGTTTACGCTCTAAATCAAATGATTCTGAAACTTCCGTGATCATAAATAATCGATTATAGCAATGATATATCTGCATTTTTAAAATTCCTGAATCTTTTATACTCTTGATAATCTCCGGCCAAACAGCCTTATGGTATTTTTTATAATCTGCTATAAGCTTTTCATCATCCTTAAGATCACAAGCGTAACAATATGTTGTTGAATTCATTTATTAATAGTTCAAATTGTATTTTCTGTAAACATCTCTTCCATAAATCCCAATAATCATGAAGCAGATAAAAGGCAGAATAAAAGAAAAATTGACCTCAGGGACTCCCAAAATGCTGATATCGGTATAACCAGCTCCACCTAAATCGAGAATCAGACCCTGAAGTGTGGGCATCAGAGCCCCCCCCACAATGGCCATAACCAGAAAGGCTGCGCCAAACTTAGCATCTTCCCCCTGCCCTTCTAAAGCAATCCCGTAAATGGTGGGAAACATTATGGACATAAAAAATGAAATACTCACCAATGCGATTAGGCCTGTCATACCCGGTACTATAATCGTAATCAAAGTAGCGAGCGCTGCTCCTATGGCAAAAAACAATAACAGTTTCCCCGAGTCTACATACTTTAGCAATGCGGTTCCTACCCATCTGCCGATGAGAAAAACAACCAGAGCAGCGATCCCGTAGTTTACCGCTTTGGTATTTTCAATGCCAAAAGATTCTGCATACTGATAGAGATACGTCCAGCACATGATTTGCGCGCCTACATAAAAAGCCTGCGCGATCACTCCGCCGGTGAATTTGCGGGACTTGAAAAGCCGTTTGATTGATCCGCCTATCTTCACTTTACTTTCCTGATGCGCGTTTTGGGGCATATTTACCAGACTGATTACAACCAAAAAGCCAATAACCACAATCCCCAGCAACACATACGGATCGCGTATTACCGCCAAATCTGCTGTACGCACAACAGCCTTAGCCTCCTCACTAAGTGTCGAATAGACCGTGGTTCCGTCAGGTAATAAATCGTCTGATTGTAGCGAAGCTAAAATGAATTTTTGAGCCACAATCAGACCGAGCAATGCGCCCATCGGGTTAAAAGCCTGGGCCAGATTGAGACGCTGGGTTGCGGTTTTTTCGGCGCCCATTGAAAGAATGTACGGATTTGCTGTGGTTTCTAAAAACGCCAGACCAAAAGTCAGAATATAAAGCGCAGAAAGAAAGAAACCAAACTCTTCATAAGCCGCAGCAGGGTAAAACAATAAAGCTCCCACAGCATACAGACCAAGTCCCACCAATACTCCTTTTTTATAAGAATAGCGGTTTACAAAAATTGCCGCGGGTAAAGCCATCGTAAAATAGCCGCCGTAAAAGGCCAGCTGAACTAGAGAGGCCTGAAAGTTGTCAAGCTCCAACACTTTCTTAAATGCAGAAACCATAGGGTTGGTTATATCGTTTGCGAAACCCCACAAAGCAAAAAGCGAGGTGATGAGAATAAATGGCAGTAAAACCGATTTGGCCACTACCGGCACTTTAGATTGATTTTTCATAATTGATTATTTGGCCGGAAGCAACGCGCGATCCAGATGTACATAACCTCCGTCAACAAAGAGAAACTGACCGGTGGTATGCGATGATTTTTCAGAAATGGTGAATAAGACGGTATCTGCGATTTCCTGCGTGCTGGTCATTCGGTTTTCCAGCGGTATCGTATTGCGTATCGCCTGCAGCTTTTCTGCACCATTGTCAAGCGTTTCAATCCAGTTTTCATAAGCCGGAGTATAGCTTTCGGCAATGATAAGTGCATTACTGCGTATACCATATTTAATAAGATCTACCGCCCACTCGCGGGTTAATCCCAGTACGCCTCCTTTAGCGGCAGCATAGCCTGAAGTCCCGCCCTGACCCGTGATCGCTACTTTTGAGCCTACGTTTAAAATGTTTCCTTTACTTGCTTTCAGCAAAGGCAGGGCATACTTTACAGTGGCATAAAAACTCACAAGGTTTAACTTCAGCGAATACATAAAATCGTCAAGCGAACCTTCAAGCGAAACGCCGTCATTTACACCCACATTATTAATAATAGCATCTATTCGCCCATATTTAGCCGAAAGTTGTTCGATGGAGTTTTTGATTTGCTGGGCATCAGAAAGATCGGTTTGATAGAACGTACTATCCAATCCTTGTTCCCGCAACTGGGCTTCATACTCAAAACCACGGGCATTTCGGTCCAGCAAAACGGGGATTGCACCTTCTTCCGCCAGAGCAAAAACGATGCTATGGCCTATGCTTCCGGGCATTCCGGCAGAACCGGTTACCACAACTATTTTATCTTTTAAATTTAAATTCATGAATTATAATGTATAAATGCGCTGGGCATTTTTATAGAAAAAAAGTTCTTGTTCGTCTTTAGAAAGTTGACCCGAAAAGGCTTGGGCTACACTAAGAACCTGAGCATAACTCCCGGCAACCAGGCATACCGGCCAGTCTGAACCGTAAACGATTCGATTAGGACCAAAAGCCTCCAAAACCACGTTCATATACGGCATTAAATCTATAGGTTTCCAGATTTTATAATCAGCCTCAGTAACCATGCCTGAAATCTTGCAGCTTACATTTTCGTAGCTGCCAATAGCTTTCATCAGCAAAGCCCAGGCGTCAATATAACCTGCTTTGATATACGGTTTAGCAATGTGATCAATCACAAATTGTTGCTCGGGAAAAAGTTTCACAAATTCGAGCACTGCCGGAAGCTGATGCGAAAAAACAAGGATTTCATACACCGCTCCGGTATTTTTCAGCTTTGAGATTCCATTTAAAAAAGATTTTCGCAGCAAAAAAGAGTTGTCAGCCTCGGACTGTAAGACATGGCGATAGCCTTTCATCAGAGGCATTTCAGCATAATAATTCAGATCCTTCTGTACGGCATCGCTTTGAAAATCTACCCAACCTATTACCCCTTTGATAAAATCATAATCTGAAGCGAGATTCAGTAAAAACGTGTTTTCCTCAAGGGTTTGATCTGCCTGCACCGCGATGCAGCCGGTAATATCGTGTTCTTCATAAACCGGTTGTAAATCCTGAGGCATAAAATCTCGGCGTATCGCGGCCATCTCGTCATCAATCCAGCTGTGCTTGACCGGGTTGTATTGCCAAAAATGTTGATGCGTGTCTATGATCATATTGCTAAGTTAGTCATTGATCTCAACCAATGCTTTAATCACGTTATTTTCAGGGGCCAATAAATCCTCAAAGCCCGATGGCAAATCTTTAAAAGCGATACGGTGTGTGATGTATTTTTTCGGGTTGATGGTACCGCTCTTAATACTTTCAATAACATATTGAAAATCTTCACGGGTAGCATTGCGGCTACTCATCAGGGTAGATTCCCGCTTGTGAAACTCGGGATGGCTAAAGCTCAATTCGCCTTTTTGTAAGCCTACCAAAACGTAGCGACCACCGTGGGCCAGATATTGAAATGCACTGTTCATCACATTGCGATTACCGGTTGCATCAATGATTACGGTAGGCATATCGCCGTTTGTGATTTCTGCCAAACGCTCCATAACATCAGCATTCATCGGGTTTAAAGTCTGCCAGACACCCAATTCGTCTTTACAAAAATCAAGGCGATGCTCGTTGACATCAAGGGCAATGACTTGTGCTCCTGCCTGCTGTGCAAACTTAATCAAGCCAATACCAATAGGGCCTGCCCCCATAACCAAAACCGTTTCTCCCTCACGCACTCCAGCCCGTCGCACCCCGTGAGCGGCAATGGCCAGAGGCTCCACGAGTGCGAGCTCATCAAAATCAAGACCTTCACCGTGCAACAGATACCCATCAGGTACAACTACATACTCTGCCATACCGCCGTCAATATGTACCCCAAAAACCTTGATTGAGGTACAACAATTGGTCAGACCGTTGCGGCAGGCGACACAACTTCCACAGCTGAAATACGGAATAAAACTCACTGCATCCCCTGTATTAAAACCTACAGCGCTACCTTCTACATATTCTGCGGCAATCTCGTGACCTAAAACTCTTGGGTAATTAAAGTACGGCTGGGTGCCGCCAAAGGCGTGAATATCGGTACCACAAATACCTATTTTACGGATGCGCAACAGTGACTCTCCTGCTTTAGGCTTCGGAATATCCTGTTCTTTTAATAAAAAGGTTCCGGGTTCTTCACAAACTATATAATTCATAGTGTAATTTAATCTAGTATTTGATTTCTAAAGGATTAGCATAGGAAGCAGCCGGTTTTTCCTGCGGAAAATACACTTCAAGCCCCTCAGCGTTTTGCTTAAATTTTAATTTTTTACCGGTACTCACTAGCTTCACCTTTTTGATGGATTTGTTTAGGTAAGGAGAATCTGAACGCAAGGCGTTGATAAGCACTTTGCCGTTTTCGGGCCAGCTCATAACGGTCGCATAGAGTCTATCCCCTTTGGTCACAAACCTAAAATCGGAAGACGAATAAGGCTTGCCTTTACCTTCATTAAAACCCTGAGCCGTCAAAGCTGCTGCACTTTCCTGTTGGGGTCCTTCTCCAAAAATCTTCCAGGGACGTGTGCCGTAAATACTCTTTCCGTTGAGACGCATCCACTCCCCTATCTCTTCAACAATGGCACGCTCTAACTCGTCAATGCTCCCGTCTCCCTTAACCGGAATATTGAGCATCAGGTTTCCATTTTTACTAACTACGTCAATGAGACTGTGTATGACCTGTTTGGCAGATTTATAGCGTTTATCACGGTAAATGCCTTTATCGTAATGCCAACTCCCAATACAGGTATCGGTCTGCCAGGGTAAGGGCTCAATCTCATTGCTCTGACCCTTTTCAATATCCCAAACCAAAGCCTTACGCTGCTCCTCATCGAGAATTTTACCGGTTATCACAGCCTGTGGATTTCCTTTCTTATCAAGGGACTTGTTGTACATATAGGCAGCAATCTCAAGACCTACATTACTTACCGGCCACAAGGGCAGCGCGGTGTCATCAAAGTATAGCAGGTCTGGATTAAATTTGTCTATCAATTCAATCGTACGGTTGTAGAATTTATCGCAATATTGTTCTGAAGGCGGAGTAACTCCATTGCCCCAGTTCCACTGGCTGTGTATCTTACCATTGTCATAGCTGTCTTCACTTAAGGGATGATTTTGAGCATACAATTCCTGCGGATCAATACCTTCCCACCAGGTACCCTTGCCGTCTTCAATAGTGAGATTCCCGTCATAGGGAACACCGGCCAAAGGACCGTTTTTGTCTGCACGCTGGGAAGGCTCATACCAACTCCAGGCGTGAGCGGCGTGAACACTTAGCGCAAAAGGCAAGCCTGCTTTACGTGCTGCTTGCTCCCAGCCGGCAATGATATCTTTTTTAGGACCCATTTTAACCGAATTCCAATTAGGCTGATAGGTACTGTCCCATAAATCCATATTATCATGGTGATTGGCCATCGCCATAAAATACTTGGCTCCCGCATTCTTATACAGATCTACGAGTTCCTGCGGATTCCATTGGTCTGCCTTCCACATATGGATCACGTCTTTAAATCCAAATTTTGAAGGATGCCCGTAATTTTCAATATGTGATTTGTACTGCCACGTACCTTCCTGATACATTCCGCGGGCGTACCAGTCGCCAGATTCGGGCTCACACTGAGGGCCCCAATGTGCCCACATACCAAACTTGGCATCGCGAAACCACTCAGGCACCTGATATTTAGAAAGGGAATCCCAGTTTGGCTTAAATGGTCCCTTTTGTTCAGGATTAAAAAAATTAGCGCGTGCCAGCATGGGGTTTAGGTATAAACCCGCGGCTGCGGCTGCACCAAGTTTTAAGGCATTTCTACGTTTCATATGGTTAATTTACAAGCTTATTATTATTTTAATACACTTATCGGCTTTTAAATAAAAAGCTATCGTTAAAGCTCCAGTTCTATCATTTCTGAATAGTTATAGTAATTCCCTGAGTTTGCTGCGCGTGCGGCAGCCCTGATGTAATATTTTTCTCCCGGTTCCAAACCAGAGATTACTTTCTGTTGAACGTTGTTTAATAGTTCGTCATCGCTCATCCCACTCACATCGGACTCCGCATTAGTATTGATAAAATTATTAGAATCCACAAATGGGGTCGTGTTTACAAAGACCGCTAATTTGTTGATCTTACCTACTACCTGAGTTCTGGATATAGAATACGTCACTTCCACATCACTTCCATTCTCCTCTGCGCTAATATTGCTTAAGCTAAGGAACGGTACCACTTCGATATCCAGATTTTCAACATCCTGAATGTTTGTAAGAAGGGTATCGATGGGGAAAAAAGGCCCGTCCGCAATAACCTTGTAACTTCCGGAGAAAATCCTCGTGTATTCATAGGTGCCATCTGGCATTCCCCAAAGTGCGATAGGTTGTACATTTTCATAAGCCTGATCATAGAGTCTTATACGCGTTCCGTTAGGCTGCTGCGTGGGAACCAAATTTCCAGAGGCATCAACGATACGTCCCTGAATGGTTGTCTGTGGTTCATCGAAATTATCGTATTCACAAGATACTACTCCATAACCTAGAGCTAGAACGAAGCATAACTTTATGGATATATTTTGAAAGGTTTTCATAGTTCTTAATATAATGGGTTTTGAATCATATTTGGGTTCGTGCTGATTTCGTTGCCCGGAATAGCTTCCCAATACATTTGTTCAGTCCACGTCCTGGGCTGTCTTGGCGCATTATCAATGCTAAAAATGTAGGTTTTATCTTCCCAAATCAGGTAAGGATTTAAAGCAAGGGGCTGCGTATTATTAAGGATCTCTGTCCCATTACGCCATCTTCTTAAATCCCAAAATCTGTGGTTTTCAAATGCGAGTTCTACTTTACGCTCATGACGTATTTTATCCCGGTCGACATTTTCTAAAGAAGCAATGCCCGCACGGGTTCTTATGCGATTAATAGCGTCTAAAGCCAGTCCATTTTCCCCAAGCTCTACGGTAGCCTCGGCATAGTTAAGAAGGACTTCAGCATATCGGAATATTGGCCAGGGAGTTTCAGAACGCCCGTCAGGGACCTGCTGGGAATCATTTATAAATTTATGCAAGTAAAACCCGGTTTTTGTAGGATCTGAATTTGCCGAAGGGCCATCTTTTCCCATAATCGTTACAGCTTCGCTTCCCTGCCCGTATAAATCGGTTAAATTACCGGCTGTAATGGTCTGACCGTTATCTATAATCCCTGCACGCACTTCTACTATTCCTCCCTGATAGGGTGCAAAAGGATAAAGTACCGTGGCAAAAAAGCGAGGATCCTTCCCTTCAAACAGATCTGCAGGATTCTGATACTTAATGGGGTTACCATTCGCATCATTTACACGCAGCGTGCCTTCGCTTCCATCTATGTATTCATAATCCTGTACAAGATCAACGGTAGGATTATAACCACTTCCCCAATCTATACGGAAACTGTGCGGAGTATTGAAAAAGTCAAAGCTATGCGTTTTGTCCGGAGCTTTAAAGGCTTTCACAAAGATCATTTCAGAATTGGTACCGTCTCCCATAAACAAATCGTAAAAGTTCTGGGCTTTATCGTCAGACTCATCAAATAATGTGTATTGCTCAGAATCCATAATGGCTTTTGAAGCATTTTTTGCTGCTGTGTAATAGCGCTCTGCTTCAGACGAAGGGATACCTATTAACCCATTAAGCTGTACACCTGCGTATCTTGCAGAAGAAGCAGCATAGAGCATCGCTCTTGATTTGAGCGCATATGCAGCCCATTTAGTAGCCCTGAATTTATCATCGCTACCACGTGTAGCAGGTAAATCAGCTATAGCCAGATCAAGCTCACTGGCAATCCAGTCGTATACTTCCTGCTCCTTATTTCTCGAAACCTGTAATTCTGCCAGATTATCTCCTGTAAATTGCTGGGCATCTTCAATAATAGGCACACCTCCATATCGCTTCACCATAGAGAAGTAATAAAAGGCACGAATAAAGCGGGCTTCTCCTCTTAAAATCACCTTTTGATCCTGACTGATAGATGCATCATCTATGTTTTCAAGGAACAAATTTGCCTGTCTTACCTGGCCATAACCCCACCATCCGTAAGCGTTTGATGGCATAATAGAAACATTACTTACCGTACCCCAGGTTTTTGCTCGTAAACAGATATCGGTTACAAAAGGTAAATATCCTTGATAATCAATAATACCATTGTAATTGAAATCTTCGGTTTGCATGTTGTTATATAGAGTGACCAAATAGGCCTCTACCCCCGTCAAACTGTTCCAAACATCTGATTCTGATATTATATTAAGGGGTTGACGGTCTAAAAAGTCATCATCACACGAATGAAAGATGCCAAGTAGAACCAGGCAGGATATCATTTTTATCTTAAAATTTTTCATCATCATTATTTTTTTAGAAAGTAACATTTACACCAGTATTCCATACGCGCTGCTGCGGATAAAAGAGTCCGTTCCCTCCGGGTGTTTCAGGATCTACGTTTGCATACTTGAGTTTATCCCAGGTGTATACATTTAGTCCGTTGATATAAACACGGGCATTGGTTATACCCAGGGTTTCGCATACTCCTTTAGGCAGTGTATACCCCAATTGGATGTTTTTCAACCTCAGGTAATTTGCATTTTGTAGCCAAAAGGAAGAATTGTATTTATTATTGGGAGATCCTGACGGAATTGTAGCAGGATATTTACCTGGAATCCATTCGCTGGTCAGATCATAGGGATCCTCTCGTCTCCATCTATCCATAAAGGTAGCCAGAGAATTGGCGTTGTTAAAAATAGGACTCTGAAATTCATCGGTAAAGTAAAAGTTGAAGTTTGCCGCTCCTTGAAAGAGTACTGAAAAATCAAAATTTTTGTAAGACACATTGATGTTTGTTCCAAACATGATTTCAGGGGTTGTTCCCCTTCCGATTGGTTTATTATCCCCACCGTCAATGATTCCATCGCCGTTATAATCGAGATATTTAATATCTCCAGGTCTTAGAGAACGGTTACCCTGACCGTCCTGCACAACCGCCCAGTTATCGATTTCTTCCTGAGATTGAAATTGACCTATAGCTTCATATCCCCACCAGATGTTCTTCCAGCGTCCCTCGGCCTTCTGGCGCCATTCATTTTCTGAACTGGTAAATGGAGCTCGTTCCTGATAACCATATTTAGAACGGGTATAGGTGACATTTGCATTGACATCAAATTGAAAATCACCTAATGACTGATTGGTACCTACTACTAGCTCAAACCCTCGGTCACTGTCCGAATTCAGGTTTTCCTGAGGAAGAGAGGCTCCAAAGGTTCCCGGCAGTGATAAAAAGCGGGTTGCGAGTAAACCATCTCGTTGTCTGTAAAAGTAATCGAATTGTAAGGTAAGTTTAGAGTTTAAGAGTGCCGCATCAAGCCCCAAGTTGGTCGTTGTAGACTCATACCATGTAAGATTTGGATTGGGAATACCACGTTCTACCAGACCGGGAACTACGTTATTTCCATAAATGTAATTACCTGATGGGTAGGTGAATCCGGTTACAAACTGATAGTTTGCGCCCTGGTCATCCCCAACTTTACCCCACGACCCTCTTAGTTTTAAATTGTTTACAAAATCTATAGTGTTTTTAAAAAAACCTTCATCCGAGATTCTCCACCCTGCGGTAACCGCAGGAAAGAAACCCCATTGTGATCCTTGAGGGAAACGGGATGATCCATCATATCTGAATACCAGTTCAAGAATATATTTATCATCATAATCATAATAAGCACGGCCTACCAATCCACGGCTGGCAAATTCATACGCACCTCCATTATTATTCTTATTGGCATCAAGACCTGCAAATAGGTATTGTACTGCATCGAGTGAATATTCACGGGAAGCATTAAAATCATCTCCGTAGCTTTCCCGCTGCTCAAAAAGTGCCAGCCCCTCAAAGGTGTGTTTGTCACCAAAGGTTCTCTTATAATTCATTGAAAATTGAGCCAGTGTTTCAGTATTTTGCCTGAAGGTTTCAGTCAGGCGGGTAGGACTTCCACCGGTGTACCCCACATTATACGCATCGGTTTCGGCGTTGTAATTATAAAGATCAAACTCTGGACTCCAGTTCTTGACACGGGCAAACTCCCTTAAATAGGAATACATTCCTTTAAGCGAAAGGCCTTCTATTTGTTTTACTTTATAATCGAGGCTTAAAATTCCGGTAAAATTGTTAAAGTTATCCCTATTATAACCAGAAACATCACTATTAGAAAGAGCTACAGGTTGAAAAAAGGGTACGTTAGTCTCGTTATAATATTCCGGATTGTCATTGGCATAAGGTCCTGAGGTAGGATGCGCCCGAAGAATTCCCCACATAATATTAGCCGCACTCAGTCCTGGGGTATTTCGGTTTTCAATTCTTCCGGAAAGATTCATTGTTGCCGAAAAATTATCACTGAATCGCCCAGTCACTTTAGACCTGAAATTATAGCGTTCATAATTATTGTCTTTAGTGCGCCACATTCCTTCCTGATTAAACATACCTACAGACATATAATAATCGATATCCTCCGTACCTCCCTGCGCACTTATGGTATGCTGCGTTTGAGGACTGTATTGTCGAATAGTAAGATCGTACCAATCATAAGAAGGCAATTCCCCGTTTCTGTATTGCTCATAGACCTCTCTGCCGTACACAGGAGATCTTCCCTGATTGATTTCCCCTTCGTCATTGAGCAGCACAAAATCTGCCGCACTGGTCAACTCAGGATATCGGGTAGGTGTCTGCACACCCACGTAAGCATCATATTTAAATACAGGCTTTCCGTATTTACCCTTTTTGGTTTCAACCAAAATAACCCCATTTGCAGCGCGTACCCCATAAACCGCTGCGGCCGCATCTTTTAGTATGGTAATACTTGCCACTTCATTGGGATCTAACTGGGTATAGTTTTGAGGAACGCCATCTACTATAACCAATGCATTCCCAAAACCACGAATAGAAACCCCTGCCCCATCGTAACCGGGTTCTCCACTACGCTGGGTAGATACCACACCGGGAAGTCTTCCTGCAAACGATTGGGAAAGGTTACTTACAGGAGCCCGTGAAATCTCATCAGCCTTTATAGTCGCAACAGCACTGGTTACATTAGATTCTTTACGCTCGGTATAACCTATTAATACCACATCGTCAAGTTGACTTACATCTCCCTCCAGCACTACCTGCAAGTTTGTTCTTCCGTCTATAGGCACCTCCTGAGACTTAAAGCCCACAAAACTGAAAACCAAAATCTGGTCAGTTGCTGCTTTAATGGCAAAATTTCCATCAAAATCAGTGACCGTACCGGTTGAAGTGCCCTTTACTACCACGTTGACCCCAATAACCGGATTTCCATCCTGATCTGTTACAGTACCGGTAATTTCCTGCTGTTCCTTGCCAAAAACAGTATGGGTATCATTTTTTACCACATACGAGTCATTTACCCAGGGGATAGCACTTTCCGCAAACGGATTATCTTCAATGCCTGCCTGAGCAATAAGACCAGAAAAGCATGAAAATACCAGAACTGCTGATTTAATCTTCAACCGCATCCGGTCGCCACCAAGACCTGCTCTAGTTTGTTTTTTATTCATTTTAAATTGATTTGTTTTAGTTTTTAAGTTTATGCAATTGCAATACTACCTCTTACTCATTTCCGTCTTAAATATATACGCCTAATTTTTTCGCCATAAAAAATTGTTAAAAATCAATGCAATAATCACATATGATAATTGCATATTTCCTAAATAAATCGATCGTTTATTCTATATTTGAGAAAATAAAAGTAAACCTTTAACATCTTACTTTTAAATCAAACGATTTCGTAGTAAATAAATGTTCTTAATTACATTTCAAATATATTTGTAACATACACCTTTATTTTATCCATTTCAGACTTATTTTTATCTAAATAAGATTTACATAAGACGTAATTAAATTTTAACATCTTTAATATTATGCTCCATACACATTCTTATTCATTATTGAATGCCGATTATGTTCAGCTCAATGCGCGATGGAATTATAAAAACGTAATCAGTCCTTATTACAGACTGTATTATATTGATGATGGTGCTGGGGAAGTTTCCAATCTGTCCAAAAAACTCGTTTTAAAACCCGGATATCTTTATCTGATTCCAAGCTTTACACTTTGTAACCTAAAATGCGATACCTATTTGAGTCAGTATTTTATTCAATTTTTTGAAGAGACCCCGGACGGAATTTCTCAATTCAAGGACAACCGGGATTTGATGGAATTGAAAGCTTCGGATACAGACGTGCACCTCATCAAAAGGCTCATAAAAATCAATCCCGGAAGAGGAATTAACCGGTCTGATAATCCTAAAGTGTATGAGAAGGAAACGTATTACAAAGAATACCGGGATTTGAACCGAAATATGCGCATCTCTGTACAGTTTGAGAGTCAGGGTATAATTTTATTGCTGCTCTCGCGCTTTCTGGAATCGACCCGCTTTAAACAAGAGGAATTAAACAAAATTCCATCTACTGTTCTAGATGCTATAAATTATATACAGATCAATCTCGGTAGTGCCCTAACCGTTGCTGATCTCTCCGATTATGTAAATCAAAACAAAGATTATTTTTCCAGAATTTTTTTGGAACATACCGGCTCCCGCCCACTGGCCTACATTCATAAAAAACGTATAGAGCGTGCCCAATACCTTATTGTTACAACCAATAAAACGCTTCTGGATATAGCTTTTGAGACTGGCTTTAACACCCTGCCCCACTTTAGTAAAATATTTAAAAAGCAAGTTCAAATTACTCCTGCCGCTTACCGAAAACAGAACCTGCAAATCACCTAACCAGCCGCCATGAAACTCATTAAACTCGACAGGCAAAGCCACGAAGATTGTTCCTTTACTATCAATAATACCCGCGACCGGCATTTTCTGAAAATCTGGCATTATCATCCGGAACTGGAACTGGTGCTGATATTAGAAAGTACAGGAACCCGCTTTATTGGAGATTCGATTGCTAAATTTACTCCCGGCGAACTCGTACTTCTGGGTCCTAATTTGCCGCATATGTGGCTCAACGACCCTATTTATTTTAAGGAGGAAAATGAGGAATTTCAGGCCCGTGCAATCGCCATACATTTTAAACAGGATTTTCTGGGAGCAGATTTTTTCACCAGACCCGAAATGCGTATTCTTGCCCGCTTGTTGCAGGCAGCACAGCGCGGTCTTGTATTTAAAAACATTCCGCCAGAAGTGCCTGAACAACTCAAAAACCTGAAGCATCTTGAACCTTTTGAACGCAGCCTCAGCCTGCTTCAGCTTTTAAAAGAACTTGCCATGCTAGACTATCATCCGCTCACCGGTGCGGGCTACCTGAGCGAAGCTTACAACACCGGTGCAGGCAATTTTGACAAGGTGTATGAATACCTCTACAAAAATTTTAGGGAAAGCATAAGCCTTGAAGATGTGGCAGCACTTATCCCGATGAATCCTTCGGCTTTTAGCAGGTTGTTTAGCAAGTTTCACAAAAAAAGCCTGATGCGCTACCTCAACGAGATTCGTATTGGCTACGCCTGCAGACTGTTGATGGAACCGCACGAACGGGTAAGCGAAATTGGTTTTGCTTCGGGCTACAACAGTCTTTCTAATTTTAACCGACAGTTTAAAAAAGTGACGGGGAAAACTCCAAAAGAATATGCGGAAATTCACTCAAAAATGCCCTAATCAAACCAGGAAGCAAAAAAAGTATCAGCATCGGTAAAGAAATGCTCGGTAAAAAAAATCAAGCCTGGGTAAATTTGAAACGTTCACTTTAATCATTCAAATATGAAAACAGAGGTAATTATTACCGGCTATGAGGTTGTAGACGTTCGGTTTCCCACCAGTCAGTTTCTGGATGGCTCAGATGCTATGAACCCCGACCCCGATTATTCTGCCGCCTACGTCATTCTAAAAACTTCTCAGGAAGGACTCGAAGGGCACGGCCTTACCTTTACCATTGGTCGCGGTAACGAGCTGTGTGTGGCGGCTATTGACTCGATAATGCCTCTTATTCTCAACAAATCCCTAGCTTCTTTTACAGCTAATATGGGTGCGTTCTGGAAAATGATTACCGGTGACAGTCAGTTGCGCTGGCTAGGACCCGAAAAAGGAGTGATTCATCTGGCAACCGGAGCTGTGGTCAATGCCGTTTGGGATTTATACGCCAAAGCAGAAGAAAAGCCTCTGTGGAAATTACTTGCTGACATGAGTGCCGAAGAACTCGTGTCGTGTGTTGATTTCACTTACATTACAGATGCAATTACTCCGGCCGAAGCGATAGCGATGCTTAGAAAACTGGAAGGCACCAAGCAGCAACGTATTGATAAGTTGCTTCAAAAGGGCTATCCGGCCTACACCACCTCTGCGGGTTGGTTAGGCTATAGCGATGAGAAAATGCGCAAATTGTGCCGCGAAGCCAAAGCCGAAGGCTTTAAGCATATGAAAATCAAGGTAGGCAAAGACCTGAAAGACGATATGCGCCGGGCTCAGATTATTCGAGAAGAAATAGGAGATGACCTGAAGCTGATGATGGATGCCAATCAAAAATGGGATGTAACCGAAGCCATCGCAAATATGGCCGAACTCAAAAAATTCAGTCCCTGGTGGATTGAGGAGCCCACCAGCCCAGACGATGTTTTGGGCCACGCAGCCATTACAAAGGCAGTTGCTCCTATTAAAGTTGCGACCGGAGAACACTGCCAAAACCGGGTGATCTTTAAACAACTGATGCAGGCAGGCGCTATTGAGATTTGTCAGATAGACAGCTGCAGGCTCGCCGGTGTAAATGAGGTGCTTGCGGTATTGCTGATGGCGGCCAAGTTTGAGATTCCGGTATGCCCACACGCCGGTGGCGTAGGCTTGTGCGAGTATGTACAGCACTTATCAATGATTGATTATATTGCGATTAGCGGTTCGCTAGAAAATCGCATTATTGAATATGTAGATCACCTGCACGAACATTTCTTTGATCCCGTAGTGATAAAAAACGGCGCGTATATGCCGCCGAAGTTACCGGGTTACAGCATCACGATGAAACCCGATTCGCTAAAAGATTACGAGTTTCCCAAAGGTACAATCTGGCAGGAAATCGCTCAAAAAAACTAAGATTATGAAACCATTTCAACTTACACATAAAACAGCTTTAGTCACCGGTGGCGCCAGCGGTATTGGCCGCGCTATCGCGGAAACATTTGCCAAAAACGGCGCCCGGGTAGTTATTCTGGACTTTAACGAAACCCAGGCTAAAGAAGTTGTTGAAGCTTTTAAGGCCGAAGGTTTAGAGCTTCAGTATATAATATGCGACGTGTCAAAAGCCGAAGAAATACAGCAAATCGTTGACGATATCGCTAGCCAAAACAAAATTGACATTTTGGTAAACAACGCCGGCGTAGCCCACGTGGGAAATATCGAAAACACCACAGAAGCCGACCTCGACCGTATTTATTCGATCAATATAAAGGGAGTATATAATTGTGTCAAAGCGGTAATCAAACATATGAAAGGCAACAACGGAGTCATCATCAATATGGCGTCTATTGCTTCTTCGGTAGGTATTTCAGACCGTTTTGCCTACTCGATGTCTAAAGGAGCAGTGCTTACGATGACCTACTCGATTGCCAAGGATTATGTAGATCAGGGCATTCGCTGCAACAGCATCTCCCCTGCCCGCGTACACACCCCTTTTGTAGACGGGTTTATTGCCAAGAATTACCCCGACAATCAGAAGGAAATGTTTGAAAAACTCTCCAAAACCCAACCTTTGGGCCGTATGGGTAAACCTGCAGAAATCGCGCATTTAGCGCTATACCTCGCCTCTGATGAAGCCTCCTTCATCACCGGGACTGACTTCCCGATTGACGGCGGATTTATAAAACTTAATGGATAACTTTTTAACTAGAAGAGTATGAAACTAATACGTTTCGGCGCAGCCGGAAAAGAAAAACCCGGAGTACAACTCGATTCGGGCAAACGCATAGATGTATCGGCTTTTGGCGAAGATTACACCGAAGCCTTTTTTGAAAATGACGGTCTTAATCGCTTACAATCGTGGTTGAGCAGCGAACAGGATAATTGTCCGGAAGTTTCCGCAGAAACCCGACTTGGAGCACCTTTGGTTAGACCGTCCAAAATTGTATGTATAGGTCTTAACTACGTTTCGCATGCCAAAGAAACCGGAATGGAAGTGCCCAAAGAACCCATTTTGTTCTTTAAGGCCACTTCGGCCATCGTGGGTCCTAACGACGATGTCATCATCCCCAAAGGCAGCGAGAAAACCGATTGGGAAGTGGAACTTGCAGTGGTTATTGGCAAAAAGGCCTCCTATGTAAGTGAAGCCGAAGCTTTAGATTATGTAGCCGGTTATACCCTGCATAACGATTATAGCGAGCGGGCTTTTCAGATTGAGCGTGCCGGGCAATGGGTTAAAGGGAAGAGCTGCGACACCTTTGCGCCTCTAGGTCCGTTTATCGCTACCAAAGATGAAATCAAAGATCCCAACAAGCTCAACTTATGGCTAAAACTGAATGGAGAGCAACTGCAAAACAGCAACACTTCAGACTTTGTATTTAATGTGCAACAGGTGGTGAGTTACATCAGCCAGTTTATGACCCTTCTTCCGGGAGATATAATTTCTACGGGTACTCCTTTTGGGGTGGGAATGGGCTTTAACCCCCCACGTTATTTAAAACCCGGCGATGTGGTTGAATTGGGTATTGAAGGCTTAGGAACTTCTAAACAAAAGGCCACTGAATACAAAAACTAGTAAAATAGATAGCTATATCAATTAACGTGCTAAATCCAAATTTGATGGATTGAGCACGTTGTTTACTATTTGACTCAAGAGTTAAGATACATAACAAAATGAAAATATAGCTCTCGCTAATTAAATTCTTTAAAGTATTCGACGCCGGCGTATCCATCACTAGAAGCTTTAGGAATAGTAATGGATTCAACGGTATCCATCGCCTGCAGCATATTAAGCTTTATTTGTGCTTTATAAAATTCTTCTTGCTCTCGAACCCAAGTCATATTTTCCAAAACTCTAAGTTTTTAATTATATATGAAAAAATTCTTGCCGGATAGCAGAATATCTATTGTTCCCAAGAATTGCTGCAATCGTATTCTCATTATCACGTAGTTCTTGTGTAGTGTCAAAAACATTGTATTTGACATTTTTTCATAATTAGTAGAGGTACGGACACTAAACCTTGACCTCTATTTTTTTTGCCATTGATAACTACTTCTTAAAGCCCCATTCTCATAATATAAAAATTTACTTTCTTAACAAGCTTCTTCAATGTAATTGTATTTCGAGTGTAGCGTACCACCAATTTTGGAACTGACTTATTTCTTCATCATTTTGTAACTCATTTTCCTCAATCCAGCGAGTTAATTTCCACCACGCATAATTGAGTATTCTATAGTTAAGAAAACTAATATAAACCAAATTGTCTAAGCATATCCCAATGCTGGAATATTTTCCTTGGAAGAGAATGATTTAACCCCTGCTAAAAGACTACGCTAATTCCATGAAATCAAAAACACAACTGAGGTTGTACTATTCTGCCCCAATACAAGTTTGGTAAAATACCACATGACCCAGAAATACCGCTACAGATTTTCCCGACGGAACTGTATCATTTAGAATGTGACCTGAATACCATTAGGGTTGAGAAGATCAATTTTCAAAAAAATAAGTAAAGGTCTGGAAAGCCGTAAGAACAATCTAGGAGAGAACTAAAAAACGGTACTTAAAAATATTAGAAAAAAAGAAAGATAGCGGCGTCAACTTTAAAGAAATGCCTCTTTCCCACACCCTACTGTGTGTAGATTAGACGAAATATCTCTCACCCTTACATCCATCACTATAAAATATTTAAAGGGCTTTACTAGAACTTTAGCCTAAAGATTGAAAAATTATTTAACAATACTATATTCCTTTTCTAAATTTAAAGAAAGAGCCTCTTAGTTTGCACCCGTATCTTAAATGAGTAAATTGGAAGAGATATCTCTAATCTTTTCTTTTTTTTCGCTTTCTTTTCCAGAGAATATACCCAATAATAATCAGCATGGGAAGTATTACAAAAACGATGACTTCAAAAGGATCCTTAAAATCTACAGGAAAGTTATCATCTGGATTTTGAGTTCCCGGTGGTAATTGGTTGAGTAGCATATACAGGTTATTTGACTTAATCTGAAAATAAGGTTTTAATCCATACTCCTATATTAAAGAAAGCACAAAGTAACAGGACTAATTGCCTATCTAATCTCCCTTCTTATGTTTGTGCGGTTTTAAGCAAGGCGTATTTCCGGGCGTACCTTTATTGTCGTGCTGTCTACGGTCGGGCTGCCCTGTCAATTTAGCAATATGTTTAGGTCCTCGTTTAATTCCCATGATGAAATGAATTTAATTATTTAAAGTAGTTCATTAAGATCAGTTATGGTGTTAAGTAAAATTTCTGAAGTCCCACTTTTTAGAATCTCGGTATAGCTAAGGTCTTTTGCCCTTGAAATATCAACTGCGATACAATAATTTGGATCAACAGCAAATTCGTCTGCGTATCTAACTGTAAGATATTGATAAAATGCAGTACAAAACATTCCAAACTCACCATCTGAGTAACCCTCTTTTTTAGCTACAAACCATACTCCTCCTACTTGGTTTGATCCTTCATCACTATAAGAAAAAATATGCTATGGACGAACCTGAATTGGTACGTTCGATAATGTGATGATATTTTTTACAACTGTCCTGTTTTTAGGGAAGCATACAAAAAAGGGAAGCATACATATGCAGCTCTCCGCCATAGCCTACAACCTCAAAAAATACCTCAAGTTCACCCAAAAACGAGCGAAAAGCGGAGCAGGAATGCTCGCTTCCTTTTTTTTTGCTGAAAAACAGACTAACAAACATCGATACATCGGTTTTAAGAGTTCTGAATTTCGTCTAAATCCAGATGATCCAAAAAAGAAAAACCGCTTAAAGCGGCTTATTTATGTTCGTAATGTTACCTTTTACAGTCTTGTGCAACGGTTACCATTGTTAGCCGCTGGCTTTATTCCATTTTCAGTTTCATCATTATGTCGGCTTGTTCGTCATTTCCGAGTTTGAAAACGTGTTTGTCGAATGCCACAAATCCATTTTTTTCATAAAATCGAATGGCTCTTGGGTTTTGTTCCCAAACTCCCAACCAAACAAATTCCACATTTTTATCTTTCGCTAATTCAATGGCTTTGTTATAAAGAATTTGCCCGACTTTTTTTCCGTGAAATTCTTTTAGCACATAAATGCGTTCAATTTCGAGTGCGTTATGGTCTTTTATTTCAGTTTGGGATTGTCCAACGTTTACTTTTAAATAACCGATTGTTTTTCCATCAAGTTCCGCAAAGTAAAATTCAGAGTTTTGGTCGGTCAATTCTTCTGTCAGTTTTTCGGTTGAAAATCCGTTCTCCAAATATTCTTTCATATTTGTTTCGCTATTTTCTGATGAAAATGTTTCGGCAAAAGTCAGTTTCCCAATGTTTTGAAGTTCAATGATGTTGGCTGTTGTTATTTTTCTTACAGTTATTTGTTGCATTTTAATTAGTTTGAGAGGCTTTGTATTTACTTCCCGGAGAAAGGCTGATGGTGTTGGATGCATCTTTTCTACTCACTATAATATGAATGTGACTTTGATTTCCGGCTTTAGGCATACCTTGAATGATACGCTTACCATTTTGCTGATGTGGGGCTTGTTGTTCAAGACGTGCAACTTCCCTAGCTAGATCTTCAATCCTTCCCTGTGCACTCCCCTGCCTGATCTTACGAATTTCCGAATGGAGCTTAAGAATTTTTGTAGCGTAAGGCTGATTCTCTCGAACTTGTATATCTGTACCTTTATAGGTACGCTGATGTTCTACTTTAGCAAAATACAAAATGTCTTTAATGGCGATTGGACGCCCATCAAGCTCTCGATTGAAACAAGTCACATAATCCTTCATCACGGCACGCGTATATGCTTTCAAGTCTTTACTACTGTTTTGAAGTTGACCAAGCTCACGTTGTGATGGACTTAAGGTAATAGAATAAAACTTGGGCTCTTTAGCTTTCAGTTTGGCAGTGTTTTGATCTATTGCTTGGACCACTTGTTCTGGAGTGATATGCTCTTCGTCCTGATTAAAAAAGAACTCTTTTTGCATATTGATGTCTTCTTCATTTTCCTTTTCCAGATAGGCTACAAACCCACCAGAACTTTTCGGGTAATTGCCGCCTTGTTTTTGGGGTGATATGCTGATGTACATAGGAATCGTTTTTAGGTTAATCTTCTTTTTGTTTTTCTCGAAATCGAGGTTGCTTTGAATCCTGAGCATATTTCTTTTCTACAATCAGGGGCTTTTCCTTTTGCGGCTCCAATTCAAAAAGGGACTGCAGCATGGCGTTGGTAGGTTTAGTTTGTGTCTTTTCGATATCGCGTATAATGGCAATAACCGCATTAATACGCTTTTTAAGGTTGGCCTCCATAGTTCTTCCTGAGGGACCTAAGCGTTCGTTTGGCGAGAGTTCATTGACTTGAAAAAAATCAAGCATTTCTCGTAAGGCCATCGACTGCGAGCTGGATAACTTTTTACTGAAGACTCGAAAATCTCGTGCTACAGATTCCTTGATGCTCAAGTTGACAAACCGCTCTTTTTCATATCCTTTATCCATTTTTCCGTGATTTTTTTGTGGTGTTTATTGGGGTCACTGCATTTTTCCATTAAAAACACCCGGTTGACCTTTAGAATACAATGCTAACAAAACACGCTTACCCGCTAATTTTATTGGGATTAGCGCAGATAAGAATGTCTTGTAACCTCGCGTAGCGGGTTACCCTCTTGCTTTTCCTTTTCGTTCGCCCCAGGCGAACAAAATTTCAAACCAACGGATTCCATTTTCGATTGCATTAAAATGGTCCATTGCTTGCGTTGAGGAAATAATTCCAGGTATGTAAAATGGTATAGGTAGGTTATCAGCGAAAGTCAAAAAAAGGATACACCTACATAATTTAGTTGCTGTGATCCAGCCTTTTAAAGATACTTTATTTTTACAAAACTCTTATCGATATTTCACAAAAAAAGGCCTCTAACTAGTTAGAGACCTTTGATACGGTTAGCTGTTTTTACAAAATCCCTTCATCAGCAAAACTGTAGTAGTCTCCTGTGGGATTGATGATGATATGATCTAAAATTTTGATGTCTAAAAAGTCGCCACCTGCTTTTATTTTACGGGTCAATTGCTTATCGGCTTCACTAGGTCTTAGGGTTCCACTCGGGTGGTTGTGTGCTAAGATTAGTGCTACGGATAAAGATTTTAAGGCTACTGCGAAAAGCAATCTAAGATCCACTAAGGTGCCTGTGATTCCTCCTGCAGATATCTGATAAATACCTTTTACTTTATTGCTATTATTAAGCAATACGATTTTAAAGGATTCATAAACGGCAATAGTGTTTTGGTCCCAGTTCTGATAAATCACGTGGGCAGCCAGTGAAGAAGAACTAATTTGTGGCCAATGCTCCGCCTTGCGTTTTGGTCTATAACTAAGACTTATTTCATTGATACGTGTTTCCATAGTTTCTAGGATTTAATATTCATTAGGGAGCATCAACATATCATCTACAAAAAACAGTCGTAGTTCATCTAAAGGAAAGTCGGTGTACTCGTATTCCTGTTCCAATAGAATAGTTCCGTTGCCATCAGCATAGGTGATCTTAGCCTCTTTATGAGTTCGCTCTTGTACGCTCTTAGGATTGCGTTTAAAAAGAATCACAATAAAGTTGCTCTTGTTTTTAAGGCTTTTACACATTACTGCGGTGTCCGTAACTAGCCAGTGACATTGGGCTTGTTCTGTGAGGTATTTAATCCCCTCGGTATATTTGGTGCGTAGCATAGGAATTTGGTAGCAGGTTGCACTCCCACAAAACCCTTGTAGCTGTTCTATTAATTGTTTACTTTGTGCGCTCATTTTAAGTTATTTAAAGTGAATAATTAGAGGGCGTTAATAGTGGAACATCTTCGCCCTCTTTTTTAAGTGATTTACTCGGATTTGCTACCCAGTAATACAATTTCGGAAGCTTCTACTTCAGTAACATAGCGCTTAAGCCCGGCAGTATCGGTATAGCTTCTGGATTTCAGTTTTCCGGTTAATGCCAGTTCTTTGCCCTTGGGTGCATAATTCTCAATAAGCTCGGCCGTTTTGCCCCACGCCACAATGGTGTGCCACTGGGTATCCTGTGTTTTTTCGCCTTTGGCATTTTTGTAAAATTCATTGGTCGCCAGTGAAAAGCGCACCACTTTTTTACCGCTTTCTAGGGTCGTTAATGTAGGCTCTTGCCCTACGTTTCCGATTAACTGAACTTGATTTCTTAGTGTACTCATAACTCTAAAATTTAGATGATTAAAAATGCTGCCCAAACCCTTTGGACAGTTTGCGTTTATACCTTTAAAAAATGATTTACTTATG
>NZ_FQXT01000010.1 GCF_900130045.1 Leeuwenhoekiella palythoae
TGATAGGCTATAGGTGTAAAGGCAGTAATGTCATAGCCGAGTAGTACTAATAACCCGTAAGCTTATGTACGTCTTCCCGCACTTTTTAGTGCGGGAGGAGCACTCTTATACTTATAATGATCAAATCAGATTTGTGATTGTAGTCTTTTTATTATTACCCAATATGTTAACTTATTAAAGTATGTGATTAATTCATACGACAGCTTAAGGTGGTTATAGCGACGGGGCTCACCTCTTACCATTCCGAACAGAGTAGTTAAGCCCGTTAGCGCCGATGGTACTACATCTCGTGGGAGAGTAGGTCGCCGCCTTGTTTTAAAAGTCTGCATCAATATCTGATGCAGACTTTTTTTTTACAATAAAGTTAAATTAGATACGGCTGCTATTTGTAATTTCAACACAATGAATACAGATTGGAAAGAGGAAGAATTTTGGAATGCCTTATCCCACGGATTGGGAATTATGCTTGGATTTTTGGGTATTGGTCTCTTACTCTACTATGACACATCTAAATCCAACTACAGTACACTTAGTATTCTTTTCTATGGATGCTCTATTGTAATGCTTTATAGTGCTTCGACACTATACCATCTAATTAGTCATACTTCGTGGAAGCATATTTTAAGGAAAATAGACCACATTAGTATTTATTTTCTCATTGCCGGCACGTACACACCTGTAGCTTTGATAGCGCTTGAGAGTAGTACAGGATGGCTGATATTTTGGACAGTCTGGGGAATAGCTTTAGTTGGTACGGTTTTGAAGATATTCTTTACCGGTAGGTTTGAAGTATTATCCTTACTTCTTTATTTACTTATGGGATGGTTAATTGTTTTCGATTGGAATAATCTTCTTGCAGTCTCCAGTGATACCGGGATAAACCTATTAATGCTAGGTGGCGCTTTTTACACGGTGGGCATTGTATTTTATGCGGTTAGAAAAATTCCATTTAATCATTTAATATGGCATTTTTTCGTTCTTGCAGGAAGTATATGTCACTTTTTGTTCATTTTGATAGATGTGATCTAGGCTGTGATGAAGTCTTGATATTCCCACCAGAAGAGTTCAAATTTTTCCATATTGTCGTGAAAGAACTCGAAAACCTCGGGCCAATGCTTTTTGTTGTGAATGTTGACGTTTAATTTTTCAACATAAATACGAGATATGATCTTTCCGCTACTGCGTATATATTCCTTTTCAAAAAGAATATCTTCAGAAACTTCAGTCTTGAGCAAGTTTTTTAAACTTTCAAACTTTTCAAAATAGTACTCTCGAAAAACCGTGTCGTGTGTTTCAATATCAAATGAAACCATCGCTTTGGTTTTATCAAAACTGAATTTTAAGTTGATCTCTTTTACTTTAGTATCATACAGCAGCCACTTTCTAGGATATCTTTTTCCGAAGAAAATCCAGAAATCTTCTCGTATTTTTTTTGATTCTTCTTTGCTGAACATTTTAGAGTAAATAAGCGAGTGCGATTCCTAATAAGATTACACCAAATTTGGTAGCGTTAAACTGATGATTTTTAGAAGATTCAAATAATATAGTGGTCGAAACGTGCAATAAAACTCCTACTACCGCTGCGTTGATGTAATTCGTGACTTCAGTGGTCCAAAACTCAAAGGTTGAAACATAGCTGCCTAGAGGCGTCATTAAGGCAAACACAATTAGAAACAGTAGGGTTTTATAGGTATTGATTTTGCTGGCAAGCAAGAACGAACTGATGATAATAGCAATCGGTATTTTATGAATGGAGATTCCGAGAACTAAATCTGCGTTTTTATATAACGGGAAACCTTCTAAAACAGAATGTACGGCCAGACTTAAAAATAATAGCCAAGGAAGTTTTGACGAGTCAGCATCTACATGTAGATGTCCGTGTTCTGCACCGCGCGACAAAAACTCTAAAAGTATTTGAAATAAAAGTCCGGCCATAATGAATAGCCCCACATGCTTAGAACCCGAAGCATATAATTCAGGTAGGAATTCAAAAATGGTTATCGATAGCAAGAAGGCCCCGCTAAAGGCTAAAAGCAGTTTAATTGCAGCATTCACTTTTGGTTTAAACCACAAAGCAATCAGGAAACCCAGCACAACTGCTGCAATTGGTAAAATAAATATCATAGATGATTTGACTAGAATTCGTTAGTCGCAATAAGCCGGTAAAATTAACCTATTTTTGCAATCTAAAATTTTGTGATGGCAGAGAACTTTAAAATGCTGGCAAAAACCTTATTTGGTTTTGAAGATTTATTGGCAAGAGAATTACGTGAATTAGGTGCAGGAGATATAGAGATAGGTACACGAAGCGTTAGCTTCTCAGGAGACACGGGGTTTATGTATAAGGCAAACTTATGCTGTAGAACGGCTATTAAAATTTTAAAGCCGTTACGCTCTTTTGTAGTAAAAGATGAGAATGCACTTTATGCTGCTGTAAAAAGCATAGATTGGAGCCAATATATGCGCGTGAATGATACATTTGTGATCAATGCGACTTTGAGTGGTGAGCAGTTCACGCACTCTTTATTTGTGGCTCAGAAAGCTAAAGATGCGGTCGTAGACCAATTTAGAGAAGCGACTGGAGAACGCCCTGATGTAGATTTGAAATTTCCAGATTTAAGTATTGATATACACATACGTCACAATAGGTGTACTATTTCTTTAGATAGTAGTGGGGTATCGCTTCATCAGCGTGGATATCGCCTTAATACTAACGTAGCTCCTATTAATGAAGTGCTTGCTGCAGGGTGTTTGATGCTTTCAGGATGGAAAGGTCACAGTGATTTTCTTGACCCAATGTGCGGTAGTGGAACGATGCTGATCGAAGCTGCGATGATCGCTTGTAATATTCCACCTAATTTGAACCGAAAGCAATTTGGTTTTGAGAATTGGCACGATTGGGATCCTGATTTGTTTGATATTATTGAAGCTTCTGCCTTAAAGAAAATTAGAGATTTTCATTTTACCATTCAAGGCTATGACAAGGATCCTTCGGTGATCGAAAAGGCCAAAGAGAATATTAAAAATGCTGAACTCAGTGAATTTATTTCAATAAAGGAAGCTGATTTTTTTAAGACTGAAAAAGAGCGCGAGCGTCATTTGCAAATGGTTTTCAATCCGCCCTACGGCGAAAGAATTCCTGTAGAGATGGAAACATTTTATAAGAATATAGGAGATACTTTGAAACAAAATTATAAAGATACCGAAGCTTGGTTTATCACTTCAAACCTTGAATCTTTAAAACACGTAGGTTTACGCACCAGCCGAAAAATTAAACTTTACAATGGTTCTTTAGAATCCCGTTTAGTGAAATATGATATTTATGCTGGCTCCAAGAAAGCGAAATATCAGAATAATGATTAAAAGAACGGTTTATAATACTAAAAACGCGAGAAGATTTTTTCTCGCGTTTTTTTATATAATCCTTTTTATAACTCTTAGCTTATGGGTGTGGGTGCGGCGTTCTGCGTTGTAAATTCCTGTGTGGTCTATACGATCTATGCGCACTTCACCGTGGCAATGTATAATGTAATTGTCTTGGAGCATAATACCCACGTGCACAATAGCGCCTTCATCATTATCAAAAAAAGCAAGATCCCCAGGCTCGCTTTCTTCAATAAAACTAAGCGGTTCACCTTGAGTAGCTTGTTGTGAGGCATCTCTAAATAGTGCATGCCCATTGAGGCGATAAACCATTTGGGTAAAGCCGCTACAATCTAAACCAAAGGGCGTACGGCCACCCCATAAATACGGACTTTTCAAATACAATAACGCGGTATTGATAAAGGTTGCTTTTTCCTTTTTTTCTGCTACCGAATTGCCCTCGTAGTGATCTCCCGTCAATGCTAAATTAGCCAACTGCGCCCCTAAAGGAATGCTCAGCACGTGTTCATCAGAAGATGTTGCCATTTGTAAAAGATCACTCGCCAGAATAGGAGTACGCTTTTCGGCATCATCATAATCTTCTGCGGTAATCTCTTTGTATTGCTTATTGTCAATCCAGCCCTCATATTTATCATGAGCAAGACGAATTCGGCTCCATTTTTTGCGAATTTCGAGCACTTTAAAATGCTCACCATAAAGTACTTGGTTTATCATCTCGGCTGCATCAGCAGGCTCTAAACGCATAGGTACAATACTTAATGGGCAAATGCCGTAATTCATCAGGCGGATTTGAAATTTTGGTAAAAGTAATTCAAATGATTTTTACGCACCAAAATGATTATTAACAAGACGTGTATAACTTCTAAAATACTTATCTCGAGATCACCATTGCCGATGCGCCACCACCACCATTACAGATCGCCGCAGCTCCCAGCTTGGCGTTATTCTGTTTTAAGACATTAATAAGTGTGATAAGAATACGCACACCACTGCACCCTAAAGGATGGCCTAATGAAACAGCTCCACCATTGACATTTACTTTATCTGTAGATAAGCCCAAAATTTTCATATTAGCAAGACCCACAACAGAAAAGGCTTCATTAAACTCAAAATACTCAATCTCACCTTGACCTACACCGGCTTTTGCGAGCGCTTTAGGTAACGCTTTAGAAGGAGCGGTGGTAAACCATTCAGGGTCTGTGGCAGCATCAGCATAACCTTTAATACTGCATAAAATGTCTAGGTTAAGTTCTTCAGCTTTTTCTCTGGTCATGAGGATCACTGCTCCGGCGCCGTCATTAATAGTCGAAGCATTTGCTGCGGTAACCGTACCATCTTTGGAAAACGCAGGTCTTAAGCTGCTTATTTTTTCCATACGCACATTTTTAAATTCTTCGTCTTCACTAACCACAACCGGCTCTCCGCGACGCTGAGGAACTTCCACAGGAATTACTTCGTCTGCAAACTTCCCACTTTCCCAGGCAGCAGCTGAGCGTTTGTAACTCTCAATCGCAAAAGCATCTTGATCTTCGCGTGAAAAATTATACTTGGTAGCGCAAGCATCGGCGCAAACACCCATCGCATTCCCATCATAAGCATCTACCAGTCCGTCTTTTTGCATGCCATCTATAAGTGTGGTAGGACCAAATTTCTGCCCGTTGCGCATATGTACATAATGCGGGATTTGGCTCATACTTTCCATTCCGCCGGCAACGACAATGTCATTGTCACCGAGTGCGATAGATTGGGCCGCAAACATCACGGCTTTCATACCTGAAGCGCATACTTTATTTACCGTTGTACACGGCACGTTTTTAGGAATACCGGCACCCAAGGCAGCCTGGCGTGCAGGAGCTTGTCCTACACCAGCTTGAACTACGTTACCCATAAATACTTCGTCAACAAGCGAAGGGTCTAAATTAATTTTGGTCAAAGCGCCTTTTATAGCAGCCACGCCAAGGTCAACAGCAGTTAGTGAAGATAAGCTTCCTAAAAAGCTACCTATAGGGGTACGTACTGCAGAAACGATTACAATATCTTTTTTCATCTTTATTTGTGTGTTTTTTGATAGAATTCAAAAATAACAAATAGCTAACGAAAACGTTATCATTTGGCCTATACTTAACACCTCAAGCTTCCCGTTTTATTTTAGTACTTTTACTTTTATGTCAAGGATTAGAAATGAAATTTCCTTGAAAAAGGTCAAGACTATTTTTAAAGGGTAAGTCTTTGATTTTGTAGCCTCACAAGAGTTATATGAGTAGTATTTTAAACCGATTTTATAAAAATCAAGGTGCGCTTTATAAGGTATTGCTGTGTATTGCAAGCACCATTCTTATCGTTTATCTTTTTCCTAAAAGTGGAAAATTTCAATTTGATTTTCAGCAGAATAAGCCTTGGCAGTATGATAATTTATACGCGCCGGTAGACTTTGCTATTTTAAAGAGTGAGGATCAATTGGAGCAGGAGCGTGCAGAAGCAGAAAACTCTATAATTCCTTATTTTAATTACGATCAAGATATTGCTAACGAGGCAAAGGCAGCTTACGAAAACCAATTTTCTTCGGTTTTTACAGATTCAATTTTTAGAGATCGTCAGATCGAACTGAAGAAATTTGGTTCTCAAATTCTAGAGGATATTTATAAATATGGGGTGATTAGCGATTTGGCAGCTTTTCAAGAAGGCAGAAAAATATACTTGCGTCGCGGAAATGAGATCGAAGAAACTTCCATAGAAAATCTGAATACTACAGATGAAATTAGCGCTTTGATCAACCGTCGACTTGTAAACGGACCATATGTACAGGCGGTCAACCGTTTTAAAGAGCTGTTTTATGATGTGGTGCAACCTAACGTTACTTATGATGAAAAGCTCACCAATAAGGAATTAAATGCTGAGTTGAGCAAGATCGCTCCTACCAAGGGCGTGGTGAATAAAGGAAGTAGAATTGTCGCAAAAGGTGAAATTGTTGAGCAAAGTACGTATCAGATTCTGAAGTCTCTACAAGCCGAATATGAGTCGCAATCCTGGACTGCCAGTAAGTATAATTGGGTTGTTTTTGGTTATGTTTTGCTCGTTTCGGTAGCCTTGACAATGTTGTTACTTTTCATTAAAACCTATCGCGAACACGTTTTTGAAAATAATACGATGGTGACGTTTATTTTCTTTAATATCATTTTAATGGTATTGTTCACCACACTTATCGTGAAATATGATGCAAATTATGTTTATGTGGTTCCGCTCTGTATTTTGCCGCTTGTGATAAAGGCCTTTTTTGATTCTAGATTGGGTTTATTCACACACGTGATCACGCTACTCTTATTGGGATTCATTGTGCCTAATACTTCAGAATATATGTTTCTGCAAGTAATTGCAGGGATTGTGACTATTTTGACCGTTTCAGAACTGTATAAACGCGCCAACTTGTTTATTTCGGTAGGGCAGATCACTTTTATGTACATCATAGGGTATTTTGCTTTTCACATCATTCATGAGGGAACCATAGATAATTTGCAATGGGAAACCTTCAGTCTTTTTATAATTACTGGTTTAGCGACGCTTTTTGTGCAGCCGCTCATTTATGCGTACGAAAAGATCTTTGGTCTTGTAAGTGATCTTTCCCTTTTAGAACTCACAGACACGAATTCTAAATTGTTAAAGAATCTTGCTAATAAAGCTCCGGGTACTTTTCATCACAGTTTAAATGTGGCAAATTTGGCCGAAGCAGCAGCTAACGAGATTGGAGCAAATGCGATGCTTACTAGGGTAGGAGCACTGTACCACGATATTGGCAAGATGCTAAATCCTACTGATTTTACTGAAAATCAATCTACCGGAATCAATACACACGAAGATCTATCACCTAAAGAAAGCGCTAGAATTATTATTGATCACGTAATTAATGGAATCGAGGTCGCCCGGAAAAACAACCTACCAGATCGCGTTATTGACTTTATACGCACGCACCACGGGACAAGTACGGTGTACTATTTTTATAAAAAAGCGCAAGAACAGGATGAGGATGTCAATATTGACGACTTTAGATATCCCGGACCCTTACCGTTCAGCAAAGAGACTGCAATCTTAATGATGGCTGATAGTGTAGAGGCGGCGAGTAAAAGTTTAAAATCACCAACTTCGGTATTGATCGATTCATTTGTAGAAAAAATCATCAATAAGCAAATGGAGGAAAATCAGTTTTTAAATGCTACGATTACTTTTAAGGAAATACAGATAATTAAGAAGGTTCTGAAGTCAAAACTGAATAACATCTACCATTTGCGCATAGAATATCCTGAATAGTGATTTTCTGAAAATCTTGTTTTCAGGGAGTTAAAAAAAGATTCAAAAAAAGTTATAGAAATTCTCTAAAAAGCTTTGGTTGATCAAAAACTTAGATATATATTTGCACCCGCGTTTTGAGAGAGACGCCAACGTTCTTAGGAGAGGTGCCAGAGTGGTAATGGAGCAGATTGCTAATCTGTCGACGGGTAACCGTCGCCAGGGTTCGAATCCCTGTCTCTCCGCAACTTTTTTAAGAAAACACCTCGGGGTGTAGCGTAGCCCGGTCATCGCGCCTGCTTTGGGAGCAGGAGGTCGCAGGTTCGAATCCTGCCACCCCGACGAAATAGGTATTTAACATATATTGTTTGATATCTAATTCTATGAAAACCAGTAAAATACATTTTTACTGGTTTTTTTTATGTCCATTTGGAGGCATATTCGTTGGTGTCCTATTTGATGTCCTATTTTTTTAGGGAAGAAATTACTACATTTAAGGATCATAGCCGGGTTTGACTATTGAGCGGTTTGGCTTTCGTTTAACAGATTTTTTAATTTAAACGAAAGTTATGATTACTTCACACACTTTAAATGTTCATTTTTGGCTGAAAAAAAGTTCAGTTCGAAAAGATGGAACATTTCCAATCTATGCTCGTATCTCCATTGGAAGTGCCAGTAGAGTAGATTTAAGTACAAAACAAAATGTTTTAGAACAAAACTGGTGCGATAAGTCCAGCAGGGTTGGAAAACGCATCAAAGACGCTCGACGTATCAATGACGAATTGGATGCTATCTATTCTGAGGTCAAGAAGGCATATAAAGAACTCCGAAATGAAGGAGTTCCAATAAGTGCCAAGGCAGTTAAGCTAAGATGTACTGGAAAGGATAGACCTGTATCTACAATTAGGGATCTTATTCAATACCATACCGAAAATGATTTAAAAAAATTAGCTCCCGGAACAGCAAAGAATTACGCTGCTACAGAGAAATATATTTTACGATTTGTAAAATCTGAATATAAGTGTGATGATATTTATCTGTCACAGATTGATTATACATTCATTGTAAAATTTGAAGATTACCTTAGAGACTGCAAAACGCTTAAAAAAGCGCAGCCACTTAATAATAATGGTAGGATGAAACACTTGGAACGCCTAAAGAAATTCACCACCTTAGCCTTAAAGCATCGTTGGATAAAATCTAACCCTTTTGCATTGTATCAGTTGAAATACGAGGATTTCGACTGTCCGTTTCTTGAAGAGAATGAGCTTAAAACTATTTCATCAATAACCCTTACTGATGATAGTTTGAGTATTGTTCGCGATGTGTTTGTTTTCTCTTGTTATACCGGATTATGCTATATAGAGGTTAAAAACTTGAAAACTGGTGATATCGTAAACGGTATCGATAAAGAAGACTGGATAATGGTACGACGACAGAAGTCCAAAACTCCAGTAAAATTGCCTCTATTGGAGCAGGCTAAGCGAATTTTGGAAAAGTATCAAGAAGTTTCACAGGATGTGCATACGAATAAGTTACTACCTGTATTCAGTGATCAGAAAATCAATAAGTATTTAAAGGAAATTGCGAAACTATGTAAGATTGAGAAAAACCTCACCTTTCACGTAGCCAGACATACTTTTGCAACCACAGTGACATTACTCAACGATGTTCCTATTGAGACGGTCTCAAAAATGCTTGGTCACACTAAACTTTCTACCACTCAAAAATATGCTCGAGTCGTAGAGCAAAAAATAAGTAAAGATATGAGTAGTCTTAGATCTAAACTTAAGCAGACTAATAGAACATCAACTAAAAGTAAAACTTATAAGGACAATGGGCATTTACGTATAGTCTGATGTTTTGCTTTTTAGTTTTTCTGAAAAACAGAATTTGAGACGAACTCCGTTTTTCCTATTCCTCATAGGATGAGTTTGAGTAAGTATTTTTGATGTACATATTCAAAACTTTTAAAGAGCTAATACTGAACAATATATTGTGTCTAAGAAATTTAATAATTAGGCTGAGTGATTTACGGTTGATTCAGCTTAATACTATTTTCACTCATTGAATAATTTCTGAACATTTAATTCACTTACTCAAGTTTTAAAACTTCCCTCGTTAGCTTTTTGAATTTCCTAAAGCATTATCGCTGTACTTCTCCTTTTTCAAAAACAAATGACCATTGGTTTGTTAAAGTTACCCCGACATTATCACAGCTTGGGTATGCGCTTTTATATGGCCTTACTAAGTCAAACTCTTGAATGATAGGCCCTATTGGATATAAATCAAAAAGCTTATGAAATTAGAATTATTGGCATCTAGTAATTCATGGGTTTTCTACTAAAACCAATCATTTCACTTTGTTAAAAAAACTCTTCAATAGTGGATGCAAAATGTCAATCTTCATACTGTAATTCAATAGTTGTCTTTTGTAATTTAAATTTCTCAGTCAATCTACCTGAAATTTCTTTAACCGATACATCACTTGTTCCAGGATTAACTTGTAAAATCATACTTGCGGTAGTTTGTGTGGTGCTCAATGCCCAAATATGGATAGATTTAACAGCTAGCACTCCATCAAAATTTAATACTTCGAATTTGATTTTTTCTAAATCTAAGTGTTTAGGAACTGCATCTATTAAGAGATATAATGATTCTTTTAATAGTCCCCAAGATGAATAAATGATTACAATTACGATCAATATACTAAGCAATGGATCGATCCATTCCAAATCGAGAAATTTAATGGATAAACCACCACATAATACTGCTAATGTAACTCCTGCATCAGCAGCCATATGCAGAAATGCTTCCCGCATGTTCAAGTCATTTTTTTGACTATTCCAAAATAGTAACGCTGTGCCAGTGTTGATAAATAAACCAATTATAGAAACATAAATTATTAATTCACCAGGGATTTCATTCGCCGAATTCAATTTTTGAATAGCTTCCCAAGCAATAAAAAATGCCGCTATAATAATAATTGCACCATTCAAAAATGATACAAGGATAGTTGTTTTTTGATAGCCATATGTAAATCTATTATTTGCTGGAATAAGGGTCAATTTGTAGGCTATCCAGGCGAGTATTAAGCTAAAAACATCACTAGCATTATGCCAAGCATCGGCAATTAGTGCTGAAGAATCCACTCGCATTCCATAAAAAAATTCCACTATTACATATAATGTATTTAAGATAATGCTAAGACTAAAAACTAATCCAAATTTTTGTGATTTATGATTATGAGACATATTTAAAACTTTTTTTTATAAGACTTTACTATTTAATTTGACATATATCACAAATTCCTTTGACAAGAATCTGAGTTGTTTTTACATGATATCGCGGTGGAATAGAAATCTGAGGTAATGTATAATTGTACATACAGTAAGTATGATTGCAGGATAAACAATTTAAGTGCAAATGGTTTTGGTGCTCTGGTTGATTAGGATCATTCAAAGCATATTTTAGGTATTTACTATCATCAATAATTGCGTGTATGAGCCCCTTTTTTTCAAAGGTTTTAATAGTCCGTAGTACAGTTGAACGACTTACCTTTTGAAATTCTGATTCAATATCTGTAATTGTTAATGCTTGTCTATGCTTTCTCAAAAAACTAAATATAAGTATGCGCATAGCAGTAGGGCGAAGCTTGGAGTTTAAAAGAATGTGTTCACTAGAATTCATACTATTATTATTCAATGTCCGTGTTCAGTTTCTCCTTTATTCATTTCTGAGATCAAGTAATACGCTTTGTTCCAGACTACCATTTGCCTTTCTTCCAAAGGCTGCAGCAATTTTATTTCTATCCAGCCGGTATCTGACTGACCGGTTTGGACTTTTAAAGGGCTTAAAGCCCAGACTTCTTCCTCATTTTCAGTTACTTTTTTAGCTGTAAAAATATAATCCTCGCCATTCTCAGTAATAACAGCCTCTTCTGGGAGTGCGGTTACATTATCTTGGGAAGTGGCTATTTTTGCTGTAAGGTACATCCCTGGTAAGAGGTTGCTATCTCTGTTTTCTATTTCTGCGTGTACGTGTAGCGCTTTAGGCTGCTGTTCAAATGTTTTTCCCACGGAATAAATTTTTGCGCTTAGATCGGATTCTGGTAGGGATTCAATAGTGATTGCTACAGTTTGACCTTCCTTTACCTTACTCACATCTTTTTCGAAGACCATTAGATCAGCGTGTATATGATCGGTGTTTACGATTTCAAACATCTCAGTCTGTTGCTGTACAAACTGGCCGACTTTAATATTCACTTGTTCTACGTATCCATCGATAGGACTTACTATAGGTATTTGATTATAGAACTTTCCACTGCGTAACTGATTCAGGTTTAAATGAAATAATTGAAGTTGTGATTCCAGACCCTTAAACAGCCCTTTAACACTGTTATATTCCGATTCGGTTTCTTGGTACTTTCTACCTGAAGCCACTTCTGCCTCGTATAGGCGTTTTTGACGATTGTATTCTTTTTCCAAAAATATCATCTTGTTGTAGGCGCTCGTGTAATCAGTCTGTAGCTTGACCAGATCCGGGTGGCTCAAATATCCCAACACACTTCCTTTACTTACTTTATTTCCCTCAATCACCTTTATGCTAGTCACATTTGCGCCAATTATCGCGGTAATTGCAGCCTCGTTTTGAGGCGGTACTTCCAACTGACCGTTGGCTTCCACTAAAGCAGTTAAACTTTTGGTGGGCAAACTATCTACTTTCAATTCCATCGCTTCAAACTTTTGTTGCGATAGGTGTAGTTTTTTGCGCTCGAGGCCTGCGTTTGCTTTTTGAGGCTGGTCACCGTTATCGGCAGGAGCTGTCTCATTATGCTTTTCGTGTCCACTTTGATCAGTTTTTCCCTCTTTACAAGAACTTAAACTGAATATGACCAAGGCTACGTAAAAAATTGGTTTTATATTGAAATTCATAGCTTTTTTATTTATTGTTTTGCGGAATTAAGGAAAAATTCCAGTTCGTATTTTGATCTCAGATAATTGTTAAGTGCATCCCAAGACTTGCTTTGTATGCCTATGGCGTCACGTACCGTTTGAAGGAAAGAGGTATAACTAATACCACCCTCTTTATAGGCAAAAACCGCCCCGTCCCTTTGTTCTTTGGCAAGCAGAAGGGCTTCTTGTTCATAGTATTTCCACGATTCCTGCCATTTCAGATACTCCTGTTGCAGATCTTGGTATTTTGAATTGAATTGAAGCTTCTTAGCTTTGAAATTTTGTTGCGCAATCTGAGTCTGTATTTTGGCCGATTGCGCGTACCCCAAATCAGGACCGAAAAAAAGCGGAATGGAAATCCCAACTTGAAAACTGAAAAACCCCTTCTGTCCCGCAATTTTTTGTCTTCCATATTGTGCGTTGAATTTTGGAAAAAACGCTTTGGTACTGAGATTACGCTTCGCATAGGCAACCCCGATCTGATGCTCATAATAGTCCAGCATTGGGTGGCTCTTAATCGAATCTTTGCGCTGCAAAATGGGCGTATTCATTTCATCGACACTTGTATCTGCAACGGTATAGGGTGTATCGCTCACCAACCAAAGATTCAGTTTTTGCAGATTACCCAAGTAATCCCTATAGGCTTGCATTTTCTGTAGGCTTACCTGCCGGGCTTGATTTGTGGCCGCCAAATATTCCAGCTTCGAGGAAGCTTCTGTCTCATAACGCAACCGTGCTGCCTGTTCAAAATCTCTAAAAATGGAATCGAGTTCCACATACAATTGGTACTTGCGTTTAGAGGTGTAGGCATCACCCCAGGCCTTGCTCACTTCCCGTTCTATTTGAAGGGAGGTAAGGTCGAGTGCTGTTTCGCTTAGCTCAATTTTCTCATTTTGCAGTTTATTTTTGGCACCGATACTGAACACATCGATATTTTGTTGCTGCACCCCAACGATGGTGTAAATACCTTCATCGCCATTGCGACTATCGGGCAACTCTTCGCCACCGGTGAAAATTTGGGTGGTTCCCAAATCCCAAACGGTTTTTTTCCGGACTTCCTGGTTTTCGATTTCCAGTTGTGCCGCCTTCATTTTGGGATAGTTGGCTTGCGCTTTTTCTACTGCATCTCTTAAAGAAATTGTGTAAAATCCTTGTGCGACTTTCAAGATGTCCTGCTCAGGCGCACTTTGCTGGGGCCTATCCTGCGTTTGAGCACTTGCACTTGCCGGAATGCCCATTGATCCAAGACCCAATATAATGGCAATTAGTCCAGGGTTTATGGCAGCTTTGCCCGGTTTACCGTAGTTTTTATTCCCGGATTTCTCCACAAAACTGTACAAAACGGGAACTACGATCAGCGTAAGTAAGGTTGCGGTTATCAATCCGCCAATAACTACCGTGGCCAATGGTCGCTGTACCGAAGCACCAGCTCCGTGGGATAGTGCCATTGGGAAAAATCCCATAATTGCAGCCAATGCGGTTAAAAAAATTGGACGGATTCGTTCTTGTGTACCTATTAGAATACGTTCCTGTATATCCATAACCCCTTCTTTCTTTAATGAATTCAACCTGCTGATAAGTACCAGCCCGTTCAATACCGCTACTCCGAAAAGGACGATAAATCCAACGCCTGCCGAGATACTAAAGGGCATTCCACGAACAGCAATGGCAAAAATCCCACCTATAGCCGCCAGTGGTACTGCCATATAAATCATAATCGATTGAGAGAAAGAGCCTAAAGCGAAATACAGTAACAAGAATATAAGTGCCAGGGCAATGGGAACTACAATTGTTAAACGATCTTTTGCGCGTTGCAGATTTTCAAAAGCACCTCCATATTCAATATGGTAGCCGGGCGGCAAGTCTAATTGTGCGTCCATTTTGGTTTGGATATCATTGACCATGGATTCCACATCGCGACCCCGCACGTTAACCCCTACATAAATTCTACGTGAAGTATTGTCCCGGGAAATTTGCATGGGTCCAGGCTGATAACTGATATCGGCCACTTCCTTAATGGGAATCTGATTCCCACCGGGTAAATCGATCAACAGGTTTTTTAGGTTATCAATATCCTTACGGTGTTTTTCATCCAATCGCACCACCATATCAAAGCGTTTTTCGCCCTCAAAAATGACTCCTGCAGTACCTCCCGCAAAGGCGGTACTCACGTACTGATTGAGTTTTTGTATGTTCAGGCCATATTGGGCGACCTTTCTTCGGCTAAAGCGAACAGTCATTTGCGGCAATCCCGAGGTGGCCTCAAGATTAACATCACCCGCGCCGGGAACGGTTTTGATGATAGCGGCCATTTTTGCGGCCTTTTGGGAAAGCACATCTAGATCTTCTCCATACAGTTTGATGGCCACGTCTTCTCGAACGCCAGTAAGCAGTTCGTTAAATCGCAGTTCCACGGGCTGGCTGAAAACGAAGTTGACACCAGGTACGATAGATAATTTTTCTTTAATTTTTTTAATTAATTCCTCCTTTGTATCTGCGGAAGTCCAATGATCCTTGTTCTTTTCCAGGATAATATAGGTGTCGGCAATGTCCATCGGCATCGGGTCGGTCGGGATATCGGCTACACCAATTCGAGCCACCATAGTTTCCACTTCCGGAAAATTATCTAGTACGATATTCTCGATTTTTTTTGAGGTTTCAATGGATTCACTTAATGAGCTTCCCGGTCTTAATAAGGCCTGCATCGCAATATCGCCTTCATCAATACTAGGGATAAACTCTCCACCCATTTTACTGAAAGTAAATCCGGCACCTAGAAGTAATATAACTGCAATCACTAATACGATTATGCGATGGTTCAAAGATTTCAGGACTATAGGCCGATAGCCTTTATTGATCCGGTTCATCATCCCGTTGCTGAAACCTGAAATTTTATCCTCCACATTATGGAACCAGTTTCTATTTTTTATAGCCGGTCTCATCATAAGTGAAGTAATCACCGGTACGTAGGTTAAACAAAGAATAATGGCACCTAAAACCGCAAATCCAAAGGTAAATGCCATCGGGCGGAACATTTTTCCTTCAATCCCTGTCAAGAATAATATTGGGGTAAATACAATCAGGATGATAACCTGTCCAAAGAAAGCTGAATTCATTACCGTACTACTCGCATCATAGACGACTTCGTCCATTTGTGGCTGGTCGAATTGCTGTTTACCGGCCTTGATTCGCTTTTCAATTTCGTGAACCGTTCCTTCAACAATGATAACAGCCCCATCAACTATAATTCCAAAGTCAATTGCCCCCAAGGACATCAGGTTTGCCCAAACACCTAAAGCTTTCATCAAAATAAAGGCAAATAGCAGGGAAAGTGGAATTAAAGAAGCAGTGACCAAACCTCCACGAAAACTACCCAGTAGCAGTACCAGCACAAAAATCACAATGAGAGCCCCTTCAATCAGATTTTTCTCGATGGTGGCTGTGGTCCTTCCTATGAGCGCACTACGATCCAAAAAAGGAACGATCTTAAGTCCTTGCGGTAGCGATTTCTGTACTTCTCGTATACGGTCTCTTACCGTATTGACTACTGAATTAGGATTGTCGCCCCGTAACATCAGCACCATACCTCCCACAGCTTCGTGACCATCTTGGGTAAAGGCTCCGTAGCGTACCTGATTTCCAAAATGGACCTTTTCAGCGACGTCTTTTACCAAAATGGGCAGGCCATTTTCGTTTTTGATTACGATCTGTCTAACATCATCTAGCGAACGGACGAGGCCTTCACCACGGATGAAATTGGCCATTTTGTTCTTTTCGATGTAAGCTCCGCCGGTATTTACATTGTTTTCCTGTAGGGCATCAAAGACTTCAGTCATCGTCACATTCATCGCGTTCAGCTTGGCGGGATCGATGGCGATCTCATATTGCTTGATCTTTCCGCCAAAGGCATTGACTTCCACAACACCTTCCGTTAGGGCCAATTGGCGTTTTACGATCCAGTCCTGTATGGTTCGCAGTTCGGTCGGGGAATATTTGTCCTCATAGCCTTCTTCAGCTTTCAAGGTGTATTGATAGATTTCCCCCAATCCGGTTGTAATAGGTCCCATTTCTGGACTGCCAAACTGTTCGGGGATCTCTGATTTGACCTCGTTGAGTTTTTCCCCAACCAATTGACGGGGCAGGTAAGTGCCCATATCCTCCTTAAAAACAATGGTCACCACCGAAAGCCCAAAACGGGAGACAGAGCGTATTTCATTAACACCCGGTAGGTTGGCCATAGCCAATTCAACGGGATAAGTTACAAATTGCTCGATGTCTTCTGTGGCTAGGTTGGGCGACTGAGTAATAATTTGTACCTGATTATTGGTAATGTCGGGTTGAGCACCCAAGTTGATAGTGGACATAGAATACAATCCTACTCCAATCAGGAAAAGTATGAAAAGTCCAACAATAAGCTTATTCCTTATGGAAAAAGCGATGATTTTATTAATCATGAAATTCTACAATTTAATTCAGTTATAGATATATGTAAGCGGCCGATTAAAATTTGATCGGTCAAAAAAGGACATAGTAATCCTCTAAAAAACTGAACTAAATCCTGGGAGGATCTAAAAGTGATAAAATAGGCTCTTGGCCTATGCTATCTAAGTGAAGAAATATTCCTGAGTATATGGTTGTGTTAAAGAGATTAATGTGAGCCGATGCAAAGTTGACGGTGTGTACATGACAACAATGACAAGTACAAAATGGTGGACATAGGTCTAATAACCTCTCTGACTCTGAATGATCTGTAGATACTGCGGAAGCTAATTCTTTTGAAGTTTGAGTTTTAGATGATTCAATTGCATCAGTACATGGTAACACATTTAGTGTTACGATATAAATACAAAAAGCCCAAACGAAAAATCTCATAAAGCAAAGGTATCAAATAACAAGTGCACATGCTGTGCAAATAATAACATCAGGAATTTTTACAAACCATATTCAGCTTATCAAATTGTCTATAGTCCGATAAAAAATTATTTGGAGTCTCGTTGGTAATTATTAATTCCCCTTCTCAAGTTTTGAAACTTCCCTCGTTAGCTTTTTGAATTCCCTTAAGCAGCATCGCTGTACTTCTCTTTTTTTGAAAGCAAAATACCAATAGTTTGAAGTTAGACGGACAGCATAACCGCTCGTGCCTCGCTTTTATATGTCCTTACTAATTCAAACTCTTGAAAACGTTTCAGCAACAAAAAAAGGGAACAGCGATAGGCATTAAATGGAAGTAAATCAAAAAGAAATCTTATGAAATCAGTTCAAAACATACAAAAAGAAGCGGAATCAAAAACCTTAAAAACAAAAAAGGGAAACGCTCAGGATAACATAAGTAAATCATTTTTTAAAGGTATAAACGCAAACTGTCCAAAGGGTTTGGGCAGCATTTTTAATCATCTAAATTTTAGAGTTATGAGTACACTAAGAAATCAAGTTCAGTTAATCGGAAACGTAGGGCAAGAGCCTACA